>CAVPDE010000030.1:0-251351 GCA_963702565.1 uncultured delta proteobacterium | reverse complement strand
TCAGGTTGTGGACGCACGAATTGCACTCGGTCAGCAGCACTTCGGCGCCGACCTCCTCGACCTCCTCGAGGCGTATGCGTGCCATCCCAATCGAGTTCTTGGCATAGGCCCCCCGGACCCCCCCTCCTGCCCCGCAGCAGAGCGCAGTGGCTCGGTTATGGCGCAGCTCAACAAAATCCGGTGCGATCCTGCGAATGATCTCCCGGGGTTCATCGTAAATGCCGCAATGCCTGCCCAGATCACACGGATCATGGTACGTGACCCGCTTGTCTGTCTTCACCTTCAGGTCAACGTTCTTCAGAAACTGGCTGAGATGGACGACTTCGATCTTCTCGCTCTTGAACTGCCCGTACTGCGGTTTATTGTTGAACGTGCGCGAACAGTAGGGGCACCCCGTGATGACGGTTTTTGCCCCTGTAGCCAGGACAAGATCTATGTTTCTCCGGGCCATATCCTGGTTGATCTCATAGCCCACATCCTCCAATACTCCGCTGCAGCACACCTCGTCAATGAGAGTGTAATCGACGCTCAGGCGGTCCAGGAGATCCAGGGTCGCAGTGGTGGCTTCGTCTTGCCGGTAGGCCCCCACACATCCGACGAAATACACATACCTCGCCTTTTTGTTTCGTTGCCTGCCGAAATCTGCAGGCTCTTCCTCGCCGTAGATGTTCGTATGCGATTGGAGGACTTGATTCATGCCCCTGAAGGCCGGATGACAGGACCCCATGTGAACCATGTCTTTCCTGACCTCTTTGATGATTTCGGTCGGATTGACCCCTGAAGGGCATTGATTGGCACAGCTGGCACAGGTGGTACACTGAAAGAGAGTCTCGATCAGCTCGTCCGACAGCTCGATGGTTCCGTCCAGGACTTCTTTGAGTACCAGCATCTTTCCTCTGGCATTAAAGGCCGGACGTTTGGTCAAACCGAAAACCGGGCACACGGCCCGGCAGAACCCGCAACTCGAGCATCTCAGAATCTGATCCCGGTATTTCTCTGCAAAAGGGTATTTGGCTTTCATGTCTCTCCTTCTATCTGCTTCCAGCCTTCGTTCAAGCAAGGCACAAAGTGGCAAAGGGACAAAGGCACAAAGCGGAAAAACCCATCTTCTAAATCCGTTGTGCCCGTGTCCCTTTGCCCTTCAATTGTCTAGAGCCATCTTGCCGGGATTGAGGATGTTGTTGGGATCAAAGAGCCGCTTCAACGAACGCATCACTCCCATAGCCACCTCGTCATGTTCGAAGTGCATGAAGGGTGCCTTGGCCAGCCCGATGCCGTGCTCCCCGGTCAGGGTCCCCCCCATTTCGATCACCTTCCTGAAGAGCTCCTCTGACGCTTTTTCCACCCGTTTCACCTCCTCAGCCTTGGTGCCGTCGAAACTGATCACGGGATGGAGATTCCCGTCGCCCACATGACCTACCGTCGGGATTTTGAGATTATATTTCTTGGCAAGATCGGCTATCACCCTCAGCATGTCAGGAACCTTAGAGATAGGCACGGTCAGATCCTCGACAAAGAGATTATAATTGATCCGCGCAATGACCCCATAAGCGGATTTGCGAGCGGTCCACAGCGCTTCAACTTCTTTCTGAGTTTCGGCCTTTTTGATGTCGTTCGCATTGTTCTTCTTAAAGATGTCCATAATCTTCGCCAGCTGGAATTCGTTCTCCTCCTTAGTATACCCATCGGTTTCGACCACGAGCAGGGCTTCCACTTCCGGTAGATTCAGGTTGGTATTTTGGTTGATCGCAACGAGCGTCTGCTGATCCACCACCTCCAGCGCCCTGGGCAGGATGCCGGAGCGCATCACCTCGCTCACAGCCCTGCCCGCATCCTCGAGGACGGCAAAGGTCGCTAAAGCCGTACTGCTCACCGGCGGCTTAGGGTTGATTTTGAGGGTTATCTCTGTGACCACCCCTAACGTGCCCTCCGAGCCGACAAAGAGCCTTGTCAGATCATAACCGGAAACGCTTTTCATGCATCTGGAACCCGTGCGCAAGACGCTGCCGTCAGCAAGAACCACCTCCAGGCCAAGGACATAATCCCTGGTCGTGCCGTATTTGGCTCCCCTGATGCCGCCGGCGTTCGTGGCCACGTTCCCGCCCAGGGTACACACCGAGCCGCTTGCCGGATCAGGCGGGAAAAAGAATCCGTGGGGTGCGAGAGCCTTCTCAAGATCCGCGTACACCACGCCCGGCTGAACAACGGCCAGGCGGTCTTCGATGCGAATCTCAATGATTTTGTTCATACGCCCCAGATCCAGAATCAGACCACCTTGCTGAGGCACGGCAAGGCCCGCCAGAGACGTCCCGGCTCCCCGGGCAATGACGGGGAACTTCTCTTGGTTGGCCCACTTGAGAATTGCGGAAATCTGTTCTGTGGAGGTGGGCCACACGGCCGCGTCCGGCCGATGTTTGAATTCCGAGGCGTCCTTGGAGTAGGCAATGAGATCGATCAGGCTGTCGGTGAAGTTCTCCGGACCGACGATGTCCTTAAGCTGCTGCTTGATTTCTGGCTTCACGGCATGATTCTCCATTCATCCGGGCCAAGTACCCGGGATCAGTCCCAGGCTTGGACCTCGTAAAACAAGGCTAATGTCTTGAATGATTTCTCTTAGGCGTGCGGTGGCAATTTGTGTCCTATTTTTTGGCCTTCACCTTCTTCGCCAGTTTTTTGAACTCGCCTTCGCTGAGCACTCTTTTTAGGTCATGGGACATGAGTTTGACTTCTTGAAGCAGGGCATTGGATTGCTTCTCGCTAAGTTTGACTCCCAGTCTCTTCGCCCACAGGTCAACATTGTCAAGCCCGCTCTTCTTGCCTAAGACGATCTGCGGCGCATCATGACCCACAAATTCGGGATGCACGGGGAATACCGTTGTGGGATGCGATTCGAAAACATTCTTGAACCACCCCGTCACGATACCCGATTCAATCGTGTAAGCGCCTTCCCCAACAAATGGGCGGCAGGATGGGATCTGCACACCGGAAAGATCTCGCACCAGCTTCGAAAGCTCATTCAGTTTGCCGTAATCGAGACCGACGTCAATGCCGTACATCGTCAGCAGCGCCAGCACGGTTTCCTCCATCGGTGTGTTTCCCGCCCGTTCCCCGATGCCCAGCACCGTTGAGTGAATCACCTCGGCACCAGCCAACACGGCATTGATCGTGTTGGCCACCCCCATGCCGAAGTCGGAATGGAAATGAATTTCGAGCGGCTTCTTAACCCTCTCCTTCACCTTCTTGGTGAAATAGGTGGCAGCGTGGGGAGAAAGCACACCAAACGTATCCACCAACGTGAATGCGTCCATATGCCCTTCGGTCGAGACGCGGTCAATCAAATTCAGCAACCAGCCCAGATCGGATCGGGTCGCATCAATCGTAAAAAAAACCGTGTAAAGCCCTTTCTCCTTGGCAAAAGCAGTGGCTTTCACAGAGAGATCGATGGCCTTCTCAAGAGGCCATTTGTATCCCTGATCAATGAGGTGCGCGCTGGCCGGAATTTCGATGACAATTCCATCCACTCCGCAGTCTGCGGCCAGCTCAACATCCTTCACCATGCAACGGGAGAAGGCGAAGATCTGAGAACCCAGGCGACGTTTAACGATCTCCCGAATCGCCGCTTCGTCGTTAGGAGAGACCGCAGGCATCCCCGCCTCGATCCGGTGCACCCCCACCTCTGCAAGCTTCTCAGCTATCCGTATCTTATCGTCTTTCGTAAAGATGACCCCGGCTTGCTGCTCTCCATCACGAAGGGTGATGTCATGGATCTTCACCTTCTTGGGAGGCCTGAAGTCCTTGGTCACTTCCTCAACATAGTTCCAGGCGCTTACAAACCAATTTTCCGTTTTCCAAGGTGTCTTATTCAAAGTCTATTCCTCCACATTCTAACGTCTTTGACCGCGCGATTTGACCGTAACCCTTTTTGAGTAATAATTTGCTAAGATCGCAATGAGCAAGAGAGATCCCTGGGCAAAATACATCCACTGAGGTCCCGCCCCAAGAAGGGTGAGTCCGTTAATAATACTGACGAGAAAAATGGCACCGAAAAGGGTGCCTGCGATGATATACTTCCCATTGAAAATGACCGTCCCGAGCATCGCCGCAATGAACGCTTGCAAGAGGAAACGTTCGCCTAAGTCAACGTTTCCTATGGACTGGCGAGCCGCCAATAGTATGCCGCTGAAGGTGCTCAAGAACCCGCAAAGCACGAAGGTCATGAACGTGAGGTTCTTGATATCCACCCCCGACAGCCTGCACGCTTCGATGTTCCCTCCGATCATGCGTATATTCCGACCGTATCTGGTCTTTTCCATGAACAAATACGCAAGTACAAAAACCACGCCCGATATATACATCGGAATAGGCACACTCAATAAAGTACCGTTTCCAAGGTATTTGAAATTGGGCGGCACGATATGGATGGTTACCCCGCCGGTCAAGCCATAAAGAAATCCGATCAGGATAAACATCGTTCCCAGCGTTGCGATCAACGAGTTCATATGGAGGCGAGAGACCATGAGGCCATTGCCCACTCCGATCAAGCAGCCGACGGCGACCCCTGCCAACAGGCTAGGCACTAGACCAACGCCCAGGTTGCTTAGGAGATGACAGGTCAGCATGGCCGCAGCACCGGCCATGTTCCCAACGGATAGATCCAGTCCTCCGGCCGCAACAACGATGGCCTCTCCGAAAGAGACAAAGGAGATGATGCTCGTCTCAATCAAGATGTCATAGAGATTTCCCAGGCTGAGAAACCCGGGGCGAAGAATCGCGACGATGGCATAAAAGATGCCGAACATAAAGAAAATGCCATACCGAAACAAGGATCGGCCACTTTTCTGTGTCCTCCGCTCAGGCCCGCTGCGATTTTGAGCGTCCGACCATGTTGCACTAGAATTGGACTTGCTCAATTTTTCCCCTCCTCAATGATGAGATGGCGACGGCTACAATGAGAATAAGACCTTGAGCGACAGGAACGTAGTAGAACTTCATGCCCAGTCCGGTGAATCCACTCAAAAGGGTGTAGAGGAAGAATGCCCCTATGAGGGTTCCTGGAAAATTGGCTTTTCCCGCCTTGAACGTGGCTGTTCCTAGGAAACAAGCGGCGAGTACAAAAAGAAGGAGCGGCTTTCCCGAATACATGACCGCACCGCTGATCCGAAGGGTCTCGATGTAGCCCGCAAAGGCAAAAATAAGACCTGCAGCAATGAAAACCAATGATTTAAGTATATTAGCGCGAATTCCAACTTCCCGGACCGCAGTGATGTTTTCTCCCAAAGCTCTAATGTATTGACCGAACCGCGTCTGAGTCTGCAAAAACCAACACATGGCAAACAAGCCAAACAAATAGAGGACTGGAATGGGGATGGGGCCTATATGGGCCTGTACGATGGAAAGAATCTCCGGATCCCTGATCCAGGTGGTGATCCCCTGGTTGTAAACCCTTTCGGCACCCATGCAGAGAAACATGACAGCAACGCTGGCTAGAAAAGAAGGCAGTTTCATTCCCACAATCAATATGGCATTGAGCAAGCCGGTACCCAGTCCAATGGCGAAACACACCAAGGTCACGAGAACGATAGGGTGTCCATCCTTGATCATGCCAGCAAGCACCGCGCCCACCAGGCCAATGACCCCACCATAGGACAGGTCGATTTCACCGGTGATTAAAACGAAGGTTAATCCGAAGGCACATATGCCGAGAGAGGTCGATTGCACGAGAATGTTTTGAAGGTTCTGCCCGCTAAAAAACCCCCTGGATGCGATGGAAAAGAAAACAATCGCGGCGATGAACGCAAAAGTCGCCCCGTAGTTGTTAATGATTTCCTTTGTCGTTATTGCTTGTTTCTGCATAATCTCTCCCGCCCATGACGTAGAATAGCAACTCCTCCCGGTTGGTTGCCTCCGTCTGCAATTCCTTGATGATTTTGCCGTGAAACATCACAAGGATCCGGTCGCATAAAGCCAGCATCTCCGTGAGTTCGTTTGAAATGAAGAGGATGCCGGCCCCCTGTCGGGCAAGATCCACGATAATCTTGTAAATGTCATATTTTCCCCCAACATCGATTCCTTTGGTCGGTTCATCGAAGATATAAATGTCCGAATCGCTCATCAGCCATTTTCCGACCACGACTTTCTGCTGGGTGCCGCCACTGAGGAATTGAACCTCATGTTCAGTGCTTGGGGTGGCAACCCCAAGGGCCCTGATCGATTCTTTTACAGCCTCGATCTCCTTATCTTGTTCTATCCATGAAGGGCCGACACAGAATTTATTCTTCAAGGAGGCCAGGGTCATGTTTTTCCTCACGGATTCGTTTCCCACCAAACCCTGAGCCCTTCTCTCTTCTGGGATCAAGGCGAGACCTCTGCCGACCGAGTCCTGCGGAGTGCTTATCTTCACTTCTTTTCCGGAAATGCTGATGGTCCCCGATCGCTTGGGGTCCGCACCGAAGATGGCCCGTGCCACCTCGCTCTTTCCAGCGCCGATACTTCCCACAATACCCAGGATTTCGCCGGATCTGACATCGAAGCTGATGTTTTCCCCTTTTTCCTTTGGGTACAGGTCTCTGACGGAAAGATTGATCTCACCAATGGGCACGCGCTCCTTAGGAACCTGCTGGGTGATCTCCCTTCCAAGCATATGCTTGACCAGTTCGGTCTGCGGAAGTTCATTGATCGGTGAGGTGATGATCTTACGGCCGTCCCTCAGCACCGTAACGCGATCACAAATGCGGTAGATCTCTTCCAGCCGGTGCGAAATATAGATAACGGTCAAATTTTTCCGTTTTGCTCTTTCGAGGAAAGAGAAAAAGGTGTCCGATGTTCTTAGATCCAGACGGGCCGTAGGTTCGTCGAGAATGAGGAACCGGGGCGAGGTTGCAAGTGCGCGCGCGATAGCAACCAACTGCTGCTCAGAAACACTGAGATTCTCCACTCTGTCTTCTACGTCAATATCGGATGTCACTTCGGCAAGAAATCCGGCGGCCTTCAAACGCATGGTTTTCCAGTCAAGGGTGCCGAATCGGGTGGTAGGTTCTCGCCCCAAACAGATATTTTGTGCGACCGTCAGCATGGGGACCAGATTCAAATCCTGATGGATCAAGCTCAGGCCCAGCTCTTGCACACCGCGTATCCCCAGATTTGCAGTGCTTTGACCTTCGATGAAAATACTCCCCTCATCCTCTATATACTCACGGACAATGATCTTCATCAGAGTGGACTTCCCGGCGCCGTTCTCCCCGCAAAGGGCATGGACCTCGCCGCGGTTCACCGAAAAGTCCAAATCCTTCAAGGCCTGGACCCCGGGGAAGTACTTGGAAATGCCTTGTGTCTTGATCACGATGTTTTCTTGATCAGCCATTGGACCGCCCATTTCACCTCCACACTTCTTCGCGGCAAGGATCCCACGGGTCCCGTAAGCGGAACCCGTGGGAGAGTCAACCCATTACCAGGGTCTTTTCAGGTTTGTAGTCGCAAAATTGCCTTCCCAACATTCGTCCACGGTCTTGAAAACCTTTTTCGGTTTGAATTCATCCACACCTTTCGTGGCCACATAGCTAACGCCGATCACGGAAAGCGCAGGGAGATTTTCTTTTGCCTCTTTCACGGTCTTGTATCCCATGGCAGCCTCCAGGGCCTTGGCCGCGTCGGTCCCCTGAACAATGGGCTCAATGCCCACAACAGCGGTTGCAGGGCAATCCGGTTGGTGCATTTCCGCTAAAAGGGCCGGTTCCTGGTCGATGCTGATCACGCAAACCTGCTTTTCCGCCTTCATTTCTTTGATGGCCTTGATCGCACCAACGGCCGGCAGACCCCAGGTCGTGGCCACACCTTTCAGATCAGGATTGGCTCGAAGGGTCGCCTTGGTGATATTGTAGGCATTATTCACCGGGTCGGACGGGTCCACCTCATGCCAGGAGCCAACGAGCTTCATATCTTTATACCATCGAAAGACCTCGTTAAAGGATCTCTTCCGAACCTCGAGGGTGTGCCATCCGGCCGCGTCCATGCCGATGTATTTGCCTGAACCATGCATCTGGTTCACCATCCACACGGCCAGGTTCGTGCTGCCCTGCCAGCTGTCCTCGACAGAGGCATTCACCGCCCAGGGTGAAAACATGATCACGGTGACAACGGGGATATTGGCATCATAGGCCTTTTTGGAGACATCCAAAAAGGCGTCGCCTTCACCGCCTTTGATGATGATGCCATTGACTTTCATGGAAATGAAGTTCTCCACGTCTGCTTTTTGTTGGGACGTGCCTCCCGTTCCCGCGTTTGAGCTGATAACTTTGACGCCCTTCTTTTCGAAATAATCGATGATGGTTTGGTTGCATCGGGCATTCCAGTCATTCCCCAACCAAAGGTTAGAAATACCGACCACTTTTTGTTGGGCAGATGCCGAGGAAACAAAAAGAAACATCGCGACCAAAATCAGAATAAGAAAAAGACCTTTTTTGTTCATCTCAAAACCTCCTTGAACCTGTGTTATGGGAACTCAATCCAACCACAAAGCCACCTTAATCTTCACGAATTAGTCAGCTCGGCAACACCTCCTTTCATCGGTTATGGGGTTGATAAGTGTGAATGATTATAGTGCCGGGGAAAACGGGAAATAGCAAATGGCACATTGGTATGATAAGTGGACCACCAAGTCAAGTGTTTTTTAAACTCATCATTTGGTTTTCCATATTTTCATTGAATTTTCGGTTTGTTTTCTCTTGACAATTTCCCTGGCTGAAGATAAAAAGCGCACACAGATATCCAGAGGTAGGACCACTGATGGCCGAGATATTTGAACCGATCAGACCGAGAAGAATCTCCGACGAGATCGTGGAGCAACTGAAGTCTTTAGTTTTTGACGGAAAGCTTAAAGCCGGAGAGAAGCTCCCCCCGGAAAGAGAATTGGCCAGGTCTTTGAATGTCAGCAGGGTTTCCCTTCGTGAAGCCTTGACGACACTCCAGGGCATGGGGTTACTGGAGATCCAACAAGGAAACCGAACTTTTGTAAGACCCATCACGACACGTTCCACATACGATCCTTTGGTATCGTTCAGCAAGAGTTCCCCCCAGAACGTCTTGAAGATCATCGAGGTTAGAAAATACCTTGAGATGGGATGTACGGCATTGGCAGCGGAGAGGGCTACGGACAAAGAGATTAGGCAACTGGAAAGCATTCTGAAACAGATGGAAGAAGATTTCGAGAAAAACCGACTTGGAGCCAAATCTGATCTGGATTTCCACAATACGATAGCAGAAGCGACTCACAATGAAGCATACACCCATATGATGAAGACGATGTATGACCTGCTTCAGGAAGAGCTCCGCCTTGCCTGGGCCGGGGTTTTTAGAAAGAAAGGAAGGCGAAAGGCGTTGCTGGAACAACATAGAAACATCGTAGCCGCGATTAGAGAACATGACCCTCGGAGGGGAGCAAAAGAAACTTTCAGGCATTTGTCGTTTGTTGAGCAGAATTGGGAAGATACTTTGACCGGGAAAAATAATAGCAAGGTGGTGAAACATGGGTGAGATAAGAGTGGTGATTGATGGTCGTGAGGTGAAGGGGCGAGAGGGGACGACGATTCTTGAGGTAGCCGAGAAGGCGGGGGTGACGATTCCGACGCTTTGCCACCGACCGGATTTGAGCCCGAGCGGCAACTGCCGGATTTGCGTGGTGGAGGTGGAGGGTTATCCGAGGCTGGTGGCCTCCTGTCATACGCCGATTGCGGAGGGGATGGTGGTGCACACCAACTCTGCGAAGGTGGTGGCCACCCGGAAAGTGAACTTCGAGCTCCTGATCACGGCGCACACAGGCCCTTGTGTGATGGACACAGCGGCGAGGGAGTGTGAGCTTCACACCCTGGCCTCCAAGCTGGAGGTGGGTGCGCCGAGGTTCAGGGTGAGGGCGCCCCGCTCCTACCCTGTTGAGGAAGTGAGCCCCTATGTGCGCCGGGACATGTCTCGATGCATTCTGTGCCGCAGGTGCGTGCGGGCGTGCAGGGAGATTGCGAAGAAGGATATCTTCAGCATGGCCTACCGTGGTTTCCGGTCCAAGGTGGTTGTGGATTGGGATGTGGCCTTGGACAAGGAGGCATGCAAAGACTGTGGAATCTGCCTTGATTACTGTCCGACGACCGCACTGAGGAAGCCGGGGAAGGGGGTGGCATGATGGGACAGAAAGAGAGCAAGCGAGAAGCCCTTCTGGGGGTGATCAAAGAGGAGCACGCGAAATCGGGCTACCTGTCGAAGGGTGCCATGGTGGAGGTTTCGGACGCGCTGGGGGTGACGGTCGGGGATGTCTATGGGGTGACGACCTTTTACAGTTTTCTGTCCACCTGGCCGCTGGGGAGACACGTGATCCGTATATGCAAAAGCGTTCCTTGCTGCATGAAGGATGCAGAGATGCTGATCGAGTGGATTGGGAAAGAGCTGGGGGTTGGACCTGGGGAGACGACACCGGATGGCCGTTTTACGTTGACGTTGACCAACTGCATTGGTGCGTGCGATCAAGCGCCGGCCATGCTGATTGATGATGAGGTGTACGGTCCACTGAGCCCGGAGAGGATCGCTGAAGTCTTGAAATCCTTTGATTAGGAATCGGGAGGAAAAACCGTGCCTGAGAAAAGAATACTGTTAAAGAACTGTGGAGAGATAGACCCTGGGCAAATCGCTTCCTATGAGAAGAAGGGGGGCTTCAAAGCGCTCGTGAAGGCCCGGGAGATGTCGCCGGAGGAAGTGATTGAGGAGGTGAAGGCCTCTGGGCTTCGGGGCCGTGGGGGAGCCGGATTCCCCTGCGGGGTGAAATGGGAGTTGGCAAGGAAAAGCCCTGGCAAGGAGAAGGTTCTCATCTGCAATGCGGATGAAGGGGAAGTGGGGACCTTCAAGGACAGGTATATCCTCCAGAATGATCCTTTCAGTCTGGTGGAAGGCATGGCTATTGCCGCCTACGCCATCGGTGTGAAAAAGGTCTATGTCTACCTGCGTGCGGAGTACCACTATCTGCTTGAGACGCTCAGGGATGCGATCGCTCAGGCGAAAGGATATCTGAACGGTGTGAAGATCGAGGTTCGTGAAGGGGCAGGTTCCTACATCTGTGGGGAGGAGTCTGCCCTGATGAACTCCATGGAGGGCAAGCGGGGCGAGGCCCGGTATCGTCCGCCTTTTCCGGCGGAAAGGGGGCTGTTTGAGAAGCCCACGGTGATCAACAATGTGGAGACCCTGGTGAACATTCCCCCTATTGTTCTGAAAGGCTCGAAGTGGTACAGCAAGATGGGGACGGAGAAGAGCAAGGGGACAAAGATTTTTTCAGTGAGCGGGGATGCGGCAAAGCCAGGGATCTACGAGTTGGAGTTGGGGTGTACCCTGAAAGAGCTTGTGGTGGATCTGGCGGGTGCGAAGGGGATCAAGATGGTTCAGGTGGGAGGCTCCACGGGTGGCATTGTGCCTTACAGCATGCTGAACACGGCGTTGTCCTACGAGACGGTTTTGGGTTCTGGAGCGGTTGTGGTCTTTGACGAGAGCCGGGACGTGCTTGATTTTGTGTACCGGACCATGGAGTTTCTGAACGAGGAGTCATGCGGTTTGTGCACCCCCTGTCGGGAAGGGACGGAAGTGATGATGGAGATCCTTGGAAGGCTGGTGAAGGGAGACGGGGTTGAGGAAGACCTTGGGGCGCTGGAGGATTTGTCGAACGCCATGATCGCTTCGTCGATGTGCGGATTGGGGCAGACAGCGGCCATTCCGTTGCTGGACACGCTCAAGTATTTTCGAAATGACTATGAGACCCGGATCAGCCAATCGGTGTTTTTGAGGAGTTTGCAGCCGGTCAAGGTCTGATAGGAGAGTGGCGCTCAGCAGAGAGTTCTTTCCCCATGAATAGGCTTAAGGATGTTTAGGAAGAGTGAAGGAGGAAACGATGAAATATCTGTGTCCCTATTGTGCCGCGAAGTTTGAGGCGTTTGAGGCGTTAAAGGGCCATGCGGTGAGCGTGCATAGAGGTGAAGCGGTCCCGTTGCCCGAGGGGATGATCCGGCTGACGGTGAACGGTCAGGACTATCAGATCCAGGTGCAGCCGGAGTGGACGCTGAACTACCTGATTCATGACAAGATGGGGTTTACTTCTCCGAAGATGTTCTGTGACCGTGGGGCGTGCGGGTCCTGCACGGTGATCATGAACGGGAGGCCCATTCTGTCCTGCATGTCTCTGGCCATAGAGTGTGACGGGAAGAAGATCGAGACGGCGGAGGGGATAGCGGATGCGGGTCATCCGTTGATTGAGAGCTATGTGAAGCACCACTGTATGCAGTGCGGGTATTGCACGCCTGGGTTTGTGACGACGGCCAAAGCGCTGCTGGACAAGAATCCGAATCCGAGCGAGGAGCAAATCGTGGAAGCCCTGGGGGGCAATCTCTGCCGCTGTGGGACCTACCCTCAGCATCCCAAGGCCATCCGCGAAGCTGCCGAGAAACTGAGGCGAAAGGGAGGGGAATAGACCATGGGCAACCTCAAAATACGACCCTATGAGAATCTCAAGAAGGAAGGCCTTTACAACATTAATGCCGATATCCCCACCATCACTTACGACCATATCGGAAGGCGCGGGGTACGCCGCATTGACGGATATGCCAAAGCAAGCGGTAAGGCCGTTTACACACGAGATGTTCAAATCCCCGGGATGCTCTATGCGAAGGTGATGAGATCCCCCTATGCCCATGCAAGAATCCTCAAAATGGACACCAGGAAGGCGGAAGCTCTGCCGGGAGTGCGGGCCATCCTTAGATATGACGGCCCTGAAATCAAGGGAAGGATCCTGAACGGCAGCGTGGGAGGACCGGATAGAATGGCCGGCCAGTTCTCCGGGTTCGGCCTGAAGCCGGAAAGAGTCATCCTTGCTCAGGAAGCTTGGTTTGAAGGACAGGCCGTGGGTGCGATGGTGGCAGCCGAGTGTGAAGAAATCGCAAAAGAGGCCTTGCGGCTTATCGAAGTGGAATGGGAGGAACTGCCGTTTATCCTCGATCAGGAAGAGGCCTTACGGCCTGAGGCTCCAATTCTTTTGCCCGGCGCTAAAAGCAACCAGTTGAAGGATCTTGCAGGAAGGGATTTTCTTGAAAAGGGGGATGTGGAAAAGGGTTTCAAGGAAGCAGATAAAATCATCGAATTCAAGGCGAGACGAGACGCTCATCTCTGGGCAGGGGCGGAAATGCCCAGCGTCGTGGTACAATGGACAGGGGACAGGCTGGAGTTGTGGGTCCATTCGCAGCACCCCTACCCTGCCAAATTGCTCCTGAGTGAGAACCTGGATATCCCCATGAACAAGATCACCATGCACACGCCCTATCAAGGGTGTTCTTTCGGGGAGCGCTGCAACCCCGCTGATTTTTCCATGAACGGCATGAACGTTCTGGCTGTGCTTACGGCCAAGAAGGCGGAACGGCCCGTGAAGCTGCTCTTTGACCGCAGTGAGAAGTTCTACGGCGAATCGGGCGATATGATGGTGAGCGCCTTCAAGGTGGGGGCGAAAAAGGATGGAACCATAACGGCCGTGGATATGAAGAACATCTTCGCGGTTTTTCAGTGTACCCCTGGAATCGAACATTTCTTGGAAAACACACGAATTCCTAATCTGAGATGTACCGCGCTGACCGCGGATGTGAACAAAGGTCCGGCCTGGTGGGATCGATGCGAACAGCTCCCCAACACCTTCTGCCTGACCCTGGTGTTCGACCATGTGGCAGCCGAGCTGGGCCTTGATCCAACCCTGGTGGCGCTGAAGAATGACGGATGTGAAGGACATGGGGCGGATTGGCTAACCAAATACAAGAGGGAGCACGGGTTCCCTGAAAGGGACAGCCTCAAGGAGTGCATCAAGGCAGGCAAGAAGGCCATTGACTGGGACAAGAAGTGGCATCCGCCGGGGAAGAAGAAGCTTCCCAATGGAAAGATGCACGGCATTGCCTTTACCTGGGACCATGAATGGGATGATGTACGGGGGACGGGATCTGCTGCGGTGTGGATTGAAAATGACGGAACCGTAAGCATCGTCGCCCAGCATTCGGACATTGGTCTGAATCCGTGGACGACCTACTGTCAAGTCGTGGCAGATGAATTGGGAGTGCCCGTGGAAGATGTGACCTTAAAATATTCTGATTCCGACCAGATCTTTTCCCTCATGTCCCCTGATGGGTCGTGCAATCTCTGTTCGAACGCATTTATCGTGCGCAAGGCAGCCCAAAACGCCAGGGCTCAATTGCTCGACTTGGCTCTGAACTCGTTCGAGGATCTGAAAGTTGAAGATTTGGACATAAAGGACCGCTTTGTTTTCGAAAAGGCCAATCCTCAAAACAGGAGAGCCCTCAAGGATCTCACGGTTCTGTCCATGCCGATGCACAACGCGGTGGGAACCTGGACTCAACCTCCCATCGTCGGTTGGGCCTGGCACAATCACGGCATATGGGGGGATGCCATGGAAACGGGGAGGCCCCGGTTGTGCAGGCAGGCTCACTTTATGGAAGTGGAAGTGGATATCGAGACCGGTGTGGTTGAGGTGACCAAGGTGGTCAATGTCAACGATGTGGGCAAAGCGATATCTCCTGAGACCATAGAGGGCCAGATGTACGGTGGGACGTACATGGGTGTGGGCAGGTCCTTGACGGAGGAGATGATCTGGGATCCCCAGACAGGGGTGCTGCTAAACAGGAATCTGCTTGATTACAAGTATGCGACCATCAAAGACTGCGTGGCCGCTGACACCATCATCGTGGAGACACAGTTGGGGCACGGGCCGTACGGTACCGTGGGCGTGGGCGAAGATGTTGCCACCATGATCCCGGCCCTTTTGGGACCGGCAGTGTTTAATGCGCTTGGAATATGGATCGATGATTTCCCCATAACGCCATCAAAGGTCTTGAAGGCATTAGGGAAAACATAGGAGATGAACAATGAAGACGTTTGCGCACTTCAATGCATTGACGGTAGAGGACGCGGTTTCCATTTTGAGGCGTTATGGGGGCAACGCCAACCTGATTGCCGGTGGCACCGACATTGTGGGCAAGATGAAGGACCAGATATTGCCCAGCTATCCCGAGGCTCTGGTGAACCTCAAGACCATACCGGGCATGGATGCCATCCGGGAAGAAGGAGGCCTGTTGAAAGTGGGGGCCATGGCCATCTTGGAGGATATCGCCCATCATCCCATTGTCAGGGACAGATATACCGCCCTGGCCGAAGCGGCCGGCCGATGCGCCTCCCCCCATCTGAGAGAGATGGGGACCCTGGCCGGCAATATCTGCCAGGACATTCGATGCTGGTACTACCGTCACGCTGACAACCGTTTTTCCTGCCTCAGGAAGAGAGGGAGCCGGTGCTATGCCCTTGAGGGAGACAACCGCTATCACGCTATTTTCGGGGGCAGCGTTGAAGAAGGTTGCGTTGCGGTGCATCCGAGCGATACGGCGCCGGCCCTCATTGCACTGGAGGCCAGCATCAGGACCACAAAGAGGACGGTCAAGGCTGAAGATTTCTTTCAGGTTGGGGTGTCTAAGACGACCGTTCTGGATGACGATGAGATTGTGACGGAGATTCAGATTCCGGCTCCGCCCAAGGATGCGAGGAGTGCATTTCTGAAATTTGCTTTGCGAAAATCGATTGACTTTCCTATTGTCAATTGTGCGGTGATGGTCGTGAGTTCGAAGGGCAAGGTTGAGAAGGCCAGAATCTGTCTGAATGCCGTGCACGTCACGCCCTATCGGGCAAGAAAAGCCGAGGAAGCTTTAATAGGGAAGGCTCTCAACGAAGCCAATGCTGAAGCGGCAGGCGAAGCGGCTATCGAAGGCACAAAGCCTCTAAAAGATAACGGGTACATGGTACAGGTCGCCAAGACCATCGTGAAGAGAGCTGTGCTTGCTTGCAAGTAGTCACTTGTTTCGTTCGATAAAATCATTGAAGGTATCTTTTCAACCGTATTTTGTCCCTTCATCCGCGTTTTTGCTTTTTTTTTTGAAGTCGGACATATTGCGCTCAAATGTAGCCGCCAGAGTCGAAAGATTTTCAAAGAGGAGCAATCCTGCTTAGGGGACAGACCTAAGTCTAAAAGAAAATGGGGAAAATGCCCATGGCAGTGCGCGTCGAACTCACTCCTCTTCTTCGAAAGTATATCCCGGACTATGACCCGGATAAAGGTCTTACGATCGAGGATGGGGAAGGAAAGGCTGTGCGCCAGATCATCAAGGAACTGGGTATCCCAAGTGATAAGGTCTTTACTGTCTTGATTAACCATTTGCCTTCACAGCCTAGCTACCAACTGAAAGATGGCGATTTGGTGACCCTGTCCATGGTGCTGGGTGGAGGTTGAAGGGTAAACCTGATGAGGAAAAACTGACAACCAGAGACTGGGTCCTGATACGATTTGGAACGAAAAATTTATTTGCAGGTGGTGAAACATGGGTGAGATAAGAGTGGTGATTGATGGTCGTGAGGTGAAGGGGCGAGAGGGGACGACGATTCTTGAGGTAGCCGAGAAGGCGGGGGTGACGATTCCGACGCTTTGCCACCGACCGGATTTGAGCCCGAGCGGCAACTGCCGGATTTGCGTGGTGGAGGTGGAGGGTTATCCGAGGCTGGTGGCCTCCTGTCATACGCCGATTGCGGAGGGGATGGTGGTGCACACCAACTCTGCGAAGGTGGTGGCCACCCGGAAAGTGAACTTCGAGCTCCTGATCACGGCGCACACAGGCCCTTGTGTGATGGACACAGCGGCGAGGGAGTGTGAGCTTCACACCCTGGCCTCCAAGCTGGAGGTGGGTGCGCCGAGGTTCAGGGTGAGGGCGCCCCGCTCCTACCCTGTTGAGGAAGTGAGCCCCTATGTGCGCCGGGACATGTCTCGATGCATTCTGTGCCGCAGGTGCGTGCGGGCGTGCAGGGAGATTGCGAAGAAGGATATCTTCAGCATGGCCTACCGTGGTTTCCGGTCCAAGGTGGTTGTGGATTGGGATGTGGCCTTGGACAAGGAGGCATGCAAAGACTGTGGAATCTGCCTTGATTACTGTCCGACGACCGCACTGAGGAAGCCGGGGAAGGGGGTGGCATGATGGGACAGAAAGAGAGCAAGCGAGAAGCCCTTCTGGGGGTGATCAAAGAGGAGCACGCGAAATCGGGCTACCTGTCGAAGGGTGCCATGGTGGAGGTTTCGGACGCGCTGGGGGTGACGGTCGGGGATGTCTATGGGGTGACGACCTTTTACAGTTTTCTGTCCACCTGGCCGCTGGGGAGACACGTGATCCGTATATGCAAAAGCGTTCCTTGCTGCATGAAGGATGCAGAGATGCTGATCGAGTGGATTGGGAAAGAGCTGGGGGTTGGACCTGGGGAGACGACACCGGATGGCCGTTTTACGTTGACGTTGACCAACTGCATTGGTGCGTGCGATCAAGCGCCGGCCATGCTGATTGATGATGAGGTGTACGGTCCACTGAGCCCGGAGAGGATCGCTGAAGTCTTGAAATCCTTTGATTAGGAATCGGGAGGAAAAACCGTGCCTGAGAAAAGAATACTGTTAAAGAACTGTGGAGAGATAGACCCTGGGCAAATCGCTTCCTATGAGAAGAAGGGGGGCTTCAAAGCGCTCGTGAAGGCCCGGGAGATGTCGCCGGAGGAAGTGATTGAGGAGGTGAAGGCCTCTGGGCTTCGGGGCCGTGGGGGAGCCGGATTCCCCTGCGGGGTGAAATGGGAGTTGGCAAGGAAAAGCCCTGGCAAGGAGAAGGTTCTCATCTGCAATGCGGATGAAGGGGAAGTGGGGACCTTCAAGGACAGGTATATCCTCCAGAATGATCCTTTCAGTCTGGTGGAAGGCATGGCTATTGCCGCCTACGCCATCGGTGTGAAAAAGGTCTATGTCTACCTGCGTGCGGAGTACCACTATCTGCTTGAGACGCTCAGGGATGCGATCGCTCAGGCGAAAGGATATCTGAACGGTGTGAAGATCGAGGTTCGTGAAGGGGCAGGTTCCTACATCTGTGGGGAGGAGTCTGCCCTGATGAACTCCATGGAGGGCAAGCGGGGCGAGGCCCGGTATCGTCCGCCTTTTCCGGCGGAAAGGGGGCTGTTTGAGAAGCCCACGGTGATCAACAATGTGGAGACCCTGGTGAACATTCCCCCTATTGTTCTGAAAGGCTCGAAGTGGTACAGCAAGATGGGGACGGAGAAGAGCAAGGGGACAAAGATTTTTTCAGTGAGCGGGGATGCGGCAAAGCCAGGGATCTACGAGTTGGAGTTGGGGTGTACCCTGAAAGAGCTTGTGGTGGATCTGGCGGGTGCGAAGGGGATCAAGATGGTTCAGGTGGGAGGCTCCACGGGTGGCATTGTGCCTTACAGCATGCTGAACACGGCGTTGTCCTACGAGACGGTTTTGGGTTCTGGAGCGGTTGTGGTCTTTGACGAGAGCCGGGACGTGCTTGATTTTGTGTACCGGACCATGGAGTTTCTGAACGAGGAGTCATGCGGTTTGTGCACCCCCTGTCGGGAAGGGACGGAAGTGATGATGGAGATCCTTGGAAGGCTGGTGAAGGGAGACGGGGTTGAGGAAGACCTTGGGGCGCTGGAGGATTTGTCGAACGCCATGATCGCTTCGTCGATGTGCGGATTGGGGCAGACAGCGGCCATTCCGTTGCTGGACACGCTCAAGTATTTTCGAAATGACTATGAGACCCGGATCAGCCAATCGGTGTTTTTGAGGAGTTTGCAGCCGGTCAAGGTCTGATAGGAGAGTGGCGCTCAGCAGAGAGTTCTTTCCCCATGAATAGGCTTAAGGATGTTTAGGAAGAGTGAAGGAGGAAACGATGAAATATCTGTGTCCCTATTGTGCCGCGAAGTTTGAGGCGTTTGAGGCGTTAAAGGGCCATGCGGTGAGCGTGCATAGAGGTGAAGCGGTCCCGTTGCCCGAGGGGATGATCCGGCTGACGGTGAACGGTCAGGACTATCAGATCCAGGTGCAGCCGGAGTGGACGCTGAACTACCTGATTCATGACAAGATGGGGTTTACTTCTCCGAAGATGTTCTGTGACCGTGGGGCGTGCGGGTCCTGCACGGTGATCATGAACGGGAGGCCCATTCTGTCCTGCATGTCTCTGGCCATAGAGTGTGACGGGAAGAAGATCGAGACGGCGGAGGGGATAGCGGATGCGGGTCATCCGTTGATTGAGAGCTATGTGAAGCACCACTGTATGCAGTGCGGGTATTGCACGCCTGGGTTTGTGACGACGGCCAAAGCGCTGCTGGACAAGAATCCGAATCCGAGCGAGGAGCAAATCGTGGAAGCCCTGGGGGGCAATCTCTGCCGCTGTGGGACCTACCCTCAGCATCCCAAGGCCATCCGCGAAGCTGCCGAGAAACTCGGAAAGATGGAAGGGGGGAACTGACATGTCGATGGTTCGAGACGAATACGAAAAGATGGTTGAAATGCAGGATAACACAGGTGCAGACAAATACCCTCTTAAGGATTTCAACCATATCGGTAAGAAGGAAATCCGTCGGCTGGACGGCATCGAGAAGGCTAGCGGTCGAGCGATCTACACGATGGATATTCAATTGCCGGGAATGCTCCATATGAAATTTCTCACCTGTCCTTATCCCAATGCGAAAATCAAGAAGATGGACACCCGCAGGGCTGAAGCCCTGCCGGGAGTGAGAGGCATTTTGAGGTACGATGACCCGGACCTGCCTGAGGTGGTCGATCTGGGAGGTCACGGCCCAACAGCCATCAGGCCCCTTCCTGCGGTCGCGCGCTTCGAGGGTGAGCAAGTGGGTGCGGCTGTGGCAGCCGATTCGGAAGACATCGCGGAAGAAGCGCTTAAGATCATCGACGTGGAATGGGAGGAGCGCCCCTTTGTTCTGGATGTGGCGGATGCGTTGAAGCCGGAGTCCCCAAAAGCTCACCCTGAAAGTTTTCCGGAGAGCAATCTTGAGGTGGAACATGTGGAGGGGCATGGAGACCTGAAAAAGGGCTTTTCGGCAGCGGACAGGGTCATTGAATTCACGGCAAAAAGACTTCTGCATACCTACGTTTCGCCCGAGCGGCCCTGCGGTGTGGTGAGGTGGAACGGCGAATACCCTGAGTTTTGGTGCAAACACCAGCGTCCCCATGAAGCCAAGCGTACCATTCATTCCTGGTTTGGAAAAATCCCCATGAACAAAATTGAATTGCGTTTTCCTTACCAGGGAGCCACCTTCGGGGGATGGACGCAGTTCTATTGGAAACAGGGACCTGATTACTGTGCGGCCCTCATGGCGAAGCGCACCGGAAGACCAGTGAAATTCGCTTTCTCAAGAAGGGATGACTTTTACGGTGGTTCCATGGACGAAGGGAATTACTATTTCAAGGTCGGATTCAAAAACGACGGAACGATCACGGCCGTGCATGCGGAAGGCCATTTTGGCAATGCCCAGTGGGAAGGCTTCGGCCCCGGCACTCACTTCGAAGACAACACATCCATTCCGAGCCTTCACGCCCCGAGAAAAGTCGTGAGGGTCAACAAAGGCCCGACCACGGCCGTGCGGTGTGAACAGCTTCCCAACACGCTCGCCTTTACGCTCGTGTTTGACCGCGTTGCTGCGGAACTGGGTATGGATCCCATCGACATCGCCCTCAAGAATGATGGATCTAAAGGGCATGACGTCAAGTGGCTCAGCGAGCGGAAGCGAGAGCTGGGTTTCGTTCCCAGAGACAGCCTTAGGGAATGTTTAGAGAAAGGAAAGAAAGCAGCAGACTGGGACAAGAAGTGGCATCCACCGGGCAAAAAGAGGCTCCCTAATGGAAGGATGCACGGCATCGCTTTCACCTGGACCCACGAATGGGATGATTCATGCGGTTCCGGGGAGATTGCGATGCGTGTCGAAAGAGACGACGGAACGATCTCCATTCTCGGCCAGCGATGTGACAACGGCGTGAACGCGGATACAGCCTATTGTCAAATCGCGGCGGATGAAATCGGGATGCGGATAGGAGATGTCTTCTACAACCAGCATAGAGACGTCCCCTTCTACCCCATGTGCCCGGACTCCTCCACCAACATGAGCGTTAACGGCTGGGCCGTGAGGCACTGCGCAAGGCTGTTGAAGGCCAAGATGTTGGAAGCGGCAACAAGCCCGAGGGCGGTCACACAGCGGGGGACCTTCCCGCCCTTCTTCCCTGACTGCAAACCGGAAGACCTGGAGATTAAGGACAGTGTCATTTATCTCAAGAAGGACCCCTCCAAGAAACTTGCAGTGGCTGATCTTGTCGGGGTTTCGGCGGAAGCAGGGCCCCTGGGTTTTCATGAATTGTACGGCGCAACCAGGCACCCTTTCAGCGTGCCCTTCTTTGCCTACAGCTACCAGAGTCAGCTGTGCTGCTACGGGTGGCCGTTCCGGCCGAAGTGGTGCCGGCAGACCCATTTCATGGAGATTGAGGTCGATACCGACACAGGAGAGATCTTCGTCACCAAGATAGTGAATGTGAACGATGTGGGAAAGGCCATAAGCCCGGAAGCCTGTGCCGGCCAGCAATACGGGGGCACGTATATGGGCGTAGGACGCGCTCTCTTTGAAGAGGTTATCCATGATCCGGCTACAGGGGTCATGCTCAATGGAAACCTTCTGGATTACAAGATTGCGACCATTGGAGACTGCGGCCCGATCAGCACCCATCTTGTGGAAACAGGGCAAGGCTACGGTCCTTACGGCATTGTAGGGATCGGTGAAGACGTTGCCACCGTGATCCCGGCCATGCTGGCGCCGGCCGTCTACAATGCGTTAGGCGTCTGGATCTGTGAATTTCCCATCACACCGGATCGTGTTCTGAAAGCACTCGGCAAGATATAGGGGGAACGACAATGAAGAGATTTGCGCATTTCAATGCAACGTCTGTTGATGAAGCGGTTTCCATTTTGAGGCGTTATGGGGGCAACGCCAACCTGATTGCCGGCGGCACCGACATTGTGGGCAAGATGAAGGACCAGATATTACCCAGTTATCCCGAGGCTCTGGTGAACCTCAAGACCATACCAGGCATGGATGCCATCCGGGAAGAAGGAGGCCTGTTGAAAGTGGGGGCCATGGCCATCTTGGAGGATATCGCCCATCATCCCATTGTCAGGGACAGATATACCGCCCTGGCCGAAGCGGCCGGCCGATGCGCCTCCCCCCATCTGAGAGAGATGGGGACCCTGGCCGGCAATATCTGCCAGGACATTCGATGCTGGTACTACCGTCACGCTGACAACCGTTTTTCCTGCCTCAGGAAGAGAGGGAGCCGGTGCTATGCCCTTGAGGGAGACAACCGCTATCACGCTATTTTCGGGGGCAGCGTTGAAGAAGGTTGCGTTGCGGTGCATCCGAGCGATACGGCGCCGGCCCTCATTGCACTGGAGGCCAGCATCAGGACCACAAAGAGGACGGTCAAGGCTGAAGATTTCTTTCAGGTTGGGGTGTCTAAGACGACCGTTCTGGATGACGATGAGATTGTGACGGAGATTCAGATTCCGGCTCCGCCCAAGGATGCGAGGAGTGCATTTCTGAAATTTGCTTTGCGAAAATCGATTGACTTTCCTATTGTCAATTGTGCGGTGATGGTCGTGAGTTCGAAGGGCAAGGTTGAGAAGGCCAGAATCTGTCTGAATGCCGTGCACGTCACGCCCTATCGGGCAAGAAAAGCCGAGGAAGCTTTAATAGGGAAGGCTCTCAACGAAGCCAATGCTGAAGCGGCAGGCGAAGCGGCTATCGAAGGCGCAAAGCCTCTAAAAGATAACGGGTACATGGTACAGGTCGCCAAGACCATCGTGAAGAGAGCTGTGCTTGCCTGCAAGTAGTCCAGAAAAAACCGGGACAGTGGCTGAACCCGGCGCCTTTGATCACAGCGAGGTCGCTTGTGGATGATTTTGTTGCCAGGAGAGAGGCCAGAATGAAGGTAAAGGTGAAATTTTTCCCTCGGTTTAAAGAGGTCTTTCAAATGAGTGAAGGAGAGATCAGCCTTAGAACTGGGGCCAACGTCAGAGACCTGCTCAATCTTCTATGCAATACGGATGATCGCCGCAGCAAGCTATTCGACAGCGACGGTAGAACTCTCAGGCCTAACGTCGTAATCAGAAAGAATGGGAGATTTATCGTGCACTTGAATTGGCTTGATACGGAACTGGAAGAGAATGACGGTGTCGAAATCCTTTCTTTTGTCAGCGGCGGATGAGCTAAACCCTTAACCCTCAACCAATGCCCTTTATTCCCGATTTTCAATTTATGTGAAGCACCTTCAGAAAGAGCTTTCTGAAGATGACACGGTTATGATTTCCACTCTTTCTTGAAACGCTTGAAAGAACTCTGCACCATTGAGAGGCCGTTAAGCCTTCTTTATTCCCCAGCCCGTGTGAGATCTTAGGGAGTGAATTGTGAAAAAGAAAATGAAAGGTGTCGTATTCCATGGAATCGGTGATATCAGTCTGGAAGAATTGGATGTTCCCAAAATCCAAAAACCGTCGGATGCGATCGTGCGGATTACGCTTTCGACCATATGCGGATCGGATCTCCATTTGATTCATGGACAGACGGTGGTAGATCCGGAAAGCCCGATCGGCCATGAATGTGTCGGCGTCATTGAGGAAGTCGGCGAGGACGTGAGCACCTTCAAATCGGGAGACCGGGTCATCGTCCCGACATTTGTGCATTGCGGGAATTGTTTTTATTGTAGAAAAGGTTCTACGTCTCAATGTGAAAAAGGTGGCATCATCGGTTTTGGATCCATTCGTGGCGGACTCGGTGGAGCCCAAACAGAATATGTACGGGTTCCGTTTGCAGATATGAGTCTCGTCAAAATACCGAAAACGCTTACTGATGAGGACGTACTTTTCGTTGGGGATGTGATTGCGACAGCCTATTTCGCCCTTGAAAACGTCCCTATCAAACCCGGTGACACAGTTGCCATTGTGGGTCCAGGACCGGTAGGTCTCTGTGTCCAGGAGATCGCTCCTGTCTTCGGAGCCGGAAAAATCATTATGATCGGCATAGAAGCCTACAGACTGGCGGTTGCCAAAGAGAGGGGCGCCCTGACCATCAACCCCAATCAAGAAAATGCAGCCGAAAGGGTTCGGAAACTTACGAATGGATATGGCGCCGACGTGGTCGTAGAGTGTGCGGGCAATCCTGAATCATTTAAAATTGCATTCGATTCAGTTCGTAAAGGCGGGTCGGTGTCGTTGATGGGCATGTGGGGCAAGCCTGTCGAGGTTCCCCTCAATGAAATGGTCATGAACAACATCACCATCTTCACCGGCTTGGTACACTGCGATCGTCTGCACGAGACCGTACAGCTCATCGAGGCCGGCAGGATCAATACCAATTTTCTGATAACCCATCGCATGAAACTGGATGATATTCTAGAGGCATACCGTATATTTGAGCACAAGGAGGACAATGTCCTTAAAATTGCGATCAAACCCTAGTCTTTACCGGCTGTGTCCCCAATCATCCTAGTTATAAATTGCATCAACCTCTATCGTGGTGACAGGAAGAAGGAGGAGTCGGAAATGAGCTTGAAAGTTCTGATTGCGCCACTGCGTTACGTCCAGGGCCCTAACGCTCTTTCCCAGATGGGCGATCAATTGCAGGGAATTGGTATCAAGAATCCCCTCGTCATGGCTGGACCGAGGGCCATGAAAGCCTGTCGGGAGGCCATGAGCAAGAGCATGGAGGCTAAGGGCATAAAATTTGGTTTTGTTGAATTCAAAGGAGAGAGCACCTTCGATGAAATCAAGAGAGTAAAGAACGCCTGTTTGTCCGGTAAACATGATGCCATCATAGCCTGCGGCGGCGGCAAGGCTCTGGATACGGGAAGAGCGGCGGCCGCAGGAAGCGCGGTCAATGCAGGGGTCGTACCGCCTCAGGTAATCGAGAATGTGGGCGCGAATGTTGCTTGTATTCAGGTTCCCACCATTGCAGCCACGGATGCGCCGACGGCCAAGGTGTCCGTGATCTATAATGCCAAAGGAGGAATGGAGACTTTTCTTGTCTTTCCGACTAACCCCGCCATGATCTTTGTCGATACGAAGATCATTGCCGATGCGCCGGCAGAGACCCTTGTCTCCGGGATGGGAGATGCACTGGCGACCTACTTTGAGGCTGCCATTTCCGATCGGACCGCCTCTCCGGTCCTGGCAGGAGGCCTTTCCACCCGAACCGCTCAGATGATGGCAAGACTTGCCTTTGATACCCTGATGGAATACGGTGTCCAGGCCAAAGTGGAGGCGGAAAATCATGTGGCAGGCCAGGCACTGGAGGCGGTCGTGGAAGCGAATATCCTATTGAGCGGGTTGGGCTATGAAAGTGGTGGTCTGGCAGCGGCCCACGCCATTGCCCTGAGTTGGACACGAGTCTATCATCTCTTTGAGGTGCATCCGACTCACGGACAGTTTGTTGCCTTTTCGCTCCTGACTCAGCTCATGATGGAAGCAACAAACCCTGAGATCCTGAACAAGGTCTACGGTTTCTGCAAGAGCGTCGGCCTGCCGACTACCTTTCAAAAGCTGGGCCTGAAAAAGGCGACGGACGAGGCGCTTCGAATGGTAGCGGAGGATGCATCCAAGATCGTTCTCATTACCTCCATGCCGAGGGCGAGCAAAACGCCCAACAGTGATGGCGCATTCTATGACGCCGACGAGATTTTCAATTGTTTGAAGGCTGCGGATGCTTACGGCCGTGCCTTTTGAAGAAGGCGGTTTACGATTAGCCACAGACCCGCCACAGGGACGGCAGGTCTGTGGTTAATTGAGTCCTCTAAGGTATGAAGCTCTCAGGACGTGTTTCGACCAATTCAATCGCTTCTTCGGGACAGGTCACCCGGCACAAGCCACAACCCATGCATTTTGACTCCTCCACGCGGCTTACGCTCCCTTCCCCGTTCTCCCACCCGATGGCGCCGAAATAGCATCGTTCATGGCAGGTCCCACAGCCTGTGCAGCGCTCGGTCTCTATCTCGGCCCTGTAGCGGCTTGGGTCTACCACTCGGATGCCGCCCTTGATCAGGATGGGCATGGTCTGGCAGCAGCACGGGCAGCAGTTGCAAATAAAGTGGTCCACCTCATGGCGGTTCATGGTCACATGGATGAGCCCCTCTTCTTCCGCCTTTTTGAGGATATCGAGGGCCTCTTCAGCTGTTATCTTTCTTCCAGTGCCCCTGCTCAAGGCGTAGGCTGCGGCATTGTTCACCTGGATGCAGGCTTCCAGGGGCCGGTCGCACTTGCGGGCCGTGAGACGACAGGTGCACTTCGTCACCGCCAGAATCCTTGCCTTCTTGACCATGTCGCTCACACTCTCAAAATCAAGGATGTTGGTCTTGGCTTGAATAGCGACGTTGACGGGGATCATCCTTGTGAACGGTTTGGGTAGCATTTCGCTGATTCGGCGGGCATACTCGGGCCACTCCTTTTCCATGAATTCCTGCCACAGGTCCAGGAATTCAACGGGCGCGTCCTGCCAGAGAATGGTGGCATCGTGGAACTGAACAAAATCCCTTCCCATGCGGTAAGTGGCCGGCGTGGTCTTGTGAGAGGGAAAAACGAGGCCTTTAAGGAACAGATCCTTCATCCTCTTCTCAGCCTCCTCCTGGCTCAGGCCTATCTTCGCCTGGACCTCCGGGACCGTACCCGGAAGGGAAAGAAGGATCTTCGCGTCCGTTTCATCCGCAAGCATTTCGAACAACCTGGGCGCTATCTCCGATTCGCCCAACCCGATGCGCGCTGCCAATTCCTGATAAAGGCTCATGGGGTCCCCTCCTCTTCAACAGTTCCATTGAAAACCAGGCAGGATCAGAGTAGAATCCAGACTATGTGTTTGATCCTCATTGCCGTAGATGCCCATCCGGATTTCAAGCTCGTTCTTGCCGCTAACCGCGACGAGTACTATGAGCGGCCTTCAGCGCCACCCTCTTACTGGGAAGAGGCTCCAGAGATCCTGGCAGGCCGAGATCTTGCCGCAGGCGGCACGTGGCTGGGCATTACCCGCCATGGGAAAATCGCCGCCATCACCAACTACCGTGATCCTGCAAGCACAAAGCCCAACGCTCCTTCCAGGGGCCACCTGGTCAGCGATTTCCTTCTAGGAAGAGCCTCTCCATCCGACTACCTGGAAGCGGTGAGCCGCGAATCGGCTCGTTACAACGGCTTCAACCTTCTCGTTGGAGAAAGGCATTGTCTCCTGTGGACGTCGAACCGGAGCGATCGAAGGGTTGCGCTTTCACCAGGGATTTACGGCGTGAGCAACCACCTTCTCGACACGCCCTGGCCCAAGGTTTTGCGCGCAAAAGCCTTGTTCCAGGAAATCATTCGTGCCGGAGGGCATCTCTCCGTGGAATCACTGTTCCAGCTTCTCAAAGATCAAACTCCGGCTCCGGATGATCAGCTTCCCAGTACCGGGGTGCCGCTCGAATGGGAGAGAATCCTCTCGCCCATTTTCATCACGAGCCCCACGTACGGCACCCGATCCTCAACCGTGCTGCTCATCGACAAGGAAGATCGTGTCGCCTTCCTGGACAGGACCTTCAACGGGCACCCGGAACCGGTGTCCACCTCGGAGTTCGAATTCGTCCTGGAGCCGACAGGTTGAGGGACAAAGGGACATAGGCACAAAGGCACAAAGCAGAAAAATCCTTTTATCACTTTATCCCTTTGTCCCTTTGTGCCTTTGCAACTCTGTGCCTGTATTCAAAACTTCTCGTAATGGGTAAATTCGCTGATCTCGCGACGCTTCGGAGCAGCGCCGGCCTTTGCAGGGTAGCCCATGGGAATCAGCGAGACCAGTTCATATCCCTCTTTCAACCCCAGCACCCTTGCCGCTTTGTCTTGGTCGAAAAGGCCCACAATGACCGTGCCCAAGCCAAGGGTGTGAGCCGTCAGGCACAGGCTCTGGCACGCGATGCCCAGATCGAACATAAACCAGTCCCCGAACTTGGTCGTCACCTGGCCTTTGTAGTAGCCCGAGCTCTGGAGTTTTCCGCAGAGCGCGAGCACCACAGGCGCTTCGGTGAGTCCGACAATGGCGGGATTGGTAGGAGGAAAAGATTCCTTGAGCCTCTCCTTGGTCGCCGCCTCTTTGACCACAATGATCTCCCAGCATTGAGTGTTCGCCCATGACGGCGACCACTGGACCGCTTCAAGAATCTGTTGAAGATCTTTCTCAGGGACCGGTTTGTCCTGGAACCGCCGAATGCTGCGTCTTCCTTTGATAATGGTCATGAGATCTGACATGATGGAACCTCCGTGTGAACAGTCTGTTATGTGTTCGCGATCCCTTCGCATATCGGAGACGAAGGCGCCTGTCAAGAGCCAATCCCCTTCAGTCCGTGTATTCTCTGGCGAGCTTCTCGTCGTACCTCGCTTTTCGCGACGGGCAGCTTTCTTTCGGGCAAAGCTGGCAGGCCGTAAACGGGATCTCTGTGGGGAAGTAGATGCCGGACAGGGACTTGCGCGGAATCATCAGAAGACTGTCGTTCAAGGTGACGCCCACGGCGCGCTCCACATCGCCCAAGAGTGAAAACAGAGGCTTCTGTTCTTCAAGCGGCCAATCCTTGAGTTGCCCGGGCCCCAAGTAAGAAAGCCCTCCCAGCCCGTAGCGATTGGCGAGCCTGCTCTTGAGGTGATCCCTGGCTTTGACGACCGCTGCGTTACCGATCACATCAAGGTAGTATTTCTCCAGCGCATCGCCTGAGATTTTTTCCAGGTCTTCCACCCCCTCGCCGATGGTCACCACATAGGGAAAGACCCTTTCGACTTTGTCTAAGTGCTTTCTCAGCACCTTGCTCTTGAACAGGGCTCCGCCGATGATGACCGAATCCTCCGCTTTTGCATCGATGTAAGACACCTTGTAAACCGCTTTCGCAGCCATCACCGACTGGGCGGCTTCAATCAAAGAGAGAAGACGCTGCTCCTCGCCTTCAGGCAAATGAGCCATCTTCTTTATAGCACCGGGATCCACTTGGACGGGTATAGGGTTTAGGATTTCCATGTTCATCGAATGGGGAGCCACCTGGATTCCGTTTACCCCTAACACAAAGGTTTTTCATTGTAAACCGGGTAGGAGGGCCTATAATGCACGAAAAATAATCTACCCCCACCCTCCCGAAAGAGGGGCATCAAGGAGTGGAGATCAGGCGTGTCCGACGAAATCGTGGATATCATCGATGAAAAGGGCCGGATCATCGGAGAAGCCTCTAAGGCAGAAGTTCACCGCCATGGCCTGAGGCACCGGGTTGCCGCAGTCCTTTTGCAGGGAGAGGACGGGAAATACCTGATTCCCACCGCTTCCGGGATCAAGGCAGAGGCTGGGCTCCTGTACCATTCTGCAGCCGGACATGTGTTGTCCGGAGAATCCTATGCAGACTCTGCCAGGAGAGAGCTCCAGGAGGAAACTGGCCTTGCTGCAGACGATCTCGAATATCTCGGATCCTTCTGGTTTGAAAAGGAATATCCCTCAAGAAGTGAAAAAGAAAGCTTTCACGTGTACAGGGCGGCCTACAGAAAAGGCATGGGGCCCGTGAGGTTGAATGAGGAGCAGGTCAACGAGCAGTGGCTCGGCGAGGAAGAGCTGGCCGCCATTTACAGGAACAAGCGGGAAAGGATCTCGGCGCCGCTCCTGATGACCTGCGAAAATATTCTTGGTTTTAAGTAGGAAAGGAAAAGGGGATGATGACCGACCGCCGGACCTCGTCAGGGCTAGAGAAACCCGCGCAAGTGACCGTGTACTTCGGGTGTTCGATGCTGGGGGGATACGCTGCCGTGTCCAGGGAGGAGGTTGCCCGTCTCCAGCAACGGATCGCAGATCTGGGGTACCGGCTCGCGTCACACCACCAGACTCAAGCGGGGGTTCTGGAGCGGGAGGCAAAACTGGAGCCCAGCCTCATTCACGACAGAGATTACCGGTGGCTGCTCGATTCCGACGTGGGAGTGTTCGAGATCAGTAACCCGAGCCTGGGGGTGGGAAGCGAGATCTCGGACATGATCTTTGCGGGGAAACCCGTCCTCATGCTCTTCAAGCACGGGTTGGAGGACAAAATCTCCTCCTACATCCGCGGCAAGGTGGGATCCCAGTATGTGTCCTGCCCTATCGAGTGCCATGCGTACAGCGATGTGAACGATGCGGGCAACAGGATCAGAACCTTCGTCGATGACCACTGCACCGAGGAGTGACCGGCACTGCCCTTTCCTTCTCGTCACTCGTTACTCGTCACTCTCTTCAACGATTCAGTTCGGCGATCCTCTTGATGCAGAGTTCGATGAGCGCTTTGTTGCTCTTGGCCGTTTCGACGAACTTGGCATTCCACCTTTCCGTGCATGCCTTGTGAAGCTGGAGCATGAAGAGCTTGTCCACTCCGGGCCATTCCTTGCTCTTCTGCTCGGTGAGAGCCTCAAAATCTCCCCATTCGTCATCGGGCCATCTTTCCTTCATGGCCTCGTAAAGCGTGAAGCCTCTTTCCGCGAGCTTTTTCAGTTGCGCCCAGTAATCGATCACATCGTGAAGGTATTCTTGAATGTCGAAGGACCGTGAGCCTGCATCGTAAATGGTGCACCTTTCAATCGGATAGGAGACATCCTCGTACTGGGCCAGGGCAAATTCCGGCGTGACCAGGGCATCGGTCCGGAGGAGGTCCGTTCCGGGGATTTTGATTTTCAGGTCCGTGCCCTCTTCCGCCACATTGAATTTGCCTTCGATGTAAACCACGATTGTCCGGCCATAGGCAGGATTCATCTTTCGAAGCCGGCCGTCGATATTCCTGAAGATCCTTTCCGCATTCTCACACCCGATGGTGAAGAAGATCAGATTCTCCAGCCGAATACGGTTGACCCTCAGATAGTCGAGCAGCACGTTGAAACCTTCCTCGATCGTCACCCCTGTGGCGACCACATCGCCGATGAGCAGAGTGGCATTGTCGGGAATCTTGATTTTCCTGTACTGGTTCTCCTTGATGTGCCATTGGCCGTCCTCCATGTAGCGCTGCGAGGTCATGAACGAGGACGTGTGGTTGTTGAATCCATACGCGTGATAGAGCGCTTCTCTGAGGCAGAAATTCAACCCCCCTCTCAGAAAGGTGAAGACACAGAACTGCTGCTGAGGGATCTTAAGAAAATATTCGCTCCGGGGGAGGTACTTGAGGCCGGAGACCATGGCCTCATGCATCAGGGACGTGTAATGCACCCCCACGACTTCCGGTGCATTGCAGATCTTTCTGGTCTGAGGAGTGGAGAGCACGTAGCGCTCCACTTCGGTGCGGCTGAGATCCTTCAGTTCGTAGTAGGCGATTTCAGGGAAACTGCAAAGTCCTTCGAGGTATTGCATGACAGACCTCCTTGTTGGCCACTCCCGGGCCAAGGGTTCCCTTCGAATTCGGGCGAGATGATATAGAGATTCGTGTGGGGTGTCAACAAAAGGTCTTTCTGGGGAACACTCAGTCCATGGCGGCGACGACTTTGAAGCCTTCCTCTTCAAGAGCGTCTTTGATAAGGCCTGTGTCACAAGGATTGAGACGGAAGAAATAGACTTTCTTCCGGGTTTTTTGATAAGGGGTCATCCCCACGTTCACAATTTCCCCCCCATTTTCCTCGATAAGCTGCACGGCTTTTCTGAGCATGCCCGGCTCAGATCCAATGGAGACATCGATGCGGGAGCTGGCATTGAGGATTCCCATCATGTCGATGAAAGCTCGAAGCATGTCCGATTCCGTGATGATGCCGACCAACTTGCCTTTTTTCACCACGGGGATGCCGCTGATTTTGTGCTTGTAAATGAGCTGTGCGGCGATCTCGATATCACTGTCCGGATCCACGATGATCGGGTCCTTGATCATCAGGTCAGAGAGGGTGAGCCCTGCGACCATGGAGGGAATAAGCCCCATCCTCAGATCGGCCAGGGTCACAAACCCTGCAAGGGCGTTTCCCGCTCCCGTCACCGGGAGATGACGGATGGAGTTTACTTTCATGACCTCGATGGCTTCCTTGATGGAAGTCTTCTCGGTGATCGAAATAGGATCCGGAATCATTAATGCTTTGATCTTCATGGCCGCATCCCCCTACACGTTCCCTTCCCTTCTCCTGCCTTGGGGAAAAGCATCACTCATACGCGTAATACTGAACCTTTTCTTTTACAGGAAAGAATCGTGACTCGGACTGAACTAGTCCAAAGCATAGGAGAAACGCGGTTGTGTGTCAAGAAGATACGATCGGCGGCCCTTTGGCGCCTCGAGAGCCTGCAAAAAAGCATGCGGCAAAATGCCCTTCTTTTATTTCACGAAGCGCCGGCTCTTGCTCCTTGCAGCTGGACTCCGCATACAGGCACCGGGTGTGAAAACGGCATCCCGGAGGCGGGCTGATGGGGCTGGGCACATCCCCCGGCAGGACAATGCGCTCCCGTCTTCTCCTGGGGTCAGGAACAGGAGCGGCTGAAAGGAGAGCCTGGCTGTAAGGGTGGAGAGGCTCACGGTAAAGGGAATCGGATTCTGCGGTTTCCACGATTTTTCCCAGGTACATGACAGCGACCCGGTCGCTGATGTGCTGCACCACGCTGAGCGCATGGGAGATAAAAAGATAGGTGAGACCGAACTCGTCTTGAAGGTCTTCAAGCAGGTTGATCACTTGTGCCTGGATGGAAACATCGAGGGCTGACACGGCCTCGTCACAGATGATCAGCTTTGGATTCAGGGCCAGCGCGCGAGCCACGCCGATACGCTGGCGTTGGCCGCCTGAAAACTGATGAGGATACCTTCGCATGTGTTCGCGCTTGAGTCCCACCACCTCCAGGAGTTCAAGGACTCGCGCTTCGCGCTCCCGCCTGTTGTTCATCCCGTGCACGTAGAGAGGCTCACCGACAATGTGGGCGACATTCTTGCGGGGGTTCAGGGAAGAGAAAGGATCCTGAAAGATGATCTGCATTTCTTTGCGCAAGGTTCGCATCTTCCTGTGATCATAACCCAGAATGCTTTCACCCTGGAAAAGGATATCTCCGCTCGTCGGTTCCTCGAGGCGCAGAATGAGCCGCCCCAGGGTGGACTTGCCGCACCCGGACTCTCCCACAAGCCCCACCGTCTCGCCCTCTTTGATGGTGAGATCCACGCCGTCCACGGCCTTGACCGCAGCAATCTCCCGGAGGAACACGCCTCCCGTTATCGGGAAGTGCTTGACCAGGTTCCGGACCTCAACGAGGGGCGATGCGCCAGGTTTTAGTTCTGCGATCATTAAGAAATCCGTTCAAAAACAATGGAGTACTGGAGCAATGGAGTGTTCAAGATGGAGTAATGGAGCACTGGAGTATTGGAGTCTTGGTTAAAAGCCATAGGGTATTTGTTCTTTATCTTTTCATCACTCCATTACTCCATTACTCCAACACTCCATTCTTCAATTACACTGATGACAGCATACAATGTGCCCATTCCCCAGATCCGTCACCGGAGGTTCGACCCTTGAGCAGTCCTTGAGCGCCAGGGTGCAGCGGTCGTGGAACAGGCATCCTTCCGGCAGTTTGAACAGGGAAGGAACCACACCGGCGATGGTGCTCAGCCGCTTCTGTTTCTTGCCTGTGCCCAGAACAGGAATGGAACTCATGAGCCCCACGGTGTAAGGGTGTCTGGGGTTGCCGAAGAGGTCGTTCACATCCGCGGCTTCCATCACCTTGCCTGCGTACATGACCGCCACCTTCTGGGACATCTCCGCGATGACTCCCAGGTCATGGGTGATGAAGAGGATGGAAGCGCCCGTTTCCCTCTTCAGGGTGTTCATGAGTTCGAGGATCTGGGCCTGGATGGTCACGTCCAGCGCCGTGGTCGGCTCGTCCGCGATCATCAGCTTGGGGCTGCACGCAAGCGCCATAGCGATCATCACCCGCTGCCGCATGCCTCCGCTCATCTGGTGGGGGTAATCCTTGATCCGCGTCTCCGGTGCAGGGATGTTCACCAGCCGGAAGGTTTCGATCACCCGGTTTTGAATCTCCTGCCTCGAAAGCTTCTCGTGCAGCCGGATCACCTCCGCCACCTGGTCTCCCACGGTGAACACCGGGTTCAGAGAGGTCATGGGCTCCTGAAAGATCATGGAGATCTGGCTTCCCCTGATCTTTCGCATTTTGGATTCAGGGATTTTCACGAGATCTACGCCTTCGAACAGGATCTCTCCCCCTGCAATGAAACCGGGCGGCATGGGAACCAGGCCCATGATGGTGGACGCGGTCACGCTTTTTCCGCACCCCGACTCTCCTACGAGGCCGAGGGTCTCCCCCTTTTTCATGTTCAAGGTCACGTCGTCAACCGCCTTGAGCATGGCCCCCCGCACATGGAAGTAGGTCTTGAGGTTTCGGATTTCGAGCAGGCCGCCCATAGGCTAGTCCCTCAGCCTTGGATCAAGAGCATCGCGGAGCCCGTCGCCCAGGAGGTTGAAACCCAGGACCCCGAGCAGAATGGCGATTCCGGGAAAGGTCATGACCCACCAGGCCCGCAGGATCATGGCCCGGCCTTCCGCGATCATGGCCCCCCACTCCGGAATCGGGGGCTGCGCTCCGAGGCCCAGGAAACTGAGGCCTGCGGCATCCAGGATAGCCGCGCCGAATCCCAGGCTGGCCTGCACGATCATGGGGGCGAGGCAATTCGGCAGGATGGCGTTGAAAATGACCCTGCCGTCTCTTGCGCCTACAGCCCGGGCCGCGGTCACATAGTCTTTTCCGAATTCATCCATGACCGAGGCGCGGACAATCCTTGCAAAACGGGGAATGTTGATGATGCCGATGGCCATCATGGCGTTTCGGAGTCCCGGCCCAAGATACGCGACGATGACAATGGCGAGGAGAATGTGGGGAAAGGCCAGGATGATGTCCATGAACCGCATGATCAGGTTGTCCAGCCATCCCCTGTAATAGCCGGCCAGGGCGCCAAGCAGCGTTCCGAGAGTGAGCGCAAGGCCCACGCTCACAACCCCAAGGGTCAGAGACACGCGCGCGCCGTAAATGAGACGGGACAGGATGTCGCGGCCCAGATCATCCGTGCCCAGAAGGTTTTTCGCGGCCCCTCCCTCCTCCCACACTGGAGGTTTGAGCTGATCATAGAGGGCGTTCTCAATCGGGTCGTGCGGGCTGATGACCGGCGCGAACACAGCGGCTGCCGAAAAGAGGGTGATGATGATGAGCCCTGCGAGGCCTGTCTTGTTCTTGAAAAGCTTCTCGATCTGGTCGAAAAAAGGATGCCGATCCTCAGGATTCCGCATCCTGGCCCAGAAGGAACTCGCTGATGAGAGTCTCTCCATCATAGGCTACTTCACACTGATCCTCGGGTTGATGACGGCGTAGAGCACGTCCACGATGAGGTTCACGACCACGAAGGTGGTGGCCACGAGCAGGGTCCCGCCCTGGATCACCATGTAGTCCCGTTTCACCACCCCTTCGTAAAGCCACTTTCCCACCCCCGGCCAGGCAAACACGGTTTCCGTGAGAATGGCGCCGCCCATGAGGATTCCGAACTGAAGCCCGATCACGGTCACCACCGGGATCAGGCCGTTTCTCAGGGCATGCTTGAGAACGATCTTCGGCTGGCTGAGGCCTTTCGCCTTGGCTGTCTTGATGTAGTCCTGCCTGAGCACCTCCAGCATGGAGGATCGGGTCATGCGGGAGACGATGGCCAGAGGAATCGTGCTCAAGGCAACCGCAGGCAAAGCCAGGTGGATCAGGGCATCGCCCAGTGCGGCCCAGTCTTGCGCGAGGATCGCATCGAGCACAAAGAAATTGGTAACAATCGGCAGATCGGTCTCCACTCCAATCCGGCCGGACATGGGGAACCACCCCAGGTTCAAGGAGAAAAGGAGCATAAGCATGAGCCCGAGCCAGAACACGGGCATGCTCACCCCGAACAGGGAGGTCACCATGGCCGTGTAGTCGAACCAGGAATATTGCTTGGTCGCCGATATGATCCCGAGGATGATGCCGAGGAAGCAGCTGATGAACATGGCCACGACGGCGAGTTCGATCGTGGCAGGAAACTTCTGTGCGATCTCCCTCGAGACTTTTTCTCTGGTAAAGATGGTCTCCCCGAGGTCAAGCTGGATGGCTCTTTTGATGAACATCCCGTACTGGACGTAGAGAGGTTCCTTGAGACCCAGGTACTCCCTCATGGCGTCCAGAGCCTCAGGATTGGCCCGCTCGCCAAGGAGGAGCTCGGCAGGATCTCCGGGAGTGATCCGCAGCATGAGGAAAACGATGACCGTCACGCCCAGGAGCGTGGGGATAACCATCAGGATTCTGCGGATGATGAATGCAAGCATAGGCGCAAAAAATCAGGGAGAAGGCTTGCGCCTTCTCCCTGAAGATCCGGCTTATTTTTCAAGCCAGACGCTCTTGAGTCGCACCGATCCCGTGGGATGGAGCTTGAAGTTCTTGACCGCCTTGACCGCCGGCCACATGACCGTGGAGTGCGCGATGGGGATCACCGGCACTTCGTCAAACATGAGCTGCTGCGCCTTCTTGTAGATCTCGGCACGCTTGGCCTGGTCAATGGTCTGCTTTCCGTCGAGCATCAGCTTGTGGTAGGCCTCGTTGTGCCACTGGGTCCGAACCGCTTCTGAGGCCATGCCGTCAAAGAGCACGGCAAAGAAATTGTCCGGGTCGCCGTTGTCGCCTGTCCACCCGAGCTGCCACAGGTCCATGTCAGTCGGCTGCTGGATTTGTCTCTTGAGATAGGTTCCCCAGTCATAGCTCACGATCCGTGCGCTGATGCCGATCTTGGCCAGGTCTCCGATCATGGCCACGCCCACCTTCAACCCTTCAGGATTGTAGGGTCTTGCCACAGGCATGGACCACAGGGTGATCTCAGGGAGCCCCTTGCCTTCCGGATAGCCGGCTTCAGCAAGAAGCTTCTTTGCCAGGTCCACATTGTACTCGTAGCCCGGCACATCGTTGTTGTAGCCCCACATGGTGGGAGGGATGCAGTTCTTGGCCACTTGGCCCATGCCCTGGTAAATGTTGTCCACAATGGCCTTCCGGTTAATCGCGTGCGCAATGGCTCGACGGAGGTTTTTGTTGCTCTTCCACGGATCTTTCTTGTGATTGAACCCCAGGTACCCGATGTTCATACCGGGCTGTGTGGGAATCCAGAGCTTGGGGTCTTTCTTGGCCATGGGGATGTCGGCGGCATTGGGGAACTGGCAGATGTGGATTTTCCCCGCCTTCAGTTCCAAGAACCGAACCGCGTTCTCAGGAATGGCCCTGAAAATGACCTTGTCCATGTAAGGACCTCTGTCCTTGTCCCAGTAGTCTTTGAACGCTTCCAGGGTGATCCGGTCGTCCTTAATCCAGTTGACGAACTTGTAGGGGCCTGTGCCCACAGGATTGCGCACAAACGCGGCAGGGTCCTTCATGAAAGCCGTGGGGCTGATAATGTCCGCGAAATCCATGCCCAGGTTGGCCAGGAACGGGGCTTCCACTGTTTTGAGTTTGAAAACGACCGTGTATTCGTCTTTGGCTTCGATGGACTCTACGGTCTTGTCCATGGCCATGTTATTCCAGTATTCCGGCGGTCGTTCCTGCTTGGGCATTTCCCAGCCCTTGCCAAAGAATTTGATCTTTCTTTCCTTCATCTGCCGTCCGATAGAAAAAACCACGGCATCCGCATTGAAAGGCGTGCCGTCGTGGAACTTGACTCCCTTTCGCAGATTGAAGGTGTAGGTGAGCCCGTCCGGGCTGATCTGCCAGGAGGTGGCCAGGAGCGGCTCCAGTTCCGTGGATTCGTCCTTGTACTCCACGAGAGCCTCGAACACATTGTCGCAGATCATGAAGGAGTTGCCGTCGCTTTCATAAGCCGGATCCAGCCCGACGCTGTCTCCGCCTCTGCCGAAAATCAAGGTTCCTCCTTTTTTCGGGGCCTGAGCAAAGGCGACACCGACCAGCACCAGTGTGAGCAGAAGCAGTATAACCGTAATTTTCTTGATCATTCCTTTCCTCCTTTCATTTTGGTGGGTTAGTCAACTTATTTAACCTTACTTCTCACTTCCGAAGCCCTAGACACAAACAAGTCCAGAATTCGACAAAGCTCGTAGAAACTGTCCAGATTCAAGTGCTCGTCATAAGCGTGGGCGCTCAGGTCGCCGTCAGCGCCCCAGACGATCCCCGCCATACCCTGTTCTTTCAGGAAACGCGCATCGCTCGCCCCGTGCTCGAAGCCCAAAGTCGCACCCTTTGCAATGTCCAGCAGAAGATCCAGGTAGGGCGACTCGCCGGCCAGGAAAAGGGGTTCTCTCATTTCCACCACGATTTCCCCTTTGATCTTTGCCCTCAGTTGCTTCACGAGCGCGTCCACGTCATCGTTTTCCGTGTATCGAACGTCAAAAAGCGCTTCTGCCAGGTCCGGGACCTGGTTGGCGGATTTGCCGGCGTTAATGATGCTGAAGTTGATGGTCTTGTTCCAGTGCTCCGGCGCTTCGTCACGGAAAAAGGTTTTGATGATCTGATAGTCTTCGAAGAGCTTCTCAATGGCGTTCTCGCCCAGCCAGGGCCTGGACCCGTGGGCCGCTTTGCCCTTGGTGATCAGCCTCAGGCGGAGCACTCCCTTTTCCTTGGTCACGATCTTGCGCACATTGCCTCCGTCCAGGGCAATGCAGAAATCCGTGCGAATGCTCTTGAGCGCTTCCTTGGCGCCCTTGTGCCCTCCTCCCTCTTCATCGCCGGTAATCAGGATGCCCAAAGTCAGGTCTTTTTGTCCCCTCCCCTCTTGCCTGGCCTTGCGAAGGTGGTCCCGGAAGAGGATCATGGAAAGCGCTGCCGCATACTTGTCGTCAAAACTGCCGCGGCCGAAGAGCTTCCCGTCTTTTTCCACAGGCTCGAAAAGCGCATCCGGCGCATCCACCACGTCCAGGTGGCTCATGAGCAGAACAGGGGCAAAATCAGGGCCGGGAAGCGCTGCAATCGAGGGGACTCCGTCGCATTCGATGCGCTTGCAGGTCGCGCCGGCATCCTTCAGAAAACCTTCGATGTAATCGGCGCAGCGGGCTATTTCATCAGGCCGTGAAAGCATGGATTTGAAGCGAATCAGTGTTTTGGTGAGGTCGAGAAGGTCTTTCATAAGAGGTCCTGTAAGACCAGAATCCTTATCGGAAGAGGTTATCACCAACGGCGAATTCCTATCACAGTCAAGAGTTCCTTGGCAAGGTCTTTTGCAAATAAGGGACAAAGGGTTATAAAGATTTTTCTGCTTTGTGCCTCTGTTCCTTTGTGCCTGTCTTCCTCACGATTTTGAGGACTTGACGAGCACCACGCCCAGGAGAACGACCGCTGTTGCCAGAACCACGCTCCAGTCCATCCTCTCATCCAGGATCAGCCAGCCAAGGACAACGGCGATCACCGGGTTGACGTACGCATACATGGAGACTTTGGTGACAGGAAGTTTCGCCAGCGCATAGACGAAGGATCCATATCCGACAATGGAACCGAAAACGATGAGATAGGCCGTTGCAGCAAGGCCCTCCAGGTCAAAGGAAAAGCGATTCCACTCTCCGAACAGGCTTCCCACCAGAAGGAGGACAATCCCTGCCACGATCATTTCTACGCTCGCTCCCATGAGCGGATGGCTCTTGGCAGGCCTTGATTTCGAATACACGGAACCTGCGGCCCAGCAAAGGGGTGCAAACAGCATGGCCAGAAGGCCTTTCAGGTAGGCCGTGTCAAGGGAGGTTTTGATCTCCGGCAAAAAGAGAATCACGAGCCCGCTGAATCCGATGATGATGCCGATCACTTTTCTGAGCGTCAGGCGCTCGCCCGCAGGAAGCGCCGCTTCGAAGCCTGCCATCCAAAAAGGAAGGGTAGCCACCAGGAGGGCGGCAATGCTGCTCGGAACCCACTGTTCCGCCCAGATCACGAGGCCGTTGGAAATCGCCAGAAGGGCAATGCCGACGATGGCCATGTCGAAGAATTCTCTCCGCTGAGGGAAAGCATGGCCTTTCCATTTCAGATAGGCAAGAAAAAGAAGTCCCGCCGTGAGGAAGCGCAAGCCCCCGAAAAGCGCCGGCGGAATGGTCCTCACTCCGATTCGAATAGCCAAGTAGGTGGTGCCCCAGAACAGGCAAACCGATGCCCACGCAGCATAGGCAGTGATTTTTTCTTTCCTGGTCATGGTTCGGATGTCCATTCTGGTTCCAGCGGTCGCCGCATCAATTTCCGGAAGTGTCTGCCTTGTCCTGGGCTCGAAAGATCTCGACGCCCTCGTAATAAGCCAGGATGAGCCCCACGATCAGGACGGGCAGGAAGTTTACCCCGTGAGTGAGGATGGCAAAGGACAGGGCCGGACCCGCAGGCACTCCGAACATGGCCAAAGAGACCTGGCAGAGCCAGTGGTAGGTGCCCACATACCCTGGGGAGGAGGGAACGACAACGCCTATCGTGGTGACCACGAGGACGATGAGGCTTGTGGACCATGGGAGATGATAGACACTCACGAAGTCAAAGGCATAGAGAACCAGGTGGATGATGAACCCGTAGCAGGCCCAGATGACCACGGAAAGCACGGCCACCACAGGGTAATCCCACGCGCTTCGAAGGGGCACAATTCCTATGACGAAGCTTCTGACTCCTCTGTCCAGCTTTTCCTGCAGCCCTTTGGGCAGGGGTTTGAAGAGAAAATTCAGAAAGCGTTGAAAAAAAGCGAAGTACTTTTTCAGGAGAATGAGAAAGACAAAGAGCCCTGCGGTGCCCACCAGCATTGCATGACCCGCCGTGTTGATCCAGTCGGGAAACGGATAGAGAAGGATGGCAAAAACCATCAGAAGAAGGAGGGCGAAGACATCGATGACCCGCTCCACCACAATGGTTGCAAAGGTCGAGCTGGCGCTCACCCCCCTTTTTTTGCCAAGCACATAGGCTCGCAGGAACTCCCCAAGGTGAGCCGGCATGAGGATATTCGCCATGTAGCCGATCAGCAAGGCGGAAAACAGGCTTGCCACATCAACCCTCTTGATGGGATCCATCAAATAGCGCCAGCGAAGGGCCCTCAGGAAATGGCTGAAAAAGATAACGGGGACCGCAATCAGTACAAACCAGTAGTTGACTTTGGTGAAGGCCTCCCACATGAGGCTGAAGTCCACCTTGCGGCCTGCCAGGTAGAGGAAACCCAGACCGATCAGGCAGCCGATGATCATCCGGCTTCTGTTGCTTCCCAGGCTCATGCTTCGGTGATCCCCATTTCATTAATCTCCTTAACCTTGATGCGTTGGTAAAAAGTCCTGCGGTGTGAACCTGTCATTTCGACCGCAGGGAGAAATCTTTCCTTTTCAGCGTGTTAGTAATTCAAGATTTCTCGCTTTGCTCGAAATGACATGAAAATGGGACTTTTTACGAGTTCATCAACCTGCTAACCATTTTTCTTCACAGGGCATATGGCGTGGCAGGATTCGCAAGCCTCGTCGCACGGTTCGATGTGAAGATCGATCTCCGCGCCCTGAGGGAAAAGCTCCCGAATGTCCTTTTCCAGGTGCTTGGCAACCCCATGCGCCTCTGCGACGGACAAGGTGGGAGGCATGCCCAGGCTCAGGCGAATGCGATGGAACCCTCCGGAGGAGACGACCTCCAGCTCGTGAATGCCCGCAAAGCGGCTCTCATGCTCGCCCACAAGGCTTCTGATCCGCCCCATGTCATCATCGTGAAAGGCCTTCTGCCACCCGTCCCCGGGATGAAAAGAGAGCGACGTCTCTTTGACCTCCGGAAAACAGAACTCCAGCCTCATCTTGAGGTCCGAGGCCACAGCGTGACTCTCCGCCAGGCTCACCTTTGGGTCCAGGCTCAGGTCCGCCTCGATCCGCATGTCGCCCCTGTACCGGGTGACCTTGAGATTCCTCACCTCGCAGACTCTCTGATCCTTGAGAAGCTCCTCGCGCATGCATCGGACCTGCTCCTCCTCCTCAGGGAGAGTCTCAATAATGTTTGAGGGCTCGAGGTGAACCAGGACTTTTGCTCCGGGCAAAGCCTCTTCGATCTGCGCCGTAAGCCTGTGGCTCAGATCATGGCCCTGCTCCAGAGACATCCCCGGCTTGAATCCCATGTGAAGATCCACGTACAGGGATCCTCCGGCACGCCGGGTGCGGAGCTTGTGAAAATCCGAGCCGTTTCTTCCGAATTCCTTCATGACCTCTTGGATCCTGGCGACCTCCTCAGGCGATGCAGCGGCATCCAGAAGCGGAAAAAAGCTCTTCCGCGTAATGCGGTAGGCGGTGGCCAGGATGAGAACCGCGACCCCGATGGCGATGACCGGGTCAAGCCAAGCCAGGTCCGCTTGGAAGAAACGCCTCCCCACCGAAATCACGGCGAGGCCCGCGAAGACGCCCGCAGAGGTGTACACATCCGCATAGAGATGAGCCGCATCCGCTTCCAGGGCGACCGAGCGGTTCTGAACCGCGGATTTGTTGAGGAGCGCAGCCACCACCAGGTTCATGGCTCCTGAAATCCCCATCACCACGAGACCGTAGCCCAGGTATTTCAGATCCACGCCGTACAGGAGCTTTTCCACGGCCTCATAAATGATCCAGACAGCGGCCAGGAAAATGAGAAGGCCTTCGATCACGCCGGAGATGTTCTCGATCTTCTCGTGCCCGTAGGGATGGGTGCGGTCCGGAGGCCGATCGGCGGCGTGAACCGAAAAGGTCGCAATGCCTGCGGCAATAAGGTCAATGGCCGAGTGGGCCGCCTCGGACAGGATGCTGACCGATCCTGTTGCAAAGCCTGCTACGAGCTTCCCGGCGGTGAGCAGAGTGTTGCTCGCCACGGAGAGCCAGGCCACGCGCCTTTTATCCATCCACAAAGACATGCCCACCCCTCTGCATTAGGGCAGCACCCTCCCTTTTGAAGGAGCGCCCTTTTAAGAGAAAATAGTAATATAGCCAAACCGCTTACTTGCGTCAATCAATGATCTCCGCTTTCTTGACAGCCTGTATCGTTTCCTCTAGAGTCCTTCTGTACTGTACTCCTTTTTCCCCCTCATCGCTCGAAAGCCATCCGGAGGCTGTCATGAAAGAGATCATCGGAATCAGCAACAGGGTATTGGAAGTCGATCTCGCCCGGAGCAAAGTCGACATCTACGAAGTGAAGCCGACGGAACGCAGGCTCTACCTGGGAGGAAAAGGGCTGGGCTTGAAACTGCTCTACGACCGCCTGCGGCCGGGCGCCGATCCCCTGGGAGAGGAAAACATCCTTGCCTTCATGCCCGGCGTGCTCATGGGCACAGGCGCCCCCTGCTCAGGCCGCTTTGCTGCAGTCACCAAATCGCCTCTCACCGGCATCATGGTCGCCTCCTCCTGCGGCGGGCCTTTTGGTATGAGTCTCAAGACCGCAGGCTGGGACGGCTTGCTTGTCCGTGGCAAAGCGGTCAAACCGACCTATTTGCTCATCACTTCCGAAGGGGTGGAGTTCAGGGACGCAGGAGAACTTTGGGGACTCGATACTACCGAGACCCAGTCCAAATTGGATGAAAAGAAGGCAGGCATCCTGGCCATTGGCCCTGCAGGTGAAAACCTTGTCCGATTTGCCAACATTGCCACCGGAGATCGCTTTCTGGGCCGGGGAGGCATGGGGGCAGTGATGGGGTCCAAGAACCTCAAAGCCGTTGTCGCTCTGGGAGGGGCTTGCAAGATCGTCCCTGTGGACCAGTGGACCTTTGACAGATTGAAGAAAAAGGCTACCACCTACATCAATAGAAATTTTATCACAGGAGGCCTTTATCGAAGTTACGGGACGCCTGCCAACGTCGCGATGAACCTGAAAGGCAACATCCTCCCTGTCAATAACTTCAGCGACGGCACTCATGTGCAAGCTCTCAGGATCAGCGGAGAGGAAACTAAGAAGAACCACGAGACCAGCAATCACACGTGCAAGCCCTGCACCATCCTCTGCGGCAAGAAGGGGAAATTTGGAGGAGAGGAACTCCCGGCCCCTGAGTACGAAACCGTAGCCTTGCTTGGATCCAACCTTGGAGTGTTCGACATCGAGAAAATCGCCGAGTGGAACAAGACTTGCGGCAGGATGGGGATGGACACGATCTCCTCAGGCGGGACCTTGGCCTGGGTCATGGAAGCAACTCAAAGAGGCCTGGTCCAGAGCGATCTCAAGTTCGGGTCCCCTGATGGCGTGTCCCAGGCGCTTCTCGACATCGCTTACAGAAAAGGATTCGGCGCGGAAATGGCTCAGGGCAGCAAAGCGCTTTCGGAGAAGTATGGCGGAACGTCCTTTGCCATGCACGTGAAGGGCCTTGAACTGCCCGGCTATGACCCCAGAGGTTCTGTCGGCCATGGCTTGGCCTACGCGATGGCCAATCGGGGGGGCTGCCACCTCTCGGCCTTCTTGGCCGCCCAGGAAGTGTTCCTTGATTTACTCAGGCCTCACGCGGTAAGGGCCAAAGCCGATTACGTCAAGTTCTTCGAGAGCCTCGGCAACTGCGTGAACTCCCTGCAGACCTGCTTTTTTACGCTCCTCGCCTACTTGCTGGAGCCGCCGCTCGTAAAGTACACACCCAATCTGTTCCTTGGGCTCCTGATGCAGGAGTTGCCCCAGGTCGCCATCCTCCTCATGGATTACACCCTGTACAAGGATTTCTGGTCAGCTGTGACAGGCATTAAAATGTCGCGTTGGGAATACCTTGAAGCGGGCGATCGGATTACGGTGCTGGAGCGCTACATGAATACGCGGGAAGGGATCTCGCGGGTGCACGACACCCTGCCGGACCGTTTATTGAAGGAAGGCAGAAAATCCGATCCCAAGGCGCGCACCGTGCCCATCGAAAAGCTGCGATCCAAGTACTACAAAAAACGCGGTTATGACCACAACGGGATCCCGACCCCAGAGACACTTAAGCGTTTGGGAATTCAAATCCCGGTAACCGTTTAGCTCTTTGAAATAAACACTAAGCCATCCATATCAAAGAGCTAAACGGTTACAAATTCCCACAGGTCTCCAAATCCCTTCGTAGAGCCACAACCTGGAAAAGGGTTCTCCCACAGGCAGGACAAGCTTCGCCAAAGCGGCCGGGTCCAGTCCGACGTCTTTCTCATGGATCATGGGGTCCCAGGGTTCGAGAATCACGGCTCCCTTCTCCACGGGAATGACACGGGGCAGCCTCGGTTCGCCCCACCCCCGCCTGCTGACCTCGGCCTGGAGCTCGTTCAGCGTTTTGTGCTGAAGCAATTCATGAAGCGTCACCAGGGTGGGAGGGCTGAGAGGAATCTCTCCACTGAGGTTCGCCGCAAGACCTTGCTCCGCTGTGACCCAGATGCCGTGAGTGGTCTCCTCGTTGTCAGGGCTGCACTCCTGGTCCACAGGGACAAACACAAGAAAAAAGCGCGTGTTGAAGCGGGGCTTAAACATTTCGGGCGTGATCCAGTGCGTCCATGGGGCCAACCGCGAGAGCTGCAGGTGCCACTCCCCTGAAACGGCCCACTCCCTGAACCAGCCCTTAGAAAGCCTCTTCACTTTTCGCGTCTCACCTATCGCCTGCATGCCTGAGCCGATTTCCTGGGCGCGGCTTGCAAGCAGCACCCCCCCCTCTTCAAAGGTTTCCCGAATGGCGGCCACCCCATAAGCAAGCATTTCCGGCGCCGGGCGAGTCCCGCCCAGTCTCTTCTCCACACCGGGCAAATCGAGATCACTGTGCCTCAGCCACAGATCCGCATCACGGTCTTCGGAAGCGACCGTGCCTCCGGGAAACACATAGCTTCCGGGAAAGAATCCGCTCTGACCGCTCCTCTTCAGGAGATACACCTGAAACCCGGTTCCATGCGCCCGCACTAGAACAACGGTGGATGCCGGCCTCGCTTCTTCAGAGATCTTTGTCATCAGGTGTCACCGGATGTCAGGGCAATCTCACAGATACTGCTCCCTGTGATTCAAGAAGTCCTTGTAGGTCCTGTAGTGCTCCGTGTCTTCGTAGTTCACCGTCTTCACGGGGATCTCGTTGAAACTGTAGATTGTGGCTCCAGGACATGCGAGGAGAATGGGAGAATGACTCGCGATGATGAACTGCGCATGTCCTTGCTCTCCCATCGCCTTGAGAAGCCTTACAAAGTCAATCTGGGTTTTGGGTGAGAGAGCCGTCTCCGGTTCGTCGAGAAGGTAAAGGCCACGAAGTTGGTAGCGGCTTCGAAAATAGGACATGAGGGATTGGCCATGCGATTGGGCTACCAGAGACTTTCCGCCAAAGTAACGCAGCATCTCCGGGTCAGAGGCTGCCCACTCATCCAGGTTCTGGGCGAAGTGGGCGAACAAATCAGAAGAGAAGAAAGATCCTGGCACCTCTCCGTCACTCCACTCCGCAGAGATATACCGATAGAGGAACTCCTCATAGGGGTTCGCATCCAGGTGCACCCTGTCGGTGTCGCGCCAAATGTGAATGTAGCAGCGGTGCGCGATCGCCCTGATCAGGGTGGATTTGCCACTCCCATTCTCCCCCACAAAAAAAGTCACTGGAGAGCTGAACACAATCCGCTTGGTGAGATGAAAGATTTTGTGATTGAAGGGATAATAGTCCCGGGTGGGATATTCCTCAGGATGAAGCATTATTTCCTTGAGATGCATCGCAAGATCTCCTAGATTTCCCTGTCAAACTTCCCCTCCCCTCGTGGTAAGGGGTTAGGGGAGGGGGAAGACGCTCTTTTGCTGAAAAAAAGTATAGCACAAAAAGCGTAACTCGAACTCGGAAAATATGGAGGAAAGAGGCGGATCATGAGTTATGAACTGGAACGTCGTGTGGCTCTGGAGGCCGTGATCAAAGCCTGCAGGCTGTGCAGCGCTGTGCAGGCCGCTCACCTTGCAGGTGGAGTGATTGACAAAGAGGACAAATCCCCTGTGACCGTGGCTGATTTCGGAGCCCAGGCCGTGGTGAGCGACCATCTTTTCGCAACCTTTCCCTATGTCCCCCTCGTGGGTGAAGAGGACTCTGCGCTTCTGCGGCACCCTGAAAACGCGAGGATCAAAGAAGCCGTGCTGAAGCATGTGCGGATGATCTCTCCCCAGATCAAGGAGAACGAAACCTTCGCCGCTATTGACCGGGGCAATGCAGAAGGCGGTCCTAAAGGCCGTTTTTGGACCCTTGACCCTATCGACGGCACCAAGGGTTTTCTCAGGGGAGATCAGTATGCGGTTGCCCTGGCTCTTATTGAGGACGGTCAGGTTCGCCTCGGTATCCTGGGGTGCCCCAGTCTTCCGCTTGTGCCTCTTCAGGGCCAGGCAGGTTCCCTTTTCGTGGCTGTCCGCGCACAGGGATCCGCCATCAGGGGAATCGAACAGGCTGAAGAAAGAGAAATCAGAGTCGCGGACATCGCAAACCCTTCGGACGCCCTCTTTTGCGAATCCTTTGAATCTTCCCACTCCTCTCATGATGCCATGGGTGAAATCGTAAAGCGGCTTGGAGTGAAGCGACCTCCCCTTCGGATGGACAGCCAGGCCAAGTACGGCATCCTGGCCAGAGGAGACGGGACCGTGTACCTTCGTCTCCCCACCAAGAAAGCTTATGAAGAAAAAATCTGGGACCACGCTGCAGGCTGCATCCTTGTGGAGGAGGCGGGGGGCAGGGTGACGGATCTCAGCGGGAAACCTCTGGACTTCTCGCAAGGCAAGACTCTGGCGAAGAACAAGGGCATCATTGCGTCAAACGGCAAGCTCCACGATGTCGTACTGAAGGCAGTGAAGTCAGTCATCAAGAGCCAGTGACCAGTTATCAGTGATCAGAGGTCAGTGCAGGACTTAGAAAGAATTCTCGGGTTTTCATTCTGTCTCCTGTCTGCTGTCTTCCCTGGCTCGGCGTAGCCTTGGCGAAGAAGGCTGTATTCTTTTTGCCTTAATCTTTAGACACTTTTTTTTCGTGCTTTTCCTTTTTCGTGCTTTCGTGATTGGTTTTGGTTTTCAACTTTAGGCACTTTAGCCGCAGGCCCTGAGCGAAGTCGAAGGGGCACTTCTTCCCATGCTCACTCAAATCTATGAAATCCAGACTCCTGAAGAAGCTGAGAAGTGTATCGCCCTTGGGGTCGATCGCATCGGCAGCGTGATTCTTTCTGCCTCAGAGTGGAAAAAACCGGAAATCCGAGAGGTTATCCGTCTCACACATCGAACCGATACACGCAACAACCTGATTCCCCTTTTTGGTGATTGGGACACCCTTTGCAAGACAATGGAATACTACCGCCCCCACTTTGTCCACTTCTGCGACAATCTTACCGACACTCACGGCCTTCAAATTGATTTGGGCCCTTTTATCCTCTTGCAGGAGAAGTTCAAAAGTTCTTTTCCGGAGATCGGCATCGTGCGCTCCATTCCAGTGCCTCCTGCAGGTCTGGCACCTGACTTTCCATGTCTTGACCTGGTTCGCTCCCTGGAAAAAGTGAGTGACTTTCTCCTGATCGACACCTGGCTGGGGAAAGAGCCTGTGGAGGGCTTTGTCGGCATCACCGGTAAGGTGGCGGACCTGGAAAGGGCAAAGTCGGTTGTACTTCAGAGCAGCGTCCCCGTGCTCCTCGCGGGCGGCCTGTCACCCGAAAACGTGTTTGAAACCGTGATTGAAGTGCTGCCGGCAGGAGCCGACAGTTGCACCCGCACCAACCAGATGGATGCATCCGGGAAGGACATTCGCTTCAAGAAGGATTTTGTAAAGGTGGAGAAGTTTGTCAAAGAAATCCGAAGAGCAGAGGCTGCTCTCCCGTCCAGAAGGGAAGCCCTCATGCAGCAGTTAGCCAAAATTACGGAAGAGCTGCAGCTAAGGGTTGCGGCCCTGCCCGCCCACTCTGTTCGACCTCACCAACTCCTTGCCATCGAAGACCTTGAAGAGAAAATCGCTCTCACTGAAAAGATGCTGCGACAACTCGACCGCATCTTTTCCGGAAAGCGTCCTCGCTTGACAACTGTTCCTTAATTCCATATAGTTTTCTTCAAATTCATTTGTCGCATTTCGGTTGAGGTCCTTTTACTGTTTTTCGTTAAAGGAGGAAACCCGGATGCAGACAATCCTCTACAAATCCGTCAATGGGGCTCGCGCCTTACGCCGTTGGGCCATTCCTTATTTCAACTCCCGCATTCACGCCAATGAATTCCGACCGGTTCTCTGCTACCTCTTCACCGAGTGGCGGTGTAACAAAGACTGCCACTACTGCTTCCAATATGACAACCGCACGGACAAGCGGCTGCCCAGTATGGACCTGGACACGGCGAAAAGCGCTGTGGACTGGCTCAAATCCCTCGGTTGCCGTGTCATTCCTCTGATGGGCGGGGAGCCTTTGCTTCGCAAGGATTTTGTCCTCGACGTGGTACGGTACGGAGCTCAGAACGGTTTTTTCATGTATCTTCCCACCAATGGCTACCTGCTGGACAAGCCTTTCATCGATGAAATCGGAAGAGCGGGGATCGCCGCGATCAATCTGGCTGTGGACTGTGTCGCTCCTCGCAAGGGACTGCCTAAGGCTCTCCTCAACATTGAACCGCAGTTCCGCTACCTCATTGAGAGACAAAAGGAACACGGCTATGTGGTCTTCTTCAACATCAACATTTGCCGGAGCAATCTGAAGGATGTCCGCAGGCTCACGGAAATTGCTCACCAGAGCGGGATCGGAACTGACTATCATCTGAACGAGGCTCCCCACTCATTCGTGGACACGCACCATTACAGTCATCACGACGACATGCTGAGTATTACAGAAGAGGAATGGGGGGAAGTGGACCGGCTTCTGGATTGGCTGGTTGAAAAGCAGCGCGAAGGGTGGCCCATGGTCAATTCGATCGCGCACTTGCTGAACTTCAAGCTCCGCATGCGCGGCCGGCTGCAACCGTGGGACTGCCGTGCAGGCCACAACGGCGCCCTCATCCGCACAGACGGCAGCCTCTCCCCTTGTTTCGATCTGATCACCTATGAGGAAGACTGGGGCCGGATCTGGACACCCAAATTCGACCAGGACCGATTGCGTATGATCAAGAGGAGGTGTTTGCGCAACTGCTCTTCCACCTGCTACCACACCATGGGCGACTACTACAACACGAGATCTCTTCCCGATTGGATCGGAAAGCACATCCGCATTGGTTGAGATCTCTTGCTTGACCTTGAGCGCTCTTCCATAGGATACTTGCGGCAAATGAATGGAAGGGGACTCTCCATGATGATCATCATCAGGATCACCCTATTGGCGCTTATCCTGGTCTCTGCCGAAGTTCTGGCTGCAGGAAGAGAACTCACCCTCCTTCATACCAATGACCTCCACTCCCACGTTCTCGGTTTCTCCCCTACGATCGACTACCGGCCCGACGCGACCGGGGCGGACGCCACCAAGGGGGGCTGGGCCAGGGTGGCAACGGTCCTGAAGCGCGAAAAGGAGAAGAGGAATCATCCGGTCCTGGTGCTGGACGCGGGCGATTTTCTCATGGGTTCCCTTTTCCACATGCTGGCCCGGGAACAGGCCACGGAACTTCGGCTGATGAAGGAGATGGGCTACGATGTTCTGACCCTGGGCAACCATGAGTTTGATCTCAAACCAAAAGGCCTGGCCCGCATACTCCAATCCGCCGCAGCCCATGGGGGCATGCCGCCGATTGTCTTTTCCAATGCCCTGTTCAGCAAAGAAAGCGACCGGGACGACACCCTGGAAGACGTCTTCAACCAGGGAATGGTGAAGCCCTACGTGGTTCTCGAAAAGGGCGGAATGAGGATCGGGATATTCGGAATCCTGGGAAAAGATGCAGCGGAGAAGTCCCCCTTTGCCTCTCCGGTGAAGTTCAGAGATCCTGTCGAAACTTCCCGTGAAATGGTGAAACTCCTGTGGGAAAAGGAAAAGGTGGACATGGTCATCTGCCTTTCCCATAGCGGCCTGAGGGGGCAGAAATCCCAGTCCGAAGATGAACTCCTGGCCGAACAAGTTCCTGGCATCGACATTATCGTGGGAGGGCACAGCCACACGCGGCTGGATCAGCCCCTTGTGGTCAATTCCACCCTGATCCTCCAGGCTTCGGTCTATGGAAAATGTGTCGGAGTGCTGGACCTCGCCTGGGAAGGAGGAGCGGTCAAACAGAAGGACTACCGGCTTGTAGATATCGATTCCTCCATCCCCGGGGACCGCGCGCTGCAAACGCAGATCGATTCCTTCATGGAGACCATTGACCTCGATGTTCTCGCACCTGCAAATCTCCGTTCACGAACCGTGATTGCGCACACGGCCTTTGATCTCAAGATTGCCGAAGAGGAGTCCAATCTCGGCAACCTCGTTGCCGACGCTCTTAGATGGTACGTCAACCAGCGGGATTTTGACCCGAAGGATCCGAGGACCAGGGTCGTGCTGGCCATGGAGTCCAATGGGCTCATTCGGGACAGTGTCTTGCGAGGCCAAACAGGCGCCCTGGCAGTGGCAGACGTCTTTGCCGCTGTCCCCCTGGGCATCGGCGCGGACGACACCATGGGCTATCCTCTCGTCACCTTCTACTTCCATGCGTCTGAAATCAAGAAAGCCCTGGAGGTGTTGACCAGCGTCTATCCCCGAAAGGGACCCTCCTATTTTCTGCAGGTGTCAGGCGTGAAATTCACCTACAACCCGAGGCGGGTGATTTTCGACCGCGTGACCGACATCTGGATGGGAAGCGAGGAGGAAGGCTACGTGCCTCTGGATTACTCGGAGTCGAATAAGATCCTCTACCGCATGACCACAAACCTCTACAACGCCGCCTTCCTAAAAGTCATCGGGAAGTACACAAGGCAGATCCTCAGCATTGTCCCAAAGGACATGAACGGCCATCCGATCCAAGACCTCAGCGCCTCCCGCGTGGATTCGGACAAGAACCAGCCCGGCATTCAGGAACTCAAGGAGTGGATCGGGGTCATGGAGTACATCCGGAGTTTCCCGGATGTGAACGCGGACGGGATCCCGGACGTCCCCGACAAATATCGGGGCAAGCTGGGAAGGATTATCCCTCAGGCCAGTTGGCATCCGATTTCGCTCTTATCGAGAGGCACGATGGTGACGTGGGGGGCTTTTTCCGCCATCCTCGTCGTGATGTTTGTTTTGGTTTTGCTCACCGTCATCGTGCTGAAGAGAGTCAGAAGAAAGGCCTTCTAAGGCCGGCGACATCCTTGCCGAGGCTAGCCCAGGAAGCGATTCATGAAGCGATGGAATCGCATCTGCCAGTAACCCATGCTCGCGCCGACGGCCAACCGGAAATCAAAGTTGGGATTCTTTATCTTCCCAAGTGACGACAGATAGTTGACGTGGTCTGCCACAGACACGGGGCACCCCTTTGCATAGAGGTACTGGGAGGACCTGTTCCTGATGCAATTCCACAGGGCGCTCAGGAGCTTCCCCAGCATGTCATTGGGTTTGGTCTGTCTTGGGTTTACCTCTTGAGTGGTCTTGTAGTCGCCCTGGATCTTGATCTTTTCGCCGTTGATGCTGCCCTCCCAGCGAGTGCAGTTCCCTGCAAAGATCACCCGTTCATCCTGAGCCACCTCGATGGGGCCTTCCCCTTTGCCGACGATATAGCGCACTTTGCGCATGGTTTTTTCAACGTCCGGGTCAAAACCCCTCAGGATGTGCATGGCCTCCTGAAGGGCTCCGGGGCATCCGCCCCAGCAGTAATCGCGCGAGTGCGCTTCAGGGAATGTGCCCACCGTGCAGGAAAGATGGCTATTCTTTCCAAAATAACGGTCAATGCGCTCCAAACAGAACTCGAAAGTCTTGGTTTTTTCTTGAACCTCCCCCAGTGGGTAGTCTCCGGAGACCTCGATTTGATCCAGGCTCATGGGGCCATAACCCCTTTCCGCGGCAAGACGGAGGTGAACGAGATCCTTCGGGGCCACATGGACCATGTGACAGCAGACCGTGTCCACTGCACAGGAATTGGTGCCCATCACGATGGCTCCCATGGCAAAGGGCGTAGGCGTGAGCATCATCTTCTGCCCAGCGATGATGGCGTCTATCGCAATAAATCGGGGCTGGATGACTTCCTGAAGATCCGCAATCTTGTGTTCCAGGAAAGTGTTGTGATCCACAAGCCTGTGCTGATCGTCCTGGATCCCTATAAAATTCTTGAGGCTGAGAGTGAGCCTGCACCATGGGTGAGCCTTGAACTTGGGCAGGTTGATGAGAAAATCACAATCCCTGACAGGCGCAGGAACAAAGATCTCGTCCCTGAGCCTTCCTTCCCTTTTCAGCGTCACCGGCACCTGCCGCACCTCGTCGAAGTAATAGGCTTTGACCCGGTGCTTCTTGATCACCTCCGGGTAACCCGCATTCCTGAAGCAGAATCGGGTGGCCAAGGTGATTCCGGACCGCTCGCCCACGGCAATCTCTTCAGCCCCTTCCGCCCTGGCCTTTGTTGCGGAAATGACGCCGTCGAGGAACTCCTTTCTGGTAAACGCATGGGGAAAAATCTCAGGGTGGGCAATAACGACATTCGGTTTCAGCAGAACCTTGCCTGAGGGCTTCACCCCCAGTTCCTCCATACCCTCTCTCACGATGCCAAAGATTTTCTCTGCATCGTAATCATCACATCGCCTGATCAGGACCTTGTGTTTCATTCTTGCCTCCGGTGAGGTGACAGGAACCCTCTTCAAATGGGTTGAAGCATCCGTGAGTCGACCAGTGGGTACGCCTCTCCTTTTCACGCAAGACTCCACCACCCTCCTGCGACAAGCGAAACGATGACCGCTCGGCAGCGCTTACTGGGTCCGGCCGTAGGTTTCCCGGTGGACCTTTGCTTGTTTTCGGGGAGGAGTCTGGATCACGCCTTTGACCTTCCCCACGGGAATGACGCCGGCAACCTCCAGATTTTCTGGGATACCCAGGCAAGTCCTCATCTCTGCCGGATTGAAGAACGTGAACCACAGAGTCCCCAGGCCCAAATCGGCTGCCGCAAGCAGGATGTTCTGGACACATGCCGCTGCGGCTGCAATCGCTCCTTGTCCCTGCCCGAAGAATCCGCCAAGACCCTTCTGAGAAGGGTCAAATAGGACCGCGATGAGGACCGGCGCCTCCTCGATGAAATCCAGTCCGTACTTCGCAACCCAACCCGGCCCGCCCGAGGCCGTGACCCTCTGCCGGGCATCCTCGGCCACCTTCCGCACCTCCGCCTTTTTCCGGGGATCGGTGACCACGAGAAACTCCCATGGTTGCATGTTCAGCGGACTCGGTGCCCACGTGCCCGCACCGAGGATCGCAGCGATGGTCTCTTCCGAGACCCCCGTAGTTTCAAACGACCGACAGCTCCTCCGGTTCTTGACGAGTTCCTTGAACTCCACGGTTCTTGTCTCCTTTCCTGGTCTCTCATAAGGTGAATGTGAAGCGGCACTTGCCTCATCCTGCAGAACTGATCAGCAACGGGGACTCTCCTTCAGTGCTCCGGACTGTAGGACATCCGTGTTTGAGCGTCAAGGACAAAGCCGCTGAGCCTATTCTGACCTGTTAGCCGGCAGCTCTCAGTGGAAATCCTCTTCGCCTTCATGGTAGCACCTTGAAATTACAATCAACCCCCCGACAAAACCAAGGAGGCATGCTTTTGCCTCATTTTCAGCAAGTGTATGAAAAGCTACGGTTTTTAAAACGTTGGAGACAAATACAAGGAAGACGAATCATGAAGAAACACTCGGCAAAGACGATGCTCGCTGCGACCGTTCTTACGGTGATGATGGTAGATGCCGACGCAGGACTCGCTGAAGTCAATGTCAACATAGGGATCGGCGTTCCCCTGCCCCGGGTCGTGTTCCCTTCGTTACAGCGAGTCCACCTCAAGGGGCACTCTGTGCCTATGCATTAGGCGCTATTTTGCCCGGCCGTAATACGCGGTGAGAGACGCTTTTCCAATCGCGTTTTGCCTGACCATGAAGCCAGCGAGAGCCCCGGACGCATTGGGGGGGAGATCCAGCTTTTCGACCTTCAGGGCAAAGAGGGTGAACACATAACGATGGGGCTTGTCGCCTTTTGGCGGGCACGGACCGCCATACCCTGGAGCGCCGAAGTCTGTATTCGACTGCACGGCTCCTTGAGGCAGCAGGCTCCCGTCTGCCTTGCCTGCACCGGCCGGCAGCGAACTCACCTTGGCAGGAAGGTTGTAGACAACCCAGTGCCACCAGCCGCTTCCTGTCGGCGCATCAGGATCATGGACCATCAGCGCAAAACTCTTCGTCTCAGCCGGGAAGTTTTTCCATGCCAGTGCCGGGGAGATGTTTTGCCCCGAACAGCCGAACCCAGAAAAGACCTGGGCTTCTTTCATGTTGCTCTTCTTGGGTATGTCAGAACTGCTCAGAGTAAACTTTCCCTGCTGGGAAAATGCGGGGCTCACAAGACAGGCGATAGCCAGCATGGAAAATACTATTGTCGTCATGATTTTTGAACGAGACATGATTCCCCTCCCTTCAATCTTTAAGAAAAAATGAGCATGACCTTCACTGATACTAACCACGGCACAGCCGGTCGCTCGGCGGGCGCTGTTAAGAGAACTCACCCACACGGCTAACGTCAGATAAGGATACTCTTCTATATTCGCTTCTCTGCAGGGCTGACTGAACTCCTGTTGCTCTCGTAGACGGCTAGAGGAGCTATTGAATATACCTCACCGCCGTTCGTCTTCACCTCCATCATGGTGCTGCATGAAAAACATTTTACCGGCCCCGAATACTCCTCAAAAACCCGGTGATCCAGGTTGAGTTCATTTCCGCACGAAATACATTTTACCCTCATGCTCTTTTCCCCCTTTCCCTGGAATAAAATAACTGGTCTTGGCACTGCTGGCATAGGGCTGAAACGGTATACTCGAATCTCGCTGAGGGATCTCTGAACCTTATCGCCGGGCGACCGCATAGGATGCAAGTTTGCTGGGACTTGGCTCTTGCATCATCAGATCGATAGGTCGGTCTCGAAAGAACCTCATGCAGGGCTGGTGCATTGGGCATAGCGCACCTCCACGGCTTCCCCTTGGGTTTTAGGGTGAAGCCAACTGCATCTCCCGGTCAGTTTTTCCGCAAAATGAGATGAAGTGCTTTTTATCGATGTTACGTTGATGGGTTTCGAAGATGCCTACCCTTTTTGACCAAGCTATAGGTTACGGCTTTTGGGTAAGTAAGGCGAAAAGTACTACAGAATTCCTCTCATGACAAGCACTTTTTTTATGCGGACTTATTGGGTAAGAGGCTTGCGTGTCCAAGTGGAAAGCGAGAAATACGCCTGTGCGTCGCATGGTTACCAAATCAAGTCATATCGGTTGTTTTGACTTAAGGAACTCCTGGCCGTGCGCGCTATAGGAACCGGCCAGAAGACCTAGGATTTGGCTGTGTTCGGGAATGTAGCTGAGGGACACGCCTCACAAAAACACCGGGCCAGGCATTCCTGCCCGGTCCGGTGTGGCCGGTGCTAGATGGAAGCTCTACTTCTTCTCCGGCGCACCCGCTTTAGGCGCCTTGGCCGGTTTTGCCGCTTCCTGCGGCCAGTAGTGGTTGGCGGCGAAAGAGTAGGGCGGGTTCAGGAAGCGCTTGGCCGGAACCACTTTCGACGCGTAGGCGCGCTGCGAATCGTAGACCTTCTTGAACACGGGGTTCTTGGCCGACTCTTCTGCGGCGATTTCATCCCACGCCTTCAGGAACGCGGTCAGGATCTCGGGCGGCGTGCGCAGGACCTGCGTGCCAAACTTGGTGCGCATCTCCTCCAGCGCTTCGGCATTCTGCTTCTGGGCCCATACCCACCAGCGAACGTAGGTTTCGGTCACAGCGGAGCGGATCGCCTCCTGCTGTTGCGCCGGCAGGCTCTTCCACACGTCGGCGTTGATGATCAGCTCGGCCACAACGCTCGGCTCGTGCATGCCCGGCACGTAGTAGTACTTGTATATCTGCGGCAGCCCCAGGCTCAGGTCTTCGGAGGCGGTCACCCACTCGGCGCAGTCGATCACGCCGCGCTGCGCCGCGGCTGCGATCTCACCGCCGGGCATGTTGACCGTGCTCATGCCCATGCGCTTGAAGATCTCGGCGACGATGCCCGTTTCACGGCATTTCAGGCCCTTGAAGTCTTTCAGGTCCTTGATCGGCCGCTTGAACCAGCCGAAGGCTTGCGGGCCGGCCGGCATGCTCGGGAACGCGACCACATTCATCTTGATCGTGTTCTGGTACCAATCCCAGTACATGTCCATCCCGCCGCCTTCGTACATCCAGCCGAGGAAGTCCATATTGTCCATGCCGAAAGGCCCGGCCGGCGTGGACGAGAACAGCGTCGCGGCTGAGTCCTTGCCCTGCCAGTAGTAACTCACCGTGTGCCCTCCGTCGAGGACCTTCTTGTTGACGGCGTCCAGCACCTCGAATGCCCCCACCACGCCCGTCACGATCTCGATCTTCAGGGCGCCGCCGGTGAGCTTGTCGACGCGCTGCGCCAATCCCTTGAGCCATTCCTGCAGCGTTGAGGCCGGCGGCCAGGTCGTCTGCATTTTGAGCACGCGCGGCGCCGGGGTTGCGGGCTGCGGCGCTGCCGGCTGCTGCGCCCACGCCAGTCCGCTGACCCCAAGGCACAGGGATGCCGCTGTTGTAAGCGCAAGAGTTTTCAAAGATGATAATCGCATTGTTTTCTCCTTTCGTTAAAAAAAAGGTTGAACCGGATTGCCTTAAACCCATACACCTTCAGTTGTTGGTCGTGCTTTCTTCTGTCTCCGTTTCCTCCTCGTTTGACGTTTCGCTACTGTAGTCCTCTTCGAGTGTGTCTTTCCCCTGCTCCTTTTCGATGGTGGCATCCACGGCGTTCGAGGGCGCCATGCGTTCGATCGTAGCCCGCTCGGTCAGCGTGGTCGGCAGCCACAGCGCCGAGCTGGGAACGTACAAGACGACCAGGATGCAGATGCACTGGATCCACATAAAATCGAACATCCCCTTGTAAATGGTGCCAAGGCTCCATTGGGGCACCACCTGCTTCAGGTAATAGGCGGACATCGCCACCGGCGGGGAAAGAAACGCCGTCTGCATCGTGACCGCCACCAGTGCGCCGAACCAAACGAGGTTGTAATGGAGCGCCTGCACCACCGGGGCAAAGATCGGCAGGAACACCAGGATGATGGCGGGCCACTCGAAGGGCCAGCCGAGCAGGAAAATTAGCACCAGAACCAGCAGCAGCATCAAGATCGGCGGCAACGGCAGGGCCAGAAGCGATTGCGTGATCCATTGGGCCGTTCCCAACCGGGCAAAAACCGCGCCGAAGATATTCGAGGTCATCGCCAGGAACAGGACCATGCTCGAAGTGTTCATGGTGCTGATGCAGGCGTTTTTGACGCCGGTGATGGTGAGCCTGCGATAGGCGAGTGCGAGCATGAACGCGCCGAAACAGCCGACGGAAGCGGCTTCGGTCGGCGTGGCCAGTCCCAGTAGGATCGAGCCCAGGGTGCAGGCGATCAGGATGCCGAGCGGAACCATGCCGAAGAGCATTTCCTTGATCACGACTGCCCAGGACGCAGGCCGCTCATCCAGCGGCACCGGCGGACCGAGATTAGGATTGAGGAAGCTGCGCACCATGGTATACAAGATATACATGCCGGCGAGCAGGAATCCCGGGCCGAAAGCCGCGGCGTAGAGGTCCGCAACCGACACGCCCAGCACCGGGCCCATCACGATCAGCATCACCGAGGGCGGAATCAAAATCCCGAGCGTGCCGCCCGCCGCGATCGAACCCGCAGCCATGCGCGAGTCGTAACCCGCCTTGATCATGATCGGAGCGGCCATGATGCCCAGCACCGTCACCGCCGCGCCGACGATCCCGGTCGCCATGGCAAACACCGCCGCGGTCAGGATCACCCCGAGGTAAAGCGCGCCGCGCACCGGCGCGAGCAGGGCGCGAAACGCGCGGAACAGCCTCTCCATCAGGCCCGCCTGCTCGGTGATATAGCCCATGAGGATGAACAGGGGCACCGCCGCCAGCTCCTCCATTTTCATCAGGCCGATGATCTGCAGATAGGCAAGGTCGAACACCATCCGGCCCAGACCCGCGTAACCGAAGCCCAGGGCCAGGATCAGCAGGGTGAACGAAATCGGGAAACCGATGAAAATAACCCCGATCATCACGGTCAGCATGATCAGGCCGAGACCCTCGAGGCCGGTCATATCTCGCCCCCGATCTTGTGCTCGAATTCCCTGCCGGTGCGCATCCTGAACCAGCTTTTCAGGATTTCCGACACGCCCTGGATCAGCAGCAGCAGTGCGGTCAGCGGCACCACCGATTTGAGCGGCCACAGGTACGGTCGCCAGGGCGTTTGCTCTGACAGTTCGCTGAGCCTAAAGGCATGCCAGGCATCGTCGATGCTGGTCGTGAACAACAGGATCATGCCCGGAAAAAAGAAGAGAATGTAGGCGTAAAAATCGATCTTGCCTTTGGTGGTGTTGGAAAATTTCTCCCACAGCATGTCGGTGCGGATGTGGGCGCCGCGGCGGAGCGCAAAGGGTGCGCCGAGCATGAACAGCGCGCCGTAGAGCATGTAGGACAGGTCGTAGGCCCAGATGGTCGGGTCGTTGAAGAAATAACGCGACACGACCTCGTAGAAGACGACGATGGCGAGCGGAATGCATAGCCAGGCGAAGACGCTGCCGGTCCGCTCGGAAAACGTGTCGATTGCTCGAATCGTCTTGTAGTAGGTAGGCGAAAAATCGGCCATCAAGACCTCCCACAGCGGAAATGTTACACGGATTCCCTTGAGACGGCCTATCGTAATAGGTATTGGCCTGCGGTGATGTCAGCATCGGGCGGAGACAGGTCGCCCCGTTTTCGCTTTTCGCACGCGATTACCCCCAGAATGCAAAGCCGGGTGTTGATGGTCAGCTGACTTTCTCAGATTAGCGTCTCAACCAAAAGCGTGGGCCAAGCTTTGCCTGGCGCACTACGCACTTTCTTTTACGTGGATTGAACATACAGAAAACAATTTTGCAAGTCAAGGCGGTAACGTCCCTTATATCCCTTATCAGGCTTGATAATTCTTTTCCATGAGGCTGGCATACCAACACATGAAGGCTTCTCTCATCAGGCGGATGAAGATCTCCCTTGTTGCCATCCTCTCTCTTCTGCACACACGCCGCAGCGGATGCAATCTCCTGCGCGGCAGATGTCCGACTCCTCCCCCTTGAGGCTGAGCTTGTACTCCTTGACGAGATGCTCCTTCTGAAACCTCTCTGCAGCGCAGGGGGGAGACTGATCACAGTCTTTTGAACTTACACGTTTGATCCTGCGGCGGCTCCTTCACACGCTGCCCAAAGGTAAAGATAAGCGGGCGGATTGTCGTCCTACTCCCACTTCCCATCTTGTCTTTTTTTCATGTCGATGGTGCCTACCCTGCCCTGCTCGTTGATAAAGGAGTTCAGGAGCCAGCTCACGAGGCTGATAATGAGAGACCCGAGGAGGGCTGACCAGAAGCCATGCACTTCAAAGCCCCCGACCACGCCCGAGACCATCAGTATCAGGACGGCGTTGATGACAAAGGTGAAAAGACCCAGGGTCAGTATGTTGATCGGCAGGGTCAGAATGATCAGGACAGGCCGGAACAGGGCGTTCAACACGCCGAGAATCGCGGCCGCCAAAAAAGCGCTCCAGAAGCCTTTCACCTCGATGCCTTCAATAAGGTGCGCCGCGACAAGAATGGCGACCGTCAGGAACAACCACCGGATCAGAAGACCTTTCATCGTGGTTTCCTCTTACAAAGAGGATGCTCAATGAATAATGGACTTGGGAGTCGCCTCCAGGCGCGTCACCACCATCTTGGGCCGGATGAGCATCTTGTCCACTTCGGGCTTGATCTGCTTGAGCCAGGTCTCGCTTTCATAGACCTTCTTGTAGAGTCTTTTCCGCTCCTGCTCGCTTTCGAAGCGGCGGATCCACACGTAGAGGTCCTTTTCCTCCTGGCCCACAAAGTTGCCGATCACCACCATGCCCTGGGAGATCTGGAAAGGAAGCAGAACTTCCTCCATGTACTTCACCCATTGCTTCATCTTCCCCTTCTTGATCCGATACTGTCGCAGTTCAAAAAACATTGCTCTCTCCTTTCTGGTTTCTTCGTGTTTTCCTTCTTTCGTGCTTTCGTGATGAATGTTTTGAATTCCGACTTCAGCGGAGCCCGTTTCTTCGTTCGTGCGCTCTCACAATAAATCTGACCATTCGCTCCATCACGACGAACAGGACATCCTCGATCAGGAAATTCCCCGGCGTCCGGTCCAGAACGGACCGGGTGATCTCTCGGGCGGTCCTGGCCACATCCCCTGTTCGGCGGTAGGAATCTTCCATGGCGGCTCGCGCCTCCTCAGCAGCCTTTACGGACTTGGGGAGAAGGCTTCTCGCCTCTTCCCCCACCGCCGCCCCAAAGTGCTCCAGCAGGACAGCCTCCACGTCGAAGCCGGCCAACCGCCGCACGTTCGCCTCGTAGAGATCAAAGTTCGAATTCCCTGCCGAAAAGATGAACCCCGGATAGTGAACCCCTAGGCTGTCGGATGCAAAAAGGGCTTTTTCCTCAGCCACATAGGCTGCGATGGAACAGGAGGAATGGCCTGGCACCTCCAGGATCTCGATCGACACGTCCCCGCAGGCGAGCCGGTCTCCTTCCTTCAAGACTTGATCCACTTCAATGCCGGTAAACCCGAACCCGAGTTGCGCCGCTTCTCTTTCAAGCCCTTCCCGGGCGATCATCGCCTGGTTGAGACCTGCAGTGTACTGCGCGAGGTTCGGGTCGGAAAGGCATGACTTGCCCGGCTCCGAAGCAGCCACGTTTATCCAGGGCCAGAGCCTCTTCAGGTACGGCACAAGGCCGCAGTGATCAAAGTGGGTGTGAAGGACAATGAGTTTCGAGATCTTCTTCGCGTCCAGGCCGAAGGCTTGCATCTGAGGAAGGATCCGCGGGGCCAGGTACGCCATGCCTCCGCCGATCAACACGGATTCTTCTCCTCCGTCCACGTGATACAAACAGATCTCCCGCGTGCCGAGAAGGGTGATTCTCCCGGTGATTTTTCCCGGCTCGCTGATCATAACCGCAGCATCCCCACGCCGGTGAGGTCTCCTATGAACCGGTTGAACCCTTCATCGTCCAGTTGAAAGCGTTTGCCCAGAATTTCCTGGCTCATGAATCCCGCCACATAAACCATCCTGGGGTTCTCTGAAAGGGCCGCTTCCACGATCAGGTCCGCAAGCGGCTCAGGACCGGGTATGGCGGCATTGGCCAGGAGCTTGCCGATCCCGGCAGCGGCCGTCTGATAGAGGGGCTTGTAGTCTGGGTCTGTCTTGCTCAGGAGATCTCCGGTGATGCGCGCTGCAGCGTCACTAAACTCGGTGGCAACAAAACCGGGCCGGATGGCCACCACCTGGATTCCGAAAGGAGCCACTTCCAGGCGCAGCGCATCGGTCACAGCCTCCAGGGCATGTTTGGTCGCCGCGTACACACCGCTCATGGGGAAAGCGAACTTTCCGGCTATGGAGCTCAAATTCACGATCCTGCCCTTTCTCTGTCTGCGCATGGCCGGCAGGCAGGCCTGGGTGATTTGGATCAGGGCAAAAAGATTCACCTGAAAGACGCGCTTCACGCCGTCGCCGGGCACGTCCTCCAGAGCGCCCCGAATCGCATACCCTGCGTTGTTGATCAGAATCGACACGGGTTCCGGCAGGTTCGAGAGATAATCGCAAAAATCCGTGACCTCTTCCGGGATCGAAAGATCCACTCTCCTGGGCACAATGCCTTTGTATTGAGAGGCGAGTTCCTGAAGACGATCGGTCCGCCTTGCCGCCGCGATCACGTCAAATCCTTTTTCCGCAAGCCTCTTTGCGGTTTCCCGTCCCATGCCGCTGCTCGCTCCCGTAACCAGGGCCAGTCCTTTCCTTTCAGCCATGCCAACCACCTCCTCGAAGGATTCAGGCTTTTCTAGCACAAATCCAATCGTATGGGAAGTCCCGCACGCAGCCGCTGGCCGCTTCCAAGAGGGCGAGAACCATCACCCGCGCTTGAATCTCCGTTGACACAACTCACGGTATCGTGTATCCTAGAATCAATTCATTCGCCGTATTCCCATTACCTTGGGGTCCGGATGAGCATTGAGCAGGACAAAGAGTACCTCCCCCTCCCAAACACGATACAGGATCTCCTGGCCGGGTTCATGCGCACCATCAAGGCGGGCAGGCTTTATTCCAGCGGTCACGATCTTTTCAAGGAGAACGCTGAAAAACTCCACGACCAGATTCTGCAAGCTATGGAGGGTCGTGAATTCCTCTTCCTGGGGATTGCCAAAGACTCCCTGTTCCTGGAAGGAAACTTCCATCAAGGAAGAGACGCCCTCTTCAGGGGTTTCGTTGATTTCTTCCACGCCCTCGGCATTTCCCACCTGCTTCTTAAGAGAGATCTGGTCTTGCGCGAACTGGAGTCGTTCATCGAGCTTCTCGCAGGCGCGAAGTCCGGCCAGGGAGATGACGTCTTGGCGGCTTTGGTCCGGGAGAATGTCAAGCACATCAGCCTCGGCCTTCTAAACTACGGCATTTTCTCGGGAGTTCAAGCCGTGGCCATGCAGCTCTTTCCTTCCGGCGATGATCCGTCGATCTGGCGGCACCTCATCCTTCAGCCGGCGGGCTTGGGGGATTTCAATCTTGACCTTGAAAGGGTCAAAGAGATTGCTCACCTCTCCGAGGACCTTGAAGAACTCAAACGAACGCTCCATCAGTTTGACCGGGAAATGAATCAGCAGGTCGAAGGGATCTCGCTGGCGCAACGCGGCCTCCTTCTCGGGAACTTCCTTCAGAATCTGAGCAGCATTCTGGCCGCCATGGGAGCGCAGAAAAAACAAGGGTTTTCGAAACAGGTGGAATCCGCGCTCAACTCCCTGGATGAGGAGTTGAAAATACAGATCCTCGGTTCCCTGCCTCCGGAGATCGAGGGCGACGATACGAGCGTTTTTCAAGACATCCTCATGGACATGCCGGATCAGCAGCTCATCGAGCTCCTGTTGCAGGCCTTGGCTCACGGCGGCCCCCAATCGGCTTGCTTCAACCACCTTTTCAGGAGATCGATGCTCCGATACAAAGCAGCCAAAGTTCTGCTGGACCTGATACGAGCGGAGATGAACCGAGTCACTCAGGAGAGAAGACCGGGATCCTTGAACCAGTGGCAGCACCTGGAACAGCTTGTGGTCCGGCACCAGGAGACCGAAGAATTCAATGCCCAATACCAGAAGGCCGTAGAGGATCTGGCGACCTCCCTCAAGATCCAGAAGACCTCGATCGAACAGGAGGAAATGGCGCGTCTCGGACGCACGCTGGATTCCGAGTTCCTCAACCTGTCCAAGGCCCGTCTCATTCTCGATCTCCTGAGCCACACCCATTCCTCGAAAGAGGCCGATCTCTTTCTTCTTCCCTTGCTCGCCTCCATGGGGGACACCGTGGAAGGCCTGTTGAGCGAGCAAAGGCCAAGGCTCGTTGGGAACTTGCTCCGACAGGTTTTCCTGCACTTAAACCGGTTCCCCAAAGAGAAGGTGGCGAGAGATATCATTTCCTCATGGCTGCGGACAGAAGAAGTGCACGCCGTCTTGCAAAGCCTCATGGAGAAGGGCGAAACCTACATCCCCCGCGAAACGGCTGCCCTTACGGCCGTGTGCCGGCTCTACCCTGAAAAAGCCGGGGGATACCTGGTCGAACTTTTCCTTTCCCTGCACGACCCCGACACCGCACTCTACCAGTGGACCCTGACGACCCTTGCGAGCATTGCGCCTCATCTTATCAAGACCCTCGATCAGCAATTCCAAAAGATCTCCGAAGCCTCGCTTCCTGACTTGATCAAACTGGTCGACCTCATCATGAACGAAGACATGGCGCCGGCACTGGAGGGTCTGCTGGATCACAAGGATTATGCCATCCGGTCCTTGGCGGTCAGAACGTTAGGGCATCTGAAATCCAGGAAATCCGTGGATCGGCTTGGAGCGATTTTGATCCAAAGCTCATGGATCATTGGAAAGAAACTCAAGTCCCTTCAACTGGACACCGCAAGGGCGCTTGCGGAGATCGGGACGGAAGAGGCAAGGCAAGCATTGACTCATGCAGCCGCTGAGGCGTCGGGAGACCTTAAGGCACTCTGCCAAGAGCTTTTGTAGATCGCGAGTCGTAATCCATGCCCGAAGAGAAATCAAAAGAAAAATCGCGTGCCTTTTACAAGGAACTTGTTCTGGCGCTTGTGGGCTCCGTTCGTTCCCTCTCGCTTTACCCGCCTGAGCACCCGGAAACCAGAGAAAAACTTGAGGGGTTGTTTAAAAGGCTAGACCTCTATCTCTCACAGCGTTCCTCCCTGACACTCCTCCTTCTCAGCAACGAGGTGATCGTGGAGGACATGCCTCTTCTTGAGCTCACAAAGCTCCTCCCCAAATTGCTCCAGGCGCTTGATGCCATGCACTTGGAGCGCATCCTCTTTCGCAGGGGACTCAGCGCAGAGGAACTGACCAGTTTTCTGCAGCTTCTGGTCCCGCTTCTCCAAAAGCCTAAGGACGGAGAGATGGTGATTGCGAGGAATCAGGAGAGACTCCCTCACATACTGGCGGGCCGCCTTCCTCTGGAATCCCAGCCTCAAGTGTCTTATGAGCAATTTGCCGATGCGTTCAGAGTCGCGCGCCAATCCATGCTCACCTTTTCCTCGCAGCTCAAGGAACTTTTCAGCGACGTGGACGGACCCCTCTCCAGCGAAAAGGTGGCTCTGGCCAAAGGCGCTGCGGACACCATTCACAGAATGATCAAAACCAAGGAGCTGCCTCTCAAGATCCTCATATTTCAGCGAAGCCCCAACCCAGACCCTTATGCGCACGCTCTGCACGTCTGCGCCCTTTCTATGGGAATTGCAGAGCAGATCGGCCTTGAAAAGGAATGGGTCCAGGAAATCGCCCTTGGCGCCATTCTCCACGACATCGGCATGTACTTGGCTCCGTCCACGTTTCTGTCCACAACCGCCGTGCTCTCGCTGGACGAGAAAACCCGATACTGGGACCACCCGATTCGAGGCGCCGAACTGCTGCTTGCAAGCCCCGGCATTCCCGAACTGGTTCCCATCATCGCCTATGAGCATCACCTTCATTACGACGGCAAAGGCTTCCCCGCCCAGCAGCGGCCCCGGGAGCTGAATCTTGGAAGCATGGTTGTCTTTATCGCAGACACCTACGACAACCTGCGCAGAGACACGCCCGATCAAAAGGCCCTGTCCATGACCGAAACGCTGAACACCATGAATCAAGGGGCGGGGAAAAACTTTCACCCCCTCCTTTTCAAAGCCTTCCGGGATCTGGTGAAAGCCCAAGCAGCAAATACTTAGTATGCAGTAGGTAGTAAGCAGTAGGCAGTCATTGCCGCTTCTGCTCTTTGACTGCCTACTGCTTACTGCTTACTGCCTACTGGTTTCTTTATTCTCTTTGCCCCACAATGATCCCCAGGTCTTCCTCCAGGTTCTTGTTGAGGCGGGCGCTCGACTTGATGTTGAGAGACATGAGAACGGAGAAAAGGGCGTTTACCTTTGGCTTCTGTTCCTCGTGGTTCAGAATAAGCACCACTTCCTTGACCGGCTTGGCGTGTTGCGCCTGACCGATTCCCTTCACGGTCCAGCCCGACTCCTCAAAAAGCTCTTTGAGCTGTTGCGTAAAAGCCAAGGCTTCCCTGTCGGCTTTGTCGCACGCCAGGCGCACCGTGGACCCTGAAAAGCTGAGAAGATCCTCCTTGAGTTGCAGAAACATCTCTTCAGGGATCTTGCGACCTTTCTCCCGTTCGATGACGACCTGACGTTTTTCAATCCGTTCAGCGGCTTTTGCCTGCAGGTCGCTGATCTTCTTTTCATACTCCGCGACCTTGGTTCGTGCGATTTCTTCCCGCATGGTATCCACCTTTTTGTCCAGCAGGAACTTCGCAATTTGGAGAAAGCCGGCGAGGAAAACCAAGGCAATCACGAGCCACTGCAAAATAGACCCGAACCTCAGGAAGGGCTGGACTTCTTCGAAATTCATGACTTCCTCCTCACTTCATCACCTCTTCACCCCAGAAGCGCGATCATCTCGATCTCCACCATCGCTCCCAGCGGGAGCGCACCCACCTGGAACGTGCTGCGCGCCGGAGGCTCAGATGGGAAATAGTCTGCATAGACCTTATTGAAGTCGGCAAAGGTCTTGATGTCTTGAAGAAAGACCGTGCTCTTCACCACTTTAGTGAAATCCGTTCGCGCCGCCGTCAGGATGGCTCTGAGATTTTCCATGACCTGCCGGGTCTGGTCCCGGATCCCGCCTTCCACCAGTTTTCCCGTCGCCGGGTCAATGGCCACCTGCCCTGCAGTGAACAAAAGATTCCCGGTGCTGATGGCCTGACTGTAAGGCCCCAGCGCCTTCGGCGCCTTATCCGTATGAATCACTGTTTTCATGACACGCTCCTTCCCGAAAGGATGACTCACAAATGCAGCAACTTCTCCTCACTACAGAGGCAACCTTCTCCCGATTCCTTTCTCAAGCGCACGCCGGTAAAGAATCGGCGCCACGGCCATGTCATCGATGGCCAGCCCGAGGTTCGCCGTCATGGTGCGCTCCTCCGCCTTTTGCCGGCCTGGTTTCTTACCTGCCACAAGTTCTCCGAGATCCGCGTGAATCGGCGGAATGTCCTGGAAGTACCCGACCTGCCGGTAATGGAGCAGCTGCTCCGTGTCATCGGTGCAAAACTTGGAAGCCTGCTTCATGGCCTCAGGATGCCAGTAGGAGTCAAAATCCACCAGAGAGGCAAAGGCCCCCTCCCCCAACCATCCCGGCTGGATGGTTTGATGAGGGGTCCTCAGGATCGGCCCTGCGGTGACAACGATGTCGCACCCGCTCACCGCGTCTCGCGGCTTCTTCACCGTCACCACCTCCACGCCGAACCGGGACTCCATCTCCTTGGCGTAGCCCCGAGCGATTCCCGGATCCACATCGTAAGCCATGACTTTCTTCACAGGAAACAGAACTCTCAGGGCCTCCAGATGGGTCCTCCCCTGCACGCCGCAGCCCAGGATCCCCACCACGGAAGATTCCGGACGCGCCAGGTATCGTGCGGACAGGGCCGTTGCTGCACCGGTGCGCATGCCCGTAATCCAGACGCAATCCATGACCGCCAGGGGCAGGCCCGTCTCCACGTCGTTCAGAATCAGTAATCCGGTAATATAAGGCAGGTCCCGTTTGTAGTTGTCTAAGAATCCGCCCACCCACTTGATCCCTGCCGACTTCAGGGCCGGGATGTACGCGGGCATGGCATGGATGAAATTGTCACCTCCACCCGGATGGATCCCCGGCTTCGGGGGCATCTCCGTCTTGCCTTCCCCCTTCTGGCTGAAAGCCGTTTCCAAAGCTTTAAGGATCTCGGCCATGGGCAGGTTCACGGATGCCACTTCCGCCTGAGACAGGTAAAGAATTTCCGGCTTTTCCATGTCGCCTCCCTCAGAGCCCCAAGTCCTGGTTGATCAGGATCACCTTGATTCTTCCCTTGGGAAAGGACTTCTCCGTGATGGTCCACACATTGCAGATGCGATCCGGGCTCTTGCAGTCTTCGCAATAGGAGGTTTTGACACAAGGGGTTTTCTTGTCGAGCCTCATCGCGTTCACAGGGGCGGCGTAGTTTTTGACCCTGTACATGGCGTCATCCAGTTCGGAAACGATCTTGTTCCGGCCCGCGAGAATCACCACGTGCTTGGGGCCGAAATTGATCGAACAAGCCCTGTTCCCGATCATGTCGAGGTTGACCAGCATACCGCCTTCGGTCAGGGCATTGGTCCCGGTGATGAAGAGATCGGCGAGAACAGACCTCCTGCGGATTTCCATGTTTTCTTCAGGGGGCTTGCTTCGATCAAAGGTGTCGAGGATCTCCAGCCCCGGCATCTTTTTGATCTCTTCATAAAGGCCGGTAGCGAGAAAGGTCATGGAGCCTCCCCAGGAGACGCTCTTCGCGCCAGTGGCGGGCAGGATCTGCTCCTTGACTACTTTCCTCGCTTCCCCCACGTCATTGGCCAGGAAGACTTCGAAATGATTGGCCTCAAGGGCCTCTTTCACCGCCTTGAGACGGAGTTGCCAGTAGTGATCCATGGGTTTGTCCATAGGGTATCTTCCTTTTCTCTACAGTTTCTTATCGGTCAGCTGGGACCTTTCGCTTTTTATGAACTCTTCCTCGAATTCCTTGAAGAACCGGTCCTTTTCTCTCCAATCCGGACCGAAGCGCCGGTTGAAAATCTCTCCCACCTTGTCGAAAAGTTTCTGCCAAGCCGGTTTACCGCCTTCAAGCACCACGTCTTCCAGGTACTCGACCAGATCACCCATTCTCTCCTTCGGGAGGAAGGACACAGCCCCAAGCCGAATGGATTTCTTGAGCGATTCCGGTGTCAGGGCGTGCGCCGTGAGCATCACCGCAGGGAATCCCCTTTTAACAGCCACCTTCAAGAGTTCGAAGCCGTTCACTCCCATGATGTCGAGCACCACGATGTCGTAGGTGTAGCTCAGAAGATGCTGAAGCGCTGTTTCATAGTCGGCCGCCTTGTGGACCGTTGACTTCTCAAGCATTTCCGCAACAGCATCGAGCACGTCCTTCTCGTCGTCGACCACCAGCACCAATTTATCTTGCAACAAGCTGCCCGGCTTCATTCTCTTTGCCTCCTCTTTTGAAGCGAGAGTAGAGTACGGTTGTGTCTTCTCTATATCAGGAATTCGGGTTGATGAAAAGGGAACAGCGGTTTATTCCATTTCACTCTCTCCCGTGATGCCGCAGAGCCGCTTCGCATTCCTCTGCTTCTCCCCCATGTCGACCAGACGGGAAATCATGATCCGTTGAGCCTGAGGGGATCCGGCCCCATGCATGGATTCGGTGAGATATCCTACCGCAGCCGTGCCCAGCGTCAAGTTCTCAATCAGCCTGAGAATTCGCATGCGGTGTTCCGTGGGCACGCCGCTCCGTGCTTTGAAACACTTCTCCAGCCATTTTCCCACGGCAGAGGATTTCAGGTCCTCTTCCGACGGCAAGGTCACCAGCAGCCCGCCCGCAATATCCTGGGCAAGCCGGGCAATCTCATAGGGAAAACGCGTCACATTCTGCTTGTGGACATTGGCCAGGAGAGGATCCACGTAATAGGTGCCACTCGGCATTCTCGCTCCCTCGGCCGCACAGGCGACACACCCGCAGTAGAGCGTCTCGTTCAGGTGGTTCATTTCGATGATCTTGTCCTTCACGTGCGACGCTTTGTCCACCCCGTTGTACTCCGCAATGGTTTGCACGGCCCCGATGAGCACGTCGCCCACGCCCACCTTGCAGGCATAACTCTGGCGATGATAGGAGGCGAAGAGTTCTACCAGGGCGCCGGTAAAGTCATGCTCCCTGAACATGAAGACCCTTTCCCACGGCACGAAAACATCGTCGAACACAATCAGGGCTTCGTGCCCGCCGAAGCGGATGTTCCCGCGGTCCAGCTGTCCCTTTTCAAGCTTCCGCGTATCGCAAGACTGCCGGCCCATGACATAAGTGATGCCGAGGGCATCGCTCGGCACGGCAAAGGAGACCGCGTAATCCCTGTCCTCCTCCCGCATCGACAGGGTGGGCATCACGATGACCTCGTGGGAGTTTACCGCGCCGGTCTGATGGACCTTGGCCCCGCGCACCACGATTCCGTCGTCCCGTTCCTCGACGACCCTGAGATACATGTCCGGATCCTCCTGCCGGTGGGGCGGGAGGGAGCGGTCTCCCTTGGGGTCTGTCATGGCTCCGTCGCACACCAGGTCGTTTTCCTGCACATAGGCAAGATACTTCAGGAAGCGCTTGTTGTACTCGGTTCCGTATTTCACGTCGATGTCGTAGGTCGTTATGGAAAGGGCGTTGAGAGCGTCCATGCCGACGCACCGCTGGAAGCAGCAGCCCGTGAGGGACCCCATGAGCCTGCCCATCTTGCTCTTCTTGACCAAGTCCTCGACGCTCTGGTGAACATGGGTGAAGCGGTTGATTTTCTTGCCGGTCAGATGCGACCTCGCGGTCATGAGGTCCTCGAACTTGGGGCTCTGGGCCATCCCGTAGGTCAAGGCCACCGCATTGAGGGACGGCCGGATGATCGGGTCATCGACGACATTTTCAATCCGCTTGCCGAACAGGTAAACGACCAGATTGAGCTTACGCAGGCTTTCTATGTACTCTTGCGGTGATTTCATTGTCCTGCCCCTATCCTGCCTCGATGCGGCATGGGACGTAGCGGTGAAGCGGGGTCGCAGCGATCCTGTCCCGATGGGTGTTCTTCGTGAGCTGATTCACGTTCACGCCAACCCTTTCCCCGCCGTGCACCAGTCCGAAACCGTGGGGCAAAACCACCGTCCCTCGCGGAGGAATATCGGAAACTTCGACCGGAACCTTCAGTCGTGACGCCTCTGTGGTGAGCCAAACTTCAGCACCGTCTTTCAGCCCCACAGCACGAGCATCCTCCTCGCTCACAAGAAGAGTGCAGACTTGTTTGCCACTGTTCCACTCGGGGTCCCTCATGATGGAGTTGGCCGTGTATGGAAAATGCCGGCCTGCCACCAGGACAAAAGGATACTCCACATTTCTGAGGCTCCGCTCTTCCTTGTCCGGAGCGATTTCATTAATCCACGATTCCATCTCCTCGATGTAAAGATGGACCTTCCTGTCAGGAGTCCTGAGGGCGTTCAGGTTGTCCTGTTCAGGCATTTTGGCAATCAAGGTCCCTTCCGGATGATCGAGAAGCTTCTTGAAGAGCTCCTCCCCTACCAAGGGGCTCACGTCATAACCGGCCCTGGCGATGTCCTCTCCGGCGTGCTGGGGAAACATCATCAAAAGACCCCACAGAGCGGAAAGGTGAGCTGAACCGAGTTCCCGGCCGAGCGTTTTCGCCACGATGAAGGGAAGAAACCTTGCGGCCTTCCTGTCGCTCCCCATGAATTGCAACAACTCCATGGCAAAGAGACCCCGGTCCTCACGGGATCGCTGAAACAGGACGTCCGGGATCGAGGGCAGAATCCCCAGGGCGTCCGCAAGGCGGGTGAAGATCTCTCCTTCTTCGAGGGCTTCGCCCTCGGTTTCGCAGCAGGGATGCCTGATCTGGAAGTAGACTTCGGGAAAGGTGAGGCTGAAAAAGGCGGCGTCCCACTTTTCAAACCCTGATTTGGCAGGCAGCACGTAGTGGCTGAGCCTGGCGGTCTCGGACATGGCGATTTCGATGGTCACAAGAAGATCCAGTTCCCGGAAGGCTTTCTCGTAAAGGAGCGTGTCCGCATAGGATCGAAGCGGGTTAGAGCTGCTTACGATCAGGGCCCGGGTGCGCTCCTCCTTCTCTGAAAGAATCTCCTCTGGAAGCACGTTCGGTGGGAAATACCCCATGCTCGGCGGGAAATGGGTCTCCACGGTTCTCCACGTTCGAGGGTCGCGTTCGTCCGTGTGAGGCCCTAACGGCATCAGGTGACCCGGGAAGACATTACCTCCGGGTGTTCCGATCCTGCCACAGACCGCCATGAGGATCATCTCCAGGTAGGAATTCATGGTGCTCTGACGGTCCATAAGAAGTCCGAGGTCCGTTCTCATGGCTGTCGGCTCTGAAGCGTAGATCCTTGCAATTTCCCGGACTTTGCCGGCATCCAGTCCGCACACCTTGAGGCCGGAGGCCGCGTCAAAATTCCTGAACCATCCCTCAACCCGTTCAAAGCCGTCGCAGTGCCTGGCGAGGAATTCCCTGTTCTCCCACCCTTCCTGGAGGATGATCGCGATCAGGCTTTTGATAAAAAGGGCGATGGTGCCGATTCTCGGCTGGAGATGGGTGTTGGCTCTTTGAGCGGTTTCACTCCGGAGGGGATCCACCACGATCAACCGCTTGGCCGGGTCCTTTGAAAACTCATCGATCCTTTCCCTCGCCCGGTTCACTCCCGCGTTGCTCACATAGCCATTCCAACCCATGACGAGGAAATTCTTGGCCCTGTCCAGATCCGCGCCGGTGTGCAGGTTTTGACGGCCATAAGCCCGGCCGTTGACCCAGAAGAGCCCGCTCAGCTCCTGGGCAATGGCGGAGTAGTGGTACTGGGATCCCAGGGCGGTCAAGAGGGTCCGGCCAAAGCCCGCCTCCACGTGAGACCCCTGACCGCCTCCGCCCATATAAGCCAGGGCGCGGGGGCCGTGTAGGCTCAGGATGTCTTTCGCCTTGCCTGAGATCTCGGTGATCGCCTGATCCCATGAAATCCTGCTGAAGCCGTTCCCTTCTCTCTTTAAAGGGTGAGTCAGTCTCTCTTGGTGGGCCTGGTAGAAAGCGATTCTTGTGCCTTTCCTGCACCTATAGCCTCTGGTTCTTGGATGATTCTTGTCGGCCCGAACCTTGAGGATCTTGTTCCCTTCGGTCTGCACTTCCAGGCCGCAGTTATGATAGCAAAGCACGCACGATGTTCTCTTCCATTCAGACATGGCACCCTCCTTCTGTGGGGCTCAGTTCTCTATATCACGAAAAGAAAAGCAGCGTCCAGCAACAGACCAAGGACTGCGCAGGAAAGGGTGAACCCTATTGCGCCAGCACCGAGAACAATATATATACTCTCACACGATTTTGGATGCTGAAAGGGAGATAGCCATGAGCCTTGAGTTCAAGAAAATCCGATCTCAGGTCCGGTTGATGAACCCTTTTAAGGGACACGCTCTCGACGAAATTCCTTTTGAGATTCGTTATGATCCCCTCACCGGCGCCACAGGCCGGGTTTTTGACCTTCCCTTCAAGGCCGAGAAACCGGATGTTGCCGACATTGTAGATCGTTCCAAGAAGATCTTTTGCCCCTTCTGCCCCGCGGCTCTTGAAAAATCCACTCCGGAATTTCCTAAAGATCTCATCCCGGAGGGCAGGATCAGGGTGGGCGACGCGACTCTGATCCCGAACCTGGCACCTTTTGAGAAACATGCGGGTGTCGCGATCTTTTCACCGGCACATTTCCTCCCCATGGAGAACCTGGCGCCGGAGACGATGCGCGATGCCTTTTCCGCATGCCTCCTCTATCTCAGGACGGTCGCCCAATCCGACCCTCTGGTTCATTTTTTCAGCATCAACTGGAACTACATGCCTTGCGCGGGCTCGAGTATTGTTCATGCGCACCTTCAGCCCAATGCCGGCGAAACGGCGACCAATGCCCTTCGCGAGCAGATAGCAGGATGCAGAAGATACGCGCAGGAGAACCGGCGGGATTTCTGGCAGGACTTTATTCAGGAGGAAAAGAAAAGGGATGAAAGATATCTTAAAACCATAGGGTCAAGCGTCTGGATCATGAGCTTTGTGCCCGCCGCCTTTCTGCCGGACGTTCAGTGTGTATTTCCTGAACGCCTGAGCCTGATGGAGCTGAGCGAGGATGATATTGAGGTTTTCTTGGAGGGACTGAGCAGGACCTTAAAGCACTTCCTGAAAGAAAACATCTACAGTTTCAATGTTTCAATTTTTTCCACCAAAGAAGAAAAGAGCCATCGGGTGAATGCCCGAATTTGCCCGCGACTCTTTCCCAGGCCCATCGGCAACAGCGACATCGCTTACCCTCAGATGATGCACAAGGAGTCTTTTACCGTGAGACCGCCGGAGGCTGTTCGAGAGGAGGTTCTGAAGAGTTTTCACGCCGTAGCCGGAGTTTCTGCAGGCATCGGGAAATAGAGATCGAACGTTGTTCCTTTTCCCTCCTCGCTTTTCACGTCCACATAGCCTCGATGGTCTTTCAGGGTCCCCCAAACAATGGCCATCCCAAGGCCGGACCCGCTCCGGCCCATGGCTTTTTTCGTGTAAAAGGGTTCAAAGATCTTTTCAATATCCCGTGCTGAAATCCCTATCCCGGTATCCGCCACACTGAGCACCGCATACTCGCCGGGTTCAATCATCTCGTACCCTTTGATTCCCTCTTTCAGCCGGACAACCCTCGTCGAGAGCACGACCCTTCCTTCTTCAGGAACAGCCTCCACGGCATTGAGGACCAGATTCATGACCGTTTTGGACAGATGCACCGAAGAGCCGAGAATCGGTCTCAAGCCTGGCTCAAGGTCTTTGGAGATCTGAACCTTGGGGTAGTCGGATTGGAGTTTGCTTCCCTCAGGGCTTTCGAGGTACTCTGCGATAACCTCGTTAAAATTGACCGGCGTCTTGACGGGCACCGCTCTTCTGGCCAGCGTAAGAAGATCCTGGGCGATTGCAGCCGCTCTCTCTCCCGAGCGCTTGATGCTTAGGACAGGCTTTCGAAGGGGACTGTCTTCGGGGAGATCCATGAGGATCACGTCCGGGAAACTGATCAGGCTGGGCAAAATGTTGTTCAGGTCATGAGCCACTCCGCCTGCCAGGCTTCCTATGGCCTCCATTTTTGCCGCCCTTTGAAGACGCGCTTCCAGAGCCTTTTTCTCTCTTTCCGCCTCCCTCAGAGCAGTGACGTCGTTTCCAATGCACAGGATTTCCACCACCTTTCCCTGCGGGTCATGGAGCGCCCTGTTCGTCCAAGACACCCAGACCCGCTCCCCGTTGCTGCGTTTGTTCTCATATTCGTGGGTAGGGTATTGGCCGGGATCGGTTCCGATAGCGAGAAGCGCCTTTGTTTGGTCATTTCCTTGGCTATCCTTCTCGGGAACAATGGTGCCGATCATGTTTTTCCCCAAGATTTCATCTTCCGAGAAGCCGAAGAACCTCTGGGCATACTCATTGAAGAAGGTGATCTTCCCTGCAGGATCTCTCCGCAGGATGATGCTGTTCGCGTTTTCCACAAGCTCACGGTACTTCTTTTCGCTTTCCTTGAGTTCCTGAAAAGACAGCGCATTGATGATGCCCAAAGACGCCGCAGAGGCGATCCCCCTCAGAAGATTGACATCGCTCTGAGTCAGGGGTTGTCCCGATGAGAGGTTGCCCACGGCCATCAATCCCAGAAACCGCCTTTTGTGAACGATGGGCACCGCGGCGATCGAAGACATGCCGGTTTCCTTCACGATCTCTCTTGTCCCCCTGGAAAGCTTCTCCTGGTCTTTTTCCGCATCGTGGAGCAACACGGGCTTGAACTTTCTCAGGGCGGAAGCAAAGAGATCCTTTTCTTCGATCCCATCCAGCGCCATTCCAGGGTCTCTCCAAGGCTCTTTCTGGTTGTCAGTGAAACCATAACCGGCGGTGTAGCGCAGTCGCCGCTTATCCCCATCCAGAAGGAGGATCATCCCGCGATCGAAATTCAGTCGCCTCTCGAGAGCTTCCATCACTTTCTTCGTAAGTTCCCTGGTGTCGAGAACACTGGAGCAGACCTGGCCGATCTCCTGCACGAGCAGCGCCTGGTTGTAGCGCATTTGCATCTCACCCAGGTAGATTTCGGCTGCATCACCCTGAAAAACCATGCTTTTCGCGAGTTCCTCTTTTTCAAGACGCCCCGCATAGAGGCTCACCAAAAGCACGCCGAGCACAATGGCAAGAGTCAGAATCGTTTCATGGAGAAGGGGCAGAAAGAAGGAAAAAAACAGCGCCAGAGCAAATCCCGCGAGAACCGAATAGCGGGATGCCCTTTTCCAGAAATAGGAGGGCGCTTCATCCCACGTGATCACGTAGCGGCAGAGGTCTCCGTTCTTGTGCAAGCACGAGGAGTGCTCGATCTTCGCGAACTTGGTGGTGAACACCTTGGTGATCGCTTCCAACTGCCCCATCCGGTTCTCGCATTGGAAGGGATTCTCCTTCACCCCCGGCACCGGGGTGAAGGAGATTTCCACCTTTTTGGCGCCCAGTTTCGTGGTTCTAAACACCCCGCCTTTGGTCAGGTGGGGGGTGATCTTTTCCAGCAGGCGGTAAGCGCTGAGGGGGCTGATGAAGCTCATGGCGTACTGTTTCAGAACGCCGGAAGCCTTTGAGGAGGCGGCGTACCGGCCCGCCTCTCGGGACACGCTGGGATTGCGTGTTTTCTGTGCGAGGACTTCGTGAAAGCGATCCACCTGACTCTGGGTAAACCAGTGTGCCGGATCTTCCACTTCCTCCCGGCTCATACCGGCAAAATCGAGCAACGCGTCAGGCGCTACATGGGGATATTGGAGCGTGAGATACTCCATGTAGGTCTTGATGATTCGGCTGTTATAAATGGGCGGGGTATCCGCCTCTTGCATGGGACCCTCTCTCAGGGTAGATTAGCCGTTTATTGTCTTTTTCGCCAAAATATGCTTTGCTGTAGCCTTGGGCTGGAGACCTCGTCCCCTTTTCCAGCCCCTCTATTATATCTCTCTCGAGAGGAAAGGTCATGGGGTTTTTGAACGGGTTGCTTTTTAATCTCCGGGGTCTGAGGCTGGGGCTTACAACCGGCAAGCTGCTCTTCTGGGGACTTGTTCGCTTCCTCCTCCTTGTTCTCATCATGGCGCTGCTCACCGGTGTCATTTTGGCCTATCATCAAGATCTTATGAGTCTCCTCTGGGCTAAGCCGGAAAGCCGGTGGTTCATCTGGCTATGGCATTTGGTTTCGTGGTTGGCCTCTCTGTTTCTTATCGGTCTTTCCGCCATTGTTTCATTCATCCTTTCCCAGATTTTTTTCAGTGCCCTGGTCATGGACCACATGGCTCGAATCACCGAAATTCAAATCGCCGGCACCGTCTCAGAACCGGAAAAGCTTCCTTTGTGGAAAGGCTTCACCTCGATCCTCCTTCAAGAAATACCCAGGTCCGTGATTCCTCTGACCGTTTCCTTGTTGATCATGGTGTTTGGATGGATCACTCCCCTGGGACCCCTTCTGACCATCCTGTCCTCGGCTCTGGCGATCGTCTTTCTCTCGTGGGACAACACGGATCTGATCCCGGCAAGAAACCTGGTGCCCTTCAAGAAGCGGTTCGGCTTTCTGATGCAGACGATTCCTTTTCATCTCGGTTTCGGGCTTCCTTTCCTGGTCCCGGTTCTCAATATTGTGTTTCTTTCCTTTGCGCCGGTAGGGGCAACCCTTTACCATCTGGAAAAGCAGAAAAACAATCTCACGAAGGGGGGTAACCGGTGAACAAACTGGTCCAGTTGGAAACCACAAGCGGGATTGGAGTGCTCACCCTCAACCGTCCGGAGGGTTTTAACGCATTTCATGCGCCCATGATTGGCAACCTGGCGGAAATGCTCATTGCTTTGTCCAGCAACGAGGACGTCGTGGGCGTCGTCCTGACCGGCGCGGGCAAGGCCTTTTGTGCAGGCGGCGACCTGAAGTGGCTGAGCACGTGCGGCATGACTCCCGGCGCGGCTTTCCACGCTCTGGCCGCAGCCTACCATCAAGCGATCGTTGAAATCCGCAGAATGCCCAAGCCTGTGGTGGCTGCCGTCAATGGCCTTGCAGCCGGCGGCGGTTTTTCCATGGCCCTGGCATGCGACTTCAGGGTCATGGCCAAGTCCGCGGTGTTCAGGCAGGCTTACACAAGCAACGGTCTGAGCGTAGACGGCGGAGGGACCTACACCCTTCCCAGGCTGGTCGGCCTGGCAAAGGCCATGGAGATTGTCGCTTTTGACCGCCCCATCTCCGCCGAGCAGGCACTGGCCTGGGGTCTGGTGACGGAGGTGGTTGAAGACGGCCAAGCGGTAAGCAGGGCTACGGTCATGGTCCAGGAAATCGCGAGACTCCCCCTCTCCTCTTTCCAGGCTTGCAAAAAGCTTCTCACCGATTCCCTTCACACCCCTTTTGAACACCAGCTTGAAAAGGAGCGGGAGTTGCTGGCTTGGTGCGCGGATCACCCGAACGGGCAAGAAGGGATCAAAGCGTTCCTCGAAAAAAGAAAGCCTGTCTACAATAGGATGCAGGCACAAAGCTGCAAAGGCACATAGGCACAAAGCGGAAAACAACGAAGAGAGGGACATGCCTTTGTGCCTCTGCCACTCTGTCCCTTTGTCCCCCAAGCTGTCAGCTTCAGCCGACAGCAGTTTACTTCAACTTGGAGGCAAACTGCTTGACCTGGTAGTCCCACTCCTGAGTCACCAGGTCCACGCGGGTTTTTCCCATCTCCTCGCAAAGGGTCGCCGTCACGTACCCCCCTCCCCCTTCGAAGGTAATGCACTGGGGGTTTTCTTCTTTCACTTCAAGCCCTAGCCCGCCTTTTCCGAACGACCGTTTCAGCTCTTCCAGAACTTTAGCCGGGGCGAGCGATGTTTTGCATTCCAGACTCAACATGTTTTCTTAACCTCCTACTCAATGGTCCAGCACTTCATAGACCGTGACGGCTCGGGTCTTCTCCACCTCTTGAATTCAGGTATACAGGGCCCCTCTGTCTCCTCTCAGTCTTCCTCTCCCCAGGTTCTGCGGCTTCGGCTGATTTTCTTCTGCACCGTTGACCAGGTTTTGGTCATGAGGAAAGACTCCTCGAATCGTTCCAGCATCTGACGGAACATGTCAAAAGGAACCGTCAAGGAGAGTTCATCGGTCTTGAAAAATTTTCGGGCCGAGGGATCCCACCCTCCCAGGACGGGCCGAGGGTTACCTTCTGAAAGATACTTGAGCGGCCACGTCATGAGATTGGCGCATGCGGCTCCCCACGGGGAGGCGACCACTTCGGGGTCGTGGCTGACAAAGGCTGCCAGCTGATGAAGGCCGCACAGGGTCTCCGGCCTTGCAAAGAAGGCCACCAATTCAGGCACCTCCTCTGCCGTGAACTGGCCCAAAGGCTTTACGACACAGAAGGTCTTGGGCGCACTCCTCGGATCCAGAGTTGCGAAAATCCCTCTCAGCACATCAGGGGAATCGCAGTAATGCTCGCCCTCCATCCGTCCCGGTATTCCCGTGGAGACATAGTGAATGATGGTCTCGGTTTGAGGTTTCATGAAACCCAGAAAGAAAGCGCCTCCAGGACAACCGAAATGACCGGAGTCAAAAAAAGCAGGCTTTCTCTTTTTCCGCGCCCGCCAGATGTGGCCGATGACGCAGGAGAAATCGCCAAAGACCGCTTGCCAGTCGATCTGCAGGGTTTTCTCCTTCTCTCTGGTCGGCAGATCCAGGGGGGCCGGAGTAAATCCCTCTGTCGGTTTTTGATCCGTGTAGAAGATGCCCATGGGCTCTTCATCGTAACCAAGGACTTCTAGGAATTTCGGCAACGCTTTCCATCGCTCTTCCATTCTGCTTCTCCTCTTCTCCTTTTAAGAAACCGGGCACAACGGCGATCTGAAATCCCCTCGGTCTCCCCTTTACAAAGGGGAGGCCTTATGCCGAGTTTCCCCCTTTTCTAAAGGGGGAGTAAGTTCGAAACTCTCTGATCCAGGAGGAAAAAGTAGGATGGGCTCTCAGTGTCTAAGTGAAAAAGTTTGATGGAGCAGGTTCAGAATGTCAAGGGAAATGAAGGTCAAACAAAAAGGACCCCTGAAGATCAAAGCATTTCCCCATGCCTTCTGCTGAGCGTCTCCAGGGGTCCTCGCGTTAGAAAGGCCTTGACTCTGTTTAGTCTGGAGGAAAAAACCGGGTCTCGGCCCTTTGTAACGGAATAAAGCAAGAATGATACCAACAGGCGCATCTCTCACAGAGAGCGCAGAGAACGGGTTTTTCTTAAACCGGCTAAAAGCCTTAACCCGAGCGTTGTCAGAGGAATGATGCTGCCCGAGAACTTGTAAACTGTATTTTCATTAACCGTATCTTAATACTTTGCTAAAAGGCGGGAATAAGGGAAAACGGGGGCAGAGGATACACAAAAGGTGACAAGGCGAGCAGAATTGGATACGCCTCTGCCCTGCTAAAGGCGGTTGATGGCGTCGATCAGATGACGCAGCCTGGCGAAGTCCTTCCTGTCGAAGTCCACCGCAACCCTGGGAAGATGAGCCAGCTCCGGTTCCTCGGATTCTGCAGGCAGGGCTTGGGATAGGGCGATTTCTCCGTGGGGGACCAGGATATCGGCAAAATCAGCACTGAGTTCTTTCACCACTTCTTTTCCCAGCGGAGTCAGGAGACGGATGATCAGTTTGTCTCCCACGTATCGGAGACTGTGATAGCGGGAGTAGAAAAAGCGGATCTTTTGAACCGCTTCATCGGGAGACTCTGAGCGCTCAAAGAGATCGAGATCCGTTTCATTGATATAGCCGTTTGAGAGAAGCTCCTCTTTCAGAAAATCGATGTAGCGTGTCCAGTAGGTACCGCCCGGCTCGTCGATGAGAATGAGGGGTAAGGGCTCCCTCTTTCCGGTCTGAACCAGGGTCAGCGTCTCCATGGCTTCATCCAGCGTACCAAACCCGCCCGGGAACAGGGCCACTGCATCCGATTCCTTGAGAAACGCGACCTTTCGATTAAAAAAGTACTTGTACGTAATCGCTCGCGGGTTGTTGAGCAGAACAGGATTCATCTGCTGTTCAAAGGGCAGCCGTATGTTCACGCCGAAGGAATTCTCCGAACCGGCGCCTTCATTCACCGCCTGCATGATTCCGGGACCGCCACCGGTGATCACCATATAACCTGCGCCGGAAAGTCTTCTCCCGAATTCCTGAGCCATCTTGTAGATGGGTTCTTCGGGACGGGTCCTGGCGGAACCGAAAACCGTGACTTTTCTGACTCCGCGATAAGGACTGAAAACTTTTGTCGTAAAGCGCATCTCTTTAAGAGTCGAGTTCATGATCTTCAGGTCAATGCGATCTTCGCTCTCCTGACCTGACTTGAGGGATGCCAGGATCATTTCGCGCACATAATCCGGATGGCGGACATCCCCTGCGTGACGGATCAGGCGGTCAATCAAGTCATCGACCGGGCCGTTTGTTCTTGTGAAATGAAGCTCCATGATCCTCCTGATTCTTCAGTGTTTCGTGAGTAGCGTCGTGGTGGTTTTCCGGAGTGCTACTTGTCCGCTATTTTGATCTCCCCCGCATAGCGCCCGACAACAGCATCATCCACGCAGTTTTCAATCTCATCGTCCGTCGCCTTCTTGATGTCCTTGAGGGCATCCATGGGACAAAGGAACTGATTTCCAGCCCCATCTTTCACGCGAACGTAGACCTGTTTCTTGTCTTGTTCGGCCATCGTGAACCTCCAAACCCTTTTCTATTACATCGCGAAACCCATGATAGAATTCTTTTGCGCAGGATGCAAGCGGGAGGAGCGAGCGCTTGAGACCCTGCTTTATTGCCTAAACCGACCGAATCAAGAAAAATGAATTGACAGAAAATGGACGGTGTACTATATTACCAATTAGCAATTTAGGAGGAACCAGGATGAAGCCTTTCTTAAAGGTCATGAAGGCTCTTTCCGACCCCAACCGGGTCAAAATCATCAAGATGCTGCAGCAGAGGGTTCTGTGCGTTTGCGAGTTGAAAGCCGCCCTCAATGTCGCCCAGCCGACCGTGTCAAAACATTTGAAGCTGCTTGAGGACGCAGGGCTGGTTGAATCCGACAAGGATGGGCTCTGGGTCAATTATCGGCTCACGGACGGAAACAGCAGCCCTTACGCGGCGACGACCTTGGGGAACCTTCGCCACTGGCTAAACGAAGACAGGCAAGTCGCAGATTTGGTCAAAAAACTTCCCTCCATTCGTCGAGAAGACGTATGCAGGAAATAACCCAACCTGTTTTCTATATTGCCGAATCGAAATGCAGTGGCAAAAGGAGATTCTGAGTTGCAAGAACGCACCAAGCTCCTGCTCATCATCCTCATCTTTGCCTGTGCTTATTACATCCCCTGGGACCACGCCACCATACGGCAATCCGGACTTGAAGCCTTCATGATGCTTCAGGAATATGCGAGAGAGCACGTGCTGACCTGTCTGATTCCTGCTTTCTTCATCGCAGGAGCCATCGCGGTCTTTGTCTCTCAGGCTTCGGTGCTCAAGTACTTCGGAGCCACGGCCAACAAAATTCTCTCTTACTCCGTGGCTTCCGTCTCAGGCACAGTCCTTGCGGTTTGCTCATGCACCGTCCTTCCCCTCTTTGCAGGCATTTACATGAGGGGGGCAGGGATCGGTCCGGCGACGGCATTTCTATACTCCGGCCCAGCAATTAACGTCCTCGCAATCGTTCTCACGGCCCGCATTCTCGGATGGCAGTTAGGGCTGGCCAGGGCCGTCGGTGCAGTTCTTTTTGCAATAATCACTGGTCTCCTCATGGCTCTTTTCTTCAGGAAAGAGGACTCCGCTCGAACAGCCGGCCAGATCTACCTCCCGGATCAGGAGGAGAGGGGAAGAACCCTCACTCAGGATGCTTTGTTCATGTTGACCATGGTGCTCATTCTGGTCTTTGCGGCGTTTGCAAAACCGGCGGCGGGCGAATCCGGAATTTGGCCCTTTATTTTTGCTGTCAAATGGTACATCACGGCAGCACTGCTGATTATCCTCGGCGTGATGCTCAAACGATGGTTTAGAAAGGAGGAAAGGCTGACCTGGGTTCAATCCACCTGGGGTTTCATGAAGCAGATCCTTCCTCTCCTTGCAGGCGGCGTGCTTGTGGCAGGATTCCTGCTGGGCCGGCCGGGATATCCTGCGTTGATTCCGGAGCATTATATCCAGAGCCTGGTAGGCGGGAATTCTCTTTGGGCTAATCTTTTCGCATCCGTCGCAGGGGCGCTCATGTATTTTGCCACCCTGACGGAGGTTCCCATTTTGCAGGGACTCATTGGCTCAGGGATGGGGCAAGGCCCGGCGCTTTCTTTGCTTCTCGCCGGCCCTGCGCTCTCCCTCCCCAACATGCTGGTGATTGGTGGGATAATGGGGGTGAAAAAAACTTTTGCGTTCTGCACGATCATCGTGGTTCTGTCCACGATTGCAGGCATGATCTTCGGATCCATCGTTGGATAGGGGTGTGGATCAATGACCGATGCCGATGTGTCACAGAGCAGGGTAGGTGAATTTACAGTGGGGATCAATGGGATGGAGATAAAGGAGGATGACCATGGATATTAAAGTTCTGGGGCCTGGATGCCCCAAGTGTCAGCAAACGGAAAGGAATGTCAAGGAGGCCGTCTCAGAGACGGGTTCGGACGCTAAGGTTGAAAAAGTGACGAATCTCTTGGAGATTGCCAAGTACGGCGTTTTCGGGACACCGGCTGTTGTTATTGATGGCCAGGTCAAGAGCGTAGGCAAAATACCCACAAAGGATGAAATCAAAAAATGGATCCTCAAATAGCGGTATGCGGAAAAAACTATTTGTTATGGGGAAAGCAGGGCATGAAAAGGCTCTGCGTAACGGGCATGATTTTTCTTCTTTTCATGGGAACAGCATCCCTTCCGGGCCCTATTGGCATTGCCTCAGCCGATCCGGGCAAACCGCCTGATGTGCCTGTTAAAGGCATGGTGACCATGGCGGATCTCGGTGCGAAATCATGCGTGCCTTGCAAGATGATGGCTCCCATTCTGGAAAAGCTTGAAAAAGACTACAAGGGCCGGGCAGCCATTGTCTTCCTCGACGTGTGGAAAGATCCTGACCAGGCAAAACGATTTGGGATCAAGGTGATCCCCACCCAGATTTTTTATGACAAGCAGGGTAACGAAGTTCTTCGTCACACAGGATTCATGAGTGAGGAAGCGATCGTCGCGCAACTCAAGAAGATGGGAGTCAAATAGCGCTTAAACGGAGATACGCATGCTGGACACGATATTCCTCACCATTAACAATTGGATTGTCGCGGAATCCGCCATCGCGGGAGTAGGGTCCTTTCTGTGGGGCATGGTCAGCGTGCTTTTCAGCCCGTGCCACCTCGCATCCATCCCCCTCATTGTCGCATACGTGGGAGGACAACAGCAGATCCTTGGATCTCGTCAGGCGTCCTACTATTCTATAGCCTTCACCTTAGGCCTTTTCATCACCATCGCTCTCATAGGAATCATCTGCGCCATTCTGGGACGCATGCTCGGGGATATCGGCAACTATTGGCAAATCCTGGTTGGCTTGGTGCTCGTTTGGGTAGCCCTTGGGATGTTTGGTGTTGAAAAGTGTTCAATGTCAGGGGGTCTATTTCTAAACAGGCTCAACCTCAAGGGAATTCTTGGAGCCTTTGGTCTCGGCCTGGCCTATGGCGTTCTTTCCGGTTCCTGCACCTTCGGCTTTATCGCGCCCATCCTTGCGATCATCACAGTTCAGCAAAACGTGGCCTCAGGGGTAGTCCTCATTTTACTCTTTGCGATCGGCCACTGCCTCCCTATTGTGGTCGCAGGCAGTTCTGCTGCGATGGTGAAAGGAGTGCTGGAAAACAGCCGCTGGCAGGGCGCGACACAATGGTTTAGGAAAGGCGCCGGCGTCGTGATTACCGGGCTGGCCGTTTACTTCATAGTGAATCCATTTTTGTCGACCTAAGGAATTGGATCATGCTGTTGATCAGTTACACAAAGGAGATTTTCAGACCGGAGTGCAATCCGAGCTTTCTATCCCTACACTGCATTGCCCATCTCGATCAGGACGTCACAGCGGTTTTACCTTACCTGAATACCGTACTCGGAGGATTTGAGTATTTGAAAGAGCCTCCTGCGGTCACCTTTAAAGTTCATGGGAAGTTGATCACGGTTCATGCTCGGCAGATTGCAGTCAACGCCCTCAGGGACGAGGAGGAGGCCGACAAGATCCTGGAATGGTTAAAGATGGAGATCAATGAGACTTGGGAAAAGCGCGACAAAATTGAGCCGAGATTTGAGGGCACACCCAAGCCCAAGATTTTGGAAATTCTAAAGCTTCTGCCGAAAACGAACTGTCGGGAATGCGGACAGCCTACCTGCATGGTCTTTTCGATCCTGATCGCCCAGGGGGCCAAGAGTCCTGACGATTGTCCGCACCTGGTTGAAAAGGATGGCCAAAAAATGCGGGACTATATGTCTCTCTTTTCCTTGGAAGTGTGAGATCTGAGGGAGAATTCGCAACGATTATCGCGGAGGGAAGACAAATGGCATCAGAAATCTCAGGCGGTAAAGAAACTAAAGGACTCGGCTTCTTCGAAAGGTATCTGTCCATCTGGGTGATCCTGTGCATTCTGGCGGGCATCCTTCTGGGTAAAGTGGCTCCCGGAGTGGCAATGTATCTGGACAGTCTCTCGATATATGTCAATGAAGCTCCTGTGGTTTCCATTCCTATCGCAATTTGCCTCTTTTTTATGATGTATCCCATCATGGTGAAGATCGACTTTGGGGAGGTGCTGAAAGCAGGAGGAAACATAAAGCCGGTGGGTCTCACCCTTTTTGTCAATTGGGCGATCAAACCTTTCACCATGTATGCTATATCCATTTTCTTTCTGGGCTCTCTGTTTTTGGGGTTCATCGGGTCTGAAGCAGTGGATTACGTGAAGATGCCTTTCGGACTGGATCTGCCGGTGGGTGCCACCTATGGGGTCGGTAAAGTCATTACCGTCGACGGCGCAAGAGTCCTCGAAGTACCCCTCTGGCGAAGCTATCTCGCAGGATGCATTCTTCTCGGGATCGCTCCCTGCACTGCCATGGTCCTTGTATGGGGATTCCTCGCGAAAGGGAATGACGCCCACACCCTCGTCATGGTGGCCATCAACTCCCTGACGATGCTCTTTCTTTATGGCCCGCTCGGTGGCTTCCTCCTCGGGGTTGGCAGACTCCCCGTTCCCTGGCAGGCTTTGGTCCTTTCGATAGGGATTTATGTAGCCCTTCCCCTGGCGGCTGGGTACATATCCCGAAAAATGATTATCCAGAGTAAAGGAGAACCTTGGTTTAAGGAAAAATTCCTCCACATCCTCACACCGATCACCATTATCGCTCTGCTCATCACCCTTGTCCTTCTTTTCTCCTTCAAGGGAGAAGTGATTGTCGCCAATCCATTGACGATTCTCTGGATCGCGATTCCTTTATTCATCCAAACCAACTTGATCTTCTGGATCGGCTATGTCCTCGCCAAGGCGATGCGATTCAAATACGAAGATGCTGCCCCATCGGCGATGATCGGCGCGTCCAATCACTTCGAGGTAGCGATTGCAACAGCGACCATGCTTTTTGGGCTTTCTTCAGGCGCCGCGTTGGCGACGGTAGTCGGGGTCATGATAGAGGTCCCGGTGATGCTCATGCTCGTCAAGATCTGTTTGAAAACCGATCACTGGTTCCCTTATAGGCAGGAGGTCAAAAAAATTAGAACGTGAGACTTCTCGGAGTTCAGCCAAGGAACAGGACAGCCAAAAAGTGAGAAAAAGCATCATACCGACTGCACTTGCTTTAGCGCTTGCGGCTACGCTTGCTTTGCCCGATCTATGCCCTGCCGATCCTCATATGGTCCTCAAGCGGCAGATTCACGATTTCAAGAGCGTGCTCGAAGGTGAAATCCTCACTCATACCTTTGAAATTCTGAACCAGGGGGATGAACCGCTCAAGATTGAACGGGTGAAGCCGGACTGCAGTTGCTCGGTCGTTCATTTCGACTCGGTCATTCCGCCGAAGGGGGAAGGCAAGATAACCGTCAAGATTGACACCAAAGGATTTGACGGCCCTGAACGATGGGTCGTGAAGGTCTTCTCCAATGACCCGAAATGGAAAGAAGCCGTTCTGGATTTGAGGGCGAATGTGAAGGCGGTCATCATCCTTTCAGGAACGGCCGTCCTCTTCACCGGCAAGAAGAACCGCGCCGCGACCAGGGAGATTGAAGTCAGCACGGACTTGGACAGGCCTTTGATTCTCACTCCTGAGCAATTCACGCTTTCAGGAAAGGTAACGTATTCCATTTCGGAAATTGAAAAGGAGAGACGCTACAAGGTGACCTTCCAAAACGTTCCTGGGCAGCGCGACAATTTTCGAGGCTATCTCAAGTTGAAAACCCAGGTGGCTGAAAAACCGGAAATCACCCTGTGGATCGTGGGGAGGTTTGACGAATGAGCAGAGAGGGGCGCCCGGCTCATCATGCCTTCCTCTTGTCGCGGTTGTTCCTGGGAGGAATCTTCGTCTACGCCAGCTATGACAAGATCCTCCATCCCGTGCCTTTTGCGGAGATCGTTTACAATTATCAAATCCTTCCTGACATTCTGGTCAACCTGGCGGCCCTATTTCTCCCTTGGATCGAGCTGCTGGTCGGTCTGTCTTTGATCCTGGGCCTTTGGCTGCCCGGCGCCATTTTGATCAGCAATCTTCTCTTGTTGATCTTTTTCAGCACCCTAGTTTTCAACATGGCCCGTGGTCTCGACATCGATTGTGGATGCTTCACCGTCTCCGTAGGCCCTTCTTCGGGCGGGCACATGCTCTGGTACCTGCTCCGGGACGGGTTTTTTCTTCTTGTCGGTGCTTTTCTTTCCTTCTCCTTGTTCGTTCCAAGGACCTCCAAAAAGCCGGGAACCGCAAAACCTTGGAAGGCCCCTTTCGCGCAAACGCTCGCTCTCGGGTTCTTGGCCGGTCTCTTGGGCCTGGCCGTGAACCAGGCCCGCTGCCATCCCCTCCCTCTCCTCGGAGACTGGTCTCCCGAAGCAAGAATTGCGTTGAAGTTCGGCAAGAACATCCTGATCCCCTTCGACGAAGCAAGAGACAGGTTCTTCACCGGGAGCGCCGTTTTCATCGATGCGCGCGCCGCGGAGCATTACCAAGAAGGCCACATTCAGGGTGCCTTTAATCTCCCCCTTGCCGAATTCGATCAAAGGATCGACAAGGTGCTGGCGCAATTTCCCGAAGAGGCTCTGATCGTGACCTATTGTGACGGAGAGGATTGTGACCTGAGTGCGCAGCTGGCCCTGAAGCTCAAGCAGCTCGGCTATGAAAATGTCCGTGTGCTCCACAATGGATGGAATGTGTGGAGAAACCATCAACTCCCTGTACAGGGCGAAAAGGGACGGGAAGGTTAAGGGACCGCCTTATCCCAACCAAGGGGGGTGTGTTCCTGAGGGAATTGGCTGGAGCAAATCCTTGAGGAGGTAACGCATGCCACAGAATGAAGAGGTTGAGCCGAAGAATCCCGAAGAAATATCACAGAACATGCAAACTACTCCCCACGATGAAGAGAAAGGATGAACAGACGGGTGAGTCTCCCCTCCGCCCCCAGTTGGCCGGCGCATGCTGAAATTTTTCGATGATACGCAGGTAGGCCTCATTGGTCTGGACGTCATCATGGCTGAACTTTACGCTGAAGGAAGAAAGGCGATCGATGAGACCGCCGAGGAGATCATCAAGAGGCTCGAGGTCAAAAATAACTATGTCCCTTCGTCTGATCGAGTCCGTAAAGAGTACGCTTATGTCCTGCTAAAGGAATACAGGACCTACGTCAAAGAGAGATCTGGAGGCGGCCTGTAGCAGGTTGAGAAAGGAGGAATGACATGGAAAATCTCTTGAAGCAATTCAAGGCACTCAGCAAAGAGGACAAACTTGCGTTCATGAAAGAAGCGATACCTTACATGGCAGAGATTTTTGCGAACGACCCGCCGAAGATGATGGCCGAAATGATGCCTTTCTGCATGAACATGATGAAATCAAAGGGCATTGACATGGACAGGATGCGTTCCATGATGAAGGCCATGATGGGATGAAGGATTTGGAGAAGGTTCATCCTGAAAAAGCTGCGAGGCAGGTGCTGGACGCCTGTGCCGATTGCGACGTATGCAGGTTTCTCATGGACACCTCTTGTTCTTTCTTTCCTGAGTTGTACAGGCTCTATGACAGGGAATTGGACGGAGGGGAAAAAGCCACCCCCCAGGAATTGCGGCATTTGGCAGACCTCTGCAATTTTTGCGGCCAGTGTCCGTGCCCGAATATCCGCGCCGGAACCATCGAGGCCAAGACTCAATTCATCGAAAGAGACGGATTGAAGTTCGGAGTCCGCACGATCGAAGACGTGGAGCGTGTGGCAAGATTGTGCGGTGCCTTTCCGCGTTTGACCAACGCCCTTTTCCAAGCCGACTCCATGGGTGCGCTTTTGAAAGCAGCCATGGGAATTCACAAATCGCGGAAAATGCCCCCCTTCCCTGCCGAGACCTTTCCCGACTGGGCAAGAAAGAATGGTCTGACAAAGAGGGGCGGCAAGAATCCCGGACGCAAACTGGCCTACTTTGCAGGCTGCACGGGCAAATATCTCTTTCCCGAGGTCCCGAAGGCGGTCGTCGACGTTTTTCGACACAATGGGTTTGAAGTCTATTTCCCCGAGCAGAAATGCTGCGGCATGCCTCCCTTTTTGGAGGGAGACAGGGAAGTCACGTTGGACTTCGTGCGCTTTAATGTAGAACACCTGTCCGAGGTGGTTGAAGAGGGCTACGATATTGTCTGCTCCTGTCCGACCTGCAGTTACATGCTGAGAACGGTCATGGGCGAAGGAGCCTATTTTTCCAAAGACTATCAGGAGTTGGTGGCGGGAGGTGGAAAGAACATAAAGGTTCCGGTCAAGAGGCGCCTTGGGGAGCACGGGGAAAGGAAGTTAAAATCCTTCTCAGCAACAATATACAAAGGCATTTTCAAGGACGATGGATATTTCTCATCGGTCAGCCCTTTGAAGCGGATCAAGGTGGCCGAGAACACCTATGACTTAGGAGAATACCTGAGTTATCTGCATCAGGAGGGAGAGCTTTCAACAGACTTCGGCCCGGTCCAGGGCCGGATGGCCTATTATCCGCCCTGTCACCTGAGGGAGCAGGAGATCGGTCAGCCTTACGTAGACCTGCTTAAAAGGATACCCGGCATGACTCTAGAAGTGATCAGCGGTGCCTTTTACTGCTGCGGTCTGGCCGGCGTCATGGGGTTCAAGCGGGAATACCACGAGACTTCCCTACAGTTGGGCAGCCCGCTCATGGAAAAAATCCGGACGGTGAATCCCGAACGGATTGTCACGGACTGCCTGAGCTGCAGACTCCAGTTCAAACAGCTTTTGCCCTATGAAGTTGCTCATCCTATAGAGATTCTGCGCGAATCCTACGTTGACTACCAAAATCAACGAAAACCTTTAGTAGGCGGGGGAGGCAGATAACATATCAATGACTCTAAAAAGGGTAATGATCGAGTTGGGGATTCACGAGGCGGACCTACTCGTCACCTGGAACCACGACTCTGCAGTTGACAGGCAATAAATTTTCTGGATTTGATCCTCCTGGCTGTTATGACGCGTGTGATATCGTTGATCGAGGTGCTTCTATGACAAAGATCGGGGTGACGTTTGCGGCGGCTTTTATCGTATTGGCCTCCGTGTTTGGAGGGCTTCAGGACGCCTTTGCGGATTTCAAAACCATAAAGGTAAACATTCCCTCATGCCTGTGTCAGAATATTTCGACCACATTGAGGTTTACCCTGAGTCACATAGAAGGTGTGAAAGCGGTGTTAGCTAACCCAATCACTCAGTCTGCGATCATCACCTTCGATGACGAGAAAACCAGTTATGACCAGATCAAAGACACACTCATTCGCGATAGGGTTTACATTGTCGGTGAACCGGAATACCTGAAATGATCGTTCAGGGGTCAAATCGTCCACTTCTCCACGTTTCGTTATTGACTGATCCTAACATCTAAAGTTGCTCGTTATCACTTTTTGTTGATAGGGCATCATTCAAGAATCCGTCTCTTGAGATCGCCTCTGATGCGAATTCGCACCTTCGTTGCGCCCGGATAATAGGCCTTGTGGTCTCACGAGTCCGCCTGAACCGTGAGAGGGTCAAAGTCTTCATCCATCGCCTCTTGATCCCTCAGGCCAGGTCTGGCTATAACCAAATCAGAAATATTGACGACCTGGGTGCCTAAGGAACCCTTGAATTCAGTTTGGCCGCTGACGGCATTCTCCCCTGCCACGCAACCCTGCTTGTGGGCCACGGTCCCCAGGGACATTTAGGTCGGTCTCTCGCTAAAGCCCGATTTCGTTCGGAAAAGCACTCTTGCCTGTGAAAGAAAGGGCGACCGCCTTTCATTGAGATAGGGATACCCGAATTCAAAATTTTCTCAAAATAATGCTTGAAGAAAGATTATGGATGTATTAAATGTAGACCACATTGTGGTAGGCACTCCTTACGCCTTTTCCAGAAGATATTTACCCTTTTTGCTTGATCCGGATGAACTCATGAGTTTTGGGTCTCATAGAGAAGGATTATCCATCCGCGCTTTTCTGAGAAGAGTCGCACTACCCTTGTCAATTCCCCTCCCTTTGCTGGGTTACGGCAGGCACCCGCGTGCGATTGCTGTCGAGTTTCAAAAAACCAATTCCACCAAGAAACCCGCTCAAGACCAGAGCCTCTTCCCTTCGCCTAGAACGCCTGTCGCGGCCATGATCCGACCCAAAGAAAGCTTCATGTCTTATCGCCAGTGCATTGAACATGCCGTCAAGAAAACGCAAACCCTAATCGATCCAGCTCAATGTAAGACGCAGGGTGAAAACAATCAACTCCTGAACAGAGGAGCGACTGATCTGGCCTTTATCCGCTCAAGGCCATACGCAAGATGAATGCATTGAAGACCCGTGAGAGGAAGGACCAGGAACAACCTCATGGCTAGCCCAGCTTGTTTTAGAGGGCTTTAAAGAACAAACGCCGCGACCGCGTGTTGGAGAAGACATCAAACTTTATTGGGGAGGTCATTTATGAGTGTCAATTTACCTGCAGAAGACCCCTTGATCCGCATGCAACGGGATCTCAAACGGGCCAAAGCAAAGAACCTTAAGGATATTAAGTGGGGCATGGTGATTGACATTGCCAAATGCATCGGCTGCCATGCCTGCACCATTGCCTGTGTGGCAGAAAATAAGCTCCCGCCGGGCGTGGTCTATCGCGTTGTGTTGGAAGAGGAGACAGGGACGTACCCCTCGGTCGGCAGGCGTTTTGTTCCCCGCCCCTGCGTTCAATGCCAGAACCCGCCCTGTGTCAAGGTCTGCCCTGTAACCGCAACCTACAAGAACGAGCAAGGCGTGGTGGTTGTCAATTACAACCGGTGCATCGGGTGCCGCTACTGCCTTGTGGCTTGCCCGTATGCAGCGCGAACCTCGGATTTCGGAGAGTGGTATACCAATAAGACGCCGGAGGCCCCCGGGAAACTGGTGAGCAGAAAGACGGCAAGTGGATACGAAAGCAGACCTGCAGCGGAATACGGGAAAAAGTGGCCTGATCGCGGTGAGGGCTCTCCCGTAGGCAACGCCCGCAAGTGCCACTTCTGTCTGCACCGGCTTAGTGTGGGCATGTTGCCCGCGTGTGTCACGACCTGTGTAGGCCGGGCGACCATTTTCGGGGACCGCACGGATCAGCAAAGCCTGGTTCACGAACAGATCGGTTCCCCAAGGGTGTTCCGGCTGAAAGAAGAGTTGGGGACTCAACCCTCCGTCTACTATTTGAAATAAGAAAGGAACGGGCTCATGAGCAATCATAAGGAATATCTATTCAAGTTTTTGATGGCTCTTTCAGTGTTAGGGCTGTTGGTGGGCTCCTGGGGCGTCTTCCAACTCGTGGCGTACGGGAAAAACGCCACTGCGCTGGGTTCCTACGTGACCTGGGGACTGTGGGTCGCCGTCTATCTGTTCTTCCTCGGCCTCACTGCCGGCGCTTTTCTGATCACCATCCTGACCTATGTGTTTAGGGTAAAGATCTTTGCCCCTGTGGGGCCGCTGTCGGCCTTCACGGTTCTGGTGGCTCTCACTTGCGAGGTGATCATCATAAGCTTCGATCTGGGCCACTTCTTTCGCACTTTCAGGTTTCTCTTCACGCCGAGTTTTACTTCCATGATCACCTGGATGGTCATTTTCACAAATGCCATGCTGGTGATCTATGTTCTGGAGTGCTACTTCCTCCTGAGGGAGAACATCCTTCTCTGGTCCAAGGAAGAAGGGCGTTCCGGCCAAAGCTTCTATCGGTTGCTCACCTTCGGCAAGAAAGACTACAGTGAAGCGGACCGCACGGCGGACCATCGGCGGGTGCACACCATTTCCCTGATCAGCCTTCCTGTTGGTCTGATCTTCTACGGGGTGAACGGCGCCATCTTTGCCATCCTTCTCAATCGCCCCTTGTGGAACGGGGCTTTGACGCCGCTGATCTTTATTGTGACGGCTCTTCTCTCAGGCGGCGCCTTGATCACCTACCTGACCTATGTGTTTCGCATCGACGACAAACTGGTGCACTATCTTGGACACGTCATTCGGTTTCTGCTGGCCGTCTTTCTCCTCCTCGAAGGATTTCAGTTTTTTGTGGGGTACATGACCGGCGTCGTCGCGGAAATCACCAGCCTCAACATCATCGCCTTCGGCCCATATTGGTGGGTCTTCTGGGTCGTTCACGTCTTTCTGGGAAGCTTCATTCCTCTCTACTTACTTATCCGGCATCACGCGAGCCCCGGTGCGGTGGCTTGGGCGTGCTTTCTCATCGTCATCACCTTCATTGCCGTCCGCCTCAACGCCGTCATCCCGGATCAGGCCGTCTACAAACTGGAGGGTCTGGAGGCCACCTTCTATCACGCAAGGCTGCGCACTGCAGAATACTTTCCCAACCTGACCGAATGGCTCGTGAGTGTCTGGGTTTTTTCTCTGGGAATGCTGGCGTTCTTGCTGGGGTCCCGCTGGCTGCCGCTGATCGTTGCAGGAAAAGGAGAAGCAGAACATGTCTAAGAAAAATACACAGGAATTGCTGGATTTGGTCAATGCCAAGGTGGACCGGCGCGGATTTCTGAAGTGCTCGGCCCTGCTGGGAGGTTCTCTGGCTGCAGCCGGACTTCTATCCCGTTTTGCAGAGGCAGATGGCAAAGTGGACTGGGCCGGTCTTGATGTAGGGGATGCTTACACCCATCACCTGCCGGAGAATCAGATCTATTCCGTCTGCCAACAGTGCAACACCAACTGCGGAATCAAGGTCAAGCTCGTGGACGGGCTGGCCGCCAAGATCGACGGCAACCCTTACAGCCCCTGGACCCTGACCCCTCACCTTCCCTATGAGACGCCTTTGGCGGATGCAGCCACTGTGGAAGGCTCCCTGTGCCCCAAGGGTCAAGCGGGCATTCAGGCTCTCTATGACCCCTACAGACTCGTCAAGGTCCTTAAGAGAGACGGCAAGAGGGGCCAGAACAAATGGAAGACCATCTCCTTTGACCAGGCTCTGAAGGAGATCGTCGAAGGAGGCAACCTGTTCGGCGAAGGTCCAGTGGAAGGCCTGAAAGACATCTGCGTCCTGAAAGATCCCAAGGTCGCCAAGGAGCTTGCAGACGACTCCAGGCAGGTGGCTGCGAAAAAAATGAGCATCGAGGACTTCAAGCAGAAACATGCGGCCAACCTTCACTACCTCATCGATCCGGATCATCCGGACCTTGGCCCCAAGAACAATCAGTTCTGTCTGAACTGGGGCCGCCTGAAAGCAGGGCGCAGCGAGATGCTTCGGCGTTTCGTGAGCAATGCTCTGGGTTCTGCGAACACCCATGGCCACACCACGGTGTGCCAGGGATCTTTGTATTTTACCTGCAAGGCCATGAGCGATCAGTTCGTCGAAGGGTCCTGGTCAGGCGGAAGCAAATTCTACTGGCAGGCGGACACCGGCAATGCCGAATTCATTCTTTTTGTGGGGTCCAGCCCCTATGAGGCGAACTACGGACCTCCCTTGCGGGGCCAGAAGATCACCCAGGGTTTGGTCGACGGGAGGCTGAAGATCGCTGTGATCGATCCCCGGTGCTCCAAGACTGCAGCCAGGGCGTGGAAGTGGCTGCCTGTCCGGCCGAACGGTGTGGCTGCCATTGCCATGGGAATGATTCAATGGATCATCGAAAACAAGCGCTTCGACAGCCGGTATCTATCCAATGCCAACAAGGCCGCTGCAACGGCGGACAACGAACCGACCTGGACCCAGGCAGCCTGGCTGGTCAAAATGAAGGACGGGAAGCCTACCACGTTCTTGCGGGCGTCGGATGTGGGCTTGCCCGTGGAAAAGAGGTCGAAGAAAGACGGGGGAGAATGGAATTTCGATCCCTTCCTGGTCTCTATCGGCGGCCAGCTGAAGGCCTTTGACCCGAATGACGAGAAAGACCCGGTAAAAGGCGATTTGCTGGTGGATGGGGAAGCGAATGAATTTCGCTTCAAGAGCGTCCTTCAGATCTACCGCGAAACGGCAGCCGCAAAGAGCCTGAAGGCCTGGGCCGAGGCGGCAGGGGTCAAGGAGTCGGACGTTGCGGAACTCGCCCAGGAGTTCACCAGCCACGGCAAAAGAGCGGTGGCAGACATACACCGAGGCGTTTCGCAGCACACCTCCGGATTCTACAACGTGCTCGCCTGGATGCTGGTCAACGTCCTCATCGGGAATCACGATTGGATGGGCGGTCTCGCCAAGGCGACGGGGTTTGAGATCACAGGGAGCATCAAGGGCAAACCCTTTGACACCAACAAGCACGACGGCAGGCTGAGTCCGTGGGGAGTGTCCATTATTCGACACGAGGCGACTTACGACAAGAGCACGATCTTCAACGGGTACCCGGCAAAGCGCGTGTGGTACCCTTTCTCAAGCGACATCTACCAGGAGGTGATCCCCAGCATGGGGGAGGCCTACCCCTATCCGATCAAGGCCCTTCTCCTTTACATGGGGTCCCCTGTGTATGCGCTTCCGGCCGGCAACCAGCTGGTCGAGATTCTCTCTGATCCGAAGAAGATTCCGCTCATCATCGTCTCCGACATCGTTATCGGCGAAACCAGCATGTACGCGGATTACATCTTTCCCGATCTGACCTTCCTGGAACGTTGGGAGTTCTCCGGTTCCCACCCGTCGGTGACGCCCAAAGTGGCTCCCTTCAGGCAGCCGGCTGTGGCGCCTCTCACGGAAGCCGTGACCGTCTATGGCGAAAAAATGCCTCTGTCGCTGGAGTCCCTGCTTCTGGGGCTTGCGGAAAAGATGAAGCTCCCTGGATTTGGTGAAAACGCTTTTGGTCCCGGTCTACACCTCAAGAGGGATGAGGACCTGTACCTGCGAATGGTCGCCAACATCGCCTTTGGGGACAAGACGGACGGTTCGGAAAAGGTCCCTGCGGCCAGCCCGCAGGAAATCAAGATATTCGGGCAGGCGCGCCGTCATCTCCCTTCCACTGTGTATGACCTGGAAAGGTGGAAAGCGGTCGTGGGACCGGAGTGGTGGCCTCATGTGGTCTACGCCCTCAATCGTGGTGGACGATTCCAGGGGTACCGTCAAGCCTACAAGGACCGGCAGTTGGCAAACAAGTACGGGAAGCTCGTAGGGATCTATTTCGATAGACTGGTAACCACCAAGGACTCCATGACAGGAAAGCCCTATCTGGGCCATGCGGATTTTATAGATGGCCCTCGCGATTGCACGGGACGCCTCATCCAGGACGAATCATCAGGTTATGACATGACACTCATCACCTACAAATCCATCACCCAGACCAAGAGCAGGACAGGCGGGAATTACTGGCTTCAGGCCGTCAGACCGGAGAACGCGATCGAAATTTCGCCCTTTGATGCCGAACGGCTCAAGGTCAAAGAAGGGGATCGTGTGAAACTGGTCTCAGCAACCAATACAGAGGGAACCTGGGATTTGGGTCTTGCTGGAAAGAAACCCATGATCGGACGTGTTCACGTGATACAGGGCATACGACCGGGAGTGGTGGCCTTTTCCCTTGGCCATGGGCATTGGTCCTATGGCGCAAATGAAGTGAGCATCGACGGGGTCAAGATCCCCGCCGACGCGCGGCGAGGAACAGGCGTGCACGGCAATGCCGCCATGCGCGTCGATCCCGTTCTGAAAAACACGGGGCTGGTGGATACGGTTGGGGGCAGCGCCGTGTTCTATCAGAGCCAGGTCAAGCTCGTTAAGGTTTGAAAGCAAAGCCCCAGTTTGGATCTGTGCGGCAATGATGGTTGACAGTTGACAGCAGCCCAAATTTATTGGACATTGCTCAGAACGGCTCTTTGGGCACGGGACGCAATAAAACCTTTTCGCGGAGAAAGGCGATGATGAAGACATTCAACACCTTCAAGATGCTCTCCTTTATCCTCTTGGGGACCGCATTGCTTCTCAGCCCTGCACAAAAGGCTTTTGCCGAGCCTGCTGTCCTTCCTGAGGTCCCTGTGAAAGGCATGGTGACCATGGTCGATTTCGGAGCGCCCTTTTGTGCCCCCTGCAAGGCCATGGCGCCTTTTCTGGAAAAGCTAGAAAAAGAATATAAAGGCAGGGCGGCTATCGTCGTCCTTGACGTAGGCAAAGCTCCCAAAGTGTGCGAACGATATGGGATCACCGAACTCCCCACACAGATCTTCTACAACAAAGAAGGGAAGGAAATCCTTCGCAACAAAGGCTTCATGAAAGAGGAGGATATTGTCAAACAGCTCAAAAAGATGGGAGTGAAATAAACCGGGGGAACACAGGGGACAAACACGAAGCCTGAGAAAATGAAAATATTGTTCCTCTGCACCGGGAACTCCTGCCGAAGCCAAATGGCCGAGGCATGGACCCGTCTTCTCAAAGGGGATCGATTCGACGCCTATTCGGCAGGGGTGCAGCCCAAACCCATAGACCCTCGGGCCATCAAGGCCATGGCCGAGGCGGGGATCGATATCTCAGAACAGAAATCCAAAGATGTGGACGCCTTCGGAAACATGGAGTTTGACTATGTCATCACGCTTTGCGACAACGCGCGTGAGTCCTGCCCTTACTTTCCCGCGAAAACAAAATTGATCCATCAGGGCTTTGCAGACCCGCCCAAGCTCGCTGAGGAGGCCAAGAACGAGGAAGAAGCCATGGCTCCCTACCGCCGAGTCCGAGACGAAATCAAGGCCTTTGTGGAGACCCTTCCTTAGGAGCATTGAGTGAAGATCTTGTTCATTGTCACGACGGATGACGGAGAGATGATTTACAATGCCATGAGGCTGGCCAATGTGGGAGTCGGAAAGGGCGATGACGTCAGCGTCTTCATGCTGGGCAAGGGAGTGCTTTTCGAGAAAAGCGGAAGCGAGCAGTTCGACGTGATGGGCCAGATGGAGAAATTCAAAGGCGATTTCTATGTCTGAGGGGTCTGCATGAAATCCCACGGTCTGGCGGGATCAAGTTCTTGCCCCATCGCCTGGATGGATGACCTCTATGAACTCGTAAGAGAGGCAGACAAGGTGATCACCTTTTGATTCGGTAACCCCCAGCCCTCGCCCTCCCACCGGTGGCGAGGAGGCGATTGCAGATGCTTTTTCGCTTGCGGCCTCCTGAACAAGTCCCCCCCTGCTGGCGACTGAAAGCCTTTTGGACACAATCACATTGTTCTTAACAATCCACTGCAAGTCAACTATACTAAAAGCCCGGAATTCAAGGGGTTTCTCTGGGTTTTTCTGCGGGTTCGCTGATGAGGATGAATGAGTTGAAGAAAACCGCCGCACAAATTGCTGCTGTTTTGCTCTTTTCTGCGAGCCTCGCTTTTGTCACTAATGCCATGAGAGACGACCGCCTTCCCTTGGTCATGCCTTTTCCTCCGACCTATCAGTGCGCGTCTTCCGAAAAACCCGGATTGCCCCTGGATCTTCAAACGGCACTCACCCTTTATGGAAAGGCCGGCACTGTTTTCGTTGATGCAAGAAAAAGCGATGCTTTCCAGAAAGGCCACATTGAAGGGGCCCGCCACATTCCCTACTCCTTTGTCGAACCCTTGTCGAAAGAAACCCTGGAGAGTCTGAGAGACTCCAAGTCCGTCGTCGTCTACTGCAACAGGGAAGACTCGGAGGCCAGCAAGCTTTTGGCAGGCGAGCTCGCTCAGGCGGGCATCAACGGAGTGGCTTATCTTGAAAAAGGCTTTGCAGGATGGGTCAAGGCCGGAGGCCGCTACACCGGCAAGGCCCCGGAGGCTTACGACGAGTGAACCCCATGAACGAGCTCGGAAGACTGCGCCACATCCTGTCTCACCCCCTGCTCATCGCTCTTTTGCGGGTTGCGCTTGGGGCGGTCTTCATTGTGGCAAGCCTCGACAAAATAGAAAACCCCGAAGCCTTTGCCACCACTATTGCCAATTACCGGCTTTTGCCCTATAAATTCATCAACGGGATGGCGATCGTGCTGCCCTGGCTCGAAATCATCACCGGAACCCTCCTGGTCCTGGGAATCTGGGCCAGAGCCAACACGATGATTGTCTGCGGCCTGCTTATGGTTTTCTCCATTGCCATCTCCCAGGCTCTTGCGCGCGGTCTGGACATCAGCTGCGGATGCTTTGCCACCAATCCCGATTCCGAAAGGATGTCTTTGTGGACTCTGATCTGGGATCTCATCTGGCTTTGCTGGGGGGGTCTCATCTGGGTTTTTGACCGCGGTCATTATTCTCTTTTCAAGTTCTCGAGTACGAGAAAGGACAAAACCGAGTCACCATGAAAAAAACCTATAAGATCATCTTGGCGGTGTTGTTGTGGTTCGTTTGCAGCCCCGTGTCGGCTTTTTCTGAAAACTCACCTTCCGTGCCCTGGGCTCTTTTGCCCAGGGTGACGGCGCTGGATGAAAGCCGAAAAAGTGAACTCATGGACGTTTTGAAGAGCGAGCCCAATTACGGGAAGTGCAAAGGCACCATGTTCCAGTGTCTGGTCGCGGAAAAGCCCGACAAGACGGCGGTGCGATTTGCGAATTTTGGCGCCTACCTCGCATCCAAAGGGGTCCCTGCGAGAAGTCTGGGATTCCTTGCTAAAGAGAGGGCCAAGTTCATGAGCCAAGCGACAGCGCCCTTCACCTACACCGACAGCCCCTCCCTGGGAAATGAGAAAGCCAAAATCATCATTGCGGACTTCGCAGAATTCAAGTGCACCTACTGCGTGGCACTTAGCCCGGTTCTGAAGAGACTTGTAGACGATTCAAACGGCATGGTGCGGCTTTTCTTCAAGCATTTCCCCCTGAAAAACCACCCGGGAACCTTTTTTTCATCAAGGGCCGCTCAGGCGGCCCACCGGCAGGGGAAGTTCTGGGAGATGTACGATCTGCTCTACAAGGACTTCAGCAAGCAGAGCATGGAGGATGTTCTGGAGTATGCCCAGGCTTTAGGCTTGGACGTGGAGCGTTTTAAAAGAGATCTTGAAGACCCCAAGATCGAAGCACTCATTGAGAGAGACAAGATGGAAGGGGTCCGTGCCAAGGTCACAGGCACCCCCACCCTCTTCATCAACGGGAAAATGTACCACCTTCGCCACGACGAAGAGTTTTTGAAAGACGTGATCAGCGAAGAAGCAGAGCGCCTCGGACTCGAAGCTCCTTATCGGGACTGGGCTTACATCAGGCCGAAGCGCTAGTCCTTATCCTTTTTCTTGCCCTTCTCCATCTTTTTCATTTGTCCGGGCGGGTACTTTTTCTTGTGCGATTCAAACTCCCTATACGGCTCATCATTATCCATGTCGATCGTGACGTGATCCCCGAGTTTCACCCTGATGCTGTCCGGAAGGGAAACCGTGGTTCGCCAGACACTCCCTTCCATGTAGAAGTACACTTTTCGCGTCACGTCGAAATAAACGTAGGAGGACGGGTAATAGTGATAACTGTGTTTTGCCCGGTACCCGTGAGCCGGAGCATGAGGGGGCGGCCCCCCTTTGGGTTTCTCCTCAACCACCACACCCCCAGTCTGAAGAGTGCATCCTGTCCACGCAAAAACCGTGAAAGCGAAAGCAATCGCTCCCAACCATAACCCCAAGTTTTTCCGTTTCATTGTGATTCTACCTCCTCTCGTATTTCTAGTGGCCCCCTCCCCCATAGGGATTGGAGCGATTGTCAGAGGGCGGCAGCGTTCCCTGTCCGCTGAAGAGCTTTTTCACGCTCTCGCCCACACCCTTCAATGTCCCCGAAAGGCCTTTGTATTCCGTCCCCTTCTGCTCTCCCCCTTTGCCGCTCTCGGAGGCCCCCACCCCTTTCTTTGCGGATTCCATGGCAGCAAGGCAGGGGTCGCCCTCGCCCAAAGATTGCCCTGCAAGAGCCGCCGCGATACCTGCGGGTCCAAAAAGGAGGACGCCACCTGCCGCCTTTCCAGCAGCAAGCATCGTCTGGCCGGCGTCGATCTGAAGGGAAGGATTGGCGAGTGTCCCGCCGAGCCTGAAAGACTTGGCCAGTTCCCCGAAGCTGAGGCTCAAACCGGCAGCGCCTCCTTTCGGATAAGGCTTTAGGGCGAGATCCAGCGTTTCATCTCTCAGGTTCACCTGTCCTTCTCCTGTGACGGTCATGTCCGGCGTGTCCACGACCAGGGCCGTCACCCTGGCCATACCTTCCTTGATCTCAAAACCGCTCACGCCGCAGTGGATGTCGGTGTGGTTGGCCGTCTTGCTCGACGGATTGAGAAGCTGGAACATCCCGCTCGCCAGATCGCCCCCCAGGATCTGAATGCTTTTGTTGTCCACTCTCCCCTGTCCCATGACCACAACCGTTCTGCCGTTCAAACCCGCCATAAGACCTGCGATAGTGGAGCCCCGTGCCAACAGGTCCAGGTCCACATCCACTTTCCCTTCGGCCTTCCATTCCGACGAGAGCAGGCGCAAGTCCATCTGGTTGACTTTGAAAATAGCCTTCGCGGTTGCCGCTCCCCCCTGAGCATGCATTTCCGCCCAGCCCTCTGCATCCCCTCCGGCCGCTTTGAACTGGATCGGTCTGAGGACAAGGAGGCCGTCCTTGATGCGCACTTCGGCGCTCAGGTTCCCGAGAGGGAGGGCAGGCAACTGAACCTCGCGTGCCTCGAACTTGAGCTGAACGTCAACTTGCTTGAGGATGTCCAGCGGCAAAGGATCATTGGGGAAGATCCGATTTCTTCCTGTTGAGGCATCTGCCCTCGCCTGCCTCGTTTTGCCCCCATTCAAGAAGGGGTTCAGATTGAGGCGTTGGCAAGCCACTGACCCGGAGAGTTTCGGTCTAGGGCCATCCAGGCCGACCGTCAGGCTTCCCCCTGCATCCCCTGCCTTGGACGTGACTCTGAGATCAGACAGGTTGTAGATCTTGACCCCTGCATCCGAAATCGCGACCTTTGCCTGAAGGGGTCCAAATTCAACAGGCAGGCTTTCACCGAGGAAAGCGGCCATCTGTGAGGTGGACTGAACTTCCACGCTGGCTTTCAAAGACAGACCCCTCAGGTTCAAGATGTCATGGATCGTGCCCTCCACTTTCAATTGGGCGCCTGCAGCCTTGGCGATCAGATCCACGGGATAGCCCCTGCCCGGATCCTTTAAAAGAAGGAGTGAACCGACCGTGCCGCGCAACTCAATGGGTTTTTCTTTGTACGAACCGCTAAAGGCCAAGACAACGGGACTTTCCATGCTTTCCGAACTTGCAGTGAAAAGGTCAAGCGAAAGACAGCAAAGGGTTCCGCTTTCCTCGTCCCGGTAAGAAACCCTGCCCTTTTCAACCTGAACCTGTTGGAAGCCTATTCTGGGCAGAGGGAAACCCTGAGGCGGCGCATCCTTCTGAGGGGAAGCCTCGGGTTTTTCGAATTCAAAATTCCACCTCCCTGACTTGTCTCTCTCAATGAGAACGTCCGGTTCCAGCAACACCAGCCGGGTGATCTGAATTTCCTTATTCAGCAGAGGCAGCACCAAGACCTTCGCCTCCAGACGCTTGATCTTGACCATCTCAGGGGTCGCTCCGCCCGGCGCATTCTGAAACAGAACGTCATCCATCACCAGGGAGGTCTCAAGCCCAGTTTGAGATCCATTGCACCGCGGATCTCGAGATTCCTTCCTGTTTCCTGCTTGACGACCTGGATAAGAAGGGGTTTGAGCCTGTTGAAGTCAAGGTTTGATAGGATGACGAGGAGGGCGAAGGTAAAGAATAAGACAACGATGGCAGCGATTCCCAGAATCCACTTCCATCTTTTCGGACGACGATCACGTGAAGGCTGCTCGTTCATACCTGAAGAGGACAAAGGGAGATGGGATGGCCCCGAAAAAAAGACAGAGTCCTTTTTCGGGACTCTGCCTTGGATGGAGGGTTGGTCTGATGGTTAACGTTGCAACAGGGTCTTTAGGGTTTCTTCTGATGGGTTGCCTTTTCTACTTTGCTTCTTGTCTCTATTTTAAAACCTCCCACAGTGCCGTTATAGTCCCCGGTGCCAATCTCACGATTTCGTTATTTTAGGAGATGCCCGAAAGAAAAGATGCACGCACACCCGAGAAGTTTATTATCTAGATCTCAAAGAACCATCAACCGAACACGCCCTCTTAATATTGCAAGAGCCTTGCCAAATGAGGGATGTACATTTTTTTAAATAAAATCAATATATTCTAAAAAAGGATCTTCACGGGCTTCAAGAAAAAACTGCCAAAATTTGTCAGACAAGACAAAAAATCGGCGCTGAAGTCCCATCATCCGAGCCGGAGCGTTTTGCGCACTTCCTAGGGTAGTGTCTCAGTGATCCCTTTACAGATGTGTCATTTCGAGCGAACGCGAGAAATCTTGGGTTGCTTAAAGGTTATTGGGATCTCTCCCGGAGTTTACCCTGAGGCACTCGAAGGGGTCGAGATGACAAGCGATGGTTGAGACACTACACTAGCTTGCTCTCTTTTCAGATCGCCTCACATCCTGATCTTTGCATCGGTCTTTTCAGGATGTTTCTCCAGGTGCTTGATACAGCGCGCCGCTATTTCCGCGAAATAGCCTTAGTTATTGACATTCAAGCTAAATTTAAATATAATCAATCATAATTTGTGGGACTTATGCGAGTGCATGCGGAAGCACCGCCGGCCGTGCAGCCGATATTTTAGTTGCTCGGCGTGTCGAAGCCGTCGGGAATTCTCCGGTGTCTGCCCTGCTCACCGCTGGCGCACGCATGACCTGGAGGAAAACAATCAAGGTCTCGAATTTGACGAGGATCGAGTGGCTGTATGCCGAGATCTTGAAGTGACCTATGACTCTCACCCCTGCCCAAGATCAAGCCAAGAGCGCAGTCGCCGCTGTCAACGCGGTCATCACTTCATTGCAGCTTGCTCTTAAGATGTTCACCCTTTACGCCGAAGACCATGTCTACTGCCAAAAAAGCATCGTTCGCCTCCACGGCGACATCGAGGCTTTTTTGACGAAGTTCGGCACCCTGGTTCTCGAAGTCCGCAGCGACCGGCTCCTCTATGAAGGGGAAACCGTGCATAAAGGCACCTCCAAGGATGGGGATCTGTCCTTTGCCCTGTTCAGGGACGGAATGCTGGAGCTGGTCTTTATGAAAGGAATTGAACCGGAAGAGACCAGCTTTCTGGTGAGAACGATTGATCGGTACAAAAGCCTGGCAACCACCGCTGAAGGGGATATTGTGACGGCCCTCTGGGAAGCCCGGCTCCCTCACCTTTACTATGTCGCCGCAGACAACATCCTGGAAATTGAACAAGGAAAACAGCCCTTGATTCCCGATTCCGGGGAATTTCAAATCCCTGAACTGCCCGATCCATCCCTCCAGGCGCAGAGTCCCAATGAAAATCAATCCTCTGCAGAGAGCTCTCTTGCCGAGGTTGCAAAACAGATCGAGTTTAAACCCATCACTCCCATGGCGCTTCAACTGACTGCGGAAGACGCGGATCATATCGAGGAGATGGTGCGCTCCGAGGAGGAGCGCGATGCCACCCAAGAGATCATGGACATGATGGGCGACATTCTCAAGGACCAGCAGGACGAGGAGTTCTTCGTTTACATCATCGAGTACATGCTGGAGGAGTTCACAGCCGCGCTCAAGAGAAAGGATTTTGATATCGCTTTTCGGATCCTGCAGACCTTGCACCAGATCCGCAAACTCAGCGAGGAATCGAGACCCTGGGCGCTTTCCAGGGTTCATGATTTTTTCAGCACCATAGGGCAACCCGACTTTCTGGAGTGTCTCAAGGAGATTTTGCCTGCCCTGAGTGCAGCCCAGATCAAGAGCGCCAGGAGAGTGCTGGGTCTTCTGCCGCCTGTCGCCATTCTCGGCCTAGGCCCCCTTCTCGTCGAGAGTTCAGGTCCTGAGGGTGAAATGTTGTCTGAAGTGCTGGTCTCCCTTGCCTCACGGGACATCCGGCCCATGGAACAACTCTTGAACGCCGCTGAGGAATCTCTGGTGTTTCGCCTCGCACCCTTGCTCAGTCGCATAGACGGGAAAAAATCCGGCCAAATGCTTTTCAATTTAGCGCGTCATCCCTCCGAGAGGGTTCGTCTGGAAGTCTTCAAAGCCGCTATCCAGCGCGAGCTGTGGACCCCCGAAAAAATGAGCTTTCTTCTTGGGGACGAGAGCACTCTTATCCGCCGACTCGCCATCAAGTATCTGGGCACTCGCAAGAGTGAAACCGCGGAAGGACTGCTTTCTAAACACATCAGGGACGGTAAGATCAATGGGGATAATTCCGGAGAACTGATCGCCTGTTTCAAAGCCCTCGGCAAGTGCGGCACAGAGCGTTCCCTACCTTTTCTCCAGGAGACACTGCTCAAAGGAGGATGGATTTCCCGATTTCGCCCTTCTGCTCTGCGCCAAGGTGCCGCCATGGCCTTGGCCGAGTTCGGGACAGAACAGTCCTTGCAGGTTCTCGAAGAAGCCGCTAAGAGCCCTTTCCCGGCGGTTCGAAGCGCTGTGCAAGCCGTTTATCAGAGCGAGGGAGAAGAGCCGTGACCCTACCCGCCAAACCGGTCGAAGTCACAACCTGGGAGGAGACCTTGTTTCAGAACCTCTACCGCCTGATTCAGGCGGTGAGGATCCATCAGGACAACAACCAACTCGTCAAGGTGTGCGCGGAACGGTTTCGGGAAACGATCTCCAGGCTGAAGCAGGACAGCGACCTGAAGCTCTGGATCTCCGAAGGTCGATTTTTTGTTCAGATGGAGAGACTCCACTACCGCAAGGAACTGGTCAGAATCATCCATGCCATGCTGGATTTTTTCAACCGCCGCGCACTCCAGGGCATGGTTTTCAGCCCCCAGCTCAGTGACGCCCCTTTGGAAGAGATCGTCGCTTTTACAAGAATCCTGATCCGGTCTGTGGAAAAAGCCGCGCCCGCCTCATGGCTGGAAAAACAGTTGGACGTGGCCAGGTGGCCTTGGCTCCGAATTCTGAAAGGACTGGAGGTTCAGAGAGGCAGCGAAAAGGACTTGAGGGAAAAAGCCCGCAACACCTACTTTCATGCTCTGACGTCCGTCAAAGACGTGGTTCAGCGGGTATCCGTTCAGGGCCATGCAGGGATTCGCAAGGCCAAGCGAATGGTGCAGAACATGGTCGATTGCCTTTCGCAGGACGAATCCCTGTTCTTGTGCCTGAGCACGATCAAAGATTACGACGATTACACCTATTCCCATTCGGTGAATGTTGCCGTTCTGTCCCTGTGCCTCGGAAGCCGCATCGGGTTTTCACGCACCTCCCTCGAACATCTTGGGATTTGCGGCCTTTTTCACGATCTCGGAAAAGTGGAAGTTCCCCACGAAATCCTCAGCAAGCCCGGACATCTGACGCAAGGCGAATGGCAGCAGATGCAAAACCACCCCATGGCAAGCGTCAGGCAGATTTTGAGACTCCACGCCTCTCATGATCTGAAATCCAAGATCATCCTGGCCCCCTTCGAGCACCACATCAAGTATGACCTCTCGGGGTATCCCCATGTGCTTTTCAAAAGCAAGGTGAGCCTTTTCGGCAGGATCCTTCAAATTGCGGATGTCTACGACGCCATCACGTCTCCTCGCGCTTACCGCAGCTCCTACATGAGCCCCGATCAGGCGATCGGATTCATGATGAAAAGCGCGGGAAAAGACTTCGACCCCGTACTCTTAAAGGTCTTCGCCATCATGATGGGAACCTATCCGGTGGGCAGCCTGCTGGAATTGGACACAGGGGAAATGGGGATCGTCTCCGATTACCCGATGGGGTCGGGAGGTCATTTGCCCAGGGTTGTGTTGCTGCAAAAGCAGGGCAACGGGCCCTATACACGGGGCGAGGTGATCGATCTATCGGAAAGAGACCCTCAAACCGGCTCCCCGCGCAGAAACGTGGTCAAAAGTCTCAATGCCGCCAGCCGCGGCATTCAGCCGGCAAGCTTCCTGCTCCAACAACCCTCACCCAAGTCTCTGCAGCTGAAAGGAGCATCCTCCAGGGGATCCGTTTGAACCGTGCGCCCAGTCCCGGGCACATCCCTTTGCCTGTTTCTTCTTGCGCGATACAGGAAAAGCTTATCCGCTTTCTACGGAGTGACGATACGAGAGACCAGGAGTCCCCAGAACCCCCGCGGTCGCCTAGAGGAGGTCACCCCTTCGTAGAACCAGCCCAGGTGCTGTCCGCAATGTCTGCAGAAGGCCATGCGCCACGCATATCCCGAAAACCAGCTGTGCTCCTCGGTAGGCTCTCCAAAGGCTATCGCGCCCTGGCACGACGCAAAAGTGTGAAAATCGCATTCCACTCCTGCAGGATTGACAAAAAGATGTCGGCTGGTCCCTCCAAAAACGAGAAGGCGGTCGGAATGCGTGATCAAGCTGCCACAGGCGCTGCACTGAAACGCCTTGGCTCCGTTCCCCCCGGCTCCGTTGGTCGCGTGATGGTACACGCCCCCTCCTTCGCGCAAAATCAGAACTTGACCGTTTTGACAAGCCCCTCAAACTCCTTGATCTCTTCCGGCGTAGGTTTTCTCCTGAAGAGGCTCTGTTTGACGAGAACAGGAATCTTCCGATTGAGGGCAAGGGCTACCGCATCGCTCGGGCGGCTGTCGACAGTCAACTCCGTCCCGTCCCCCTTGAAGAACACGCTGGCGTGGTAGGTCTCCTCCCGCATTTCATGGATCTCCACACGCAGGAACTCGATTTGAAGCTGCTGGAGGATGCTCAAATACAAGTCATGCGTCAGCGGACGCTTGGGCTCCACCAGTCCTTTTTCCTTGGCGATAGCCGTGAATTCCGAATCCCCCACGAACATGAGAAAAAAGCGGTCGTCTTCAGGCCGCTCCTTCAGAATGACCATGTTCCCCCTGTTGGGATCGGATTCGATATGCACTTCACGAATCAAGACCATCTGATCGTTCTCTGCCATGCGTTTCCCTCGATCCTTCCTCGGACTCTTTGCCGAACTTCCTCACGATCTCCCCAATCTCCACGAGACGATCATCCACCTTCCTGGAAAGAGTTCCTTCCGGGTAGATCCCATCGGGCTGAAGGGTTCCTGCTTCCATGCCCGTGAGAATTTCAACCCCCTCTTCGATCGTAGAAATCGCCCAGATGTGGAACTTCCCCTCCTTCACCGCGTCGATGACGTCTTGCTTGAGCATCAGGTTCCGGGTGTTCTTCGCGGGAATCATCACTCCCTGACGGCCGCTGAGTCCTTTATACCTGCAGATATCGAAAAAAGCTTCAATCTTCCTGGTCACCCCTCCCACGGGCTGAATCTCCCCTTTTTGACTGACCGAACCGGTCACCGCGATCCCCTGCTGAATGGGAACTCCTCCCAGGGCGCTCAGCAGCGCGTAGAGCTCGGTGCTCGAGGCGCTGTCCCCTTCTACCATCCCGTAGCTCTGCTCAAAGGTAAGGGTTGCGGACAAAGAAAGGGGTTTGTTGTGAGCAAAGCGCTCCTTCAGGAAACTCGTGAGAATCATCACTCCTTTGGTGTGAAGATTGCCGCTCATTTTGGATTCCCGCTCAATGGCCACCACCCCTTCCCTTCCCACCGAAACAGTAGCCGTGATGCGGTTCGGTTTGCCGAATTCGTGATCGCCTGTCCAGAGAATCGACAGCCCGTTGATCTGGCCCACCTTGGCGCCGTCGGTTTCCACCCAGAAAATATCCTTTTCCACGAGCTCCCTGATTCTCTCTTCCAACAGGTTGGAGCGCAAGAGTCGCTTCCCAATGGCTTTCTCAACATGATCTCTTCGGATGAACTCGGACTGCTCTAGGCCGGCGTAGTAGTTCGCCTCTTTGATCAGGTCACTGATGTCGCCGAGTTCCAGAGTCAGTTTTTCCCTGTCCTCTGTTCGCTCCATGCTGTATTCCAGAACCCTCGCCACTCCTGTCCGATCCAGATGTCTCAGGTTCTGCTCCCGGCACAGGCTCCCGATCATTTGCGCGGACTGCACCATGGTCTCCTGCTTGCGGTCCACGCGGTCATCCATGTGAGCTTTCACTTTGAAAAGCTTTGGAAAGCGGTCGTCGTAGACATGAAGAAGCTCAAAAAGATAGGGATCGCCGGTGAGGACGATTTTGATATCAAGCGGAATCGGCTCCGGTCGGATGGTTCGCGTGCTGAAAAGGCCATAGAGTTCCCCAAGGTCCTCGATACGGATTTCCTCATCCCTGAGAGCTCTTTTGAGCGCTTCCCACGAAAGCCAGTACTTCAGAAGATCGAGAGCCTTCATAATCAGGTAGCCCCCGTTCGCTTTGTGGAGCACCCCCGGTTTCACCATGGTGAAATCCGTGACCAGAGCCCCAAACCAGACCTGCCGCTCAATGGTCCCAAAAAGATTGGGATAAATAGGGTTGGATTCAATGAGCACCGGTGCGCCTTGGGTCTCCGAGTTGTCAATGAAAACATTGACGGCATATTTCCTGAAAATGCCGTCCTTTTGCGGCATCTGAAACTGGGGAACCTGAGGTTGCTGGACTTCCTCTTTCCTGCGAAACTCCGCGATGTTTTCCAGAATGTCGGCCTGCACCGTTTTCAGGTATTCAAGAACGTAGGATTCTTCCTTGAACTTGTCGAGATAAGGCTCCATGATCTGGGTGACCACGGAAAGAGCCAGGTCGCTTTCGAGTTGACGATGCGCTTCCTTAAACCTGGCCTCAGCGTCCCGGATCCTCTTGACCCCTTCTTTCATTCTGTCTTGGAGCCGCTCGCTTTTTTCCCTGAGCTGAAGCTTTTCTTCCTCGCTCAGCTCGCCCAGCTTTTCCTGGCTCATGGGGATGCCTTCCTTGGTTGCAGGGATAATCATCATACCCACCTGTGAGACCTGCAGCATAAACCCCTCGTCTTTGGCCAGGCTTGAGAGCTCCTCGACGACCTCTCGACGATGGCTCTCGAACGCCTTGTGCACCTCAGCCTCTTTTGCGCTGTAATCGTCACTTTCAAAGACTTCAGAAATCCTCTTCTGGACCACCTCGATCAGTTCCTGCATGTCCTTCTTGAGTTCGCTGCCCCTGCCTGCGGACAACCGGATGCTCTTCGGCTTATCCGGTTCCTTGAAGTTGTGGACATAGCACCAGTCCGGCGGAGTGGGTTCTTGCTTGGCCTGTTCCTCGATGTAGGTCCTTGCAGCGTAAGTGAGGCCCGCCTTTGAAGGTCCGGCAATGAAAATGTGATAGCCTGCTGACTTCATTCCCATTCCGAACTTGATGGCATCGCTCGCTCTCTCTTGCCCGAGGATCTTTTCCTGCGGTTTCTCCAGCAAGCCCGTGTGATCAAAGGGCAGAGAGGCTGCATCCACATAACCCCGCAGTTCGCTGAATGGAAGTTCCAAAATTCTCTGAGCCATGATTTCCTCCCCCTGATGCTGCTCGAATTCACCGACAGCAACAGACTCTCGTCTGAATCAGTGCTGCGGTGAGGAGATGTCACCTTTCATAAGCGCCCTAATGTAATCACAAATTGACCCTTTTCAACTTCCGTCAGCAGGTCCTGAAAAAACGCTCAAGATCGTGAACCTGCTTTGCATTCGTGGCGGAAATGACCTATAATCCATTTTTTTCATCGTGGCCGGGCAGGCAGCGAGGGTTTGTTTCCTTCTGCTCTACTCCTTGCTCTTCGCTCTATGCTCTAAGCTCAGTCTTCTGGAGAACCGATGATGATGCTCTCGGAGAGGATGAAAAAACTCAACCCCTATGTCCCGGGTGAACAGCCGCAGGATAGGCAATACCTGAAGCTCAACACCAATGAGAACCCCTACCCTCCTTCTCCCCAGGTGAAGGTGTTGCTGGGAAACCTTGACGCCGATCGATTGAGACTCTACCCCGATCCTTTGGCCATCAAGCTACGTGAAAAAATCGGGGAACGGCATGGATTGACCAAAGAGCAGGTCTTTGTGAGCAATGGTTCCGATGAGGCTCTTTCCTTCTGTTTTTACGCCTTCTTCGACAGCCTGAATGGAAAGCTCCTTTTTCCCGAGGTGACCTACAGTTTCTACCCTGTCTACTGTGACTATTACGGAATTGAATATGAAAAGATCCCCCTTGCCGGAGACCTGGCGATCTCTGTCGAGGAATTCGTGCAAAGGAAAGCGTCCTGCGGGGTTGTCTTTGCCAACCCCAACGCGCCGACAGGCACCTATTTGCCCCTAAAGGACATCCGCTATCTCCTGGAGAACTACCCGCAGGAGCGGCCTGTGCTCATCGACGAAGCGTATATCGACTTCGGCGGGGAAAGCGCGGTTTCTCTCCTCCGGGACCACCGGAATCTTTTGCTCGTGAGGACCTTTTCCAAAAGCATGTCACTCGCAGGGGTAAGGCTCGGATTCGTGCTGGCCGGCAAAGAACTGATTGAGGCACTCGCCACAGTGAAGGACTCCTTCAACTCCTACCCGGTCAGTATGCTCACCCAGAGCATAGGCGAAATCGTGCTTTCCGATGAGTCCTATTATCGATCGATCAACAGCAGGATTGTCTCGGTAAGAGAAAGCTTTTCTTCAGACCTTGGAAAGCTCGGATGGACCGTGCTCCCTTCCAAAGCGAACTTCGTTTTTGCCCGCAAAGACGGAGTCCCGGGCAGAGAGATCTACCTCAAACTCAAGGAAAGAGGGATTCTTGTCCGCCACTTCGATGGGGAGAAAGTCCGTGACTTCGTTAGAATCACCATCGGAACCGAGGAAGACATGGAACGCTTGCTCCATGAGCTGAAATCCATTTGTTGAATTGGGACACGGATGAACACAGATGGACACTGAATTAAAACAACACGTGCTGAACGCGACCCCAAGAAACCCCCTTTTTTCTCCCTTGGCGTGCACCCAGGTTAACTCTTGAATAAAGAACGGCAAATCTTCCTTTACATCGCACCCTTCCCTCCCCTTGCCTTCTTCAAAATCTGGGCATCGCTCGGGCAAAGTCTTGATGCGCTCTTCACCGTTGCTTGTCTCATGCTTGTTTACTGCGGCTTTGTGATTTGGCTCGCCGGTCGTTGGGATAGGCCTAGCTATTTTGACTGGGCCGTGGCCGCTTACTTTGCCGCGGTGACCTTATCCCTCCTGCTCATGCCTGAAACAGCCGCAAAGTTCTTTGAGGACTACCCGGTGACCGGGATCTACCTCTGTCTCTTCGCCGCTGCATTTCTTCCGCCCCTTTTTCGATTCGACCCATTCACTTATCATTACGCGAAGAAATCCACCCCTGAAATGTTCTGGGGAAACCCCATCTTTGTGAAGATCAACCTGATCATGACTTATGTCTGGGCCTGTGTTTTCGCGCTCTGCATCGCTTTCAGCCTTTATCCTTCGGTCATCACCCGTGCATTCATCCCTCTGGCGCTGATCCTTGGTTTCGGCCTCCCCTTCAATCTCCGTTTTACGAATTGGTACCTCAAGAGGCTGGGGCTCCCTTCCCTTGCAGAGCAGAAAAAGATGGCCTCAGAGTGGACGCAACAGACGAAACCCCCTGAGCCTGTTCTTCAGAAAAACGAATCCGCACAGGAAGGGGCACCTTTGCAGGTACCCACTCCGGAAAAGGAGGAGAGAATGAAAGTCCTAGCCCTGAATTCAAGCCCCAGAGGAGACGGCCAGAGCAAAACAGAACTCATGCTGACCCACCTCGTAAAAGGAATGCGCGAGGCAGGCGCTGAAGTGGAGGTTGTGGATCTCAGAAAGAAGAGCCTAAAACACTGCATCGGATGTTTTACCTGCTGGACCAAGACACCCGGGGTCTGCATCCACAAAGACGACATGACCCAGGAGCTGTTTCCCAAGTGGAGAGACTCTGATGTTGTCGTCTACGCTACGCCCCTCTATCACTTCACCCTGAACGCCACCATGAAAGCCTTCATCGAACGGACTCTGCCCTTTTTGGAGCCCTATCTTGAGGACCACGGCGGGGAGACCCGCCACCCGGCACGGTTCAAGCATCCCAAGGTCGTGTTTCTCTCAGTCGCTGGATTTCCTGAAATATCAGCCTTTGCCCAACTCTCGTCATGGGCGAATTTTGTTTTCGGCCGCCACGGGATCCTCGTGGATGAGATCTATCGCCCAATGGCTGAAAGCATGAACACGCCCTACCTAATGAAGGAAACCAATCAAGTTCTTAATGCCACAGTGCAGGCAGGTCGCGAGATCGTTCAAAACTCCAAAATCTCGCCTGAAACCCTGGCTCGCGTGACTCAACCCATGGTGGACGACCCTAGCCCCTACTTCAAAATGTCAAACCTCTTCTGGAAAACCTGCATTGCCGAGGGTGTCAGCCCAAAAGAGTTCGAAGAGAAGGGCTTGGTTCCCCGTCCTGATTCGGTGGAAACGTTTATGTTCATCATGCCTATGGGTTTCAATCCAGAAGCCGCAGGGGATACGAGAGCCACTATTCAGTTCAAGTTCTCCGGTGAAGGCGAGGGCTCGTGCCATTTCAAGGTCGAGGACGGGAAAATTCAGGCTGCCCTGGGTCTCGCTGAAAAGCCCGATCTCACAATTGAAGCGCCCTTCAACGTGTGGATGGATATCATGACCCGCAAGGCGGACGGCCAGCATATGTTCATGGAGCAGAAGTACAAGGTGTCCGGCGATTTCTCGCTCCTCTTGCGCATGAACCAACTCTTCGGGAGAAAATAGAATGGGACACAGATGGACACAGATCAACACAGTCTGTTGGGCTTAAAGAAAAACGCTTATCTGCTTTTATCCGTGTTCACTTGCCCGCCGTCTGTGTGGCGGGTCGGTGTCCAATAAGTTCTTGGTTTAATGAGCCATGGCTCGAAGAAAGAAAACATCGTTCCTGAAGCGACTTCTTAAATACGCTTTTCTCCTCCTGATCGTTGTCTCCCTGGGTGTGGCTCTTTACTGCTGGGATCTTTCACTTCAGATCGACAAGCGATTTTCAGGCAGACGCTGGTCTATTCCCTCCAGGGCGCTCTCAGACACCACGATTCTCTATCCCGGGCAAGGGGTGAACCGCACTCTGCTCGAGAAGAAGCTGGATCGCCTCGGATATCGTAACTCCTCTCAAAACCCCACCAAGAAAGGCGATGTGAGAATTTCCTCGTCCCGGCTTGAGATCTTTCTGAATGACCTGAAAGCTCCGCAGCAAACAAGGGAAGGATTCCCTGCGATGGTCCAGTTCTCCGGTTCCAGAATAGAGTCCATCGTCCACTCCCGCTCAGGGGAAGCCATCCCTATCCTCGAACTGGAACCCGAGGAGCTCATGCGCTTTTTCGGAACTGAGAGGGAGCAGCGACAGCTGGTTTCCATTGATCACGTGCCCCGGCATGTGGTCCACGCTGTTCTTGCAGCGGAAGACAGCCGATTCTTTGAGCATCGCGGTCTCGACCCTTTGGGGATAATGCGAGCCCTTTATGCGAACCTTCGCTCCGGCGACATCCGGCAGGGCGGTTCGACGATCACCCAGCAACTGGCCAAGAACTATTTCCTGACCCCTGAAAGAACGTTGACGCGCAAGGCCAAGGAAGCGCTCATGGCCCTCATGATAGAGGCAATGTACGATAAGAACGTGATCCTGGAGATCTATCTGAACGAGATCTATCTTGGGCAAAAGGAATCGGTTTCCATCAATGGGATCGGGGAGGCTTCCACCTTCTATTTTGGAAAACCGGTCGCTGAACTCTCCGTGAGCGAAGGAGCCGTCATCGCAGGCCTCATCAGGGCGCCCAATCTTTTTTCCCCTTACGTAGACAAGAATCGGTGCCGAGCCAGAAGAGACTCGGTTCTCGAAGCCATGCACAAGCGTCAATGGCTTACCGCTGAACAGCTTGAAGCAGCCGCAGCAACGCCTCTTGCGACTTCGGGATACGAGGCCTATGTGAGAAGGGCCCCCTATTTCATGGATTACCTTTCCCAGCAACTGGGATCCTTCTACCCGTCGGAAGCTTTGACCAGCCTGGGCCTATCCCTCTTTACCACCCTGGACACACAGGTTCAGATGGCGGCAGAGGACGCTCTGTTGAAGGGCTTGAAGCGTCTTGAAGACGCCAATCCCCGTTTGAAGCGTAAAGACCCGGAAAAGAAATTGCAGGGCGCCATCGTGGTCATGCAGCCCAAGACGGGTTACATTCTCGCTATGGTCGGGGGTCGCGACTATGGCGCCAGCCAGTTCAACCGAATCACCCAGGCCAAACGGCAGCCCGGAAGTGCTTTCAAGCCTTTTGTGTTTCTCTCCTCTCTCGATTCCTTCACACCGGCTTCGATTCTTTCGAACGAACCGAAAACCTACAAGATCAACGGCAATGAGTGGCGGCCGGAAAACTACATCCCTGTCCCGGAAACCAGAATCAGCATGAGAGATGCCCTTTCCAAGTCCGTAAACCGCGCTACTGTGGACCTTGCCATGAAGCTCGGCCTGGACCCTGTTGTGAAAACGGCGTCCGTTTTCGAATTTTCCACCCCGCTCAAACCTTATCCTTCTATCGCCCTGGGAGCGTTTGAGGCGGTTCCTCTCGAGCTTGCAAGAGCTTACTGCGCTTTTGCAGCAGACGGCATTCTCCCCATCCCCCTTTCCCTTAAAGAGGTGCTCGATGAAAGCGGGAAAATCCTTGAGCGACGCCACATGAGCGTTCAAAGCGTGACCACGCCGGGCAAGGCATTCCTCATCACCTCCATGCTGAGAAGCACGGTGGAGCAGGGAACCGCACGTGCGCTCAAGGACATGGGCATCCGTTTTCCTGCCGCCGGGAAAACGGGGACGACCAATGAGTTCAAAGACGGCTGGTTTGTGGGATACACCCCTGAGATCATGGCCCTCATCTGGGTGGGTTTCGACGATGGAACTTCTCTTCAAGCGCCCGCTTCTGCCTTGACCCTGCCGCTCTGGGCTGATTTAATGAGCGCCATTCCCCATCACGTTTCCGGATCATGGTTCAAGATGCCGCCGGATATCGTTGTGGAGACGGTCTGCAAGGAAAGCGGCCAGAGGGCTCTCGCTTCGGGCTGCCCGCTGACCCTGGAGGAGTACTTTCTAGCCGAGAACACGCCTAAAGAGCGCTGCACTCTCCATCGAGGGCTCGGGCCTTTGGAAGGGGTGATCAAGGGTGTCAAGGATTTTCTTAAGACTTTCTAAGCCTCTTATCGGCTTTTCACTCTGCCTGGCGCTCACAGCTTGTGCCATCGTTCCTCAGGCTCCAACTCCTTCCCCTTCGCCACCCTCTCCCTCGTCAACACCCACGGTGCAGAAGAGAGATCAGACCCCTCCCCCTCAGGACGACAGCCCGCGAGCGGTTGCCTCTCTGCGACTCACGGAGCAGGCACGGGTGCTCCTTGAAAGCGGCAAGGTCGACGATGCCATCACAACCCTGGAGCGCGCCATGAACGTGAATTCCTCAAACGGTCAGAACTACTATTACCTGGCCGAAGCATGGCTCAAAAAGGGGAACTCGTCCCAGGCAAGAGAATTCAACCGCCTCGCTGCAATGTATCTGAAGGATGAACCGGGCTGGATGAACCGCGTCAAAGATCAGCAAGAAAGGATCAAGACCCGTTAACTCGTAGGAATGGGACACATATGAACACAGATGAACACGGAGTGTTTTAGGTTTAAAAGAACCCCCCTCTGTACTACTAATGAGCGATTTTTTTGAATTTCGTTGAGCAGAATTCCTATCTTGTTTTCGAACATGTTTAGAACATTGGCTTTTTGGCCATTCGAATTTGTTTCGAGTTTCGTGCTTCGGATTTGGTTGCGGCTACGCCGCGCTGTGTTCATCTGTGTCGATCTGTGTCCCATTCTTATAGCCGGAATCGCGCGGGGCGCAGCTTATGTTCCAAGTCGCCGATCGACTGCCCTGCAAGGAGCCGGGTCACATGCTGCCCCGTCAGGGGACCGAGCGTCATCCCTTTGGTGTCGTGGCCCCCTGCAATGATCACGTTGTTGAAGGACTGGAGCCGGCCCACCAGCGGAAGGCCGTCCGGAGTGCACGGCCGCAGACCACGCCACACCTCTGAGGGGTGTAGTGGCCCCATGAGGGGCAGATACATGCCGGCCGAGCGATGGATTCCTCTCACACGCTCCGGACCGAGCGACATGTCCAGACCGCTCAGTTCCAGCGCCCCCGTGATCCGCAGTGCACTGAGCAGCGGGGTCACTGCGACGTGGTGCTCCTCAAGGATCAGGGGCTGGCGAACGTTCATCTTGGGGTTGGAAAAAGTCTGGCTGATGCCTTTGCCGCCTTCGACAGGAACGGCCACTCCAAGGAGGCGGCCGAGGGGAGCCAGCCATGCCCCTCCGGCCAGCACCACCTGCTCCGCTTTGAATTCCCCTTTTGTGGTGAAAACAGAGTTCACGCGGTTCCGGCCCTGGTGAAAAGCAAAGACTTCCGTCTGGGTCATGAAACGCACCCCCCAGGCCGCAGCCTGCCTGGCCAGCCACTCCACAAACCTTGCCGGATGGAGTCCCGCGTCCGTGATATAACGGATGCCCCCGATCACCGCCCTGCCGGCAGCAGGCTCCACTGACCGGACCTCGTCCCCGGAGAGGACCTCTGACACGAGCCCTGACTCTCTGGCTCTCGCAGCCCTTTCTCTTGCCTGGGCGAGTCCCTTCTGGGTCAGGAACAAGTAGAGGAGCCCCTTCTGGCTGAAATCGTATTCACGGCCTCCGAGGCCTGCCAGTTCAAGGTGCACTTGAAGCCCCTCCTGATTGAGCCTCATGAAGAGCTCGGAATGGGCGTAGAATTCTTTCCGATTGCAGTGACGCGCAAAGCGGAGCAGCCAGTGCATGAAGCGAAGATCCGGTCTGGCTTTTATTCCAAAATAGCCCTCCCGATCAAAGAGGTGCTTGATACCGTCGCCGATAACTCCGGGCCCGGGAAGAGGTTCGAAATAGCTCGGCACGATCAGGCCGGCATTGGCCCATGAACTCCCGGAGCCGATCTCCCCTTTTTCAAGGACGAGAACCTTTGCGCCGGCAGAAGCCGCATAGTAGGCTACGGAAAGGCCTACCACACCTGCACCGATAATCAGCACATCTGCCTGTCTTTCGTTCATGGCTTGCAAAGACTCAAAAGAAGGGTTCTGTGTAGACCAGGGAGTCTGGAAACTCTTGATCCACAAGCTGCATCACATCCCGAATCATCTCCCCCTTGCCGCAGAGATAGAAGTCATAGGCGCCTGAAGGCAAGTGACCGTCCAGATATTCGGTCACCCGTCCGGCAAAACCGCCGGATGCCCCCTCCCCCGGATCTTTCACTGTTGAAAGGCAGGGGACATAGAGCCTTGCCGATTTTCGAAACAACGGGTCATAATAGAGGTCCAAGAAACGCCGGACTCCGTGAAGAAGGATAAAACCCTTCACCCCGGCCCTTGCCATGGAAACAAAGGGAGCCACGCCCGTGCCGGTGGCCACGAACACAGGCGGGCGCTCCGAGGGATAAAAGCGAAAATACCCGTGGGGGCCGGTGAACCGGAAAATGTCCCCCTCCCGGGCAGAGGCAAGGACAGACGAGAACAGGCCTCCTTTCACGCTTCTCACGAGGAAATCAATTCCTTCGTCTTGAGGGGATGAGACAGGAGTGTAGTCTCTTTCGGCCTCGTTTCGAATGAATCGAAGACGCTGGCCCGGAGCGAACTGAAGAACAGGAGGCCGGCTGAATCGTATCTCAAAAGCGTCTTCTGTGAGCCAGCTCCTGCTCAGCACTCTCGTTTCATAGGGTCCGGCACTGTCTGTCGCTCCTTGAAAGAGCTTGCTCATCTCTTCCAGGGGATCTCCTGAACCCCCATGATCCTGTTGCAGTAACGGGAGAGCACAAAGAGATAATCCGACAGCCGATTCATGTAGACGAGGAGCCGGTGATGGGCGGGTGATCGCTCATCCTCTGCAGCTTCACCCAGGAGGCTGACGGCATGCCGTTCGGCCCGTCGGCAAACGGTTCTTGCGATGTGAGCCCAGGTTGCGGAGGCATGCCCTGCCGGCAGGATGAATCCTGTCAGACGGGGAAGCAGCGTATCCATCCGGTCAATCGCCGTTTCGAGCCTCTTGATTTGCTCCTCCTCTACGGGTTTGAGCGAACCCACCAACGCAGACCCCGGGGTCGTCATCAGGCAGGCCCCGACATGAAACAGGGTGGATTGGATCTCCTGGATCTCCCGGGCCACCTTCGGGTCCTCGTCGTTTAAGGAGACCACCAAAGCACCCAGCACCGCGTTCAGCTCGTCCACATCGCCGCACGCTTCCAGCCTCTTGTCCGCCTTGCTCACGCGCTCGCCGCTGAATAGGCTTGTCTTGCCATGATCGCCTGTGCCTGTGTAGATCTTAATGGTCCACCTCCACTTTCTTATGCTCCATTTATAAAAAACCTCTCACCCTATGTTCAAGCCCATGTAAAACACCTACCGTGCAGGCTGATCAAGAACGTACAGATACAAGGCACCTGAAATTCCTAGGAGTGAGGCGTACAGAAAAGGTCGCCGCAACGACGAGGAACAAAGGTAACGCAGCAGATGGGCGTTTTTCATCAGCATGCATGGAAGTGTAGAGGATTCTGGAGAGCATTGTCAAAGAAAAGCTGCTCTACTCTTTTCTCCTCCTGATCATGCGGAACAATACATAATTGGGATAGAGAAGGAAGAGGATGGCAAAGGCTCTGCCTGTCACCAGCGCCAGTGCCGCTGCCATGGCACCGACCATATTAAGAGTGTGAATCGCAAGGTTCAGAGTGACCACAATGGCGATAATCTCAATCAAGGCAGCTAGAGTCACCGGTTTTGTCGTGAGACCGGCGACCATCAGGCCTCGCTGGAAGGACATCACCACCTCCAAAGCCGGCAGCACAATCAATAGTTTCGTTGGCGCCAGGGCGAAAAGCGCCAGATCCGGCGAGAGGCCGCAAATGTCCTGGTACCAGATAGCCACCACATCCGTGAAGACCACTAGGCCGAGAGAGCAGAAAACGGCTGAGACCAAAAGGAGGGCGAAATTGCTAATGGGAACGAACTTCTCAAACCGGTCGCCGACCAGCGCGATGACGGCTTCCTGATAAGAGAGACCGAAACTCCTGAAGATGAACATCAGGGCCCCGATCACCGGCAGCACAGCCAGAGATTCGACAGCCATTTGACTTCTTGCCACAAAGAAGGTGACGATCGAGTGCGCGCTCAGGAACAGTAGCGAAGTCAGCGCCAGGGGGGTATAGAAAACGGTGATTTCCCTGTAGGTGAGGCTCGCCGCATTCTCCTCTTCTGAGCCCGCTTTGAGCTGCCGCAGCACGCCTCGAACCATGATACGGATCGCAACCGCCTCGCAAACCACTCCCACGGAAAGCGATAGAGAACCCACACACGCCCCGGGGAGGATTCCCCACCAGGACAAAACAAGGGCCGCGGCGGTCAAGGACCCGAGACGAGTGATCGTTCCGTAGGTCACAAAATGGGTCCGATTGTGGCGGATCAGGATCCCCTGGTAAAACCGCCGCATGCCTATCGCAGCCGGCCAGGGCAGAAAGAGGACCGTCGACCAGTAGGCAAGACGGCTCACCTCTTCAGGAAGTCCCACCACGTCGTCGGCGAGGAAGGAGAACACCTCGGGAATCATCAGGATGGCCAGCAGAACGGTGATCAGCCCATTGAGCACCAAAGCGAACCGCAACAGTTTCTTGTACGAAGAATAGCTTCTAACCAGTGCGGTTGCCGTGCTCACGAGCATGATAATCGGGCCTTCGCTGATAAAGGCCACGGACAGAGCAACACCGTAGGCTGCGAGATTGAGCTTTGCTTCCTGGAGGCGAGCGATCACGGAGGCCACGATGGGGCCTTCCAGAGCCATCATGAGCCAGGTCAGAGCCAGGGGAACCCAGAAGAGGAAAATGATCCCCGGCGTCAGATTGTTTTCATTGTCATTCATCACTGCATTGAAAGCGGGCAAACCCCTCCTGTCAGCTTTCTTATACCCCCATAGGATAGCAGTTCGCTGAAAAACACCTGCTTAAACCCTCGGGAATCTACTCCATGTGACTGAAAGCATCAAGCCTCGAACTTTTCTGTTACAGCCGAGTCAATATGACTGTCATTTTCATTCGGCTATCACAAAGCCTCGAACTCTTCTTGCCAACCCATGTCCCCGTCCCTATAATATCGTCACCGGTTCGTCCATCAACCTGATTCAGGGGGGTCTTTATGCTTCTATTCTTGAAAAAGATCGAGCGCGTCATTGTCAGCGCTCTTCTGGTCATGATGGTGATCACTGTTTTTCTGGCCACCATCGAAGTGGGCTGGATCCTCGTCAAAGACGTCATTACAGAGCCCATGTTTCTTCTGGAGATTGAGGAACTGCTCGATATTTTCGGGCTCTTTCTCCTGGTTCTGATCGGTATCGAGCTGATGGAGACCCTCAAGGTCTATCTTACGGAGCGGGCCATTCACGTGGAGGTGGTCTTCACGGTAGCCCTGATCGCTGTGGGCCGGAAAGTCATCATTCTTGACGTCAAGGAGTTGCCCGGCCTGACCCTGCTGGCCATCGCCGCCATTATCGTCGCCATGTCCTTCGGATACTTTCTCCTGAAATACCTCCGCCACCAGGAAAAAGAGGATGAAGCAGCGGGGATTATCAAGAAACCCGCTCCTGACCTTTAATCGCTTCGCGGTTTTGCTTGCCTAAACCGGAGAACGCCTTTTCCGGCGAGCCCGTGGGGTGTTGAGCTTCATTATTGTGACTCGCGATGGAACAGAGAGATTACTACGAAATCCTGGGTGTGTCCTCCGGCGCCAACGAGAAACAAATCAAGGCGGCGTACCGAAAACTCGCTTTCCAGTACCATCCGGACCGAAACACAGGAGACTCTGAAAGCGCCGGCATGATGAAGGCTGTCAACGAAGCCTATGCCGCGCTCTCGAATCCCTCCAAGAGGAAAGACTATGACGACCTGAGGCGGCAGTTCGGAGCCTCCGCACACAACCGTTTCCGAAGCAGCTACACGGAAAGCGACCTCTTCAGAGGTTCGGACATCAACCGGATCTTTGAGGACATGGCCCGAGCATTCGGGTTCAGAGGCTTTGACGATATTTTCAAGGAAGCCTATGGAGAGGGGTACCGGACCTTTGAATTCAAGAGGCCCGGCTTCTCGGCCAGGGGGTTCGTGTTCACAGGACCTTTGGGACGCTCTGCCCAGAAACAGAGCACTCCCCTGGCCATGGGAAAGCTTTCCCGATACCTCATTGAAAAGCTCACAGGCGTTGAGCTTCCCCAAGCCGGCACGGACGTGACAGAGACGATTGACCTCACCCCCCAGGAAGCCAAAGAAGGGGGTCCTTACCCCTACTACTACAGGAAAAAGTCAAAAAAACTGGTCGTCATGCTCCCGCAGGGACTTCGGGAGGGGCAGCGCATTCGTCTGGCAAGGATGGGGGAGGAGGGAAAGGGAGGGGCAAAGCCCGGAGATCTTTATCTGACGGTCAAGATCAGGAAAACCTTAATGCAGAAGTTGAACGATCTGATTCACTCGTCCCGGAGCGTTTCCACCCGTTGAAACGCGGCCTTTTTCGCCGTCTCCATAAGCTCCTTACAGATGATTCCGGCTTTGAACCGCTCTTCCAGGTCCTCTTCATCCGTGACGAACACGCGCCCGTCAGGCAGCTGGACCACATCGATTTCCAGATCCACATATCGGACCCGGTCCGGATAGAATTCCACCGGAGTGTTGATGTTGGTATATTTCCCGATGAGCGTACCGTCATTCCTAAAATAGGTGTGCGTGTAGTGCCACAGGCCCTCGTGAATCTCTGAAACGGCGTAATCCCCTTCCCTCTTCTCGATTCCCAAACCGTCGTACTTGATTCGTCCTTTGAACCTGGACCTTTTCAGCACCAGTTTTTTCCCGCCGAAATCCTTTTCAACAATCACTCCTTCGGAGAGAAAAATAGTCCGCCCATTCAGTTTCACGTGTTCGATCTTTAATTCTTTTCCTTCTTGAAAACTGTCCCATACCAGGCTCTTTTCCAGACCGCGGCCGACGGATTCACGTTTTTCAGGATGGCCTGAGAGCGTCTTTTCTTCAAGCAGGTTTACATAGTCGGAAGCAATGATTCGAAAATGATGGTGCCTGGGCACTGTGGGAAGGACCCGGTTTCTCCATTCATCCAGCGCAATCTTTGCGGAAAACGGGAACTCAATCTCTGTCGTCCCCTCGCTTTTCCTTCTGCATATGGCGTCAAGAAGTTTCCCTCGGAGGGCTGTGGTCACTTTATCCACAGATGCAGTTTCTCCCTGGACCTTTATTCCCTGCATGTCGTCCGAATCCATGATTTCTACATCATGGGATTGGACCAAAACCAATCCTTTTGCTTTGCCGAATCTTCTGATGATCGTATCCGAAGGCGACACCACTTTCATGCCCTGGTCCAGAAAGAACCGGGTCAAAGCTGTGGCATAAATGCCCCTGATTTTAAGAGCCACGCTCATCTCTCTCTAAGAAATCCTATTCCCTCGATAGTTACAAGGTTTTCACGGATCCGGGATTTTGCGCCCAGGATCTTCTCTACAAGCCAGAGTCTTGCTTCAACATGCTCCGTCACGGAGGGGATACGGAACGTGCTCGTCCCCTTTGCAAGAGCCGCAAAAGGAATGACCTGGTCAGCCAGATGCCTGTCCACGGTGGCGCCGGAGCCGAGGTCGGCCAAAAGATCCAAGGCCGTCTGCTTTCCGATGAACTCGGCGGTCCGTCCCCTTGCGCCTGCCATGTCCGCCCCGATCAAACATCCCGTGTTGGTTCCGGCCCATACGGCTAGGGCTGCTCCGGGTTGAATGGAGCATCCTTCGAAGGCAGGACTCTCTCTTTCATCATGGAGAAGCTCGATTTCCGTAACAAATCCTTTCCCCTTCAATGCTCTTTCACATTCCGCCTTCATTCTTCGAGAGACGTCTCTCTCTTTGAGGTGAGAGGCGAGCGCGATTCCTCTTATGGACCTGACCTGTCCCTGGCTGACTAGGTCCAGGGGCTTGAGGGCTCCCTTCAAAGGCGCAATCTGCACCTCAATCCTGCCTCCGCCTTTCGGCACATAACCGGGCCGGATAATTCGCAACTCCGCCTCAACGCCCATTTTTCGCACGGTGGGAAGCAAGACATGTTTGAGGTGAAACAGGGAAGGCGCAAAGTCCTGAAACAGACCGCCCGTCATCCCGTAGGTTGAGTCTCCCTCCGCGAAGAGGCATAGAGGCATGAGAGAAAGCGCAAGCATGGCAGTGGAGCCGGCTGTCCCTATATCCCATACGAACGTGCCGCCTTTGAGTGCTTTGCCCGGATGAAACCAGATCTCCCTGGATCCCACGGTTCCTCCGGCCAGCTTACCGCCGCAAAGGTTCGCAGCCGCTTCAAGGGCTTTGAGATGCTGAGGTCTCAGGCCGGGTTTATCTCTTTTCGCCCTGATGTTTCGCAGGTGGACCGCTTGCCCGGTCAAGATGCAGAAAGGGACCGCGTCACGAACGATGGTGCCTGAACCGGAGTGTTCACTGCCGTCTATTTCGAGCATTCTGAGCCTCTCGTCAAGGGTGCGGAACTGCACAACGGCGGGGCTAAGTTGAGGGCCAGACACCCGTCACATTAAGACTTTTGTTAGGCCTTGAGTGAAGCCACTGGCTAATTGCCAATAATTTACTTTAGCTGACTGTCTTTGCTCCCGGCTCGATTGAAGATGGTGAGGGCCTTCTTTTGTCCTTTTTCGAGCTCTGCTTGACAACCGACGCATAAGCGAACTCCAGGAATAGCCTTACGGCGGGCATCAGGAACAGCAACCCCGCATTCCTCGCAATGAGTTGAGCTCTCGCCGCTAGGCAACCGACTCCTGGCTAATTGGACTCCGGATTCCACCGTGGCATCAATTTGTTCCTGCTCCGCACCATCGCGGGACCAACCGACTGCCATCATTTGCTCCTGTTTTATTTACTCATTGTGATTAACGCTTGCGCTTGGGATCGGGCCAAATTACTCGGTTGATTTTCAAGAACTATCGTCCCAATAGTAATTGCCTTGGTCCGACCCACGCCCAAAACCCCACGGGCTATTCAATCACCGTTCCTTTGCCGGTCTTCTGATACTCAAGCTCGACATGGTTGACGAAGGCGATTCTCCCCTGGGAATTGGCTAGATGTCCACGGGAGGCGCACCAAGCGGGAAATGTTTCCGGATCGATATCTACGCGAAGAGCAACATTGCCACTGCCCTTAATTAATTCGCATTGCTTACCGACAAGAGCTTTCCAGTCTTCAAAACTGGCGGGCATATTACCGGGATCGATAAAGATCGCGAGCGCCCTGCGGTAAGTCGCCTCGTCCTTGAACCAAGCAATTCCTATGACATCGTTCATTCTGACATTTCCTTTCGCTCTGTCTTTTCCAGAATCTCGGTGATGTAGAAGGGCGAAATCTGCCTCGTCTTAGAACAGTTTCCCTCTGAAGCCGAATGGGCCCTCAACTTTAGAACTTAACAACGTTCCCCTTTACACTTCTCACCGGGAAGGGTCGCCGTAGAGGGAGAAAGGCGCCCAATAGAACGGATGTGCATAAGCGGCCCCGGCCTGCCCCTCGATGAGCTCAAGCTGCGCTCGGCGCAGGCTCTCAGCGACGGAGGCATCTTGTTTTGCCGCCTGGTGAAAAAACGTCCGTGTCATCAGTTGCTGTGCAGAGAGGCTCTCCACGGCCCAGTGCGTGGCTAAGACGGAACGTGCCCCTGCAAAGAAGAAGGCCCTAGCAAGCCCCGAAAAGGCTTCCTGCGCTCGGCCGTCATCGGAGGCTGTATTGCAGGCCGACAGCACGGTCGAATCGGCGTTCAGCTTCATCGTGAGCACGTCGTCCAGCGTGAGCAGCGGCGACTCCCCGGAGTCTCCGACCGCCATCGCGAGCGCGGGCCGTGATAACCCGGGCAGGTCGCCGGGGCTCAAGCCGTGCGTTGCAAACGCAACTACGCGCCGTTCGGAGAGGTCGGTCGTGAGGGCTGCCCTGCGGGTGGCCTGGGCGCCAAACCGGGCGTCCCGCAGGGGGTCTGCCCCAAGCGCCTTCGCAATGGCGAAGATCTCGTCACGCGTCTCGGGTAGTGCGGGCATGGCCCCGTAATTGAAAGCTTGTTGCACTGTCTGGCTACCCCGGGCCGGCTTCCAGAGGGTACGCACGGTTCCGGCGGCGCCGACCTGGGCAGGACCGCCCTTGAAAAGGGGGTCGCCAAACCCGAAGAACGCCTCCGCCGGTTTGGCCTGCCGTCGTGCATCGCGAAGCGCACGGAACGCGGCAGCCGTGGAAATCTGGGTGAGCGAGGCCTCACGCACGAGCCACCCCGCCTTCCCAGGCTCGAACGGGCTCTCAGGCGGCCGGGTCGTCAGGACGGCAAAGGGCACTTGTGCCAGATCGCTCGCCGTGGAGATGACCACCACGCGAGGTGAGCCCAGTGCCGGCCACACGCTCCCGAGCAGCTCCCGGAACAACCGGTGGCTCGACGCGCCATCAAAGACGACTGCCCCCCGGGCATGGCTTGCCCCGAGATCCAGGGTGGCGCGCAGCCGCGACACGAGCTCGCCCAACTCGCCCGCTCTGAGCGCAGACACATGGAAAACCCAGTGCCCGCCGGCATCGACGCCCCACACGAAAGTTCCCTGCGCGGACGGATACAGACTCACGAAAGCCTCATCCTTCGCCAGCAGCCCCGCCAACTCGCCGAGGCTTGGCGACTTGGGGTTCACCAGCGCATGGTATTCGGGAAAGCGTCGGCCGATGTCGCGCTGCATCTCGCCGCGCCCCTTTTCGATCGCCTGAAGCTGCTCGCTCAGCTGGTTCAGCGCGGCCAAGCGCGAGCGGGCACGCTCCTTTTCCGCAGCGGCTTCCTGAGCCAGCTTCTTCTCATCCTCTTTCGCCGCCTTCCCCGCCTCCTGTCGCTTCTTCGCTTCCTCCGAGAGGCGCCAATGCTCTGAGAGCCCGCTGTTGAGACGCGCGAGCGCCTCCTGCGCCTTCATGCGCTGTTCCTGCTCACGGCGCACGAGGGCCCCGAGTTCGGGCGTCGATGCGCGCACCCGCGCGGCGCTGTCGATGAGCGCCCGCTGGACCGTGCTCAGCTGCAACCGGTCCGCCACGCGAAAGGCGAGGTCCACGAGTTCTTTGTCGATCTTGTCCCCTTCCTTGGCGTGCCGCTCCCGCACCAAGGCCAGAAACCCTTGCAGGGCCTGGGCAGAAAGAAACCGCGCACTCCCGCCGGCTGCACATCGCCGAAGGTGCTCTCCGGCGCGAATACGTAAGCGAACACGGCGCGATAGTCTTCCAGCGCGAGACGGGCCTCACCCTGCGCCTGAAGGACCAGCCCCCGCACGGCACGTGCCTCGACGGTCAGCTGGTCCCTTTCTCCGAACCAGCGGTACCGGTAGGTGACCACGCGGTCGATTCGCTCGCGCGCCTGGCCAAGCCTGCCGTTCTTCAGGTGCAGGAAGGCATGAAGCACCGGGTTGTCCGCCAACCCGCGTGCGGTCGGGTCGTCGGCGGTCGCGGCGTGCATCTCGGCGGCAAGGCGGTCGGCATCCGGCCAACGCTCCAGGCCGAAAAGGGCCTGCATCAGGACGGTTTGAGTTTGGACGATGCGCAGCGAGCTTTTGACGGCCGCCCCGGCGCGAAAAACGGCCAAGGCTTCGCTTGCCGCGGTGACAGACTCTGCAAACCGGCGCTCGCCGAGCAAGGCTTGCGCGAGTTTGCCTTGCCAGTAGCCCACCATGTTCCCGCCCGTGCGTTCCTCGGCAGCGAACCGCAGGCCGAGGCGAGCCAGCGCTTCCGCCTCCTGGTTGCGACCCTGCATGAAGCAAAGCCAGCTCCCGGAGTACATCACGCCGTTGCGCAGTCGGATTGCGGAGTCGTACTCCTGATCTGTTTGCGAGGAACCCGCAGCGGCGCGGGCGCGCTCCACCTCCGCATAGCTGGCGTCGATCGCCCGTCGTATCGCCGCGAGCGCGCCCTCGGGATCGTCCTGGGACTGAAGCACTATTGCGCGCAGGTGTTCGACGGAAATCGCCGTATAGGCGACCATATGCGGGCGGCGTGTATCGCGAAGATCTCTGCCCTCGGCCTCCACCTGCTTCAACAAATTCGCCGCCCGGTCATGGTTACCAAGGGTGGCATAATCGGTGCCGAGATGCACAGAAAGAGTGATGCGGTTGAGAGGCGTCGCGGCCCGGTGACTTACGAGCGACTCCCCCAGTTCCAGCGCTTCGGTCTGGTTGCCGTAACTCCACAACTCGCGCCACAGTCTCAGGGCAAAGGGCGAGATCTTGTCCGGCGCCCCTGTCCGTTGGACCAGCCGCCTCAGTGCGTCGATCCGCACCGCGGCGTCTCCCAACGTAAAGGCTGCGCGCTCGCGGCGCATATAGTACTCGACCTGCTGCTGGTGCGAGGCATCGGGCGCGAGCTCCTCGGCGAGGATCCGGCGCGCTTCCTCTTCGCCAAGGCGCGGGCCGCTCTCCCCGATTTCATCAGGCTCTTCCCGCGCCTGCGCAGGCAGGGGAATAACCATCGCGAGGCTCGCCATAAGGAGGAGAGCTAGAAAAAGGCAATTCTTCAGTTTCCCTGGAGCACGGGCCGACTCGGGTGGGGTTGACAAGAACTTCCATCTTTCGGTTTGTTGAATACCGGATTTAAGCTTCTTCGTCAGGGACGAGTTAGGTCCATCTTGCTGCACGGCGTCTTCACCTCCTTGGTCCAACAGAGGGCTGGAAATGCATGCTCTGGCACAACCCAAACCAGCCCAAAACCCAATAATCTTAGTGATCCCTGCCCTTATCGTTTCAGAACACCGCCTCTTTTCAATGCCCCTGACCATGAACGGTCTCAACGCTCAGCCTAAGCTGGGCCTGGGGTCGGGCTCTTTGACGTCAAGTCCTCGATCGTTCAAGGGCGAGAAGAAAGGCTTCTTCATATTTTCGGAGGTTTTCATCGAGTCTTGCTCGCCGATACTGGATGATGAATCGAGGATGATCCAGGGAGACCACAGTCTTGAAGAAACCAAATTCCCTGTTCAAACCTTCAAATATCGACCGGTTCTTTCCGCTTCCAAGCACCAGTGCAACGTCCCGGCTCACACCGAGGGATACCTGATCACGCAGAGATTGCATGATGAAGGGTTGTGTGGCGGAGAACAAAGAGGGATCGTCATAGAAATTGTAATTTCTGCCATCCTTCGTGAATCCAAGAGGGGACACCGCAGTAAAAAAGAAATCCCTGAAGAGCTTTGCCGGGCCTCCGAACCGATCGGCAAAGGCATAGACGAACACGGAGGAGGGCTCCCGCTTCTTCGGGAGATCATTTTGAATACCGCACAGAGTTTCGAGCGCAACGGGGTCCGTGAAGGTGATGCCGGTGATGCCTGCCCCGAACCTCCCCGGATTGATGCCGAAGACGGCGATCCTGCGGCGATTGTCGGAGTAGTACCGCTGGAGGAACCGGTTCACGTATTGCATGACCTCGGGATCGCGGTAGGGGTTCATCACCTCCACATCACCAGGCAAGTGGCCTGGGGTCGTGAGCCTTTGGTAGAACCCAAATGCGCGTTCGGCAAAGGTGGAAGGACATTTCATTTGTAAACTTTACCCTTCTGAGTTTATAAGCGGCGAAAGCCCGTCTTTGCCGGCTTCTTTGTTCCCGGCGTCCTGGCCCTGGCGGGTCGGACCAAGCTACTCGGTTGATATGCAAAGGTTATCCTCCCAAAAGAAGCAGTTTTCAGGGCTTAGAAGATCATTTTTATGCCCCAAAATGCTATTGTAAGGGGATGGAGATTCCTGGAGCACACAGCCTCCATCCTCCCCAATCACTTCTCGCCCCTTCGCCTTGCTCCCTAGCTTCTCTTTCGTCATTGTCACAAATGACTCACTTCCCACCGCAATACTCTCGGACCACTTTCCATCTCGCAACTGTCCACCTGCGCGTAAAGCATCTTCAACCCAACCTCTATAGGCAGCAGCGAGATCAGGCATCTCCCTGAAGTTGAGTAATCCCCTCAACCCGTCGTACTACATTAATGCATAGCGCCCACGGGGTCGTTGAATTTCATTGTAACCACAGAAGCGCAAAGAAACAGCTGAAATTCCTCTTCAGTCATGTTAACCGCTCGCCTTGCACCCTAACGAAAAGCTCAGCCGCCGCGGACAGTGGTCGGCTGAAGCGAGAGTTAGGCATAAACATTATTCGCCAGTTCAACAAGATGGGTTGACTACCACCTTGTTGTAGTCGGTGGTTGGAGGATAGTAATGCACCTGCCTCCAAAAGTTCGACCATTGCCTTGTTGTGTTCCTTCTTAACCCTGTTCTTTGTAGCCATAGCTACCCTCTTGTATTCAGGAAACATGTCTAACGTCAGCCTTCACTTCCGGCGCGGAACGCGGCGCAAAGTGCGAGGCGTGGTTCGCCTCGATTTGGATTCCTTGGGTTTGGAATCCGGAACTTCTTGCGTCGTGATCCTGATCAGCTCGGAGAGCCATTCTCGATCTTCAAATCTGTCTTCAACGAGAAAGTACTGTTTCGCTCCTGGATAAGGCGGGGCCTCAACGACATCCCCGATGTAAACTCTCCCCTTCTCGGTTGGCTTCACGAACAATTGATTGTCGCACACGAGCGCGACCACTTTGGCGTCACAGTAGATGGCGTACTCGCCAAACATCTTCCGCGAAGCAATGTGCCCGGCTTCGCTCATTTGGTCAACCACGAACTCAACAAACGCCACATCGGATGCCATGATTACTCCTTTCCATGGGGCGAACACGTGCGTCACCGGCGTGGCGGCGCTGTTTTGCCACGTCCGGTGCACCCAGTAGCTTGACCTCTTCCTGATTATCTCTTTATGACCCGGTACAATATCAATAAGAGAACAGCACCACCGATAGCCAGCAAGATGCTCCCTGCATTAAATCCCGTAACTGTCCCAAGTCCTAGATGGGACCCTACGTATCCGCCTACGAAGGCGCCCGCTATTCCAATCAAGACAGTAATAATGAGTCCTCCAGGGTCTTTGCCGGGCATGATGAATTTTGCGAGCAAACCAACGATTAACCCCATTACGATCCAAGATAGGATTCCCATTGCTAACCTCCTTTCTTAATTTGCGCTCAATTTCTTACTAACGTTACGGGTGGAAGTCCTATTGTTCCTCGATCCAGACCTTCTTGATCCATGTCGCCAAGTCCGGCCATTTCTCGTCTGAGGTGCCGCTGTGAGACCAGAAGACAACGTCTCCCGTCTGTCTCATACAGTAGTAATCCCCGTTGTCCTCACAAATGGGGATTAGGTCCCGGGGTACACCCATTTGATTCCATGCTACTTGAGCCACCTCGACCAGATTGGTGTGGCCTCCATCCGGCGTGACTGTGCATGGCTCTTTGGTTCCGTAAACGACATCGGATGCTTCGAGAAGGTACTGACAGTAGTCGGGATGCAAGGTCATAGCCAGTTGTCGTTCGACATTCGCCACCTCATCTCGGGTGGGGAGACGCATGGGCTTGGGAACTGGTTCGTTGAGTAGCCGAAGCTCACGGATGATCTCGTCCAATTTCATTTCTTCCTACTTCCAACGCTAAGGCTCACCGGGAGCCAGATTTATCGGCGATCCGGTGGAGCCGTTTGTTAGCTAATGTTTGCCTTACGTCGCCAATAGAGAAAAATAGCATTAATAATTATGGGTAATACCAAAATTAATATCCCACCCCCTTCTGTTAAAAGAGTATAACCAACTGCCAAATACCAGAAACACGCCTGCCGAAGGTGATCATAGACGGTGGGCTTAGTCAGTTTTTCTATTCTCATCATCATATAGTTCGCAAACAAGAATATTAGGGTGATTATGATAATGGATAGAAGACGCTTCTGAGTGGTAGGCGCACCAGCATGAAATCCGCCGCTTATCATAAGCAATACAACAAAGGCAAGACATGCAGAAGCTGCGTAGATGATTGGTGAAAGTATTTTTCTTGTCATATTTTGAGTATCCTGCATTAGGTAAGGCAAGTTTCAGCTAACGCTGCGCGTGAGCGGCGCGACGTCGGGAGCATCTGGCTCAACGCGTTTGTTAGGTCACAATGGTTCACCCTTCATTTTTTCTGTCCGTCGATCCGGGTCGGACCAAGTAACTCGGTTGATATCCAGAGGCTAACATCCCAAAAGTAGGTGCCCTAGACGGTCTTTTGCCGCGTCCCAATTGAGCGCCACGTTAGGTGATGCATCGAATGCGTGATCTATATTCTTAATCATGACAGAAGGGGTCTTTTAGCCACTCGATTCGATACTGTTCTCGAATTTTCGCCCTTACTTCTTCGTTCCCAGCAGACCGTACACCACATGCGAAGTATTGATCCCATACCTTTTGGAGTGTCTCTATTGGGATATTAGGATCTTTTGAATACATTTTCACCTCGCATCCCAAGCCACAATCCTCGACAATGATAAATGGCTCTCTCAGGTTCAGGTATGTCCGTGGGTCAGATATACTGTACCCTTGACCAAGTGCTTCAACTGTATCAATCTGCAATACCTGCCGGAGATGATATTCTGACGTGTCTTTAACCCAGTAGTAGAAATCAATATCTTTGCGAAACACCTCGTAGTCGGAGCTAACGGCAAGCGTCCGGCCTTGAATCTTCAGATCTGTGGCTAGTTCTTCGAGAACAACGGGTTTATCATCTCCAAGAAAAGTAAATGCCGCAGTGACTTTCTCATTCTCAACTCTTAAGACAACCCTCTTGACTTTACGCTCTTGTATGGACGCTCCCCCGATCCAGCTGACGCCCCAACTGTACCCCTCGATCAACCTTCCATCGGAAAGCTGCACCTTAACTTTATAGAACTGGGGAACAATCGGCGAGGAAGTCGCATACGTAGTAACTCCTAAAGTCGCGACCATTACCAATAATAATCGATTTAAATATGCTTTCATATTAAAGGGTTGGCGAGGGGTACAACCGGCTTGAGCATCGGCGCTCTCGCTTTAGAAGTTAGGTGGCTTTATCATCAATGAGAACGCATTCTATCCGTAATGAAAAACTGATTTGAGATTATACCGTTATGAAATATGATCTTATAAGCTCCCGAAACAGCCACCGTATCCATTCGATTATATCCGATGGTCTTCCAAATATAAACGTGTGACTCTCCTTTCTTCAAGGTTCTAAAGCTGATAATATTTGCTGCGGCATACAATTCAATCGCATGCCATGTCCCGTCGTTATGCATCATTTCGATTCTAGCAAAACCCCCATCAATATATTTCCTGTCTGCAATCGTTATCTCATCACTCGAATTATTAGTTATTTTGACCATAACATTTTCGTTTTGCTGATAAGTTTCCTTGTCGGTAACACATACCACTTTGTTGGTATCAATCGCATGGGTATCGGAGATCAAAAGAAACCAGATCCCGATGATATATGCTATCGTATTCACTTGGCTATGCATTATCAATTGTGTTGGCGCTAACGTGACGGCTCACCGGGAGCCGGATTTATCGGCGCTCCGTTGCAGCCGCTTGGGCGTCGCGGCACTTTCGCATACCGTGCCTCACGATTTCACTATCGCTCCGACAATTGCCCCGCCGACAACTGCTTTGATCCAGCTTCCCAAAAACCAGCTCCATGCGAGCGCCAAAGGAATGGGCATGTAGCTGTAGGAACCGAAGCCCATTGAAATACCAGTGGCCAGACCAAAGAGCGCTCCGAATCGGATGCCTGACACCAGTGATTTGCGCTCGACCAGGAGGCTATAGATCAGCACGAAACTTGCGGTGAACACAAACGTGACAAAATACATGAGAGGCATGTTCATTTGGTCCATCGGGCGCCACAGGTTGGCTGTGGCCTCATAGGTGGACCGAAGAAGCAATCCATGCAATATGAAATCCAGAATAGACCACGCGATAAATGCAGCCACAACAGCTAAGATTATTCTTTTTGCCATTTGCCTTCCTCCTTATTTATAGAAGCCCAACACGTGGGTCACCGGGAGGCGAGCGCCTTTCCTCGCCGATCCGGTGCCCGTGTGACGGGGTCAGACCTTGACATTGGACATTGATCCTGTGATTTTCTCAACCGCCTTTCTTAAGGATCGCTCTCCTGACATGCGCACGGAGAACCTCTGTTTCGCCTTGGATACACCGGAATAGGTCAAGCCTTCAAACAGATCCCCTATCTGCCTGTTCATCACGGAAGTGTGTCTTTTCAGAAGATAAATTGTCATGTCTCTCAGCTCCTTGCCTCCCTCAGCAAGACGATCCGATGGGACTTTGAAATAGGAGCAAACAGCTTCGATCACCTCTTCGATTTTACATTGCCGCAATTCTCTCCTGCGGGCGATCTCCTCCTGATCCAGCGCATCCTCCCTTAGGGTCCCAAGCGCCTGCTTGATGAAACCCCGACCACCTAGGATCACGCCTCCATATAGATCCTCGAAAGGATTCCGGCCCCCTTCATCCACTCCTTTCTCGACATATTCACGGTACGCTCTCCCGGCGGCCTTGCCGTCATCACGCCACTCTAATGCCCTCCCGAAGCAAATGCCTCACCATAGCAGGAGGAAATGTCAAACGTCAAGGTCTGACCCCGTTCCACACAGGGTTACCGGTTGGCAAAGTCACTTCCCCTCGCCCGCGCTCAGCAGTCTGTCATTCTGGCCTCGATTGACAGTTGCCAGAACTCACAGCTTGTGCGGCAGCGAGCGGTCCGCTTATCGAGCTTGTCAGCGGCGGCATCCGCCGTCCACTGTACGGCGTGTTGGGCGAGACAACAAGCCGCTCTCCATGTTCCACCTCGAACATAACGACCATGCGCATCAAGTAAAAAGAGGATACTCTTATTCACGAGGCGTTTTCTGTGGTTCTGGGGCAAGCAGCAAATATATCAGCGGCCCAAACGAACCCGCTGCGAGGGTGAGCACAATCCACGGCCATGGATTGCGCCCTGTAGCTTTTGCATCGCGCCACATCCAAATAAGAAACAAGACAAGCGCAATTACTAGGTCTGCCAAAACTTGCGCCCCAGCAAAGCTCTTGAACTGCAGTTCGAAGATACCCCAATAGCCGTGATGCCAAACTGCCATTGCGCTGAGCACGGAGAATGCAACCAAAGTGAGGATTAAAAGTGTGCGCTTCATAGGCTGTGCTCCATCATGTGCGTGGATACGGGGTCAGACCTTGACATTGGACGTTGACTACATGTTTCCATAAGCGCCCCCTACGGATCTATTTGTTGACACGAGGAACCTCTAATTCGTTTCTTGATTCGTCCCCAAAACCAAGATCGATACTGTGTCACACGTCAAGGTCTGACCCCGTTACTTCCCTCCATTTGATCTGTTATGTTTCAAGCTGCTTGTACATAACGAAGGCATCAACAAACCCCTTTTTCGCGTGCTTGAACGCGCCGGGCAATGTGGCCACTATTTCGAAACCCAACTTCTGCCAAAGGCGAACCGCCTCCTCATTGGTTGAGACAACCAAATTGAATTGCATGGCGCGAAAGCCGAGCCGCTTTGCTTCATATTGAGAGTGTTCGCACATCATCGAGGCCACACCCTTTCGTCGGGCGCTGTCACCAACGATATAGCCGCAGTTACACACATGCGAACCTAACCCCGGCTGATTCGGTTTGATGAAGTACGTTCCGAGCACATTTTTTTCGCTATCTTTTGCCACATACGCTGCGGTTGGCGCCTCAATCCACACTTTGTGTGCTTCGGCCTCTGAAATCCCTGGCGAAAAGGCATAGGTCTCACCTAAGCGGAATACGGCCTCAAGGAGTCTCCAAATCGATGGCCAATCTTGTTCTTTAAATGGGTGTATAGTGATCATGTGCCTAGGTGCTGTCCTGAAACGTAATGCTGCAGGGATTGGCTTCTGCCTCCGCGTGGTTGTTAGGCGCGCGCGGCCACGACAACAAGTGAAGCTTCCCGCGCGGGGGCGCGGGGATTCAGGGGCAAGGCCCAGCGAAACTGCGCCGAAGCCACCCGGCTTCGCCCTGAGGGCTAAGCCGCGGTCGCCTCTCGCCATCCGTCCCCCGTGCAGGAGCACGGGGCATCCCGGCGAAGGCGAGTGATTCTGAAGTCTCTAGATAAGTCCAAAGGTGGAGGGTTGGCTTCAGTGGTGGGAGCAGTGCAAAGTCATGTGGTTGGCATCGGGTCAGTGGTCCACTGAACGCCTAGACCCCACCTAACTCATTATGCGAAATAATTATCCTATTTAAGGCTTATTTGCAACTATATAAGTTTTCTATATAAAAAGCTTCTCTGGATTTCATCCTTGAGCCTTGGTACGATGGGCTTTGTCCTGAAGCATGGGATTAAAGCGAGCCTGAAGGAAAGAGGATGAAAATCATCAAGACTGGCTTGGATTATTCCATTGCCGCGTAGATCTCCATTCAAAATGTCCTTAGAAAAACGCATTCATAAAATCCGCTCCCTCCTGCCCCAAACCATGCTGCGGGACCGGGACCGTCTGTCCCGTCGTCTTAACAGAATTCACAAGGTGGAGGATGATTCGAATCTGCTTGCCAGCCTGGAACGGCAGGCGCAGGCCTCTGTCGAGGAAAGAAAGCATCGGCTCAACCACAGACCCCGGGTTGCTTTTCCTGACAGCCTCCCTATCACCTCCAAGCGTGACCAAATCGTCCGGCTCATCAGAGAAAACCAGGTGGTCATTGTCTCCGGGGAGACGGGCTGCGGAAAGAGCACTCAGATCCCCAAGATGTGCCTGGAAGCGGGAAGAGGGATTGCCGGTAAAATCGGGTGCACGCAGCCCCGAAGAATCGCGGCCATCACCATCGCTCACCGCATTGCAGAGGAGTTGGGCGAGGAGATCGGCCGATCCGTGGGCTACAAGATCAGATTCAGAGAAAAGACGAGCAAGCAGGCTTTCATCAAGATCATGACCGACGGGATGCTCCTCGCTGAGACACAGGGAGATCCGGCGCTCTACGAGTACGACACGCTCATCATCGATGAAGCCCATGAAAGGACCCTGAACATCGACTTTATTCTGGGCATTCTCAGAACCCTCCTGCCCCGCCGGCCGGAACTCAAGGTGATCATCACCTCCGCCACCCTGGACACGGAAAAATTCTCGTCCGCCTTCGGTCATGCGCCCGTGGTCAACGTGGAAGGACGCACCTACCCGGTAGAGGTGGAATACCTGCCCATTGACCCTGATCTGGAGGAGGCCGGCGATCTCACCTACGTGGACATGGCGGTCAAGGCCATTGACGGCCTGAGAGAAAAAAAACGGTATGGGGACATTCTCGTTTTCATGCCTACCGAGGAGGATATCCTCGAGACCTGCGAGCGGCTCGAAGGCCGCCGGTATCCGGGCACGACGATCCTTCCCCTCTTCGCGAGGCTCCCAGCTTCCGAACAGGGACGGGTTTATTCCGTGAGCGGTTCCAAAATCGTCGTGGCCACCAATGTGGCGGAGACCTCTCTCACTATCCCTGGAATCCGGTATGTCATTGACACGGGATTGGCCAGGATCTCCCAGTACCTTCCGCGGACCCGCACGACCAGTCTCCCTATAAGCCCTATATCGCAGAGCAGCGCAGACCAGCGAAAAGGCCGGTGCGGCCGGATTCAGCACGGCGTCTGCATCAGGCTTTACTCTGAGGAGGACTATGCCTCTAGGCCTCTCTTCACACTCCCGGAGATCCAGCGGTCAAACCTCGCTGAAGTCATCCTGCGGATGCTCTCCCTGAACTTGGGACAGCCCTCCGCGTTTCCGTTCCTGGATCCGCCGGGCGACAGAAGCATCAAAGACGGATTCGACCTTCTGATGGAGTTGGGCGCCGTTACCCGGGAGGGAGAGCAGCCTACTCTTACGAGCAAAGGCAAGCTCATGGCCCGGATGCCTCTGGACCCCAGGATTTCCCGGATGATGATCGAGGCCACCGGGGAAGGCGGGTTGGGAGAGGTGGCGGTCATTGCCGCGGCTCTCAGCATCCAGGACCCCAGGGAAAGACCTGTGGAAAAGGCCGCCCAAGCAGACCAGGCTCACGCTCCCTTCAAGGATCCTGACTCGGATTTCCTCACTCTCCTCAACATCTGGAACCGCTACCATCGCGAGTGGGACACCTTGAAGACGCAAAACAAAATGAGAAAGTTTTGCAAACAGAACTTCCTCTCCTATCCCCGCATGAGGGAATGGGTTTACACCCATGAGCAGATTACGGGCATTCTTAAAGAGCAGAAGATCCGACTTCAAGAGTCCGGGCAGGAGTTGCAATACGCACGAATCCACCGGTGCGTGCTCAGTGGCTTCCTTTCCAACATCGCCCTGAAAAAAGAAAAAAACCTCTACCAGGCGGCAAGGGGAAGAGAAGTGATGATCTTCCCCGGCTCCACCCTTTTCAAGAAACCGCCCCCTTGGGTTGTGGCTGCGGAAATGGTGAAGACCTCCCGGCTCTTCGCACGGACCGTCGCGAAAATCGAACCGGAGTGGATCGAACCCCTGGCCGGAGACCTGTGCAAGTCAACCGCCTTTGATCCGCACTGGGACAGGAACCGCGGAGAAGTCCGCGCCTTTGAGCAGGTTTCCCTCTACGGGCTCGTCATTGTCCCTCGCAGGCCGGTTTCTTACGGCCTGATCGCTCCGGAAGAGGCACACCGCATCTTCGTGCAGGAGGCCCTGGTCGAAGGAGATGTTGCAGAACCCCTGCCCTTCCTCATCCACAACCAGGACCTCATTAAGGACCTCAAAACCATAGAGGAGAAGCTGAGACGCCGGGACCTCGTGGCCGGGGATTCTGTGATTGCGGACTTCTATTCTTCCAGACTGCCAGGCGTCTTCGACCTGCGAACCCTCAAGAAGAATATCAGGGAAAAGAGAGGCGACTCGTTTCTGAGGATGAAACAAACCGATCTGCTTCTTGCCAGCCCCGATGAGGAGGAGCTCGCTCAGTATCCGGACTGCGTCGCTTCGGGCGGAAAGAGTCTTGAATGCACCTACGCCTTTGCTCCTGGCAGGGAGGAGGATGGGGTGACCCTCAGAGTCCCGTCAGGGCAGGTCTCGGCCGTGCCTCTCGATTGCCTGGACTGGGGCGTGCCCGGCCTCCTGAAAGAGAAAGTGACCGCTCTGATCAGAGGGCTTCCCAAGACGTACCGGAAACAGTTGGTCCCCGTGCCTCATACCGTGGAGGTCGTTTTGAAGGAGATGGAAAAAGCAGAACCCTCTCTCATCAATGCTCTTTCCCGTTTCGTGTACAGGAAATTCGGTGTGGACATACCGGCATCTGTCTGGGCGGGCGTCGAACTCCCGGACCACCTGAAAATGCGGGTTTCTGTTGTCGACCAATCAGGAAAAGCCCTGGAATCAAGCAGGGACATTCATCGTCTCATCCAGTCGGATGAAAAGAGGCATGGGGCTGAGTCGTCATCGGCCTGGAAAAGGGCACAGGAAAAGTGGGAGAGACAGGGCCTCACTACCTGGGATTTAGAGCCCCTTCCTGAAAGCATAACTTTGACCGATCGCCTGCTCGCCTACCCGGCTCTGGCTCCTGACAAGGATTCTGCGAGTCTTCGCCTTTTCCGCACTCCACAGCAAGCCCTTGCATCCCATGAAAAGGGAGTGGAACTTCTCTTGACGCTCCACCTGGCGAAGGATCTCAAGCATCTGCGCAAATCCCTCACCCTTCCCTCCGAAGCCTATGCAGGAGCAAGGTATTTCGGCGGAACGGGAGCCATAGAAGACCTTCTCTATCAATCGCTCCTGAGATATGTGCTTAGAAAGAACGTCCGCACGGAGCGGGAATTCTTGTCTCACGCCGAATTCTGCAAGCAGATCCTATTCGAGAAGGCAAAGGAACTCAAAACCGTGGCGGTGAGGATCCTGGAAGCCTATGACAGGACACGGTCCACCCTTCACAGCATTGAAAAAGCTAACCCGTCGAACGGAACCGTGCTCGCTCTTTGCAGCCAGATCAGGAAAGAACTCGATGTTCTGGTTCCCAGAAACTTCCCGGACCAATATTCGATGGATGCCCTTACCCATCTGCCCCGTTACCTCAAGGCGCTCGAGGTTAGGGCCGAGCGAGGGGCTCATGACCCGGAAAAGGACAAGGCAAAAGCCACGCAGCTAGAGGAATTCGCCGCTGCCTTGCAAAGGATTTGGGAAAGTCTCGGCCCCGCTACCTCCGGTGAGAAAAGAGCTGCTGTTGAAAACTTCCGTTGGATGGTTGAAGAGTACAAAGTCTCCCTGTTTGCCCAGGAATTGAAAACCCGGTTTCCTGTTTCAAAGAAAAAGCTGGAGGATGCACGAAAAGAGATCGAACGGCTGGTCTAAGTCCTGACAAAATGCTATTGCTCAAACGTGCGGATTCACCGATCATCATGCATTACAGGGAGCAGACCTGGTGGATGATTCCAAAGTAAAGCGAATGTTTGAGTCCATTGCTTTCTCCTATGACTTCCAGAACAGTTTCTTGTCTCTGGGTCTGGACATATGCTGGAGGAGCACTCTTGCCAGGTCTATTCAAGTGCCGCGAGGAGGTGTGGTCCTGGATCTGGCTACTGGTACGGCTGAGCTGGCCATGGTTATTTGCGCCCGCCATCCCGAGGTGAGGGTTTCAGGACTGGACTTTTCGCCCCGCATGCTCGCTATCGGGCAGAGAAAAGTGCGCTCCAAGGGTCTGGCTGGCCGCATCGGTCTCAATCTTGGGGATGCCCGCAGACTGCCTTTCAAAACTGAATGTTTCGACGGGGCTACCATGGCCTTCGGCATCCGAAACATCCAGGAGCGAAAAGAGGTTCTTGGGGAGATCCGGCGTGTGCTCAAAGAGGGTGCCCGGCTCTGGATCATGGAATTTGACTGTCCTGACCAGCCGGTGCTCGGAACGCTTTACAGGTTCTACTTCGATCGCATCATGCCGCCCGTAGGCAACTGGCTCTCCCGAACAGACTATGCCTATTCTTATTTGGCCAGATCTGTGCACGGGTTTCCATCGGAAAAGGATTTTCTCCAGGAGATTGCCGATGCCGGCTTCACAGCCCTTGGGGTAGAGAGACTCTCGCTCGGGATTGCAAAAATCTACAGTGGAATCAAGAAAGGGATCGCTCAAACGAATGAAAGTCAACTGGCCGGAACGAATCTGGATCAACAGCCCTGTGCGCGCCTGGGTCCAAAGAAGAGAGATCGCCTTTTTTGTGAAGATGCGACCTCTTCCTGCAGGCTCCTTTTGTCTTGAGATCGGCTGCGGCAGAGGCAAAGGGGTGGAACTCGTTCAGCACACCTTTCATCCCCGCCGGGTAGATGGCTTGGATGTCGATCCTTTGATGATCGAGCTCGCAAAGAAAAGATTCCATGGGATCACACGAGGTCTTTCCTTCTTCTTCGTTGCCGACGCGCAAGACCTCCCTTACCCGGACGCCTGCGTGGATGCCGTCTTTAATTTCGGCATCATCCATCATTTGGAGGATTGGGAAAAAGGGCTTCGGGAAATCGCAAGGGTTCTTGTTAGGGGCGGGCTCTTCTACTGTGAAGAGATCTATCCTCCCCTCTACGCCAATTTTCTCTTTCGCCGTCTCGTCGCTCATCCGACTGAGAACCGTTTCCACGGCGAGCAATTTCGTGCAGCGCTCTCCGCAGTGGGACTTCGGCTTCTGCCCGGTTTCAAGGAACGTCGCTTCGGAATTCTGGGGGTCGCGCAGAAGGATAGCGCTTGACCCGGATGTTTTCAGATACTAAGTTTGTGAATATATCTTTTTGCCTCGAAACAGCTGGCCCCGTTTACCGATCAACCCTTTTCAATCAGGTAAACGCCCTTGAATGACTCGGTTTCAGACAACAGACAAAGGGGGCTCGCGAAGTTTAAGTTTTTTCTCGCTCTTTCCAGGACGCCCCACGGCCTGCTGGACATGGCGACACCCGGCCTTGCAGCCCTCCTTTGGCTGGGCACTTTTCCCTCTGCCTGGACCATTGCCCTTGGTCTGATCACGGCCTTTGCGGGTTACACTTCCGTTTACGCTCTCAACGATGTGGTCGATTACAGAACCGACAAGAAAAAACTCCAGCTGACCGGTTTTCAGGACTGCGTGAACTACCTGGACGCAGCGATCTTGAGACATCCTTTAGCTCAAGGCTGTCTCACCCTGAAGCAAGGACTGCTCTGGCTCGTCGCCTGGGCGCTTGTAGCCCTGCTCGGAGCTTTTCTCCTGAATCCTGTGTGCGTTCTCATCTTCCTTGGGGGATTTGCCTTTGAGATCATTTATTGTCTGATGTGGAAGATCAGCCCTTTGCGGAGCCTTGTCAGCGGAGCCGTGAAGAGCTGCGGGCCCCTGGCCGCAGTTCTTGCCGTCGACCCGGAGCCCTCCCTGTCTTTTCTGCTCCTTCTCTTTCTCTGGTTTTTTTTCTGGGAAATAGGCGGACAGAATATTCCGAATGACTGGGCTGAGATCGAACAAGACAGGCAGCTTCACGCCAAGACGATTCTGGTCCATTACGGTGCGGAAAAGGCGGTCAGGATCATTGTCGGCTCACTGGCTCTTGCTCTGGGGTTGAACCTGCTGGTCCTGAGGATGACCGTCCACCCTTTCCAGATCCCCTACATGACCGGTTTTCTGGTCATCGGGCTTGGACTGCTCATCCTTCCGGCGTATCGGCTCTATAAAACGAGGGAGCGCACTGATGCATTGACTCTTTTCAGGAAGGCGAGCTATTATCCACTTGCTTGCCTTATCCTGGTCACTATTAAAATATTACAGTGAACGACCTTGGATCGCTGACATTTCTGTTGCCAAGTTGGCCTAAAATCCCCCCAACCCCCCTTTACCAAAGGGGGGCGAGGGGGGATTTTTCCTGGCCAGGGGAGATGAAATCGTTTGGCAGAGTGACAACTTTCTCGTATCCTTCGCTGCAGTAGATCATTAGAACAGGGAGGTGATGGGTGATCAAAGAATTCAGCCCTGAGGAACTTGCTCAGTTCAACGGCCAAGACGGAAAGCCGGTGTATATCGCCCACGGCGGCAAGGTCATCGATGTGACGGCCAGCAAGTTGTGGAAAGGCGGGCTTCACATGAAGCGCCATCACGCAGGAAAGGACCTCACCACCGACATCCAGGCAGCCCCGCACAAGCTGGAAGTGCTCGACCGATATCCTCAGGTGGGTGTTCTCAAGGGTGTTCTCAAGCAGGGCACAGCCTCTGAAAGGAAACTCCCTGCTTCCCTGTCCTGGCTTCTTTCACGCTTCCCCATGCTCAGACGCCACCCCCACCCCATGGTCATTCACTTCCCCATCGTGTTCATGATGGCGACAGCTGGGTTTTCGGTTCTCTATCTTCTCACGGAGTACAAGGGGTTCGACACAACCGCCTTTCATTGCCTTGGAGCAGGGCTTCTCTTTACGCCCATTGCCATGCTGACGGGGTTCTACACGTGGTGGCTGAATTACATGGCAAAACCCAACAGGCCGGTGAACATCAAGATGCGTCTTTCTTTTGTGCTTTTTGCCGTTCAAATCGCGGCCTTTGCCTGGCGAATTATCGTCCCTGACATTCTCACTTGTTTCGGGTTCGTCACGGTCGTCTATACAGCGCTTATCCTTTCCCTTGCAGGAATGGTGACGGTCCTTGGATGGTTCGGAGCCATGCTCACCTTCCCTATAGAAAGAAACTAGGCAGCGAGCGTACTCGTCATGGTCGATCTGAGCCGACGACATTTCATCAAGATCCTGGGGCTCGGAAGTCTCGCCTTCGCACCCGGATGCGACACCAGGCCGGAGAAGAATCTCTTCTCCTATGTTCAGGCCCCTGAGGACATGGTGACCGGCAAGGCCACCTGGTATGCTTCCACCTGCCGGGAGTGCCCCGCGGGATGCGGGATCCTGGCCAAGAACAAAGAAGGCCGGGTAATCAAGGTCGAGGGGAATCCTCTGCACCCCGTCAACCTGGGGAAGCTCTGCATGCGGGGCCAGGCCGCTGTCCAGGGTGTGTATCACCCTGACAGAATCCGAAGGCCCCTGCTCAAACAGAAGGACGGATGGAAGGCTCTTTCGTTTGAAGAAGCCGAAACCCTTCTTAGGTCGAAGATCGATGAGGCGGTGCGAAAAGCTGAGAACAGGGTGCACCTGATCACGGAGGCCGTGGGTCAAACCCTGTCGAACCTTTTCGATGAGGCTTTGAAGAACTGGAAATCCCGGCCTCCCCATATCTTCGAACCCTTTGCCTATGAAGCGTTGAAAATGGCCAACCAAAAGGTCTTCGGCGTGGACGGCCTCGCCTCCTACAAAATGGAGGAAGCCGACTTTCTGCTCTCCTTCGGCGCCGACTTTCTGGAGACCTGGCTGTCTCCTGTCGAGTATGGCCGGAAGTTCAAGCAATCGCACGCGGTGCATGGCAGGCAGAAAGGCTTTTTTGCCCACATCAGTCCCTATCAGTCTCTCACAGGCGCCAACGCCGACCTTTGGCTGTCCTGCAATCCCGACACAGAAATTGTCATTGGCCTCGGACTGATCAGGGAAGCCTTACACTCCGGAAAGAGGACAAGTCTCCCCTCTGATTTGACAGAGGCTCTGCAGGATATCAGTTCTCCCTTCACCAAGGAAAAAGTGGTGGAGCTTTCCGGTGTGGATCCTGATCTTTTTGCGAGGTTGCTCGCCCGACTCCTTAAAGCGGCCAAGCCCCTTGTTCTGGGAACAGGGACAGGCGCATCCGGAGCAAATAACCTCCGCGTGAACATGGCCGCAAACTTGCTCAATGCCCTTCTCGATCCTGGTCTCACGCTCCTGGACTTTGCACTCAGACATTCTGTAGAGAAAGCCGCGAAACGATCCGAGGCGATCGCTTTTTTCGAGAAGCTAGGCCACTCCCCGGAGGGTGTGCTTCTGCTGAACAACGTGAATCCTGTGTTTTCGATTCCCTCATCCGATGCTGTGGCAAAAGTGTTCAAGCAGGACACCCTGTTCACCGTCAGCTTCGCCAATTTCATGGATGAAACCGCTCAGCTCGCGAATCTGATCTTTCCCGTGAGCCTGCCTCTGGAGACCTGGGATGAATACAGCGGCACAACGGGCATCGTCTCCGTTGTGCAGCCGGCCATGGCAGGGCTCACGGGCTCACCGCGCCTGGGCGATCTTTTCCTGCGACTCGCTCACGGCGGCCCTGCTAAGAACTTCCAGGAATACCTCTCCTTGAGACTTTCCGCCTCGGGGTTGCTCAAGGACCGTATGGATTGGGTGCACATGCTCCAGGAAGGAGGCCTTTTCCGAAACATCCCGTCGAAGGCCCCTGCCCTTCAGTGGATATCGGCCCAAGAGGTGAGAAGCGCCTTTGGGAGACTCTCGTTTCCCAAACCGGCCGATTTCACCTTTGTTGCAGCTCCTTCACTCCGCTTCTTTGACGGCAGGGGAGCCAACCGGCCGTGGCTCTGCGAAGTGCCTGACCCCCTGACCAAAGTGGCGTGGCAGTCGCCTGTCTCGATCCACCCCAAGACTCTCCGAGAGCAGGGCCTCAAGCAGGGGGACGTGGTTGAACTCAAGTCCTCCTGGGGTACCCTGGAAGCCCCTGTGTACGAGACGCAGGACACCCTGCCTGGAGTTCTCGTCCTGAGCCTTGGCCAGGGTCACGAGCTCTTCGGCCGGTATGCCGAGGGTATGGGGGGCAATCCGGCCAAGCTTCTCCCGCCGGAAACAGAGCCTCTCACCGGTTCGCCCCAGTTCTCCACAAAGCTCGCATCCCTCCGAGCCACCGGCCGATCCATCGGTTTGGCTCACACCGACGGCAGCCGGGTGCAGCATGGAAGGAAGATAGCGGTCTCGGTTGACCTTGCGGAACTGGGAAAAGAAAAGAAGGAGAAAAAGGGACTCGGCATGTGGGATTTTCCCCTTGTGCTCCCACTCCCCGAAGGATACGACAAGAAGCGGGATATCTATCCGCCCCACGACCATCACACCTACCGCTGGGCCATGGTCGTGGACCTTGACCGCTGCACCGGCTGCAACGCCTGCGCTGCTGCGTGCTATGCTGAAAACAACATCGGGATCGTGGGCCCGGACAGAATCCGGGAAGGCAGGGAGATGGCCTGGCTTTCCATCGAGCGGTATCTCGACGAGGAGACGATGAAGAAGGTGACTTTTCTTCCCATGCTCTGCCAGCACTGTGACAATGCGCCCTGCGAATCGGTCTGCCCCGTGTATGCGCCGCACCACTCCAAGGAGGGGCTGAACAACCAGATCTACAACCGCTGCATCGGCACACGCTTCTGCTCCCAGAACTGCCCCTACAAGGTGCGGCGGTTCAACTGGTTTGACTGGATATGGCCCAAGCCGCTCAACCTTCAGCTCAATCCGGATGTGACGGTGCGAAGCAAAGGCGTGATGGAAAAGTGTTCCTTCTGTGTCCAGAGGATCAAGGAAGCGCACGGAAGGGCCAAGGACGAGAAAAGGGACATCCGCGACGGCGAGATCCAGCCCGCCTGCGTGCAAACCTGCCCCACAGGGGCCCTGGTTTTCGGCAGCCTCATGGACCCGAACAGCCGCGTGAGAAAGAAGGTGGACGATGCAAGGGCTTACCAGGTGCTGGGGTATCTGAACACCAAGCCTGCGGTGTCCTATCTCAAGAAGGTGGTTCAGGAGATCTGAGACGTGTCAGGACTGACCTACAGCCAGATTGATCAGACCGTGCTGGACACCCTGCGTCCCGCCTCTCTCCGGTACTGGGCTGTCATCGTCCTCATGTTTTTCGGGATCCTGCTTGGAGCCGCCTGCTGGGCTTACCAGATCGGAGTGGGCATCGGCGTCGGCGGGCAGAGCATCCCCGTGGCCTGGGGGACGTACCTGATCAACTTCGTCTTCTGGGTCGGTATTGCCCATTCCGGCACGCTCATTTCAGCCATCCTCCACCTGTTCAGGGCCGGGTGGCGAAACCCCATTGCCCGGGCAGCCGAAACCATGACCGTATTTGCAGTGTGTGTGGCAGGACTCTTTCCGTTCATTCACCTGGGCCGCATCTGGATTGTCTACTACATCCTGCCCTACCCCAACGACAGAAACCTTTGGCCGAATTTTCAGTCTCCCCTGGTCTTCGACGTGATCGCCATCAGCACGTACCTCATGGTCAGTTCCCTCTTCTGGTACACAGGCATGCTGCCGGACCTGGCCATTGTCCGGGACCGGGCCACGGGCCTACGGAAAAGGATTTTCCACATTCTGTCCCTCGGCTGGACAGGGCGGTTTGAAGAGTGGCGGCACTACACGAGGGCGTACCTCTTTTTCGCCGCTCTCGCCACGCCCCTGGTCATCTCGGTTCACAGCGTGGTCTCCTGGGATTTTGCCCTCGGAGTCGTGCCCGGCTGGCACAGCACCATCTTCGCTCCCTATTTTGTCGCCGGCGCCATTCACTCGGGTCTTGCCATGGTCCTCACCCTCATGATTCCCATGCGCACGATTTTCCGCTACGAAGTCTTCATCACCAAAGACATCCTGGACAACATTGCCAAGACCATCGTGTTCACAGGCCTGATCGTGGGCTATGCCTATGCGATCGAGTACTTCCTCGCATGGTACAGCCACAACATCGTGGAGCAGGAATCCTTCCGGTGGCGGGCAGCAGGCGAATACAGCCTCGCCTTCTGGGTGATGGTGATCTGCAACAGCGTGGTGCCCCTTCTCTTCTTCATCCGAAAGGTTCGGCGGAGCATCCCCTGGCTTTTCGGGATTTCCATACTGATCAACATCGGCATGTGGTCCGAGCGGTTCGTGATCATCATCGGAGGCGTGGCTCACGACTTCATGCCCAATGCCTGGGGCACCTACTCCCCCACGATCATCGAATACGGGGTTCTCGTGGGGAGTTTCTCTCTCTTCTTCTTCCTTTTCCTGCTGTTTGTAAAACACATGCCTTCTGTATCCATGACGGAGATGAAAGAAAGCGTGCACAAAGGAGTCGGTCATGCTCTCTGAGAAACAGGTGATCGGACTGTTTACAGATGAAAACCTCGCGGCCAGCGCCATCGAATCCATGGCAGGATGTCCATGGCAGCTCCGGGGCGTGAACAGTCCTTTCCCCAGCGAACGAATCATGAAGGCCATGAAAGCGGGCAAGAGCAGGGTAGGCCACTTCACGCTGGCAGGCGGCATCATCGGTTTTCTCTCAGGCGTGAGCCTGGCGGCTTACACATCTCTCCAATGGAGCCTGATCGTGAGCGGCAAGCCCGTGGTCGCCCTGATCCCTTACCTCATCGTGGGATTCGAGTTCACCATTCTCTTTGCCGTTTTCGGGAACATCGTGGGTCTCATCACCCAGACCCGGTTGCCCGAGTACCGGAGTGTCAGCACCTATGACCCCAGGTGTTCCGGCGAGCATTTCGGAGTCCTCGCATCCTGTGCGGAGGGTCAGCAGGAGGCGCTCCTCGCTTTCTTTCAAGAAAAAGGAGGAGAAGCAAGGTTCCTATGACCGCTATCTTCCCAGTCCTGGCGCTTGTGGGCCTTGGAGCTTTCCTGTTCCAGGTTTCGGGTCAGCACCCTGAAAAAGCCTGGCAAGCCTATCTGGTCAACTTCATTCTCTGGTCGACTGTCGCTCAGGGCGGCCTGTTGTTCTCCGTGGTGCTCCATGTGACCAAGGCGAGATGGGGCAAGCCTCTTCAGGGCCTCGCTGAGTCTTTTGCCGCTTTTTTCCCAGTCTCCTTTGTTCTTTTCCTGGTTCTCTTCCTGGGAAGGGCCTTTGTTTTCCCCTGGCTCGGCGGAGATCTCCACGGAAAGGAAGGCTGGCTCACCCTTCCCTTTCTCTTCTCCAGGGATGCCGCAGGGCTCCTGATCCTCTACGGGCTGGGGTTTGCTTATCTTCGCCACAGCCTGGTGTTGAAGAGGAGCGGAAGCGAGATTTCAGAAGATCGAAGAGAGGCGGTACGGAGTCGCATGACCGTCATTGCCGTTCTCTACATCATGGCCTATGCCCTGGTCCTGTCGCTTCTGGCCTTCGACCTTGTCATGAGCGCTGATCCTCAATGGATCTCCACTCTCTTTGCCCCCTACGGGTTCGTGAAGGCTTTCTACCTAGGGCTCGGCGCATTGATCATTCTCGCCTCTGTCCTCCACCTGAAGAGCGGGGAGGCATCCTCCTTGACCTCTTCCCACTTTCACGATCTTGGGAAACTCTTTTTCGCTTTTTGCCTGCTCTGGGCGGATTTCTTCTACTGCCAGTTTCTCGTGATCTGGTACGGCAACATCCCTGAGGAGACGAGCTACCTCATCGAGAGAACCATGACGCTCCCATGGAGCCGGCTGGCCTGGGCCGTCTTTATCCTGAGCTTCGTGATTCCCTTTTTCATCCTGATCAACAAAGAGGTGAAGACCAGGCCCCGATTCATGATCGGTCTCAGTTCCATGGTCTTTGTGGGAATATGGCTGGAGCACTACCTGCTCCTGGGACCGTCTCTCAACCCCGGGGCCGATTCCATTCCCATAAGCCTTTCCGATGTGATGATCGCTCTGGGCTTTCTCGGGCTCATGGCCATGGCTGTGCGCTTTGCGCTGACCCGCTTCCCTGAACTGATTCCTGTTCAGCGGCAGGAGGTGAAATAGGGAAACCCTTGGACGCGCTGCTCCGGAATAAACTGCCCATCGTGCTGATCCTCTGCTGCATGGGAATCATCGTAGCAGGTCTATATCTTTTCTACCTCATGCCGATCAAAGGTCTCGGCCCTGAGCAGCCGATCCCTTTCAGCCACAGGGTCCACACAGGAGTGAAAGAGATCCAGTGCGAGTTCTGTCACCCTTATGTGAACCGCTCCACCCACCCGGGGATACCCGCTGTGGAAAAATGTCTTTACTGTCACAAGCACATTATTGCCAATCACCCTGAGATCAAAAAGGAGCACCGATATTTCGACACCAAGACGTCAACGCCCTGGGTGAAGGTCAACTATCTTCCGGAGCACGTCTTTTTCAACCACGAAAGGCACATCAAGAAGGAGATCGTGTGCGAACAGTGTCACGGGAAGGTAGAGACCAAGGACCGGCTCAAGGACGCCGAGTTCAAAATGGGTTTTTGCATCGCTTGCCACAAAGAAAAGAAAGCCAACATTGACTGTTGGCTGGCATGCCACAACTGAAGGTCACCATGAACCGAAGACAAAACATCCCCCGAACCGATCTGACCGCCATGGGCTTTTGCCTCACTTCGGCCTTCTGGTTCATGACCGCCACGAGCATGGGCCTGCTGGGAGCTACAAAGCTCATGGCCCCGGACTTCTTGGGCCACATCGGCTGGCTCCAGTTCGGGAGGATCAGACCCATTCACGTCAATCTGGTGCTCTTCGGCTTTGTCACCCCCGGTTTGCTGTCCGCAGCCTTTTACTTCATCCCAAGAGTTCTCAGGACTGAACTCTACAGTGACAGGCTCGGACTGCTCACGGTCGGCTTGTGGAACCTCACTTTGGTGGCAGCCGTCGCCACTCTCGCTTCCGGAATGACCCAGGCCAGAGAGTATGCAGAGCTCATTTGGCCCCTGGACATGCTGATCGTCCTCTGCTTTGTGCTCCTCTCTGTCAACATGATCATGACCGTAAGAAACAGAAAGGAGCCTGTGCTCTACGTTTCCGTCTGGTATGTGTGCGCCGCCGTGATCCTGACTTCCGTGACCTATTGTTTGGGCAACGTCGTCTGGCATCCGGACACGGGCGCGCTCCAGGGGATTCCGGATGCGATCCTGCTCTGGTTTTACGGCCACAATATCTTCGGCCTCCTTCTCACACCCCTTGCCATCGGGGTGACTTACTACGTGATCCCGAAAGCCTGTCGGAGTCCTCTCTACAGCCATTCCCTTTCACTTTTGGGTTTCTGGTCCCTCATCGTCGTTTATACGCATATCGGCACCCACCATCTGCTGCAGGTGCCGGTTCCCACGTGGCTCAAGGTCATCGCGGTTGTGGACAGCGTGGGTATGGTCATCCCGGTCATGGTCTTTCTCATCAACATCTGGTACACGGCCAGGGGGAAGCTAGGAGAGATCCATGCGGATGTGGGGGCCAAGTTTATCTTCACGGGAACCATCATGTATTTCTTCGTGAGCATCCAGGGCTCCATGATGGCCCTGCCCATTGTTCAGCGGGTGACCCACTTCAACAACTGGGTCGTGGGCCACGCGCACATCGGCGTCCTCTCCTTCTCCGGCATGATCGCCCTGGGCGGGCTCTATTATGTCCTTCCCAGACTGACCGGCAGACCTCTTTACAGTAAATTCCTCGCTGACTTGCAGTACTGGCTGATTCTGATCGGCGGCACGGGGTTTACCATCGTGCTCACCATCGTAGGCCTGATCCAGGGCAATGCATGGCTCAACGGCGAGACCATTTACCGGGTTCTCCCGGAGATTCACGTTTACTATGTGACGCGCGCTTCCCTGGGAGTTCTCATCTTCGGGAGTGCGGTCATCGGGCTTTACAACATTTTGCGCAGTCTGGTTCCCAGGCCAGGAGGGACGTTATGAAGATGACCCCCTCGAACCTGGTCGTGGGCATCCTCCTCATCTTTGCGGCCATTGTCTTTGTGGTCGTGCTCCTCCCCTATTTCACCTACGTGGACAAGGGCTCGGAGATCTATCGAGAACGATCCACGGCAGAAGCGGACGGCAGGAAGCTCTACATGGCCAACGGCTGCGTTTACTGCCACAGCCAGTCCATTCGATCCATTGACTGGGATCTCGGCGCAGAGAGAATCGCACAAGCCGGTGACTATGTTTCAGACCGGCCCATCCTGCTCGGGTCCGCACGAACAGGGCCTGATCTCTCCCAGGAAGGAGGAGAGCACCCGGACGACTGGCACCTCGCCCACTTCGTCAATCCCAGGTACACGAGGCCCAGCTCCATTATGCCGCCCTTTGCGTATCTCGGCCGGGATCGGATTTCAGCGCTCACGGTTTACGTTCAAAGCCTTGGGCTCAAGAACGCAGATCGCCGTATGGAAAGACAGAGGATCTGGAAGGAGAAAGCCGTCAAGGCTTACGAAGCAGGGGTTGAAGAAAACGTGAAGTGGCTTCACGCCCATGTTCCCGAAGGGTGGCGCAACATCACGAACCCCTATCCCACGACGGACGTGGGCCTCGCAAGAGGGCACGTCATCTACCAGAACAACTGCCTGGGGTGCCACGGCCCGATCGGCGACGGCATGGGGCCTGCGCAGCCTTACATTTATCCGCCGCCCCTCAACTTCACTATTCTCAAAGGAAGGGGCATTTCCGGTGGGATTCTCTACTACCAGATCATGAACGGCGTTACAGGAACAGCCATGCCCTACTTCAAGAGAGAGCTGGAGTCGGAGAAGATCTGGGATGTGGGCAACTACGTGGCGGTTTACTATATTGACCAAAGCGATGCAGGGGAAAAGCAGTCCGGCATCCCCGCATCTTATGAGAATTGACGCATGTATTATCCTTATTTCATAGCTTACATGCTCGTGGGCTTCGGCATCAGCCTCGTGGTCCTTTTCTGGGCCCTTGGGAGCGGCCAGTTCAAGGACCAGGAAAGGGCAAGGTTCCTTGCTCTCGAGCAGGGGGAAGAACCCCGCGCAATGAAGATTTCCAGGACCGGCCGTTATGAGGCCTACGCGCTCGGCCTTCTGGTCATGCTCGGCCTTATGGCAACAGGGGCAGTGCTCATCTTCGCGATTCTTGGTGGAGGCAAAGGGGTATGAGATTCTTCGAACTGGTGAATCTTCAGGACATGGTTCTCTACTTTTTCCCTGCTGTTCTGGCGATTCTCGTCCTTGGCATAGCGCTGGGGTACGTTCACTTTCGCACGGCCCGGTCTGAAGAGCGGATGAGGCGATCTTATTACACCTTTCCTGAAGACATCGAGGACAGGCAAGCGCCCTTCCCTATTTCCCTGATTCTGATCATTGCAGGAACCGTGGTGTGGGCGTTTTTCTACATTCTGGTCATCGGGTTGTGGGGAGTGAAAATTTAATCGCTGTCGCTTGAAGCGGACAGCTCCAGGGACAAAGGGCCAAAGGCACAAAGGGACAGAGAGACGAAGAAATGGAAAAAGCTGCACCTAAAGAATCCTCCTTTGCCACCTGGGTGGTGATCTTTCTTCTGTTGGTTATCATCCTGGTGAAGGGGTTTTTTTCTTTCTTTGTTGTGGGGGATCGGGGTCAGCCGACCTGGGATTACCGGCCGGTCAAGGATGTGCCCGGTGAATCCCCCTATGCGATCTATGGACCGCTGCCGCACCCGCAGCACGTGAAAGGTCAAAAGGGGGAATAGGTGAAGAAGTATCTGATATTTCTCATCGGAGTGGCGATCGTCGGCTTGGCGGCCTACGAGGCTCTCATCTATTATGACGAGAATTTCCCCTATGGCCGAATGTGGGAGACGCCGGCCGTGAGACCTCACGAAGAACTGCCTCTTTCGATGCCAAAGGGAACGGTTCCCTATCAGCAAGGCGGAGAAGAGCTCTTCAAAGCCACGCCCGCGGAGCGGCTGAAATCGCCCATCACTTTTTCGGATCAGGCAGAGATCCAGATGGGCAAGATCCTCTACTCCAAGTTCTGCGCTCAGTGTCATGGCAAGAACTATGACGGTCAGGCCCCCGTGGGCCAGAGTTTCCATCCCCTTCCCACGGACTTGAGAAGCGCGAAGGTTCAATCTCTCTCAGAAGGCGCTTTCTTCAAAGAGATCAGCTACGGCATTCCTGAAGGCAAGCAGCCGCCCCTTGCCACCACCATCGATGTCCTGGACCGCTGGCGCATCATCGCCTATGTCCAATCCCTCGGCATTCGGAAGTAAATGAAATCTTCCGCACAGTTCTGCGATCTCTGCGGTCTTCCCCTTCGAACTCGAATATCCACACTCTCCTTTTCCGACAGGGCCTACTCCTTCTGCTGCAACGGCTGCAAACAGGTGTTCCAGATGCTTGTGGAGAGGCATGGGTCAGGCGACCCAGCGTCTTTCAAAGACTCAGAGCTTTTCAAAAAGTGTCTGGAACTGGGCATCATTCCTAAATCAGAACAAGACCTCGTGGAAAAGGAAAAGATCCCTGCAGCAAGGGAAGAACTCGCTAATTCCCCAGAAGGAGAAAGATTCCTTAAGCTGAACCTCAAGGTGCATGGGATGTGGTGTCCTGCCTGTGCCTGGGTCATCCAAGAATCCCTGAGAAAAAAACCCGGCATTTCCAATGTGCAGTGCAGCTTTTCTTCGGATCGCATGAGGTGTGACTATGACCCTGTTCTTACTTCACCGTCCCGGATCCGAGAATCCTTGGCAAACCTCGGCTATGACGCCTTTCCCCCGGAGGGTTCCGAGGAAGCGAAAGAGAGAAAGAGGGAGATTATACGCTTCGCCCTGTCCGCCTTTCTCACCATGAACATCATGATGTTTTCCTTCGCTCTTTACGCGGGCTTCTTCTCTGAATTCTCCAGCGACACGGTCCGCAATTTGTCATGGCCTTTGTTTGTCATGGCAAGCATTGTTCTCTTTTATGGAGGTCAAAAGATTTACCGGCGAGCCTGGACCGGTGTCACCTCTGCAGCCTTCAGCATGGAAACCCTCATCACGATAGGTGCTTTCAGCGCATATTTCTACAGCACCTACCAGTTGCTCTCAGGGAGCCTACACCTCTATTTTGACACCGCTTCAATGCTCATCGTGCTCGTCACTCTCGGGAAATTGCTTGAATCAAGGGCCAAGGCGGAAGTGAGGGAAGGGCTGGAGTCCCTTTTTGCTCTTGAGCCGACCAAAGTGAAGCTCCTTCTGCCGGGTCAAAACACGGGCAAATACGTCTCAACCGCCCAGATCACCGAAGGTGATTTGTTCCAGGTCGAAGAAGGAGAGATAGTCCCGGCAGACGGAAAGGTCTTGGAGGGGGCTGCGACAGTGGATGAGTCCTCCCTGACGGGTGAAGCCCGCCCCGTGACCAAGGGCGCCGGCGATAATCTGCGGAGCGGCGTCAAGCTCATTCAAGGGCTTCTCAAGGTGAAAACTGAAAAGGTCGGTGAGGATTCAACCCTTGGGCAACTCCTAAGCGTTCTGCACAAGGCTCTCCAAACCGATGATGCGACTCAGGGGAGAACCGATCGGGTCCTGCGATGGTTTGTTCCTTTAGTCATAGCTTTCGCTGCAGGCACAGGCGTCACCTGTCTAATGTTGGGGCTCTCCACGGAAGCAGCCATCCTCCGGAGTTTAACGGTTCTCGTCATTTCCTGCCCCTGCACCCTGGGTATCGCCGTTCCTCTAGCTCGCGTTGCAGGTATCTCTTTGGCAGGCAGGAAAGGAATCCTTGTTCGCGAATTTTCTTCTTTCGAACAGGCAACGACGTTGGATGCCGTTGTCTTTGACAAGACCGGGACCATCACCCATGGGCAATGGAAATTGTCAAAGATCATCCGCACAGGTTCAATGACCGATGAGGGAGTGCTTGCTCTCGCCGCATCGCTTGAGCAGGAATCGGAACATTACATTGCTATTGAACTGAGAAACAGGGCGAAGCAAACCGGCTTGGAGCTTGTCGACCCGAGTAATGTAAGAATTTCGGACAACGGCATTACCGGCTATGTGAACAACCAAGAGGTCAGAATTGGATCAAAAGATTTTCTTAAAGAAGAGATCTCTAAGTCTTTCTCTGCGAGAGGCAAAGATGCGCTAAACCATCACTCGGTTCACTCCCATGTCTACATGAGCGTGAACAGAGACCTGATCGCGGTGTTTGTCTTTGGGGATGAGATCAAGCAGGAGGCTTCAGGGGTCGTCCGGGAACTCAAGTCGATGGGCTACCAACTCCATCTTGTCTCAGGGGACGGGCATGAAGCGACCAAAGCAGTGGGGCAAAGGGTGGGCATAGAAGAATCCCATGGTGGGCTGCTGCCTGAGGACAAGGCGGCATTTCTTACAAGACTTCAAAGCGAAAACCGCCATGTTGCGATGGTTGGCGACGGAATCAATGACGCCCCTGCCCTCGCCCAGGCAAATCTTGGCGTCGGCGTTTCGTCAGGCCACGACCTTGGCAAGGAAGCAGGCGGCATCACCCTGATGCGAGGAGACTTGGGGTTGATTCTCCATTTTCTAAAGCTTGCCACAAGGGTGAACAAAAAGATCCGCCAGAACCTAGTCTTCTCGGGTCTCTACAACGTCATGGCCATCCCAATAGCCATGACCGGGCTGCTGAATCCTCTGATTGCCGTCTCTGCCATGCTTCTCAGCAGCTTGACCGTCATCGGCAACACCCTTCTTCTCATCAAGCGCCCCCGATGATCAGCGGGATGCCGGTTCTGCTCCCGATTCAAGGCGGCACTTCTTCGACCATCAGATTCTTAAGTTCATTCTGATCGTTGTGCCGAATGGGAAATTTTTCCTGCAGAATCCTGCTCACGTCGCCGATAGCCTGGCAGATCCCCTCACCCGGCCGCCTGTCCTTGATCGCCTGGATGATCATGGCGACCACATCCTTCCAGTGCCCCTCAGGAATCACGGCATTGATTCCCCGGTCGCCGAGGACCCAGACTCTACGTTCGAAAACGGAGATGTAAATAAGAACTCCGGTCTCTTCGCGCGTGCGGTATAAGCCTTTACGAAAAAACTGGATCTGGGCTGCTTCCCGGACTTCATCTTCCATCTCTTTTCCGCTTATAAACCACCGCTTCAGCCTATGAACACGTTTGACGGTTTGGTGAAACACCAGGAACAGCGGGATCAGCACCGCCAGGAAAATCCACAGGTTCCAAGGGCCGGCCCACAAAAAACCTCCCAGCTCTGGAGTGAGCGCAACGGCTACAGGGAATGAAATGGCGCAGGCGCCGAGCAGATCAGCCATAGGATAGGAATAGCTCATGGGGACAACCATGACAACGATTTCACCGCGTGTAAGAGTTTCGGCCTCCCGGATGCACGCTTCGATTTTATCCCGATCCGCATTCGAAAGGAATTTTTCCATCCGATTCTTCATTAAATTCCCACCGATTTATAGTCTACCAGCTCCCTGAAGCTCCCCCGCCACCGAATCCGCCGCCGCCTCCCGATAATCCACCCCAGCCGGTGGAGAATCCTCCTGAGTCACCGTATCCCCCGCCGGACCGCCTGCCGCTATACAGATTGCCACTGCCGCGCGTGAGCCCGGCGACCACCGAAAGGACAAATCCGGCAACCAGGCCCATGCCTGCCAGGGCAGCCAGAATCCCCAATCCCGGTGAAAAAACCGTATTCGCCAGCAACGGCATCAAAAATCCACCTGCCGCTGTCCCGAGGGGCCGACTCACTCGCCCGAACCAGAACACTATAAAACCAAACAGGAACAGCAATGGGATAACATCGATCAGACCCCTTGATCCAATACCACGGGAGTCCTTTCTGTGTTCAGCTTTGAACTCCCCTCTAACAGTGTCAATCATGGCCTGCACGCCGTTCACGACCCCCTGATCGAAACGGCCCGCTTTGAATTCCGGGACAATGATTCCGCTAATGATGCGGCCGGCCATTAGATCCGTCAGGCGCCCCTCTAATCCGTAACCTACCTCGATTCGCACCTTCCGGTCTGCCCGAGAGATGAGCAGGATGGCCCCGTTGTCCAGGCCCTTGTGTCCGATCTTCCATTGCTCTGCGACCCGAATGGAGAACTCTTCCAAAACCTCTCCTTCGAGGGACGGGATGGTGAGCACCACGATCTGGGTCGATTCCCTTTGTTCGAAAGCCTGCAGAAGATGCTCCAACTGGCGCACGGTGCCCTGGGAAAGCACTCCGGCATAATCATTGACGCGCGCCTGGAGCGGAGGCACTTTCAGGGCGAGCGCGGGCTGAACCAGCGCCGCCAGAGCGAACGCCGCGGCTGCAATGCGTATGGCAAGATGCATGGCCAGTTTCTGGAACATCGTCCGTAAGTCCCTAGAACTTCACCTTGGGCGCTGCCTTGGCGCCTTCCTCGGCTTTGATATATTCCTTGCGTTTCAGGTGCAGCAGCAAGCTGTTGGTGAGGCTGTTGGGAAAACTGCGGATCGAGAAGTTGAACTCCTCAGCGGCCTCGTTGTATCGCTGGCGAGCCACATTGATCCGGTTCTCCGTTCCTTCAAGCTGATTCTGCAGATCCCTGAAGTTCTGATTGGCTTTGAGATCCGGGTATTGCTCCACGACCACGAGCAGTCTTGAAAGCGCTGACGAAAGCTCTCCCTGGGACTGCTGAAGCCGCTGCAGCGCTGCCGGATCGCTGAGATCGTCCGCGGACAGCTTAACCGACGTGGCTTTGGCACGCGCATTGATCACCGCTTCCAGGGTCCCGCGCTCGTGAGAGGCGTAACCTTTGACCGTTTCCACGAGGTTGGGGATCAGGTCCGCACGCCGCTGAAGAGTGGCTTCTACGTCTCCCCATGCCTTGAAGACTTTTTCTTCCTGCTGCTGCATCGTGTTGTAGCCGCAGCCGCTGAGTGCCAGAACCGCTGACAAGATTGCCATTAGAACAAGCGACACCTTTTTCATTTTGACCTCCCTTTTTTCTTAAAACATGGCTGGCCTTAGAGGAACTTCTGATTTCTTATCCGGACCTGAACGGGTTTCACTTCGAATTCCCGAGTCGGATCTTTCACCTGTGAAACCTCGAAGCTACTGCAATACAAGAGGAGCAATCGGCGCTCCAACTCGGCTGTCTTTCGGAACCGAAGTCTAGGGCGAATCAGAGAAAATCCCAGAACTAGGAGTGAAATAAACCTGCTGAGATCCGTGGCTTTCCGTCCCCATCTTTCAATGGGTTTGGCTTTATCGCAGATTGCAAACGATTTTGTACGCCTCCCCCCAGGCATCAGCCTCAGGGAGGCAAAGGTCGAGCATTATCAAATAGGCCTACTTCATAGCTTCCTCGAAATAAGGTGTGAGTGAACCTAGTTGGGCAGGATAAGTTAGGAATTATACTGAGTCAGGCGGTTTCCGAAGTCAAGAGGATTCTTTCGGGATAAACGAGCGATTACAGATTCGATACAATACTGCTGCGGCGAATAGTTACTCATGGGTTACCTACATATCAACCCCTTCAAGATCACCGGATATTCGGCAGATGGTTCGCAGTGGTCACAGGAGTTCGCAGAGAATGGGACAGTGACTTTTCGCGCTCCGGGGCTACCGGGAGGGATGGATCCAGGCGCGCCGATGAGCTGGATGAAAGACGATTTTGACAAGAACGGAATCATCGGTATGAGCGATGCCGTTTTATGCATGCGAATCCTCGCCAAACTAAAAATGACCACCGTCGTCGGAAAGGAGGCGGATGTCAACGGCGACGGCGTGATCGGGCTTCCGGACATGATTTATGTTCTGCAAAGAATCGCCGGGCTTCGGTAGCCCGCCTCAACGTATCTTGCCGGTGAAGCAGGACGATAGGTCACTATTCTCTTAGACCCGCTAGTATCTGCAGAACATGGAGAGCATCCATTAAATCGATCTTGCCGTCACTATTACTGTCAGCACACAGGACGCCTGCCTGACTGCTGATGGGTAAGCCGGACGTAACCTGCAAGGCAATGAGGAAGTCTGCCAGATCAATCACGCCGTCGTTATTTAGATCGCCAGGAGCCGGAAAAATTATCGTGTCGATAGAAGGCGCCGACCAATTATTAGGCGTATCCTTGAACTTCACATAAACGGTTTTTGTGCCATATTCCTGTGACAGAGTCCAGGACTTGGAAGTGCCGTAGGCCTCCGGCGTCGACCAGGTCACATTATCGTTGGAGAACTGCATCTGCGCGACACCGCTTGGGTCGGTGGCCGATAAGGTGAGCGTAGCGTCAGCGCTTTGTGTGCAAACCGCGCCGCCGTTGATCGAAATGCTTCCGGTCGGAGGGGTCGTATCGGGTGTGTACTCATAGGCCCCCATATCATATCCCGTTTCGGTAGGACGCGTGTTTCCCTCTAGGTCGACCGTTCGGATGCCGGAATCAAAATAGTGACTTCCGTTTGTCTGAAAGTACCACAGCCCGGTTAATCGGCCAACGATAGGGGGACCAATTGTGACGCTGATTCCATCTATTCTCCAAGCACCGTAGTACCCGTTGGCGCCTTTCCAGAAGACCGTTTCTTTCGCCTGAAAAGGATCCTTTTTGGCGATCGCGTAGGCATTCGTGTAAGTGTAAGTTGATGCATCCGTATGGAGGGGGATGATATCCCCAAGGGGTTGGCCGGAGGTGACATCGGCGTTACAGTTCACATTGTTACGGCCGAAAAATCTTCCATATACCGAAGTCCCCGAAGACATATGATACTGCCATTGTGCAGTTAGGTTATGAACGCCGTCTCCCCAGGACAGTGTGACCTGTGCATCCGAATAATTGTAGGGCGGGTTCTTATATCCGATATCCGGCAAGTAGGTCCATGAGGGTGTTTTTATGGATCCGGTCAAAACCGTTCCAAGATTACTACCTGTGTTCTTGCAGGGCGAGCTTGCTCCCAGGTGATAGTCCCCGGGTCCGGCAAATTGCGGGTTTGTATGAATGACGCCGGTGCCGGAGACAGTCGTATCTTTTACACTGCTGTAAGAGATCCGGAACGTGCCCTCTAACGATGCTAGGATATCCTTGACGCTGTCATGCCAGATGATACTGTTTGCGATAATAGCGACGCCATTTTGCCCTGGATCGGTATAGCCGGTGATCGAAATGCCCCCGATCGCATTGGTCGGGTGGGCTGCGATATTGTCGGCAATAGTGCAATTGACGATGCTTGCGCCGGCAGGGTACATAATGTCAATACCGCCGACCCCACGGTTCCAGGTGGGATCGGTCGTGGTGGACTGGTTGCCGTAGATTAGGTTATTGACCAGGTAAACGGCGTATCGCTCCGTTTTCCCAGCAGCGCCCTCCAGGTAAATCCCGCCTACCGCAGCAGCGGCATTGTTGCGGATGATGTTTTGTTCGATGACAGTTTTACCCTTGTCGTTGATGGGTGCGACGATATAAATACCCCCCGCATAGCCGCCTGCTCCCGTCACCTGATTGTTTTCGATGATATTCCTCTTGATGGTCACCCCCAGGGAGTAGCTCTCTATTCCGGCACATCCACCTCCTGTTCTTGTCCCGTTTCTGACGGTGAACCCTTCAATGACGATGCCGAAATACCCGTTTGTACCGTTTGACTGTATGGGAACGAAGATCATTGCCGCTGAAGTGGAGACGCCCGATCCGTCAATGATGGTGGGATTGCCTACGGGGTTCTGCACATCGCCACCGCTTGATGCATAACCTCCTCGGAGCGCTATGTTATTATATCCGGGGAAAACTATCTTCTCATTGTAGGTTCCTGCCGCGACCTTTATGTTGTCGTCCCCGTTGACCATTTGCATGGCCACCCCGATCGTCGCCTTTGCGTTAGCCCAGTCAAGTCCGGAATTGGCGTTGTTGCCGCCATTTGCGGGGGTCTTTACAAAATAATCGGTCGCCCACGCTGGAAATGGAAAGATTGTGAAATACAATAATACCGAGCAGATCGAGAGAACGGCAGGAACATTCAGTATGTTGGGAAATGGTTTCCGATAATTCATAGGTTCTCGCTTTTTTGGTGATAAGAACTCGTTAGTTTTCTTGCTTAAGGCTTGGTCGAAGGCGTGACTGCTCACAGCCTTGCTTGGGACTCCGAAAGAAACAGGGCTATATCTTCTTCCATTTGCTTGGCCGCTGTGAATTGCAGCACTGTGAACAGTACCGCTAACGATACCCCGACTGCTATCAGGATCCAGAGCATCTCTTTGCCCCTTTCCTTGAGAGGTATGGCTTCCCGTGATGCCGTTGTTTTCTCTTCGGTGCAGACTCTTTAGGCCAAACCAATGAGCGTGAGAATGCCCGAGTGAAAAGATGCACGCACATCGGAGAAGCCATCCAAGCGCCACCTCAAACTCCCTTTAACCAGCCATAACCCTTGGAAGCCATCGACCATCCTTTGGTTTTTCTTGGGTGCTGGAGTTGGGTGGCTCCCGCTCAACTCTATACCCATTTGCAAAAGAACAAATAAGACACCATAAGTCAGTCAAAGATCTGTAGCCGGATCTTTCCTGGAGCAGACCATAAATGACGGAAGACAGCAGATTCACAGAATTTGCAAAGAGAACTCGCGACCCCCTTTGACACACCAAGGTCCCTCAATCGGCAGTAAACATGAAGAGGATTGAAATAGTGTTGAAAGGATTTTCCCAACGCTCTCATAAACCCCCTCTTGCGACCTAAACAGAAAACCGTTCAGGTTCATGTTGATTGATATGTTGAGCAAAGGTTATGCCAAGTAAGGTGGGCGATTTTTTGTTATTAGCATCAATTGGTTACAAAGGTAGGCCCGAGAAAAAAACCTGTGTATGTAAGAAACCACTCATTATTATGGATAAGGAAATGCCAATTAGTGGTAATGTTGTTCACACTTCCAAAAATCTGTGTTAACCTAGACAGCCCTTGGAACACGCAGGCTGTAAGAGGAAGGGGAATGTAGATTAGGAATGATTTCGTGCGCCTCGCCGCAGGCATTAGCTTCAAAGAGGCATAGGTGCGGAATCTTGAAATAGGATCACTTCATGACTTCCCAAGAAAGAGTTTGAGTGAACCTAGTTTGGCAGGATAAGTTAGGAATTATACTGAGTCAGGCGGTTTCCGAAGTCAAGAGGATTCCTTCGGGATATGCGAGCGACTAAAGATGCAACACCGCTGCAGCGAATAGTTACTCCTGGGTGACCTGAATGGATCGGGGTACCTATTTTGTCCCGTTTGTGCGGCCGCCCCCTATTCAACGTCTGTATGATCAGAATCCCAGCCGATGAGGGAACCCGTTAGGTCGTTCGCTTATTCACCATTTTCTCCGTCGGTGCTCGATCCCTGGCAGACATGATACTCTTTCAACACTTCAAGCCTAGGGCTCGTCGGCGCATCGGGAACGGAAAATTGGAAAGGGGTGGCGAATCTCACCATATCGGATTCATTCCCGATTTCGTTGACAGCCGTGATTCCGAGTTCGATAGGCCCTTTGACAATAGGGAATGAGGGGATGCCGTCCGGCAAGACCACCTCGGAAGCATTTCCAATCATGGCGCAAGGAGAATCATAATTCACTTCCCCTTGTTCCGCCCAGTAGAGCTTATAGCCTATGACGTTTGAGGAGGTTGAAGGCTCCCAGAGAAACCTCCTCTTTTTGATCTTTGCCATTCTTTACACCCTCCGACCGGCAGCCCCTCTTACTATTTCCTCACAGAGGTTCTCTATCTCCTGTGATGCCTCACTTTTCGGCGCATACTGAAACACAGAGACTCCGGCAATCATGGATTCGACATAGGCAATCCTTTGAGATATTTCGGTTTCGAATACATCCATTTCTAAGGCCGCTATGGCTTCTCTCCCATCACGGCCAAGCCTGGTCCGCGGGATCTTTCGACTGACCAGAAGCCTGCCTTCCAGTCTTGGGTTGACCTTCTTCGCCTCTTCGATCATTCCAATAGTCGTTCTGCTGGACCAAATGTCTAGTACGCTTGGAGCCAAGGGGATTATAGCAAGGTCAGAGAGTTCCAAAACAGACTGGGTGATTTCTCCAATTGCTGGCGGCGTATCAATGACAAGAAGGCCGTGATCCAGGTCTGCGTCCGTTAGGTCCGTGGAAGAGACCCGAGATGGATGACGCCTCACTTCAAAAGCTACATTCCCCTCGATGGTCTGCCATTGGGAAGCGGTGCCTTGAGGATCAGTATCCAGGAATCCTACCTTGTAGTTCCTCCTCGCCATACCGATGCCGATGTTGATCGCAATCGTTGTCTTACCCACCCCACCTTTCTGGTTAACTAAGCTGATGATCATCATTCACCCCTCTTAACGCGCCACGCGGACTGGATGTGCAATAAGAACCGGTTCAGGTTCGCGGTATTCTATGTGGAAGATCAAAGAACCTCAAGCCCAATTTCCCGGAATTCGGACTGGAGGTCTTCAGATTCATACCTGCGATCGCTTTTTGGTAGAGGGAAAGGTGAGAAATGGTTTTTTCCAAGTCAGCATTTCCCCAAGGCCGCCAGTACTTCTTCTTTGACCAGCCCCTCGCTTTTAGATAGCGCGTTGGATAATGTCTGTTTGGCGTGTGGGCCGCCGATCCGGCCTAAGGCCCAGGCGATCATGCCTAGAACCCGTTCATCCTCGTTTTCTTGAAAGGCCCTGGCCAGCTCCGGGATAAATTGGTCGTCTAAGGTATTGCCCATGGCCCGGGCAACATTCATTTTCCATCGCCAAAGGTCTTTCTCGGACGTGTAGAACATGTGGGGCCAGATCCGGTTATTGAAATACCGGGGATCCATATGAAGCAAAGAAATGAGCTTGAAGTCATCTGCCATGGCCGCTGTTTTCTGGTTTATGGGTAGTTCCTTGGCCAGCCACGGGGCATTGCGAGGGCAGACATTCTGGCAGCGGTCACAGCCGTACACCCATAAACCCATAGGTTCCCGCCATTCCAGGGGAGTAATGCCCTGCTCGTAATAGGTAAGAAAGGAAATGCATTTGCGAGGGTTAATGTGCCGGGGACCTTTCAACGCACCGGTTGGGCAAGCGCTCAGACAGGCATTCCGGCACCATTCCGGGCACCCGACCTCAAGGGTGGGTTCATCAGGGGCGAATTCCTGATCCACCACAACGGCTATGGGCAAGACCCAGGACCCCCGGCCGACTACTTTGTTGGAATAGAAAAGGCAATTCTTGCCGAACGTCCCCAGGCCGGCCCGGGCCGCAGCCACCCGATGAGGCAAATGAAAAGGCACCTTGGAGTCGATCCCGTTATCCTTGAGAAAACTGCGAAAGGCCTTGATTCGTTTGGCCAGACGGTCTTTGGGGATCCGGTCATCATCCAGGTAGCAGCGGCCGAAATGACGTTCCAGAGCGGCAGGAAAGGCCTGGCTGAAATAGACCTCCACTAGAACAATAATGGTTTTGGCCTGGGGAAGGATTTGTTTGGGGTCTGTGCCGGCCACCAGGTCCAGCCCGGCTCTAAAGACCCATTCATAATCCTGATAACGTTCCTGCAGCAGTTCTTTTTGGGTTTCAAAAGGATCCGCCGCGGTAAAACCGATGTCTCCAAAACCGCATTGATACGCCTTTTCAATGATTTCGTTCTTACTGATCATTCTTCAAACCCTCATCCAGGACGATCGAATCCGCGTCAAAACGAAGAATTTCCCAGCTAGTGTAGTGCGTCTAACGCTTCTTTACATTTGGCGATTTTTGCCAGGATCTGCTCCACTGGCGCACTCCAAACGAAGAGCTGTGGTTTTTGGTTGTGAGTTGCAATGTATTGCTCAATGACATCAATGAGCGCGGGTACATTATGAAAGCTCCCGCGGCGAATTTGTTTCTCTGTGAGTTCTCGGAACCAACGCTCTACCATGTTTAGCCAGGAAGTGGACGTAGGAGTGAAATGAAGATGGAAGCGGGGGTGCCGACGGAGCCAGGATTGGACGCGCGGATGCTTATGCGTGCCATAATTGTCGACGATCAAATGAAGCTGCATAGTGGGAGGAGTCTCGGCATCAATCTTCTTCAGAAATCGAATGAATTCCTGATGCCGATGCCGCGGCATGCAGTCTCCTATGATTCTTCCATCAAGCATGCTGAGTGCGGCGAACAGGGTGGTGGTTCCGTTTCGTTTGTAGTCATGAGTCATCGTCCCACAGCGGCCTTTCTTCAAGGGTAGGCCAGGTTGGGTTCGATCTAGCGCCTGAATTTGACTCTTCTCATCGACGCACAATACAAGGGATTTGTCCGGTGGATTCAGATAGAGTCCTACGACATCGACCAGCTTTTCTACAAACCGCTTGTCGCGGCTTAACTTGAAGGTCTTTACCATATGAGGCTTAAGATTGTGCTGGTGCCAAATGCGACGAACGGTGGCCTCGCTGATTCCTTGAGCGCTGGCCATGCTTCGGGTACTCCAATGCGTAGCATCCGAGGGTTTCGAATGCAATGTGGCTTCAATAACCGCTCGAACCTTCTTGTCGCTAATCCTGGGGATGCGCCCAGGGCGTGGGGCATCTTTCTCCAGCCCTGCTGTACGCAACGCCAGGAAGCGCTGACGCCAAAGCTGGACGGTTGGTCTGGAAATATCCAATTCCTTGGCAATGTCCTGGCTATCGATTCCGTTGGAAGCCATCTGAATGATTCTCGCACGCTGGACAACTCGCAGGGGCATCGTCCGACTCCGCGCCCACTCGTCCACTATGGCGCGTTCTTCAAGGGAAAGTATGATCTGGGCTGCTTTTCTGCTCATAATGCCCGACCATACAGGGTAAATGACGATATGTCAAGTTATTTATGACGCACTACACTAGGTGGTGCAAGCTTGAGCACACGGAACGGTTGTGCACTTTATTTTGACGATAGCTTCTTTTTTGTATCGCCGATCGGGTAAACCGGAAAAGTTTCAAATACGAGAACATCTACCCAATCAGAGCGACTCGCAATCAGGCCTTTGTCATCCGTATCGATGACATTGATCACCCGGCATCCCTGAAGATCAAGAAACTCAAATACGACTTTTACCTTTTTCGGCCATTTCCATTTCTTCCTTCTCTCTCTCACCTTTTTTGCATCCTTTGGATCCCAGGTACAAATATTCATAAAATACATGGTATCACCTCCCCGTTTTACGCGTGGTTGCACTGCATTTTGTTTCGCCCTTCTCAGACATCCCCTTTGCAGGTTGGTTGATGAGCATAGCTCCCAACAGGACCTTGTCCTGTTGGGATAAGTAGGCACATCTTGAGAGACTTCTCCATGATGCACCTCCTGTCTGAAGGTTAATGGAGGGGGAAACACTGTGTTTATTAGGAAGGAAACCCGCTGCTGTGTCAAGAAAAACCGGCTTGGCGACTCTAATCGCAACTCATAGGTCTCCAAAACGGGATCCTTCAACTTTTCCGTGCCAGACGATCTCACGGTAGTTCTCGGGGTCGGAGGCCCCTTCGGTATTGAAGAAGAGGAGGGTTGAATCGGAGTCGGGAGCTCTTCAGATTTGCCTGCAGGTCAGTCGGCTACGTATAGCGTAGCGTAATGGAAAGCGGGAAACACGCCTGTGCGTCGCATGCTTACCAACTCAAGTCATATCGGTTGTTTTGACCTAAGGCGGGGTGATAGAGCCCGTTATCGGAAGGGCAGACCTGCGTGTCCGCCTCCGGCCCATAGGGGCCTACACCCCGGTGGGAATAATCGATATGGGGCTCGGTTGACAAAGGCTGCGATTTGGTGCTTCGGGGCGGGGGGCTGGGCGTGAGCTCCCATAGACCAAGGTGTTTGTGAGCGGGGGCGCACCTTCCGCGCGCTTATTTCTTCGATGATCCTTCCAGGTCCCTGTTCCCGTCGATGAACTTCAGGTTGAACTTGAACCGGTCGATCTTCCAGCCCGCTTCGGACCGGACCAGGTGCAGGTCGTAGCTGCCCACGAAGACGCGGGTGTTCCGCTCGGTCGGGTTCGGGAGGTAATGGTAGGCGATGCCGTAGCAGAACACCTCGGCCTCGCTCCCCCGGACCGCGGCCGTGTAGTTCCCGGCCTGGTGGTGGACCGCCGCGAGGTCCTTCAGGCCCTTCTCCCATGCCGATGCGATCTGCCCGCCCGTCAGGGTCGCGGGCTGGCCGCCTGCGAGCGAGGTCATGTCGAAGAGCACCTGGGGCGCGAAGACGTTCTGCACGCACTGCCAGTCCTTCCGGTCCGTGCACAGGAACAGTTCGTTCACCTTCGCTATGACCTGGTTCTCAGTCAGCGCACGGTCCATGTCAGCGTGGTATCCCTGATGATGCGCGCAGCCGCATCCTGTTACGGCCAGAATGAGCATCACGAGCGTCGTCCATCCAGCTGCTGCGGTCCATCCTTGCACCCTCATTGCACGATCCTCCTTTAACGCCTGTGATTGGTCTTCGCGATCAGGTCGTTGACCCTGTTCGCCTCCTGCTCACCAAAGATGGCGCAATACCCCCGGTACAGGTCCTTGCAGCACGCCGGGATATCGGGCACAGCGCGCTGCCTTTCTCGGTGAGGTGATAAGAAGTCGCTTTCAGATGGGAGGAGTATAGGGGAATCCGCCGTTGTGTGTCAAGTGCACCCTTGGCACGGTGATGTATTAGATCTTGTGTCAGTCAAAGGAAAGGGGTACCTCAAAAAAGTTAGCCCATAACTTATAAGGAGGTACCCCATGCCGCAACGAGTTGCAGCGATTCGTAGTGTATCGAAAGCGTATAGAGTGATCAAGGAAATCAGCTCGCAGGGTGTCCCGTGGAGTGAAGACTACCGATTTTACTCTAGGATCGCCCTGAAGCAGTTCCTGGAAGGCAGGATGAAAGCCAACCTCGACTCGTATCTGGAAGAGATGGCCGTTCGCGGAGAGGAGGACCGACGAAACGGCCGGTACAGCCGGCACCTTTTGACGGAGATCGGAGATGTGGAGTTGGAAGTACCCCGGACCCGCCGCTACAGTGCGCTGAAGGTGGTAAGGGCCTATTGTCGAAGGGCACAGCGCATTGACCGGATGATCCTGTCCTGTTTCGTGTTGGGGATCTCTACCCGGAAGGTGGCCGAGGCGCTCTTTCCGGTGTTGGGGGAGAGGGTGAGTGCCTCCACGGTGAGCCGGGTGGGCAAACAGCTGGACCAGGTGGTGAAAGCGTTTCACCGTCGAGCTCTGAGGGATCAGTATAGAGTGCTGATCTTTGATGGGGTTGTGCTGTCCAGAAAGAGTGGCGCCGGAGCGATTCGCAGGCCGGTGTTGGTGGTGTTAGGGATCCGGCCGGATGGGAAGAAGGAGATCATCGACTTTCGCTTGGCTCCAGGGGAGAATGCTTCGGCCTGGGAAGCGTTCTTTAATGATCTGTACCGCAGGGGATTGAAGGGCGAGGGGGTGGAATTGATCGTGACCGATGGGGGCGCTGGATTATTGGCTGCCCTGCCTCTGGTTTATTCTCAAGTCCCTCTTCAGCGGTGCTGGGCCCACAAGATCCGAAACATCCTGGATAAAGTCAGAAAGACCGATCAGCCTAGCGTGAAAGACTCCCTTCACAGGGTCATGGACGCTAAACACCTCGTGGGGGCTCGGCAGGCGGCGAAGCGTTTTGCGGAGCAATGGAATCGCCTCTATCCTAAGGCCGTGCGCTGTCTCAGAGAGAATCTGGAAGAGTTGTTGACGTTTTTTTCCTTCAGAGATCCCTCCTGGAGGAAAGCCATTAGAACCACAAACGCGATAGAGAGAAGGTTTCGGGAAGTGCGCAGGAGAACAAGACCGATGGGGGTCTTCTCAGATAGAACCAGTGTGGACAGAATCCTCTATGCGGTGTTCTCCTACGAAAACAAACAACAAGGAATTGCTACCCCTTTCCTTGTGACACAAAACTCTTGACGTTACCCCTTGGCACAGCATGTTGAGGGCTGGAGGATTGCGGTGGACGAGCGCCTGCGAGCTGGTTTGGTGTGCCCTGAAGGTAAGGAGGAGCAAGACCGAGGTTTGCTGAGGTAGCGTTTTGAGCGAAAGAGGACGAAGATCACCTTCCAGGACGCGTCTCGATTTCATGGCTCATGGGAGGAGGTCCGCGGGGAATACGGAGTCGCCCAAGTGCGAGTGATTACTGATCCAAGTCCGTCGCGGATCCGAACGATTCTCCACCGACGATTGCCAAATGAATCCGAACCTGCGCATCACTCGAAAGTTCGGGATTCAGGTCAACCGTTCAATTGGAAGTTTCTTAATCGCTCGTTCCGAACAGTCTGCAAAAATGACCTAAGATACGATTGCATTCACCGGAACAGATCGTTAGGAACCATCCTACTGAGAATACCAAATAGAAAGCAAATGAGGCGATTGGTTGAAAAAATCGGAATCATGCCAGAGCTCTCGCTTTTTCGGCAGACGACCTGAACCACCCAATGACTTTGATCAGGAGATATAAGCCAAGTTCGCGAGGCGCCAAGAAATACCAATCTAGAACCAGGAACTCATGGCGGCTATGAAACAACCGCCTCCAGAACCACCGCTCCTCACAACCGTATCACTATTCCCAGCTTGTGTGAAACCAGCTTGTGTGAAAGTCGCTCTCAGGCTTTTTGGGGAATTCATAGTTATCGATACTGGATTATCAGGGCTCGCAAGGTCACCGCTCCATTCGCTAAACCCCCACCCTGCAGAGGGAGTGGCAGTCACAATGACCACGGCCCCTGGAGTGTAACTACCGCCGGGCGGACTCATGATCGCCGTGCCTTGGCCTTCAATATGGATAACGAGAGCGTACTGGTTCGCGGAAGAATCGCTCACGGTGATGCAGTTCGTTCTTACCAGACTGTCTGAGGACCCTCGATCGTCCGTAACGGTCAGAGCTACCGTATATGTACCAGCCCTTGTATAGGTGTGTGAAGGCGTTCTTCCTGCGCCGGTCTGCCCATCACCAAAATCCCAATCGAAAGAGAGAGGCCCGCCCTCAGGGTCCATGGAAACAGAAGCATCGAATTGCACAACCAAAGGAGACGGCCCTGAAATAGGTGTTGCCATGAAACTGGCTGAAGGCGGCTGGTTTACCGCGCCTGGACAGGAAATCACTCCCACTCTACGTCCAAAGTCCTGTGTCCAGTAATGATCATATGCGCTCGATGGATCATAGGCATAGCCAACGCCCAAATCACAGTATTGGGAGCTCAGTATGTTTTGACGGTGGCCGGCACTATTCATCCATCCGTTTACGACAGACTGTGGCGTCGAGTATCCGGCTGCAATGTTTTCACCGGCTGCCCCCCATTGATAACCAGCATCTTCAATGCGATCCAAAACCGTTCTTCCATCAAGGCTACTGTGACTAAAGTAATTGTTTATGGCCATGTCCTCTGAATGGTCGCGGGCTGCCTCATGAAGTTGGTTATCCCAGGTGAGCGGATGAAGGTTCTCTGCGAGCCTTTCCTGATTGACCAGGTTCAGAACCTCTGTTTCAAAGCCAGACGGAACTGCCTGCAAAGCGAAAGTCGCAACTCGAACGGCAGAGGAAGACACCTGAGGGGGAGTTAGATCCACTTCTCGCACCAAGTGAAGGGCGTCCCTTAAATGCCTTACAGTGTACTTCCGATCCATAATTGTGATTGAAGCAGCTAACTTGGAACCGTCCCATACTAAAACAACTTCGGATGACGGTTCTTGTTCAATGTGTCCGAACCAGCAAAAACAGCCATTTTGACTCCAATCCGTTCGTTCCCACTCAGCTTTCAAATGAGTATCGGCAAAGGGGTTCAAATAGACGACTGGCTCATCACCACCCCCAAGAAGAGCAGATCGCACTGTTACCAATTGCTGGCGCAGCACCACTTGCGGGTTTACTGAAGGGAGGGTTACTTGAATCCCAGCTGTCGGTGCGGAAAAAAGCGCTTCATGCGGCTGGGCGCACACAACACAGTCAAATAACGCCATAAGCAGGATGAGTAAGGTTCCGAATAAGTTTCTCATTATCATTCCCCTAAAAGAAATCACGCTCCATTTACCATGTTTTTGTATTCCTTTGAACCACTTTACGATCGCCCACATTTCTTTGATATCAACAGCATGCAAGCTGCACCGTTGGAGAGTTGCATTTGCGGTGTGCAGCAGGAAAGGAATAATATGTGGTCAAGGGAACTAACCTTTTTCAGTCGGCGAAACCCAAGCGAAGCAATAACCCTGTCTCAACGAACACAGCAGACGCCAGGCAGCAAGCTATAAGGGACTCCTCAAACACTGTTTGCTCGTCCAACAATAACGGGGTGAACATCACCCTTGGGGGCTTTCTAGCGGCACCTGAGAGATCTACACTGGCAAAAAGGGACTGCTCTCAGGGGGTCGCCTCAAGAGCCTGAGGGAAAACTGCTTCCAAAAGAGGGAGCAAAATTGGGGCCATCAGGGGTTTCAAAATGATTTCCATGGATTTCGAATGGTTATGTCAGTGTGCTGGGGTAACCTAGCAATTGCGCGATGTCTCCATTTGCAGAAAAAGATACACAAGGCCTCCTATTTTATACACTTGAATATTAGGAGCTTACCCCTTTTGACTAAACTCAAATTGAGCCGCATTATCTTAAAATTCAACCGTTTCTCATGGTGTCCTCCATAGAACTGAGAAAGAAAAGGCTTGAGCAGACTCCCGGCACCCACGCTGCCGGGAGTGTAGCTCATTTCGTAAATCTAAGATCCTCCTGTCCTCTCTAGAGCTTTTCTATCCGACACAGCAGGGCGGTGTGGGGCCAGCCCCCGATCTCCGGGCTGCAGAACTCCGGTCCCTCAGGGCAGAGCATGTTGGCATTGGACTCGAACACCCCGAACAATTCCATCTCGCGTTCTCTGATGGCAGCTAGGAAAGAAGTTTGAAAACCTCCGCGCTTTCAAGCGGGGGTTTAAACAAGAAGCCCTGGTACTGATCGCATTGCTCCTCTTGAAGAAAGCGCAGCTGCTCTTCGGTCTCCACGCCCTCGGCCACCGTGCTCAAATCCAGATTGCGTGCGAGAAAAATCAAAGAGGAAATAAGAGAGCGGCTCTTGGTGTCTTCAAACAGATTTACAAAAAAGGAGCGATCGATTTTCAGCTCGTCCAACGGTAGCCTTCTCAAATAGGTCAGCGAGGAATAGCCTGTTCCGAAATCATCGATGGACAATCTGGGGCCCAGTTCTTTCAGACGATTCATTGATTCGATTTTGTTGTCGATATCCTCCAGCAGCATGCTTTCTGTGATTTCGAGGGTCAGCAACCGCGGATCAATCCCGCTCTGCTCAATGATTCGTTTGAACGTAGCGTGCATTTCCGGATTCTGAAACTGCACGGCAGACAAATTCACGGCCATCCCGATTGGGGCTTTCCCTGCCTGTCGCCACTCTGCCAGCTGTTTGCAGGCACGACTCATCACCCACTCGCCGATAGGGATCATGAGCCCTGTTTCCTCGGCCATGGGGATGAACTCTTGCGGTGGGATCGAGCCATTATCTTTGCTGCACCATCGCAGCAGCGCCTCCACCCCGACAATGGCATTGGTCTGTACATCCAACTTCGGCTGATAGACCAAACCCAGCTCATTTCGATCCAACGCCCGGCGAAGCCTGGCTTCGAGGCTCAAGCGCCGTTGGCATTGGGTGTTGATCTGGCGGGAGGAAAACTGAAAGGTGTTTCCCCCGCTGTTCTTCGCGTGATCCTTGGCGGCCGATGCCAGCTGCAATACCGATAGGCTCTCCCCTTCTTCAGTTGGGTAGGTGGCGATGCCAATGCTGGCGGTCATGTAGACCTCTGTGTTTTCCACGGCCACGGGTGCCCGTATTGCCTCAAGGATGCGATGGGCGGCCTGGGCGGCATTTCGCTCGTTCCGGATCCGATGAAGGAGCAAGGCAAAAGCGCCCCCGTCAAAATGGAACAGGTTGGTGGGGAGGGTTTCATCGATTTCGAAATGCCCCAGCAGATCAATGACCCTGACGATCTCCTTGATGCGCCAGGCCAGCTGCTGCAGGACATCGTCTCCTGCCGAGAGCCCCAGCGCATCGCTGACTTTCTTGAATTGGTCCAACTCGATGCTCATCAAGGCCAGTTTTTCACCGTTGCGCTTGGCCGCATTCAGACTCCACTCCAGCTGCTCCATGAACAGATGGCGGTTGGGCAGCCTGGTCAGGGGGTCGTAAAAGGCGAGTTGGTCCATGTAGGCTTTGGCTGCCAGGGTGTTGCGCACCCGGAGCTGCAGTTCGCTCGGATCCACGGGCTTTGCCAGAAAATCCGTGGCGCCAAGATCCAATGCGGCCAGTTTGTCCTGGTGATCCGACGAGGAGGTCAAGATGATGATGGGCAAGTGTTTGAGTTTAGGGTGGGCCCGCACGGCTTTTAAAATGTCGAAGCCCGACACCTCCGGCATGACCAGATCGAGCAGAAGGAGATCGGGACGTTGCTTTTCGAGCAGGGCCATGGCTTCGGCTGATTCATCAATCAGGACAAAGTTGTGATATCCTGCCTCCTCCAGGAAGGTTCGCACCACTTCCATAGTGATGGGCTCGTCATCCACCATGAAAATGGTTGCATTAAACAGATGCTGAGATTCTTCATGCGACCCCGGGGAAACGTTTTGAACCTTCATCCCCATGTTTTCTGGGATGGTTCGCTCCATAGGAATGTCATCCTCCTCATCATGGTTGCGCGATATTCCGCTGGATTACCGATCGTTACGCCGCTTTACGGCCATACACGGTGGCCGGCGGCACGATGGCTTCAGACAGGCGCTTGACCTGCCGCAGGATGTCGCCGGCTTGTTCCATCTGGGCTGTTTTGGCTAAATGCTCCAGCTTTGCCGCAGGCTCCGTAAAGTGGTCGAAGCCCACCGTGCCGCCGGCGCCCTTCAGCCAGTGCGCGATCAAAGCAAGCTCTTCCAGGTTTTCGTTTTCCCATGCCGCCTGCGCCCGAGTCAGCTCTTGTTTGAGTTTGTCGATGAATTGCAGAATCACCTTTTGGAACCTGGCGCTCGACCCTAATCGTGACATCACGGGTTCGTTTGTCGCCCGGAGAGCCTCTGCGGTCGTCACTTCGCACTCTGCCGGGGGTTCCCGGGTCTGGCTGCCGATCGAGGGGGCAGAGGCAACAGGCTCAGCTTCCGGAAGGACCAGACGCTGGGGCCGGCCGCCCAGGAGACCGGCCATCATTTCCATGAAGCGATCAATATCGATCGGTTTGGAGAAATATCCGGAATACCCGGCATCCAGACATTCCTCCTCAAAACCCTTCATGGCATTGGCGGTTAACGCGATGACGCAAGTTTTCAGCCCCTGCTCCCGCAGTTTTTTCGTGGCCGCAAACCCATCCAGAACCGGCATGTTAACGTCCATTAAAATCACGTCATAGGGACCGACCATTGCCTTTTCCACGCCCACCTGGCCGTTTTCCGCCTCCTCCACCGTGACCCCGCTCTCTTCAAGCACGAGCCTGAGCAGCTCCCGGTTCTCGGCACCGTCGTCCACGATGAGCACCCGGGCCTTGGGGAACTGCCAACGTCGCGGTTCTTTTTCGTCAACTCCCTGCGTTGCCGTTGCGACTTCCTCCGGCTGCAGAAACGGCACGTTTTGCAGACCACCGGTCTTCAAGGTCACGGTGAAGGTGCTTCCCTTCCCCGGGCGGCTCTCCACCGTTATGTCGCCGCCCAATGCCCGCGCGAACTTGCGGCTGATGGAAAGGCCCAGACCCGTGCCCCCGAAACGACGCGCCACGGTCGAGTCGGCCTGCGTAAAGGGCTCAAAGATGGATTCGAACTTGTCCTGGGCAATGCCGATACCGGTGTCGGCGATTTCAACCACCAACCGGGGTTCGGGCAAAGTTCTCATGAAACGGCACGTCACGGTCACCCTTCCCTGCTCCGTGAATTTGACGGCATTTCCCACGAGATTGAAGAGGATTTGCCGGAAGCGGGCGGGATCGGTTTTGATTTGCCGTGGGATTGCGCCTTGTGCGCTGAAATGAAGGGCAAGGCCTTTTTCTTGGGCCTTGATGCCCAACACCTGTGACACCTCGTAGATGATCCGGTGGGGCTCGGCCCAAGCCTCCTCCAGTTCCAGCCGGCCGGACTCCACCTTGGATAAATCCAGGATATCGTTGATCAGATCGAGCAGGTTCCTGCCGTTGGAATGAATGGTGTGGAGGTATCTGAGGCTGTCCTGCGGGTTCCTGGCAAAGCCTCGCTTGAGAAGCTCCGTGAACCCGAGGATGGCATTCATGGGGGTGCGGATTTCATGGCTCATGTTGGCCAGAAAGACGCTCTTGGCCTGGTTTGCCGCTTCCGCCTCCTCTTTGGATTGGCGCAGCTCTATCTCCTTGTTCTCCAGTTGGGTGATGTCGTCAAAACTGACCAGTACGCCGGAGTGTTTGGCGCCTTCGCCGAGCACCGGAGAGCAATTGATACTGAAGGTCAGCCATCCCTGTTCGGGATGACGCAACCGGAGGATCCGGTCTATTTGCGCTTCGCCGCTATGCAGGGCTTGAACCCAAGGGCGAGCGGATTCTTCGACCTTGTTGCCCGACCTGTCCATCCATGGCAGATCTCCGGCTCGGTAGCCGAGCAGACCATCCGGTGTTTTGCCGAGCAGGGCAGCGAAGGACTTGTTGGCCAGCACGATTTGCTCCTTGTGGTCGAGCACCAGAAGCCCGCCCGCCAGCGTGTCGAGGGCGGAACGCACCCTTCCGGGGATGGCCTTGGAGGGATCCAGCTGGCGAAGCACTTTGCCGAGATAGAAAGAGAAGGCGGCAAAACAAAGCACTCCCAGGAATACCAGGGTGCGAACCATCGGATTTTGCAGCACTCCCCATATTCCGCGCTCATCGAGCACCTTGAAGCGCAGCTCCAGCGTTCCCCATTTGCCCTCGTCGGCCCATATGGGAACCTGCACCTGCGTGTCTGTTGAGTACTCCCCGCCCATGTCCTGCCAGTGGTCGGCGTGATCTTCGGTGGCAGCCAGGATCTGACCCTCCTGGCGACGCAGGCCGACCGAGAGCAGGTCCGGGTTTCTCTCCGCGAGCAGCTTGTAGTCTGCTTCCAGGTGCTGGAGATGGGTTGACACCACGGCCACGGTGCTGTGCAACGCGATGGCCTCTGCCAAAGCCGCACGGCCGTCCCGCACAGCGCTCTCTCTGTCCGGAACGATGCCGAACATAAAGGCCAGCATGGCCAGGCTTACAGTTAAACCTACCAGTCCCATGACGACTCGGTGTTTGACGCTCAGTCTTCTCATAACTTATTGCCTCTTCACCCCGGCATCCGGCGATCCGTCTGCCGTTTTCTTTTTCGGGTCCACTTCCTCTGGTTGCTTGTTGACGATGGACTCCAGGGATTCCTTGTCTTCCGAGCGCTCGTCCTCCCTTTTTCGCGCCAGGATAGGCAAGGGATCCAGAAATTGCCACGCCGGCATGGAGGACAGCAAGGAGGCGAGCAGCATGCCGCCTCGAAGCAGCCACACGACATAACCCACCGAAAGGCCTATGGAGGATACAATGGCCGATCCCAAGTAGACTTTGCTGAGCCTGCTGTGGCCGGTCATCTCCTGTTTCACGGCATCCAGCGACTCGCGCAAGTGCTGGTAGCCAGAAGCCTGCATTCCGATGGAGGGCCCTTGCCCTGGTCGAGTTTGCTTTTGGGATGAGGCCGGCAGCTCGGCCCGCGCCATCTCCATGTTAGGCAGGCTTTCCTTTGAAGCCAGAATGGAAGCGACCTCGATCCCGGCCGGAGGACTGGTCGAAATACCCTCCTTTTCAGAAGGCTGATCCGAGGCCGGGCTCGATTCCGCCGAAACCTCCGCTTCCGTTGCCTCTTCGTTTGGGGTCTGCTTTTGCTCGGTCACACTGTCGCCGCCGCCCAAGGGTTGGTACGTATACGCGGCAACTGGGAAGGGCTGGGTCTCCACGGGCACGCCCTGTGGTTCCACCAAACCCGTCGGATTGCCGGCATCACCCGTGCCCGGATTACTGGCAACAGGCACCGGCGTCGGAGCCGGATTGTTCGCATCGGCCACCGCCACGGTGACCGCAACGTTCACACCGGCTACCGCAGCGGTTTGCGCACTGGTCACCGCCTCGCTGGTGCCATGACCATCCGTGTAGGATACAACGACACTGATCCGTGTACCGACATCGGCGCTCGTTACGGTGTAGCTCCCGCCGGTCGCACCGGCGATGTCGGCCCCGTCTCTCAGCCACTGGTAGCTGAGAACCCCTAAACCGTCGTCATCGCTGATACCCGTGGTGTCGGCCGTCAGCACCTGATCTTCGGCCGCCGTCCCCGCGATCGCGGGGGCACCCACCGGCCCATCATTGAGGTTGGTTACGGCCGCGCTCTGAGCAGAAGTCAGACTCTCATGGGTGCCCTGCCCGTCGGTGTAGCTCACCTGCACGCTGATTTGGGTGCCGACATCGCTGTCCGTCAGAGTGTACGTGCTCCCGCTCGCACCGGCAATGGGGCTGCCGTTTCTCAGCCACTGGTAGCTGAAGGCTCCCAAACCGTCCGCATCGCTGATGCCCGTGGTGTCGGCCGTCAGCACCTGATCTTCGCTCGCCGTTCCCGTGATGGCGGGCGCACCCATTGGCGCATCGTTCACATTGGCCACTGGAGCCGTCTGAGCAGAAGTCAGGCTTTCGTTGGTGCCATGGCCGTCCGGGTAAGACACCTGCACGCTGATCTGAGTGCCCACATCGCTGTCCGTCAGAGTGTACGTGCTCCCGCTCGCACCGGCAATGGTGCTGCCGTCTCTCAGCCACTGGTAGCTGAAGGCCCCCAGGCCGTCCGCATCGCTGATACCCGTGGTGTCGGCCGTCAGCACCTGATCTTCGCTCGCCGTCCCCGTGATGGCGGGCGCACCTACCGGCGCGTCATTAACATTGGCTACCGCTCCGGTTTGGGGCGAGGTCAGGCTTTCGTTGGTGCCATGGCCGTCCGTGTAGGACACCTGCACACTGATCTGAGTGCCCACATCGCTGTCCGTCAGAGTGTACGTGCTCCCGCTCGCACCGGCAATGGTGCTGGCGTTTCTCAGCCACTGGTAGCTGAAGGCCCCCAGGCCGTCGATATCGGAAATTGCTGAGGTGTCGGCAGTGAGGGTCTGGTCCTCCGCCACCGCACCATTGATGCCGGGTGATCCGGTCGGCGCGTCATTGACATTGGTTACCGCTGCGGTTTGAGACGAGTTCAGGCTCTCGTTGGTACCCTGCCCATCGGTGTAGCTCACCTGCACGCTGATCCGGGTGCCTACATCCGCATCGTTAAGGGTATAGGTGCCGCCGGTCGCACCGACGATGTTGGCGCCGTTTCTCAGCCACTGGTAGCTGAAAGTCCCCAAACCATCCGCATCGCTGATACCACCACTGTTCGCTGTCAAGGTTTGATCTTCAGTCACTGTGCCGGTGATCAAAAGGGCACCGGCGGGCGCATCGTTGACATTGGCCACCGGTGCCGTCTGGGCCGAGGTGACCCATTCGGCCGTGCCCTGACCGTCGGTGTAGCTTACCTGCACCCTGATCTGGGTGCCCACATCCGCATCGCCAAGAGTGTAGGTGCTGCCGGTCGCACCGGCGACGGGGGCACCATTCCTGAGCCATTGATAGCTGAAGGCGCCGAGACCGTCGGCATCAGAGATGCCTAAGACGTCGGCCGTGAGCATCTGGTCTTCGGCAGCGGTGCCACTGATCGTGGGAACACCCACAGGGATACTGTTGACGTTTGCGACCGGGCTCACCGCGGCGCTGGTCAGGTTCTCGGTGGTGCCGTGCCCGTCGGTGTAGCTCACCTGTACGCTGATCAGGGTGCCCACGTCCGCCGTGATCAGCGTGTAAAACGAGTTTGTTGCACCGCCGATATTGGCGCCATCGCGCAGCCACTGATAGCTCAAGACCCCCAGACCGTCCGCATCGCTGATGCCGGAAGAATCCGCGGTCAGGGTTTGGTCCTCCGTTGCCGCGCCCGTGATCACCGGCACGCCGCTGGGCGCATCGTTCACGTTGGCCACAGATGCCGTCTGCGACGAAGTCAGGCTCTCATTGGTGCCCTGCCCGTCGGTGTAGCTCACCTGGACGCTGATCCGAGCCCCCACATCCAAATCCCCTAAGGTGTAGGTGCCCCCCGTGCCGCCTGCGATATTGGCACCGTCGCGCAGCCACTGGTAGTTGAAAGTCGCCAGGCCATCCGCGTCGCTGATAGCTCCCGTGTTCGCCGCTAAAGTCTGATCTTCGGTGACCGTGCCAGTGATCAAAGGGACACCGACCGGCACATCGTTGACGCTGGCCACAGGTGCCGTCTGAGTCGAGATCGCGCTCTCATTGGTGCCCTGCCCATCCGTGTACGTCACTTGCACGCTGATCCGGGCACCGACATCGGAATCCCCCAGGGTGTAGGTGCTAGCCGTTCCGCCGGCAATGTCGGCGCCGTTTCGCCGCCACTGGTAGCTGAAGGCGCCCAGCCCATCGGCATCGCTTATTGCGCCCGTCGCTGCGGTCAACGTCTGGTCTTCGGTCGGAGTGCCGCTGATGGTGGGCAGGCCCACTGGTGAGTCATTGACCGGGTTCACCGTGATGCCGGCGCTGGCCGTGGACGCGCTGAAGGCGCTGGTGCCGCCGTTGATGGTCGTGTCCGCCGCGCTGCCGGCCGTGCCGCTGCTCCGGTCCCACGCCCGGAAGGTCAGGCCCGCCGCCACCGCCCCATTCCAATTCGCGCTAGGCACGAAGCGCACGGTCGTGTTGGCGTCGGCGGCCAGCAGTCGCGCGCTCAGATCGCTCGGGCTGCCGAAGGCATTCCATGTCGCGCCACTGTTGGTGCTGTATTGCCAGGACCCGTTGGTGTTGTTCACCGAAGTGACCGCGATGCCGGTCAGCGCTCCCGAATCCACATCCGAGGTCTGCCCTGCGATCAGCGCCGATACCAACGTGCCCGGGTTGCTGGCCGGGTCTTCGTTGATCGTGCTGAGCGCGTTTGCTCCCGACAGAACTGGTGCGTCGTTCACCGGGGTGACCGTGATGGCCAGGTTGTCTGTGTCGCTCAAGCCCCCTCCGTCCGTAGACAGGATCGCGAGGGTATCCGCACCGTTGAAATCGGCGCTCCCCCTGTAGGTGAGCGTCGCCAGCGCCGCGTTGATTTGCGCCTGGGTGCCGGCAAGCGTGGCCGAAGCCGAGTTGTTGGCGCCCGAGCTGATGGTCGCCCCGCCCGCCAGGCTCAGGCCGAGCACGCCGTGAGTCACCGACAATTGCACGCTGCTCAGATTGCCGTCCACATCGGATACCGACAGCCCGGTTATCGCGAGCGTTGTGTCCTCGGCCACAATCGCCGGACCCGGCAGCGTGTTCACCGGCGCGCTGTTTAGGACCGTCGCCGTCCTGTTTAGGGAAAACTCGGAGGTGTCGTAGAAGGCCGTGAACCCCGCGTTGGCTCGGGTGGCCGTGGCCGTGACCGACTCGCCGACCGCTACCGGAGCGCTCAGAAAGGTATTGAAGCTGGCATTGCCTGCGCTGTTGGTGGTCACATTGACGAAGCCCAGATAGCGCTCCGCCTCGCCGTAGCCGCTCGCATCACCTGTGGCGCTGGCGAAAAACTCGATGCGGAACGAGGTGTTTGCCGCGCTGTTGAGCGTGCCCACGAGGTTGATCTGCGTGCCGTCGGTTCGGGCGCTGGTCAGCACAGGATAGTTCTGGTAATTGTTCGGACCCGTGTCGCCGTCGCCCGAATCATTGGACCGCACGCCTGCGGGATAGAGATCAATGCCCAGGGTGGCATTGCCGAAAATGCGGTTGCCAAGGATCGCATTGTTGAACGAGTTGGTGGGGTTCGCGTCCACGATCACGCCCCGGCTGTTGTAGGCGATCACGTTTCCTGCGCCCGTCGCGGCGCCGCCGATCTGGTCGCCTCTGGGGCTGTTATAGATGACCACGCCGAAGGACGAATTGCCCAGCGCGCTGCTTCCGTCTGCTGCGGTTCCGATGAAGTTGCCCTGGACCAGGTTGTCGTCGGTCCCCGACCCGGTGATCGTGACCCCCGCATAGTTGTTACCCGAGATCACGTTGCGATCGGCTGCGGCCGTGCCGCCGATGCGGTTGCCGCTGGCTCCGCCGATGAGCAACACCCCCGAGTCGCCGGCCCCTTGATCCACCATCCCGGTGGCATCGGTGCCCAGGTAGTTGCCGGCAATGACGTTGTTGTCGGAACCGGCCAGTTGAATCAGATGAAGGCCGAAACTGTTGATCACGAACCCTCGGACGGTGCTGCCGGAAGCCCCCGAGTTCAGACTCAAACCAATGGCACCGCTGCCAGCACTGCCGCCGTTCAACTCCACAAGCGGAGTGCCGGTGAACCCCTCCTGCGTCGTGGCATCCAGCACCACGGGATCAGTAATCGTGGGGAGAGCGCTGGTGGGTGTGATCGTGATGGCCCCTGAGCCGACGGAGAAATCGGCCGACTGCGTTCCGGTGATCGCATTGGAGTTGATCAGGAACTGGCGCAAGCTCCCTTGCTGCAACCGGCCGGTCGAGGTCCCGTCATCGTCCGTGGCATTGCCGCGGCTATTCGTGATCGCGCTGAAGGAAAAGCCGTAGTCGATATCTGTGACCGCCTGGCTCGTCACGCTCACGCGGGTGATGTGCTCGGAGGTGGTGAGCGCCGAGGCGGCGTCCGACACGGTCGGGCTGCGGCCTCCGTACAACGCGCCCGCGCTGGAGAGGTACCCTGCGCCGGATGCAGCGCCCGTCACCCCGTAGGTCTGCTCAGCCCACACGTCGTCGGCCGCGTAGCCGCTCTTGTAGCCCGTTGCGCCCAGGGTCTTGGAGTCCACCGTGACCCAGTACGTGCCGCCCGGGAGCCCGCTGAATGAGTACCGGCCCGACGCGTCGGTCGTTGTGGTCCCCACCACCGTGTCGCCGCTGCCGGGCGCTGCGTCGCCGTTGTCGCGCCATAGCCGGACCGTGGCACCGTTGAAGACCAGGGTGCCTGCCTCGCTGATGTCGGCATCTCCGTCCGCGTCGTTGAACACCGTGCCCCTGACGCTGCTTCCCACGGGTGCAACATCAAGGTATGTGGAACCAACGCGGAGTTCGTCCAGTTGGGCGTCGTTGCCCGTGAGTTCGCGGCCACCCGAGAGCCAAAGGGACGTGAAAGATCCCAAGTTGAGGTTGGACTTGGAGGCGGTGAACGCGGAATCCGGAGAAGCCATGCCCGGCGTGGGATTCACGTACAGGGTCAGCGTGTCCGCACCGGCGGCGAAGTCCATGCGCACGACCAGCAGATACGTCTGACCTGCGGCCGGCCGGATGCCGCTCACCAGGACCGTGCCGGCCCCACCCGCTTCCTCCACGGCGAAGTAGCCGCCATCTGTGTAGCCCGCAAAGGCCCGTTGGGCCGACGAGTTGCCGAACTTCAGCCCTGCATAATCTCCGCTGTTGAGCCCTCCGGGTTTGACCAGGAAACTCATCCACGCCGTAGTGCCAGGTGCGCCGATCGAGGTCGACATATCCCGCGATTGGTCCACATAGTCGTAGAAGGACAGGTTCAGTTGCGCGGTTCCGCCGGTCACTGTCATTGAAGACCAGGGGTCCCTCAAGCCGGGTGAGATGGCGATCAGGCTGTTCGTATTGTAAGCCCAGGCGTTGGCCCATCCTGTCCCACCGTTTTGATAGTTCAGAGAGCCGGTGGAGTAAGCGAACGGCTCGTAGGCGATGGCAGTGTATTCGTAGGCGCCGATATCGGTCGCGCCCAGCCGTGCAACGCCGCGTTGGTCCGTGGAGGGTGCGCCCGTCGCCGTGCCGGCATTGATCGCCACGCTCCCCGCAAGCAGCGCGTGGGTCTGGGTCGGCCCTCCGTTGTCCCGCAGTGCACCAAGCTTGACGTCCAGCGGTGTGACTACCGTCCCCTTTAGATCCGAGGGCTGCGACAGCATCGCTGTCCCGTCGCTGTCGATGTTGTTACCCAGTGAGTTGAGCGCGCCGCTGGCGTTGCCGCCGGTGTTGTTTGCGAGGATACTGTTTTTGAGGCTGAACGTTCCGGGATTTTGCTGGTAAATGCCGCCCGCTCCCCCGCCGGCGGAGTTGAAGGCGAACGTAACGTTGGTGGCCGTTACATCCTGATTGGAGTACAACCCCCCGCCAACCCCAAGGGCCGTGTTGCCGCTTGCCGTGACATTGGTGAGAGTCAGTAATGCGCCCGACCCGAAGCTTTGCAGGCCGCCCCCATCCTTACCTGCGCTGTTGGCGGCGATGGTTACCCGGTCGAGCGAGACCGTTCCGCGGTCGTTGTATATTCCGCCACCATAATCCACTGCCGTGTTCGCTTCAATCGCAGTATCAATCGCAGTGAGTGAGGACTGGTAGTTATAAATCCCGCTCCCAGAATCTGCTGAATTGCCGGTAACGACCACACCATTCAGGTTTACTTGGGCGCCGGCATCGCTTATGTAGAGTCCACCCCCGTAATTTGGCGCTGCACCGTTGCGGATTGTGACACCCAGGATACTCACGATAGAGCCGTTGCGGATGTGGAACACCCGATCCAACGCACCCCCATCGACATAGGTCGCGTTAGCGCCGGCTCCGTTGACGGTGAGATCGCCGGTGATATCCAGATCTCCGGTGCTGGCCGCGTCCTCGTTCGCACCGGCTCGCGACAAGGTGTACGTGCCGGCCGCCAACGAAACCGTGTCGGCCCCGGCCAGTGCATTGGCCTCCATAATCGCCGCGCGCAGGGAGGTGTTGCCCGAGGCGTCCCGGGCTAGCCCGTCGCCAGGGTTGGCGTCGACGGTATCGCCTGTGGTATTGACGGTGAAGGTGGCCAGCACACCGGACCAGCTGCGCTGTGCCTCAGGGCTGAAGGCTACATCCGTTTCGATCGTTCCGCTCACATACTCCTGGTCCCAGTCACCGCCCAGGCTCCTGTGACCAGTGAGGTCGGTACTGCCAGCCACGTCCGCGCCGGTGAGGAGGGCTATAGCTTGGAGCAGGTTTTCCCCTTCTCGGCCTGACGCGATGTTACAGCCGTAGAAGAGAAGGTCTCCCGTTTCGATCAGGGCCTTGCCCCAGGAAGAAACGGCATCGGTATTCTGCTGCAAGGAGGTGCTGTTCAACCAGGTGTTGCCGAGGTTGATCTGCCCATCGGTGCCGTGGCTAATGAAATGAACAGCCGCCAGGTCGGAGCGTTTTGAAAGGATTTCGCTGACCTGCTCGATCCCGTTCCGATCGGATTCGAGCTCAACGACTTCAAGGTTTCGGTCGCAACCGTTTTTTTGGAGATCGGCGATAAGTTGTTGATGCTGGGGCAACTTTTCATCGAAGAAAACGAGCTCACGCATCCCGACCCCATCCATGGGATCGGCCAGCAGTAGGGGATGCAGGTCTGCAGACCCTGACAGATCGAGGAGTCCGGGTTGGTTCGCGTCTTCCAGAAACGCTACTTCTGCGGCGATAGGTGCCTGAGCAAGGTCCTGATAGGGCGAGAATTCGGTGTCGAGCAATGACCCTTCCAAGCCTGCGGAAAGGAATAGGCGGGGTTCGAGGGCCTCAAAAAAGGCGCGGGTGCCATGCTTCGCTCTACGGCTGCGTGTGCACCCTCGCCTTTTCAGGACTCCCTTCCAGAACTCCAACAGTCTTTTTTTTCCCGAAGATCTGCGCCCCGCTGATCCTGACATCTACAGGACACCCCTCTTCTGTTCTCTATAAGAACTTAGTCTATTCTCTCCTATCTTTTGCCGTGAAAAGGGAAACCGTACATAAAAATTTTTCCATTACTTATGAGTAGTTAAATAGTTTCCTTGCCAAACAACTTGCAGCCTAACCCTTGGCCAAATTTACGAAAAACGACGGCAGGAGATTAGAGTTTAGTGCTAATTATATAGAATTATTGCATAAAAGTCCATCACTTTAAGGTTTGCCTTGGTTCAACCTGTTTTTTCAATTCAGTACATGACGATCGTGATGAGGATAGCAGGGAAGAAAGGGATACCTCCAAAAGCCAGGTTATGCGAGGACCAGGATCGAAAAGGAGTTATTTCTGGCGTGAAGTTTCATTCCGATGGAACAGCGACCGGCAAAAGGCACAATACCGAACAGCAGAATTCCGAATGTTCCTCTCCTTCGACATTCGGCCTTCGTTATTCGATATTCGTCTTTTTGTCGTGGCCTTTTCGATCGAACCGGCCACCTGCAGGGCCAATGCCGGATGGTTGACTGAAGACTACAGCTTCTCCACCCTACACAGGAGCGCGGTGTGGGGCCAGCCCCCGATCTCCGGGCTGCAGAACTCCGGCCCGTCAGGACAGAGCATGTTGGCATTGGACTCGAAGACCCCGAACAATTCGGGTTCTGTCCCCTTCCTCTCTGGAAACCACCAGCCGTGCTGCACGTCCGCCATGCGGGGGTGCAGGATATCGGTCAGATGGGCCTTCACACGAACGCTGCCCTGGGGCGTGACCACCTTCACCCAGTCCCCGTCTGCCACGCCCAATCCCGCTGCCGTGTCCGGATGGAGCGTGACGAGAGGGTCCGGGTTTGGTTTCCGGGCCTTTTCAATCTGGCGCTGTTCCGAGTGATACATGGGCGTGAACCGGCTTCCCGTGATCAGGACCAGCGGATAATCCTTGTGAAGATGAGGCGATCCCGCGGGGCTGTGGGGCATCTCCCTGTACACCGGAAGGGGCTCGCAACCCAGGTCCTCGAAGATGCTGGATCGGAGCTCCACTTTGCCTGACGGCGTGCCGAAACCGAATCGCTCATAGCGCTGGTACTCTCTCTGGCCGAAGAGCCCGTTCTTCTCCACCAGCTGCTGGAAGGTCAGGCCCACAGGCGCCAAGCACCAGTCCCATACCTGATCCACTGTTTCCCAGGGCCAGTGCTCCTTCTGCCCCAACCGGACTGCCAGCCCCCGCCAGAAGTCATAAGTATTGCGACGCTCGTAGAGAGGCTCGATCCCTCTTGGGCAGGCGACGCAGAAAGACGGGGTCAGCCAAAGCTCTGTGGTTTCTATGGTGGAGCAGATGGGAAACACATAATCGGCCAGGGCGGCGGACGGGGTGAGGTAGTATTCCGCCACAACATAAAGCTGGAGGGCTTTCAGAGCCTCATAAACGCGCCCCGTGTTGGCGAGCGAAAGCAAAGGGTTGCTGGCAAGAGAGATGGCCGCGGTGACCGGATAAGGCTTCCCGGCGATGATAGCGTCACAGACGGCCCGGGCGTGGGCCACGCTCGTCATGTCCGCGAGGGGCGGATGCATGTAATCGCGGGGAAGACGGCGGTTGGCCTCCGCGTTTTTCTCCCAGCCCGGGAAACCGAAAAAGGGATATTCATCAGCGCCTAGTTGCTTGGCCCGCTGCTCCGGGGGAAGCGCCTCATTGAACTCCAACCCGTCATTGCCGATGATCTTGCCGATCGGGTCTGCCCAACCCAGAGGCTCCCCACCCGGGACATCCACGTTTCCGGTAATCGCCCTCAGGATGGTTCGCGCCCTGGCGGCCTGGGTGGCGTTGACACCCTGCTTGTCCAGACCGAAACCCCAGGTTATCATCGAGGGTTTTGTCGTGGCATAGAGCCTAGCGGACTGGACCACCTGCTCCGGGGTGAGCCACGTGATCGCTGCCACCCGCTCGGGCGTGTACTCCGCTGCAGCTGCCTTCAGATCGTCAAATCCGACGGTCCACTTTGCCACGAAATCCCGGTCGTACAACCCCTCCCCGATAATCACTCTCAGCCAGCCCAGCATCAGGGCCACATCGGTTCCCGGCCGGATTTGGAGGAACAGGTCCGCCTTTTCCGCCTCGGGAATGCGACGGGGGTCCACCACGATGAGCCGAGCCCCGTTTTTCTTGGCCGCGAGAATCATGCCGTACAGACCGATGGGATCGGAGTGAGAAGGCGCATGCCCCCACAATACCACGCACTTTGTTTTCATCACATCGCCCCAGGCAAAGCCGCCGTAGGTGGCGTATTCGACAGCCTGGCTCGGGCACATGCAGACATTGTTAGCCCCGAAGATATTGGGTGAGCCAAAAAGGTTGAAGAACCTTCGCTCGTCCCAGTGATAGGTCCGTTTGGTACCATGGCTGAAGGCCAGGGTCTCTGCACCGTGTTTGTCGCGCAGAGAAGCGATTTTCTCCGCAACCTCGTCCAATGCACGGTTCCACGCGATGCGTTCCCATTGCCCCGAACCCCGCTCCCCTTTACGCTTGAGCGGGGCGTTGAGCCGATCCTTGTGATACACATGGTCGAGCATCAGTTTTCCGCGACTGCACGTGCGCCCCCTGGTGATGGGGTGCTGCGCGTCTCCTGTGACCTTGACCGCTCTGCCGTCTTCCATTTCCAACAGAAGACCGCATCGCGGATGGCACAGGCCACAGTATGTCCTCCTTGTTTCTGTCATGAAAGACCCCTCTGTTTCCGCCTCTGAACTCTCTCTGGGCTTCCTGCCAATGGCGCGGCAGGCACCACAAAGCAAACAGGAATTGGGACACCAAAATAGAAAGTCCCAACGCCCCGATAGAATCCTACTGACCTCATTAGAAGTCAAGAGCTAGCCCAGACGTCACGATCAAATGCCCAAGTCCTCAGACCAGCATAAAGTTCAGATTGCTCCCGCACCGAACCACGGGCTTTCTTCAGGATGAGAGCCGGAAGAATGGCACAATAATTGAAGCTATTAGACCTAGAGGTGTGTGTTGAAACAGAAGGCTCTGAAGAGATGATCACGAAGGTCGATTATTATTTTAGCAATATCAGCCAGGTATCCAGGCGTCTTTTCCGTTGAGACCATCTTCGTCGTGCACAATGCGATAATACCTGTCTGAAAAAAGATACGTGGTAGTGTATTCTCTTCACTTCGATAAGTAAAGGGGTCCTTCCATGCTTACAAAAAGAAAATTCACTATTCTCTTGGTGCCCTCCAGTCCACAGAAGAGGGTCTTCAGCATCTCGGTACCTATACTTGTGCTGGGCGCACTTTTCCTCGCATCCGGCATTTTTCTATTTATGGCCTCTGGCGGTGCTTGGAGCATGTATCGTTTCCAACAAGTTAAGCAGGAATCTCAGCGCTTGGAAATAGAAAACCGAGAGGCCAAGAGTCAGATTCAAGATCAAGAAATCAGGATTGGGCATTTGACCCGAGAGATCTCGACCATCAGAGAAAAGGCCGGATATGTTCAGAGCTACCTGGGATTGAAACCGCAGGGTCCCGGTGGAGGTAAAATAGGACAAGGGGGAGTGGAACTCACGTCCCAAAACACAGCGCTTTCCTCCAAATCCCCTTTCACGACGATCCATCCCTCTGCAAAGACCCCCAAGACTCATGCAGCCTCTCTATCAGCGTCAGACATTCGCCAACTGGATGCGGACTTGCAACAGATGCTCGGTGCCCTTCAAGGAAGGCAAGAAAAGTTGGATCGCACGCCTTCCATATCTCCAATAAATTCTCAGGAATCATGGCTTTCATCCTCCTTTGGACCGAGGATCAGCCCGTTTACCGGCAAGGAGCAGTTTCATCCCGGGGTGGATATTGCGGGAGCTGAAAAAACACCTGTCCTGGCTCCAGCTAAAGGGACAGTGACTTTTGTTGGAAAAGATGGTTCTCTGGGAATGACCGTCCGAATAAAGCATGATTCGGTCTATGAGACGACATACGGCCACTTGCACAGTGCATCCGTCAAGAAGGGCCAGCATGTGGATAGAGGCGAGGTGATCGGAAACATGGGCAACTCAGGAAGAAGTACGGGTCACCACCTCCATTATCAGATAGAGAAAAATGGAAAGAATGTCAATCCACTCCAATATATGACGGACTGGAATAATAACAATCTCGTCATGCTCGCTGAGTAGACGCAGCTTGGCCGCTCTACTCTAATACCGTATCCCGCCCTGGACCGCCTGCCGTGATGCTGATTTCCACTGCTGCGTGCGAGGCCGGCAACTAGCGAAAGAATGAATCCAGCAATCAGGCCCACGACTCCCCCCAGGGCAGCCAGAATCCCCAATCCCGGTGAAAGGACCATATCAGAAGTCTTTTCGCTCTTCCCGTCCTTGGCCCTCTACATCCGCTTGGATTGGTCCGGGAGGCATGTCATTCTCTCCTGCGAGAATGCGGCCCGGATGATGTATCCGGCGATGTTCGGCGCAAGGCCGCCCTCTGGCGTTCTATGCTCGTCCGATGTCTACTCGAGCCGCTCCGGAAGCAGGAGCTCCTTGGCAATCTGCCGGAGTTGCGCGATCAGGGCGGAGCCCAGCGGAACCCCCCGCTCCGACCGCTCCCGCACCTTGTGGAACTCCATCTCGCCGGGCAGCCAGATTCGGTCGACGCCCTCCATGCGCTCCGAATCGCGTATCTCCCGAATCACCCGGTCCATCTCGTTCTTGAATGTCTGCACGGGCTGGAAATTATCCACCCGCATGGCCAGGACCATGTGCCCGCTGCCGTTCGGCGTCACAAGATCCTTGTTGAAATCGATGACGTTTCGACCGAAGGGCGCACCGTTGAGCACGCCGGCCAGCATGCCGATGACGACGTTCAATCCATACCCCTTGTAGCCCCCGATCGGCAGAAGGAATCCTTCGCTGGCGCGCTTCGGATCGGTGAGCGGCTGCCCCTTTCGATCGACCATCCAGCCGATCGGCATCGTTTCCCCTTCTTGGGCTGCCAGCTTCACCTTCCCGTTCGAGGCCACCGTCGTGGCAATGTCCAAGGCGATGGGAGGCTCCGTGCCGGCCGGAATCGCGATGGATATCGGATTCGTGCCGAGAATCAGCTCGACGCCCCCCCACGGCGGCATGTGATTGCCGTTTGCCACGGTCATGAACATCCCGATCATATCGTGGGCGACAGCCATTGTGGAGTAGACAGCCGCTGCCCCGGCATGGTTGCCGTTAAAGGTGCCTACCCACGCGAGGCCGGTCTCCGAGGCCTTTTGAATCGCCAACTGCGCGGCGTAGGTCAGCACCACATGCCCCATCCCGTTGTCTCCGTCTATCAGGGCGGTCACAGCGTTCTCACGTACGGGGTGCACCTTCGGATGGAGGTTGATCCCGCCGGCACGAATCCGCCGGATGTACTGGGGCAGGCGGAAGATCCCGTGCGTGTCTACACCGCGCAGATCTGCCTCCGTCATCCGGGCCGCGCAGGTTGCCGCATCCCGCTCGGGGAGGCCCACGGCTCCGAGAGCACTCTCAATGAACGTTTCCAACCGTTTTGCCGAGAACACGTGTGCACTTCCGTCGGATGGCATCCCGCTCCTCCCGTGAACTGCCCAGGCACATATGAGGATCGATCAGGTAAAAGAACTTGCTTCAGATGGGCGGGAGTATAAGGGACTCTGCCCTTGTGTGTCAAGAGCGGCGGGGACGCAGGCGACCTCCTGAGTCAAGTCAGACCCTGGAGGGAAGCTCTAAAAAAGGAAAAGGATCAACTGGTCGTTTTGATCTCGCGCGCCCGGAGTATGCGGTAGTCGGCATTCCTGCCTGGCACATGGCCGTAGGGGTCTTCACTTCACCAATAGATCGAAATGCAACATCGAAATGTAAGATACCTCGACTTTTATGTTGTCTTGGTATATTGAGTTTTGGGTTCTTAGAGAAAAATCTGATTTCTGCAGGGGACTCGACCATGTTGGAATGGATCATTTATCCTCCTCTGGGGGTGATTGTCGGGATAATTGCAGGCCTCCTTGGGATCGGCGGCGGCGCCGTCATCGTGCCGATCCTCGTCTTCGTTTTCACAGCTCAGGGTTTTTCCGCGCACCACATCATGCAAATGGCGCTTGCGACGTCCCTTGGCAGCATCGTGTTTACCTCAGTTTCCAGTTTTATGACGCACCATCGACATGGTGCCGTCCGATGGGATATCGTCAGAGGAATCACGCTGGGGATACTGATCGGCACCTTTTCGGGAACATGGTTTGCCGCCCAACTTTCAACAAAGGCACTCAAAATACTCTTTGCCTGTTTTTTGTATTATATTGCCGCCAGCATGCTCAGCAATTTCAAGCCCGAACCCACCCGGAAACTGCCGGGTCTGCTCGGGATGAGCGGCGTAGGCGTTATGATCGGCGTTATCTCAAGCCTGGTGGGTATCGGCGGCGGAGCACTGTCCATACCTTTTATGATGTGGTGCAACGTTCCGGTTCATCATGCGATCGGCACCTCAGCGGCGATTGGCTTTCCCATAGCGATTGCCGGGACTCTCGGTTACATCCTTAACGGTTTGCCGATTGCAGACATCGCAGCGCCCCACTTGGGTTATCTCTATATTCCGGCGCTCTTCGGGATTGCCTTCTTCAGTTTTTTTTCGGCGCCATTCGGAGCCAAACTGGCCCATAAGACGCCGGTTGTCGCCCTTAAGCGTATCTACGCCGTTTTTCTTATTGCTGTGGCAACTCGGATGATCTGGGGAGTCCTGTAAATATCTTCTGAGGAAGCGATTTCGGCACTTAAAGCGTCTATCCGGCGCTCACCGAATGGCATTTTGTCCCATATTCTTCTGACCGCGGCCAGCAGGTTAACGGGTCAAGGAGAGCGAGAATCGCTGCTGCGCTTGTCAGTACCGAATCCCTTGAATCACGAAATAGATCCCTGCCAGCACCATGAGGCCTGAACTGATCTTGTAGATCAAAGGTCTGGACCTGATCCAGCCCATACTGGAGAGTCTCCCGATAAGAACAAGAGAGGGAAGTGTCCCGACGCCGAAAGCGATCATAAGACTCATGCCTGAAAAGAAACCTTCCAGCGCACTCTCCACGCCCATTCCTGCTCTTGCCGACGCGATCAGGGCGGTGTACACAGGTCCGCATGGAAGGAGCCCGAGCAGCAAACCGAGTGGCAGGTAGACGATCGGTGATTTGACCGCAGAGAGTCGACCAAACCACTTCGAGAGCACGCTGCTGCCGGCGCCTCCATCTCCAAAGATCCGCCCGAAGGGAATCCACCCACCCATGGCCAGTCCCATAAGGAGAACTAGTACTCCTGCAAAAACGAGCACACCCTTCTGGAGGCTGACAATGGAGGAGGTCAGCATTGTGAAAGAGCCGAGGATCCCTGCAAGACCTCCAAGGACGGCGTACGTGATAACCCTCCCTGTGTTGTAAAGGAGGTGGGGGATGAAAACGTCCTTCTCTTTCAAGTTCAAAGAAAGGGAGACCACGATCGGGCCGCACATGCCTATGCAGTGGCCGAATCCTACGGTGAAGCCTGTAGCCAGGAAAATGAAATACAGCGCGTCAATAGATGACATCAAAGAGGAACTCGACTTTGCCGGATTCCGGCAGGGTAACAGTTGCCTTCCAAGTTCTCCGGCCGCTGGGGCATCGCACAATGACCCCCTGCCCTTCATAGACCTTGTCCGTCACGGGCCTGAGTTCAACACGGTTGGGCCCCATGTCCATTCCCGGCATTCCCAGATCGATGTGAGCTGCCCTGGCCGCCTTTTCACCTGAGAGAGTCACCCGGAATTTCAAATCCTTCATCGCTTTGACGGGCCTGGGCAGAATATCCAGGGTAACGGCCATGCCCGCCAGCTCTTGGGTGCAGGGACCGCGCTGAATATCGCAGTTAACAACGTCTCCAGGAGTTGGTCCGGCCGCAATTGCATCCCACAGAGCAACCGGATTCATCAGGATTGGAAGGCACACAGAGACAAGAATCAAGAACTTTTCAACAGTTATCCAAAACCCCCTAAGCATGTTCTTCACTCCCTGATCCATGGGGTTCTCAAGTGCTGTCCTTAACACGTGAAAAATCTGATTTTTCAAGGCAGGACAGTCCATCGAGCCGTGGTGAACCTTGTTTCCCTCAAGGTGCCCTCGGCCTCGATCTCTTTCCCTTCGAGTTCGGCGAGTGTTTCATCCCAGAAGGGGTTGCCGCCTTTGCGCAGCAGCTTGAACTCTCCCTCAGCGGTGACCAGAACGAGCCCCTCGTGCTCGCTCTTGGTGCCGGCGTAGAGACGCTTCTTCACAACTCGTCCCGAGATTCTCACGATCTGAACTCCTAGGAGAAAGTGATCAGTGATCAGTCATCAGTCATCGGTGAAAACATACTCAAAACGATAGACTAAGATCACTGATCAAAGAAGTTACGAACAAAATTGGTCGGCCTTGTTCATCATAGAGTTAAGCATCCGGCCGATCTCTGAAAGTTCGTCATTGACCTCAGTTGCCTGTGATGAAGTCAGATATTCACAGTCTTCGGCTGTTTCAATCCAGTGTTGGGTTTCCAGCTGCTCTCCATCCGCGTCGCTAAGCTTGCTTACGAAATGCTTTTCATAGCGTCTCTTTGCCCAAGCCTCAGCGATCTGTGCGCCAATGGATCGGGATGAGCGCCGCACCTGATCAGTTCAAGAATAGCGCTCCTCCTTAGGGAACGTCTTCGAAAGTTAAAAAATCCTTTTGGCGACCGCGCGCGCTTTTTTGTAAACAATTAAATCCCTGAAGCTCTTCGCATGGATCAATTCACTCATGAGAATCCTCCCTGATAACTGGGCACTGGTCACTGATGACTGATCGCTGCTTTCTTGTCCTTACTCTTCAACTGTTTACTGTCCACTGATGACTGATCACTGGTTTCATCGACTGTGCACTCTCCTCATGTGGATCAGCTGTCCGTTTTGCACGGTTCCGGTAATGATCACGATCCTCCCCGGAGCCTCCTTGGGCAACGGCCGGCTGCCGCTGACCATGTAGAGTGCCCTCCCCTCACGAACAGGTGCAAAGCGCTTCATGGTCTCCACCATGGCTTCGCCGGGATAGTTCACCGTGAAGGACTGGGCGACAAAGCTCTTGATCCCCGATTCCTGCGCGACGGACTCAAGCACCGTCTTCACCTCGGCGGGCAACGCTTCGTCAGACAGGTTCGGGGTACCGAGGCTGTTCCTCAGATTCGTGCCGGTTCTTGCAGCCCGCTCCCTCCTCAGTCTCCTGGTCCCTTTTGTATTCTGGCGCTCCCTGAACGCTTGCTTGAACGCTTTTGTGCGGGCCAGTGCATGCGGCGCTGCTCCGACAGGGTGTATCGAAGGGTCTCCAAGAAGGTGGAACTGGATCATGGTCTTGAGATCCGTCGGGTCAACGTGAGTGTAAGCCTGGGCAAACCGATGCCGCGCTTTCAAAGTCGCTTCTCCCAGAGAAGCGCCGTCAAGGACTTCGTCAATAAAATACTGGCAGATGAGGTCCGCCTGACCATTTCCTTCGCTCGGTCCGTAAGCGATCGTCGAACTGCCGAAGAACCCGTACGCCCCATCCTTGAGATAGGTACTGCAAATGCCGGGTTGCATGTCTGCATCCGCGGGGTCGTAGAGCTGGGCCCCGTAGCAAGACTCCACCGCGATCACAGTTCCGTTCATGATTTTCTTTGTGAGTTTTTCCGCCTTGTGCGCGATGGGATAGCTCCTGCCGCGCTGCCCGTAGAAATTGGGGTCCTCAGGGCTCCCATGGCAGTTGATGAAATGCACCCGACGACCGAGTTCAGCGTTCGTCCAGTTCGGCCCTTTGGGCGGAGAGGTGGCCATGGACGCGCTGGATCCGAAGACTTTGGTCAAGCTGAGCTCTGTAGAACCCTTCCAGACTTCAGCGCTCACACTGAAATACTTCTGGTAATCGGCGCGGGTACGGGTCTTGTGCCGGGCTGCGGTTCCAAGAAGGGAAACGATGTAAGCAGGATCACTCGATCGGACCAGATCAGGAACTCGGCCCACTACACGCGTTGGGCCCACAAAATCACCCGGTTTGACGCTGTACGGGGCTTCACAGGCATAAGGGATATCGCTCGGCACAACCTTATCGTCATCCCCGCCTGGATCGTAGGCAGGGTTCTTCAGGTCCTGGTGCGGGACAATGTCCTGCGCCCCCAGGATCACGATGTAGTCCGGCTCATAGGCATCGAACAGGGCATCAACGGCATTCTTGACCGCCCTCTGGTCATCCTTTTCCTTGACCTTCTGTCCCCGAGCCGCAGCCATATCCGCCTCTGAATCGATGGCCACCAGCTTCGTCTCCAGCCCCCGCTTCTGGTCTGCTGCGATCAGCCGTTGGATCGCCTGCTCGACACGGCCGAATTTTTCGTCATACTTTTCCTTCAGCGTACCCATGTTGGTGATGATGATTTTATCCAGTTTCATATCCTCTCCTTCTTCGCTTCCCGACAACAGATTAAAGACCCAGAGCCGCAAGCGTGGCCTGCCCCACTCAATATTTTCTGGGAAACCCGCTGACCTCGGTACGCACTGCGAGGCCTTGCCATTCGGTCGGCACCTTGGCCAGAACCGGACTCGTCGTCTCCGCCACGAACACAACGATTTCCGGCAGCCCGGCTGACCCGAGCGATACTCCTACTCCCACGAACCCCTGCTCCTCCCGAAGGAATTTCGAAAGGCCACGCTTGGCTTTTTGGAGTTCGGACGACGATGACTGGATCACTTCTCCCACCTCTAGCAGGATGCTGAAAAAGACCCTCCTCGTAGGTTGCTCAAAAACGCTCAGATACAAGGCGCCCGAAATTCCGAGGAGTGAGGCGTACATTCCAGTACGCCGCAGCGACGAGGGATGAGGGCAACGCCGTAGATGGGCGTTTTTCAGCAACCTGCTAGGTTGCAATGCGCAGTTTCAACCGGCGCAGCACGCGATTGATCGGTATGGCGAAAGTCACCATCTCGCTCCCGGCAAACAGCAAGGCAACAACCCGCCCTTGGGGGTCGACAATTGCTGACCCGGAGTCCCCAGGCTTGCTAAAGGACCCCGAAGTCCCTCGAATGACGATGACGTCATCGACGCGAACCATTCCCTGTTCGTAGCTGATGTTGAAAACATCGAAATTCATTCCCCGCACCACGCCTTCCGTGAGCCCGGTCGTCCTGCCTGACTTTCGCACAAGCAGCCCCAGAGAAGGATTACCCGATCCCGTCGGCCTCCCTATTCCCAGCAAGCTCCGCTCCGCGGCTCCGGGGTTCTCAAATTCTGCTGCCGCTGCATCCATCCAGTTCCTCTTGTTATTGAATTTGATGGGGACATATCGAGACAAATACCCGATCCGATCTGCTTCTCCGCCGCCGTCAAGCGTTGCCGGCTGCACCACCGCAGCACCGAGGTTGACCCTGTTTTCATCCGCCAGTACATGATTGTTGCTCAGACAGAGAATGTGATCGGGATCTTTACTGTCCACAGCAACCACTCCGAGGGTACCGCCAAAACGGAAGTCGACCACGCTGAGCGGCAGACCCACTGAGACTCCACCCGGAACAGGACGATGACGTTTTCTTTGGGAAATCTGAAGCTTCCTCACATACCCCACCCCTTCGATATCGGTAGGGATTTCGTCGATCTTCTCCGGGACAAGCTCACCGGACGGGACCTTCCCTTTTGGATACTTCTTCGCCACAAAGACCTTGACGCACATCTCACCCGTCTGCTTTCCCGCTGACAGTTTCTCACCAATGCCGACCCCCACGAGGTTGACCCCAATGGCCGGATGGAACCGCTTTGCCTTTCGGAGAGCTAGAGCCTGGGGAATCGCCTCTTCCGTTGCTCCGAAAAGCCGGTCTCGCAAAGCGTTCTTCGCCGCCAACACCCCCTCGGGAATTCTCCCAAAGAAGGAACTGCGCACTCCCTGGATGGATTTCTCAGCCATATTGCCCTCCTTCCCCAGCTTGACGGTTGAAAGCTCTTCTTGTGATTCTAGGACAAAACCATGAAATGCGGCAATCTCTTATTCTATTCCCTATTCGACAAACCAAGAAAGACTCCTTTCCGTAAGGCTCTCTTAGTCCTCCTGTTTGATGACGATCCCAAGGCTGTTCCTGCCGCTTCGTTCCACGATTCCGTTGTGAAAAAGGCTACTGAAAGAGATCTTCTTTTCGTCTACAAGGTATTTCAATCCTCCGAAATGATCTTTGTCCGGGTGACTGATGATGGCGCTTTCCAGGACAAGCGGCTCCTTGGACCGATCAAAACGCCACCTCAAAAAACGATAGAGGTTGTCCCCCTCCCCTGCATCCACAAGGAAAAGCCTTCCCTCCGGAGTGCTGACCAAGCAATTGTCCCCCTGGCCGATGTCCATAAAATCCAGTTCCAGAAGCCGGTTTTCCTGAAGGTCCTTCTTGTGGATCCAGCCGATTTTTCGCCGAGGACGGACCTTGAGCCAGTCCCCTTCGCGAGGCCCCAGCTCTTTGATCCAGTCGCCCCAGATCAAGTGTGTGACGGCGTTTCCTTTGCTTTTCTTTCCGGGCGTCTTGTAGACCACTGCGGACGGATATGCTGCAAAAGGCATGGGCAACCTCCCTTAAGACTCAGGGGCAAAGGTGCAGAGGCACATAGGCACAAAGCAGAAAAACCCTTCCGCTCTGTCCCTTTGTCCCTTAGGCTATCGGCTTCAGCCGACAGCGGTCGGCTTTGTCCGTTGACCGTACGTTTTGAACTTCTCGATCACCCTGTTCATCTCTTCATCCGAAAGGATGGTGGGCTCCCCGCGGCCTTTGGCCAGATAATAGACCCGCGCAACGTATTCTATGATCTCAGCGGTTTCAAAAGCCTTGGCCAGAGTCGGGCCCACCGCGATCACTCCATGACTGCCCATGAGAACCGCGTTGTTGTCTCCTATGGCATGGGCCACGTTTCTGGCGAGTTGCTCGCTCCCGAAGGTCGCATAAGCGGCAAGCGGGACTTTCCTGCCCGAGTAGGCCACGAGATAATGAAAAGCAGGGATTTCCCACCCGAGGGTCGCGAGCGTCGTGGCATAAACCGAGTGGGTATGTACAATGGCTTGGATGTCATCCCGTTTACGGTAAAGCGCCTGATGGAAGAGCAGTTCCGAGGAGGGCTTGTACCTGGAGGTCTCGATAGGGCCGCCTTCCATCCCCACGAGCACAACGTCCTGCGGGCTCATTTCAAGATAGTCCACGCCGCTGGGTGTGATGGCAACCAGGTTCCTCTTGCGGTTCACGATGCTCAGGTTTCCCCCGGTCCCTGCGGTGAGCCCCGAAGCCAGCAGTTTCCTTCCAAACGTCGCAATTTCCTTTCTCTCTTTTTCCAGTCGCATCCTTTTCTCCTTGGTGGCTCAGTGTCTGACCAGATAGTCCTCACCCGCGCCTAAGCCAGTGTAGCGTCTCAGTGATCCGTCTACAGGTGAGTCATTTCGAGCGAATGCGAGAAATCTTGCGTTGGTCACGGGTTAAGATCTCTCCCTCCGGTCGAGATGACAAGCGATGGTTGAGACACTGCGCTGCCAGGTCAATGAAGCGTCCGTCTGGAACCATGGTCAGAGGGATATTAACCGAAAGCGAATGCTTTTGAAAGCACGATGAGTATGCCGAGGGCCGCAGCAACCAGGACAATAAAATGCCGATACTATTCGCCCTGAAGTCGGGACTTGACCCGGACCTCTTTTAAGGCTAATAGACCACGTTAACTCTCGCTGGTCTTCCGAAACCTCTTTCACGAAAGGCGGGGAAGCATGCACCGCGAAATCATCAAGGCAAACATCGTCGTCTTTATCGCAAGCTTCTGCACCCTGGTCATCGAGCTCATTGCCGGCAGAATTATGGCCCCTTACATCGGGGTGTCCCTTTACACCTGGACAAGCATCATCGGAGTCGTCCTTGCCGGCATCAGCGTGGGCGCCTACCTGGGGGGACTGCTGGCGGACCGATATCCGACTCAGACCACCCTTGGAGTGCTCCTTGTTCTTTCAGGACTTGGAGCCTTCGCCATCTCCCCTTTGACAGACTACGTGGGCGGGTCGCAGTGGAACACGTCTTTGATGGTCCGCATCCTCTTGATTACGACCATCATTTTTTTCGCGCCTTCCTGCGTGCTCGGAATGATCTCCCCTGTGGTCGTCAAGCTGACCCTCAACAACCTGAACAAAACAGGCAATATTGTGGGAAAGATTTATGCCTTTTCCACTCTGGGCTCCATTCTCGGGACCTTTGCCACGGGTTTCTTTCTCATCTCCTGGATGGGAACGCGTCACATCCTCTTTTCCGTGGGGGCGATCCTCATGGTTTCGGGCGTCGTGTTCGGTGGTTTCTTCGTGAAGAAAAAGATATTCATGGCCGTGGCCGTGGCGCTTTTCATCCCCCTTCTGGGAGGATTTTACGGCCATGCCTTTAAGCCGCTCCTGGACAGCAGCACCTATTTTTTCAAAGAGAGTGACTACTACACCATCAAACTCAAGAAGAAAGACGAAACCACCAAAGGATTGACTCTCGAGGCCATGGTTCTGGATCACCTCATCCACTCCTACACGGCTCTGGATGACCCCTTCCACCTCGAGTACGAGTACATACGGCTTTACGAGGAACTGGTCAGGTGGCAGACCGAGGAGAAGCAATCCTTCAAGGTCCTTTTCATTGGCGGGGGAGGTTTCACCTTTCCGCGGTTTCTAGAGGCAAAATACCCGGAAGCTCAAATCGACGTCGTCGAGATCGACCCGGAGGTGAGTCGTGTGGCCAGGACGTATTTGGGGATTCCGGTGAACACCCGGATTCGCACCTTCAATATGGACGCGCGGTGGTTCGTGATGAACTGCAAGGAAAACGGCACCTACGATTTCATCTTCGGCGATGCCTTCAATGACCTGTCCGTTCCGTACCATTTGACGACGAAAGAATTCGCCGTGGAGTTGAAGCGGCTGCTCAAGCCCGATGGACTCTATCTTGCCAATGTGATCGACAGTTTCAAGAAAGGTCTCTTTATCCCAGCCTACATTCGGACCCTGGAAGAAGTCTTCGGGAAAAAGCAGGTGAATCTGGTGACGGCCAACACGGATCTGAACGACATGGGAATCAGCACCTACGTTGTCGTGGCGAGTTCAAAGAAACTGGAGCAGGAGGATTTTATCGATAGCATGAGGCGTTCGGGAGACACGAATGTGATCGGCCTGTTCTTCCCTCAGTCCCTTCTTCAAACGTACCTCAAAGACCAGAACCCTGTCCTCCTCACGGACGACTATGTCCCGGTGGACAACCTCATTGCCCCGATCTTCGAAGAACGATACGGCTACAGGAAGTAAGCTGGGGATTGAAATCCGGGTTGGTATTCTCGATCCATGCTGAAGATCGTAGCCGCTGCCGTCATCTAAACGTGCACACTCCGGAAGAGCAGTCGACGGTGCGGCCGCTCAGCCACTGCCAGAAAGACACCCTGAGTCCGCTGGGAGAAGCAGGAGGATCTTGGGGAGGGTCGGGCTGCTTGGCCTCGCCCGAATCAGGACTCACCATCAGGGAAGAAACGTCAACAGCTTCGAAGTCCGATCCTTTCACCAGTTTCAGTTCTCTCAAAACATCATTGTTCCAGCGCGGGTCAGGCGCTCCCGAGATGTACCAGGCGCTCCCGTTGTCGGCCAGGATCATCCCGTAGGTCTTGAGGGCGCGGAGAATCACCTGGACCGGCGCTGAAAACCGGCCGATATCGAAATCCGTCTTCAGTCGAAAGCGCTGACCCATGGGCGGGTAGTTGAGCGCCGTGAGACTCGACGCATAGTGGCGCGCAGGCCAGACATAGGCCTTCCTCGTTCTGGGCACTGTAAAGCGGATGGCATGATGGATTTCACCTGACGCCACCTCGTCGTAACGCACCAGCCCGGGAAGAACAGGAAGCCCAGCCGCGTCCGACGAAGTCCAGCCGCTTGGCCGCAAGGCGTTCGACCGAAGATCGAATACCGCTCCTGATCCTGCTTGCCAGGTTCCGTCGGAATGCGGGTAAGTGGACCATGTTTCATAGAGGATGCACCGGTCCTTGTCCAGAACCAGAATGTGACGATCCCCGGTCGAGTCAGGCCCCCCCTCGATTTGAGGATCCGGAGGAATTGGATAAGGACCCGGGTCGCTCTCGTCCGAATAATCAAAGATGATATCCACCTTGGGCTGTGTGCCCGGCACCACGTTGTAAGGAATCCCAATGGGACCGCCGTCCCAGGTCCCCGAACCAAAGTCAGGGTGAAGACCTGTGCTCGCGCCAATCGTGTTGATGTAAGAGAAAGAATTGGGATCGACCGGCAGCTGGTCGATGGCTGTGTTCCAGATATTGTTCGAGGGAAGGATCGGACAGCCGTCCATAGCCGGCGATGACTCTGCCGACGCAAAATCAACAGGAGAGCAAACGATGAACAACGAAACCAAGGCGAAGCAACATACGACAGCTCTCACAACAAACCTCCCCTAGCTTGCCTTCCCCGGTGCAACCCGTGGAGGAGCAAGACCACCACACCTCTGAAGAAGGAGGTTGCAAGAATTCTGCCATTGTTAGATTTTTCGTGCCTTGGATAACTATCTAAAATCGAAGGATTTTCAGGCTATTCCCAAAAGCGTTCTCTTTGTGTGGTTATAGGCCCATGGACGATTTTGCGCAAAATGTGACTATTTGTGCTCTTTTTCCTCTTCCAGCTCACGCAGGTAAATGCACAGGTGTTGGGTCTCAAAAGGCGGGTTTTCAGGATCGAAAGTCTTTACATGCGCCGGCATTTCAGGCTTTTCTTTTTCTTCTTCCTTTTCCCCCACGGTCACGGACATAGAAAATATCTCGACAAGACGATCCACGGGCTCAGCGCTTTTCCGGCTTCAGCAGCTCCGCCAGCTTTGCAAAGGGCTTGTGAGTGGAAGGCTTCCCCTTGTCCTCGCTCTCCCCGGCACCGGCGCCAGCCTCATAGTCCAGAAACCGCCTGTGCTCGTTATCGTGGCAATAGAGGCAGAGGTTTTCCCAGTTGCTGCCGTCGGAAGGGTTGTTCTCATGGTTGTGGTCTTTGTGGTGGACTGTGAGGAGGTGGAGATTCTTTGAGGTGAACTCCCTGCCGCACCGTGCGCAGACCCAGGGATGAATTCTCAGGGACTGCTCCCGGTACCCCTTCATGCGCTCATCAAGCGCCTGACGGGCCCGGGCGACAATGCGGTCCATCTCCTCCCGGCTCTTCTTTTCCCCGCCCGGTTTCTTCTGCCCCGAACCCCTCATCCGTATCCTCCTGTTCTTCGCTGTCAGGGAACCTCCGGCCAGTCAGCATTCATCTACACCACCTGCGCGGAGGAGTCAAAAGGGAAAATGAGCGGGTCGGCGCAACGGGACGCTGAGATTTGACACATTGCTCGCACTCCTTTATGATTCGCTTTCACCAGAGTGCTCTGTTTGATTGCAGGTAGGATGCTTAAGAAGACGTTCCTGACAGGTCGCTCAAAAACGCTCAGATACAAGGCGGCCGAAATCCCGAGGAGTGAGACGTACCTTCCAGTACGTCGCAACAACGAGGGGTTAGGGCAACGCAGTAGATGGGCACTTTTCAGCAACCTGCTAAAGCTAAGAGAAGAGAGAGACAACCCCAATGGCCAAGAACCAGAATTTCCTCATGGTGATCGTATCCGGTAAAGACCGCCCTGGCATCACCGCCCGGTTCACGCGCATCCTGATGAACCACAACGTCGAGGTCGTGGACATCGAGCAAGCCTCGCTCCAGAATCTCCTGGGCCTCTACCTGGTCCTTGACCTGAGCGGGGCGAGCGAGTCCCAGGACAGCGTCATCAAGGACCTGCTTTTTGAAGCAAGCCAGCTGAACCTGACGCTCAATTTCCGTCTCTACTCTCCGGAAGACATGGAGGCCATGAACCAGCGCAACCTCTATGTCCTCACTCATTTCGGCGGCACCCCTGCCCTTGCGGAGTTCTCAGCGATTCTGTCTGAAGAAAACGTCAACATCGAGACCATCTCCTCCGCCACCCACCATGGGTCCCACTCGGTGGAGATGACCATCAACGTCCACGGCGTCTCCAGCGTCGACCGTGTGAAGCAGCGCCTCATGGTCAAAAGCCGCGAACTCGGGATCGGCCTCGGTCTTCAGAAAATGGAAGCCTACCGCAAGAACAAGCGACTGATCTTCTTCGACATGGACAGCACGTTGGTAGACATGGAGGTGATCGACGAGATGGCACGCTGCGCGGGCGTTCACCGCGAGGTTGCTCGCATCACGGAAAAAGCCATGCGCGGCGAGTTTGATTTCGAGGCTTCCCTGATCCAGCGTGTCGCATTGCTCAAAGGGCTCAGCGAGGGGGATTTGATGCGGATCAGGGAAAGTATTCCCCTTTCACCCGGAGTCCAGGACCTGGTGACTACGCTCAAATACCTGGGCTACAAGCTGGGTATTGTAACCGGCGGCTTTGATTTCTTTGCGGACCACATGAAGAACAAGCTGGGATTTGACTTCGCCTACGCCAATCGGCTGGAACTCAAGGACGGGAAACTGACGGGAAAGGTTGTGGGAGAAGTGGTGGATGCTGCAAGGAAAGCACGCTTCGTGAATCAGACGGCCTGCGATCATGCGATCCTTCTCGACCAGACCGTGTGCGTGGGCGACGGAGCCAACGACGCGCTGATGCTGGCCCAGGCCGGCCTGGCCATTGCCTACAATGCCAAGAAAGGATTGGACCGCTTCGCCAACGTGGCCCTGGCGAAATCAAGCATGACGGATGTTCTTCATCTCCTGGGCATCACCCAAGAAGACATCCAAGACGCGCTTGCGTGCAGGAGTCCTATTTGAAAGCGCTGATGTCCATGCCGCGCACACGGGCCCGCTGGTCATACCACTCCATTTCATCCGCAGGAGGCGGCACGCGTTCTTTCTTTCGCACCAATTGAATCGCTTCTGAAGGGCAGGTGCTGATGCAGAGTCCGCACCCGATGCACTTGTCCTGGATGACCCGGTACGCCTCTTCCCCCGACTCTATGGCGTGGACCTGACAGCGTTCGTCCGCACACACGCCGCACGCCTCGCACCGTTCAGGGCCAATTTCGGCGTAATAATAGGTGTCCACGACTTTCGATGCGGGTATGCCGAGTTCATTAACCCCTCTCAGCACCCCGCAGCAGCACCCGCAGCAGTTGCAGATGAAGTAGTGGCCGTTTTCCACGTTCCAGGTGAGGTGAACCAGCGCAGCCTCTTCGGCTCTTTTGAGCACACCGTAAGCCTCTTCCTTGGAAATGACGCGACCGGTTTTCGAATTGTCGAAGAAGCCGGGCACAGGGGCAATCCCCATGCAAATGTCCATGGGCTTTCCGCAGCGTTGGTCCAGAAGGCTCTTTTCTTTCTTGCAAATGCAGTCCATGAGCTGAAAGGAGAGGCCGTTTTCGATGATGGAGGAGACTTTCTCGTAGTTCAGAGCCTCGTGCCGGGCGGGGATCTCTTTTTCAATGGGAATCACGCGCATCAGTTGAGGCGTTTTGTCGAAGAACTGTCGGCCGTAGACCTTCATGAATTCTTCGCACATCTCCGCCATTTCGCGGTCCATGAAGGGAAGCTGAAACTCGTAGATGCCAAAGGCCCAGGGCACGATCCTAAAGAGTTTCGTATCCCCCAGCTGCACTCCAAAGAGCTGGCCCTTCTCCCACATGCTCGTCAGTTTCTCCTCCAGCCCTTCCAGGGGCCTGCCCGTGCGTTTGGCGATTTTCTTGGCGGTTTCGAATTTGAGTTTCAGGTCGCAGAAGATCTCCGCCTCATCGGGCTGAAAGATCTTCTTCAGGAGCCTGATCTCCACCCCGCTTTCCGTGGAAGGAAAGCCATTGGGAAGAGAGTCGAGTACCTTGGCCAGCTTGTGATAGGATTCATCGCTCATGGTTGGAATCTCCTTATCCTATAAGTTCTAGAACGAATATCGAATATCGAACAACGAATTTTGAATTACGAAGTTTAACGGCATCGCAAAAGACTTGGAAGTGGTGTTTTCCGTCATTCCGGCAGAAGCCGGAATCCAGTCACCTATAGCATTTAGAGTCTTTCTGGACCCCGGTTTTCACCGGGGTGACGATCTTTTTAAGGATTATGGGGTTTGACGACTTCTATTTACCCCTTCAGCATTCTACATTCGTTATTCGACCTGCCCGCTATGCCCGCAAGAAGAATTCAGATCGATCCACCGTGCTTAATGACGTCACAGCCCTTTTCTCGGGAAAAGCATTTCGCAGGGCAGGCGGGTATTCTGCGGTTCTCTTTTGCCATTCTTCTCCTATTTCCTCTGGTAATTCGCCAGATATATCCCTCCACTCACAAAAAGAAGGCCGAAGATGAGACCGGCGGTGAGTTCCTCGCCCAGGACAACGCCCCCCGAGATCACGCCGAAGAACGGCGACAGAAAAGTGAACACGGCAAGCTGGGACACGGGATACGTGTGGATCAGCTTGAACCATGTCAGGTAAGAAGCAAAGGCTACGATGATGGAGGCATAAAGAAGGGCTATCACAGACGCCGTGTTGACATTCAGGATCCACTTCTCTTCAAGGAGACAAGAGAAGAGAAAAATAACGGGGATGGAAAATACAAGCTGGTAGAGGAACGTGTTGATAGGATGCACTTTTCCGGCAAGGTACTTCTTGATGTAAACAGTGGTGGCCCCCCAAAACACGGCCGCACCCAGTTCCAAGATATCGCCCAAGAGCATGGAGGGGCTCCACGTACTGGGTTTCCCCAAGAAAACGAGATAAACGCCTATAAAAGCCAACACCAGGCCTATGATTCTGAGAATGCCCAAACGCTCCTTAAGAAATAAATAGGCTCCCAGCACCACGATAAAAGGGGATGTGTTGATGAGAATACCAGCTCTGGCTGCATCCGTGTAAAACATGCCCAGGTAAAGACACACAAACTCAACGCCGAAAAGCATGCCCACCATAAAGCCGTGGAACAGCCGTCTGTCCCTGTGAACAAGGGGCTCCTTGACGGACAGGCAATAAATAACGCCAAGCAAGGACGCAATGGAGGAGCGCAGAAAAGCATTGAAGATAGGCGAGAATCCAAGGTTCGATATTTTGATCGCGGGGTAATTGCACCCCCAGAGCATGGTGAGAAAGACGAGGATGAAAAAGCCTTTCAGATCCAGGTGATCTTTTGCCGTGCCCTGCTCCACAAGTTCTCCTTCAGTGGCAGTCCATGATTATTTCCGCAGCGCCTCTAGGACATACTTGGTGAGGGCTTGTCTCTCCTGCCGGTTCCCCGCAAAAGGCGGCATTTGAGCTTCCTCGGCCCCCATCTCGTCAAGAACGGACTCAAACTCGGCGACCTTCATCCCACTCGTGCGTTCCAGTATGTCGTTCCGGAACCCTCCCACAGAATGACAGGAGATGCAGAGCAGTTTGAAGAGCTCTTCACCGGCAGCCGCATCGTTTGCAGGGGTGACCGTCTTGTGCTTGGCCCATCTCGCGGTTTTCAAGACCCCCTGCTTCTGGAGCTCGGGAAGCGAAGCTTTGAGAATGCTGTTGGAATACAAGTACCCGTGAATAATGTAAGGACGCCGCGCCGACTCCCTCACCATTTCGAACGACCCTAGGTATAGAAAGGCCAGGATCATAAGAACAAAGGAGAACCCCTGCTGAAAGGACTTGGGCAGCCGAAGCGCCATGAACAATCCTGCCAGGAAAATGACCGGCGTCAGCACCAGGAACGCTTTTCGCACCGTGTCCACGGTGAGTTCTGGATCGCTGATCACTGCTATGGCTTCAGGCGGGATTACCTGCAAATACCACCATGCGGAGGGAACAAGCAGGACAAAGGGCAGCGCAAGCCAGAGCACGCAGTAACGGACCATTCGCTGTCTCAAGGCATCGTCCTGAATCCTTGTGGAAGTGATGAGGCCATAGATACCCGCGAGACTCAGGGCAATGAAGGTCCTGAAAAACAGGGAAGCGCCGAAGGAAGGATTGAAGAAGCCGTCCCAGAAGCTCTTGGTCTCAATCCAGTGGCCCGGTGTGAGCATGAAGGAAACAATGCCATTGATGATAAACAGGGAAAGCCAAGCGAAAATGAAGTAGATCCATCCCACGATCAGGTGATTCCGGGGCTCCATCCTGTTAAACGTGTAGTAGTAGATGAGCAGGGAGGCGATCTCCACCACAAAAAACACCCATTCCGTGGCCCACCCAAAGACAAAGCTGTGAATCAGAATGGAGGTAGCGGCCGGGCTGAGGAGGGAAATGATGAGCCAGATGCCGAAGCCGCTGAGGGCGCCGAAGACCATGGTGATGAGGAGGAAGAATTTAGTGTGCCCGTGCACATAATCCAGGATTCGCTTGTCCTTCTCACGATAGGCTTTCATTTCCGTGAGGACCAGGAAAAGGCCGCCTCCCACCGCAAAGTGGGCCACAAAGACGTGGAGTGTAGCGATCACCGCAACAAGGACGCCGCCGCCAAAGGTCGTTAATTCCCAAACCGGGTAGTTCACAATTGGGACTCCTTTCCAGGCCTGACCGCCAATTTCAGAAGGTAGACGACGACGGCCGTTCCTCCGATCAATGCGACAATGAACAACCCCATGGGACTGAGTTGAAGGACCACCTCAGGCCTTGCTGCCGACAGGTAGTTTTCCAGATAAGCGTTCTGGACTGCGTACCGAAAAAGCACCATGAAGAAGATCGTTGCCACCGCGGTCACAGCCGTGTGCCAGGGTCTGGCGCTCATGGCGTAAAGCACGGAGCAAAGGGCAGTGGCAATGGAAATCACGAAAACGGCCAAGGCCGCCGTGTTTTCGAAAGCCGCCCTTGCCAGAACTTGATTGGGCAGGGTGCCGAGATAGAGCGCGCCCACGACAAACTGGAAGAGAGTCGAAAAGGCATAGACACGAAGTCCTCGGGTCATGGTCGCCTCAGCTTCAGATTCGCCCTTCCTCGTTCGCCACCATCCGAGCAAGCCCATAGCCAATCCGCCCATGGCCACAGATGAAACCACGAAGTGAAGGTAGCGGGGGATGAGGTTGGGTTCGCCGAAGTGAATGAGCATGCCGCCCGGTCGATCAAAGTAGGTCGGCCAGACCTTTGGATCCGTCATGATGAGCAGGCTGTTGGTGAAAAAGAAGCCCACCGCAAGCATCATGAGAACCGAGATTCCCATGATCCAGATCCTTGAAGATCCCAGCCGGTCATACTTCAGGTTGTAGAGGTAAGCGCCATAGTAGGCAAGGATGATCAGCACGAAGATGGACAGCCAGTAAACCGCCATGAGCATTGTGCTCACATAGATGAAGTTGCCGTAAAGGATCTGGAGAAAAAGCAGAGGAGGAACACCGAAATTGACGGTGAGGGCGATCGTCATGGGAAGCTTTGGTGCGATTTCCTTGTGCACACTCAGCCCTTTGTCTTTTTCCCCTTTCCTTTTCAACCATTCGCTCACCAGGACCATGATGCCCCCGCCCAGCATGACGTTGGCGATGATCAGGTGAAGGGTAAAAGTGGCGACCAGAAGAATGTAGAAGAGCCACCACGGGGCAGGGAGAATGTCCGGGGTTGGGATCAAACGCGCTGGATCCATGAGCTTTCTTACCTCCTCTCCTTAAACTCAGCTTTTGCGCTTGTGAAAAATCTGAAAACTCGAAATCCGAAGCACGAAATTCGAAACAATAGCAAATTACCCAAATTCAAATGTTCAAAACAAAACCGTCAAGCCGAGTCCCTTCTTCGTTTCGGTCATTGGGATATTGGAATTTCGTTTTTGTTTCGTGCTTCGAATTTCAAAATTCGAATTTGTGTCCAGGCTGAAGCGGCACCGGATTCCTTTACCACAAGCCTGCCGTTCCTTCAAACGAAATGCCGAGGAGGTCAGGCGGGCCACACCGGCGCGCGCTTGTCGAACCAGGGCCGCGCTTTCTCGAGCTGCGCTGCCAGGCGAAAAAGCATCGCCTCCTCTCCACAAGGCGCCATGAAATGAACACCCACAGGCAGCCCCTCCGGTGTCCAGTGAAGGGGCACGGACATGGCTGGTTGCCCTGTGAGGTTTGCCAATTGAGTGAAGGGCGTCTTGGCTAGACTCGCCTCCGCCATCTGATCGACAAGTCCCGCCGCTTTGAGAAAGACCCCAAGGCCCAGCGCATTGACTACTTTCATTGCAAGGCGCTCGTAGGGCTTCGGTTGGAGTTCTCCGATCCTCACCGGAGGGTATGCCAGGGTAGGAGTCATGTACAGGTCATACTTCTGATGGAAGCGTCCCATGGCCCTTCCGGCAACCCCCCACTCTCTTTTGGCTTTGGCGAAGTCACCCGCGGACAAGGTCCGGCCCAAGAGCCCGATGGTCCAGGTCAAGGTCTCCACATCCGAGGGGGTTGCTTTCCTTCCCAGCACAGCCTTCAATTCTTCGATCACCACCGCCACTTCACCGAAGCACATCGTGAGATAGCTCATGGCAACCGCCTTCCCTTCCACCTCAGGCTGCGCTTCCTCGACCTTGTGACCCAGGCTTTCCAGGAGCTTCGCCGCTTCATCCACCGCTTTCACGCATTCCCGGTGAACCGGGGTTCCAATGGGCGACGCGCTGGTGAAAGCGATTTTCAGGGACGCCGGGTCTCTTTCGCTCTCCTGCAGGTAAGCCCGTTCAGGAGGCGGAATCACATAGGGCGCGCCGGCATCCGGCCCCTGGGTCGCATCCAGCATAGCGGCGCTGTCCCTCACGGAGCGGGTGATCACGTGCGAAACCACAGCCCCTTGCCAAAGCTCCCCCACCATGGGGCCGAGCGGATTGCGGCCTCGCGCGGGTTTGAGGCCAAAGAGCCCGCAGCAGGACGCGGGGATGCGGATCGAGCCTCCACCGTCGTTTCCTGCGGCAAGCGGGACCATCCCGCTTGCCACGGCCGCGGCTGAGCCTCCGCTCGATCCGCCCGGAGTATGCCCGGTATTCCAGGGATTGCGGGTGGCCCCGTGCAGTTCGGGCTCCGTGATACCGAGGAGTCCCAGCTCAGGAAGGTTGGTTTTTCCCAGAATGACCACCCCGCTCCGCTTGTAGCGGACCACTATTTCGGAGTCCTGGGCCGGAACATAGTTCCGGAAAGCCCTGCAGCCCATGGTCAGAGGCACGCCCGCATACTCGTCGATGATGTCTTTGAGAAGGAACGGGACCCCTGCAAACGCACCTTCCAGAGGCTCGGACTGAACCGTTTTTCGGGCGATGTCGTACATGGGGGTGATTACAGCGTTGACCTTGGGATTGACCTGCTCGATGCGGCGGATGGCCTCTTCGCAAAGCTCCGAAGGAGTCACTTCTTTTTTCCGCACGAGCTCTGCCAGCCCGAGGCCATCAAACCGGTCAAACTCTTTGAATCCGCTCATCGAATGCCTCCTTCGACAACTTGAGGGGCAAAGGGACACAGGCACAAAGCACAAAAACCCACCGCTGGTAGCTGACCGCCGACCGCCGACGGCTGACGGCCGCAAGCGAACATTAGGACTCGTAAGCCAGCACGCGGATGAGGCCGATGGTCGCCCCTGTGTTGTCCGTTGTAGCCGTGTCGCTGACGGAGACAACCTTCTTCACTCCGTTCGCGGCGATGAACCGGTTGACCTGCTCATCCAGATCCCTCAGCTCTTTCATGGTCTGAAAGATCTTGACCTCCGTTACAAAGGTTTTCACCTTATAGCCCTTCTCCTTTTTCTCACCCTTTTCCTTCTTCTCGCCCATGTTACCACCTCCTTTCATGAAGCTACCTGATTCGTCTCACCTATCGGATCAAGAAATACGAACCCCGAATCCTTTGGGGATACGGGGTCAGTTGTGCCCGCAAGGCGCTCCAGCTGTGCGCCTCGCCGATTCCCTCTGGCTCCGGGCATCGGGCATAATCAGAACCTTTTCCTGTGGGTTAGGTTTATTAAGATTGTGTTATGTTTAGCAAAAGATAGAAAACGAAGCAAGGAATTTCATCTTTGACAACAGGGAGCTGTGTTCCACATTGGTATAGGGCTTTTGAAACCATGACCTCTGGCAACGGTCGGCAGGCAACCCGCCAAAGCCCAATGATGGTTTTCTTCTATTTCATGCCTGCCAGTTCAGGCCCCAGGTCCGCAGCGATTCGGGCATAGATCTGCTCCAGCTTTCTGAGGCTTTCCACTCCCACCCATTCATTCGGAGAATGGCAGCCCTCGCCTTCAGGACCGATAATGATCGTTGGGATTCCTTTGTCCGCGATCCGGTTCTCATCTGCGACGGACATTCCTATGCCGTATTCATGGCCTCCGGCCACAGAGTCCACAATCTCCGTGACTTTTCTGACCAATGGGTTTTCGGGCGAGAAAAAGTATGGTTTGCACGGGACCGTGGGTCTCATCTTCCTGGTGACTGCGACTCGTACGCGCGGGTCGAGCGTCCCGTCTTCGTAGGCTCCCTTCACGAGCCTCTCGAGGGTCGCCACTTCTTGATCCATGTCTTCGTTCATCACGAAGAGACGATCCAGAACAAACGTCGCCCTGTCGGGCACCGTGAGAAGGGCCTTTCCCCCTTCGTGGTAGCTGATGTACATGGAGTTCACGACCGATAATCCGCCATGGGTAAACGTTTTGGCATTTTCTTCACAGTGTTGGATTGCCCGGCCCTGGAGCTTCACGGACTCATGCACCGCATTGACCGCCTCTTTGTTCACTCTGCACTGGGCTCCATGGCACGACACCCCCCGCACATCAAAGAGGTACTCCGCTCTTCCCATGCGGCCCAGCAAAATGGGCTGACCCTCGGTTCTTCTCTCGAAATCCACGGACTCCCAAACTACGGCCAGGGCCACATCCTGCAGAAAATCCGACTCCACGAATTGGACCGCACCTAACGAGAAGTTCTCCTCGTCGATCAGGAAAGCCAGTTTGATTTTATAATCCTTTGGATCGAGGGCTGCCGTGGCAGCCAGCATAATGGCGAGCCCGCCCTTCATGTCGTTGGCGCCTAGCCCGTAGATGCGCTCCTGGCCGTTCACGGTCTTCCTCACAGCTCGCAAGGGATCAGTGGTCCACCCATCCCTTATTTCCACGGTGTCCACGTGGCCGTAAAATAATATGGATCTCAGACCTTCGCCCTTTTCCGCCAAAAGGTTGTAGAATCCCTTCCCTGCAGAGTCTGTGTGAACGGGCTGCCTTTGAATTCTGAAGCCCTGCTCCCGCAGAAGGAATTCAAGGTAGCTCAGGATCTCTGTTTCATTCCCTTTGAAGGTCCACGTGTCCGGCTGAAAAGGAACTCCCTCCTTTTCCAGGATGAAAGGATTGATGGAATGGATATTGATGAGATCTTCGGCAATCTTAACGACGTCCATAAGAAGTGCCTAAAATGCCTAAAGTGCGCCCTTCGACGGGCTCAGGGCCTTCGGCTAAAGTGTCTAAAGTTGGAAAACCAGAATATAGAATACTGAAGACAGGAGTCAGAATCAAAAGAATGGACAGTTGGAGTAACGGAGTGATGGAGTATTGGGTTTAAACCCTTACTCCAGTACTCCAATGCTCCACTACTCCAAGGTCTTAAAGACAACGGACGACAGGCAACCCGCCACCTGCAACCTGCCTCTCACCTATGCCTGCGATGGGTTCACACTGAAGCCAAGCTTCGTCAAGCTAAACGATCCTTTTCCGCAATCCCTTCTCACACTTCTTCACGTAGGCCCTCCACGTGATGGCCCATCTGTCCGGGTGATCCAGGTTCATGGATCGTGGGCGATGGGTGACACTGTTGTGGGGCGCTGTCTTCACCATTTCCGGCGCAAGATAGGCTTCGTCGGAGATTTCCTTCAATACGGCAAGGTATTCGTCCAGCTCCGCTTTCGCGTAGGACTCGGTGGGTTCCAGGGTAAAGGGCTGAGGAACAATGAAGGGATGGTGGCTCGACCACATATGCATCCCGAAATCCGCCATGCGGCAGGTGACATCATCGGTGGTCACTCCGGTTTCCCGAGTCAAGGTTTCCCAACTGTAGCGTACTTGTTCGATCCGGCGCTGCCCTTCTGCATAAGGAGCGGAGGCGCCGCGGATTTCCTTCACCTTCTTGAGCAAGTAGTTGTTGTTCAGCACAGCCACCCGCGCCACTTCCTTGAGCCCCTCACTCCCCAGGCTCATCATCCACGCATAAGCCCTGAGAACCGCCGGTACCACTCCGTAGAAGCTTCTCACCTTGCCGATGGTCAGGGGCACATCGTAGTCCAGGGTGTACTTCTTCCCGTCAAAGCGGACCACAGGGACCGGCAGGAATTCGGAAAGACCCTCCGTCACCCCCATGGCCCCGCATCCGGGCCCCCCGCACCCGTGAGGGGATGAAAAAGTCTTGTGGAGGTTGAAAAAGCACATGTCAAATCCGGCTTCCCTGGCCCGCGTCAAGCCGAGAATGCCGTTTGCATTGGCCTGGTCATAGGTGCACAGGCCTCCGTGCTGATGCACGATTCTCGTGAATTCGTCAATTCTTGGATTGAAGATCCCCGTGTCTTCAGGGTTCGTGGCAAACAAGGCCGCGGTACTCTTCGAGACGGCCTTTTTCAGAGCTTCGAGATCGGGCAGTCCGCTCTCGTCGTGATAGATCGTGATCACCTTGTAACCCAGCACCGCAGGCGCCGCCGCATCGGAGGGATGGGAGAAGAGGGTGGTGATGATCTCGTCGCGCTGGTCTGATTCTCCCCTGGAGGCATGATAAGCCTTCGCAATGGAAGCCATGGCCAGAATCGCCTGGGAGCCTGAGGCCGGTTGAAAGGTGAACCGATCCATTCCCGAGATCTCCCTCAGGAAAAGATCCGTCTTGTACAGGATCTCCAGGATGCCCTGAACCGTGCTCGGGTCCTGGAGCGGGTGCAGCGCGCTGACCTTGGGAGACCGCACGAACTGCTCGTTCACTTTGGGGCTGTATTTCATGGTGCACGTGCCCTGCCCTATGTCCACATTGAGATCAGCGCCGAGATTCTCCTGGGACAGCCTGAGATAATGCTTCAGGACCTGCATCTGGGAGAGCTCGGGGAGTTGGGGCGGCGTTTTCCTTCTCAGTTTCCTGGGGAGCTTTGAGAGACCGTCACCCACAAGGTCTTCAATCCCCTTCTCCGCTTGAGGAACCAGGACACCCCGTTCCCCTTTGCGGCTCAGTTCAAGAATGATCGGCTCATCCCACGTTGCCTGGTGAAAACGTCGAAGCTTTGTCTTCATGTTCATTCCCATGGCTATCCTCGCTTTCCCTTGTTCACGGCCCGGACTTTTCTGCCGGTGCCCAGAATTCTCTTCAGGCTTTCGGCCAGACGGTCGATCTCTTCTTTCGTGTGAATTTCGGTGACGCAGAAAAGGGCGGCCTGGCCCATCTCAGGGAACTGCTCCGACAAATCCATCCCGCCGAAGATCTTCTCCCTGAGAAGCGCCGCTTGCACGCTCTTGACCGACTTGCCCGTCTTGTTTAAATCGATCACAAACTCCTTGAAGAACACGGCCTCTGGAAAAACCAGCGACACGCCTCGGAGTTGGCAGAGCCTCTTAGCCGCGTATTGCGACTTCTGCATAATGCTTTTTCCGATCTCCTGCATGCCCTTGGGTCCCATGAGGCTGAGATAGACCCCTGCCGTGATCCCCCAGAGGGCTGCGGCGGTGCCGACGAACTCCTTGGATTTGTCGCGGTCTGCAAAGGAGGTCCGTTCGTAGAGAACGTCACCGAATCCATATTCGCCCTGAAGCGCTGTTTCCTCGATCCCGAAGAGCCGCGAGGGATATTCCCTGACATACTGCTCCTCGTCGCGAGTGGCGATGAATCCGCCATGGCCTCCGCCGAAATGCATGTGGATTCCCAGGGGCTGGATGTCGCCGCAAACAATATCCGCCCCGTAATGGCTGGGCGGTGCAATGACCCCAAGGGAAATAGGGTCCACGCCCACAATGCTGATACCACCGGCACGGTGAATCAGGTCCGAAATTCTTTCCCCCTGATCATCCACGCAGCCCAGGTAGGAGGGGTTTTCAAAATAGACCGCCGCGGTCCGCTTGGAGATCTTCCCTCTCAAATCCTTGAGATCCAGACGGCCGGTCACTGGACAGTGCCTGACCCCTTCGATCTTCAGATCCGAGCGGCAATAATTTCTGATCACCAGGAGTTTGTCCGGTGACAGGGTGTCGGACACCAGAATATGGTCGCGGCCGGTGATTCTTGCAGCCATCCGGATGGAGGTGCTTGCCGCCTGGCTGCCGTCATAGGTCGGGACATTGACCACGTCCATGTCCAGAAGCTCTCCCATCAGGCTCTGGTATTCGAAGAGGGCCTGGAACCGGCCGTGATCCTCAAAGGGTTCGCCCGCATAGGCCGTGAGAAATTCGGAGCGCTGGTTGATTTCGTCGCACACGGCAGGCACGTCATGATACGCGCACCCGCCGCCGAGGAAACTCAGGTACTCCCGGCAGCTCGTATTTTTGGACAGCACGGCCTCCATGTGTTTTTTCAGCTCGAATTCCGAGAGCAGCGGCTCCGGAAGGTTCATGCTCTTCTTGAGCCGAAGCCTCTCGGGAATGCTCGCGTAGAGATCCTCTACGCTCCCGGCCCCGATTTCCCGAAGCATCTCTGTCTGGACTTCAGGCACGGAATTCGGGATGTAGGGATGGACGCCGAATTTCTTTTTAACCATAGGGTCACCTCCTGCGAATCAAACAGGCACGTTTCAAAAGTTGTGTAATATACCCCGCGCCTCGAGGAAGTGCAAAAACTTTTTCATGGTGGAATTCTGAGAAATCCCCTCACCGAGCGCTTGATTGAGAACCCACTTCATGGTATTTACATACCGTTTTTCCAGTTGCCCACCCCTGCGCTCTTTTCGGAGGACAGGGCAGTCGTTCAGCGATGGGGCTGGTTTAGAAGCAACCCGCAGGGGAATCCTCTTGTCGGAAAACAAACGATCAAGCCTTTCGCGCGAGGAGTGACGATCATGGAGAGCCAGAATCAGAGCAAAGTATCGATGTGCATGCAGTGTGGAATGTGTTCCGGGAGCTGCCCTGAATCGGGAATGACCCCTTTCAACATCAGGATGCTCGTGAGGAAAAACCTTTTGCAGAGGGACATAGAAGCGTCCATCCCCTGGTACTGCACCTCGTGCGGCGAATGCACGCTCAGGTGCCCAAGGGATGTCAAGCCGTCTGAGATGATCTTCGAACTCAGGTCGGCTCTGGTCGAAGGAGGAGAGATTCCCCTGACGATTCAAAAAGCTCTGGAAAACACCTATGTCCAGAAAAACCCCTGGGGCCGGCCAAAGCCCAAACGAGGGGCCTGGGTAGAGGAAGCGGGCCTGAAGATCCCTCACGTCAAGGACACTCAGTCCAAGAGGCTGCTGTTCACCTGCTGCATCCAAGCCTACGACCCCCGATGCACGGTCATCCCGGTCAATGTTTCAAAGATATTAACCCAGTGCGGCGTCGAGTTCGGAATTCTAGGGGCGGAGGAAGTTTGCTGCGGCAACGAGATACGAAGGATGGGGGAGTTGGGCCTCTTCGAAGACCTTCAGCAGGGGAATGCCGCGTCTTTTAAAAAGTACGGGGTCAAGGAGATCCTGGCCTTGTCGCCTCACTGCATGAACGCCCTCAAGAAAGAATACGGGGACCTGGACATCAAAGTGTCCCATTACACGGAGGCGGTGTCGGAGCTGGTCGCAGCAGGGACTCTTTCCTTCAAGACGCCCTACAACAAGAAGGTCATTTACCACGACCCCTGTTTTCTCGGTAAGCAAAACAAGATTTTCGACGCGCCCAGGAACATCCTCAAGGCCATACCGGGTCTCGAATTCCTGGAGTTCACCTCTTCGAGAGAGAACTCCCTCTGCTGCGAAGGCGGAGGCGGAAGAATGTTCTACGAGGCGGAAGTGGCTTATCAGAGGAACAGCGAAAAGAGGGTTCTGGAGGCGATCGAAAAAGGCGCCGAAGTCATTGCAACGGCCTGTCCGTTCTGCGTCATGACCTATGAGGACCCGGCGACGGACAAGGGGCTGCTGGTCCGGGAAATCTCAGAGATCATGATGGAATCGCTATAAAACACGGTCTAAGGCTGGCGAATCTCTCACCGCAGAGAACGCTGAGAGCGCAGAGAATATTGGGACACAGATGAACACGGATTTATTTGATCAAAAAGAGAAAAAATCCGCGTTTACCTGTGGAAATCCGTGTCCGCTTTCTTTCATCCCTCTGCGTGCTCCGCGCCCTCTGCGGTGAATCTTTGTGCTACGCCGGCATGCAGAGGACTGCCTTGAATTTAGTCTCAAACATGGCCGCTGCGTAGGCGGGCTTCATGATCACCGCAGTGTCCGCTCCTGTGCCGCTCCCCCCGACCACCACGACCTCTTCGTCCGGCGTGACGAATCCTGCCTCGGCCGCCATGACACTGACTTCCAGGCAGACCTTCATGCCCTGAGAAAACATCCGGAGCGTGTCGGCAACAATGTTGAGAGGAAGCAACCCGCTCTTGTACTTGTTTTCGAAGGCTCTTTCCGTGGCGCTGAGCGCGTGAAGCCCCCGCACGACCTGAATGCTTTTCTTGATCATCGTTTCGCGGTTTCGATTGAACTCCTCCACCTCTTCACGGTATTTGCTCCCGGCACTGTAGGTGACCCCGATGACTTCTATCGAAGGCTTGGCTTTCTCACGCAGCAGGAGAGCTGTTTTCCCGGTGGAAGAAGCCACAACGATTTTCTTGATGCCCTTCTGCTCACAGCAGGCAAGAGCGATCTCCAGAGTCCGATCCGTGTTGACAGACCCTTTCTTCTCAAAATAAAAGACCTTTCCTTCAGTTCCTTTGCTCATGCTTTGCCCTCCCTTTTTGAGGCTCGTTGAAGACTTCTTCTACTTCCCTTTTCAGCTCCTTGTAAAGCTTCTCATAAGAAGCGTTCTTTGTGCTGGATCGAAGGGAGTTCACGAGCGACGTGTAATACCACCTCTGCTCCTCTCGCCCCCGCCGGAAGCGGCGCCAAACCCTGTCTCCCACCTTGCGGCAATCCCTTGCGATGGTTCTGATGTTATGGAGCTTATCCGCACAGAACACAAACTTTACCTCTAGCCCGGCCTCTTCCAAGACATCAAGAGTATGCTGCTTGCGCTTGTTCCAGGGCCGTCTCTTGTCCGGCTCTGTGCATTTTTCTACAATAGAAGCGACCTTCTCCCCGAATTCCTCTCTGATGCGGCTCAGCTTGACTCGGGCATCTTCCACAGTATCATGCAGAATGCCTGCGGCAATGACCTCCTCGGAACATCCTGCCCTGGCCAGGATGACGCCCACGGCAAAAGGATGAGTGATATAGGCGATTCTTGTCCCTTTTCTCACCTGCCTCCCATGCGCTTTTGCAGCGGCTTCAATGGCCCGATCGATGAAGTCCCCTGGTTTGCCTTGTTCCATGTCATGCCTCACATTCGCGTCGGAGTGACTTGACCCGTCGGCAGCGCTCAAACCCCCGATCGAAAGAACAGGGTTGCAGCGGCTTCCCCTTGGTTCCCCCCCTGGGTTTTACTCGGGGCGGTGAGCTTGTCGAACCGCTCAGGGCCGTGAAACCCTCGAACGGCTCAGGGTCAACCCTGAGCGCGCCCCGTGCCGAAGCACGGGTTAGTCGAAGGGGTGTTACAGCCGAGTCAATATGACTGTCATTTTCATTCGGCTATCACAGGGTTAGTCGAAGGGGTTGACTCCGAAGCTACTTTTTGATAGTCTTTTAAGCAACCTTTCGCCGCTTGCACGAGAGTCGAGGTCTTTCTTGCCTCCGTCCGCAAGAAAGATCATCCAAAGGATACAAGAATATGCAAAAAGGCTTGAAAAAACTTGTCATCTGGGTCGTAATATTGGCGTGCGGTTATTTCATTCTCAGCTACCACTTCATCTTCATCGGCAGTGATCTGCGGCTCTTAAAGAAATCTAAACTTACCCTGGAGTACACCTTCTTCAGCACCCAGGGCAAGAGCATTGAATCCATCATGAACGTGGACGATATGAGAAAAGATGGAATCGGCGACCTTCTGGTCGAATCAGGCAAAATCACCCAAGATCAGCTCGATGCAATTCTCGAAAAGTACAAATAACGGCGCTCAAACCTCGAAATCCACCCGGATCTTGAACATCCTCACCGCAGGCAGACTGTAGACCTCTTTCACCCCTGTTTTTTCCGAGATTTCCTTCAATGCGTTCTCGATGGTGGACGTGCTTGGGGCAATAAAAGTGAACCAGATGTTGTAATCGTGTTTTCTCAAATAATTGTGGGTGACACCGGGGTAGTTGTTCACCACCTCCACGAAATGCTCGATCTTGTCCTCCGGCACCCGCGCCGCACATAGCGTGCTCGTATAGTTGAGCCGGTGGGAATGAAAGTTTCCGCCGATCCGCCGGATGATGCCGGCCGCCTTGAGCGCTTTTACCCGCTTCAGGACTTCGTCGGGCGCCAGAAGAAGCTGCTTCCCGAGCTCTTGGTACGGCTGAAGGCTTATGGGAAAGTTGGACTGAATCGCGTTGATGATCTTCCGGTCAATGGCATCCATGCAGAGCCTTTCTGGAGGGCTGATACAGGCAAAGGGGTTCTTCTTCCATGAAATCCCCTGTCGCTTCAAAGGCTCTTGCCCTGCACCCGCCGCAGAACTTCAAGTATTCACAAGCACCGCACTTCCCCTTGTAATTGGAGAAGTCTCTCAGTTTCGTGAACACAGGCGAGTTTTCCCAGACCTCCTGAAACGTTGAGTTCTTCAGATCCCCGCTTTGGACTTCCAGATACCCGCATGGCTGCACCGTTCCAAGGTGAGAGATGAAGCAGAAGGATGTACCGCCCAGGCATCCCCTGGTCATAGCATCCAGTCCGTAGGTGGCGTAGTCGACTTTCTCGCCTTTTCGGTGCGCCTCTTGCCGCAGGACTCGATAGAAATGAGGCGCACAGGTTGCTTTCAGATGAATGGGCACGGCGCTTCGCCTCTCATAGAACCAGTGAAGAATCTCCTCGTACTGCGCTGCGCTGATTTCCTGATCCGTCATGTCTTTAGCCCGCCCGGTAGGGACTAGGAGGAAGATGTGGTGCGCGGCAGCTCCGAGTCTTACGGCAAGGTCGAGCATGGCTTGAGCCTGGTCCACATTGTGGCGCGTGATCGTTGTGTTGATTTGGAATTCGATCCCTTCCTTCTTGAGCTCTTCAATGCCCCGGATCGACCCGTCAAAAGCGCCTTGCACCTGCCTGAACCGGTCGTGAGTGGAGGCATCCGGTCCGTCCAGGGAGATGCTCACCCGTTGGATTCCGGAGGACGTCATCCTCTTTGTGATTTCGCGAGTGATGAGCGTGCCGTTGGCCGCCATGACCATGCGAAGCCCCAGATCGGTCCCATGTTTCGCAAGTTCGAAGATGTCCTCTCTCAGGAGAGGCTCGCCGCCGGTGAGAATCACAATGGGTTGCCCCACCGCAGCAATCTGATTCAGGATTTCCCGGCACTTCTCGGTGCTCAGCTCGCCGGCGTAAGGCCCTCGACTGGCCGCGGCCCTGCAGTGAACGCAGTTCAGGTTGCAGTTCCGGGTGACCTCCCAAGCCACCAGACGGGGCTGGTGCTTGTTGTGTTGTGCTTCCATGCTCTTGGTTGGGAATCCTACTTTTCCGCTTGCGCTGGGCCCCTGCTCCCTTACTGGCCGATCGTCGCTTGTTGCAGGTTGCTTGTCGCGCCCTGTCTGGCTCTTGGATTTTGACATTTTGCTTTTCTTCTTGACCTTCTTTTGGCCGAGCAAGTCGCTCGGCCAAAAAGGTCTGTGTGGGTCTGTGGCTAAATCCTGTTTAGGACCTGCGCGGCTTCTTTCGCGAAATAGGTGAGGATCAGATCCGCCCCTGCCCTTCGGATGGAGGTGAGCACCTCCATCATGGCGCGGGTTCCGTCGATCCAGCCTTTTTCGGCGGCCGCCTTGACCATGGCGAACTCGCCGCTCACATTGTAGGCCGCCAAAGGCAGGAGGCACTGCTCGCGCACCCGCCTCACGATGTCAAGATACGGGAGCGCAGGCTTCACCATGATCATGTCCGCTCCTTCTTCTACATCGAGCCAGGCTTCCTTCATGGCTTCCAAAGCGTTCGCAGGGTCCATCTGATAGCCTGCCCGGTCTCCGAATTGCGGGGCTGATTCCGCAGCTTCCCGGAAGGGGCCATAAAAAGCCGAAGCGTACTTCACCGCGTAGGACAGAATGCCCGTGTCGTGGAAACCTGCCGCATCCAAAGCGGTCCGGATGGCTGCCACCCGTCCGTCCATCATGTCCGAGGGACCGACGAAGTCGGCTCCCGCGTAGGCATGACTGAGCGCCTGACGCGCCAGGAGTTCAAGGGTTGAGTCATTGTCCACCTTGCCGTTCTTGATGATCCCGCAGTGACCGTGGTCCGTGTACTCGCAAAGGCAAACATCCGTGATCACCACCATGTCCGGAACTTTTGCCTTGATATCTGCAACCGCCATCTGGACGACGCCGTCTTCCGCGTAGGACCTGCTCCCCACGGCATCCTTCCGGTCAGGAATCCCGAAGAGGAGGACCGAGGGAATCCCGAGAGCCCAAACTTCTTTCGCTTCCTGAACAATCGTATCCACGGAAAACTGGTACTGCCCGGGCATGGAAGGAATGGGATCCTTCTTCCCTTGACCCGGCTTTACGAAAAGAGGGTAGATGAAATCCTTAGGCGAAAGGGTTGTTTCCCGAACCATTTCCCGGAGCGTTGCACTCTGTCTGAGTCTGCGGGGCCGAACCATCATAGGAGAACCTCGTCATTGCATAGGTTGTCAGTTGTCCGTTGTCAGTAGTCCGTTGTAGAAAGATCTTCGGAAAACCCATCACGAAAGCACGAAAGAAGAGGGTTTCATACGCCCCCTTGCCCTTTTTCGTGTTTTCCAATTTTCGTGCTTTCGTGGTTAGGGTTTTGGCTCTTCAACTTTAGGCATTCTTGGCATTTTAGTGCATTTTAGGCATTTCTTAATCCTATTTCCTCATCCGACAAATAGCAGGCGGGATCCGGAGCCCAGAGATCGTCGGACACGGCTTCTGCTCTCACCCTGAAATTTCCTCCGCAGATGTCCAGCCACGTGCAGGAAGCGCAGCGGCCTTTCACGTGCTGCTTCTTGTCTTTGAGTTTTGCCATGACCGGATGAGTGAGATCCGTCCAGATCTCGCTGAAGGGTTTCTCCCGAACGTTTCCGAAGCTGAGGTGACGCCAGAACTGATCTGCATGTACAGCCCCGTCCCAGCTGATGCAGCCGATGCCCCTTCCTGAACTGTTTCCCTCGTTCATCTTGAGGAGTTCAAGAACCTCTCCGGCCCGATCACTCTTCTCTCCCACCATGCGGAGATACACATAGGGACCGTCGGCGTGGTTGTCCACAGTGAGCACCTCCTTTGCCAGACCCCTGCCGTGGAGATCCTTGGTTCTGTCCATGATGAGGTCCACGGTCTTTCTTGTTTCTGCGTGATTCAGATCGTGTTCCACAAGATTCGAACCCCGCCCCGCATACACCAGATGGTAGAAGCAGACTCTGGGAATGTTTGTCTCCTCCAGAAGGTCGAAGATGCCTGGAACCTCCTCCACATTCATGCGGTTGAGCGTGAATCGAAGCCCCACCTTGAGCCCCTGCTCCTGGCAGTTGCGAATCCCCTGCATGGCGTCGCGGAAAGCGCCCTTTTTCCCGCGAAAGCGGTCATGGACTTCCTTGAGACCGTCCAGGCTCACCCCGACATAGGAGAGCCCCACTTTGCGGAGCTCTTTGGCCATGGTCCTGGTGATGAGCGTTCCGTTGGTGGAGATGACCGCCCTCATTCCCCGCTGCACCGCATAGCTCGCCAGATCCATGAGGTCTTTGCGAACCAGCGGTTCTCCTCCGGAGAAAAGCACCACCGGCACACCGAATTCAGCCAGGTCATCCAGCACCGCAAAGCCTTCCTTTGTGCTCAACTCCTTTTTGTGCCCCTTCTCCGTGGCGTGGGCATAACAGTGCACGCACTTCAGGTTACAGGCTTGTGTCACATTCCAGACCACCACGGGCTTCTTGTCTGAAGAGAACTGAAGAAGATGGGAGGGCAGATCTTTTGAGGACCTTCCGTAGCGCAGGGCATCAGAGGGTTCCACGGTCCCGCAATAGAGCTTCGAAATTCCGATCATTGGTTGTCCCGCCGGTTGAAGTCATCCTCGGACTGAGCTGCGCCGTATTCCTTGCGGTAGTACCGTTTCACCAGGTCGTTGATGTATTTGTCCATATCCAGCACCGCATCCTTGGTGACAACAAAATGATCAACGCCGGAGCGGTCCTTGACGAGCTTCAGCCCGTACTCCAGCTTTTTCGCCAACTGGTAAGTCAGAGAGCCCGCATCCTGTCCTGTCTCAATGGAACGGCGGAGCAGTTCATCCGTGGCTCCATCGTCAAACGTGACATTAAGCTCCATGTCGTGAGCCAGGGCGGCTTCTTCCGCCTTGATCTCCTGGAACATGACCACAAATTCCTCAAACGCCGTGTTCACGTCGGAGATCTTCTTGAGATAGATCTCTGAAATAAGCCCTCTCCTCGCATCATTCACTTCCAGCCCAGGGGTCCGGCCGAAATCCTTGTCCCTCTTTTCAATGAAGGACTTGATGTTCTCCAACTCCGTCAACGCCGCGACCTCAAACCTTGCCTCTCTCGAAGGGTCATCCACGCCCCCTCTCAGGCGTTTCAGCTCAGACTCGGGATCCTCCACCAGCTCCGCCGTTACAAGCAGCCTTTTGATCGGCGTCGAGGGCAAGTTCTTCTCAAACGGGATCAGGACTTTTTCAATGGCGCTCACAAGACCTCTTGCGCCGGTTTTCTCTTTTGCCGCTGTCTCGGCTATCTTGACCAAGGCTTCCTCTTCAAACTTGATATCAATGCCGTAGGCCTTGAAGTCCAGTCTCTTACTCAGGATAATCGGGTTATTGGGGTTCTTGAGAATCTCAACGAGATCTTCCTTGGTCAGTTCATCAAAAACAACAACGACGGGCAGGCGTCCCACAAACTCCGATTCAAAGCCGAATTCCACGAGGTCCTGAGCGGTGACCTCCTTGAGAATCTCCCACGGGATCTCGGTCGGCCGCACGTCCGCCTCAAACCCGATCCCCTGTTTCTGAAGCCTCTTCTTGATGATGTTACCCAGTTCCCCGAAGGCACCGCTCATGATGAAAAGAATGTTCTTGGTGTTGACCACCCTTTTCTCTTTCTTGCCGGTCCGTCGGAAATGCTCGATCGCCTGGATTTGGGAGACCGCATCGTGAGGGACTTTCAAGTCCACTTCCGTTTCTTCCATGGGCTTCAGCAAAGCCCTCTGGACGCCGGTTCGTGACACATCATGTCCGATAAAATTCCTCGATGAAGCAATCTTGTCCACTTCGTCGATGTAAATGATGCCGTTCTCCGCAAGACTGATGTCTTCGCTGGCCTCGTAGACCAGGTCACGAACCAGGTCCTCCACATCCCCGCCCACGTATCCGGTCTCGCTGAACTTGGTGGCGTCCCCTTTGACAAAAGGGACGCCCAATTTCTGAGCGATCAATTTGACGATGTAGGTTTTTCCCACCCCGGTCGGACCGATCATGAGCACGTTGTTCTTGATCATTCCGACCCCGCCGCCTTTTTTCTTGTTCGTTTGCTTCTTGAAGTGCTTGATGCGGTTGAAGTGGGTGCAAACTTTGGTCGCCAGCACAGCCTTTGCCTGATTCTGTTTGACCACAAAGCTGTCCAGATGGGATTCAAGCTCCTCGGGGAGCATATCAAAGTTGATGACCTGCTCCTTCTTTTCTCCTGCTTTGCCCTCTTCCGCGCCGATCTCCTGGGCCTTCGGATAGACAAAAGGAGAAATGATCTTGATTCGGTTGCCGTACTTTTTTGACAGATAGTCGCTGAGCTCTTTTTCAAGCTCTTTCTGATTGGGGAGCTTTTCTCCAACTTCGTTTCTGATCACATCATCGTCCATCATGATTTCCTCACTCACCTAAAATTCACAAGAGTTTCTCAAAACTTGTCTTATGGATGCTTAAGAATATAGACACTTCCGCCCCGCATTTCAACCCGATGCGCTCCCGCTTATTCTGTTGACTCAACTGTCGGGATTGTTTTAGAGTTGTTAACATCATATCAGAATCTCTATAAAAAACAAGGAGTAACGGATGGTATCCCGATTGGAGATCCGGCTCAAAAGCAACCTCACGGACGCGGAAGGCTCAGGGGTCAAGAGAAAGGCGAAGGACTACTTCGGCATTGCAGTCGATGAAATCCGCGTCATCCGCATCCTCATGATCGATGCAGAGCTCACTTCAGAACAGAGGGAAGCGGCGCGGACCAGTATTTTCACAAATCCCATCACTGAGGAATCTTCCTTCAAGCCCCTGGCTCAGGATTTTGACTGGCTCATTTGGGTCGGCTATCGCCCCGGAGTGAGAGACACCGCCGGAAGCACGGCTGTGGAAGCGGTTGAAGACCTGTTTAAGATCAAGTTCAAAGCTCATGAGGCGGTATACACTTCCAAGCTCTACGCGATCAAGGCAGACGTTCAAGAAACCCAGGTAAGAACCATTGCGCGGGAGATTCTCGCCAACGAGATCATTCAGCAGTGGAGGGTCTTCAGCCGCCAAGAATGGAAGCCGGAAGAAGGCATCGGCTTTATCCTGCCCAAAGTGATCCTCAATCACGAACCCCGGGTCACTACGGTTCCCATAGGCAGCGACCGGGAGCTGCGAGAAATCTCCCAGGTGCGGAACCTCGCGCTTCAGGACAAGGACATCCCCACCATCCGGGAATATTTTTTGAGACAAGACGTTTTGGCCGAGCGAAGAAAGATGGGCCTCAGCCTGCCCACGGATGTTGAACTCGAGTACATTTCCCAGTCCCGGAGCGACCACTGCAACCACAACACCTTCAGGGGCCTTTTCAGGTACAAGGACCTCTCGGACGGCCGCGTCCAGATCGTGGACAACCTCTTCAAGACCTGCATCGAAGCGCCCACCCTAAAGGTCAAGGAGGAGAAGCCCTGGGTGGTCTCCGTTCTCTGGGACAACGCCGGGGTGGCAAGATTCAACACCGACCACAACTACGTCATCACCGGGGAGACCCACAACAGCCCCTCCAACATGGAGGCTTACGGTGGATCGCTCACGGGCATCGTCGGGATTTACAGGGACCCCATGGGCACGGGAAAAGGCGCAAAACTCATTCTGGGTACCTATGGGTTTTGCGTGGGCCCCAGGGACTACGCCAAAGACCTCAAGCCCCACCTTCACCCCAGGCGCCTGCTCGATGGCGTGATCGAAGGCGTGAAAGACGGCGGGAACAAGAGCGGAATTCCGACGCCCTACGGCCTGCTTTATTTCGATGACAGCTACATGGGGAAATGCCTGGTCTTTGTAACCGCTCTTGGAATCATGCCGGCCTCGCTCGGCAAGGAACCCTCCCACACGAAAAAGACATCCAAAGGGGATCTCATCATCATGTCGGGCGGCAGGGTGGGCAAGGACGGGATCCACGGGGTGACCGCTTCCTCAGAAATATTCACGGAGCACACGCCTGCCGGCCACGTGCAGATCGGCGACCCCTACACCCAGAAAAAAATGCACGACTTCCTGCTGGAGGCAAGAGACGAAGGTCTCATTTCCTACATCACGGACAACGGCGGAGGCGGTCTTTCTTCCTCCATCGGCGAGTCCGCCCGTTTCAGCAACGGTTGCCGGGTCGATCTCGACAAGGTCCCGCTCAAGTATGAGGGTCTGGATCAGTGGGAGATATGGGTGTCCGAGTCGCAGGAAAGAATGACCATCGCGGTCAAACCGGAACATCTGCCCCGCTTCATGGCTCTTTCGGAAAAGCACGGTGTGGAAAGCACGGTCATCGGCGAATACAATGATTCCGGTGCCCTGAGGTTGGACTACAAGGGCAAGACTTGCGCCTACATCCGCATGGACCTTCTCCAGTCCGATTTCCCCCAGTGGGAGTTTGAGGCCGAGTGGCTGCCGCCTGAAATGAGGGGCCTCACAGAACCCGTGCTGAGCGAACCGGGGAAACATGGCGATCTTCTCAAAACCATGCTGGCCCGTCCAAACCTGTGTTCCAGGAGCTGGATCACCCGCCAATACGACCACGAAGTGCAGGGAGGCAGCGTCATCAAGCCTCTCGTGGGCAAGAAGAGGGACATCCCCAGCGATGCCGCGGTCAAAAGGCCCATCCTCGGTTCTGAGACAGGCATTGTCGTCAGCCAGGCCCTGAGCCCTTTTTATTCCGAGATCGATACGTACCCCATGACGGCCGTGACGATCGATGAAGCGGTGAGAAAAGCGATTGCCGTCGGCGGGGACCCGGAGCATCTGGGAGGGGTGGACAATTTCTGCTGGCCCACGGTTCAGCATGATCCTGTGACAAACCCGGACGGCAAATACAAGGCGGCCCAGCTGGTGAGATCCTGCTGGGCGCTCAGGGACACCTGCCTCGCCTTCAACATCCCCCTCCTCTCGGGGAAAGACAGCATGTACGTCGACGGGAATCTCGAAGGCCCCTATGGGGAGAGGCGTAAGGTTTCGGGAAAACCGGCGCTGCTCTTCACGGTGTCGAGCGTGGTTCATGACGTGAAGACTTGCGTCACCCTGGATGCCAAGTTTCCGGGCGATCTGGTTTACGTGCTCGGAGGGACGAAGAATGAGCTCGGGGGAAGCGAGTATTACCAGTTGATGGAAAAAATCGGTCTCTATGTTCCCAAAGTCGATGTCAACGTCGTATGGCCCCTTTACCTTGCTTTGCACCGCGCTGTCCAGCAGGGACTTGTCTCATCGGCTCACGCCGTGGCAAAAGGGGGACTGGCCGTTCACCTTGCCCTGGTGTCCATGGCCGGAGAGCTGGGAATGGAGATTCACATTGGGAAAGCCCCTTCTCGCCCCGGGCTTTCATCCGCCCAGCTCCTCTATTCCGAGTCTGCAGGACGGTTCGTCGTTACCGTGAACCCGGAAAGAAAAGAGGCGTTTGAAAAGCTCTTTGAGTCCATGCCCATTGCATGCATTGGGGAGGTCACGGAAACCCCACGCTTCAAGGTGCGGCGTGGAAAAGGGGAACTGATCATCGATGAGGACGTTTCGGATTTGAAGAAATCCTGGAATTCACGCTTCGGAGGATTGATATGACCCCTGTGAAAGCCCTGGTGCTCACCGGGTTTGGGTTGAACTGCGACTACGAGACGGATTACGCCCTGAAACTGGCCGGAGCCGACTCCCACCGAATCCACATCAATGAAGTCATTTACGGAGAGCGGTGGGGATCCAGGGTTAAGCTGGACGACTACCACATCCTGGTTTTCGGAGGCGGTTTCAGCTGGGCCGACGATCACGGCGCCGGCGTGCTTCTCGCGTCCAAAATAGGCTTTAACCTCAGAAATGAGCTGGATCAATTCATCCGGTCCGGCAAGCTGATCATTGGGATATGCAATGGTTTCCAGGCCATTGTGAACCTAGGTCTGCTCCCCGGCTTTGACAGCAACTACAACGAACGCCGGATCGCCCTGATCCCGAATGCAGCAGGGAATTTCATCAATGCTTGGGTGCGGCTGAAGGTCAACCCGGATTCTCCTTGCGTTTTCACAAAAGGCATTCAAGAGATCGAACTTCCGGTCCGCCACGGGGAAGGCGATTTCTACGCCCTGAAGCAGGACATGGAGAGCCTTTTCAAGAACAGGCAAGTGGTGGCCCAGTACGCCGATTCATCGGGTAATCCGGCGAACGGCCAGTGGCCGGCCAATCCGAACGGATCGCTTCGGGACATTGCCGGCATCTGCGACCCTACGGGCCGCATCTTCGGACTCATGCCTCACCCCGAGGCGTTCAACCATGTCACCAACCACCCCGACTGGACCCGAAAGAAGGAGGTTCTGCTCCGTCAGGGCAAAGCACTGACCGGCGGAGAAGGAGAAGGCGTGCAGGTTTTCAGAAATGCTGTGGATTTCATCCGGAAGGAAGTGTTAGGGAAAAGCAGAGCTTGAATTTCCCTGGTTTGTTCCTCAGCCCGCCAGGTCGCTTACCCCTTGGTTGCACTGTGTCATCATGCGCTCGCCAATTTCTCGAAACTCCTGGTGCTCAGCGATGTATCCTGGAATCATCCGCCCTGTTTCCCTGACTGCCTCGGCAACACGATCGAAAACGTCGGAAATTGCTCCTATCGGCATGGAGAGATGAGTCACGGCAAACTGCTCCAGTACCTTTCGCGGCCACCACTTCCTCGTTCCTGCAAGAGAAAGGGCCGGCCCGTTTTGCCGCGGTCATGCAGAAATACTCTTTGGCGGCGAGAAAGGGGTAATCGGTTCCCCGCGACTTGACGATGTAGCGGGCCGATGTGAAGGACCCACGCTCCCTGGCCTCCAGCAAAACCTTCGGTTGAACCCCCGATATCCCAGAGCGGAGCGCACACCGGGCCACAAGCTCATGGAAAGGTTCACGGGTGTCCGGGCAGGTGAGAAGTTCTTTGAGGGATTCCGGTGTTTCTGAAATGCTTGGGTACTCATCGCCGGGGAGAGAAAAAATATGCATCTCATCGCTCAGGGTCGGAAATAGGGCATTGCCTGCCGAAAGCTTCCCGTTCATATCACAGCCCCGCTGCTGTTGAATCATCGGACGCTGAGTGGGACCCCTCTGAAGGCTCGCATGTTTGGAAAGAAACCTAACCTCTGATTCACAGCCATTTAGTCAGCGCTTCTATAAGAGCCAGCGAAACCAGGCGTGTATACTTTTTTGTCGTTTGGGGGGAAAAAGTGCACAGGAAACGGGTACGGTCTTTTCTTGGACAAAGAGGTATTGCCTCTTTTGGAGATGGATAGGGTCTTAGGCAATTGCTTCCTTTGCTGAGTCGTCAAGAGATCAGGTGGACGCCTTTAGACCTACATATGAGCCTGTGGAGCGGCTTCGGGCTTCCATGTCGCTTTTATTTTGTGTGCCTGCCCATTTTCTTTTTGACGCTTTTCAAAAAAGGAGACGAATCGATGCAGGGTTTCACCGATTCGAATGAGGCATGGAAATTGAGAAAAATGACCTTGGGCACGTGATTTGCTTCCTCAATGGATAGGGAATAAGAGGGCGATCCTCAGGCAAGCTTTTGGATGGAGGGCTGCATGTCTGAGATGAAGCCGGTCTCACCTCACCTGGGCATGGGGCCTTCAGATGACTCGGGTTGGAAGGACGATATTATCCCCGGCGGGCCGGGTGCCGTTTACCTGGAGGATCGCAGGTCCATCAACAACGACCCGAACCTGGATACCGCGAACCCCGCCTACTTCTGGGGGAACTCCGCCATACAGTCCTATTGCGGTGCGCGCACGGTGTTCAGGCATAACGACCTGCACATGTCGCACATGGACCAGCACGGCAGGGGAGGGATGATCGGCGCCCGCTGGTCGGAGGTGTATGAGAATACTTTTTATGTAGTCCAGAATGGCAACCAGTCGGAATACATCATGATGCGCGCGGGCAGCCCCGGCACTCCCGCAGCGCCGAAGAACCGAATAGTTGTACCACAACAAGCAGAGATTAAGAGATTGAGAGAATAAGTGATCGAGAAACGACAATAGAGCCGGCGATTGTGACATTGCACGATGGTCAGTAAGGCAGCGGAAAGCAATCAGATATCGGTTTAAGGAGATCATCATGGAAAAACACAAACTGAACAGCTCAACAAGCGCCTGGTTCCTGGCGCTGGGGTGCCTCTTGCTTTTTGCCGCGGGTATTCCGGCCCAGGCGGCAACCATCCCCGCGGCGAGCTGTAGCCGCGCCGACGTGCAGGCGGCGGTGAACAAGGCGGCCGACGGCGACATAGTCAGGATACCGAACGGCTCCGCCGCCTGGGACGGCGGCATCATCACCACGAAACAAATACGGATCGAGGCGCAGAGCTACACGCCGACTGACGGCGGCACGATGGCGCGCGGCGTGGTCATCACGAACAACTCAACGACAGCGCCGTTGTTTCAATTCACCAGCGGCAACGCGTACCACGTGGGCATTGCCGGCATCCGGTTCAACGAGGGGACGGGCGACCAGAACCACCTGCGGGTCCAGGGAACGGGCAGCAAGGTGCCGCTGGTGAACGACTGCGCGTTTGAGGTGAAAGACCGCTACGGCAACAATCCCGACATCTCTGTGATTGCCTGGCTTTCGCAGGGCGGTGTCATGTGGAACAGCTATGTCACGGGAGTCTGCAGCGGGCCTGCCGGACAGGGCTGTCCCCTGGGTGCGGGCATACTGATAAACTCGCCCCGCGGGTGGTACACGCCTTCCACCATGGGCTCGCTTGATACCGGCGGCATGGTCAATGTCTATTTCGAGGACTGCACGTTCACGAACTCCGGTGGTTTTGACGTTGATGACAGGGGGCGCCTGGTGGTACGCCGCTGCCTGCTGGACGGGACAAGCGGGATTACCCACGGGTTCACCTCCTCCTGGGGCGGGCGCCACTTTGAGTATTACGACAACACGTTCCGGTGTTCCACGGATGAGCGCAACATTGCGGGGCGCTACTTCTGGTGCCGCGCGGGGACCGGGATATTCTCCGACAACGCGGTGGATTCACCGTATAACGGCTACGCCCCCCCTGACTTGCTTGACATCGGAGACAATACCTCGCCGAAGCCCTACCCGCAGTCGCGCCAGCCGGGCTGGGGGCACAACGGTACCACTGACGTGATTGACCCTATCTATATCTGGAACAACAGCGGGAACGGCGCCTATAAATGGCGTATCAGCAACGGCTGGGAGGCAAATGTGAAGCAGAACCGCGAGATATACGTCAACAACGGGGCCAAGCCGGGGTATGCGAAGTACACCTACCCGCACCCCCTGCGCGGCAACCTGGCTTCCCTGCCTGAAGGGATGGGGCTCGCGGCGGGTTACCCCGAAGACAATGGCATTGGCAATGATTCCGCGGTGCTCTTCACCGAGGACTTTGAAGGTTACTCGGGCAGCAGGATATCCTGGTCAGAGATCGGCGGCTGGGACAACGTCTACGGCGATATGCTCATTACCCGCACCGCCTCCAACGTGCACCGCGGCAGCCAGGCCGTGCAGATAACCTGCACCGGGACGGCGCAGCAGTCCCACGGCGTGGTCAAGCAGGTTGCCCCGCAGAAGAGGGTATTCGCGCGCTGGTACATGAAATTCCCCTCCGCGTTTCCCGGTTGCCATCATACCGGCCTCAGCGTCCGCGGAGGTGACGACGGGGAACTTTTTGCCAATCCGACCGGTACCGTCCCCAACGGCTCCAACTTCTTCTGGGTTATCCTTGACCACCTCTCCCCGCTGCACTCCTGGGGCCCGCCGGAGAATACCGCGCCGCCGGGATGGGTATACAACTACTGCTATCACATGGACCAGTCCAGCGGGTATGGTGATGTTTTGGTTGCGGACGGTGATTTGAACCAGCGCTATCCGTTCAGCGCGGATTTTGTGCCGCGCGCCAACGTTACTCCCCAGCTGAACCGCTGGAATTGCTACGAACTTATGGTAGAGTGCAACACCGTCGGAGCCCGCGACGGCCGGGTAGCTATCTGGATTGACGGAAAACTGGTAATGGATCACCCCGGCCTCCGGTTGCGCGGCATAGAGAAGATCGTGTCCCGTTATATCAGTATTGGCGTCTACTCAAGCGAGGTGCTCCCCAACCAAACCGCGTGGTATGACGACGTCGTCATAGCGAAGCAGTATATCGGGCCGATGGCTACCGGCGGCCCCGGCGCTCCCGTTGCCCCGAAGAATTTGAGGGTGGTACCGTAGTGAGGCGGAGATTCAGAGATTGAGGGAAGAGTGAAGTTGAGGCGGCGGTCAGCAATCAGCGGTCTGCTTCTCCCATGAGCGCATCCGCTCGTAGTCCTTGGGGTCATAGTCCCCGTAATGAACTCCTAGAGCGGGATAATCCTTGAGCACGTAAAGAATGTGGACTTCCGCAAGATATTTTTCGGCAAGAGAGGTGACATAGGGCAACGCTTTGGCTGCGTTCTCAGAGAAGTCCGTGGGCCAGAGAATCTTCTTGAGGTTCATAGGGTCCACATTCCTCCTCGGTTTTCTTATGACCTGGTGGTCCAGCTTTCATGTTGGCTAGAACGCGTGCCGGGTCTTCCAGTCCTTCCAAATCTCGCCGGACCGACTCTGATCTTTCGATAGGGTCGGTTTGCCCGGCTCCCAGCCGCAGGGCATATAATCTCCAGTGGTCTGGTGGTGTTGCAGGGCTCTGAGCTGCCGCAACACCTCCCCTATGTCTCTTCCTATGGGATCTGCAACGATCTCCACAGACTGGACCACTCCTCCCGGATCGATCAAGAACCGGCCCCTCTGATCAACCCCCTTTTCTGAGTCGTAAACTCCGTAAAGTGCTCCGATCCGTCCTTGCGGGTCGGAAAGCATGGGGAAGAGAGCACCCCCTTTCACCATCTGAGAGAGCTCTTTTTCCTGCCAGCCCCGATGCGTGTCAACGCTGTCTACACTCACAGCCAGAACTTCTGAGCCCAATTCCTTGAAGGCGGGATATTTGACGGCAACTGCCGCCAGTTCTGTCGGTCAGACCGTGCTGAAGTCTGCGGGGTAAAAGAAAAGCAGGACCCACCGGCCTCGATACTCGGCAAGACTCACTTTTCTTGTCCGACCTTGATCAAAAGCATCGGCTGTAAAATCCGGCGCTTGCTTGCCAAGAGTTACATTCATTGCCAATCACTCCCCTCTTATAAAAGGCGCCAACCCCTATTTTTTCTTCGCAGGCGGCTCAGAGGCAGCAGACTTCTCCGTCTGATCTGTTCTGTCCTCTATGTACACGTCCATGAGCTGACCCGGATAAATGGGCAGGTCCGCTCGGTTGAAGCCGTACAGGACCTGCATCACCCGCGTGTCCACCCTTTCGTTGCTGTCCCCTGTCAAGCTTCGCTTCGGCACCACATAAGGTTCCACGTATTCGAACTTCAGCGACGTCTTGAACTCCGGATTTCCCCGAACAAAGGCGAACGCAGAAGAAGTCGGATGGAAGCGCCAAGCATCATTCTCGTCGATGTCCACCCGAACATGAAGCCTGTCCAGGTCTCCCATCAGAATCAACGGTTGCACAAGGACTCCTCCTTGAGCAAACTCGCCCGGCCGGATGTTGACCTGCAGGATATTTCCCTCCAAAGGCGCGCGGATGGTGAGGCGATCGATCTCCACTGCAGCGGCGCTGACATCCGCTTCCGCTCTTGCAATTTCAGCCCTGGCTAAGGCGAGATCCGGCCTCCACGCCCCTGCTTCCAGAAGCTCCAGGTTGTACTTTGCCTGCGCCAGCCTCGCCTCCCCTGCCTGCACTGCGTAGCGCCGCCTGTTCAACTCCTCCAGGCTGATGGCACTTCCTACCGTGACTCTCTCGGCATTTCTGAGCTGCATCCGGAGGTCTTCGAGATTGGCTTCCGCTTCCTTCACCCTTGCGCGAGAAGCAGGGAGTTCTTCCTTTCGCGGCAGTTGAAGCAACCGCTCCAGTTTTTCCAGAGCCTCCTTCCGCAGAGCCTCGCGAAGCGCTAGCGCGGCGCGCTCTTTTCTATCATCCAAGCTGAAAAGAGGATCTCCCGCCTTGACCCGTTGACCTAGAGAAACATACGTCCTGCTTACAACGCCGGACACAGGGGTGCCCAGGGCAATATTCCTCGTGCTTGCCTCAACAATTCCGGAACCTGAGATCTTTTTTTGATAGGGCGGCTTAGGAGGTTCCGCGACCGGCTTGGCCGGGGGGATCGGTTTAGCCGCCTGCAAGGCCATCCACAGGGCAAACACAAACCCCGCGACGGCCAGAACCGGCAAAACGTATTTTCGAAACATAACATCTCCTCCGATAAGCTTAGGCCGCTCCAAGTTCGAGATCCGAAACTCGACACCTATGCAGGATTGCGCAAAAACGCTCATTTTACAATGACCCGCAATCTTTTGTAACGATTGAATTTGGGTCAATTGTTTCGGATTTCGTGCTTAAAACTCTCGAACTTGTCCAGCTCGTCTCTCGCACTTGCGAAAAAGCCTTAGCACCTGCTAATGCGCCACTTGGGATTCCACACTCACTATTCGTCCGTCTTCCATCCGCGCAATCCGGTCGGCAAAATTGAAAATTCGGTTGTCGTGGGTGACGATGATCAGAGCCCTCTCAGAGGAAAGGGCCGAATCGCGAAGCACCTCCATCACCCGGTGTCCCGTCTCCGCATCCAGCGCGCTGGTCGGTTCATCGCACACAATGAGCTTCGGCCCGTGGATCAGCGCGCGGGCGATGGCCACTCTCTGCTGCTGCCCCCCGGAGAGCTGCGCAGGAGAGGCGAACATTCGATCAGCAAGTCCCACCTGTCCAAGAATGTCCTTCGCCCTTTCCTGAGCCTCTTTTCGAGCAACTCCAAGGATCAGAAGGGGCACAGAGACGTTCTCCAGCGCTGTGAGCGTAGGGAGCAGATTGTACGCCTGAAACACAAAACCGACGTTCTGCCCCCTGTAACGGGTTTTCTTGGTCTGCCCCATTCCTCTGAGGTCCCGCTGAAAAACCAGGCACTCGCCCTCATCATGATCCAGGATCCCCGCCACGACGGATATCAGAGTGGTCTTGCCGCAGCCTGAAGGGCCCACCAGCATGAGCAGTTCTCCCTGCCGCACTTCGAGATCCACACCTCGCAGGGCCATGACCTTTGTCGGCCCTGTGACGTAGCTCTTGGTTACGCTTTTGCAGAAGACAGCTATTTGGTTTTCCATGTCATCCATAACGTCAAGCTTTGAATACGATCGCCGGCTCCAGCTTCATCACCTTGCGGATGCTGATGAGCGCGGAGATCACGATAATGAGGCAGATGGCCGCTCCTGCGAAAATCAAAAGATCCGTGGTCAAGCGGAAAGCCAGTTCCGTTCCACCCAGCAGATACCCGAACAGGGAGGCTCCTCCCACCCCGAGGCCATACCCCAAACTGCCGACGAGCAGCGCTTGCAGGAGGATCATTCGCAGGAGAATCCCATTGGTCGCGCCCATGGCTTTCAGCGTGCCGAAGTAGCGGATGTTCTCGAGGGTAAAATTGTAGAAGGTCTGTCCGGCGATGGCCGTCCCGATAAGAAAACCGAGCCCCACGGCAATCCCGAAATTGATAGGGATCCCTGTGTTCTTCATGAAAAAGTTATAGGTGAGATCCTTGAATTCCTGGGCCGTGTAAGCGGCAAGCTCCGTTCTTTCCCTGATATGGGTGGAAAGTTCCTTCGGATTCACCCCTTCTTTCGCCTTCACAAGGACAAAGGAGAGAAGCTTCCGTTCCTTAGGGGCGAAGGTTGTGGCACGGCTGTACGTGGTAAAAACAACAGGCTGCGACTGAAAGGTCCTGGAGACCCTGCAAACGCCGACCACGACAGCGCGGCGGTCGTTAATCTCCAAGGTGTCGCCGATCTTGAGGGGCTCGCGTTTTCCCCCCGGCACCTTGGGAGGTTTGGCCAGGCGCGTCCTCGCTCCCACGTCATTCACGATTACGGCGTCCTGCTGCCGCAGGTCGCTGAGGCTGCCTTCGATCATCACCGGCGGTCCGCCGATCAGGGTAGCATCGTCCAGTCCGAACACATTGCAGATCTGGTAATTGCCGTCTTCAAGGCGTGCTTTGAGCAGCCCTTTGTACAGAGGCACCGCCCACTCCACCCCCGGCACGGAACGAATGCGGAAAAGCTCCGTGTCCTGCAACGGTTTGATATCATCAATGAACTGGACCTTGGGATCCATCACCCAGATGTCCGGCTGGGAAAGATCCGAGATCGCGCCGTAGGTCCTGGTCATAAGGCCTGTGAAGATGGAGGACTGCTGGGTGATGAGCAAAGAGGCAAAAGTCAGGCCCATGATGATTCCCAGGTACTTGCCCCTGTCACCAATGAGCATTTTAAGCGCAATGGAATACACGCCCGGTCTCCCTCTGTTTTTTCGGATTACACTTTAATCACGAAAAATGCTCATTCCAGGGCTCGCCAGTGTTGTGTACCGTAGACAAGTTGTCATCTCGACCCCTTCGAGTGCCTCAGGGTAAACTCCGGGAGAGATCTTTCACGCATACAGAACACCAAGATTTCTCACTTCGCTCGAAATGACATTCTATTAGAGCTGTTTCTTAAACACGGCACCAAGAGCAGGGCCGTCATCTGCCTTTTCTCAGTGTAGGGGAGCAAAACACAAGGGATTTCAAAACGGTAATGTGATCGAATAGGCGTAAGGCCCTCTCCTCACAACCAGATTCAGTGAAATCAAGTGGTGATACCGACTGATGGCTTTCTTGAAATCTTCCAGGTTTGTCACCGTCACTTCGTTGACCTGTGCGATCAGGTCGCCAGGTCTCAATCCGATCCGAGCGGCTTCGGAATCCTGTTTCACCTCTTCAATGGAAACGCCGGATCGCTGCTGAGCGTTGCCTTTGCGCCCCTCCCCCACCTTGATGCCCAGACGACGATAGACTGTTTCCGGGGCGAGTTCCGGCGGAAAGGACGAGGGCTGCAAGGAGATGGAGATCTCTTGGCCTCTTCGGAAGAGCTTCAGAGTGAGGCGATCCCCGGTCGTGAATTCTGCGAGGGCATCCTGATAGTCGGAAAGGGAGGCAACAACCGCTCTTCCCAAGGCCAGAACGACATCCCCTCTTTTGACGCCGGCCCGGTCCGCAGGCCCTTTCTCGTAGACATCGCTCACCAGCACCCCGCCGCTGCCGCCTGGGAGTGCAAAGTGTAGCCTCAGTTCACTGGTCAGTTCCTGCAAATCCAGACCCAGCCAGGGTGGCTGAACCTCGCCTGCACGCAGCAGTTCTTTTACGATTCTTTTTGTTTTGTTGATCGGAATGGCAAAGCCGATGCCTTGCGCCTTCTGGTAAATTGCCGTGTTGATCCCGATCACATCCCCATCGATGTTGAGAAGCGGCCCGCCGCTGTTGCCGGGGTTGATGGAGGCATCCGTCTGAATGAAATGCCTGTAAATGCGGTCCTCCGCTCGAACCGAACGATCGATCGCGCTCACCACACCGGTGGTCACCGTGTGGGTTAGCCCAAAGGGATTGCCGATGGCAATCACCGTTTCTCCGATCATGAGGTCTTCGGAGTTTCCCAGCTTTGCTTCAGGAAGCTTCTCACTGGCTTCGATCTTGATGACCGCAAGATCGGACCGGGGATCTGATCCGAGACTTCGACCTTTGTATTCCTTCTGGTTTGACGTGATCACCTTGATCTCAGTGGCCCTCGCCACCACGTGGTGGTTGGTCACGATATAACCTTTTTCCCCGTCAATGATCACTCCTGACCCCAGGCTTGAGTGCTTGTACTCCCGGCTGAACATCTCAGGGAAGAAGTCTTTGAAAAATTCATCTCCACCGAACGGGAAAAAAGGGCTAACCTTTTCCGTAACTACGGTGCTGATGTTCACCACAGCAGGACTCACCTTTTCAACGGCAACGACAATAGCGCTGCGACGCAGCGAATCTTTTCCCGCAGCGTTGGCTTCATGCAAGCCCAACACGCTCGTGAACAGCGAGACCGCGATGATGCACCAGCATCGCCACGATCTCATCACTTGTTGACTCTTCCGCATTTATTGCCCCAAAACCAAAATCAATCACGAAAGCACGAAAATTGAAAATCACGAAAAAGGAGAGGGTTCTTAGTAAACCCCTTCTTCACTTTCGTGTCTTCCCTGTTTCGTGTTTTCGTGGTTAAGCTTTCTCTTTTCTCAAGAACTCCCCTACGATGTCGATCAAACCCTCCTCGTACCCTGAATAAAAATGATCCGCCCCTTGGATAACCCGGAACAGGGCCTGATCGTTCCACTTGGGAAGCATCTTTTCAACCTTCTTGTATTCGGCGATCTCATCCCTTGAACCACAGATAACCAACTTGATCTTAGGGCTGTATTCCAGGAAACTGAAATCAATAACGCTCACAGGCGGCGAGACCATGATCAACCGCTGCGCTTCTTCGTATTTGGCGAGACCCAGTGCGTTCACCCAGGCGCCGAAAGAATAGCCTGCAAGGTCCATGTTCTTCTTGCCGAGAATTTGCAGGGCCGCCTTGACGTCTTCCTGCTCCCCCACCCCATTGTCGAAATCGCCCTCGCTGTTTTCAACGCCCCGGAAATTGAACCTCAGCGTACCGTAGGCCTCTTCCTGATAAGCATGCGCAACCGCCTTCACCACATTGTTGTGCATGCTCCCGCCGTAAAGGGGATGAGGATGGCAAATCACAACGCCCTTACCATCCGAAGAGCCTGCCAGCATGCCTTCTAACTTCAGTCCGTTTGCGTCGAAAACAATCCGTTCTTCCGCCATGTCTTTGGCCTCGTTTTCAAAAGATGAATTAGCGATCCCTGCACCCTCCACCTCAGGTCCAGGATTCGATGACCACAAAGGCGAACCGCCTTCCTTGTCAGTCTTCGATCCTTTCGATCCTGAAGACCACAGGCCGAAAGCCGTCGGTGCAGCACGTGAGGGCGACACCCTTCTCTTTCATCCAGGGGTAGTACCCTCCATACAGAATGTGGACAAGGTCTCTCTGGATATCTGCGAAAGCCCAGTTGCAGAAATCCGGAGGACAGTTGTGGCTGTCCACAATGAATTCCTGACCCACACGGAAGCGCTGGCATTCCGGGGTGATCTTGCTCTCGTCACAGGCTGCCGGCAGACTCTCTCCGTAGAGATCCTTCATGTTCACCCTTTTGACCACTGTGATTTTCGCTCTTGGCACGATACGCCTCCTTTCGAATCAATCCCTTTTTCATCAAACACGGCAAAAAACCTCCTCCCCATCTCCCTGCCGCTTCCTGCAAGCCAGGGGCACCCGGTGTCCCTCTATCCCTCTCAAAAATCCCTTGACAACAGGGCACCCTTATCTTAGTTTTTGCGTTCAAAAATGGCAAGATGATCTCCCACATAAATTGTCGGCCGTCGCACCGTACGTGTATGACAGCCTCCTTATCCGGCAAGAGGTTATCAGATTTGCTGAGTTCAGCGCTCTTGGTTATTAAACAACGCTTCGACCTTGATATACTTGGGGCGCTTCCATCTCGGCCGAGCAATTCTAACGGAACAGAACAAACTCAAAGAAGGTGTTCCAACTTCTGTGTCTTCCCTTCCGCGTCTCACGCTGGAGGGGGTTTGGCGGGGCTTTGCGTACACAGTATTCCCAAGGAGGTGACCCATGAGAAGAAAGCTTGTTTTCAGCACGTTAACCCTATTCTTCGTCGCTCTGGCCTCGATCCCGGCTTCTGCCGATGAGGTGTGGCTCAAGAACGGAGACCGCCTCACGGGCAAAGTCGTGTCCTTGGATGCCAGCACCCTGGTCTTCAAAACGTCCTACGCCGGAGACCTGTCCATCAAGTGGGAAGAAGTGGTGAACTTGAAAACGGATGAGCCCATCAAGGTGGTCCTCGGTGATGAGACCACGGCCCAGGGCCCGGTCTCCCCTGGGGATCCGGGAAAAGTGAAGGTCAAGGCCGAGCAGGTTGCAGAACCGGTCACGGTGGACCTTGCCAACATTAAGACGATCAATCCAAAGCCGCCCTTGAGGACCAACTTCAGGGCCAATGTCGGCTTCAGCATGACGGACGGCAACACCGATACTCAGGATATCTATGCGGATGCCGAGTTCATGGCCCGCACCCTCCAGAACCGCTACACCATTGGAGGCCTTTACAAGCGGTCCGAAGATGAGGACGTGAAAACCGAAGACAAAGCCCTCGGCTACATGAAATACGATCACTTTTTTACGAAAAAGTGGTATGCTTACGCCAATGCTACGGGCGAGCAGGACGAGTTCAAGGATCTCGATCTCAGAGTCACCCTGGGCGTCGGTGTCGGTTACCAATTCATTGAAACGGATAGGACCAACCTCTCTGTTGAAGGCGGTCTCAGCTACGTGGACGAGAACTACTTTCTTGGCGAGGACGACAGTTTTATGGCAGGTCGCTGGGCGCTGAGGTTCGACCATTTCCTCCTGCCCAAATCCCTCCAATACTTCCTGTATCACACAGGGTTGCAGAGCGTGGAAGACTCCGATGACCTCATCCTCTTCACCCAGACAGGATTTCGGATCCCCTTTTACAAGAACCTGAATATCACCGCCCAAGTTAACTGGGAATATGACAAGAGCCCGTCTCCGGGAAAGAAGGAGAGTGACTACACCTACCTTCTAACTTTCGGCTATCTCTGGTCCAACTGAGGGTTTTGAGCTTTCCAGGTTAACTTAATCGCAAACACAGGAGGAAAGATCATGCTTAAGGAATTCAGAGAATTCGCAATGAGGGGCAACGTGGTGGACATGGCTGTGGGCATCATCATCGGCGCGGCTTTCGGCGCCATCGTCAAATCCCTTGTGGACGACGTCATCATGCCGCCTATCGGCCTGCTGCTAGGCAGTGTTGACTTTTCAAACCTCTTCATTACCCTGAAGCAAGGGGCCGCTGCAGGTCCCTATGCCACGCTCGAATTGGCAAAGAAAGCAGGCGCGGTCACGCTCAGCTACGGTGCCTTTTTCAACACCATCGTGAGCTTTCTCATCGTGGCCTTTTCCGTGTTTATGCTGATCAAGGGCATGAACAAGCTCAAGAAGCAGCAGGAAACGGCTCCTGCGGCAGCGCCGACAACCAAAGAGTGTCCTCACTGCCTGTCCACGATTCCCATCAAGGCGACCAAGTGCGGCCACTGCACATCGAATCTGTAGATCCATAGGGCTGAGAGCTGTTATCAACCAGAAAGGGCGTTCCCTGTAAAAGGCAACGCCCTTTCTCATCATCCGTGCGCCGTGTACCTTCCCCTTATTCCAACCACGGGTTCGTTGCCTTTTCATATCCGATGGTCGAACGAACCATGGCCCCATAATCGTGCCCGGGCCAAACAATGGTCTCAGGGGGAAGGATCAGGAGTCTATCCTTGATGGACTTCATGAACTGCTCATGGGAAGAGCCGGGAAGGTCTGTCCTGCCGATTCCGCCGACAAAAAGAGTGTCCCCCGTGAACAGATTTCCATCGCTCAGCAGGCAGATGCCGCCGGGGCTGTGCCCGGGAGTGTGGATCACTTCTAGAGAGACGTCTCCAACGACAATCTGGTCACCGTCTCCCACCGTCTCATCAGCCGGGGGTGACGGCTCAAACCCCCACTGTCTCGCCATGGCATAGGCTTCAGGTGTGCTGAACACCCGGTTGTCCGTCTCATGCATAACGATCTTTGCCCCTGTGAGGGCTTTGACCTTTTTGTTTCCACAAGTGTGATCCGCATGGCCATGGGTGTTGACGATGTACTTGAGGGTCAGGTTTTCTTGCCTGATGAAGTTAACCAGATCCTCTTCGTTCCCGGCAGGATCGATGAAAAGAGCCTCTTTGGTCCTCGAGCATGCCACGAGGTAGCAGAAAACATCCATGAATCCAACCTTGATTTGTTCAACGATCATAAGAGTCATCCCCTCCATCTTTCGCTAATTCACATTGTAATCGATTTCTCCACTCAGGATTTCCTACTGCACCGAGTTTGAGAATTTGTCGAACAGCTCGAGCATGTCCTGCTTGAGTCCATCCGGAACCAGGTCCAGCTTGTCTTTAGGGATCTCCACGAATTCCCCTGTGGCCCTGGCAAGGATCTGGTTCTTGTCGTCGAGAATATCGGCCACAGCCCCGATGTAAGGCGGCTTCCTTTCTTTCATCATCCTTCCCTTCACGGTCAGGGGAACTCCGATCAGAACCGGCCGGACATACTTGATCTCCATTTTCCTCGTGACAAAGAAAATCCGTTTGAAGTACATGATCGTCCACGCCATGACTTCATCGAGGAGGGTCGAGATAATGCCCCCATGGGCCATGTTCTGCCACCCTTCATGATTTTTGCCAAGGGTGATGTCGGCGCACACGCTATCGTTTATGTTGTAGAATTTCAATTTTAGCCCTATAGGGTTCGCTGTGCCGCAGGCAAAGCAGGAATGGCCTTGGAGCATTGGGAGATCTGTGCGTTTTTCATCAATCGCCAAAGCTTCTTCCTCCATTCGAAGATTCGAGAATAAGGCACTATACAAGAAAGAAATCCTGTGTCAAATGGTCCAAAAGCGCAGGTAGCAGGTTGCTTGTTGCCCGTGGATAGTCGTCAGTTGTCCGTGAAGAAATTGGAGTAATGGAGTATTGGAGTAAGGGTTTAAACCCAACACTCCATCACTCCACCTCTTACAAGCATCGTGTACCACGTCGCCTCATCCTCCCAGGCTTTCACGATGCGGAGGCCGTAGCGGGCTAAGTCAGCCTCCAAGTCTCTGGCGTGGCTTCTCATCAGTCCGGAAAGAACGACCCACTGGTTTTTTCTGAAATTTTCTTTGGCGAGCAATGATTTCAAAACATCCCAGTGGATATTGGCGAGCATCAGGTCTGCGGGGATTTCAGCGAAATCTTCGGCCCTACCCTCTTTCACTTCAATCCGGCTTTCAAGTCGGTTCAACATAACGTTGGTTTTTGCTGTCTTTACACAAAGCGGATTGAGATCTATAGCGAGAACATCTTCAGCCCCGAGCAAGGCGCTGGCCAGAGCGAGGACGCCGGTCCCTGTTCCCAGGTCCACAACCTTCCTAACTGGGAACACGGAATGAACGTAGCTCAGGGCTTTCAGTGAATCCCTGGTTGAGGCATGGAGCCCTGTGCCGAACACGAGCCCAGGGTCCAGAAGGATCTTTGTCTCCCTTGGGGCTTCCACTGCATTCACCCATGGCGGGACAATGAGAAAGCGGTCTATCTTGAGGGGTTGGGAAAAGGCGCCCTGCCACTCCTCATAAGAAAAGTGGTAATTCTCCAGAAATTTCAAATCGGAGTGTCTTCTTAGAAGTTCTGCGACCATCGCCTCGGACGGCGCTCCGAAAAAGAGGAAACAGGTGTCTTCCTCGACCCAGTTTCCGAGGAAACATGAACCGAGGGACGCTTCCTCCTCCCGAGGAACCAGTCCCTTGATTAAATAGATGTAAAGTTGTTCGTAAGGTACTGACATAATTTACCAAAAACATCAAACCAATAGTCATAGACAAGGACTTAGGTTTACTAATAACAATACCATTTTGAGGCGTTAGCTGACCAGCGACAATTAGAATTCCCGTGTGACGACAATTAAAATTCCCGGTTCGCATAGGCTGAATGCTAGGCTATCCAAGCCCTTGGAGAAGGAGGTTTGGATGGTCACTAACCGAGAAGTGAGGAGGCTTATGGAACTATTGGGGAAGGGTATGGGTTTGGCGGCAGCAGCGGCAAAGGCGGACATGGACGAGAAGACGGCGCGCAAGTACCGGTCTCTCGGGAAAATGCCTCATGAGCTCAGGGTTGAGCATTTCTGGCGGACTCGGGAAGATCCATTTAATGATTTTTGGGCTGGGGTGGAAGAGAATCTGGAAATCAATCCAGGTCTCGAAGCGAAGACGCTTTTTGAAGATTTGCAGCGACGGTACCCTGGTCGATTTTCTGATGGGCAACTGAGAAGCCTGCAGCGCCGGGTAAAGATATGGCGTGCACTGCAGGGGCCACCCAGGGAGGTGTTCTTTCCGCAGGTGCACAAACCCGGGGAGCTGTGTGAGTCCGATTTTACCTCTATGAACCCTTTAGGGGTGAGGATTCAGAGGCAGCCTTTTGAGCACTTGCTCTATCACTTTGTGCTTACCTATTCGAACTGGGAGACGGGGACGATCTGTTTTTCAGAGAGCTTTGAGTCCTTGAGCGAGGGATTGCAGAATGCGCTTTGGGAGTTAGGGGGTGTGCCGGAGTTGCACCGGACGGATCAACTCTCAGCGGCCGTGAAGAGGCCGGACAATCCGGAGGAGTTCACGCAACGCTACCGGGCGTTGCTGGAACACTATGGTTTGCAGGGCCATAAAACTCAGGGCGAGAGCCCCAACGAGAACGGGGATGTGGAGCAGCGCCACTACCGGTTGAAGAGGGCATTGGCGCAATCTCTGATGCTCCGGGGGAGTTGTGATTTTTCAAGTCGCCAAGAGTACGGGGTTTTCTTGCGCAAGCTTTTCGCCCAGCTCAACTCGGGGCGAAGGGATCGGTTTGAAGAGGAGGTGAAGGTGCTGCGGCGCCTTCCGCCGAGGCGTTATGACACCTGCAAGCGGCTTTGGGTCAGGGTGGGGCCGAGCAGCACAATCCGCGCCAATCACAATGTGTACTCGGTGGACAGCCGTCTGATTGGCGAGAAGATAGAGGTGCGGCTTTATGCGGAGCGTCTGGAGGTTTGGTATGCCCAGCAGGGCATAGAGACGATGCCGCGTTTGCGTGGTGAAGGCAAGCACCGCATCCAGTACAGACACATTATTGACTGGCTGGTGCGCAAGCCCGGGGCTTTTGAGCACTATCGCTACCGGGAAGAGCTCTTTCCCACCCATCGATTCCGCATGGCCTATGACTGGCTGAAGGGGCGGCATCCTTCTCGGGCGGCGAAGGAGTATCTGGGGATATTGCGTCTGGCTGCCATGGAGAACGAAGCGGCAGTAGATGATGCTCTGCGAACGCTTATTGACAAGGAGCTTGCCATCGGTATTGAGGCCGTAGAAGGGATGGTATGCTCTGAGGGGCGGATCCCCTCGCCTGCCCACATTGTGATCCCCGAGGTTGATTTGGCCGCTTACGATGCGCTTCTGAGGAGCAAGGAGGTGTTGTCATGTTATCAAGCGAACTGAAGCCCTCCTTGGTCCAATGTTTGAAGGAATTGCATTTGCCCACCGTGCGAGCCTGTTACGGGCAAGAGGCGGATCGGGCCCGCCAGGAATCCTTGACTTACGAACACTATCTTGCCGAGGTGATGGAGCGGGAGCGCGAGGCGAGGCGCCAGAATCGGGTTCAGAGACTGCTGAGAGAATCCAAATTGCCTTTGGAAAAGAACCTGGCGAGCTTTGAAACGAGTCGCCTGCCTTCCGTGCTGGCGGTGCAACTCAATGCGCTCTTGGAAGGGTCCTTCGTGGAGCGCGCAGAGAATGTGCTGGCTTTTGGCAATCCTGGGAGCGGAAAAACCCACCTTCTGTGCGCCATCGCCCAGGAGCTGATCCACCGACAAGGCCGCCGATTGCTCTTCTGCCCCTGCAGCCTTCTGGTGCAGCAGTTGCTCGTTGCAAAGCGAGACCTGAAGCTGCCCCGGCTGCTGAAGGGCCTTTCAAAGTATGAAGTGATCATCATCGACGACATCGGCTACGTCGAGCAAAACAGGGAGGAGATGGAGGTGCTCTTTATCCTCCTGGCGGAACGCTACGAACGGGGGAGCGTGATGATCACCAGCAATCTGCCTTTCTCCAAATGGGAGCGTATCTTCAAGGATCCCATGACAACGGCGGCAGCCATTGATCGGGTGGTCCACCACAGTATCATTCTGGAGTTGAATCTTGCCAGTTACCGGCTGGAGCACTCAACCGCAAATAAAGGCGTCCACAAAGAGGACGTACAAGGGAGGTGAAGGAAATGGAGATGACCGTTTACAATCCACAAAAGGGACGCCGGGAAACGATAGATGCGACTTTCACCGATGAAAATACAACCTGGTTCGACAATTGTACAAAAAGACATCAAGTTTACATGATCACGGATTTTGAAGGGGGGCTCTTGATCCGAGAGTTCGATTATGGTTGTCCGGTGTGGATTTATGATGTTTGCAGAGCGGACATCGGGTTTGACCAGAAAAAAGCCCGGGAACTCAAGAAGCGATACGCATAGACCAGGGCGAAAAACGGCAGGAGCCACCGCGGCCGGCGGGTGAATCTACGGTCGCCCTACGGGCTCCCTCCGCTTCACCCGCTTCGGATAAGGAGCTGGCTTTGAAGGCAAGGGAGAACCGGGAATTATAATTGTCGCTGACGGGAAAAATAATTGACGTCAGTCAGTTAGCCGAGAAATTTAGATTTCTCATTTCGCTCGAAATGACACCCAGCTGACGTTCCAAGGTATAGAAATGGTACCCAGAGATATTCCGGCTTATCAGGCGGCCACCAAGCAAAAAGCCCCTTGGTTACCCAAGAGGCTTTTTGCGCAAATGAATCTCGGCGGCGTCCTACTCTCCCACGTAGTTCCCCACGCAGTACCATCGGCGCTGAAGAGCTTAACTGCCGTGTTCGGAATGGGAACGGGTGTTTCCTCTTCGCCATCGCCACCGAAAACTGAATAAAAGTAAAGAATACAGGAAGTACGTTCCCAGCAAGGGGAAAAAAATATGGCCAAGCCTCACGACCTATTAGGACCGGTTAGCTCAACGCGTTACCGCGCTTACACACCCGGCCTATCAACCTCGTAGTCTACGAGGGGTCTTCAGTTCCCGTGTCTCCACGGGAAGGGATATCTTATCTTGAGGTTGGTTTCCCGCTTAGATGCTTTCAGCGGTTATCCGTTCCGGACATAGATACCCAGCGATGCCGCTGGCGCGACAACTGGAACACCAGAGGTCCGTCCATCCCGGTCCTCTCGTACTAGGGAAAGATCCTCTCAAATATCCTGCGCCCACAGAAGATAGGGACCGAACTGTCTCACGACGTTCTAAACCCAGCTCACGTACCGCTTTAATTGGCGAACAGCCAAACCCTTGGGACCTGCTCCAGCCCCAGGATGCGATGAGCCGACATCGAGGTGCCAAACCACGTCGTCGATATGAACTCTTGGACGTGATAAGCCTGTTATCCCCGGAGTACCTTTTATCCGTTGAGCGACGGCCCTTCCATACGGGACCGCCGGATCACTAAGACCTACTTTCGTACCTGTTCGACATGTCTGTCTCACAGTCAAGCTCCCTTATGCCTTTACACTCTACGGCTGGTTTCCAATCAGCCTGAGGGAACCTTCGCGCGCCTCCGTTACACTTTGGGAGGCGACCGCCCCAGTCAAACTACCCACCAGACAATGTCCCCGGCCCGGATTACGGGTCAAGGTTAGAACCCTAGACCAATAAGGGTGGTATTTCAAGGTCGACTCCACCCCGACTAGCGTCGAGATTTCACCGTCTCCCACCTATCCTACACATACGAGCCCAAAGTCCAATGTCAAGTTATAGTAAAGGTTCACGGGGTCTTTCCGTCTTTCTGCGGGTAGAGGGCATCTGCACCCTCAATTCAATTTCACCGGGTCCCTGGTCGAGACAGTGGGGAAGTCGTTATACCATTCGTGCAGGTCGGAACTTACCCGACAAGGAATTTCGCTACCTTAGGACCGTTATAGTTACGGCCGCCGTTTACTGGGGCTTCGGTTCGATGCTTCTTCACCCGAGGGTGAATAACAAGTCCCCTTAACCTTCCAGCACCGGGCAGGCATCAGGCCCTATACGTCGTCTTGCGACTTAGCAGAGCCCTGTGTTTTTAGTAAACAGTCGCCACCCCCATTTCTCTGCAACCTCCTTCGGCTCCAAAAGTAAATTTCTTCACCTAACGGAGGCACACCTTCTTCCGAAGTTACGGTGTTAATATGCCGAGTTCCTTAACCAGAGTTCTCCCGAGCGCCTTAGGATACTCACCCCGCCTACCTGAGTCGGTTTGCGGTACGGTCACCAATCAGACTCGCTAGAGGCTTTTCTTGGCAGCATGGGCTCAGTCAGTTTGTGGGATTACTCCCTCCTCATCACTTCTCGGTGTTAACGAGAGGGTGGATTTACCTGCCCTCTCCACCTACGAGCTTGAATCCGGACGACCATCACCGGAATGACTTACCCTTCTGCGTCCCCCCATTGCTCAAACGCCAAATTGGTGGTACAGGAATATTAACCTGTTTTCCATCGCCTACGCCTTTCGGCCTCGGCTTAGGGACCGACTAACCCTGAGAAGATTAGCTTTACTCAGGAACCCTTAGGCTTACGGCGAGCGGGTTTCTCACCCGCTTTATCGCTACTCATGTCAGCATAATCTCTTCCATCCGGTCCACCCGTCCTCACGGTCGGGCTTCACTCCTGAATGGAACGCTCCCCTACCACTCCTCCGCCGAAGCGGAGAAATCCGCAGCTTCGGTAATGTGCTTAAGCCCCGTTACATTTTCGGCGCAGAATCACTTGACCAGTGAGCTGTTACGCTTTCTTTAAATGATGGCTGCTTCTAAGCCAACATCCTGGCTGTCTCTGCATTTCCACATCCTTTACCACTTAGCACATATTTAGGGACCTTAGCTGGCGGTCTGGGCTCTTTCCCTTTCGACAACGAAACTTATCTCCCGCTGTCTGACTCCCACAATAGAAGTTAACGGTATTCGTAGTTTGGTTGGGTTTGGTAATCTGGTAGGACCCCTAGCCCATCCAGTGCTCTACCCCCGTTACTTAATTTGTGAGGCTATACCTAAATATATTTCGGGGAGAACCAGCTATTTCCAGGTTTGATTAGCCTTTCACTCCTATCCACAGCTCATCCGGGAAGTTTTCAACCTTCTGCGGTTCGGGCCTCCAGCCGATGTTACTCGGCCTTCACCCTGTCCATGGATAGATCACCTGGCTTCGGGTCTACTCCGTGCTACTCAACGCCCCTTTCAGACTCGCTTTCGCTTCGGCTACACCTAACGGCTTAACCTTGCAACACAGAGTAACTCGCTGACCCATTATGCAAAAGGTACGCAGTCGAACTTGAAACCAAGAGGGCGAACCCCCTACGGCTCCAATAGTTCTTCCACTGCTTGTAAACGGACGATTTCAGGTACTATTTCACTCCCCTCACCGGGGTTCTTTTCACCTTTCCCTCACGGTACTAGTTCACTATCGGTCGCCGGCTTGTATTTAGCCTTGGAAGATGGTCCTCCCAGATTCACGCAGGGTTACACGTGTCCCGCGTTACTTGGGTACCTCACCCAGCAAGTCCAACGAATTTCGCCTACAGGACTGTCACCTTCTTTGGTCGGTCTTTCCAGACCGTTCGACTATCCATTGGGTTTCTGACTTGCCGAGGGATCTGCAATTCCCTCCGGTAAGGCCCCACAACTCCAAATGCACAACGCTTGCAGGCTTACATGCATTCGGTTTGGGCTGTTCCCAGTTCGCTCGCCGCTACTTTGGGAATCACGGTTGTTTTCTTTTCCTAAGGGTACTGAGATGTTTCAGTTCCCCTCGTTCGCCTCGATTGCCTATGGATTCAGCAATAGATATCCCGGAATTACCCGGGATGGGTTCCCCCATTCAGAGATCTTCGGCTCAATGCCTGTTTAGCGGCTCCCCGAAGCTTATCGCAGCTAACCGCGTCTTTCATCACCATCCGGCGCCAAGGCATCCATCGTCCGCTCTTAGTAGCTTGGCCATAAAATTGTCCAATCCCCATAAAAGCGCTGGTGAAACTGTACTCCCTGTATTCAGTTTTCAAAGAGCAAGTCGCGTTTTCACGCTTGAGCTAAACGCTCAAAGCTAGAAGCCGGAAAAAGATGAAAGTCTTTTCAGCTTCCAGCTTTGATCGTTCAACTGGTGGAGGTGAACGGGCTCGAACCGATGACCCCCAGCTTGCAAAGCTGGTGCTCTCCCTACTGAGCTACACCCCCAGAAAACCTTCGGGGTTACTCACGGCGAATAGCTACCGGCCCAGTGGCCACCCGTAAGTGCCCACGACTTTCTGGTGGGCCTAGTTGGAATTGAACCAACGACCTCACGCTTATCAGGCGTGCGCTCTAACCGGAACTG
>CAVPDE010000029.1:0-78746 GCA_963702565.1 uncultured delta proteobacterium | reverse complement strand
GACTTGACCATCGATGCGAAACTTATCCAGGACCATCGTTATCTCCTTTGGACTGGGACCTCTACGTCTCCTTTGTTCCCTCCGGTGACCAGCGCGACCTGACCAGCAAGGGTGAGCCTGTTCAAGATCATTTCTTTGTGCTTTCTCCCGCGCTCTTCTTTCTAAGAGCCCATACCTTTTGATATTCGCTTCAGCCAGGGGGAGATTTGGGGGCAATCACAGCGATGTCGTGGGCAAGCAGCCTGCTCAAGGCCTTATTCAGAGAAGCGATTAGGATGCCTTTTTCTTCTGTGAAGCTCTCTTTTTGACCGGAATCCCCAACAGGGCTTTCGCGAGTTTCATTTTCTTCTCCAAATCCCCTTCCCGGTAAATCATGATGCGCTGAGCCTGTGGGGAACCTGCTCCGTGCATGGACTCGACCAGGGCTGTGCCCCCTGTCATCGCCTCAATCAAACGAGCTAATTTCATCCTTTCCTCAGTGGGGATGCCTTCAACTCCTGAGAAATACTTTCTGACCAGATGTCCCACATCCTCGCTTTCAAGGTCATACTGGCTTGGCAGAGTCGCTATGAACCCCCCGGCCAGATCCAGGGCCAAACGCGCCACTTCAAAATGGAAACGGGTGACGTTCTGCTTGCACACATTGGCGAGCATTGTATCTACCAGATACGCCCCTGAAGGGGTCGGTTTGCCCTCCGCAGAGCAGGCAATCGATGAACTGTAGAGCGTTTCAGCTAAATGAGTCATTTCCGTAATCTTGTCTCTCACGTGGGACCCTTTATCCGTCCCTTGAACCTGAGTCAGGTAGCTCACGGCGCCAATAAGCACGTCCATCAACCCCGTCTTGCAGGCGCCATAATTCGCCCGGTGATGTGCTGCAAACCTGTAAACAAGGATTCCGGTAAGAGCTGTCTCCCCGTTCATGAACAGTCTGTCGTTCGGAACGAAGACATCCTCAAAAGCAATCACCGCTTCCCCTCCCACACTCCCAAAGGAGGGTTTCCCAGTATCGATCCGCTCCCGGTGGTCTCTCCGATCATCGCTTGTCTGACGGCCGAAGATCATGGTGACTCCAGGGGCATCTACAGGTAACGCACAGACAATAGCATAATCCTTGGAGCGTTCATCCATAGCGGTCGTAGGCATCACCAGAATCTCGTGGGAATTCACCGCGCCTGTCATATGGAGCTTGGCTCCCCTGATTACTACCCCATCACTTCTCCGCTCTACCACATGGACATACTGATCTGGATCGGGTTGGTCTGCGGGCCCTTTGGATCGGTCCCCTTTAGGGTCGGTCATGGCTCCCACAACCATCAGGTTTTCATCCTGTATGTAGATGAGCCATTTCTTGAGTCGCTCCAAGTAGTCTGTACCGTATTTCTGATCAGTCTCATACGCAACGGAATAGACGGCGTTGATCCCATCGAATCCAACGCATCGCTGAAAGCAGGTCCCTGTCTTCTGCCCAAGCAATCGAAGGAGTTTCACCTTCTTGACCAAGTCTTCGACGTTCTGATGCACGTGGGTGAAACGGCTTATCGTGTGGCCGGTCAGATGGGAAGTCGCTGTTGCAAGATCTTGGTGCTCTTTCTTGGCCGCTAAGGCATAAGTCATAGCCGCAGAACGTACGTAAGGAGCAGTGGCAGGATGCCGCGTCACATCCGAAATGCGTTTGCCCTTGTAGTAAATTTTGGGGTGTAGATTCCTCAGACTTTCTATGTATTCAGCTCCGTTTCGAAGTTTCATTCTCTTCAAGCTCCTTCCTTTCTCAAATCACTCTTGTCCAGAGGGACGCCATTGCTGGACCACCACCCACGCAGAGCGAAGCCCCACCGATTGAAAAGCCTAGCCGATCCATCTCATGATAAAGCGATACGATGATGCGCAATCCCGTGCAGCCAATCGGATGTCCGAGCGCTATTCCAGACCCGTTGTGGTTCACTCTCTCCATATCCAGCTGAATACCGTGGTTCTCTTTGAGGGCACGGCCCACACCGAGGAACTGGGCTGCGAAGGCTTCGTTGATTTCCCAGTACTCCACATCCCCGAACTGCAATTTGGCTTGTTTGAGACACTTCGGAATGGCAAAAGCAGGACCTAGCCCCATGAACTTAGGATCGACACCCTCACAACAGATAGCCAGCAACTTAAGAAGGGGCTTTATCCCCATTTCAATTGCTTTTCTTTTGGACATGAGGACCGCAGCAGCACCTGCATCGTTGACCCCGGAGGCGTTTCCAGCCGTGACAACACCTCCCTCCTTGAATGCAGGTCTGAGCTTGCTCAGCGATTCCAGCGTGGCATCCTTGCGGGGATGTTCATCCTGTTCAAAAAGAACAGGGCCCTTTTTTGTCTTCATTTCCACAGGAACAATTTCTTTTTTGAACCTGCCTGCCTCAATGGCCGCCACGGCTCGGGTGTGACTCAGCAGTGCGAGTTCATCACACTCTTGGCGGGAAATGTGGTACCGATCAGCCACGTTCTCCGCAGTAATCCCCATGTGACCTGGCACAAGTTCATCGGCCAGAGCATCATGGATGAGGTGATCTTCGACGGTCCCGGCATTCATCCGGTATCCCGTCCTTGCCATGGGCAACAGATAAGGAGCATTCGTCATGCTTTCCACCCCTATGACAAGAGCCACCTCGGTTTTTCCCAACATGATGTTATGGCATGCTATCTCCAAGGCTCGCATCCCTGACGCGCAGTTCTGATTGACCACACAGGCTCCACTGCGATGAGGAAGCCCGATTCGGGCTCCCACTTGTTTTGCCGGAAGAGAACCCTGCATGGCGCCATAGACCTGTCCCATGCAGATTTCATCTATGATATCCGGGTTAATCCCTGCTCTCCGGACACTTTCTTTCCCAACCACGATGCCTAGATTCCTCGCCGGCACTTCCTTGAGGCATCCAAGGAAATCACCGATAGGAGTCCTGCACGCGCTGACGATTACGACCTCATTTAAATCCATAGCTGCTACATCCTTTCTGGCTTAGGCGCAAGATTTTTCGCTCTCTGAGCTCCTACTTTTTTATCCGCCCCCCAGAACCCGCACAAGCGCCACGAAGTCTCCCTCCTGAATGACGCGATCATCACCGGAAGGATAGTGATTGATGATGATGGAACAGGTCATCTGTTCTATAGGGATGGACAATTCTCTGGCCATTTGCCGCACGGTTTTGCCTGCCGCATTTTCAAGAGCGAGTCCTTTGTCCTGATCATAGCCTTCAACATATCGCTGGAGAGTTGGACAGAGTTTAATTCTTACTGGCATCAGTCATCACTCACAGAAAAGGAAGAATGCATAAGCTCTTCCAAAAGCGGTTCACCCCATCGCATAGGCCACAGTCTCTACCATATCCATGACCTTTATTTCTCCCCGTTCTTCCCTGGGTAGTGTGCGAAGGCCCTTTCTGAGGTTGTCCTTGCAGGCTGGGCACCCCGATACAATGATCTCTGCACCCACCGCAAGAGCTTGCCGAACACGCGCAGCGGCCATCTCCAGAGCCAAATTCGGATTGACACCGGCCACTCCGCCGCCCGCACCGCAGCAGAGGGCAGCCATCCGGTTGTTTTCCATCTCCACCAACTCCACCCCCGGGATTTGCTTCAAGACGTTCCGAGGCTCATCAAAGACTCGACAGGCCCTCCCGAGATCGCAGGGATCGTGGTACGTGATCTTTTGCGAGAGGGTCTTGTGGAAGGTCAGTTTCCCTTCAGTGACAAGCTTATTTAGGTAATGGACCGTGTGATAGACCTCCACTCCTAAGTCATGGCCGACCTCAGGATAGAGCGTTTTAAACGTCTTATAGCAGCCGGCGCAGGGTGTTATAATCTCTCGCACTCCCATCGATCTCAGATTTGCCGCCACCGTTGCCGCATGAGAAACAAAAACATCCGATCCCATCAAAGAGAGCGGTAAACCGCAACAGATCTCGTGCGTGCCAAGAGTCGTAAAGGCGACGCCGCATCTCTCCATGACATGAACGAAACTCGGCACGATCTTCATATCCATATAGCTTGGAAGGCATCCCATAAAGAGCAAGGTCTCTGCCTTCTCTGGAAGGGTGCCGGCCTTGGCCTTAGCCTTGAGGCCTTGTGGATAGATCTCAACCCGCTCTTCTTGTTTGCTCGTAAAAACATTCCCTGCCTTAAGGATGCCGTCCCGGACACCGGTAAGAGAAGGCGGAGTGAAACCCCTTTCGTAAAGTTCCTTCCGCACCCTCTCGACAATCTCGCTTCCCTTTACACCCGAAGGGCAGGAGACCCCGCAGGCTTGACACTCTGTGCACAAATAGAACGTCTCACAGAGGTCCTCAGTGAGGTCAACGCTCCCGTCAAGGACCGCTTTCAAAATCAGCATCTTGCCCCTGGTGTTGTAGGCGGGGCGCAACGTAGCTGAAAAAACCGGGCAGTCCGCTTGGCAAAAGCCGCACTTCGAGCACTTCAGAACTTGTTCACGGTATTTTCCCAAGAAATTCTCTTTTGTCTGCATGGATACCTCCGGAGGTTCCATCCGGCACAACCCCCTCTAAACCTCCAGTGCCATTTTGCCGGGATTAAGAATATTGTTCGGATCAAAAAGCTTCTTGAGGTTGCTCATCACCCTCATGGCCACCTCACTGTGCTCGAGACGCATAAAAGGAGCCTTCGCCAATCCAATCCCATGCTCTCCGGTGAGGGTGCCTCCCATGTCAATGGCCAGCTTGAAAAGGTCTGCCGTAGCGGCTTCAGCCCGGCTGCTTTCTTCTGGGTTGGTCCCATCAAAAATGATATTCGGATGAAGGTTGCCGTCGCCAAGGTGTCCCAATGTGGCGATAAGGATGTTATGTCTCTTGCTGATCGCCTTAATTCCCTTGAGCATTTCGGACACTTTGCTGATCGGCACGGTCACATCTTCGGCCAGCATATTGTAACTCATGCGGAAAAGAATCCCGCCGACGGATTTTCGCGCCGTCCATATCCTTTCTGCATCTGCTGCGGACTGAGCCTGTTCAATCCGTTTGGCATTGTTCCGCTTAAACACGCTGATTATTTTGTCAATTTGGTAGTTTGTCTCTTCCTGGGTGAAGCCATCCGTTTCTGCGAAGACCATGGCCGCCGCTTCAGGAAGACCAAGGTTTGCGTCCCGATTCAGGGCTAGGATGCACTGGTCGTCTAAGACCTCAAGGGCGCTGGGCAAAATCCCCGACCGCATCACCTCGCTGGTGGCTTTTCCTGCGTCCTCAATGGTGTCAAAGGAGGCGGAGCACATGGAAGTGGTCGCTGGTTTAGGGTTAATCTTCAAGGTGATCTCTGTGACCACGCCCAATGTCCCTTCAGATCCCACGAACAGCCGCGTAAGGTCGTAGCCGGATACCGATTTCATGCAATTCGATCCCGTGCGAAGCACCGATCCATCCGGCAGAACTACTTCCAGAGCCAGCACATAATCCCTGGTCGTTCCGTATTTAGCGCCTTTAAGTCCGCCCGCGCCCGTGGCCACATTCCCTCCGAGAGTAGCCGCTTTTCCGGAGGCGGGATCTGGAGGAAAGAAAAAGCCGTATGGGGCTAATGTCTTGGTGAGTTGAGCGTAAACCACACCCGGTTGCAAAACTACCAGCCTATCTTCAATGCTGATCCTGAGGATCCGGTTCATTCGGCCCATGTCCATAACGACGCCGCCATTTTGAGGCACAACGCTTCCGGCAAACCCGGTCCCGGCTCCTCTGGGAATCACCGGAAAAAGGTCCCGGTTCGCCAATTTGAGGATGGAGGACACCTGCTCCGCAGTCCTTGGCCAAACCGCACAATCAGGACGATGTTGATGTTCGGACGCATCCGAGCTGTAACTAATGAGGTCCATGAGAGCATCGGTGTAGCTCTCGGGCCCAACAATATTCACCAGGTCTTTCTTGCTCTTTTCATTCATCGTGAACCCCTCCATCGGCCTGATCAGAGGCGCTTTCTCTTTAGAATCGCCACCATCCAAACCCGGATTTGAATACAGCGCACCGTATATTGCCGAGCATCCTATCCCATGCATGCAGGATAGAAAACATTGACCACATCCCCATTTTCGAGTTGGGTATCGAGTCTATTGAGATAAAGAACGAACAGTCCATTCTTGCTCAGCATGACATCCTGGCGCAAGTCGCCATCCCTTCCGAAGATGCCCTTACTCTTCGCTTCAGTGTCACAGAGGATTCCCAGAAGGTCACGGACGTTGGCGTCATCCCTGAGTTCAACGCATCTTTCGGGTGTTCCGAAAAGCTCCCTGAACCTAAACGAGAACTTGACCGTTACTTCCTTCACCATCGTCTCCAAATTGCTAGACCCTCTTGCGCATGTCGCCGTTAGGGTCTGGCCCTTCTTTTTTCGGGAAGGCCCGCCCTCTGACCCTCAGTCAGGCGGTATCTCCAGGATAAAGCTTCACTCATCCTTGCAACTAAGCCGCAGGATGAGTGAAGCTTTTTGCATCCTTTCGCTTTGGATGAACCTCAGTGCAGCAGTTTTTCCCCCTTGATAGCGTCACCCCAGTACATCTCGGTGTAGTATTTTAGCCCCGTGTATTTGACATTGTTCTTATTTTGAACAATCCTCCAGTACTGCGGTTGCACGATTTGCTCTTGGTAAACTCCCAAGTCCGGAACCGTCTGAGGGGTAATGAACACCTGATCCGGACCACGGACACCGTCATACTTGGTCTTCAGTATCGCTTCCCGGATTTTGTCCGAATCTGTAATCGAGTTGGCTGCTTCTGCTGCTTTCGCGATGATCATCAGTGAATCATAAGCACAATCTTCAAAGAGAGTCGGCGGGCGATTAAAGTTTTTCATGCACCTTTCAACGAATTTCTGACGCATAGGATATTGCGGAAGAAGCTCTTCAGGCATATCGACCCCACCTGACAAATTTCCCGTAAGGTCGACCCCCTCCTTCCACAAGGGATCCATGACAAACCGCCAGTTGTAGTCATCATTGGCATTGACGGTCAGGAGATTCCCCTTTGGCCCAAAGTTGTATCCCATTTCTCTGAGGGTTCTCAGGCAATTGTATGTCTCATCGTATATGTACAGTGCGTGGTAAACGATGTCCGGTTTCAACGCCATGAGCCTTTGCATATAAGGTGAAACGTCGGTGGTTCCGATCGGGTACATGACCGATCCTACGTATTGTACCCCTTTGGTTTTTCCGAATTGATCCAGTCCCGCCTTCAACCCTTTGTCACCATACAAACAGTACATTTCCTCTCGTCCAAGATACGCCACCCTCTTGTTGCGAAAGTCATAACGAGGATCGACGTCCGGACTTATACCGGCTTTAGCCAACACCTCTGGTTTTTCGGTCAGGAGCCGAACGGCTGACATAGATTCTGTCCATCCGGAGTCACTGAAGAGAAATCCATACTTTTTGCCCAGGTAAACCCCGGGATAAGAAGCGATGTCTATGAAGACGATAACTTTCTTTTTCTCTGTGAAACCTTGAACCGCTTCCACAGCCTCATTCATTCGAATACCAAGAATAAGCTTCACATTGTCTTTTGAGACGAGGGCCTGTGCCGCATCCAGAGCCTTTTTTGGAGTCGCTTCGTCATCATAATAGATGAGCTCAATAGGCCGCTTTTTGCCTCCAACCTGAACTCCGCCCTTTCCGTTGATGTCTTCCAGTGCAAGTTTCAACCCGTCCTGATACATGGTTCCCATATTGGCCATTTGCCCGCTCAAGGTCAAAACCACACCGATTTTGAACTTGTCGGGCTCCTTGTCTGCTGCGAATGCGACATTGGTAAGTATCAAGGCGATGCTCAAAGTCGCGACGATCCAGATCGCCCCAGATGCCGAGAATCCTCTAGCTCTCATGGTAACCTCCTTTTTCCTAATGGAGAAACGCGGGTTAGTAAAGGTCAATAGTGTATTGACAGCCTAAACAGAAAGAAGCCTATTATTCCATCCCCCCTTTCTCTGATAGATTTACCGAACCCTGGATGGATGCCTGGTTAAACACAAGTGGGTCGTCTTTAAGGATCCCTCTGGGTGCATCCAGGGACACCGCTACAACGGTTTACTGCCCACATCGACTCCTGATTCCCTGCCTGACCGACCGTTCATTACTGATCCACCAAGATATGCTCTCCTGACTTCGTCATCCCTGTTCACAATGTCCAAAGCCGAGCCGTCAGCTACGATTCTCCCGTTAGATATCACATACGCTCTTTGCGCATTCTCAAGGGCGAACTTGGCATTTTGTTCGACAAGCAATATCGTAAGTCCTTTGTCTACAAGGCCCTTCATGTGCTCCGAAAAACTCTTGATGGCTATTGGGGCAAGCCCAAGGCACGGTTCATCCATAATCAGCAGGTGCGGCCGTGACATGATTGCTCGGCCTATAGCCAGCATGGACTGCTCTCCTCCGCTCAGCGTTCCCGCCATCTGGTCTTTTCTTTCGAATAATCTTGGAAAAAAACTGAAAACCTCCTTCAAGGTCTCTGGCCGATCCTTTTTCCCCCGGCAGTAGGCTCCAAGTAGCAAATTCTCATGAACGGTCATGTTGTAGAAAACCCGTCTTCCCTCAGGAACTTGAACAATTCCGAGTTCAACAATTTTCTGGGAAGGCAATCCACGGAGCCGGACATTCTTGAAAGTGATTTCGCCCGAATACCCACCCATCAGGCCGGAAATGCTTCTGAGTAAAGTACTCTTGCCCGCGCCATTCGGGCCGATGAGAGTAACGACTTCCCCCTCTTTCACGTCAAGCGATACACCATCTAGGATGACCGCAGCTCCCAGCATTACGCATAAATTTGATATTTTCAGCATGACCTATGAACCCAAATAGACTTCAGAAACTTTCTTACTCTGCAGGACTTCTTCTGGCGATCCGTTCATGATCAGGGTGCCGAAATGCAGAACCAAGATCCTGTCACAAATGCTCATCACGGCTTCCAGATTATGGTCTATGAGGACAATGGTGACTCCTGAACTCTTCAGTTTTCGAAACTCCTCAAGCAAATCGTCCGCCTCATGCTTGTTTAGCCCCGCCAGTGGCTCATCCAGCAACAAGAGTTTCGGTTCAGAAGCCAGAGCCGTCGCAATGGCAACTTTCTTTTGATCTAAAAGGGGCAGCTTTGCGACAACCGTGTTTGCTTTTTTCCTATCGATACCGATGAAAGCAATGACCTCTTCAACTTTCTTCCTGAAAATGTCCTTTCTCCTTTCACTTTCTCCTCGGAAGCAGAACTCTTTCAGCCTTTCTTCTAATCGGGTCCTGACCCTGGAGGCTTGGCCGATGGCTACGTTGTCCGTTACAGACAGGCTGCTAAAAACGGTCAACGCCTGGAAAGTTCTGGCAATCCCATGCTCAACAATCTTATGCCTAGGAAGATGGGTTAGTTCCTTTCCATTGAAAAGAACATTTCCTGCATCTGCCGCAACGTGATTCGTAATCAAGTTCAGAATGGTGCTCTTGCCGGCGCCATTAGGGCCTATCAGACCGAGGATCTCTCCTCGAAGCACTTCAAAGCTCAACTCATCAACAGCCACAAGCCCGCCAAAACTCTTCTTGAGGTTTTCCACTCTTAGAAGAATCACCTTCTTAGCTCCACTCTAAAGTATTTCTCTATGGCGCTCACGATTCCGCCCCGAGCGAACATCATCACAAAAATGATGATCAACCCATAAACCACCATGCGCCATGCGCCCAAGAACTCCATATAGAGCGACATGATGATGAGAACATAGGAGCCGAAAAACGGCCCTATTAGGCTCGCTAGACCGCCGATGATGACAATGGTTATAAATTCAAGTGAGCGACCTACGGTGAAAGAGGAAGGGCTTATGTGACCCATGAAATGCGAATAAAATGCACCGCCGAGGCCGGCAAGCAAGCAGGAAATGCCAAAACACTGCAGCTTGCGAGCTTTTACGTTTACCCCCAAAGATTCGGCAAGAGACTCATTTTGCCTAATCGCAATAAGCTCCCTGCCAAATTGGGACCTTACGAGTTTCCGCATGAAAATCACGAGGAGAAAAACGACGAGATTTACAAAATAAAACCAATGCACCAGCGAAAACGTAACTTCGCCCAGGCATGGGAGCTCAAAGCCCAGGGGGGGAATATTCATCAGGCCCATGTACCCCCCTGTCACAGGGGACCAGTTGTAGTACAGCGAATACAAAACCTCACCTAGGATCAGCGTCCCGATAGCAAAGTACGCGCCGGACAATCGCAGAATACCAAGCCCTAGCAGAACCCCAACTCCGCCAGTCACCATCGCTGATATTGGGAAAGACAGCCAAACGCTAAGCCCTATTTTGCTTAGCAGCGCGGAAATGTATGCGCCAAGTCCAAAGAACCCTGCCTGGCCGAATGAGACATACCCCATATACCCTGTCAACAGGTTCAAGCCTGAGGTCACAATAATCCATATACCTGTGACAACGATCAGATGAACCGTGTCTTCCCTGGCTATCGCCGGAATGCTTGCAATTCCTGCTGCAATTCCAAGAGCGATGAATAACCGGCCCTTTTTCATCAACTTTTTTCTCCAAACAGTCCTTTGGGTCGGATGATGAAAATAATCAGAAGCAGAAGCATGGTAAAGGTATAACCGTACCTAGGTGTAATCGCCCATGCGATCAGATTCTGAAGGATTCCTACAAATAGCCCGGCAATGACGGTTCCAAGGATACTCCCCATGCCCCCAAAGACGACGATAATGAATGCCATGAGCTGAGGGCTAAATCCCATGGTGGGATTGATGGAGGACAGGGAGCCAACCAGTGAGCCAGCGGCTGCGGCAAAAGCCCCGCCCAAATAGAAGACGACCATTGAAACTTTCCCGGGGCTGATTCCCATGAGCTTCGCTGCCTCGGGGTCTACGCTAACGGCTCTCATTGCCCTTCCTACGTCCGTGTGCCTCAGAATGTAGTATAAGAACAAAAGGAGGGATTAGGCAGACTCCTGCCATAACAAGCTTCTGCAAGTTGAAATAAAGACCCGCTGTGCGCAGCGTGACTTGTGTTGCATATGCATGAACATGCAATGGCAAAGGGCCTTCGACGATCCAGCCGAAATTCTCGAGGGTGAAATACAGCCCAATTCCAACAACCAGGAACACCCAGTCCGGACTGCCCTGCAACGGTCGAAATACGATACGCTCCACCGCGGCGGCGATGCCGCCCGTCACAATCATCGACAGAAGCATGGACAGATAAGAATTGAGTCCTAACAGGGTCGCAAAGACATAGCAAAAGAAACCTCCGCACATGTAGAAGATACCATGAGCCATGTTGATGACTCTGTAGATGCCGAAAATGATCGTCAACCCGAGGGCGATCAGCACGTACGACGTGCCGGTAAGCAAACCGTTAAGGACTTGTTGCGTTAAAATAAGAAGCGTTTCCATTTCCCTAAGACTTCCCGGTGCAGGACGTCGGCGACGATGCCATCAGGCGCATGAAAGGATGGCTCTCTTAAGCATAACTTTCGCAATCTGCACCATATACACATTGTCACGCAAAGGCTTGGCATCCGATACGGCAGCAAGGGCTGCCGTTTCCGCACTTGAATCCGCCATTTCCTTGCCGATAATGGCCTCCTCCGCCTTTAAGGCTCTGTAGGGTTTGACGTAGACGGCATTGAGGCAGATCCTCGCAGAGGTCACTTTCCCCTGTCGGGATGCTATCATCACGGCACAGTTAACAATCGGGAAGTCGATGGATTTTCTCAACGCGAACTTTAGAAAGGCGCTTCTGGCACCCTCGGGCGGTTCTGGAATCTCTATTTCCGTCACGATTTCGTCGTGATCCATGACCGTAGTTCTTGGAAATATCCACAGAAAAGAAGTCCTCGGCCCGAACGGCTTCGCTTTGATGTCTTGATCGTGGCCCCTAGAGCGATGAGTGCAGGGGCTGTGTCGCTCGGATGTACGGCGTAGCAACCCCCATCCACATTTCCTCCGAAAATGGAATGGTATCGATTATCGCCTTCGATGGCATAGCATCTGCCGCCTCCCTTTCGAAGGCAAGGAAAGCGATTATCGGGATTTCTGTAAAACCAGCAGCGGATGTCTTGGCAAAGGTTGCCGCCGATGGTGCCCATCTCCCGTAGGTGTGGCGACGCACACCTCCGCGCCGCCTCGGCCAGGGCGAAGTACTTTCTCCTCACTACGGGATTGACAGCGATGTCTTCCAGAATGGCTAGCGGGCCAATTCTGAGCCCCCCATCTTCTTCCTTGATGTAGTCGAAGTTCCGGATGGTGTTCAGATTGATCAATGCCTCAGGATAGGTCGGAAGGATCCGATCCTTCATTTTGCCCAGAAGATCGGTTCCCCCGGCAATGACATTCGCCCTTCCTTGGTAACGACTCAGCATGTCGACTGCTTCTCTGATTGTGAAAACATTGAAGTGTTTAAATTTCTTCCATAGCACGCCCCTTTCATAACTTCCCCAGAGCCTTTAGGACCTTATCGGGTGTTATTGGATAATCGTCTATCCAAACCCCGATGGCATTGTAAACGGCAGGTCCCAAGAGCGCCGGGATCATCGTCGCAACGTCCTCTCCAATGCCACACAACCCGTAGGGTCCGAAACCTTGCCCGGTTTCGACCAAGAGGGTGTCGATCGGCCCGCAATCTTCAATAGTCGCGATTTTGTAGTCCAAAAGATTCCCGTTCAACATCACGCCCGTCTTAGGGTCATGGACAACAGCTTCCCATAAAGCGCGACCAACTCCCATGTAGGTGCCCCCATACATCTGCCCTTCACACGCCATGGGGTTGATCGCCTTTCCCACATCGTTCACATTGATGACCTTGGTAATGACGATTTCGCCGGTCTCCGGATCCACCTCCACTTCCATGAAATGGGCCTGCCGAACAAGCCGCGGTCTGACGCCTCCCCTGTAAGCTCCTACTTGAACATGATAGGCATGGGCAAAGAGGGGCTCACTGAAGGGAGTCCTTTCCGTGCCGTAGAGCTCGTAAAAAGCCATGGGCCCCTCATCACCGGAGGGGCCGACCAGTTCAGCCATGGTCAGTTTCTTTGACGGATCCTTCTTGCAATAGATCACGCTGTCCTTGATATCGATATCTTCCGGCTTCATGCCCGGAAATATCGGAGGGTAGCTTCCTCGCTGAGTGACGGCCCTCGGACTGGTCACCGCTTTGAGTACCTTTTCTTTCAAGATTCTCGCGGCATGCCTTACGGCAAAACCGTTGACGCTCATGTTGGTCGATGAGTCCGGAGTCATGGTGAAGAAACCAGGGTCAATATGGGGTCTGTAAAAGACGTCCTTGATTTTCATACCCATTTCATCGGCCACAATCTGGCAGTAGGCGGTCTCTGCGTTGACTCCGTTGTCGCACCGCATGCCCAGGATGCTGATCGTTCCGTCGTTTCGTTCTACCCTCAAAGCGATTTCGCCGGATCCTGCGGAGTCTTCCCATTCATGATTCCAAGTGAATCCCAGTCCGTGCATCCGGCCGTTCGAAAGTCTGTTCTTGCCTGGTGGATGCCATTTCCTGTCCCAATCGATGGCCTTCTTTCCTTTTTCAATGCAGGTCTTCAGACTGTCGATCGGTTCGAACCCTAATTCCTCCTTGTGTTTTACCGACTCGGCCATGGAGTGCCCGTGGACGCCGTCGTTCTTTAGAGCCACCTGAGTAGGATCCAAACCCAACTGGTTCGCCACATGATCCATAATCAGAGTGAGGGTGTGCGTATTCGGCAGTTGCTCACAACGGACCGCCGTATTCGGGCCCTTGTTGGTAAGGGCGAGCGACCTCTTTCCATAGATGTGAGGGATAGAGGTACACTCTTCAAGGTGAAGGGCAGGACCTTGTCCACCCCACATGGGATTGGAATATACGCTCTCCGCTCGGACGGCAAGGATGGTCCCATCCCGTCGAGTCCCCACCTTGTAGCGGTGAAGACCCTCATCCATGGAACCGCCGTAGAAATCCTCCCTTCTGGTAAAGATCCACTTCACTGGCCGGGTTGTACGCTTGGCGATGAGCGCGGCACAGTAATAGGGACCTAGGCCCCAGCCGAACTGGGTCCATCCTCCAAAGGTTGCTCCCTGATGGAGGATGTGAAGCTGGATTCGGTTCATCGGAATTCCCCCGAACCACGAAGAGACGGCTCGTTTGATGACATGGGGCCGCTGATGTTTTACCCATATCTCCGGATAATCCCCATTCCAGCGCCACACTCCGCAGGGCCGCTCAGGGCTCACATAGGTGTGCTGGATGCGGCGCGATGTGAACTCGAAAACCTCATCCGCCTCTCCAAACCCTTTTTCGATATCTCCACGACCTGACTCAAAGACAGCCTCCAAGTTGCCGTCGGGGAAGTCCTCAGGATTGCTTAGGGGAGCTCCAGGCTTAAGGGCCTCTTCCGGATCCAAATTGTAAGGTCTCGCATCCCACTGCGCTTCAATAAGCTTGATAGCGGATTCCGCTATCTCCTCCTTGTCCGCGGCAATGGCAACCCCGCATTCTTCCCCCTGGAAATGCGCGACCCCGGACAAGGGATACCTCGGTGAAAGCCCGTGGCCGCCGCAGTCCTCCTTGACCTGCAGGGCGGGGTCATCATATCGAAGAACACATCGAACCCCAGGTAACGCCTCTGCTCTTGATGTATCCAACCAGAGGATCTTTGCATGGGGAAAGGGACATGTCAGCATTCGCATGTACAGCATGCCCGGCAGCTGGACGTCCATGGTGTAATTGGCCAAGCCGCTCGCCTTCTCCCTTCCATCCAAACGACGGACATCCCGGTTCCCGATGAATTGAAATCTCTCCCGAGGCAAAGGGTACTTGTCAGCGCGCAGGTTATCTAAAAGCTCCTTGGCTTTTTTTTCTTCTTCACTGGCCATGTCATCTGCCCTCCTTTGACGCCTTCAGTTCTCCGGCCGCTTCTAGAATGGCCTTTGGATGCTGGGGATAAGTGCCGCAGCGACAGAGATTTCCACCCAGCGACTCTCGGATTTCCTCCTCGGTCGGGTCGGGGTTCTTGTCCAAAAGGGCCTTCGCCGTCGTCACAAACCCCGGCGTGCAATACCCGCACTGCATGCAGTGATGCTTAACATAGGCATCGATCAGGGGATGTTTCTGCTCAGCGACACCTTCTGCCGTTTCGATTTGTGCCCCATTGCAGTGCACTGCGAGCTTCATGCAGGAGAGGATGGGTCTTCCATCCATGATGACCGTACAGGACCCACAGGCCCCCCGGTCACAAAACATCTTCACCCCCGTCAACCCCAGGATATCGTGAATCACATAGTACAGGGTCCACTGGGGCTCCACACTCAGACTGTACTTTCGGCCGTTCACCGTGAAGGCCACCACCCCCTCCGGTTCAGGAAGAGGCTCCGATGGATGCCCCGTCACCACGTGCTCTTTCAATTGCTCAACCGAGGCAAACACCATCGAGCAATACGGACATATGTACTTCTCCATCCCTCACGACCTCCTTCTCGTTAGCATCAGAAAAGCGACTCCCCCTACCCCCTCACGCTCCGGATAAACTGCGCTTGGGCAATACGCGTCTCATACTCCCCCCTGAAATGCTCCAGGCTGTCCTGCACGGGAACAGGGGTCCCCTGGCCAAGACCACACAACGAACTCCCCCTCATCACCTCCCCCAAATCCTTCAGCACCTCCAGGTCCTCTTGCACTCCATCCCCACTCTTGAGCCGACCCAGAATCTCCACCATCACCTCTGTCCCTTCACGGCACGGGGCACACTTCCCGCACGATTCTTCAGCAAGAAACTCCACCATGTGATAGACCATCTCAATCACATCCCTGCTCCGATCAAACACCACCACTCCCCCAGAGCCCAGCACCCCTTCAAAGCAAAGCTTGGTCTCCATCATGGACTGGGGAAGTATCCGGCCCGTCGCTCCTCCCACTTGCACCATCTTCAGATCCTTCGCCCCGGCCAAGTCCATCACCAGCTCCTTCAAAGAACTCCCCATCTCCAACTCATAAATGCCCGGCCTCTGCACATCTCCACTCACAGAAAAAATCTTCGTCCCCTTGCTCTTCTCCGTCCCTATGGCGCTGAACCACTGCGCCCCATTGAGCAGGATCCCAGGAAGATTGCATAGCGTCTCCACATTGTTGATGATCGTGGGCTTATCCCATAACCCCTGACTGGGCGGGTAGGGCGGTCTAAACCTCGCTTCCCCCCGCCTCCCTTCAATCGAGTTCATCAAAGCAGATTCTTCCCCACAAACATACGCCCCAGCCCCTTCACAGATCTCCACCTCCAAATCCCCAAGCAGACCTCTTTCCTTCACCTGCGCAAGGGCATTCCTCAGTTTCCCCAGAAGATAGCGATACTCTCCTCGAAGATAGATATAGACCTTGCTCGCACCAATCGCATAAGCGGCAATCCCCATTCCCTCCATCAACAGGAAAGGATCATTCTCGATAATATATCTGTCCTTAAAGGTCCCCATCTCCCCTTCATCAGCATTACAGATCAGAAACCGCTCCGACCCTTCACTCTTCCTCGCCAACTCCCACTTCACCCCACACGGAAACCCCGCTCCTCCACGACCCCTCAACCCCGACCTCTTCACTTCCTCGATCACCGCCTCGGGCTTCAACTCCCGCGCCTTCGATAAACCCCTGAACCCATCCTTCTTCACGTAGTCGCCAATATCCCCGGGATCGATTGCTCCACAATTCTTCAACACTATCCGTCTCTCAGGCATGATCCATCCTCCCCACTCAGATCTCCTATTGGTAGGATTTCAGAATCCCAGAAATCCTCTCAGGAGTCAGGTTCCCATGCACATCGTCGTTGACCAGCATCGCAGGCGCTTGATCACAAGCCCCAATACAGTTCGTCAGCTCAAAAGAAAACTTGCCGTCCCCAGTGCTCCCCCCTGGCCCTATCCCAAGCTCCTTCTCAATACTCTCTATGATCATCCGCCCATCCCGCATGTAACAGGGCAGACTCTTGCATATCCGAATCACGTTTCGGGCCTCAGGCACTACCGAGATAAACGCATAGAAGGTCGCCACCCCATAAACCTCACTCAAAGGCATCCCCAGCTTGCCCCCCATCTCCACCATGGCACCCCGGGATACAAATCCTCTCTTCCTTTGTTCCCCCTCCAGCATGCCAAGAAGCTTCTCTCTGGATCTGCCCATCGGAGCAGGCTTCCCCTTCCCTTCACCGCTGATCCCCTCCCGGCGTTCCGCCCACTGCAACGCCGTGGTAGGACAATACTCCACACAGATCCCACAATCCTTGCAAACCTCTTTGTTCAGCGGTTCATCAAAATCCACCACCACCTTGCTCCTGAACCCCCGATACGCCGTGCTGTACACCTCCTGCCCCGCAATCTCTCGACAAGCCCGCACACACCTCCCACACAAAATACACTTCGACATGTCCCGCCAGACGTACAGACTCACATCCTCCAGACGATGAAACCTCGGCGCCTTCACCCTAAACCTCGGAGGCCCCGATTCTATGGCCGCCGCCAAATTATGCAACTCACACTCCTCTACCCTCCGATCCGTCACGCACGGACCCGTATGCCCCGCAAACAACAACTCCATCGTCCCCTTCCGCGACGCCATCACCTTCGCGGAACGAGTGCGAATCACCATCCCCTCCTCAATCGGTGTGTGGCACGAGCCCACCAACTGACTCCGGCCCTCCACCTCCACCACACACAGCCGGCATCCACCAAAAGGACTCAACTCCTCCTTGTGGCACAGCGTCGGAATCTCAATCCCAACCTGCTTCGCCGCCTCCAGAATCGTCCTCCCCCTCTCCGCTCCCACATCCTTCCCATCGATCTTCAATCGAATCGTCTCCATACCCCTCCCTACCTCCATTCCTCACCTCAGAAGATGGATTCGCTAACTCTAAAGCTCCAAAATAGAAAAACCGTAGTAAGAGAGGACATTCTCAGAAGTTGATCTCTATTCCCGCAAAGGTTCCCCCATCGACCTGAATGTTGCAACCAGAGATATAGCTCGCACAGTTCGACGCCAGAAACGCAACGACCTTGCCAACCTCATCAGGTCTGGCAAATCGCTTGATAGCACTGGCCTGTGCGGCAGCTGAATCAAGGACCTGCTGACCAGTTTTTCCAATCATCTTCCCGACGTTATCCGCGAACACATCCCATATGTCCGTATGAATCAGCCCGGGGCAAAGGGCTACGGCGCAGATTCCTTCCTTAGAGTATTCCATGGCTAAAGATTGAGTGAAATTGATGACGGCTGCTTTGCAGGCGTTGTAATTCGTGAGACCGCTCATTGGAGCTATCCCGCAAACGGAAGCCATGTTTATGATGCGCCCCCATTTCTGCTCCAGCATTTTTGGAACCGCCAACCGACAGGTCCTGACACAGGCCATGAGATGAATGTTGATAAGATTGAACCATTCTTGGTCAGTCGTCGTGATAGGGGTTGTCGGGTGAGAATATCCTGCATTGTTGAAAAGGATATCAATGCGGCCAAACTTCTGGAAAGCGGAAGAGATAAGTTTTTCGACATCTTCCGGCTTTTCCAGATCAGCAGCCACTGCAAGGGTCTTGACGCCTAGTGCGGCGATTTCCTTTTCTGCTTGCATCAGATCCGCCTTTGTCCTGGCGGAAATCACCACGTTGCATCCCTCCCTCGCCAATTCTAGTGCACTGGCTTTGCCGATTCCCTTGCTTCCCCCTGTCACTAAGGCTACTTTCCCTTTAATCCCTAAATCCATGGCAGAACCTCCATTTCTTGTTAAATGATTTAACGTGAAGTGTCACAGGCCCTTTCTTTGTCCGGCCGCAATGCTCATTTCTCATACGGCCAAGTATCTGCAGACTAAATCCTTGTCGCACCATATGTCCTGCATGGGCGCACTGAATTCGATGTATCCTTTATCTATGATATAGCCGAAGTGAATGATCCTCCTGGCAAAGTTCACATTCTGGTCGGCTAGAAGAATCGTCACACCCTCATGCCCGATCTTTTGAATGCTTTCTGCAAGAGAAACCACGATGAGAGGGGCCAGTCCCTCCGTAGGTTCGTCGAGCAAAAGGAGGTCAGGGTCACACATGAGAGCTCGACCTATGGCAAGCATCTTTTGCTCGCCACCGCTGATTTGAGTCCCTTTCTTGGAGGCCATTCTTTTCAAGACCGGAAACAATTCGTACATTCTCTCAAGGGTCCAACGAAGCGGTTTGTTTTCCCTGCATTTTGGAATTCCGATGATCAAGTTCTCATAGACCGTGAGAGGAGCGAATATTTGCCTGTCGTCGGGAACATAGGCGATACCTTTTGTTGCTACTTTGTGCGACTTCAGGCCCCTGATCTCGTCTCCCTTGAAGGAGATTGTCCCCGCCGTTGCGGGGACAATCCCCATGATGGTTCGCAGGGTTGTGGTCTTGCCTGCACCATTTCTTCCCAGAAGCCCCGTGATCGAACCTTGGCTGACATTCACGCAGATGTCGAAAAGGATATGACTCACTCCGTAGAAGGTGTTCACCTGGTCGATTTTCAGGATGTCCATAAGTCCTCTCCTAGGTAGACCTTGCGAACAAGGGAGTCATTCCGAATCTCCTCCGGCGTTCCATCTGCGATGATTCTTCCCCCGTGGAGCACAATAATTCGCGTGGAGACTGAAAAGACGACATCCATGTCATGTTCGACAATGACAAAGGTCGCCCTCCCTTCGTTGGCGAACCTGACGACATTCTGCATGATGCTTGCTTTTTCAATCTTGTTCATGCCTTGCGTCGGTTCATCCAAAAAAAGAATCTGAGGATGGGTGGCCAGGGCGATCCCGATTTCCAATTGCCGTTGTTCGCCATGGGAAAGAAACGAAGCCTTGAGGTCCTTTTTCTCTATCAACCCGATCTCTTCAAGGATCTGCAAAGTCTCCTCGTTGATTGCCTCATCCCTATCGAGTCTCGGAAAGATCTGCAGATTCCTTCTGTGGTAATAGATCAACGGAATCTGTATATTTTGAAAGAGGGCGAGATCAGGAAAAATATTGGTAATCTGAAAGGAGCGGCAGACCCCTTTCTTGACCCTTTTCTCTATCGGCAACTGTTCGATGGACTCGCCATTGAAATAGATTTTCCCAAGATCAGGACTTAAGCTACCGCTTAGCAGATTGATCAAAGTGGTTTTTCCTGCACCGTTGGGGCCAATGATCGAAGTCAAAACCCCCTTGTCGAATTGGGTGCTCACCCTGTCAATTGCAAGGAAGTCACCCCCAAATCTCTTGCACAGGTTTTCTGCTCGCATCAACATCTTGCTGCAAGACCTCTATTCCTCACGAAGGGAGGTTGCTCCCAAAACGGCGTTCAATAAACCGCGATACGCCTCCACGAAATCCGATGAGGAGAATGATAAGGATGATACCAAACACGAGGAGCCACTGTTGTGTAAACCGAACGATGAACTCCTTGATAAGGATGAAAACGACCGAGCCGACGATGGGACCCATAAAGGACTCAACCCCTCCGACCAGGGTGACCATGATCGGCTCTGCAGAGCTCTGCCAGTCGCAGATGCTCGGAAACATCGTCGATTCAAGACTGGCGTAAAGTCCCCCTGCCAGCCCTGAGAAGAATCCCGCAATGGTGAACACGTAGAGGCGGTATCGTTTCACCATCACACCGGCAAATCGAATTCGGTTCTCATTATCCCGAATTCCCTGAATCAGCAGGCCAAAGGGTGACTTGGTGATGCGGTATATCACGTAGATGGCCAACGCGGTGACGATCAACACGAAAAAGTAGTACCGGCCAAGAGGAAACAGATCTACCAGGCCAAGTAGTTTTCCGCGGGGAATTCCGCCGAGGCTTTCAGTACCCCCCGTTAGACTCTTCCACTTGTAGCAGACAACATAAATGAGCATCCCAAAGGCCAGGGTCAGCATGGAGAAATAGATTCTTGTCCTCTTGACACAGAAGTACCCGACCAGGAGGGCCGTCAAGCCGGCTACGACAGCCCCCGCCACGATAGCCAAGATTGTTTCTGATGTAAGGTGGATCAGGATAAGACCGGAAGCATATCCACCCACACCATAGAATGCGGCGTGTCCAAAGGACAGAAGCCCCGTGTATCCCAGAAGGAGGTTGAAGCTTAATGCAAAGAGGGCCATGATCGCGATTCTCATGCCCATGTAATTTAAGTAATCGCTGCGGAAGACCGGCAAAAGGGCAAATAGCCCAAAGACGATAATCACAAGGACCGTTTGACGCCTTGAACTCATCCTTTCATTAGGCCTCCAGGTCTGCGACCTCTGTTCTGTCACCTTACCTCCTGCGAATCGTACTCATGTGCAAATTTTTCTCATGGGAGAAAATGCGAATGATCCCTCGGATTACTCCTCCGAAGCTCCAAACAACCCACTGGGCCTGGCCAGCAAAATGATTGCCATAGCCGCATAGGGAAGCGGCGCCGACATTTCACCTAGCCAGAGGATCCCGAAGGAGTTGACGAGCCCAATGATGATTGCTCCAAGAAAGGCCCCCAAAAGGCTGCCCAGCCCTCCAATCACGGCGACAATGAACGAAGTGATGATAATCGCCGTGCCCATTCCCGATGAAATGGTCTGGATAGGGGCCGTCATCGCCCCACCCAAAGCCGCCATGGCACTGCCGAGTCCGAAGATAAATGTGAACAAACGGGGAACATTAATGCCAACGGCGCTGCTCATTTCTCGATTGTAGGCTGCTGCTCTGAGATATCGTCCCAGTTTTGTCTTGTTCAGGAGAATCCAGAGCAGCAATGCGACCAGTATTCCGACAACGATAATGAAGAAATAGTAAATCGGGACATGACGACCCATCACAGGAATCACTCCCTGGATGGGCACGCTGACGGACATGTATAGAGACCCGTAGATGATCTTGAAAAGATTGTCCAGGACAAGCACCAACGCATAGGTGATTAGCAGTTGGTAGATGATGTCTAATCGGTACACGCGTTTGATGAGAAAGAACTCCAAAGTGGCACCGATCACCCCGACAGCAAGTGGCCCGATAAGCAAACCCAGCCAGAAATTGTTGCCGCACAGTTTAGCAAAAGTGTAACCCAGAAAGGCACCCATCATGTATAGGCTGCCGTGGGCAAAATTCAGCACACCCATCATTCCAAAAATGAGGGTCAGGCCTGATGCAACCAACCACACGTTCATTCCATAATAAAGCCCAACCAACAGGGTGTAGACATAAGTGTCCATGACACTCCTGATCCAAAAAGAGGATTCCAGGCCTTCTGCCTTCTCCCCGCAGATGGGAAGATTGAGAACCCGATCCCCGTTTCGATTAAGGAAGGTAGAGGGGCGGCGGCCAAGAAAGGACGCCGCCGCACCCCCGCATACCATTTACTTCTTCCAAGGCACATCCGGTATCTTCGGAAGCTCTCCCGGACCTGGAGGGAGACCATACTCCGGCGGAGGACTCGGCCAATAAAATGGCCACGGCTTGATAATCCAGTCCGTCAGCACGGGCATCGGGTATTTCGGATCATGCATGATTCGACCCCATGGAACGGAATAGGCACAGGCATGATCTTCAGGGCGAATCCAACGCACACCTGCAGGGCTGTCAAAGGCCAAGCCCTCCATGGCCGCTACGATTTTGTCTACGTCATCCACCGTGCCTGCCTTTTCACACGCCGCCTTGTACATCAACACGGCCGAATAGTTACCTTCAGAGGAGTAATGGGGAAAGCGACCGAACTTTTCAACGAAGGATTTCACAAAGTCATAGTTCATTTTTGTGTTGGGATATTGGAACCAGTATCGGCAGGAACCCCAGCACTTCTCCGGGTATTCTTTCCCTAGACCCTCAAGAACATCCATACCGGCTCCCATGCCCGTCAGCCAAGCCTTGATTTTATCCATCATTCCCATCATCTTTGCTTGTTTGATGCAGCTGACAAGTTCGCCGCCCCATTCTGTAGAGAAAATGCCATCAGGATTTGCACTCATCGCCTTGCTGAGATAGGGGGTGAAATCCGTTGTGCCGTAGGGTACCCAGACTTGCCCGACGAACTGGAAATCCTTACCGAACTTGGCCAAAAAGGCTTGGAACATCTCCCAGTTCTTGTATCCATACTCTTCATCCGGGCCGATCATGAACCATTTCTTTGCCCCGATCGTGGCAGCCACTATGGCTCCCGCATAACTGTCTTGATAGAAGGACTGTTCGCTTCTGAACAAGTACTTTATCTTTTTCTTGTAAACCAAAACCTCATGCAAGTCGTGTGTGGCCGCATGAGTAACAATGAAGACCTTCTTGAGTTCAGGAAGGACTTCGCCTATAGCCTTTGAAACGGGGCTTGAATCCACCCCCATGATGAAATCCGCCTTCCAGTCCTGAACGAAATACCGCGCATTCTTAACCCCCACAGCAGGGTTTAGTTCGTCGTCACGAAAGTTCATCTCAATCGGATGCCCCAGAATACCACCTGCCGCATTAATATGCTCCTTAGCAAGCTCGCAACCTCGAACCTGGTATTCTCCATACCCAGCCAAAGGCCCTGAAAGAATAGCCATCATGCCTACCTTGATCGGCCGTTTGGCTTGGCCATAGGCCAACCTTGTTGGCCTAGAAGCCCCCAATCCAACAGTCAGACCAGCAGCCGCCAAACCTGCTGTCTTGAGGAAATCCCTCCGCCCAGTATTCTTGCCATTTGACCTCTTCTTCTTCATGCGATCCTCCCATTCATTAGCAGTTGAAAGGCACAACAACCGATGCCACGCAAAGCAATAACGATGTTTTCTCACCTCCTTTCCCTGGTGATGGTTCACGCACCCGCTCCAGTACCCAGTATCGTCTCCCTATTCTCCTTTCTTCTTGGAACGCCCACTTCGCAGAACAAAAGCCACCTTCACGGCGCCAAGAAAAAAGAAGCAAACCCGCAATCTAGGCACAGCAAGCGAGCAGGGATCTCTTGACCATTGTCCTGGCGATTTGTGCCATGTAACCATTATGCTGCAAAGGCTTTGCTTGGGAAATTGCAGCGCTCCCAGCCGCTTCGGCGCTGGTCTCGTTCAGGATTTCCCCGGTGATCACTTCTTCCGCCCTGAATGCTCTGTACGGTTTGACATAGACCGCGTTCAGGCAAATCCTCGCGACCTGAACCCTGTCCTTTGAATAGGTGACCATGGAAGCGCAATTCACAATCGAAAAATCGATTGTCTTTCTCAGAGCAAACTTGATGAAAGCGCTTCTGCTGTAAGTCGCGGGCTCAGGGATTTGAATCTCCGCAACGATCTCATCGTCATCGAGAACAGTTGTTTTTGTCACAGCGACCTGGAAAAAGTCTTCTGCATTTATGGTTCTCTTCGTCGTCTTGACGCGGGCGTCAAGAGCAATCAACGCCGGTGCAGTGTCGCTTGGGTGCACTGCGTAGCAGCCACCGTCGACACTCCCACCAAGAATGGAATGATACCGGTTGTCCCCCTCAATGGAGTAACATCTCCCTCCTCCTTTTCGAAGGCATGGGAATCTGTTATTAGGGCTCCTGTAGTACCAGCATCGAATATCTTGGACGATATTGCCTCCGATTGTTCCCATCTCACGGATATGAGGAGAGGCTGTCTTACTCGCAGCCTGGGCTAGGGCACTGAATTTCGCTTTGACAATAGGATGATGGGCGATATCTTCAAGCCGGGTCAAAGCCCCTATCTTGAGGATCTGGTTTTCCTCTCTGACATATTCCATTCCGGGTATGGTCTTGATATTGATGACAGCTTCCGGGTATGTAGGCAAAATTTCGTCCTTCATTTTGCCGAGCAGATCTGTCCCACCCGCTATAATGGAGGCCTTTCTCCCATAACGACTCAGCAAAGAGACCGCTTCATCGAGTGTTGATGCATTGAAATGAGTGAATTCCTTCATTTCTGTCCTCCTAAGCCTTGCCCAGGGCCCTAAGAACTTTGTCCGGCGTTAGAGGAAAATCGTCGATCCATACGCCGATGGCGTTGAAAACAGCGGGACTTAACAAAGCAGGGATCTCGGTAGGGGTTGCCTCTCCGATTCCGCATGAGCCGTAGGGACCATGCCCCATCCCCGATTCCATGATGATGGTCTTTATTGGGCCATAATCGGTCATGGTAGCATATCTGTAGTCCAGGAGATTTCGATTCAGCAGTACACCCGTCTTCTTATCCCAAATCAGTTCCTCGGTGAGAGCGCGTCCGAGCCCCATGTACGTCCCGCCGTACATCTGCCCTTCGACCGTTTCGGGGGAAATGGCCTTGCCCACGTCATTCACGTTAACGACCTTCGTGACGAGGATCTCCCCCGTTTCCGTATCTACCTCCACCTCCATAAAGTGAGCTTGCCGGCATAGCCGCGGCCGGCCTGTTTCGAGGGATGCCCCCCAAAGTCCCTGGGTATGCCATGCCCATGCAACTACAGGAGCTTCTGTCCAAAAAGCGCAGGAAACAAAACTGGGCATCGCTTTCGCAACCACTTCTCGGATGGTCTTTGTATTGTCGGGATTTTTCTTCACAAACACATGCTCCCCTTTCACCTCGAGATCCTGGGGCACAACTCCTTCAAACTTGCTTGCCGCCAGCTCAAGAAGCATCTCCTTCGCCTTTCTCGCGGCTTTCCTGACTACGATTCCGTTGGACACCAGGTTGCAGGAGCCATCCGGACTCATTAGGGCAAAACCAGTGTCTGTCGAAAAAGGCTTTATATTGATGTCCTGGACCCGGAGACCGAGTTCATCGGCCACAATCTGGCAGTAAGCGGTCCAAGGGTTCACACCAATGTCAGGATGCTCAGCAAGGATGCTCACGGTTCCGTCGTTCTCAATCATCACCGCGGCGGAAGCAGTCCCTCGCACATCATCCCATTCATGGTTCCATGTAAAACCGATGCCGTGCATTCTCCCGTTGGGAAGTTTTCTCGCTCCCGGCGCATGCCATTTTTCATTCCAGCCGATGGCTTTTTTCCCCGCTTCAATACACTCTCTCAGGCTGTCTATTTCTGGAAATCCATGCTTTCTTTTGTACTCCAAAAGGTGACTCTTGTCTTTTCCCTCACACCCATCATTCTTTAGAGCGACCTCCGTAGGATCCAGACCCAGCTCAGCCGCCACATGATCGAAGATGAGGGTCAGACAAAAGCTGTTCGGCAACTGCTCGCAGCGACACCACCAAGCCGGCCCTTTGCTCACATCAGCGGTCCGGGTTTCGCAGCGGATGTTCGGGATGCTCGTGTTGTCGACAAGGTGCTCAGCTCCAGGGGTGCACATATACACGTCAAACAGGTTCTTAATGTCCACAGCCGTGATGGTTCCATCCTCTTTGACGCCAATCTTGATATGACTGGCCATCATATCCCCCGATTCGCCGAAGAAAGCCTCCCGCCTGTTATAGGTCATCTTCACCGGCCGATTGGTCCTCTTCGAAAACAGTGTCGCCAGAATATTCATGCCGTTCTCTGAGTTATTGGCGGGATTCCCTCTGCCTCCAAAGGAGCAACCCATGTAGGGGGTGTGCATGGTGATCTTGTTCATCGGGAGGTTCAGAGCTTCCGAGAGAAGCATCTTGGCATGGTGAGGCTGTTGCTGATAGGCCCACATCTCAAGTTTATCCCCGACCCATCTGATCAGCACGCTGGGGAGTTCGGCACCGGCCCAAAAATGCGCGGATCTTCTTGCATCGAACTCGATAATCCTGTCGGCTTCTTTGAAGCCTTTTTCTATGTCTCCCTTTTCAATCAGAGATCTAGGATCCGTCAGCAGATTGTCCCTGGCACCGGGTCGCAAAATGGAAGCATCTGATTTCAGGGCGTCTTCCCCATCCAGAACAAAGGGGAACTCCTCCCATTCCACCTTTACCCTTGAAAGCGCTTCAACCGCAATATCCTCATTGTCTGCAGCTACGGCTAACCCAAGGGGCTGCCCTTCATACCAAGCCTCATCCCCAAGAACAGGCCGAACCGGCTTCAAAGCCCAGCCAGCAATGTCCGGGCACACCCATTCAGGGCCGAAATAGCTCCCGTTCAGCATTTTCCCTTTGATTTCCGGGTCGTCGAATCGGATGACCGCCCTCACCCCTGGAGTCGCTTCAATAAAACGGGTGTCCATCCGTGAAATCTTGGCCCTAGGATAGGGGGATGCCATAACCTTGGCATACAACATGCCGGCGATTTGAACATCCCTCGTATAGACAGCCTGCCCGCTCGCTTTCTCAAGCCCATCCATTCGAGTAATTCCCCTTCGACCAATGGCATCGAACGTGATGGTTGGGATATCGGGGCCAATGTGATACTGACCATCAGACTTCATTTTTTCGTATTCGCCTTTTACCTTCTCCGTCATGGTCATCACCTTTTGCGTAACGTTTCCGCCGCCTCCAGCACCGCGATCGCATGCTGAGGGTAAGTTCCGCACCGACAGAGATTGCCGCCCAACGCTTCCCTGATCTGTTCTTGGGTAGGGTCGGGGTTTTTGTCTAGCAGAGCTTTCGCCGTCGTCACAAACCCCGGTGTGCAATACCCACACTGCATGCAGTGGTGTTTCACGTAGGAATCAATCAAAGGATGTTGCTCCGTCGCTATCCCCTCAACCGTCTCTATGTTTTTGCCTCCACATTCTATGACTAACGTCATGCAGGAGAGGATGGGTCTGCCATCCATGATGACCGTACAGGACCCACAGGCCCCCCGGTCACAGAACATCTTCACCCCCGTCAACCCCAGGATATCGTGAATCACATAGTACAGGGTCCATTGCGGCTCCACACTCAAACGGTACTTTCGACCATTCACCGTGAAAGCCACCACCCCCTCCGGCTCAGGGAGAGGCTCCGATGGATGAACCGTCACCACGTGCTCTTTCAATTGCTCAACCGAGGCAAACACCGTCGAGCAATATGGACATATGTACTTCTTCATCCCTCATGACCTCCTTCTACGCTAGCCTTCAAAAAAGACGCCCCCCTGCTGACATGACCACAACCAAACACGTTTCTATCACTACCCTCTCACGCTCCTGATGAACTGCGATTGGGCAATACGCGTCTCATACTCCCCCCTGAAATACTCCAAACTGTCCTGCACGGGAACAGGGGTCCCCTGGCCAAGACCACACAACGAACTCCCCCTCATCACCTCCCCCAAATCCTTCAGCACCTCCAGGTCTTCTTGCACTCCATCCCCACTCTTGAGCCGACCCAGAATCTCCACCATCACCTCTGTCCCTTCACGGCACGGGGCACACTTCCCGCACGATTCTTCAGCAAGAAACTCCACCATGTGATAGACCATCTCAATCACATCCCTGCTCCGATCAAACACCACCACTCCCCCAGAGCCCAGCACTCCTTCAAAGCAAAGCTTGGTCTCCATCATGGACTGGGGAAGTATCCGGCCCGTCGCTCCTCCCACTTGCACCATCTTCAGATCCTTCGCCCCGGCCAAGTCCATCACCAGCTCCTTCAAAGAACTCCCCATCTCCAACTCATAAATGCCCGGCCTCTGCACATCTCCACTCACAGAAAAAATCTTCGTCCCCTTGCTCTTCTCCGTCCCTATGGCGCTGAACCACTGCGCCCCATTGAGCAGGATCCCAGGAAGATTGCATAGCGTCTCCACATTGTTGATGATCGTGGGCTTATCCCATAACCCCTGACTGGGCGGGTAGGGCGGTCTAAACCTCGCTTCCCCCCGCCTCCCTTCAATCGAGTTCATCAAAGCAGATTCTTCCCCACAAACATACGCCCCAGCCCCTTCACAGATCTCCACCTCCAAATCCCCAAGCAGACCTCTTTCCTTCACCTGCGCAAGGGCATTCCTCAGTTTCCCCAGAAGATAGCGATACTCTCCTCGAAGATAGATATAGACCTTGCTCGCACCAATCGCATAAGCGGCAATCCCCATTCCCTCCATCAACAGGAAAGGGATCATTCTCGATAATATACCTGTCCTTAAAGGTCCCCATCTCCCCTTCATCAGCATTGCAGATCAGAAACCGCTCCGACCCTTCACTCTTCCTCGCCAACTCCCACTTTACCCCACACGGAAACCCCGCTCCTCCACGGCCCCTCAACCCCGACCTCTTCACTTCCTCGATCACCGCCTCGGGCTTCAACCCCCGCGCCTTCGATAAACCCCTGAACCCATCCTTCCTCATGTAGTCGCCAATATCCCCGGGATCGATTGCTCCACAATTCTTCAACACTATCCGTCTCTCAGGCATGATCCATCCTCCCCACTCAGATCTCCTATTGGTAGGATTTCAGAATCCCAGAAATCCTCTCAGGAGTCAGGTCCCCATGCACATCGTCGTTGACCAGCATCGCAGGCGCCTGATCACAAGCCCCAATACAGTTCGTCAGCTCAAAAGAAAACTTGCCGTCCCCAGTGCTCCCCCCTGGCCCTATCCCAAGCTCCTTCTCAATACTCTCTATGATCATCCGCCCATCCCGCATGTAACAGGGCAGACTCTTGCATATCCGAATCACGTTTCGGGCCTCAGGCACTACCGAGATAAACGCATAGAAGGTCGCCACCCCATAAACCTCACTCAAAGGCATCCCCAGCTTGCCCCCCATCTCCACCATGGCACCCCGGGATACAAATCCTCTCTTCCTTTGTTCCCCCTCCAGCATGCCAAGAAGCTTCTCTCTGGATCTGCCCATCGGAGCAGGCTTCCCCTTCCCTTCACCGCTGATCCCCTCCCGGCGTTCCGCCCACTGCAACGCCGTGGTAGGACAATACTCCACACAGATCCCACAATCCTTGCAAACCTCTTTGTTCAGCGGTTCATCAAAATCCACCACCACCTTGCTCCTGAACCCCCGATACGCCGTGCTGTACACCTCCTGCCCCGCAATCTCTCGACAAGCCCGCACACACCTCCCACACAAAATACACTTCGACATGTCCCGCCAGACGTACAGACTCACATCCTCCAGACGATGAAACCTCGGCGCCTTCACCCTAAACCTCGGAGGCCCCGATTCTATGGCCGCCGCCAAATTATGCAACTCACACTCCTCTACCCTCCGATCCGTCACGCACGGACCCGTATGCCCCGCAAACAACAACTCCATCGTCCCCTTCCGCGACGCCATCACCTTCGCGGAACGAGTGCGAATCACCATCCCCTCCTCAATCGGTGTGTGGCACGAGCCCACCAACTGACTCCGGCCCTCCACCTCCACCACACACAGCCGGCATCCACCAAAAGGACTCAACTCCTCCTTGTGGCACAGCGTCGGAATCTCAATCCCAACCTGCTTCGCCGCCTCCAGAATCGTCCTCCCCCTCTCCGCTCCCACATCCTTCCCATCGATCTTCAATCGAATCGTCTCCATACCCCTCCCTACCTCCATTCCCCCCATAAGTGAGTCCTGGGCCGTTTTGGAATGGGCTCATGCCCGACTTCCCTGCTTTACCTAACCAACTCCTCAGTCTGTGCACGGCTTCTGGGACCGGTGTTTCCAGCAAAGTCGGCGACCTCACCAGGAAAGCCACCCGCCATCAACAGGCAGAACCACTCCGTGGAGGAAATCGGATGCCGGTGAGGCCAGGAACACTGCAGCTCCTCCAATATCCTCTGGCTGACCGAAGCGGCCGGCCGGGACTCTTCCTAGGATGACTTTTGTCCGCTCCGGATTCTGCATGAGGGCGGCAATGAATTCAGTAGCGAAGTACCCAGGGGCGATGGCATTCACGTTGATGCCCTTGCTTGCCCAGTCATTAGCCAACGCCTTGGTCAGGCCCGCTATGGCATGTTTGCAGGAAGCATAGGCCGCATTGTTGATCCCGCCCTGGAAGCCAAGAATCGACGAAATATTAATGATTTTGCCTTTTCCCGCTTTGAGCATGAATTGACCTGCCGCCTGGGAAAGAATAAAAGCAGCGGTCAGATCAATCTCCAGGACCTTAACCCACTGGTCTTCAGGGAACTGCTCCGCAGGGAACCTTGGCCCAATGCCGGCACAATTGACCAGGATATCTACTCTTCCCATCTCTTGCAGAACAAAAGGGAGGATCCCTTTCGTCTGCTCCCTTACGGAGAGATCCGCATAATGATACCGATATCTCCGGCCCAGTTCGCGGAGCCGGTCCTCGATATCCTTATCCTTGATCAGGCTCACGGCGACAACATCGGCTCCAGCCTCGGCCAGGGCCAGGGCAATTCCCTTCCCGATCCCGGTTGTCCCACCCGTGACCACGGCAACCTTTCCCTCAATTCGAAATTTATCCAGTATCATGCTGCTCTCCTTTCAGCCCTGTCCATCACGAAACCTCCGACCTCTTGAAGCAGGCAATGACACCTCATGTACCAGCGCGACCTGACCATCAAGGGTGAGCCTGTTCAAGATCTTTTCTTTGTGCTTTCTCCAGCGCCGTCCTTTTTCAGGAGCCCATACTTTTTGATATTCGCTTCAGCCAAGGCTTGAATCTGTTTGATCTCTTCCCGACGAGGCTCCTTGCCGAATAGGTGCTTGAACCGTCCTTGAGCTTTCAGGTATCCCTCTACGGGAATCTTCTTTTTTATTCTTCGGACGCTCGTGATCTTGCCATCCTCGATTTCAAACAAGGGAACGAGGCCGCATTCGACCCCCAACCTCCCAACCTCCAGAGTACGATCAGAGGGGAAGCCCCAAACCGAAGGACATGGAGTGTCGATCTGGATGTAGCGTGGACCTCTAAAGGTCATCGCTTTCTTGACCTTCTTCTGCAGATCTTTGATGTGAGCCGCGGAGGCTGTCGCGACATAGGGCACACCATGGGCGGCGACGATCGCGGGCAGATCCTTCTTGAGCTGCGTTTTGCCTCTCGACATCTTGCCTGCGGGCTCCGTGGTTGTTGAAGAATAGGTGGGGGTTGCTCCGCTCCGCTGCCCTCCAGTATTCATATATGCGCCGTTATCCACGCAGAGATAGAGCACATCGTCCCCCCGTTCGAGCATTCCCGATAGAGACCCAAAGCCTATGTCGAAAGTTCCTCCATCTCCACCGATAGCCACCACCCGGACATGATCCCTTTTCTGCGCCTTAAGTGCTGCGACGACACCTGAGGCAATGGCAGGGCCATTCTCAAAAAGATGATGAATCCAGGGGACTCCCCACGGGGAGTAACCATACGGGGAAGTGAAGGTCTCAAGACACCCTGTTGGGGAAACAACAATCACCTCATTGCCCGTCGCTCTGAGAATATGTCTCACGCTAAGAGCCATTCCACATCCTTGGCAGGCCCGATGGCCTGAAACAAAAAGATCTGTCTGGGGAACCGCTTTTTTCTTCATGCTTCACTCCTAAGGGACAATCGATGGGTCTAAACCCACCCAGTATGATTCAACCGGCGGTAATTTCTTGCTGACCGCCTTCTGCGCTTCCGCGACCACTTCTTCCACTGTTTGCTGATTGACCTCTCGGCCGCCTAGGCCTGTGATGAAATCAAGCACGAGAGGAGCTCCGGGTCTTCCGCAGACTTTGGCCTTAAGATCCATCCCGACAGCCCCTTCACTTCCCATCGAGAAATCGGCTTCCATGACCGCGACAACACGAGCTCCTTTGATCGCTTCCCAAATATCTTCATGTGGGAACGGCCTGTAGCAACGAATCTTGACAAGCCCAGCCGGTTTCCCTTCGGATCGGAGGCGATCTACCGCATCCTTAACCGTCCCTGCCAGGGATCCCATGGCGACGAGAATCACTTCAGCCCCTTCTGTCCGGTAGGCCTCAATCAGCCCGCCATGATCTCGGCCGGTGATCTGTGAAAGCTCGGAGAAGATCTCTTTGATCCGGTGTTTTCCATAGAGCATGGCCTTCTGGACGGAATACTTGAATTCCATCAGAACGTTGTCCTCGGCATAGGACCCCCAGGTCTTAGGATTCTTTTCATCCAGGAAATTGATGGGTCTGAATGGAGGGAGGAAGCGATCGACTTCGGCCTGGTCCAGGAAGGACACCCTTTCATAAGAGTGGGTAAGGATCCATCCGTCCATGCACACCATGACTGGAAGCAAAATGCCGGGATCCTCGGCAATCTTGAATGCGGCGATGTGAGCGTCATACGCTTCCTGGCTGCTCTCCACGTAGAGTTGTATGACACCTGAGTCCCTAAGACTTATCGTGTCCTGGTAGTCCACCTGGATGCTGATCGGAGCAGAAATGGCTCGATTAACCCCTGTAATCACGAAGGGCAAGCGGAGACCGACGCTTGCGTAAAGAACCTCTGTCATCAGAAGGAGTCCTTGAGAAGAAGAAGCAGTGTAAGAACGACTCCCTGCTGCAGAACCTCCGCTGATCACGCTGGCTGCAGAAAACTCGGATTCCACCCTCACGTACTCCGCATCGAGTTCACCGTCCGCCCGCATCTGTGCGAGCCGCTCAACAATATGAGTCTGTGGGCTGATAGGATAGGCGGAAATGACTTGAGGGCGGCACGCCTTCACGGCGAAAGCGACTGCTTCGGAACCTTCCACCACTTTGACATAGCTCATACTACTTCTCCTCTTTTACCATTTCGATCGCTTGAGCGGGACATTCGTAAGCACACAACCCACATCCTTTGCAGAAATCGTAGTCAATGACGTAGACCTCATCGATCACATGCACAGCGTTGTCCGGGCAGACTTCTTCGCACTGACCGCATGCTTTGCAGCGGTCGACATCAAGCACCGGCCTTTGATCCCGCCAGTTGCCGGTTTTATAGGCCAAAGAGCTTTTCCCCTGGACAACCGCCCCTACCATGATTTTCATCGTGCCACCTCCGCGAGTGTGTTGTAGCTCTCCTGGACTACCTGGACGTTTTTTTCGCCAAGATCGCCTGGGAACTTGCTGCGCACAGCTTTGAGCGAAGCCTCCAGGCTCAGTTCTTTCGTTACAGCCGCGAAAGCGCCCAGCAGGGCCGTATTCATGATGGGGCGGCCCAAGATCTTTCGGGCGAGTTTATCTGCCGAGAAGGTGAAAATTCGAATCGGGTTTCCGGCAAGGCCCATGTCCTCAAGGGTTTTGTCTGTATTTACGAGAACCAATCCTTCGGGCTTGATCCCCTCAAGGAGATTGACTTCGCTGAAGATGGTTGCATCTTGAACAATGACATAGTCAGGCTTGGACACTCGGCTTCTTGCACGAATGGGCTCGTCGCTTAGGCGGCAAAAGGCCACGATCGGTTTCCCCCTCCTTTCTCCACCACCCCCCAGAAAGGGAAAAGCGCTTCCATACCGCCCGTCTTCAAGGGCTGCGATAGCCATGAACTGGGCGAGGACAAGCGATCCTTGTCCACCCCTTCCGTGAATACATATTTCTTTCATAGGGACCTCTCGTGGTTGTGCTATTTCATATTATGAAATTGTATTTCATAGAGCGTACAAAAGAACACCTTTCTTTATTACCAGTGAAGCTCCGAGGAGATGTTTTGAGCGGTTTCTATGGCGATTCCTATTAACTCCCGATTGATCCGATCCATAGTCATACTGAAAATCGAGCCTGTGATGCTCAAGGCTGCAGCAATGCGGCCACCGGCCCTTATTGGAGCAGCAACACATCTGACGCCTTCATAATACTCCTCGTTGTCGATGGCATATCCCTGCTTTCGGATGTTTTTCAACTCCTCAAGAAGTTGTGCGATGTTTGTGATGGTGTTCTTGCCATATCTCTTGAGAGGTCTTTTCTTATAGATGGTCTTGACCTCCTCTGGAGACAACTCTGAGAGCAGAACTTTACCGCCGGCCGCTGCGTGGGGGTCGGTGCTAAAACCGATATACGTGGCAAGGCTCAGGCCACTGGACCCTTGGAACTTGTCCACGTATGTGACTTGGCCGTTCCTCAGAATGGAGAGGTGAACAGCCTCATTGCACTTCTGATGCAACTTGCGCAAATGAACGTATGCCGTTTTCCGAACGTCCAGGTTTTCTAAAATGGAGGTACTGATCGAAAGAAACCTGAAGCCGAGAGTATATTTCTTGGTCTCCGGATTCTGCGCGACATAGTCGTAAGGGCGGAAGGTGCTTAGAATATGGTGTATTGTGCTCGGAGGAAATCCGAGATGCTGACTGAGTCCAGCAATGCTCAAGCCTTGGGGGTTTTTTCGCAGGGCTTCAATGACCTGAAGACTCTTGTCAACAGAACTGAGCTTCATGGATCACCTTAAGTATTTCATAATATGAAACGTTAATTCATATTATAAAACGGGAAAAACCATGTCAAGCATTTTTTTGCTTTGTTGCGCCTTGGACCCAACAGTGCCCTCTACACCTCCAGAACAGCAAATTTTCATATTCTCCATAGAGGGAATCTTTTTTATTTGGAAAGCAATACCCCTGGCCTTTCCTTAAATATCGGCCTCGATCCGAAGGGCGAGGATACTGACGCACTTGGGTTTCCAGACCAATAGGGGATTCTACTCATACCCGGATCCTGCCTATACGCAGCAGGATTTCTTATCGTACGCAGGTAAAGAAAACCAACAGATTTTCAGGCCACCAGAAGAATCTGGCTACGGAAATTCAATCTGATTGACGTTTTTCAGAATGCTGCTAAAGTTGAAACGACCTGTGAAAAGGAAATCAGCAGAATGAAATCAGCTTCGGTGACGGTTTCAGGAAGAGGCTATGTTCTTTTGCCATCAAGCCTTCGCAAGGAGATGGGAATTAGAGCTGGAACGCGCATGCTGATCACCAAGTCAGACAACAACATCGTGTTGCAGCCAGTGCCGTCATTCACGGACAAACTGGCCGGAGTGACTGCGAAGAGCTTTGGGTTATCGGCTGAGGAGATTCAACAACACCTGGACGAAGGCAGAAAAGATCGATGAAAATCGATTCCCTTTGGTCCTTTGGACTTTCGCAGGCTGCCGTCGCCAAAGTCTGGATATGACGGTTGCGGAGTCGGTTATGGCCCACAAAAATCGGTCATCCATAGACAGACGCTCGGGAAGCGATCGGCGAAAGGCCTACCATGTGGGCTACTTCATGGACGGTGGCGTGGAAAGGAGAAGCGGCAAAGAAAGAAGATCAGGAAAGGAACGGAGAACAGGACTTTCCACCTTCGCCGATTGGCCAAGCGAGCAAGGTGGGGGCAAGTCAAAAGGGAAGAAAGCCCCTAAGTAGGAACGCCAATCTCTGCTTTATTCTTTTACCAGATCTTAGGGCACTTCTGACAGGTCGGAGCCAGTTCTCCTTTGCAGAAGGCGTCGCGAAAAGCGCTGTAGGGTTTCTCCTTCCAGATATCCTTTATCTTCTTCTCCCTGATGTTTCCGAAGACCATCCTCTCACAGTTCACTCTGTTGCTCTGCAGATCATAATAGGTCCCTGAGACCCCGAGGCTCGTGTAAACACATGGAGTGACTGCCCCGTCAGAAGAAACGCACAAAGCCCTCTGGATATTCTCTGTGCAGATTTCCCGTCGTTTTTCCGGGGAGACGAGATGGTAATGGACAGCTAAACCTTTCTCACGACCCGCCTGGACCAAACGCTCAAGGACGGATCGGACTTTTTCGTACTCTTCTTGCGTGGCCGGGATCACAGCCTCCTTTCGGAGTTCCTCGGTCGGCACAAAGTCCAGGGTGCTGACCACTACCTGACTGACGCCAAGGCCCTCCAGCAGCGCGGGCAACGTCTCCAGTTCGGTCATGCCCGATCGAAATAGCATGTAAGCCACATGAATCTCCGGTCCTGACGTTCCTCGCTTCTCCTTTTCCCGGCTTAGAGTCTCTATGGCTTTCAAAACCTTTTTCAGGCTCGTCCCTTTGCGAATGACGTCATTCCGCTCTGTGGTGCCTGCAAGAGAAAAAGCGAGGATATCTAAACCGCTTTCGATCACTCTCCTCACCGTTTCTTCATTGAGCAGCATGGCATTCGTGGTGGTGCCCACTTGAAATGCCTGAGCCTTAGCGATGGCTACCATCTCGAAAAAATCGGGGTGAAGAAAAGGTTCTCCCCAGCCCTGAAGATGGATATGGCGAGTATCGGCAAACGCCGGTTTAAGTTTCTTGAACGTTTCCAGGGGGAGGTGCCGATCTTCCCATGTTTTCCTGTAGACCGTGCGGGGGCAATAGATGCAGGCTGCATTGCAGGCCGAGGTGACTTCCACCTGAATCCAGTCAAACGTTGGAGCAAGCAGAGAAACAAGTTTTTCTATAATCATGGCCCGAAACCCGTGGTCCCAAGAACGAAGCGCCCCATGCCTTCCCATGAGGGGCTCCCGCTCTCCTCGAAGCGGTTCCATCCAATTATAGCGGACTTCTTCACCAGCGCCAAGGATTGCGATTGTCCCTTCAAAGCTTTTTGAGCGCTTCCGCTTCGAGGGACATGACCTGTTCCTTCATTGGTAGCCGATGGTTCATGTTTCCGCATAACCATTTAAAAACCTTGACAAAAGCTTGTTGGCTGAGATAGAAATCATATCTGGCGGGCCTGACATCTTGGGCCTTGGCCCTTGAACCTCTAGCTGAATGAAGTTCAGAGTTGATGATGTAGTCTGCGTGATTGTCTTCTTTTTTTAGAGCGTGACCAAACTCGTCTCAAAAGGGGGTGATGATCAGCGCTGGGGACAATGGTCTGCTTACGGATCTTTTGAAGCCTCATGAGGTTTTTGCTTTGGTCTTTCCTTTCTTGGACTCCTCGTCGAGGAGCATAATGGAGGATCTATCATGGCTGACAAAACAAGTACCCATTCTGCAGGTCAAGACTATGTCGTGATCGAGAGCGGGAAAACGTCACTTAAGGACTTATACACCAAAGAAGATTGGATGGCGATCTGGATGGGCTTTATCATCCTGATCGTAGGTCTCTTCATCTATCTCTCGAATCCCCCTGACAAGATGCAGGAGAATTTCAACAAGTACAATGCCACCATGAAAGAGGAGGCGGCGAAGGCCCCCTTCAAAACCATCGCGTGGCACCAGGCTTCGGACTCAAAGAGCAGGATTCGCGCGAGAGATCAAAGCTTCGGCAAAACCATCCAGGAGTTCCTGAACGCGCCGAGCAAGTGGGAGGGCAACCCGGTTGACGCCCTTTACCGAAGCAAGGCTGAGGCAGATGCCCTGAATGCGCCCTTCAAAGAAGCGGCTGAGAAGGCCAAGGCCGCACAGGAGGCAGCCCTTGCAAAGGCGAAAGAGGCTGAAAAAGCCGCAGGAGCTGCAGCTTTCAAGAACGCTGACCTCAACAAGAAAGCCGAAGCCGAGGTCGCCGCATGGTTGAAGGCCAAGGACGCGGCTTCCAAGGCCAATGCCAAAGTCGGCAACAAACCCTACAATAGATTACCCTACCTTCTTGGAGCGGCCATCATCCTGGGACTCTTCTTCGGTATCGGAAAAGCCGTCATGGGCCAATCCTTCGGCCGGTTCTTCATGGGCTTCTTTTTCGTCTTCGCTCTCGCTGTGCTCGCTTACATGGCGGAGCAGCAGTCCACCATGAGTCACTATGGCTTCGGATTTCCTCTCTGGGCCATCATCTTCGGTATCCTGATCAGTAACACCGTGGGAACACCGAAGTGGGTCATGCCGGCTGTCTCGACCGAATACTACATTAAGACGGGCCTCGTTCTGCTCGGAGCCGAAATCCTCTTCAACAAAATCCTCGCCATCGGGAAGCCGGGGATTTTCATTGCGTGGATCTGCACGCCCATCACCCTAATCCTGACCTACTGGTTCGGCCAGCACATCGTCAAGATGCCTTCCAAGACGCTAAACATCACCATATCGGCGGACATGTCGGTCTGCGGAGTCTCGGCAGCCATTGCCACTGCGGCCGCCTGCCGCGCCAAGAAAGAGGAACTCACCCTTGCCATCGGCCTTTCCATGGTCTTCACCGCTATCTGCATGGTGGGCCAGCCGGCCTTTGCCAAGCTGGTGGGGATGGACCAGATTCTCGCAGGCGCCTGGATGGGAAGCACCATTGACTCCACGGGCGCCGTGGCTGCAGCCGGTGCTTTCTACGGTCAGAAGGCGCTGTATGTGGCGGCGACGGTCAAGATGATTCAGAACATCCTGATCGGTGTCATCGCATTCGCCGTGGCGGTTTATTGGTGCGCCAAGGTCGATTGCGTGCCCGGGCAGCAGGTGAGCTGGTGGGAAATCTGGTACAGATTCCCTAAGTTTGTCATCGGCTTTATGCTCGCCTCCGTCATCTTCTCCATCATCGACGGCTCCGTGAGTGCGGAATACAGCACCGCCATGATCGATCAGGGCGTGCTGAGAGGATGGAGCAGGCTACTCCGCGAGTGGTTCTTCGCCTTGGCCTTCACGTCCATCGGGCTGGAGACCAATTTCCGCGAGTTCGGCCAGTACTTCAAGGGAGGCAAGCCGATCACCCTGTATGTGTTCGGACAGGCCTTCCAGTTGTGCTTCACGCTTTTGATTGCGTACATCATGTTCTTCATCATTTTCCCTGAAGTAGCCGGAAAGATATGAGATCATGAGGGGCAAGAAAGAAAATCCCCTTCAGCGCCCCGGCGGGCCTCAGCGCCCGCCAGGGCGTCTCAAATCCTGGTTCAAACTTTGCGTTGGTATAGCCGCCTTGTGGTTCCTCACTTATGTTGTCGGCCCCTTTGTGGACAACCTGCCGTGGATCAAGCCCGCCGTCAGCTTTATTGATGATTCAGGGATTAACACACCGGCCTTTTATTACACCGGAGTCGAGGAAGTCGGGGAAGCGGTCAACTCCATCAGAAACAGTCTTGAATACCCCCCCAAAGAGCAGTGAAAGATTGAGTTATAAGGATTCTCTCGGAACAGAGGCATGCTGGAAATAGACAATGACCCTGCCTAAGCTCAGCGAAAAAAAAGCCCTCATCCTGGAATATGAAGGACGATTTGCCTTTGATCTTTCCAGAGAGGTGCTCGAAAGCCCGAAGATGAGCTTCTGGATGATCCTTATTCCCATTTTCCTGCTGTACCACGTGTACCGAGTCCGAAGGGTTGTGGAAGGCCGCAAAGGATTTGCCAAGAATTACCTGATTACCAGGAAACGCGCCCTTGAAGAGAGCCTCTCTTTCGTAGACAAAGCCGGAAGCCCCAACCTCCAGACGATTATGAAAGACTCGAACCTTCCCGAAAAAGCCAAAGGTCCTTTCAAGGAGCTGTTTGTGCTACTGGTGGAACACTACGCCGATCTTCTCCGTTCCTATGGCCATGATGTGCCGTCTCTTATACGGTCCGCCTACAAGAGCCGCACGAACTATCTGCTCTTCCTCAACCGGCTGAACAAAGCTGAAAAGGCTCTCACCGAGGCCCTGAGGCCTGACACCCCGAAGAGCGCAGCCGCCGATATCGACTTCATTGTGAAAGCCATGGAGATCAGCACGGAACGACTTGGGAGGCAAAGGGCGGAACTCATATTTAAGTAGGAGCACCCACTGACTCCCTCTGCCGGCAAGGAGGGGAGGGACGCGCTCAGTGGTCAACGCCAGCCGATCGGCTCGTATCCTCTTTCACGGAGGCAGCGGTCAACAAAACCACGGAGCACGGGATCGGGTTCACTTGAGCGAAACAGATCTCGGGTGAGCCCTCCTGCAGCACCGCCCGCAGCGAAGAGGGCCTATCGGACTCCAAAAAAGTGCACCCGGGCCGCACCGCCGATGAGCATCATGTTTCCCCCGGCGTTCACCGAACCAACCTTTGTCCCGTTTATGTTATATACATTGCCCTGTCCATCCACCTTGCCCAGAGGAGTCCCTGTCTGGTTGGTCACTGTGCCGTCGGCATCCACTTTTCCGATAGACATTTTGCTCACGTTGAAAACCGTGCCACTGGCGTCAACAGATCCGATCGGGTTGCCGTAGAGGTTGGTGATTTGACCATCCCCTTTGACCGTTCCAATCGCCTTCCCGTAAAGATTGAACACATTGGCGTTTGGGTCTTCCTTCTGAGCAAAGGCGTCAGAAAAAAGAAAGGGCACGATAACAAGAATAGTCAGACTCATGAAAAGGCAAATACGAAACTTTCTGTTCATGTCGACACCTCTCATTAGATAGTATCGCCGAAACGGCGCACCGATCTATTGATACACCTGCGGGAAGGGACTGTCAAAGGCCCCTAGGACAGAATAGGTGGTTGGATCAACGAGTCTCATCTTTTCCCACCATCTTATCCAAGATCTTCTTAATCTCCTCTTCAGACAACACCCGATTCTCCAAAGCCACTTCCCGTATGGTTTTGTTTTTCTCATAGGCTTCTTTGGCCAGGGAAGCCGCCTTGTCATAGCCGATGGCCGGCACAAAAGCAGTGGCCAATGCGAGGCTTTGTTCTAAGTTCAAAGTACACCTTTCTTTGTCGACTTCAATGCCTCTGACGCATTTTCCCGCCAGCGCTCGCACCGCTTCAGCGAGCAACTGAATGGACTGGATCAGGTTGTAGGCCATCAGAGGGAGCATGGCATTCAATTCGAAATTTCCTGCCTGTCCTCCCTGGGTGATGGCAGCGTCATTGCCGATCACCTGAGCTGCAACCTGAAGCACCATTTCGGGAATGACAGGGTTGACCTTTCCCGGCATGATCGATGAACCGGGCTGAAGCGATGGGAGGGTAATCTCGCCAATCCCACAGCGCGGTCCGGACGCGAGCCACCGGATGTCGTTCGCTATCTTGATGAGGCTGACAGCGATGGTCTTCAGAGTCCCACTTGTTTCCACCACCGCGTCCTGAGCCGCCTGAGCTTCAAAATGGTTTTTTGCCTCTTTAAAGGCACCTCCCGTCTCCCGAGAAACAGCTTCGATCACTCTTGAGGCGAACTCGGGATGGGTGTTGAGCCCATCCCCCACAGCGGTCCCTCCGAGAGCCAGTTCCGAGAGCCTCTCCTCGACCCTCTTCAGCCGCTCGATCCCCAGTTCCGCCTGTCTCGCATACCCGCTGAATTCCTGGCCCAAGGTCATGGGAACCGCGTCCTGCAGATGAGTGCGGGCAATCTTCCTGATATCGCGAAAGGCGTCGCTCTTTTCCTTGAGTTCCTTGTGAAGCAGATCAAGAGCAGGGAGGAGTTGATTTCTGATTTCGAGAAGAGCGGCGATGTGAATTGCCGAGGGGATCACATCGTTGCTCGACTGTCCCAGGTTCACGTGATCGTTGGGGTGTACCGGCGATTTCCCTCCCCGCTTTCCGGTGAGGAGTTCGTTGGCCCTGCCTGCAATCACCTCGTTGACATTCATGTTGGTGGACGTGCCCGACCCGGTCTGGAACACATCCACAACGAATTGATCATCGAGCTTGCCTTCAAAAACTTCCTGGGCCGCGGTCACGATGCTTTGGCTGAGCCGAGTATCGAGCAGCTGGAGCTCGGCATTCACTTGCGCCGCATGCTTCTTGATCAGAGCAATGGCCTCGATGAAGCAGGGCGGGAACCGCAGCATGCTGATGGAGAAGTTCTCCTTGGCCCGCTGGGTCTGCGCCCCATAGTAGGCGTCCTCCGGCACCTTCACCTCACCCATGCTGTCTTGCTCGATGCGATACTTCATGGGAAGATCCTTTCAATGCGAGGCTTTAGCTCCACATAAAAACTCTGTCCATAGAGGCAGTGCGGCAACGCAAGAATTCCTCCCCCTTGATGGGGGAGGGCAAGGGTGGGGGTGGTAAAGGTTGCCAATACTTATCACTCTCCGTATTTCCCCCTCCCCTATGTCCCCTCCCACCGGGGGAGGGGAAGTGAGTTTCGGTGAGTCACTTCCTTTCTTCAGGAGCAGAGTACTCACACCCCATGAGCCCGCAGTACTGCCCCACGTACTCCGCCTGCGGCCTGTAAAGAGCCGGCTTTTCCTGGGCCTCGGCAAATTTCTCCTCAATGATGTGGCTGCACCACCCTGCCGTTCTGGAGATCGCAAAAATCGGAGTCATCAAGTCCCTGGGAATGCCCATCATGTGGTAGACAGGCGCGCTGAAGAAATCCACGTTGGGCTGAATCTCCGTCTTCCCTCTCTTCTTGAACTCTTCCAGCCCGGCTGTTTCAATTTGCGTGGAGAGATCGTGCCACCGGCTCTGCCCGGTCTTTTTGCCTATCCGAAACGCCATGTCCTTGAGGAATCTTGCCCTGGGGTCCATGGTCTTGTAGACCGCGTGGCCCATGCCCATGATCCTGTCTCCTTTGTCCAGCCTGGCCTTCACCCATCCCGGGATGTCCTTCTCGGATTCCAGTTCCAGGAGCATCTTCATCACCTCGGCATTGGCGCCCCCGTGCAGGCTTCCTGATAAAGCTCCGATCCCCGCCCCGATCCCAGCATACATGTGAGCCCGGGTGGAGACCACCTCCCGGCACGCAAAGGTCGAAGCGTTGAACGTGTGGTCCGCGTGAAGAATGAGACATACATCCAGGTCTCTGGCCGTTTCCGCATCCGGTCTTTTCCCGTGGAGCGACCACAGGAAATTTGCCGTGTGAGAAAGGGTCGGGTCTGAAGCGAGGGGCTCCAACCCGTTTCGGATCCGATGCCACGCCGCGACCACCACCGGCACTCGAGCGATCAGCCGGATCGCCATCCGGACATTGGCCTCCCTGCTCTCTTCTGCAAGTTCCGGGTCCGCCATGGCGAGCACAGGGACACAAGCCTGGAGGACATCCATGGGCTTTGCTCCTTTGGGCCAGTGCTTCATGCACGAGTACACATAGGTTGGAACCTCTCTTGCGCCTGTCACAGCTTTCTCGAACTTATTGAGCTCTTCCGGGCCGGCCAGGGACCCGTTCAGGAGCAGGTAAGCGACCTCCATAAAGGTTGACCGTTCAGCGAGCTCTTCGATCCGATAGCCCCGATAGATCAGGACACCCTTTTCAGCATCAATGAAGCTGATCTTGGTATCGGCAACCGTGATTCCCCGCAATCCCGTGTTTTTCACGCTAACCACTTGGGCCATGGTGACCTCCTTGAAGGACTGGAGTGATGGAGTAATGGAGTGTTGGAGTATTGCGTTAAAACCGAGAGCGGTACACCGGGTTTTTTTCAGTTCTTACCACTACTCCACTACTCCAATACTCCAGTTGTATTTTAGTTTCTTCTTAACTCCTGCTTCACATCATTCAGCGTCCCTCCGGCCAGCAGGTGTTTGCGCTGTCTTTCAGAGACATCGAGGATCGTGATCACTCGATGGCCATTCACCTCCACAGGGATTTCCTTTTCCCCCTTCGCAATCAGCGCTCGTACCCCGGGGAGGACGACGCGAGACCCTCTGCTGAAACGATCATAGTCTTTGGGGTCTTTGAGAACCAGGGGCAGGATCCCGAAGTTGCACAGGTTGGCCTTGTGAATTCTTGCAAAGCTCTTGGCGATTTTCACGCGGACTCCCAGATAGCGTGGCGCCAGGGCCGCATGCTCCCGGCTCGAACCCTGGCCGTAGTTTTCACCTCCCACGACAACGACGCTGCCTGCCTCCTTGCTCGCTTCATAAAACTTGGGATCAATCTGGTAAAAAACGAACTCACTGATCGCCTCGATGTTGGATCGAAGAGGGAGCACCTTGCTCCCCGCCGGCATGATCGTGTCCGTAGAGATGTTGTCGCCTACCTTGATCACGACATCCCCCTCCAGCGTGTCAGGAAGCGGATCCATCTTCGGCAACGGCTTGATGTTGGGGCCTCTCACGACTTCGGTTTTGCGAAGTTCCTCTGAGGGCGAAATGATGGACTCCTTGTCCACGAGATATTTCTTGGGATCTGTGATTCTCGGATAGCTCATCTCTTTGCCCAGGTCCCTGGGATCTGTGATCACCCCCTTAAGAGCCGCCGCGGCTCCTGTCTCCGGAGAGCAGAGATAGACGCGGTCATCCTTGGTGCCGGAGCGGCCCGGAAAATTTCGCGGAAAAGTGCGGAGGCTCACCTGCCCTGTGCCGGGCGCCTGGCCCATGCCGATGCATCCCAGGCAGCCGGACTGGTGGATGCGCGCGCCGGCACGAAGCAGCAAGGCAAGGCCCCCTTCATGCGCAACATTTTCAAGGACCTGGTTGCTTCCCGGATTGATGTGCAGGGAGGTGTCCGGATGACGATGCCTGCCCTCCAAGATCTTGGCGACCACCATGAGGTCACGGAAGGAGGAGTTCACACTGCTTCCGATGATCACCTGGTCTGCTTTGATGCCGGCCACCTCCCTCACAGGGACTACATTGCCGGGAGAAGATGGACAGGCGATCAGCGGCTCGAGAGAGGAGAGATCGATTTCCGCATGTTCGTCATAGGGAGCGCCTTCGTCCGCACGAAGTTCCCGGTACACCTCCCCTCTGCCCTGGGCTTCCAGATAGGCACGGGTGTTTTCATCGGAGGGGAAAACGGTGCCTGTGGCTCCGAGCTCGGTTCCCATGTTGCCGATGGTTTCCCGGTCTGTCGCAGACAAGCTCCTGACCCCCGGCCCATAGTATTCAACGATTTTGCCGACGCACCCCTTCACATCATAGCGGCGCAGCATCTCCAGGATCACGTCTTTGGCGCTCACCCAATCCGGCAGAGTTCCGGTAAGCTTCACTCCCAGGACTTTCGGGCAGGGGAGATAATAAGGCCGGCCGGCCATGGCCAGCGCCACGTCCAGTCCTCCGGCTCCGATGCCCAGCATGGACACCCCCGCCGCCCCCGGCGTGTGGCTGTCCGACCCGAGGATGATTTTCCCGGGAACCCCGAAACGCTCCATGTGAACCTGGTGTGAAATGCCGTTCCCTGCCGGGCTGAAATGGATTCCATATCGCGCACACGCGGTTTGAAGATAGCGGTGGTCATCGGCATTCTTGTTATCGGTTTGCAGAAGGTTGTGGTCCACGTACTGGGCCGCGACTTCAACTTTCACCGAGTCAATTCCCAGTGACTCGAACTCCAGCATGGCCACCGTGCCTGTGGCATCTTGAAGAAGCGTGTGGTCAATCTTGATTCCAATTTCTTCACCGGGAATGAGTTTCCCTTCAACAAGATGGGCTTCAAGGATTTGGTGAGTTAGATTCTTCGCCATTGGTTGTATTTGATCCTTTCTACATGGATTTCAGAAGTACGGGCTAAGTTTCTAAGACAAAACCCAACCACTAAAGCACGAAATTTGGAAAACACGAAAAAGGGCCTGGTTTTCTATATAACCCCTTCTTCTTTCGTGCTTTCGTACTTTCGTGTTTTCGTGATAAGGGGTTTCTTCTACATTATGGATACTGTATTCTGTTTTCTTATTTGATCCATTATTCCATCATTCCTGTCGTTCATACAAAACTCCCAAACTGAACTGATCCTCCAGGGCCTCGTTGATCGCCTGCTTGCGATCCGCGGGATCGTGCTTTGCAGGGAGAGGATGAACCCACTGCCTGAGATGGTCCCACGTCTTGTACTCCTTGTCAAAAGTCACGCAGGAGGTGTACACATGAAAAAAGGAAAACCCCTTATGACGGATGCCTTGGATCAGGGCGTTTGTAATCCCCTCCGGGTCTCCTGCAAAAAGCCTTGCGACAAAAGAAGCCCCGTAGGAGAGCGCAAGGAGCGTTGCATTCAGTGGAGCGTCCTGGCTGCCCTGGGGCGAAACTTTTGTTTTGAAGCCGACAGGGGAACTGGGAGAAGGCTGGCCCTTCGTGAGGCCGTAGATCGAGTTGTCAAAGAGAAGGTACTTGACATCGACATTCCTTCTCGCCATGTGAGGCAGATGCCCTCCTCCGATCCCCAGACCGTCGCCGTCGCCTCCGACGGCAAATACGGTGAGTTCGGGATTCGCGAGTTTCACTCCTGTTGATACGGGAAGGGTCCGTCCGTGAACCGTGTGAAGGCCGTAGGTGTCTGTAAAAAACGGATAGCGTCCTGCGCATCCTATTCCTGAGACAACGACGATCTTGTGATGAGGGAGTTCCAGCCGCTGAATGGCATTGTTCAAACCCTGGTGAATCCCGAAGTATCCGCAACCGGGACACCAGGTCGGCAGGTTCGGAGACCGAATCGAAAACACCTTTGATTCTTCGATCTTCTTGACCTGCTCGGCAAGCACTTTACCGGATGTCTTCATATTTCACCCTTGCAACAATCCATGAACAACTCTTGATTTCATAGTACCTATCTTCATGCGGGCCGCACGTTGCAGGTCGCTTGTTGCTTGTTGAAAAAGCATCAGAATCAGTCTTTGGGTTTTATCGACCTGCAACCTGCTACCTGCATCACGCTACTTGCATCTCTATCCTTTTGACTCCACCAGTGATTCTATCTTTTCAAGTATCAGGCTCGATGGCATCGGCATCCCCGTTGCCCGGTTCAGCCTGACTACATCTTTTCCGCACAGATGCCCGATCAGATTGGCCAGTTGGCCTTCGAAGTTGAGCTCAGGGATCAGGATCGCTTTGCACTTTTTCATGAAAGCTCGGATGGCTTCGGCGTGATAGGGAAAAAGGCTTGTTACCTTTAACGCCCCAACTTTCATGCCTTCCTGTTGCGCTGTCAACACTGCCTCAAGGGCTGAGCCGAAGGTCGATCCCCAGGCGATGACTCCCACATCCATGGTTTTACCGGAGGAGAATTCCAGCGGCTCCGGCAGATCCTTTAAAGCGCCTTGAATCTTTCGATGCCGCTTCTCCGTCATCTTCGAATGGATCTCGGAGGAGTAATCGGGTCTTCCCTTTTCCGTGTGCTCCAGTCCCGTAGCGTCGAAAAGAAACCCCTCTGTCCCCGGGATGGCCCTGGGCGAAATTCCGGATTCCGTGATTCTGTAACGCTCGTATCGGCCCCTGCTTGATTCGTCGGGATAGAGGTTCCAGTCTGCTCGCTGTGCCTCCGATACCCCAAGGGTTTTAACCTTCTCCACACGGTTATTGAGAAAAAAGTCCGTGAGCACGATGACCGGCGTCTGGTATCGCTCAGCCAGCTGAAAGCTCATCAGGGTGAATTCATAGCACTCCTTCACATTGGTGGGCGCGATGACGATCCGGCTAGAATCCCCGGGCCCGCCGAAAACCGCGGCCTGCAAATCAGACTGCTCGGTTTTGCTCGGCAGCCCTGTGGCAGGCCCCCCCCTTTGGGCATTGATGATCACGGCGGGGATTTCCGACATGACCCCGTGAGTGATGAGCTCGGTCATCAGGGCAAACCCCGGGCCCGACGTGGCTGTCATCGCCCTCTTTCCCGCGAAGAAGCTCCCCAGCACTGCGCCGATGGAAGCGATTTCATCTTCCATCTGCATCACTTTTCCTCCCCGCTCCGGCAATGTCCTAGCCAAGTATTCCATGATCGGTGTCGCCGGGGTGATGGGATACCCGAAGTAGAGTTTGAGGCCGGCATCGAGTGCCCCGCGGGCCACCGCTTCATTTCCGGAAATGAGGATCTTTTCCTCCTTCTCCGGCTCCGGCAAGGTGAGAGCCGGCCGTTCCCTTTCCTTGAAGGTCTCTGAGGCGTAACGGTATCCGGCGTCGAAGCTCTTCAGATTGGCGTCGAGGACCTTTTCACCTTTTCCCTTGAATTTCTTCGTGATCACATCCTGGAAAGGTCTGGGAGGAACACCGAAGATCGCCGCAAAGCCTCCGAGCGCTGCCAGGTTTCTGCCCCTCGTGCTTCCGGATGCCGCTGCAGCCAGGTCGGATAAAGGCATACCGAACAGGCGTGCATCAGGTTCGACATGAGCCGCAATGGAGGTTCCCTCCTCCACATAGGACGGGGGCTTGCTGTCGAAGAGCACCACCGCCTCCTTTGCAAGAAACGGGGTCCGCGACTGAGATTCCTTGTCATCCAGGGAAATGAGGACATGGGTTTTGTCGCTCAAAGCTCTCATTTCCTGATCGCCGACTCGCGAATGGGTGACGCAACGGCCGAACCCTCGAATCTCGGCCGGGTAGGAATCAAAGGCAAGCACGGAAAGGCCGGCTCTGGACATGGCTTCGTTCAGAATTCCTCCCGCAGCGATGGTCCCATCCCCCGACATCCCGCATATTTCAATGGTCAAATCCACTCTCGCCATATCAAAACTCCGTCCACCACGAGGTGTTCAACCTGATGCCCTGAACCTCATAGATGCATTTCCCCGCGGTTTCCGCTTTCACCGTGTTTCCCACCAGATTCAGAGCGGCGGTGCGGCCCAGGTTGAGGGCATTGTCATGACCGATGGAGACCCAGTAGTCGCGCAGCTCAGGATGATAGATCTGGGCGCAATCGCCGGTGGCATAAACCCCATTGAAACCCGTGTTCAGGTATTCGTCCACAAGGATGCCGCGATCCAGCCGAAGTCCGGAGCCTGCCAGGAATCGCACATCCGGGGTGAGGCCGAAAAAGGCTCCGATCATGCCTACGCGCACCGTCTGGTTGCCGACCTGGACCTCATAGTCGCGATCCCCTTTTCGCGTGATCCCTTTTATCCGCTGATCCGCCAGGACTTCCACCCCCTTTTGCCGGAGCCGGTGAGACATCTCCTCGAAAAGCGACTGACTCCACCGCAACGGCCAGAAGGCCTCTTCATTCACCATGAAGTGAATCTTCTTGCCCAGGCTCAAGAGCGCCTTGGTGACGGCCAGCGAGGTCAGGTCTCCGCCCATCATGAGCACCGAATCCACCTGAGGAACTTCCTCCCTCCAGACTCTGGCCTCTTCCATCGTTTTGAGGGTGAAGAGAACGTCCCTGAAGTTCAGAAGAGGTTCAGGGATTCTCGGTTTTCCGCCTACAGCAAGGACGAGGCCGCTGAACCGGAGCACTTCCTTGTGATCCAGAATGAGTTCTCTTTTGCCGGGATTCAGGGCGACCACCTTCTGCCCGTTCCGGAGTTTTATGGCCATGTTCCTGTACTCTTCCACCGGACACACATAGAGGGCCTCTTCCTTGATGTTGCCGCTGATCCACTTGGGCAGGAGATGGGGCCGGTAACACCCGTGCGGGTCCTTGCTGATCAGGGTGATGCGCTCTCCCGGCGCCTCGAGCCGCAAGGTCACTGCGGCGTGGTGACCTGCCGGACCGTTTCCGATCACGATGAAATGCTCGTCAGACATGGTCCCCTCCCTGCGCCATTCGCTCTGTGAGTTCCACCTTGGTCACTGAGATGCAGTTCACCGGGCACACCCGCATGCACTCCCCGCATCGAATGCATCGGGAATTGTCGATCATAATCGCATTGACCTCGGCCCAACGGGTTGTTTCCGTAAAAGCGGTGATGGCGCCGGCTTCATTGGTTTTCACTTCTTTGACCAGCTTGATGCAATCCCTGGGAGCGACGTCGATACAGTATCGGCAGTAGATGCAGCGGCTGATGTCAATTTCGTAATGGAGATAGCAGAGGTAGCAGCGTTTCGACTCCTCCTGCGCCTGCTCCGGAGACAAGCCTGTTTCCACTTCGCTCCTCGGAGTGCGGATACGCTCCTGTACGGGCTGAACCGTAGGCATTTCCTGCCTTGGAACATAATCCCAGGCGCGCTTGCGGTCGGTGATTTGCGTTTCCTCCATGCGCACTGCTTTGTCCCGGAACGCCTTGCCTGTCAGGTCTCGAAGGATCCTTTCTGCTGCCCTTCGCCCCATTCCGACCGCCTGGATCACGGTTGAAGGCCCGGAGAGGTAGTCGCCGGCCACGTAGAGCCCCTTCATCGAAGAGGAAAAGGAATCCGGGTCGGCCTTCAGGACTTCTTCTTTGTTGTCTCCTAGCGTCAGGCGAAGCGGCTCAGGCCGTTGGCCCGTGGCCACGATGACAGCGTCTGCAGGGAGAACAAATTCACTTCCCTCGATGGCCGCAACCTCGCCCTTGCCTTTCGCTCTTTTTTCGCCGGGCCGTGTCCTGACAAACTCCACCCCTTCAACGCGTTCCTTCCCGAGGATTCTTCGGGAAAGCATGAGAGATGCGATCTTGACGCCCTCTGTCTTTGTCTCGATCACTTCGTCTTTGGTGACCTCCAGATCCTCTTCCGTTCGTCTGAGGCAGATGGTCACGTCTTGCGCACCCAGCCGAAGGGCGGACCGCGCACAGTCAAAAGCCGTGAACCCCGCGCCGATGACGAGCACCCTGTTCCCGACACTGGGAGGCTTTCCTGCGCAGACCTGCATCATGAATTCCAAGCCAGGATAGACTCCCGCGAGCTCTTCACCTGGCAGGTCGAGCCGCAGCGACCGGTAACATCCTGCCGCAAGGAGAACCGCATCATGCTCCTTCAGGAGATTTTCTATTGCCACATCGATTCCGACCCTCACCCCGGTCTTGAGAACAGCTCCTGTGCGTACGACATAATCGATTTCTTCTTCAAGGACCTCTCTGGGCAGCCGGAACTCCGGGATCCCGTACCGGAGCATTCCGCCTCCCTTTTCAAAAGCTTCGTAGAGTGTCACGGCGACTCCGAGCGTAGCCAAGTCATGGGCTGCTGCAAGCCCTGCAGGGCCTGCCCCCACCACAGCCACCCTTTTGCCAAGCGACGCGAAAGGGCCCGGTTCCGGAGGCGGCCCTTTTCTTCTCAAGTCCGCCGCCGCTCTCTTGATGTGACAGATGTTCACGGGCCGGCCCAGTTCCGGCTCTCCATGGCGGCACTTGTCTTCGCAGGGACGGGAACAGATGCGGCCCAGGACACCGGGCAGCAGGTTGGCCATGTGGTTGATGGCGTAAGACCCATCGTATCGGCCTTCGAAGAGGGCCCGGATATAGGCTGGAATGTTCGTTGCGGCGGGGCAGGCAGCTTGGCATGGGACATTCACGTCCATGTAATAGAAATCTTCAGGGCTGGATGAGTAAACGACTTGTTTGGTCATGTCATCCTCATGAGATGCAAAGCTTAAGGTGAGAAAAACGCCTTTAGGCGAAGACCTCAGCTTGGTTTCTGTGCACACGATGCAGGCACAAAGATGCAAAGGCACATAGGCACAGAGCAGAAGAAAGGGACAAAGTGACAAAGGGACAACGATGCAAAGGGTAAGCGCAAAAAAGAAGTCTTCCGCTTTCTCCCTCTGTGCCTGTGTGTCTGTGTCCCCTGTTTTGCTTTGCTGCTTTGTGCCTTTGTGCCTCTGCCCCTTTGTCCCTCAGGCTGTCGGCTTCGCCGACAGCAGTTGACTTCTTGTTTTCGTGATTGGTCTTCGCTTTTGTTTAGGATTCAATGAACAATGTTGTAAATCTATATAGCAGGCCGGGATTGTCAATAGACGACAATGAGTTAACTCCAAAGGCCAAGTGGTTCTATGCGAACTTATCGAAGAAAATGCGGTCCTCAGGGATTTTCTTCTTTTTCAGAATCTCCGCGCACGAATCTATCATTGCCGGCGACCCGCAGATGTAGACGTCGATGTTCGCTCCTTCAGGGATGTGTTTGTCGATGAGGTTGGTCACTCTGCCCTTTTCGCCCTGCCAATGCTCCTCCTCCGGAGGCCGGGAAAGGGTGGGCACATAGTTGAAGTCAGGGAGCGTTTTCTCCCATGCGAGGAGTTCCTCCTGGTAGTAGAGATCTTTTGGTGTTCTTGCCCCGAAGAAAAATTGAACCTTTTTCCGGATTTGTTCATGCTCAACCTGGTGAAGCATGGATTTTATCGGAGCCATGCCCGACCCGGTCGCTATAAAGAGAATGTCCCTGTCCGAATTCCTCAGATAGAATTTCCCGTAGGGTCCGGTGGCTCTTAGATCCTCTCCCTTCTTCAGGAAGTCGTGCACGTAAGTGGTCACGGCTCCTTGAGGAACCTTGGTGATGACGAGTTCCAGGGAATGGTGATCTCCAGCGTCCGAAGAGATGCTGTAGGCGCGATACTCCGGGCCGCTGGTGCGCTGGTATTTTGGGACCTCGAACTGGACATATTGTCCGGCCTTGAAAGCGATTCCCTCTTCCGGGGATAAAATGGCAAGGCGAATGCTCTTGATCTCCGGAGTCAGGTCACGGATACTTTCCACCCTGACCCGGTATTCCTTCACCAGGAACAGCTCTTCCGGAATCTCGATCTTCAGGTTGTCCTTGACTTTGACCTGGCATGAAAGCCTGACCTGAGTGTTCAGTTCATCCGGAGACAGATAAGGGGTCTCCGTGGGGAGCACCGGGCCGCCCCCCTCCAGAACTTTCACTTTGCAATAGGAGCAAGTGCCTTTGCCTCCGCACGCAGAGGGGATGAAAATTCCCTGGCCCATGAGGGTGGAAAGCAAAGGCCTCCCTCCTTCAACGACCAATTGTTTCTGCTCATTGACGAGGATCTTCATTTCCCCGTAGTCGGCCAGATAGGAGTCGGCGATTTCGAGGAAGAGGGCCAGCAGCGCCGCGATCCCGCTCAGGATCAGAAGGCTGATAACTATCGAAAGCATGAGAGGGTCAGTTGGTCGTAAAGCATTGGAGCACTCCATCACTCCATTCTTACTGAATTTGTATCATCCCGCTGAATGCCGTGAAGGCCAGCGCCATAATCCCTGTGATGATCAGGGTGAGCGCCGGACCCTCCAACCCTTTGGGAAGCTTCGCGCTCTTCTGAACCTTTTCCCGGATGGCTCCGACCGCAACGATCGCGATCATCCAGCCGGCCCCGCTTCCAGCCCCATAGGCCATGGATTGGACCAGGGTGTACTCGCGAATAATCAGGAAAAGCGAAGCACCAAGAATCGCACAGTTCACCGTTATGAGGGGCAAGAAGATCCCGAGGATGTAGTAAAGAGCAGGGAAAAATCGCTCAACGGTCATTTCCACGAGTTGGACAAAGGCGGCGATGATAATGATGAACACAATGTAGCGAAAATGGTCCAGGTTCAAAGGCAGCAGGACATAATAGTAAGCCAGGTAGTTGAGGACGGCCGTGCAGGTCATCACGAAGACGACGGCCGCGCCCAGCCCTAGGGCCGACCGGATCTCCCGGGAGATCGCCAGGAAGGGGCACAATCCCAGGAAATTGGTCAGAAGGATGTTGTTCGTAAAGATGGCTGCAAAAAGAAGTGTTCCCGCGTCGACCTGAACCATCTCAGTGCCCCTGCTTTTTCTCTTCAGCGGTCTGAGGGAACTTGGCCCTCAGAAACCACACAAAGAGGCCTAAGGTGAAAAAGGCGCCCGGCGCCATGATCATGATGGTCCAGGGCGTAAAACCCTCGGGCATGACTCTGTAGCCGAGAAGGGTCCCGAACCCAAGGGGTTCACGAATGACCGCGATGATCAAAAGTACCGCCCCATACCCAAGGCTCATGGCGAGCCCGTCCAGGAACGAAGCCCAGGGCCGGTTTTTCATGGCAAAAGCCTCGCACCGTCCCATGACAATGCAATTTGTAATAATAAGACCCACATAAGGCCCCAAGGCCTCGCTGATGTCCGGAAGATAAGCGGCGATGGCAATATCCACGATGATGACGTAGGAAGCGATGATGAGCGTCTGGGCCATCATCCGGATTTTCATGGGCGTGTAGTTTCTCAGAATGGAGACCGTCAGGGAGGACATGCCTACCGTGAAGATCAGGCCTGCGTTCATGACCAGGGTGTTCACGAGCAGGTTGGTCACGGCAAGGGTGGAGCAGATTCCGAGAATCTGCCTCAGCACGGGATTGTCATTCCAGAGTCCTTGCAAAAAGATCTGACTGCTGCTCAACGGTTTGGGCATTTCCTATCCCTTCTTCACCTGTTTCCACATTTCTCTGAGGAAACGATCCAGATCCCGGTTAACAAAGGCTTCCACCCCGCGGCTCGTTCCGGTCGCCCCTGTGATCGCATCCAGTTCATTCGGCCCTTTGCCCGGCCCTGCCGGTTTCAGAAAAAAGATTTTCTTGTCCCCCTCCACAGGGAAGATCGGCAGCCCTGCGAACTGTCTGGTGAACCAAGTCTCCGTGATCCTTGCCCCGAGCCCCGGTGTCTCCGAGTGTCTGAAAAAGGCAATTCCCATAATGCGGGAGGCTTCAGGGTCCACGCTCACCATACCATAAACCGGCCCCCAGAAACCCGCACCGCCCACTGGAAAAGCATAACCAGTGATCTGCTTACCGCCCTCACCGTATCCCACATAGAGGGTCTGCTGCTTCACTTCGATTGCTTTCACTCTCCTCTCAAAAGCCTGGATCACCACCCGGTTCGGCGCCTTTTCATCCACAGGCACGCCCAGCACCTTGAGGATAACCCTCTGTAGCTTGACCTGCTGATTGATCTGTATTCTCTCTTCGTTGTGCACTTTCACCGCGCTCACCACGGCTGCGAAGACAAAGGTGAGCGCAAACATGAAGACAATGGAGTAGAGCCGCTTCTTCATGGCACCGCCTTTTTTGCCGCCTGCACACGCCTCACCATCTGGTCGATGAGCGGGACAAAGGCATTCATGATCAGGATGGAGAACATGATGCCTTCAGGGAAATTGGAGAACCCCCTCAAAACCACGGTTAAGCCTCCCACCATGAAACCGTAAATCCACTGGCCGTAGTGGGTCTTTGCACCCGAGACGGGTTCGGTCACAACGAAAATGCTTCCGAAGAGAAAAGATCCTGAGAGCAACGTGACCAGCGCGGACGGGACACCCGCTGCTCCGAAACCGTGAAGCACGCTGCTCAGCAGGATGCCGCCGATCAGGCAGGAAACGGCCAAGCGCCACGGCGCCGCCTTTGTGTAGATCAGGTAGACGCCACCCAGAAGGATCAGAAGCGCTGACGTTTCTCCGATCGAACCTGCGGTATTTCCGAAAAAAAGTTCTTCCATCGGTACGGAAATCCCCTTGCGCCATTCCACCAGAGGCGTGGCCTGCGTGATCGCGTCCAAAGACAGGGACCATCTGCCTAAGCCTGCCGCCCCTCCCCACAAGGGAGTAGCCCACTGATTGGTCATCTCTATGGGAAAGGTGACGTAAAGAAAACACCTTCCCACCATGGCCGGATTAAAGACATTCTGGCCAAAACCGCCGAAAACCATTTTCCCGAGGCCAACCCCCACGACGATCCCGACAATCGCCATCCAGAAAGGGATCATAGGGGGAAGGGAAAGGGAGAAGATGAGAGAGGTCACAAAGACCGCGGAAGTGACGGGTTTCTTTTCTCGAAAGGTGAAGAGGGCCTCGGTCGCGATGCCGAATCCGAGGGCCACCACGACCACGGCAAGCGACCGCCACCCAAAAAGATAAACGGAAGCGAAGACCAGGGGGATCAAAGCATAGCAGACCCTGAGCATCACTTTCTGCAGCAAGAAGATTTTCTCTGGGCGGCTTAATTCCATGGGGCAGATCTATTCCCGTGAGCGATGCCTTCGGCCCTTTGTCATCAACAAAGCATAAACCGTTCTAAGATAGATAACCCCTTGGGCGACGTCAATGGGAATGATCATCGTTGACATAGAAAAACGCGGTTGTTAAGTTGGATGCGTCTGAAAGCCACTAACAATTCGCCAAGAGGGAACATTATGGAAACAGAGACTCCCAGATCTTGCAGATTTATCGAGCGCATCAAGGAAAGAGACAAGATCGGCGTGTGGGGATTCGGAAATGTATCCAGGGATGTCGTGCTCACGCTTGTCGATGAAGGCCTGGGCAAGGAAGTGGTCTTTTATGGCAGGCCGGCGGACAAATATCCCAACAGGGCCGGCGCGTGGGTGGAAGATCTCAAAGCGAATGCCCTTCGAAGACCCCGTCTTGTCGGTACGAACTTTCTTGACGACATGGCCGGCCTCGACGTCATCTTTATCGGCGTAGGAGTTCCGAGAAAAGAAGGCCAGAGCCGGAGAGATCTGCTCGCAATGAACACGCAAGTGATTGCCGAGACCTCACGCCAAATCAGGGAACTCTACGAAGGCTGTTCTTCCCAGGATCTCCCGATCCTCATTTATATGGGAAACCCGGTTACGGCTATGACGTGGGCGGGGTACAAGGTGAGCGGCTTTCCCAGGGAGAACATCATGGGCCAGGCCGGCAACCTGGACACAAGAAGAATCTGCCATGCGGTCTCCCAGGTGCTCGGCGTCTCCGGCGCGAACATGCAGGGCATCGTGTTCGGCGAACACGGGGATTCCATGGTGGCTCATCCCCGCTACTTTTCGGTGAGCGGCATTCCCCTGGAGGACGTGATCAGGGTTGCCGGTGTTGATGCGCAAAAGATCCGAGACGTGATGGATGAAGCCAAGAAAGGCGGCACCCACTTTGTGAATGAAACCGGACAAAGCGCCTCTGCAGGCCCGGCCAGGGCAGCGTGCGACATGCTCCGCGCTATTGTCAAAGGGGAATCCGAAGTGCAGCCCGTGATCGCCATCCTCGAAAACGAGTACGGCCTACTCAAGCCGGAAGACGGCCTCGATTCCATGAGCTTCGGCGTGCCTGCGAAGATCGGTCCCTACGGGGTTGAAAAAATATACGAACTTCCGGTGCAGGACATCCGAACCCAGCTCGAACGCTCCGCCGCCATCATCAAAGAAGACATCAAAGGAGCCGCCAGTATCTTAAAGGAGAAATACGGCATCTCTTAACGGCTTTTACTCTTTGCTCTTTGCTCTTTGCTCTTTGCTCTTCGCTCTCTGCTCTAAGCCCTACGCTAATTTCAGTTCGAAGTACATGGCGTCGGGCAGGGGGTTGTAGCAATAGGCATCGATGGTTTGGAATCCGAGAGTGCGGTAAAGGGCCGACGCCTCTTTCATGGCAACGACCGTGTCCAGCCTCATCGCCTTGTACCCGAGCCTCTTGGCCTCTTCGATGATCGCCAGGGCGAGTTCCCGGCCCAGTCTTTTGCCGCGGCAGGCCGGTTTCACGTAGAGACGTTTCATCTCGCAGATGTCTTCACCCAGGGGCCGCACTGCGACACAGCCCACCGTCTCCCCGTTTTCTCTTGCCAAAAGGATAGATCCCAGAGGCGGGGCGTATTTTCCCGGCAGGGTTTCCATCTCCTCTCTGAAATCCTGGAAGTCCAGCTCGAAATCCAGAGAATCGGCGTACTCCTGGAAAAGACTTCTAACCGCGATGAGATCGCCGGGGATCATTGCCCAACGGATTTCAGCCATTTCCCCCTCTCAAAAAATCTTCCGAACGCTCTTTGCATTATCAGTGTGCCGAGAAAGGCACTGCTGGCAGGTTGCTCAAAAACGCCCAGATACAAGGCACCCGAAATCCCGAGGAGTGAGACGTACAGTCCAGTACATCGCAACGACGAGGGGTGAGGGCAACGCCGTAGATGGGCGTTTTTCAGCAACCTGCTACTTCTCAACGGGCAATTCGCTTCTCGCCGCCCACTCAGACCAGCCTGCGTCATACCACAACACCCTCTCATAGCCCAGCAGGTATCGCATCACAAAAAAGGTCTGGCTGGCCTGATGGCCGGTGCGGCAGTGGATGATCACCGTCGCCTGCTTATTGGGCACGAGGGAAGTGTAAGCATTGGCGAGTTCCTCCAACGGCTTTAGCAGGGTGACCTTGCCGTACTTGAAAAGGTCTTCTGTGTAGGGCCGGCTCTTGGCTCCGGGGATGTGCCCGCCCCGGGCTTCATCCACCTTCTCCCCCGTGTAGTATTCCGTTGGACGGACATCAAGGATGACATGATCCGCAGCCTTGAGGACCTCCATGATTTCCTTGTGCGTCACCGTAAAGACATCGGGAGAGGGAACCGGGTATTGGGACTTCTCAACCTGAGGCAGTTCCGTCGTGACAGGACGCTTTTCATGGATCCAGCGCGGGAAGCCTCCGTTGAGGATCCCGAAACGTGTATGGCCTAGACGCGCAAATGCCATGGCCACCAAGGTCGCATCATGGGGTTTGTCATCGGGAACGAGGATCACCCTGTCCGTGGGCCGGATTCCCATGAGGGACATGTGCCAAGCCAGCAGCTCAGGGGGCTGCAGCATGGAGGAGACGCCGCCCACCACGCCACGGAAGTTGTCATGGGAAACGCACACGGAACCTGGGATGTGGCCGCTGTTGTACTGGGCTTGAGCCCGAACTTCGATGACCCGGACTTCACGATTGCCGAGGTTCTCGGCCAGCCACGCAGGCTCCACCAGGCCCGGCCACTTGGGTGCAACAGGTTGAGAGACGGCCAGAGACTCTTCCGGCCCGGCTTGAGCCGGCTGTGGTTTTTCCGAACCGAGGAAGCACTGCCGCCACGAGTTGATTCTGGCCCTCTGCTCCGCCGACAGCGGTTCTGTCCTGAGGGAAGCAGGCTTCAGAATCCGGTCGATAAACCCCACAAGGCCGTCCGTGAGCAGGTACACGTTCGTGAAACCCATTCGGAACAGGGCGTCACGCGCCTGGGCCGGGTGGGTCATGCCGTTGGAATAAAGGACGATAATGCCCTTGTTCTCCCTGCCCGCAAGGGCCTCCGGCAAATCGGCCATGGAGATGTTGACTGCGCCGCGAATGTGAAACTCCGCATACTCCTCTGCCGGACGGATGTCGACCGCCATGAGCCCCGGCTCTCCCCGCATCAGCCGGTCGGCCAGTTCTTCCGGCTCCATGTGGTCCTTTGCCGATTCAATCTCCGCCAACATGGCGGAGGTGCTTATCTGAAGGCCTGCAGGCCTGTCGCCCGCAACCCTTCCCTCCATGGCCATCAGGCCAAGGGCGAGAAGGATCATGACAGAGCTGAAGGACCGCAGAAAGGGGCTTCGCCAATACTCACCGCCGACTGCCCTGCGCTTCTCCAGGTACTCGGCTCCCCAAAACAGGACCAGCGCCACCGCCACCAGCAGGAAGCCGAATCCCACAGCCGACAGGCCCAGGTCCTGCCAGGCAAACCGAACGCCCCTGTCTCCCCAGGTGTAGAGGCCTCTTAAAACGCCGAAGAGTTCGTTGAAGAAAACGCTCCCCAGACCCGCTCCGGCGAGGAACACCAGAGCGTCCATACGGCCTGAAGCCAGACCGACCGCAGCCGTGCCCGGGCACCAGGCGCCCATGACAAAGCCCACTCCGAAAATCAATCCGCCCACGATCTGCGGTCCGTAGATGCTGGGCATGAAAAAGAGCTGATCTTCGGTGATCAGCCCCAGTCCGCTCGCATACTGGAGCCCCAGCATGGCCACGAGCAGCGCCGTGAACATGACCTTCAGTACCGCCATATCCCGGAAGTAGAAGATGCCCGCCAACCGGCGGGAACTGCCGAAACCCGCCTGTTCCAGGGAAAATCCGAAGGCCAGTCCGATCAGGAACGCGGCCGCCATGGCGGCCGACGAAGACAGCGCATCCACTCCGAAGAACGTGCTAATCATGCCACTGCCTCCTTACGAACCATGCCGCCGCATACCCCCCGGCAAAGACGCAGATCAAGAAGACCAGGCTGCCTGAGAGGAGCATGGCGCTTCCGGACAGAGCCTGTCCCGAGGTGCAGCCCTGGGCCAAACGGCTCGCGAAACCGGCCAGCACGCCCCCGGCCAAGGCCAGCACGAGGCGAAATTGTCTTGGGGCCTTTAGGCCTCGCTCGACCTGAAATTTCAATCTTCGGCTTAGGACTGCGGAGACCAAGCCTCCCGCAAACACGCCGAAGAACATGAAGACAAGGTAGTAATTGAGAGGTTCCTTTCCCCATGCCCCGAAGTACTCGCTGGAGCCGACGTGGGAAGGCGCAAGCCCGCCCTCGAGATAAGCGGCGATTCGTGCGATGCCGCCGGATGCCCCGAGCCCGGCTCCGAGCACAAGATAAGAGGCCAGGAGCGTCAGGCCGAGAATCACCCCTGCCAGGTACGGATTCATGTACGGTTTGGGTCCCATGGACTCTTTCATGATCAACACCCCGCGGATTTCTTCTTGGGAGCCTTTGGCGGTTCTGCTTTGGGCGCCTCCGGTTTAGCAGGAGCAGCAGGAAGCGCAGGCGGAGCCGGTGCGACGACTGCCTTACCTGACTCCTTCCAGCCGCTGTCCTTCCAGTATGCTTCCAGGCCGCCGTGCAGGGCCTTGATGGTCCTCTGTGTTTTCTGGGACAGGATGCCGGCGATCTGCATGGCCAGCGAGCCGTCGCGATCAACGAGGATGAGCGGCCCGGCACCGGTCAGGTAGGCCGGGTTGCTGAGCACTTCGGCGATATCGGCATTCCGTGAGCCCGGAATGTGATAATCCTTGAACTGATCCGCGGGCCGGATATCCACCAGGTCGAAGGTCCCCGGCAGGTCCTTGGCCAGGCGGCGCAACTCATCGGCCGACATCCGATCGGCCAGCCGGATCTCCCGCTTGACCGGGCCGGCTCCGGCAGCAGGGATTGCCGTCTCAGCACCATAGACGGGAAGCCCGGCATCGATCCACGCCTCGCTGCCTCCGGCAAGGGAGGTCACTTTCTGGAATCCCTTGGCTTCCAAAAGCCCGATGGCCATGCTCGACCGGTAGGCGGAATTGCAGACCGTCACGACAGGCTGAGACGGATCAAGCTTGGACGACAGCTCGCTCAGATGGGTCAGGGGAAGGTTCACGACCTCCCCTATCCTCAGGCCCATCCATTCGCTGGGCAGCCGCACGTCCACGATGATCGGGCCGGTCCCTGCCTTCATCTGGCTGTAAAGCTCGGAAGGCTTGATGAAGTCAACCTTCTTGGTCGGCAGCTTGGCGGCCTTCCAGCTCTCCGGCGTGAGCACGCCGGCTTCGTACCCGATGCGGTGGAGTCGGTAAAGGGCTTCCTTGAGTTCCGCCTTGCTGCCCAGGACCACGAGTTTGTCCGACTCATGCATGGTCCATGGGACCATGATTCCCACCCAGGTCTCGAACCTCCCTCGGATTCCGATATTAACGGAACGGGGAATGTGTTCGGCCGCATAAACCGAGGAGTCCCGAATGTCCACGACGTAGACCTTCGACGTGTCCATCAACGCTTGCTCGGCCTTGACTTCTGCGGGCAGAGGCGCGGCCCAGTTGACCAGGGCCGGTCCCTGCCGGTTCGTGGCGGCATTGTGCTTGAAGTACTGAGGCGCCTCCGGCAAATCCTTCAACACCGCTGCGATGAACTCCGATCGGCCTTTGAGAATGAAGTAGGGGTTGGAGGCCCGCTCGGCGCCGATGGTGCTCTTGGGACTGTCGCTCAAGTGCGCCCCGCAGAGGCTGCCCGCTCCATGGGCCGGCAGCACCATGACGGAGTCGGCCAGTTTGGAGAGTTTGTTATTCCAGGTGTCAAAACCCATGGACGCGAGCGACGCAGCCGTCATCTTGCCCTCCAGCAGGTCCGGACGCCCGACGCTGCCGACAAAAAGAGTGTCGCCAGTAAAGAGGACCTGGCCCACCTTGTCTTCCTCTCCGCTGAAGACAAGACCGCAGGTCCCGTCCGGTGTGTGTCCGGGCGTCTCCAGGACTTTCACAATGGCGGAACCGATCCTGAAGGTCGAGCCTTCCTTCATGGGGTTGATCTTGTAGGCCGCGCCGCTGGCGGCGCTCTGATAGATCGGGCAATCAACCACCTTGACGATCTCCAGATGCCCGGCCACAAAATCGGCATGGGAGTGAGTCAGATACACCCCCTTGATCGTCAGGCGGTTCTTGGAAACAAAGTCCAGGTAAAACTGCACATCCCGGTCCGGATCCACGATCAGAGCCTCCTTGCCGGAGACCAGGATGTAGGAATAGTGGGAGAGCACCGGCAGGTTGATCTGGACCACCTCAAAGCCCGGAAACTTGTAAGTGTCCACGATCTGATGCTTGGCTGCATCGTCGCCGTGCGCAGCCGACTCCGTATCCTTGATTTTGCCCTGCTCCGCAGCAAACGCCACAGAACCGATAAAGGCCAGTGCCCAAAAGAATACTGTCCACACTATTCTCTTCATGATCCCTTCTCCTCAATCCTTATCCGAGGTCCTTTGACCCCAATTTCCGATGCCCTTCGATCACTTCTCTTTTTTTCGGCAGGAGATGGGTCACGCTGCCGAGGAAAATTTCCGCAGCCTCTCCCACGGTCTCTGAAAGCGTCGGGTGGGGATGAATGCTGAGACCCATGTCCTGAACAAGGGCGCCCATCTCGATGGCCAGGACTCCTTCGGAAACCATTCCCTCTGCGCTCCTTCCTGAGATACCGATTCCCAGCACTCTTCCGGTTTCAGGGTCGGCGATTATCTTCGTGAGCCCCTCTGTCGCGCCCATGGTAATGGCCCGGTTCGAGAACTTCCAGGGAAATCGTTCGATCCGGACAGGTCGCTGCTGTTTTCGGGCTTGCTCTTCTGTCAGCCCTGCCCAGGCCACCTGGGGGTCTGTGTAAACCACCGCAGGAATGGCCTGCACATCAAAAGCCGCAGGCTGGCCTGCTATGACCTCAGCAGCCACCTTCCCTTCTCGAAACGCCTTGTGGGCCAGCATGGGTTCGCCTGCCAAATCCCCCACGGCAAAGATCTTCGGATCTGAAGTGCGCTGCTGTTCGTCAACCACCACAAAGCCTTTCTCGTTCACCTTCACCTTGGTGTTCTCGAGTCCGATCTCTTTCGTATTGGGCTGGCGGCCCATGGCAATGAGCACACGGTCATAGGTTTGCTTGGGCTTTTCCGCTTCTCCCTCCAGGCCCACTTCGACCTGGTTTTCCTTCTCCTTGATGAATGAGGCTTTGGTATTGAAATGAATTGAACTGAAAAGTTCCTTCAGTCGCCTCATGAGCGGAACAGCAAGATCCGGATCTGCTCCTCGCAGAAGACGGTCTCCTCGAACGGCGAGGGTCACCTGGCTTCCCAGAGAGGCATACACCGTTCCCATCTCCAGGGCGATGTACCCTCCGCCCAGAATGAGAAGCCGCTCGGGGATGTCGGCCAGATCGAGCGCTACAGCAGAATCCATGATCCGGCTTCCATGTTCAAAGGCTATCCCCTGAAAAGGAGCCGGTTTAGACCCTGTGGCCAAAATGGCGTGGCGGAACTTGATGTGGCTGACTTCTGAATCTTGAAGACGGACTTTGTCGGAGCGTTCAAAAACCGCTCGCCCCTTGATGAGCTGCACGCCCCTCTTGTTGCTCAGGGTCACCAGCCCTGAGGCCAGCTTGTCGATGACCTCTTCTTTCCACGCGCGAATTTTCGCAAGGTCAACTTGGGGCTCACCAAAAGTGATGCCCATGTTTTTGGCGCGATGCGCATCATGGAGAAGCTCCGACAGGTAGAGCAGGGTCTTTGAGGGAATGCACCCACGGTAAAGGCACTCCCCGCCGGGTCTCGCTGCCACGTCCACCATAGTGACCTCGAGACCGAGATCCGCTGCCCTGAAAGCAGCCGCATACCCGCCCGGTCCGCTCCCGATGACCAGGACCTGTGTCTCCTGCACCAACTCACCCATGACCATGGGACACCTCCATGGAAATCCGAAGCACGTCCATTTCAGTAACGAGTGACGAGTAACCGTTCGACGAGCTCACGGCCCTGAGCCAAGTCGAAGGGCAAGTAACGAGAAAGGAAGACAAACTTGTCACTCGTTACTCGTCACTTGTCACTTCTATTCAACAACCTACGTCATCATCATGAAGAGCTGTTCCGGATCTTCAAGCAGTTCCACAATCTTCCTCATAAAGGGAATGGCATCTGCCCCATCCAGGACCCTGTGATCAATGCAAAGCACGAGCGGCATGAGAAGGCGAGGCACGATCTGATATCCGTCCTTTTCATTGCCTGTCACCGCGGGTTGCATGGTAGCCGCTCCCATCCCCAGGATAGCCACCTGCGGGTAATTGATTATGGGGACAAAGTGGCCTCCGCCCATGTTGCCCACGTTCGTGATGGAAAAGGTTCCGCCCTGAAGCTCCTCTAAGGTCGTTTTTCGCGCTCTTGTTTTTTCAATCAGTTGTTTCAGTTCTATGCTCAGATCCACGATGCTCTTCCTGTCTACATCCCTAACCACCGGAACAATGAGGCCGTCAGGGGTATTCACGGCAACCCCGATGTGGTAATAGCGCTTGACGACGATTTCTCCTGCTTCCGTGTCCAATGACGCATTGAAGTTAGGGTACGCTTTGAGCGCTGCCGCAACTGCCTTGAGCGCAAAGACCGTCGGCGTCAGCTTTCCTCCCTTTGCCTCGATCTCCGCCTTGTGCCTTCGCCGGAATTCCTCGAGTTTTGTCATGTCCACCACATCCTGATTGTTCACGTGGGGGATTTGTGACCAAGCGAGGGTCATCTGCTTTGCCGTGGCCTTTCGGATGGACCGCAGGGGCACCCGTTCGATGGGTCCCCATTTCGAGAAATCGGGTAGTTTAGGCACTGCCGGTGCGAATGGACGAGCCTCCTGGGGTCTTTCTTCCGTCACAACGGCCGCCGGGGCTTCCACCACCTTTTCTTTCTTTCCTGCGAAGCCCTTCACGTCCTCGGCCGTCACCAAACCGCCGGGACCGGTAGCGGTAACCATGCGCAGGTCGACTCCCAGTTCGCGGGCAAGACGTCTTGTGGCAGGGGAGGCAGGCACAGGGCCCTCCTTGCGCGACGGTTCCGGTTTCATTTCCTGCGGCGCCTTGGGAGGCTCCGGAGCTTTTTTCTCCGGCTTTTCTTTTTTTACCGGGGCCGCTTCTTCCGCGCCGCTGAAAGTCAAGAGGACCTGGCCGACCTTGACCGTGTCGCCCGGTTTCACCAGGATCTCTTCAACAACGCCGGTGTAAGGCGAAGGGATTTCAACCGCCGCCTTGTCGGTCTCGACCTCCAGGATGATGTCCCCTTCTTTCACCTTGTCGCCCACGGCCACACGAACGGACAGAACTTCCCCTTCGTGGATGCCTTCACCCAGATCCGGCAGTTTGAACGCTCTTGCCATGACTCTCCTCCTTTATTGACTCAGCAAGCTTTCTGGCAGCCCTTATGATTCTCTGCGCATTCGGCAGGTAAGCCTGCTCCTTGCTGAACAACGGGATGACGACATCAAAGCCCGTGACCCGGGCGATGGGTGCTTCCAGATAGAAAAAGGCCTTTTCCATCAGCCGGGAAGCGATCTCCGCCCCTGGGCCGAAACTCCGAGGGGCTTCATGGACGATCACCGCCTTGCCTGTTTTTTTGACCGACTCCACCAGCGTCGCCTCATCCAGAGGAGAAATCGTGAGCAGATCGATCACTTCAGCCTCCACCCCGTCCTTTTCCTTGAGCAAGGCAGGCTGCCTCCAGCGTAGGACGCATCATGGCTCCATAAGAGATCATCGTGAGGTCCTTACCCCTCGAGGATCCGTTGGGCCTTGCCGATGGGGAGAGTCTCCTCCGCTTCCGGGCACTTCCTCCCGGAACGCCCTGTAAATAGCTTTGCCTTCATAGAAGATCACGGGGTCAGGGTCGCGGATGGCACTGATCATGAGGGCCCTCGCATTTCGCGGTCCTGAAGGAATGACCATCTTCAGCCCAGGGATGTGAGCCCAGAAGGCCTCGCGGCTCTCCGAGTGGTGCTCCAGCGCCCGTACGCCGCCGCCATAGGGGCAGCGAAGAACCATGGGCACCGTCAGGTTGCCCTGAGAACGCCACCTCATGCGCGAAGCGTGAGCTTCGATCTGATGCATGCAGAAATAGCTGAATCCGGAGAACTGGATCTCACAAACAGGCCTGAGACCGTAGATTGCCATGCCGATTGACATTCCTGCAATGCCCGACTCCGCAAGCGGGGTGTCCAGGACCCTCTCCTCTCCGAACTGATCGATCAGACCCTCGGTCACCCTGAAAACGCCTCCGTCGCGGCCTACATCCTCTCCAAGGACGATGACCCGATCGTCCTTTTCCATCTCCTGACGAAGGGCCAGGTTGAGTGCTTGAACCATCGTCATCTTAGCCATGGTCTTCCTCCTTGGTGCTTCGATTCGCAAATACTTTGTCCTATTCGACGTTTTTAAATCTGAAGAATGGCTCCCTCAGTACCAAGTCCTGAGGGAATAAATTCTTCACCGGATTTATGACTCGATGGACTTGGGCATTTCGGCCAATTCCCGCTTCAGCTCTTCTTTCTGTTCTTTCAAATGAGCCGGTATTTCCGCATAGGCGTGTTCAAACATGTGAAGGGGATTCGCTGTACTTTTTCATCAGCTCTTCTGCGTGCTCCACAGCCTTTTGGATTTCCTCCTTCACTTGAGCTTCCAGCTCCTCGATCTTCTGGTCTGAAAGGAGTCCTTTGTCTTTGAGATATTTCTGAAACCTTTGAATGGGATCCCGTTTTCTCCAACCCTCCACCTCTTCATCTTTGCGGTAGCGCTTCGGGTCATCCGCAGTGGTGTGCATCATCATCCGGTAGGTCACGTTTTCGATCAGGGACGGTCCTCCCCCGGATCGCGCTCTGTCTATGGCCTCTTTCGCAGCGGAATACACGGCAAGGACATCGTTTCCGTCGACCTGAATGCCCGGCATGTCATAGGCCAGGGCCTTCTGGGCGATGGTCTTGGAATGGGTCTGTTTGCTCCGCGGCACTGAAATGGCCCACTGGTTATTCTGGCAGATGAAAACCACCGGCGCCTGGTAAACGGCTGCGAAATTCATGCCTTCATGAAAGTCTCCCTCTGAAGTACCGCCGTCTCCGAAAAAGGTCATGACCACGTTCTGTTTCTTGCGGTACTTCATTCCCCAGGCAAGGCCCACCGCATGCAGCACCTGGGAGGCCACAGGAATCGCAACGGGCAGATCATTCCCTTCTTTAACGAGGGAAGCCGCCTCATTGTATCCTCCGAAACCCAGAATGACGCTTTCCAGGGGAAGCCCCCGGTAGATTTGAGCCGCCGTCTCCCTGAAAGAGGGCGCCATCCAATCACCGGGCATGAGAGGAGCCACTGCCCCCAGCTGAGAGGCTTCCTGGCCGGTAATGGGCGCAAAGGTCCCGATGCGGCCCTGTCTCTGGAGGCTCAGCAATCTTTCGTCAAACCTCCGGCCAAGCACCATGGCCCGGTGGAGCTTGAGCAGGAGGTCATCGGGGATCTTGGGCTCCAGGGCTTGATCCAGGCGCCCCTCCTCGTCCAGAATGGAGAGGTATTCCACATGGTAGGGAAGATCCACTTTGTTTCTAGGCATGACACAACACTCCTTGTCTTAGGTTTATGCCGTTCGTCCTATGCTGGAGCTTTAGAGCGATCCTTGGGCATTCCGACCGAATACGCTATCTCTTGCCACAGTCCTATGGGGTCATTCACGTATTTTTCTGCGCTCGACACCTGATTCTTGCCGCACTCGCTCAGAAAAAAGCGGCTTACCGCTGTCAGGAAGGTTTTGGTTCTATTGGGAACTTGCGTTTGTCAAAAATAACACCATTTTAAGGATGTCTCAAGAGGGATGCTTGAAAAGGAGGGCAGGAGCATGGATTTTTCAATCCCTAAACAAAATGTGGAAGAGACGGGAAGGTTCAAAGCCTTCCTGGATAAACACCTCTTGCCGCACCTGTCACAGTGGTATGAGCAGGGGGCTGTTCCCAAATCCTTTTTTTCCCTTGTGGCCGAACAGGGTTGGTTCAATTTCTCCTTTGGAGAAGACCGGGTCAAGAAAAACACTGCCCTGAGAGAAGCCCTCTTTGCTGAGGAGTTGGCAAAAATTTCCCCGGGCGTTGCCGTGGCCGTCCTTGCTCATCAAGATCTTGGGCTCACGGGACTGTGGCTTTTCGGTTCCCCGCTTCTTCAGAAAAAGTTTGGGCCTTCAGCGGTTCTGGGAAAGACCCTCCTGTGCATCGGCAACACCGAAAGCGGGGCGGGCAGCGATTCGGCAAACATTGCCATGCAAGCCAAGAAGGTTGATGGCGGGTGGGTTCTGAACGGAGCCAAGGCTTACGTAACGAACGGCTTTATCAGCGACTACGCGATGCTCACTGCCGTGTCCGATTCCGAATCAGAGCGCAATCGCCGTATCTCCATGTTCCTGGTCGACCTCCGCTCACAGGGGGTGAGCCGCTCCAAGCTAAACAAACAAGTGTGGATTCCTTCCGACCTGACGCGGATTCAGTGCTCCAACGTGTTCGTCCCGGAGGACCATCTTGTGGGTGAGCGTGGCCGGGGTTTGCAGCAGGTTCTTTCCATATTCACGCACAGCAGAGTCGTCATCAGCGCTCTTACCCTGGGAACAGCGCTGGGGGCCTTTGACCTCGCTGTACAGCACGGCAAAAAGAGAAAGATTTTCGGTCGATCGGTCCTGGATCAGCAGGGAAAAGCTTTTGAAGCGGCTGATCTTTTCTCACGATTGGAGGCGGCTCGCCTCATGATGCTCAAAGCCTGCTGGGCCATGGACCAGGGTCAGGACTTTCGCCTTGAATCATCTCTTGCCAAATACCTGGCAGTCCAGATTGCCCGGGATGTCACGCTCTGGGCGGCCGATCTTTTCGGCGCTGCTTCCGTGATCCGGGAACACCCGATCCACAAGTTCCCCATGGATGCGTGGGCCTCCTCCCTTGGTGAAGGCACTCAGGACGTTCAGAAGCTTGTGATCTTCAGGGAAGTGATGAAAAGAATGTAGGTCAGTTGTCCGTGGTCCATTGTCAGTTGCCCTAAAATCTCTTCGTGTACCTTGGACCGAGTGCCTTGCACCTTCTTTCTTCTGTCTACCGTCTTCTGTATTCTCTCTTTTCAACTTTAGGCACTTTAGCGCACTTTAGACATTTTAGGCACTTCTTCTATGGTATCAGGACAATCTTCCCAAACTGCTCCCCCCTCTCCATAATCCTGTAGGCCTCAATGCCTTCGCGCAGCGGCATGACCCGGTCGATCACCGGTTTGAGTTTTCCGGCCCACAGGAGCGACGTCACATCGCGGAAGTCCTGATGACTGCCCATGGTGCTGCCGATCAGGCTGATCTGCTTCCCGAAGATGTAACGGATATCGATTTCCGCTTGTGGTCCCGACGTGTTGCCGATGATCACGATCCTGCCGCCTCTCGCAACAGCCTGCATGCTGCCGGTTAGGGTAGCCTTGCCCACATTGTCGACCACCACGTCTACCCCGCGCTTGTTCGTCAGCCGGTAGACCTCTTTCACCCAGTCCCCGCGGCTCCGATCTATCGTGACATCGGCCCCGAGTTCCCTGGCCCGATGCGCTTTTTGCCCGTTCCCGCAGATTACGTAAACCCTTGCGCCGGCCAGCTTTGCGATCTGGATGGCCATGGAATTGACCCCGCCCCCTGCGCCCACGATGAGGACGGATTCTCCAACCTTGGGTCTCGCCCGATGGATGAGCATGCGCCATGCTGCAAGGCTGACCAGTAGCGGGGCTGCCGCCTCGGGAAAATCCAGAGTTTCAGGCATGGGAAGCAGGTTAGCTGCCGGCACCGCAAGATACTCTGCGGCTCCTCCCCTGACCTGCTCTCCCAGGATGTGGTAGCCAGGACTGACAGAGGCCTCTCCCCGCCGCGTAAACTCATCCTCTGTGGTGCTGACTCCGGGGTCCACCACCACCTTACGGCCGATCGTCCATCCGGTGACACCCTCACCCAGCTGAGCCACTTCGCCTGCCACGTCCGCCCCGCACCAGTGAGGCATCGCCAATTTCAGGCCCGGCCAACCTCGCCTCACCCAGATGTCCAGATGGTTGATGGCGCAGGCACGAACCTTTACCAAAACCTGTCCCGCTTGCAGCGCAGGATCAGGGACATCTCCATACCGCACGACATCCAACTCACCGTGTTGAAGAAAGTGGAGAGCCTTCATAGCATTCTCCTTTGACTGAGCAGCGGCCTCTTGATCTCAATTCACCTGACCCCGCTGTGCATGAATACGAAAACGCAAATCCCCCTCTCCCCTATTCGTCATAGGGGCAGGGGGGATTTTCAAGGGCTCCCCTTGTTCAGGAGAGGTCCGGTTTTCCCGTAAACACAAAGACAAAGTCTTCATTGTTGATGTCTATCGTGAGGTTTCCGCCTCGCGATCTCGCGTACTCGACCCAGCTCGGTTTTCCTTCAATGCAGCACTCGGCCTCGTGTGGCGAGTAGCGCCCGCTCTTCTTGTCAAACCAGCTCAGGAGCATGGAATCACTGTAGTAAGCTTTTGCCTGGTCCTTCGCGATGCGTTGTGCCTTCATGAAGTCAAGATCTTCATGGATTTGAAGGTGGACCGGAGTGGGCAACATTTTTCTGTGAGGACGTTCACATGCCAGCATGGTCATCACCTCCCTTTCTATTCATTTGCCAAAAACATAACAATGGTTTCACCCATGTCAAATCCCAGATAGGGCTGTATTCCCTGAATGAAAGAGGGCGCCTCTTGGAAAGCGCCCTCTCTTTTATCTCAAGCCTCTGAAGCAGGCTCTGTTTCAATGTTAGTGAATTTGGATTTTCTTCACACTGCTCTCTTCGCTCTTGGGCAGAACCACCTTCAGAATTCCGTCTTTGTAGGTGGCATCGATCTTATCCCCATCGACCTTATCGGAAACGTGAAAGCTTCGTTCAAAGGTTCCGGAATACCGCTCTGCACAATGGCAGCATTCATCCTCTTTGGATTCTTTGATCTTCTCACCTTTCACGGTCAACATACCCCCGGTAAAGGTCAGTTCCGTCTTGTTCATGTCAATCCCGGGAGCTTCCATACTCACAACATATTCCTTCCCGGTTTCCGCGATATCCGAAGCAGGAACCCAGTCAGCGCACTCCGCAGCGTAACTGACAGGATAGGGATAGAATAGATCGTCAAATACCCGATCAAAGAGAGGCAGGGTCGATCTGACGCTCACAGGAACTACATCAAGCATTCTTGCCATATTTTTCACCTCCCTTCCATTCATTACGCGGCTGCTCGCCGCTCTGCGGAAACGATAATCACTGACTTTGTTCAGTCAATATCCGGGACCGTGGGAATTGGGGAGGCGGGAGAGCTGTCCCTTAGTAGTACGGTCCTACAACGGAGAATCACCGCGAGACCGAGAGGTTCGGCCAGATGGTTTATTCTACACCGCGTGCCACAGATAAATCATCAGGAACAGCCCGATTGACGTGATCGAGGTCGTCAAGAGAATGTCCAATATCAGAGAAGAATGATAGGTGTCTTCATCGATCTGCTTTTCCACCCGTTTGTAGCGGATGAACGCCAAGACCCCCATGAAAGCCCCCAAACCGATCAGCGTCATTCCCAATAATGACGAATAGCCAGGGCTCCAAGGGGCATGCTCAACAGCAGGTGACCCAGCCGGCGTTGCCTTAATCAAATAATGGGCAAGGTATTTCAGAAACAAACTGAATTTTTCCACCACAAAACCAAAGGCCATGATGCCGATGGCGGTGCGAATCCAGGCGAGGAACGTTCTTTCATTGGCCAAGTGGACCCGGCGATTTTGAACCCTGATTTGTTTTATCCCTGGATTTTCTTTGGTCATACCTTCTCCCCCCTTGAAAAATCACCGTCGAGTTGTCCAGTAGGATATCTTTTCCATGGTGCCAAAGGCTTTATCCAAGCGGGAAGCCTTAGAATCACCATAAGCAATCGAGGGTTCGGTGACTACAGAGGCAGCGCTCCTCCCAATGCTTCCACTCCCTTGAGGACCTCCTCAAATCGGCACGCGAAGTAGTCGGGGATTACATTCTCATGACATTTGGCTCCCTGGTTGGAATTGACGAAGATGGTCTTGATGCCGAGCTGACTGGCCCCGCAAATATCCCGGTACATGTCGTTCCCCACATAGATGACCTCCGCCCCCACGAGTTCCATAGTGTCCAGGGCTGTTTCAAAAAGCCTTCTATCAGGTTTCCTGAATCCGTAATTCGCGGAGATAATGATAGGGTCGAAATAGCCGTTGATTCCTACGGCCTTCATCTCGGGCAGGGCCCAACAGGGCTGGGCATCAGAAACAACAGCTATGCGGTAGGTGGGGCGAAGTTCGTCCAGCACCCTCTTCACTCCCGGGTAAAGTCGGAGCCGTTTCCGGGAGATTGCTCGGTAGAGATGGGCGAGAGTCGTGGCCAGCTTCTTACGAGTGGATGGCGCTTTTATGCCTTCCTGCCTGAGGAACCGGTTCCAGATGGCTTTCACGTCTACTTCCGGAAATTCCTCTCTCTGATCTTCTTTCTGCTGTTTCATAATCGCATAATAACGATCCCGCACCTCCCACCGGTGCAGGTATATTCCCTGGTAGGTCAGATAATGGGCAATAGCACGGTAGATCTCTTCCAGAGACTCATCGGTCTCTATGTCGATCAATGTTCCATAGAGATCAAAAGAATGCCTTTTATTGTCATGATGCACTACATGAGCGTTTTCTTTGCTTATCCAGCAACTGCCGCCTGTATTTTTCAGTAACCCATGAGTTGCGGGCGATCCGCAGGAGCGTGAGCCCCATGTGAAACGGAACGCGGCGCGTAATGGACTTAAAGGCACTGTTTGTTCAGGAAAATGGCAGGCATACTCCCAGAGAAAGTGGCCGATAAAAGGCTCCGCCAGGTGTCCGTCGCCGGTATGCTGCATGAAGAAATGTTTAATCTCGCCGGCCACCCGACCCACGTCGAAGACTCGATCAATCCGCACAGCGGATTGCAGTATGCCGGTAAAGGCCATTATCCTCAATGTTTGGTTTCTACCGTTTACGATGTTTTCCGCCGTTTTCCAGTTGCCAGACATATTGGACCCCTTGACACTTCGGAGCGCCAGGCAGCCCAAAACATGCTCCACTTGATCCCCGCCAATAGTCCGGTTATTTTTTGATCGTGGTTATCCCAGCTATGAATTTATCCTCAAAATACACGAAAGTATCCTGGATACTTTATGATTCGTTGTCCGAGTCAGTCCACCTTCCCGGCCGTGGAAAAGTTCATCAAGACGAACAAGGAGGAAGACATTATCTTCCTCAACCCTCAAAATAAATATCGTCAGAAGGTGTCGTGCCAGCAGCACAACAAACTGAAATCATTAAAAGTAAGAGTTGTTCCATTAAAAAGCCCGGACAGTTAATATCACAGTAATTCTAACCAATCTCTGGGACAGAAGAAAATATCCCCGCCAGGAAATCATCGATCTCTATTTCAGACGTTGGGAAATAGAAACATATTATCGAGATGAAAAGAGTGTCTTGGAAATCGAGAGATTTCATGGTCATACCTGTAATAGCATCAAACAAGAACTCCTTCCCACGGCGATTATGTCAGTCATTTCCAGAACTCTAATGGTTCTGTCCGCCGAGATTTTTGAAAGTAGGGTAAAAGAACTCCAGTTTAAAAACGCCATCATGACTCTGGCGTCTGAGGCTGCTGTTTTGGCCCCGGAAAACCCTGAAAAGGCAATAATAATTTTTACCGAAATCTTGCAAGAAATAGTTAGAGTTAAATATTATCGTCCCAAATCACCAAGACCCTCCCACGTCAGGGTCACTAAAAGAGCAATTAATAAATGGTCCACTGCCAAACTCAAAAAAACCGGCAATGCTTAATTCAACAGCATTGACCCTAACCCTTTTCCCCGCAAGCGTGGGAGAGGGGAGAATACGTTAGCGAATTTATGAACTGCTGTCCTAAGCTAATTACTCGAAGGGAGACTGGTCATGCTTGAGTGGCTAAGGCGCAAAAAAGGCAAAGTGCAGGAAGAAGCTGAACGTCGGATTCAGGAGGCCCTTCAGGAGCTGGCGGTTCTTTTAAACTTGTCAAATCTGGGGCTGACGTCTTTGCCGGAGTCCCTGGGCCAATTGACCGGGCTGCAGGAACTTTACCTCGGCAGCAACCAGCTGACCAGCCTGCCGGAGTCCCTGGGCCAGTTGACCGGGCTGCAGACACTTTACCTCAAAGGCAACCAGCTCACCACCCTGCCGGAGTCCCTGGGCCAGTTGACCGGGCTGCAGAAACTTTACCTCAGCGGCAACCAGCTGACCACCCTGCCGGAGTCCCTGGGCCAATTGACCGGGCTGCAGACACTTGACCTCAGAGACAACCAGCTGACCACCCTGCCGGAGTCCCTGGGCCAGTTGACCGGGCTGCAGACACTTGACCTCAGCGACAACCAGCTCACCACCCTGCCGGAGTCCCTGGGGCAGTTGACCGGGCTGCAGAAACTTTACCTCTGCGCAACCAGCTTACCACCCTGCCGGAGTCCCTGGGCCAGTTGACCGGGCTGGAATTACTTAATCTCAGCGGCAACCAGCTGACCACCCTGCCGGAGTCAATTGGACAGTTGACCGAGCTTTGGAGTTTAAACGTCAGTGATAACAAGCTTAAGACATTGCCAGAATCATTAAAAATGCTTTCTTCTTTAAAAGAACTCTTTCTTACTGGCAACGAAGCCCTCGGTTTACCACCGGAATTACTTGGTCTAAGCGTAGATTTTGGATTGTATCGCAAAGAATCTCCCATTACTCCTTGGGCCATCTTGGACTACTACTTTCGCACTCGCGAAAGCCAGCCGCCCCCTGCACGAGGCCAAGCTCATTCTGGTGGGCTTCGGGGAGGTGGGCAAGACCTGCCTGGTGAACCGCCTGGTGCATGACCGCTTCGACCCGGCCGAGCCGGAGACCAAGGGCATCCAGATCACCCAGTGGCCGCTGACCCTCCCCGGCGGCGAGTCGATTAGGCTCCACGTTTGGGACTTTGGCGGCCAGGAGATCATGCACGCCACCCACCAGTTCTTCCTGACCCGGCGCAGCCTCTACCTGTTGGTGCTCAACGGCCGCCAGGGCCAGGAGGAGCACGACGCCGACTACTGGCTGAACCTGATCCAGAGCTTTGGCGGCGACTCCCCGGTAGTAGTGGTGCTGAATAAGATCAAACTCCATGCCTTTGATGTCAACCGCCGGGGTCTGCGGCAAAAGTTCCCGGAGATCGCTGACTTCGTGGCGACAGATTGTTCGGACGGCTCCGGCCTCGCACGACCTGCGGCAAGTCATCCAGCGGGAGACCGACCGCCTGTCTGGCCTCCGGGACGCCTTCCCGGCCGCCTGGTTCGACATCAAAGAGCGGCTGGCGGGCATGACGGAGAACTACCTGACCTTCCCCGAATACCAAAAGATTTGTTCTGGCTTGGGGGAAACCGACCTGGAGGCCCAGGAATCCCTGGCCGGGCACCTGCACCGGCTGGGCCTTGCTCTGAACTACAAGGACGACCCCCGCCTCCGGGACATGCACGTCCTGAACCCCCACTGGCTCACCGAAGGGGTCTATCAGATCCTCCGGGCCGAGACCGTGGCCAAAAACCAGGGGGAGCTGCAGCTCAATGATTTGGCCGGCATCCTGGACCCCGCCGCCTATCCCCGGGAGCGTCAGCCTTTTCTCCTGGATTTGATGCGCCGGTTCGAGCTCTGCTTCAGCTTCCCCGATGAGGAGGGCCACTACCTGCTGCCGGACCTCCTGGACAAACAGGAGCCTGAGGCCGCAGCAGCTTTCCAGCCAGCCCCCTGTCTGAACTTCCGCTACCAGTACCCTATTTTGCCGGAAGGGCTCCTGCCCCGGTTCATCGTCCGCACCCACGTGCTCAGCGCCGGCCAGCCCCGCTGGCGCACCGGGGTCATCCTGAAATTCGAAGGGTGCCAGGCTTTGGTGAAGGCAGATAAACAGGATAAAACGGTCAGCATCCTCGTCAACGGCCCCCAGTCGGGTCGCAGGCGCCTCCTGGCGGTGATCCGCTCTGATTTCGATCACCTGCACCGCAGCTTCACTTTTCAGCCCCAGGAAATGGTGCCGCTGCCCCAATATCCGGAGGCGGCGGTCTCCTACCAGGAACTGCTGGCCTTTGAAGCCAACGGGGTGAATGAATTTCCGAAAATGGCCATGGGCTCGGTTTTTATATTAGGCGTGCAGGAGCTGCTGGGCGGCGTGGACCTGGAAGGAGCAAGGCGTGCCGGGCCGGTGAGAGGCAAGGAAGAGGCGGAGATCCAGGTGTTCGTCAGCTATTCCCACAAAGACGACGAGCTCCGACAGGAGTTGGGCACCCACCTGAAAATCTTCCAACGCCAGGGACTTATCAAACTATGGCACGACCGCCTGATACAACCCGGAGAGGATTGGAAGGGGAAAATCGACGGTAACCTGGAGCATGCCGGCATCATTCTCCTCCTGGTGAGCGCTGATTTCATCGCCTCGGATTACTGTTACGATATTGAAATGAAAAGGGCTTTGGAACGGCATGAAACGATAGAGGCCAGAGTCATCCCGATCATCGTCCGGGACGTGAACTGGCATGCAGCGCCCTTCGGCAAACTCCAGGCCCTTCCCAAAGACGGCAAGGCGGTGACGCTCTGGCCCGACCGGGATTACGCCTGGCGGCAGGTGGCCGACGGCATCGAAAAGGTCCTTCAGGAACTTCGCCAACGCTGACCGAGGGCAAGCGAGGTGGAAGAGGAGACCAAGGATCCCCAGGCACGATGCCTGAATCCCTGGCCCCCTGGCTTCCATCTCAACCATCAAACGACAACTTGAAACTGTAAGCATCAAAACACTTCACCCACGCTCCGGCCCAGGCCAAGCCTGCCGCATCTGCTGTACCCTCTCCCCAAAACAGTTGGCACTGAAATCTCGCAGATATTACAATTATGTATTGCCATGTTAGGCATTGTACAAATATGTAATTGGTCGAAGTTATAACAAGCTGAATTAATTACAAATTAAAGTTGGCACCGATATTGCTATCTTAGGCAGGAAATCAAGAAATCATTTGTTATTCTTAAGGAGGGTTTTTTTATGAATTCTGGTGACACTGCCTTTGTCTTAGTCTCCGCGGCTCTGGTCTTGTTTATGACCCCCGGGTTGGCGCTTTTTTATGGCGGCATGGCGCGCAGCAAGAACATCTTGAACACCTTGCTGCAAAATTACATTATGATCGGGTTGATCGGGGTGCAGTGGGCCCTCTTCGGCTACAGTCTGGCTTTTGGCCCGGACACCGGCAGCGGCCTCATCGGTAATCTCGGTTACCTGGGACTGCAGGGCGTCGGCGCTGAACCTTTCAAGACTTATTCTGAAACCATTCCCCATCAGGCCTTTATGGTCTTTCAGGCCATGTTTGCCATTATCACTCCGGCCCTGATCATCGGTTCCTGGGTGGAGCGGTTTAAGTTCAGCACCTTTCTGGTCTTCAGCTTACTATGGGCCACGCTGGTGTATGATCCGGTGGCGCACTGGGTCTGGGGTGATGGCGGTTGGCTCAAAGGTCTGGGAGCCCTGGATTTTGCCGGGGGCACGGTCGTCCACATTAACGCCGGTATTGCGGCACTGGCTGCGGCCCTGATCATTGGACGGCGCCAGGGTTATGGCACGGAAGCGATGATTCCCCACAACCTGCCCATGACAGTGTTGGGGGCCGGAATCCTGTGGTTCGGCTGGTTCGGCTTTAATGCCGGCAGCGCTCTGGCGGCGAATGGCCTGGCGGCCGTGGCCTTTGTCACTACTCACTTTGCCACCTGCGGCCCGGCGTTGAGCTGGATGATCGTTGAATGGCTGGTCCGGCAAACCCACCATGTCGGGCATCGCCTCAGGAGCGGTGGCCGGCCTGGTGGCGATTACGCCGGCGGCGGGTTTCGTGGGTCCGATCTGCTATTATTATCGGACCCCTGGCAGGAGTCTTTGCTACATGGCGGTCCTGATCAAGCCGAAGCTGGTTACGATGATGCTTTGGACGTGGTGGGCGTGCATATGGTGGGCGGCATCTGGGGCGCTTTGGCCACCGGCCTGTTTGCCTCTAAAGCTATCAATGAGGCCGGCGCCGATGGGTTGTTTTTCGGCAATCGGCCCAGTTTGGCATCCAGCTGTTCGCGGTTGGGGTGGCTCTGGTTTCTCTTTTGTTATGACCTTATGCTCTTAAAATTCTGGACGCCACCATGGGGCTGAGAGTCAAGGCTAACGAAGAAGAAACAGGGTTGGATCTGGCGGAGCACCAGGAAACCGGTTACAGCCTGTAATTATAAAAGGAGGATACTGTTATGAAGAAGATAGAAGCCATTATTCAGCCCTTCAAACTGGAGCCGGTGAAAGAGGCCTTGCACAAGATGAGCATCGAGGGCGTGACGGTGACGGAAGTAAAAGGTTTTGGCCACCAGAAAGGCGCCCATTGCGGAAGTCTTTTAGGGCATGGAATACCAGGTGGATTTCCTTCCCAAGGTCAAAATTGAAATCGTGGTCACCGATGAGAAAGCGGAGAGCGTCACTAAAACCATTATTGAACAGGCCCGGACCGGGCGCATCGGCGACGGTAAGATCTTTGTCTATCCGGTCGCCGAAGTCATCCGCATCCGCACCGGTGAAACCGGGAGTGCGGCGGTCTAAAGGCCCGGGGGCGGAAACCGTCGTT
>CAVPDE010000028.1:0-61725 GCA_963702565.1 uncultured delta proteobacterium | reverse complement strand
CTCCTCAAGGGTCTTGAAAGTCTTTTCGTCTCTCAGGCGCTTGATGAAGTGCACTTTAATCGTTTTTCCATAAGTTCGCCCGAGTAATCCAGGACGTGAGTCTCTACGGTTAAACCGGTATCCCCGAAGGTCGGATTATATCCGACATTCGTCACTCCGTTATAGAAAACATCATCGATGAGCAGCTTGACCGCATAGACCCCTGTTTTGGGAAGCAGCTCGCCGTGGGGGTTCAGGTTGGCGGTCGGGAAACCGAGCAGTCGGCCTCCCCTGTTCCGACCTTTCACCACGGTTCCCTGCACCTCGAAATCCCTTCCGAGGAGCACCCTGGCCTCCTCCAGTCTCCCTTCCTGAACCAGCCTTCTGATCGATGTGCTGGAAACAAGGGTGTGGTCGATCTCGATCGGCCCCACAAGGTGGACGACAAAACCGAAATCGTTTCCTATTTCCCGAAGCAGATTGATGTCGCCCTCCCGGTTGTGGCCGAAGGTGTAGTCATAACCCACCACGATTTCTTTGATCCCGATTTTCTTCACCAGGATGCTATTGACAAAATCCCGTGCCGGGATCGCTGCAAACTCCCGGTCGAACGACACGCAGACAATGACGTCGATGCCCGCCTTCTCAATGAGTTCAAGTTTTTGGCCCGTATGGGTGATCAGCTGGGGGCCGTTGGCCGGTCTCATGATTTTCAGGGGGTGGGGTTCAAAGGTCATGACAACGGACTGTCCGGCGATGGCTTTTGCTCTTTCTTTGACCTTGTCAAAGAGAGCCAAATGCCCTTTGTGGACGCCGTCGAAGTTGCCGATGGTGAGCACCGGGTTGGTCAGCGGTTTTGTGATTTCGTTGAGGTTTAAGATGACCTGCATGACGAAAATTCAAACAAATCTCTCATAAAATATTGACATGTTCATGGCGCTAATATAAATGATTAGTCTGAAATATCAATCCATTTTGTGCGGAAGTGGCGGAACTGGTAGACGCGCTAGGTTCAGGGTCTAGTGTGAGCAATCACATGGGGGTTCAAGTCCCCCCTTCCGCACCAGCGGCAATTTAGGCCGCAATCGAAGCCGATTGCGGCTTTTTGCTTATGGGAGCAGGGCCGGCACAGCAATTCTCGCTGAGCTATTGCCTTTGAGGCCAAATCGGCGTAAAAGGAAGCACAAGGAAAAAGCGAAAAGGGGCATACGGCCATGAAGGAGCCAAAAGATGTTGCGGTAGCCATCCATGACCGATTTTTCACATTGGATGTCGGCATTGATGATGAAGAACTGATCATGAGCCTTTTGGCGGGACTGGCTCTCTATGTTCGAAAAGGCAACTCCATCAAAGTCCGACAGTCCTATGTCACTTTTTCAGGATCCCAGGAAATCATCACCAAGTTCATTTCCAAGACCGAACAGGTCGGCGAGTGGAGCAACGAAACAAAGCAGATCCTTTCGGTGTTGAAGAAGCGTTGACCTTGAAATTTCATTGAACCTGGAGGAGAGTATGGCCATGGCTATCCTCGGCGATGATGAGATCCTAGCAAGAGTGCACCGGTTCAAGCTCTTCCGCAGCGAGGGCAACCTGTCCATCGATGTCTATGAAGCGGTGCTCGGAAAGCCTCCTCACAAATACATTGCTGTCCCGAACCTTCTGCTCAAGGAATCAGAGGAGACGTTTTTCGGAGTGGGGGATACCAAGAAAGACGCCTTGACCGACTGTCTCAAGAAGATCAGAGCGGTCCGTATCGAAGAAATCGTGCCAACGGAGGATTTGGAGGGGAGTGAAGTCGAAAAACAGGCCGTAGAAAACTTGAAAAAAACCTCAACAAAATCTGCCTCCATGTGGAAGCTTCCGAAATTCTTTGCCAAGGGCTCCAAGAAGAACGGGTAATGACCGCCTGGCCACGATGAAATGCCTTGAAGACCCGCTCAAGCCTTCCTCTGAAAATAGACAGAGAGCTTGAAATCCTTGAAACGAATTACCAATATAGACGGAAGATATACCGCGCCGAACGGGCTGCGGCTTCAACGTAGGGTTTAGCTTTTAACGAGCATTCAAGAAGGGAAGGTGTTCGAGATGTCCAGAAACAAAGGAATATTGAGAAAAACAACCTTGATCGGGTGGACGGCGATTTGCTTCGTGATAGTGTTTGGAATGTCGACGCTTCCGGGTCTGATTCCGAATTCCGCAGCACAGAACCCCGGCTCGCCACCGGGTGTGCCTGTGTCTTTTTCAGAGCTTGCCAAGAAAGCGAAGAATTCCGTGGTGAACATCAGCACCGTGAAAGTGATGAAGGGAAGAGGCCAGACGCCCATGCCTTTCGGTCCCAATGACCCTTTCAGGGATTTCTTCGAGCGCTTCTTCAGGGACCAAATACCGAAGGATTTCAGACAGCAGAGCCTGGGGACCGGTGTGATCATCGACAAGGAGGGGTTCATCCTCACGAACAACCACGTGGTGGAAATGGCCGACGAAATCAAGGTGAAGCTGGCCGATGAAAAGGAATTCCTCGCCAAGATCATCGGCCGCGACCAGAAGACGGACCTGGCTCTTATCAAGATTGAATCGGACAAGCCCTTGAGCCCTTTGCCCCTCGGAGATTCCGACAAGCTGGATGTGGGAGAGTGGGTGGTCGCGATCGGGAACCCATTTGGTCTCGGCAACACGGTGACTGCGGGCATTGTGAGCGCAAAATACCGACAGATCGGCCAGAGCTCTTATGACAACTACATCCAGACGGACGCGTCCATCAACCCGGGAAACAGCGGAGGCCCGCTTCTGAACACATCCGGGGAGGTGGTGGGGATCAACACCGCTATTTTCTCGCAGAGCGGCGGCAACATCGGCATTGGTTTCGCCATCCCCATCAACATGGCCAAGGATCTGCTTCCCCAGCTGAAGACAGGCAAGGTGGTCAGGGGCTGGCTTGGGGTGATGATCCAGAAGATCACGCCGGAGCTGAAACAGAAGCTCGATCTCAAAGACGAAAAAGGCGCGCTCGTGGCCGATGTGACGCCGGGCGGACCTGCTGAAAAGGCTGGCATCCAGCGCGGCGACGTGATCGTCACCTTCAACGGGAAAGAGATCAAGGAGATGAGCGAGCTGCCCTATGCCGTTGCCTCAACGCCTGTGGGAAAGAGCGTGAACGTGCAAGTTTTGCGAAAAGGGCAGAAAAAGAGCTTCGAAATCAAGATTGCGGAGCTCAAGGACGAAAAAGAAGCACCGGTCGTGACCGAAGCCAAGCCGAGGCTCGGGATGACGGTTGAGGACCTCACGCCGGAACTGGCCAAGAACTTCGGGCTCTCAGAGGCCAGGGGGGTTGTGGTCGTTCAGGTGGAGGACGGGTCTTCCGCGGCCGAAGCAGGGCTGAGGGCCGGGGATGTCATCCTGGAGATCGACCAGTCTCCTGTCAAGGACGTGAAGGACTTTGGCCGCAAAATCGAGTCTTACAAAGCCGGGGACACGGTGCTCGTTCTGGCCAAGAGGCGAGGCGCCACGGTTTTCCTTACACTGAAAGTAAGAGAGTAGACCCGTTCAAAAGGCTTTGAACGGGACGGCCACAAGAGGAACAGGTCCGGCACCTTTTCTTGCGTTCCAAGGCCGCCAAGGGCGGCCAAGCCCTCCGGAGGCGGGCAAGTCTCACGGGCTGGTCTTTTCTACGACTTATCTGCGAGGGAAACTTGCCCCCTCCACCGTTCTCCGCTTCTTACAGAAGCGGAGCCGGGGCTTCCCCCAGAGATAAGTCGTGAAAAGACGGCGCCCTTCCGCCAGTCACTCCAGAAAAGGTCCCGGCCCTGTTCCTCTTGTGCATGTCTAGGTAGGAGCGCATCATCTTACCGAGAGGGTGGAGCAATCGTCATTTTATGGAGGTACGGTCATGCCTGAGGAGCAATGGAATCCCGGAAAGCTGATGAGGGTCTCCGGAGCCTACTGGGAATCTTTCCCCCTTCACGTGGCCGTGGACCTGGACCTGTTCACTCGGATCGGGGACGGCTCGCTGAGCGCTGAAGAGATCGCGTCACGATGGGGAGGCGATGCGAGATCGGCCCGGATGCTGCTCGACGCGGTCGCCGCCATGGGCCTTCTGGAAAAGAAGGCGGACAAGTTCTCGAATACCGAAGCCGCCAAGACTCTCCTCATCAAGACCTCTCCGGCCTACATAGGATTTGCCGTCAAACACCACCACCACCTTGTCTCGGCGTGGTCCAAGCTCTCGCAGGCCGTCAAGACCGGAAAGCCGGTGAGAAAAAGAAGAAGAACGAAGGCTGAGCTCGAAAGCTTTCTCATGGCCATGTACAACAACGCCTCAGGGCTTGCGCCGAGAATCACCCGGGAGATCGATCTCTCTCACAGGCGGCATCTCCTCGATCTGGGGGGCGGCCCAGGAACCTACGCCATTCACTTTTGTCAGGCCAACCCCGCCCTAAGCGCTACGGTTTTCGACCTCCCCAGCACCGAGCCCTTTGCTCGAAAGACGATCAAGAGATTTGGACTGAGCTCCAGGATCGACTTCCAGACAGGAGATTACCTGCACGAGGCCGTCCGGGGAGCTTACGACGTCGCGTGGCTTTCCCAGATTCTTCACAGCATGGGCCCGGAGGCCTGCCGCACCGTCATCGAAAAGGCCGTGTCGGTTCTCGAACCGGGCGGGCTCATCCTGGTTCACGAATTTCTCCTCAACGACACCCACGACGGCCCGCTCTTTCCCGCGCTTTTCGCGTTGAACATGCTCGTGAACACGGAAGAGGGGCGCTCTTACTCTGAAGGGGAGGTCAGGGACATGCTGGCCAAGGCAGGGGTGCGCAACATTCAGCGCCTGCCTTTCAGAGGCCCCACTGACTCCGGCATCCTCAGCGGGACCGTATAGTTCGGTTTCTCGTCTCACCACAGAGGCCTCAGAGTGGGAGATTTATTATTCGTCTATCGGGAGCTACCGATAGACGAAAACAGCCCTGGTCGCCTCTGGCGCCGCCAAAGGCGGGTAAACCTCTCAAGTCAAAATGATAACGCAGAGATTCTTCCCGCACCGACGACCAACATCTTGGGACCGATGATTTTATATACGCATGATAGTGTTTCGAGACGAACTTCTAGGACAGATTATCTCTGTGCCCTCTGTGACTCCGTGGTGAAAAATAGGCTGTCTGCGCAGCATCAGCTCTTCAGCGGTTCTTCGTTGAAGAACTCGCGCGTGGGTTTGCCGCCGGATTGCTCGAGAGCGTCGATCCACAATCTCACCTTGTCCGCGCCGTAGGCTGCTTCCCACGCCTTCACAATTCTTCCCACAGGAATGTCCGAAAACGAACCATGGTAGGTCACGTATTCCATGAACTTCTTTTTCTCGAGGTTGTACGGTTGAAAAATGGAATCCTCGCGGCCGTTGAACTCCAGGGGGGCGACCTTGTGCTTCAGGCAGAGTTCTTTGTTGAAGGCCGGAGTGGCCATGACCCATTTCCCTTCGAGGCAGAACTCCGTGAAACCGTGATAGACAAAGAGATCCGTGCCCATCATCTCTAGGAGTTGCGCCGAGGCCAGATGGTTGCGGACATCCGCAAATCCGACCCGTGTGGGAATTCCACACGCTCTTCCCAGGGCGCAAAGCAAAGAGGCCTTGCAGACGCAATATCCCCTGCCGCTTTTCAGCACGTTGCTTGCACGATAGTGCTCGGGCAAATAAAAGGGATAGTAGGGATCGTACCAGATGCCGTCTCTCACCGCGTAATACAGCTTCACCGCCTTCGCGATCGGGTCTTCCTCGGTTTGGCCGATCGACTGATTCACAAAATCGATGATGGATTCGTGGTCACTGTCGATAATGGCGGTCGGCAACAGATAGCGGCTGTCATCGGGTTGATTCATGACTGATCCTTTGCGAAAGAAATTATCCCGCCGGACTGGGACGATCTCTTCGCACTTTATCAAATGCGGTGTTCATCCGTCAAAGTGGAGCTCTCCTGGCTCGACCCGAGGAGTGTCATTTTTTTCTTGACATCATTTTCGTGGATTTTCTATAGTCACTTTGTAGCTAAAATGTAGTTAGAATGAAAGTGGCCTTTGAAGGCGGAATGACAGGGTAATCCGAAGAAGAATCAGAAAGTTAAACAGCCTAGGCCAACCGAGAGTTTCCAGACAGCTACCAGAGGAACGAAATGAACCCTGAGCGGACAGCAAACAACAACCCGAGTCCTCATTTTATAAAGAGAAGAGGTGAGAGCCGTGCCTAGGGAAAAGAAAGCCCAGAGTGAAAGGAATTCCGCCAGCAACATCCCTGAAGGCAAAGTGAAGTTCGAGGTCTATGGGGAAGAGATGATCGAGAAAAAGGTCAAGCTCAGCGGAAACAGCGGCAGGGTTTATCTTCCGCCCGACTGGGTCGACCATCACGTGAAGATCATAAGGATTGACTGACACCGGTTCCCCTTAAGCAGAAAAGGATTCGACTTGTGGCGAAGGTCCTGATCAGGAAAATGAAAAAAAGCGATGCAGATGAAGTGAGCCGCATCGATGCGGCCATCACCAAGAACCCTTCCCGTCTTAATTTCAAGCCCGTCGTGGCGGAAGCGACCAAGAGAAACTCCAACGCCAGCCTTATCGCGGAAATCAGGGGCAAAGTGGTGGGCTTCATGATCAGCATCATCACGGCCGGAATTTTCGGCACTGAGAAGGTCGCATGGATCTCCATGTTCGGCGTGGACCCCAAGCACATGGGTCAGGAGATTGGAAAGAGCCTGGCCAAGGGGATTTTCGACTATTACAAGGAGAAGGGCGTGAAGAGAATCTACACCTCGGTGAGGTGGGATTCGACGGACCTTCTGTCTTTTTTCAAAACCCTCGGTTTTGAAAGAAGCAATTTCATCAACCTTCGAAAGGACCTGTAAAGGACGGAACCGTCTTCGGAGGTGAACACGTATCATTTTGGTGGACAGGGGAACGGTTTTTCTGTATAGCCATACGCGGTTTAAAGACGAAAAAAGCGCTGAACCTGAAAAGAACGATACGATCTGCCCATGCAAGCGACGTTGCTCACCTTTCCTAAAGGCGGAGTTCATCCTCCTGAATCCAAGAAGCTCTCCGAGCATCTGGCCATTGAAACGCTGCCTCGCCCCGAAGAGGTGGACATTCTTCTCCAGCAGCACTTCGGGGCTCCCTGCAAGTCCGTGGTGGACAAAAAGGCCAAGGTCACTGAAGGAGACGTGATCGGAGAAGTGGCCGGCGGCCTTGGGGCCTCTGTTCACGCCAGTGTCACAGGAACGGTGAAGGGAGTGGGCGCTTCCACCAATCCCGTTTCCGTCACCTCCGCCTCTGTCACAATCCAGACCGACCGCGATGCCCCGGCCAAAACCTACCCCTTGGAGGACTGGCGAAGCCTGCCCGCCGACGAGCTGAAAAAAAGAGTCAAGGCTGCAGGCATTGTCGGTATCGGAGGAGCCGGGTTTCCAACCCACGTCAAGCTTTCTCCTCCCCCTGAAGCCAAGGTCGATATGCTCCTCATCAACGGGGTCGAGTGCGAACCCTATCTGACCACGGATCATCGCGTGATGCTGGAGCACCCCGCGGAGATCATCGAAGGCGCCAAGATCATCCTCGCCCTGCTCGGAATCAAGGAATGCCACATAGGGATCGAAGCCAATAAAATGGATGCGGTGGAAACCTTGAGGGAGGCGGCTACGGACAAGGCCTCCGACGGTTTCAAGGTCAGCGTCGATGCCCTGAGAGTCAAGTACCCCCAGGGATCGGAGAAACAGCTCATCGAAAGCATCACCAAACGCCGGGTGCCGGGGTTCGGGCTTCCCTTTGACGTGGGCGTGATCGTGCAGAACGTGGGGACCACCAAAGCCATTTACGAAGCCGTGGCCCTGAACAAGCCTCTCTACGAAAAGGTGATCACCATCACCGGCAAAGGCATTGCCAGACCCGCGAATCTGAAGGTAAGAATCGGCACACGATTGAGTGACATCGTCGCTTTTCTCGGAGGGACAAAACCGGACCTGGCCCGAATCGTCATGGGCGGGCCGATGATGGGATTCCCCATCTCCACCCTGGATGTCCCCGTGACCAAGACCACTTCCGGCGTGCTGTTCCTCACCGAGGACGAAATCGACAGCCGGGCCCACAGCCAGTGCATCCGGTGTGGCTGGTGCATGGACGCCTGCCCCATGGGTCTTCAGCCCAATGAAATCGGCGTCTACGTGGAGGCGGGCCGGGCCCAGGACACGGCGAAATTCGGTCTGTTCGAATGCTTCGAGTGCGGGTGCTGCGCTTTTGTCTGCCCGGCCAAGCGGCCCCTGGTGCAGTTCATCCGTCTCGCCAAGTTGAAGGCGAAACGATAGGGACAAGGAGCGGAGCCATCGAAGAGCAAGTCAAAGAAACCCAGGAGGTGGCGGTGAAGGAAGCCGAACTCTGGTCGGTCGCCGTCTCCCCCCACGTCAAGAGCCACGAGTCGGTGGAAAGGATCATGTGGACCGTGGTGGCAACCCTCATGCCCTCCCTGATCCTCACCGTTTTCATTTTCGGCTTTCAGACCCTCATCATCACCGCCGTCAGCGTGGGAAGCTGTCTGGCCACGGAAGCCATTTCGCAGAAATCCCTGCGCCGCCCTGTGACGATCAAGGACGGCAGCGCCGTGATCACAGGCGTGCTGCTCGCCTACGTCATCCCCCCCGGCGTTCCCTACTGGATGCCGATTCTGGGCGGAGTGATCGCCATCTTCGTGACCAAGCACCTCATGGGCGGGATCGGCTACAACATCTTCAACCCTGCCCTCATCGGCCGGGCTTTTCTGGTGGCCACCTACCCTGTGGCCATGACCTCTGCCTGGCTTCCGCCGCTTCGGGATGCTTCGATCTTCAAATACATGGCGCCCGGGGTCGATGCGGTGAGCACGGCCACCCCTCTCTATGTGCTCAAACATTATGGCCTGGATGCGCTCATCGAAAAATTCGGATCCCTCTCCACGATCTATGGGAATTTTTTCGTCGGGTTGAGGCCCGGCTGTATCGGTGAAACCTCTGTTCTCCTGCTCCTGCTCGGCGGCCTCTTCCTCATCTACAAAGGCTATATCACCTGGCACATCCCGGCGTCGGTCTTCGGTTCCGTCGCCTTCTTCACCTGGATTTTCGGCGGAGAAGGGTTTTTCACAGGAAACCCCCTGCTCGCGATTCTCTCAGGAGGTGTACCGCTTGGCGCCATTTACATGGCCACGGATTATGTGACGTCCCCGAATCAGAAACCCGGGCAGATCCTCTTCGGGATCGGTGTCGGAGCCCTCACGGTCCTGATCCGCCTCAAAGGAGGGTACCCGGAAGGCGTGGCCTATGCCATCCTCCTCATGAACACCCTGACCCCTGCTCTGGACGGATGGTTCAAGCCCAAGCGGTTTGCTCCGGCAAAAGGTGCCGTGAAATGAAACAGATTCTCAGAATCACCATTGGACTCATCATTTCCTGCCTGGTTGCTGGCACCATCATGGGCAGTACCTATGTGTTCACGGCCAAAGCAAAGAAGCACAACGAACACCAGAAAGAGCAGGACACCATGCTCGGGCTTCTGGGCTACGGCAAAGGGAAACCGGCTCCTTCGGCGCTCAAGCTCTACAGCATATACCGTTACGTGATTGACGAAAAAGGATCCAGATATCTGGGCTACATGTTCCCGGTAAAAAAGGGAAACGACCTCGGGCATGGCCTCCTAGTCATCGACCTTGAGGGGAAATTCCAGGCTTATCACGAGCTGAAAATAACCACGGAACAGACCCTTGAGGTGCCGGAGCGGGAAAAGGCGCTGGCCGCAGCCCTCAAAGGGGCGGCCGGTTTTGTTTATTCCGATGAAACCGTCGTGGCCTCCATGGACGGAAAACGGCTGGCCTATCTGCTGCCTGGGCACTTCCAGGGGTACAAGACATTCATCAAAGTCATGCTGGCCGTGGATCCCGGTTACAACATTCTCGGCCTGGAGATCATGGAACACGAAGAAGACCCAGGCCTGGGCGGCGACATCGTGCAGGACTTTTTCACAAACCAGTTCAAGAACAAGTCCTATCAGAAGCTCAAGCAACTCGATGTGGTGAAAGAGCCGCTTCCTGACGAGTACCGACAGGTCCTGGAAGTCAAGAAAGGTTCCATGTCCGCCGAAGAAATCCAGCGCATTCGGGCCAAGTATCAGGACAACGACATCTATGCCCTCACCGGGGCGACGATTTCAAGCAAGGCTGTGACAGACGGCGTCAAAGGCATGGTCAAGCGCTTCGCCTACCGGGTCGAGAGGCTTGAGCGTGTGGTCCAATCGCAGAAGCTTCCTGTGGCTTTCTAGGACGAGGCAGGGGGAGAAAGATCTTGGCACACACTAAGAAAAGCAATTCCCAGTTGTTTGTTAACGGCATCCTTTCGGAAAACCCGATTTTCCGGCTGGCCCTGTCCATGTGCCCGGCTGTGGGAATCAGCACCACCGTCATGAACGGCATTCTTCTGGGCGTTGCGGTTCTTTTCGTTCAGGTCTTCTCGAGCTGCACGATTTCGGCCATCAAGAACTACATCCATCCCCGAATCCGGATCCCCACCTACACCCTGACCATTGCCACCTGGGTGACGGTGATCGATCTCGTGCTTGCCGCTTATGTGCCGGCAGCCTACAAAGAGATGGGGATTTTCGTAAAACTCATTGTCGCTTTCGCCATCATCACCATGCGTCTGGAGATGTTCGCAGCCAAGAACCCGCTGATCCCTTCTTTCTGGGACGCCGTGGGCATGGGCCTCGGATTCCTGTTCGGCATGGTGACGCTCGGAGCCGTTCGAGAAATCCTGGGGTCAGGGACTTTCCTGGGTTTCGATCTTTTAGGAGCCAAACCGCTTCTTTTCTTTATTCTTCCTGCGGCAGGGTTCTTCGTTGTCGGGTTCATGATGGCCATCTACAATTACATGGACCTTGTCTTCAAGAGAATGAAAGAGAAAAAAGGATAGGGATGAAGAAGGTTCAGAGACAGCGCATCTTTTTGGGATGGTTCCTCCTGGTCGGGATTTTCCTTTTGGCCGGGTGCGACTACGAGCACCGTTTCGTGAAACGGACCGCTTTCAAGGGCACCAACCAGATCGTGATCACCTTTGCCGGCCCTGTGGATGAAGCGTGGGCCAAGAAACTGGATCACTATGCGGTTTACGAAAAGCAGGACCCGGACATTCTCCTGAGCCTGGCTGCCGCGGCCCTGAGCCAGGACAAGACCACGGTCACCCTCACCTTCCAGGAGCCTCTCAACCAGGAGCAGCCCCATGTGCTCTCCCTCCGGGAGATCCTGAGCGCGGGCAAGTCCCAGGGCACCGCCCTGGTCACGGTCAAGAAAGCCTACCTCGGGTACCTGCTTTCGGTTCTCCTGGGCGCCATGATCATCAAGAACTTCGTGTTCACCAAGTACCTGGGCCTTTGCGTCTTCTTCGGCACCTCCCAGAAGAAGTCCACGGCCGTGGGCATGGGAGTCACCTTCACGCTCGTGATGGTGGCCAGCGCCATGATGTCCTGGTTCATGTACCAGTTCGTGCTCAAGCCCTTCAGGCTGGACTTTCTGCAGATCGTGGTCTTCATCGGCCTGGTCTCTCTGTCCGTCCAGGCGGTGGACACGATCCTTCGAAAAGTGAACCCGGCGCTGTTCAAGGCCTTCGGCGTGTACCTCGTGCTGGTAATTGCCAACTGCATCATTCTCGCCGTTCCCCTGATCCTCGCCAACAACGAGTACAATGCCATGGAGAGCCTGATGCTGGCCGTCGGTGCAGGAGGGGGGTTCCTTGTGGCGCTTTTTCTGATGTCCTCCGTACGGGAAAGGCTGGAAACGGCCAATGTGCCGCCCACCTACCGGGGACTTCCCATCGCGTTTATTACCGCCGGGCTCTTTGCTCTGGCCTTTATGGGTTTTTCCGGAATGTCCATCTTTTAAGAGGTTTTCGTTTCAATGGATCCAATTCTCGTGAAATCAGCTCTGATCGCTCTGGCCGTGCTGGGGTGCATTGGGCTCCTCTTCGGTATCGGGTTGGCCCTTGCGGCCCAGAAATTCGCCGTCAAAGCCAATCCTAAAGTCGAAGAAGTCCTGGAAGTCCTTGCCGGCGCCCAGTGAGGCGGGTGCGGCTTCGCCGGGTGCGAAGCCTATGCCGAAGCGGTGGTGAATGATCCGGAAGTCAAGCCCAGCCTCTGTTTCCCGGGCAAGGCCGAGGTGGCCAAAGAGGTGGCTGAAATCACGGGAAAGAAAATGGCCGCCATCGAAGACGTGATCGCAGGGGTGCGCTGCTCCAGGCCGGAGGGCAAGGTCCCCAGGAAGTATGCTTACATCGGTTACCGGACCTGCACCGGAGCCAATCTTGCCTTTGGCGGGCCCCAGGAGTGCCAGTACGCCTGTGTAGGCTTCGGAGAGTGCGCGACCGCCTGCCCTTTTGACGCCATCGAGATGGTCGATGACTTCCCGGTCGTTGACCCCGTGGCTTGTGTAGGCTGCGGAACCTGCGTGCGCACCTGCCCGAAGAAGATCATCGAGCTTCTCCCCCGGAGCGCGAGGGTCTGGGTGCCGTGCAGCACCAAGGATTCCGGCAAAAGGGTCAAGGAAATCTGCCAGGCAGGATGCATCTCCTGCAAGATGTGCGTCAAGGTTTGCCCGGCCAAGGCCGTGCGCATGGAAGACAACGTGGTGGCCATTGACCACAAGGCCTGCATCGCCTTTGGCCCGGATTGCAAGGAAGTGTGCGTCGAAAAGTGCCCACGAAAGATTTTCCGGTACTATCAGCCTGCGGCGAAACAGACCCAGGCTGCCGTTGCGAACTAGTGCGATCTGTCCCAGTTTGCGCGGCCTTGGCCACTTGCTTCCCCCTCCCCTAACCCCTCCCACCAGGGGAGGAGAATTTCGAGAGGTGACTGATCGTTCCGTCCCCCTTGATGGGGGAGGCGAGGTGGGGGTGAAAGCAAGCTGCTCGAGTAATTCATTGATGAGATACCACACTGGAATATTTGATTGCCATGCCTGAAAGGCGATGGTAGATTTATTCGGCAATTTTCGCTTGGAGGCACGAAATGAAACACACGGACGACCTCAGAAGAGGGGTGGACCGACGGTCCTTCTTGAAACTATCCGGCTTGCTCGGGCTGGGCATGGCTTCCGCTACGGTTATCCCGGCCGGTGCTGAAGCGGTCTCCTTCAACAAAAGAATGGTGAAGGTTTCCAAAACCCGGCTCGCCATGGGAAGTTTCGTTTCCATGACTCTCCTTCATCCTTCCAAAGACCAGGCCGAAGAGGCCATGGATGCAGCCTTTAGCGAAATCGACCGACTGTCAGGGCTGCTCAGCCGGTATGATCACGCCTCTGCGGTTTATGATCTCAACACCCGTGGCCGCCTCGACGGCCTTCCTCCTGAAGTCGCCCAAGTCATGGCGAGTTCCCTTTATTACCACCAGATCACGGGCGGCTATTTTGACGTCACCGTAAAGCCGGTTGTGGATCTCTTTCAGCAAAAACTGGGCGGTGAGAAAAAAGTCTGGCCCACAGAAGCGGAAATCAAAGATCTTCTCAAGCGGGTGGGCGCTCGCAACATCGAGCTCAAGGACAAATCCGTCTCGTTCAAAGCCGAAGGCATGGGAATCACGTTGGACGGGATTGCCGTGGGGTTCATTGTGGACCGCGTGTCCGAGCTTCTCCTGTCCCGGGGCATCCACAACCATCTCATCAATGCGAGCGGCGATATCCGGACCAGAGGCGCCAAGGAAGACGGAAAGCCCTGGACTGTGGCGATTCAGGATCCCTGGAAGCGGAAAACCTACCCGGATGTGGTCCACATGGGGGACGGAGCTGTCTCCACCTCAGGCAATTACGAGATCTACTATGACCAGGAAAAAATGTTTCACCACATCGTGAACCCGAAAACGGGCCTTTCTCCGGATGGAGTGACGAGCGGCACGATCAGGGCGAACACGACCATGGAAGCGGACGCGCTGGCGACCGCCCTGTGCGTCATGACTCCCTCTCAGGGCACGGAGTTTGTGAACGGTCTCGCCGCCTGCGAATCCCTGGTCATTGGGAAGGATGGGGCCCTGTGGAAATCAAAGGGGTGGAAGAGCGCGGCCATATGAGGTGCTCCATCTCCTGAAGCAGGCCTGAAAAGGTCTTGGGGTTGAGAGCGGAAACCGGAACACCCTTCAAGCTTTTCGACAAATCGGCCGTCTGGACAGGGTCCAGGCGGTCGGTTTTGTTTAGGACGAGGGCCACAGGAATTCTGTCCAGGTCGAGCTTCCTCAGAATCCCTTCAACGGTTTTGATCTGGTCATCCATGCGCGGGCTGCTCGCGTCCACCACGTGAAGGAGCAGATCCGCATCGTGGAGTTCCTCCAGGGTGGCTGCAAAGGCTTCCATGAGGTCTTCAGGCAGGTCACGGATGAACCCTACCGTATCCGTGATGATCACATTTCTTTCGCTGGGGAAGCGGAGCCTTCGGCTGCTCGGGTCCAGGGTTTCAAAGAGCCGGTCTTCCACCGCCACACGGCTGCGGGTCAGGCTGTTGAGCAAGGTGGATTTTCCGGCGTTGGTGTAGCCCACGATGGAAATCACCGGGATCCCTCTCGCGTTGCGCAGCCGGCGTCGATCTTCTCTCTGCTGCCGGATCTGTTCGAGCTCCCGGTTCAAGCGGGTGATCCGCTCCCGGACGCGCCTTCGGTTGATCTCCAGCTTTGTCTCTCCCGGTCCCCTTCCCCCGATGCCTCCTGTGAGTCGCGACATGGCCGTGTTCTTCGTGGCGAGCCTTGGAAGAAGATACTTGAGCTGGGCCAGTTCCACCTGGATCTTCCCTTCCCGGGTGACCGCTCTGCGCGCAAAGATATCCAGGATGAGCTGGCTCCGGTCAATGATCTTGAGCTCCGTGGCATCGTTGAGGCTCCGCACCTGGGCCGGGGTGAGTTCGTGATCGAAAATGAGAAGTGTCGATCCGGTTTGAACGCATCTCAGCACCAGCTCGCTCAGTTTGCCCTTCCCGATCAGATACCGGGAGTCCACCTGCTTGAGGCGCTGAACCACCGCATCCGTGACTTCCACACCGCTCGACACCGCCAGGTCCTTAAGTTCCTCCAGCGACTCCTTGATCTGCCACACAGGGCCTGAACTCACTCCCACGAGCACAGCCCTTTCCTTTTGGTGCAGCGTCCTCCCTTCCCTGCTACGGCCGAGTTCGTCCTCCAGGGAGTCGATCAGTTCCTGGAAGTCGGTGTCGAGCTGGCCCACGTCAGGGACCCTTTGAAGGCTCCACTTCTCCCCCCGGCTGTTCTCAGGGAGAATGTGGGCGTAAGCGATGGGGCCTGGAGAGCCCTCCTCTCCCACCGAGAGGCTCACCATGAGGTCAAGACCCAGGAGAACGAGGTCGGTGAGGTCCTCCCTGGACAGGGGCTCGCCGTGGAGGTGGGTGTGAAGACACCTCACACCCTTGAGCCTGCCCAGGCCGAGCCTGAACCTTCCCAGATCAGGGATGAGGATGTTCTTGTCGTCCCCGACGATGACGGAAACCACCTCTCCTTTTCGGCTCACCAAGAGCGCAACCTGTCTCTGAATCTCGAAGGAAATGGAGCACAGCTGGCGGGTTAGTTCATGGGTGATGATGTCGTGACCGGATACGCGGCGACGGTAAAGGTTCTGAAGAACCTTCATTTGGCCGGCCTTTAAGCCGCCTGTTTTGCCATAAACCCGATCGATATCTCAACCCTCAGCATAAGAAGGTGCACGGCTCACGGGACACGGAACATCAAAAAAAACCATGTCCGTCCTGCCTACGGGTTGCTCAAAAACGTCCAGACACAAGGCGCCCGAAATCCCGAGGAGTGAGGGCAACGCAGCCCTTCGACGTTGCGCAGGGCCATGATCCCGTCGAATGGGAGATGGGCGTTTTTCAGCAACCCGCTATTCGGTAGCGCCATACTCCTCCTCACCCGCATAGTCCCTAAACCGAGTCAATTCCTTTTGGAAGGTCATTTTGAAAGATCCGGTCGGCCCGTTTCTCTGCTTGGCGACAATGATCTCAGCCAGGTTCCGGTTCTCGTCCGAGACCGGATGGTAGAGCTCGTCGCGGTAAATGAAGGCGATCACATCGGCGTCCTGTTCGATGGCGCCGCTTTCGCGAAGATCGGCCAGTTGCGGCCTCTTGTTCGGCCGATCTTCCACCTTCCTGTTCAGCTGCGACAGAGCCATGACCGGCACATTCAAGTCCTTGGCCAGGGCTTTGAGGGAACGCGATATTTCCGAAATCTCCATCTGGCGCGATTCCGCGTTTCTCCTTCCCTGCATGAGCTGAAGATAGTCGATGATCACCAGGGTCAGGTCACGCTTCTTCATGAGCCGACGGCACTTGGCCTTCATCTCCAGGGCGCTCAAATTGGAGGTATCGTCAATGAACACGGGAAGGTCCGACAGGTGATTGGCCGATTCGGTCAGCTTGTGCCAGTCCGAGTCCCTGAGGAATCCTGTCCTCAGCTTGGTCGCATCGATCCCCGCGTGAAACCCCAGGAGTCTCATGCCGAGCTGCATTTTGGCCATTTCCAGGGAAAAGACCGCCACCCCCTTGCGGGTCTCGACGGCCGCATTGTACCCGATGTTGAGGGCCAATGCTGTTTTTCCGGTGCTCGGCCTGCCGGCAAGGATGATGAGATCCGATGGCTGCAGACCGGCCGTGTAACGATCCAGGTCTTTGAAGCCCGTGGGCACTCCGGTGATGAACCCCTCGTGTTCGGCCACGCTCTCAAGCTTTTTGAAACTTCCCTTGATCACCTCCTCCAGACTGGAGAAGGTCTCCCCGATCTTGTCTTCCGCAATGTTGAAGATCGACTGCTCCGCCATCTCCAGGAGCTCCTCCGTGGGTTCCCAGCTCTGGAAACAGGCCTCGGAGATGACCGAGCACTGGCTGATCAGCTTTCTTCGAACCGAGAGGTCCCGGACGATCTGCGCGTGAAAGAGGATTCCGGCGGATGTGGACACGGACTCGGCAAGGGAAGCAAGATAGTCCATGCCTCCCGCCTTTTCCAGCAGTCCTTTTTGCCTCAGAAATTGGGGAAGGGTGATGAGATCAATGGGTTCATTGTTGTTGTAAAGCTCGATCATGCCTTCGAAAAGGTGGGCATGCCCTTCCCGATAAAAGTCCTCCGAAGACAGCACGTCCACGATCTGATTGAGGGCGTCATTGTTGATCAGAACCCCTGCCAGGATCGTCTGTTCAGCCTCCACGTTCTGGGGGGGGACTTTGAGCGGAGTGGGGGCTCCCTTTTCTTTAGCCTGCTGAGGCATACTCGACCTTTTCCCTTTGCCTACCGGCATTAGGGCTCTGGAACAACGATCACCTTGACGGGAGCGGTCACCTCCGGATGAAGCTTCACCGTCGCGCTGAACTCCCCGAGGCTCTTGATCGGTTTGTCCAGAGTAATTCTCCTTCGCTCCACCGTGATTCCCTGCTTCTCGAGCTGTTCGGCAATATCCATGGTCGTCACCGACCCGTAGAGCTTGTCTTCTTCTCCGACTTTCTGCGCGATGGTCACAGAGACCCCGGAAAGCCTTTCCTTGAGCTTCACCGCGTCCTCTTTGGCCTTGATCCTCTTGATTTCGATGTTCTTCCTCTGCATCTCGGTGAGCCTGATGTTCTGTTCCGTGGCCTCAAGGGCCATCCCTCGGGGAATGAGGTAGTTCCTTGCATACCCTTTTGCCACATTGACGATCTCGCCACCGAGACCCAAGGACTCCATATCCTGCGCCAGAATGACCTTCATGAATTACTCCTCCCTAACTCCGGTTTTTTCTGATGAATCCGCCTGAGGTCGAGCCACTGGTCAAACAACCCGGCCAGGGTCACCCCGATCACAAGAATCTGCTGAACCAGGATGAGCGCATAGACTCCAAACCTCACCCATGGGGGGACCCGATACTTGTTTAAATAGAACAAAAGAATCGAAAGGCCATGAAAAAAATAAACGGCCAGCATGATCACCAGGGCGTTAACGGCCACCAATCTTAAAGGAGAAAAGGACAAAAATAAAGAAAAACCCGCAGCGATCAACCCCCAGACCATGAGTTCAGGGCTCTGCCACCGATCGAGCGCGCCGAAATCAGGGACCTCCAGGTTTTTCCTGCGAAACAGGGGCCGGCTCAGGATCACGTTCAGCCAGACCACAAAAGCGCTCCCCACAACCATGAGCGACGGATAGACCAGGGCCAGCCCTTCCTTCAGGGCGTTGAGGGATTCCTGGAATTCAACGGTCTGCCCGGGATCCACGCCCGCCTGGGCGTAGATTCGAGCGGTCTGCTCAAGGCTCTCCTCCAGATAAGCATGAACCATGTCCAGCGGTCCCAGGTTCTTTCTCAACCCCGCCACGGCAAGCACCAGGAGACCCATGATCAGCAGAAGGCACGTCCCCAGCAGGATAGAGGTGCCGATAGGCAATTTTTTCCTGAAGATCTCCGACAGGATCAACCCCAGGACGCTGAATTCAAGGCACAAAAAAATCAGCTGGGGCTGTCTCATCACCGCCGCGATCAAGCCCGAAGCGAGAATACTGATACAGGTGAGCTTCACCGCTTGAGAAACGCCGAGTTTCGCTGAATAGTAAAGAAAGGGCAGAGGGGTGAGCAGGCTGAAGAATGGACCCGCGACAGGAATCCACACCGAGGCAAGGAGCAGCGCCAACGCTGTTCCGACACACCCCAGGACTTGATGCGCTTTCATCGGTTCTTCGCACAGGCAATGCCTCTGCCCAAAAGGGCAGGTTCTGCCTTCTGTGGTTTTCTCCCGCCCTCAGACTACTTGACGGTCGCCGTCGTGTAGGGCAGGAGGGCGACGTTGCGAGCCCTCTTGATGGCTACAGTGATCATCCGCTGATGCTTGGCACAGTTTCCGGAAATCCGGCGGGGGATGATCTTGCCTCGCTCCGTTGTGAACAACCTCAGAGTCCTCGGGTCCTTATAGTCAATCACCAGGCTGCTGTCTGCACAGTAGCGACAAACCTTCCGCCTGTGATAGGGCATTTTGCGTCTGCCTTTATCCATCATGGTCACTCACCTCTTTCTCCGGTTGGTTTCCCTGATCCTGAACCGCAGCTTCGGGCTGAGGGGGCGCTTCCTGCGCCACCGCCGGCTCTTTCTTCTTGTCTTTCTCTTTCTGGATCAGTTCCTGGGGATCGACGTCCTCGGCAATTTTGACCGTCTGGAACCGGAATATCCGGTCATCCAGTTTGAGATCCCTCTCCAGATCGGACGAGACACCCGACGGACCGCAGTAATTCATAAGGACAAAGGCACCCTTGTCAAACCTCTTAACCGCGTGGGCGAGCCTCTGGACTCCCCATTCTTCGATTCTGACGAGAATGCCCTTCTGCCTCTCCAACACGGCGCTGTACTTCTTGAGGACTTCTTTGTAGTCCTCTTCCCCTAGGGTCGGGTTGACGACAAAAATGGTTTCGTAGTTTCTCATTCTTCCCTTCTCCCTTCGGACAATTTCCCCGATCTCGGGGTTAGGTCCCGCCCCCTGAACGCCGGTCGGCTCGGGCGGAACAAGGAGACAAAAGTTTTAAAACGTTATTTATTACTTCTAACGGATTTCCTTGTCAAGTGATTTTCGTCGTGATAACCAAAACCAGAAACCGGAGCAAAAGCATCATGGCCTACGAAAAAGAACTGTCTGTCTGCCGACAAGTTGCACTCGAAACCGGAGCCCTCTTGACAAATTTCCTCGGCCGGGTGACCCAGATCGCCCACAAGGCTGAAACGGACCTGGTCACCGAGGCGGACCTTCAATCGGAAAAACTCATCCTGGAATCCCTGGGCCGCCATTTTCCGGAAGATACCTTTCTCACTGAAGAAACAGGGCTGCACGGGGCCGCGTCAAAGAGGGTGTGGCTCATCGATCCCCTGGACGGCACGATCAATTTTGCTCACGAGGTGCCTTTTTTCGCGGTTTCCATTGCCCTTCAGGTCCACGGGGAGACCATGCTCGGGGTGGTCTACAATCCCTGCACCCAGGAACTCTTCGAAGCGTCCAAGGGCTCCGGAGCCTTCCTGAACAAAAAGCCCATCACTGTGTCCAGGACCGACAAACTCATTGATTCCCTCCTGGCCACAGGGTTCCCCTATCACATGCATCAGAATCCTCAGGACGTCATGAAGCGTTTCAACAACCTGGCCGTCCGGGGCCAGTCCACAAGGCGATTCGGTTCTGCGGCCATGGACTTATGCTACGTGGCTGCCGGCCGGTTGGCCGGGTACTGGGAACAGGATCTCAAGCCCTGGGACACGGCAGCAGGCGCCCTCCTTGTGGAAGAAGCCAGAGGGCGGGTCACAGACTTCGAGGGAAAGCCCTTCAGCCCGTATCTCAAGACCGTTCTGGCCAGCAATTCCCTAATCCACGAGGATATGCTGGCGGCCCTGCGGCTATAAAGCCCTTCACCACCAAACGGCCTTCACTCTGCTGAGCGCGGGATGCCCTGGAGGTACTCTCTTTCAAGCCGCAACATCTCTCTTTCCCTCGTAAGCGCCCCCAGGATGCTGCCAGGGGTTCCTTAAAGACATCACACATTTTCTGCATCGCAGCAAAGTGGCTCCTCTGGGGCTCCCTCGGGGCTGGAATTTACCGGCTCCATAGGCGCAAACCCGACTCCGATTAAACCTGGTTGCGGCTCTCCAGAGACCACCTCCAGGGCACCCCGCGCTCTTCACGCTTTCTTGCTTGTACCCACCACCTTGGCCTGCACAGCCTTTGTTTCCAATGCACCTCCCTGCGTCGTGATAGCGAAGGGGCTTCGGGGTGTTGTCTTTCAAGCAGCAACCGGAGTTTTCTTGAAACTCGTTCACTGAAAGGAAGCTCACAAACTCCAGCCCCGAATCAGCCCCACAGGATAGGTTCTCCGAGCGCCTTGAGTCTCTGGCCTTCTCTGGATTCTTATTGACTGCGAGGGGGCGCGTGCGGAGGGACAAAGAAATGGTTGCGGTTTGAAAGACAACACCCCGAAGCCCCCGAGCCCACTTCACGAATTCCGAACTTACCCTTTACCAAAAGCCTCCATGGCTTCTTTTCGGATCTCTTCTTCCAGGTCGCTGTACCGGGGAGAAAAATGGAAGAGGGTGATTTGCTTGACGCCCGCTTTTCTGGCAAGAGTCCCCGCCTCCTTGGCCGTCAGGTGGCACTTCGTCTTTGCCGTTTCTCTGTCCCTGTCCAGAAACGCCGCTTCCACAAAGAGGTGATCCGCATCGCGAGCCAGATCCACCGCCTTCTCCAGGTTCTCCGCACTCCCCAGGAGATCCGTCAGGTAGGTCACCTTCCGGCCCGGAGAGATTCGGGCGATCTTTTCTGTGAGTTCACCCAAGGGGAATGTTTTTTCTCTCAAGATATTCCCTTCTTCTTCCCACACCACTGAAAAGGCCAGATTCGGATCTTTTTTCTCAGCCACCGCCTTCTTGAAGGTAGTCAGCCACGGCCCTACAGGCAGACCCAGAGCGTTTAGAGCTTCCTTGTCGATGTTGACCGAGAGCTCTTCGATCAGGGAAAGCCCCAGGCACGGAATGCGGTGATCGAGCAACGCCGCTTCGACTCGGAAGGCCGGTTCCTTGACAAGCACGGGAGTGAAGGGAGCCTCCTCCTCGTCACCCTGCCGGAGGAAACGGTCTTTGCACAGGTATCGTCTTGTCCTGAAGCGTTCCTCGCCCGCCTCCGTCACCCTCAGTTGGAGGTTGTAAGGATATTCGCCCACCAGGTTCCAGGTGTAACCTGCAAGCTTTCCTTCCACGCGCTCAAAAAAACCCGCAGGCCCGAACAGGTGAAGCTCTTTTTCACGGCCCAGGGACACTCGCAGCAACATGTCGAATCCGACGAAATGATCCATGTGCGTGTGAGTTACAAAAACATGGGAGACCTTGAGCAGGTCTCTTGCAGAAAGGGCGTGGAGATCCCCGAGATCAAAGAGGATGGCTTTTCTTTGATACGGAAAGGAGATAAGAAGGCCCGGGTCATGAAAGGGCGGATTCACGAGCCTTGCAGTGAAGGATGGTCTAGCCATGAAAACATCAACCTTACTCGTTTGTCCAAATAGCGACCGCCTGCCGCCGAGGGGCCATGGGGCCTTCTCTGAAATGCCTGGCGGGAGGGCGCTGTCTTTTCGTGACTTATCTGTGGGGGAAGCCCCGGCTCCCCTTCCGCAGGAAGGGGAGAACGGTGGAGGGGGCAAGTTTCCCTCGCAGATAAGGCACAGAAAAGACCAGCCCGGGAGCCCCGGTATGGAAGAGAAGGCTCCACGGCCCTGATGGCGGCACAAAACTCAAACTAGTTCATTGACAAAATCTAGCAGATGTGTCATCTCTTGCCAATAACTAATCAGAATTTAAGCCCTTTTCGAGTGCGAGGCTGCGATGGCGCTGACCAAAGAGGACCTGTCGAAGAGTGTGATGGAAACGGTTCGCCTCAAGAAACCCAAGAAGGACAAACAGCAGCTTCTCTTCCCTGAGTTCGGTTACACGCAAATGACCAAGAAGCGCGCCACCAAACTCGTGGACGCCACCTTTGAAATCATCAAGAAGGCCCTTGAAAGAGGCGATCAGGTGCTGATCTCGGGCTTCGGCAAATTCAAAGTCAAGTTCAAATGGGCCAGAAAAGGAAGGAATCCCAAGACCGGAGAGCGAATCGTTCTGGAGTCGCGGCGGATCGTGAATTTCCAATGCTCTCTGAAGCTGAGAGACAGACTGCAGAGAGGGCTTGAGCCTCCACACAAGAGGTAGACTGCTTTCGGCTGAAGCCGACAGTTTGAGAGACAGAGGTACAGAGGGCCTAAGGGGCAGAGCGAATAAGTTTTCTGCTCTGTGCCTTTGCACCTTTGTCCCGTTGCCCCTTTCTCAAGTCCTGTTATTTGCTTCTGAAAACCACTTCTCCTTTTTCCACATCCACGGTGACTCGGTCTCCGTCCTTGACGCTTCCGTCCAAGATCTTCACGGCAAGCGGGTCCTGGATCATGTGCTGGATCGTTCTCTTGAGGGGCCTTGCTCCGTAAACAGGATCAAAGCCTGTCTTCGCCAGGAACTCCCGGGCCCGGTCCGTCAGCGCAAGAGCAATCTTGTTGCCCTCCAGCCGCCTGGACAAGTAGGCGATCTGGATGTCCACGATCTTCTTGATCTCCTCTGTGCCCAGAGAATTGAAGATCACGATCTCGTCAACGCGGTTGAGGAATTCAGGCCTGAAGGTGCTTCGCAGGGCATCCATGACCCGGCTCTCCATCTCCTTGTTGTCCTTCCCCGCCAGCTCATAGATCCACTGGCTTCCCACATTGGAGGTCATGATGATCACCGTGTTCTTGAAGTCCACGGTGCGGCCTTTCCCGTCCGTCATTCTCCCGTCATCCAGGATCTGAAGAAGCGCGTTGAACACATCGGGGTGAGCCTTCTCGATCTCGTCAAAAAGCACCACCGAGTAGGGATGCCGCCGAACCGCCTCCGTGAGCTGGCCTCCTTCCTCATATCCCACGTAGCCCGGAGGAGCGCCGATCAGCCTGGCCACCGAGTGCTTCTCCATGTACTCCGACATGTCGAGCCGGATCATGGTCTTCTCGTCGTCAAACAGGAACTCCGCCAGGGCCCGGCCCAACTCTGTCTTGCCCACGCCCGTGGGCCCCATGAAAATAAAGGACCCGATGGGCCGGTTGGGATCCTGGAGGCCGGAGCGGGCCCTGCGCACCGCATTGGCCACAGCGATGATTCCCTTCTTCTGGCCGATCACACGCCGATCGAGCCGGTCTTCCATTCGGAGGAGCTTCTCCCTCTCTCCTTCCATCAGCCGGCTCACAGGGATGCCTGTCCATTTCCCCACCACCTCGGCAATGTCCTCGCTGTCCACCTCCTCTTTCAGCATCTTCTGATCGGCCTGGAGCCGGTCCAGATTCTTTTTCTCCTGCTCCAGGTTCTTTTCCAGGGCGATCAGCGTTCCGTACTTCAGCTCCGCAGCTCTTGAGAGATCTCCCTGCCGCTCCGCCAGCTGGGCCTCGGTCTTCGTGGATTCGAACTTCTCCTTGATCTCCCGGATCTTGGAGATCGCTTCCTTTTCCTTTTTCCAGTGGCCTCCCATTTTCTCTTTTTCAGCCTTCAGGTCCGTGAGTTCCTTTTCGAGTTTTTCGAGCCTTTCCCTGGAAGCCGGATCCTTCTCCTTTTTCAAGGCCTCTCTTTCGATTTCGAGCTGCGTGATCTTCCTCTGGATGGCGTCGATCTCCGCAGGCATGCTGTCGATTTCTATTCTCAGCCTGGAAGTGGCCTCATCAATGAGATCAATCGCCTTGTCCGGCAGAAAGCGATCCGTGATGTAGCGGTGAGACAGGGTGGCCGCCGCCACCAGCGCGGAATCCTTGATGCGCACTCCATGATGGACCTCGTATTTTTCCTTGAGCCCCCTCAGGATGGAAATCGTGTCCTCCACGCTCGGTTCTTCCACCACGACCGGCTGGAAGCGCCTTTCCAGAGCCGCGTCTTTCTCAATGTGCTTTCGGTACTCCTTGATCGTGGTGGCGCCCACGCACCGGAGCTCGCCCCTGGCAAGCGCCGGCTTGAGCATGTTGGAGGCATCCACCGCGCCCTCCGCCGCCCCGGCTCCCACCAGGGTGTGCATCTCGTCGATGAAAAGAATGATCGCCCCGTGAGCGTCGGTGACTTCTTTGAGAACCGCTTTGAGCCTGTCTTCGAATTCCCCGCGATACTTGGCTCCCGCAATGAGGGCCCCCATGTCGAGGGCCACGACCCGCTTGCCTTTGAGAGTTTCAGGCACGTCCCCCTGGATGATTCGCTGGGCCAGCCCCTCCACAATGGCGGTTTTGCCGACGCCCGGTTCTCCGATCAGCACAGGGTTGTTCTTGGTCCTCCTGGAAAGGACCTGGATCACACGGCGGATCTCGTCGTCCCTGCCGATGACCGGATCCAGGTTTCCCTTGGAAGCCATCGCGGTCAGGTCCCGGCTGAAGCGCTCGAGGGCCTGGTATTTGTCTTCCGGATTCTGATCCGTGATTCTCTGGCCTCCCCGGATCTCCACAAGGGCGTTCAGGACGGCTTCCCTGGTCACGCCGGCCGAGGCAAAGGCTCTCGTTGCCTTTCCATCTTTTTCTTCGAGCACGGCGAGAAGGATGTGTTCCAGACTCACGTATTCATCCTTCATCTGCTCCGCTTCTGCGAACGCTCTGTCCAGGACGGCCTTTGCTCGGGTCGAGAGATAAACCTGCCCGGTCCCGGCGCCGGACACGCTCGGCATCCGTTCAATAATCGCTTCCAGTTCTTTGATGAGCTGGTTTTGGTTGGCCCCGATTTTTCCAAGGAGAGGGGGGATCACTCCTTCCTTTTGTTCGAGGAGGGCTCTTGCCAGATGTTCGGGCTCGATCTGCTGTTGCCCGAAACGCTCGGCAAGATGCTGGGCACTCTGAATCATTTCCTGCGACTTCAACGTGAACTTATCAAAACGCATGTTTAAATCCTCCAGATTTAACTTTGCGATATATTTCCGATTTCAGCACTTCAAATGCCTTTGAACACACAAGTTCAAAATAATCCGACTCCAGGTCCTGTCAACCCCGTTGCAGGACTTAGACCGCGAAAGCCCAGTAAGCAGTAAGCCGTGGGGAGTAGGCAGTCATCTTTTCTGCATGCAATTAACTGCATACTGTCTACTCCATACTGCTTCCCTATGGTTCTGCGGCTAAATGCGTGCATTGGTGATTATTGCTTTCATCTTTCTTCTGGAGTATGGTTTGACCTGTTGCTTATCCCTTCTTCTCGACTTCCCAGGAGATGATCATGCGATTGGTTCTGCCGCTCTTCATGCTGGCTCTTCACCTCTTTTGGTGGTCACCCGCGGCGGCCCAGCATGCCCTTCTGAAAGACCTCGTCATCCAGCGCAATCTCGCTGAGCTTCAGAAAAGCCTCAAAGAGGGTTTCTACAAGGGAGAAGAAGGGATCCTGCGGATCAGGCCTGAAGCGGCCAAAACGCTCGGTTTGAAAGTTTTTGTGGACAGCGATTACCTGGACGCCAGAGAACTCCTCGAACAGGCAGCCTCATCCCTCGAAGCGGCCAAAGGATTCATGGCCACCAGAGATGAAGAGGCTTACGTCGGGGAACATGTCCGAAACATCGGGATCTTGTACCTTCACTACAAGCGTTCTCTTGAGCGGGCAAAACAGAAGCTCCTCTCCTACCACGCGAAACTCGATCCTCGTGCCGATGAGAGGTTGAACGACGCGGCGTGCGGCCGCTTGATGGATAAACTGTTTGCAGAGTGCTTCAAGCGGGCCGATAACCGGCTGAGAGACGGCCTCGGACTCTTCTACAATCTCTGCCGCGACCCGGATCAGGACCACCCATTCCTGAACTCGGAAAACATGGAGTTCGTCAACGAGATATTCCACCGTTTCGTCACGGAATACCCCCGCGATCAGCCTGTGCCTTTCCTGTTGGACAGGCAGGAGGAGTATCGGGATCGCGAGGAGGGATGGCAGGAGGTGATCCAGGGCGACTTCCCCTATGTCTCCCAGTTGGAACAAGCCCTCAGTCAATTCAAATTCGGCAGGGAGCGCCTGGACCCTTTGCTTTTTGTAGCGCTCATGAGAAAGGAGTCCAATTTCGATCCCCAGGCCGTCTCCTCCACAGGAGCCGCAGGCTTGACGCAGCTCATGCCGAGAACCGCCATGGACTTGGGGATGAAAAAGGTTTGGATGCCCGCCTATTTTCTCGAGGCGGCAGGGCTCTCCGACATGGAACGAAGGACCAGAGCCCAGGCCATGGCGACTCTTTACCGGATCAACGAGGACAATAGACTTCAGTCGGCATCCGAGGCTCGGGAACTGATGCAAGAAGCTCTCAGAATCGGTCGGCAAAGGGAAAAGCTCTATGCCCAGTATCGGAGAGAGCTTCTCCAGTCCTCCAACGATGAGCGTCTGGATGCTTCCCTTGCCATGGAATATGGACTCAAGTATTTCCTGCGTCTCATGAAGGATCACAAGGGGGACGTGAGCCTAGCCCTGGCGGCTTACAACGCCGGACCTCAACGCATCAAGGAGTACAAAGGAATCCCGCCTTTCGGGGAGACCATCCGTTTCAGGAATCGAATCCTGGAATTCTATCGGGAATACATCAAGAAAATAAAAGGTCGGAACAACTCGCGATGAAACGCATCATGGGGATTTAGGCTCCTGCGCTTTGGCATGCGCGCCCTGCTGAAACTCCTCCGCCCATCTCAGCCATATTCTCTTGCGGTTCTGAAGTTTGTACAGGATTCTGTCAAGCTGCTTGGAGAGCTCCAAGTCGAATATCTTGCGCCTGGAGAAAAAAAGCAGTTCCTGCTCAAGACGTTCATGGTCGGGCATTTTCGGATCAAGCCCCTGGCAGTATTTCTGAAAATCGAGGTGCATCTCCTCGATCCTTTTTTCGAAATCGAGTATTTTAGCCCGGGTCTCCTGGATTTCCTTTGAAATAGGCATGGCTCATCCTCTTTGTAACGGTGCTTTGTGTGAAAAAGAGGGCTTCCCTCATCGGAACGGTGTTGTATTCTACACCGATCTGCAATGATCTTTCAACCTAAGAGTTCGAAAACTTGACATTCATTCCCGGATGATCAATGATACCTCCTTCAAAACAGGCCCCATGGCGGGGCCGCGAGGAGGAGGGAGCGATGTCTGAACCGGTTCTTTTGAAGTCGGATTTGCAGGATCTCAAGCTGGTCAAACGGGGTAAGGTGCGAGATGTCTACGAAGTGGAAGACAAGCTCCTGATCGTCGCAAGCGACCGGATGTCCGCGTTTGACGTGGTAATGGACGACCCCATCCCGGATAAGGGGAAAATCCTGACCCGCATTTCTCTTTTCTGGTTCAAGCGTTTGGAAGGCCTTGTTGAAAATCACCTTCTCAGTGCAGAGCCCCGTGATTACCCGGCCCCCTGCCGCAAATACGAGGAACTCCTCAGAGGCAGGAGCATGCTGGTCAAGAAAGCGGCTCCCCTCACCGTGGAATGCATTGTTCGGGGCTATCTCTCAGGCTCCGGCTGGAATGATTACCGGGCCACGGGCATGGTGTGCGGGATTTCCCTGCCCAAAGGCCTCAAGGAATCCGAGAAACTGCCCCAACCCGTTTTCACGCCCTCCACCAAGGCTGAAGCAGGCATTCACGATGAAAACATCTCGCTTGAAAAGGTGGTTGACATCCTGGGGCGCAAACAAGCCGAACAAATCAAAGACCTGAGCCTCAAGATCTATCAAAAAGGGAGCGAATTCGCCTCCCAAAAAGGGATCATCATCGCGGATACGAAATTTGAGTTCGGCCTAAAGGACGGCCGCCTCATTCTCATTGACGAAGTCCTCACGCCCGACTCCTCGAGATTCTGGCCCGTGGATACTTACAAGGCCGGCGGCCCTCAGCAGAGCTTTGACAAGCAGTTCCTGAGGGATTACCTGGAGAGCCTGGCCTGGCCGAAGCAGCCGCCTCCCCCCAGGCTTCCCCAGGAGATCATTTCCAAGACCCGAAAAAGATACATCGAAGCTCTTGAACGCCTCACAGGACAATCCCTCTGAAAGCATAGAGCAGAGAGCGTAGAGCAGAGAGTAAATCAAAAGCGGAGGCATATTCAACTCTCTCCTCTTACCTTTGTGCTCTGCGCTCCAGGCTCCTCGGTCTTCGCTCTTAGCCCTTTGCTCTTGGCTCTTCGCTCTATGCTCTACGCTCTTAGCTCTAGGCTTATTTTTCCTCCTTTCCCTTGCCTTGACAAAGCCTAACCCGATGCTTACTGTTTGGTTGTTTTGTGCTGTCTATCTTTCTGAAATTACTTGAATTAGCGAATAGATACCGAAGTAAGGAGACATGACTTCAAGGGCATGAATGACCAGGGTCTTGAAAACCAACCAGATGAAGCCCCCGAGCAAGATCAGAGGGGTGAAGAAAAAGTTCCGGGGCCGGTGGACAAGCCTCTGGAAAAGCTGACCAAGGAAGCGCTGCAGGAAAAGGCTCGGGAGCTTCAAAAAGAGTCGGAGAAAAACTACGATCTCTACTTGCGTTCGCAGGCAGAGATGGAAAATTTGAAGAAAAGGAACAGGAAAGAAAGAGAAGACTATTTTAGGTTCGCAAACGAAAGCCTGATTAAAGACATGCTGCCGGTGCTGGATAACCTCGCAACGGCATTGTCTCATTCAGATAATGAAAACAACGTTCATGCGTTGAAGGAAGGAATCCGCCTGACGCTCAAGGGGCTTAAGGACACCTTGTCCAAATCCGGACTCGAAGAAGTCAAGGCTTTGGGGGAGCCTTTTGATCCCTGCTTTCACGAAGCGGTCTCAGAAATGGATGACCCGAAAGCAAAACCGGGGACCGTCATCACGGAACTGCAAAAGGGCTATACACTGAACACTCGGCTGATTCGACCCGCCATGGTCGTCGTGAACCGGCGGAAGTCGAGCCGCGAGCCTGACCAGGGCGAGAATTCCGATACGGCATGCGTTAAAAATCAAATCCCGTTTAGGATACCTTAGGAGGAAAACATGGGAAAAGTTATTGGTATTGATCTGGGTACAACCAACTCGTGCGTAGCCATCATGGAAGGTGGAGATCAGGTGGTGATCGCCAATGCCGAGGGGAGCCGCACCACGCCCTCGATTGTCGCCTTCACCGACAAGGGAGAAAGGCTTGTCGGGCAGATCGCCAAAAGGCAGGCCATCACCAATCCCGACAACACGATCTTCGCCGTCAAGAGATTGATCGGCCGCAAATATGATTCCGGTGAAGTTCAGAGAGACGTTAAGGTCCTTCCCTATAAGATCGTGAAGGCGCAGAACGGCGACGCTCACGTCATGGTCAGAGGACAAGCCTACAGCCCTTCGGAGATCTCTTCAATGATCCTCACCAAGATGAAGCAGACGGCTGAGGACTATCTCGGGGAGAAGGTGACGGAAGCCGTCATCACCGTCCCCGCTTACTTCAATGACAGTCAGAGGCAGGCGACCAAGGACGCAGGCCGCATCGCCGGACTGAATGTGTTGAGAATCATCAATGAGCCGACCGCTGCCTCTCTGGCCTTTGGGGTAGACAAGAAAGGCGACAAGAAGATCGCTGTCTTTGATTTGGGCGGCGGCACGTTCGACATCTCTGTCCTGGAGATCGGAGAAGGCGTCTTTGAAGTCAAGTCGACCAACGGGGACACCCATCTGGGCGGTGAAGATTTCGACTTGAGGGTGGTGGATTATCTGGCCAATGAGTTCAAGAAAGACCAGGGCATCGACCTGAGGACCGACAAAATGGCTTTACAGCGACTGAAGGAAGCCGCCGAGAAAGCCAAGATGGAGCTTTCCTCCTCTCAGGAAACGGACATCAACCTGCCCTTTATCACGGCTGACGCCACAGGCCCCAAGCACCTGAACATGAAGCTGACCCGGGCCAAGCTGGAGGCGTTGGTGGATGACCTCATCGAGAAAGTGGTCGCGCCTTGCACCATGGCGATCAAAGACTCGGGAATCAAAACCTCCGATCTCGATGAAGTCATTCTGGTCGGAGGCATGACCCGGATGCCCAAGGTTCAGCAGAAGGTGAAAGACATCTTCGGCAAGGAGCCCAGCAAGAACGTGAACCCCGATGAAGTCGTCGCTGTGGGCGCAGCGATTCAGGCGGGTGTCCTGAAAGGGGAGGTCAAGGATGTCCTGCTTCTCGACGTGACCCCTCTTTCTCTTGGGATTGAGACTCTGGGCGGTGTTTTCACTAAACTCATCGAAAAGAACACCACCATTCCCACGAGGAAAAGCCAGATCTTTTCCACGGCGGCGGACAACCAGCCGGCTGTGGAAATCCACGTGCTGCAGGGAGAGCGGGAAATGGCGGCGAGCAACAAGACGCTCGGCCGGTTCCAGCTCGTCGGGATTCCGCCTGCCCCTCGAGGCCTTCCCCAGATCGAAGTGACCTTTGACATCGACGCCAACGGCATTGTCAATGTTTCGGCTAAGGATCTGGGCACCAACAAGGAGCAGTCCATCCGCATCACGGCCTCGAGCGGCCTCAGCGAGCAGGAGATTCAAAACCTGGTCAAAGATGCCGAGCTTCACGCTGAAGAGGACAAAAAGAAGCGAGAGCTGGTGGACGCGCGCAACATGGCGGACTCCCTGATCTACTCCACCGAGAAATCCATCAAGGAACTCGGAGACAAGGTCGACGCCTCCACCAAAGGCGATGTGGACCGGGCCATTGAGAAGCTGAAGAAGGCCATGGAGGGGGATGACGCACAGGAGATCAAGCGGCTCTCCGATGAGCTCACCCAGACCTCCCACAAGATCGCGGAGATGATGTACTCGAGGGCTTCCCAGCAGCAGGCCCACACCGGCGCCGGGGCCGGCGGGCCGCAAGGCGGCGCCTCAAAGAAGGACGAGGATGTGGTGGATGCGGATTTCGAGGAAGTGAAGAAATGATCCACGGGCTTTGGTTAGGCCGAAAGGCTATCCTCATCCTTGCGATGGGGATAGCCTTTTTTGCTTTTTTTCCCTCTCAGGCATCCTGTTCCGAGACGCCTGTTCCCATGGATAAGGCTCTTCCTTCTCCTGACTCCGACCTTGTAGAGAATGCGATCGCCGAAGAGCAAGCCGTGAGGCCTGAAGTTGTCGGTTGCCTGCTGCCCCTCAGCGGCTCCTTCGCCCTTTATGGCCAGGAAGTGTTGAACGGTATCCAGCTCGCCCTTGCCAGGGTTACCCAGCGAGGGGTGGCCCTGCAGTTGATCGTCAGGGATACCCGGGGGAGCGCTGAGGAAGCCGCCTCCCTGGTTCAAGAGCTGGCCGCCCGCAAAGTGATCTCCCTAATCGGCCCCCTGGCAAGCCGCTCGTCTCTCTCTGCAGCGGGGAAAGCCCAGGAGATCGGGGTCCCCATCATCACCCTGACCCAGAGGGATGGCATTACCGCCGAAGGCGACATGGTTTTTCAGAATTTCCTGACTTCTTCCACAGAAGTGAAACGCCTTGTTCAAGAGGCGACCCGGCAGATGGGGTTGTCACGGTTTGCGATTCTCTATCCGGACTCCCCCTATGGCAGGACCCTGATGAACCTCTTCTGGGACGGCGTGGAAGAGGCAGGGGGAAGCATCACGGCTGTTGAATCCTACAAGCCTGAAGAGACGGACTTCGCCGCGGAGATCAGGAAAATGGTCGGTCTCCACTATCCGAGGCCCGAGCCCGCGGCCCAGACCCTTGTTGAGAAAAAACCTCTTCTTAACCAGATGGGTGTTGAGCTAGACCCTTCTGCGGAAAAAGAAGCGGAGCCCATCATCGATTTTGATGCTGTCTTCATTCCTGACAATGCGCAGAAGGTATCCCTTATCGCTCCCCAGTTTCCTTTTCACAAGGTCTTTCGTGTCCGGTTTCTGGGCACCAGCCTCTGGCAATCTCCCGAGCTGGTGGAGCACGCAGGAGAGTACCTTCAGGGCGCGGTCTTTCCTTCCGGATTTTCAGCCCAGAGCCAGTCTTCCTCGGTCAAAGACTTTGTCGCCCTCTACCGAAAGGCCTATGACGCAGAGCCGGGAATTCTTGCCGCAGAGGGTTACGATACGCTCATGTTCCTGAGCCATGTCCTCGGTAAGGAGGCTCCGAAAACAAGGAAGGACCTTCAGCGGGCGATGCGGGCATGCAAAGACTTCACCGGGGTCTCGGGCAAGATGATCTTTAACGACCGCCGCGAAGTGATCAAGAACCCCACCCTCTACAGCATCCGAGGCAAGCGCCTCGTAGCCCTTCCGTGATCTGTAGCGGCCCGTATTTGATCGGACAGACAAATCTACAATGGACTAAGCACAAGATGTTGCTGCAGAAGGATCGGCAGCCCTTGTGCCGGCCTGACACCGCCATTCACGCCTAGTTCTGTATTGACAGAAAGGGGCAGAGTCCCTTATTCTTTCGCCCGTCTGAAGCAAGCCCTATCTCTTCACGGAACTCAGTTCTGTTGCAGCGGAGCGACTTAGAATGCGTATTAGGCTAAGCACCGTCTGTCGGGTCTCAATGCTCCTACCTGCTTCGCGCAGGTCAGGGCAAAGAGTCAGGCGTTATCTCCCTGGCGCGTTATACTTGACGCTCGCCGCTACAGCGATTGCTGTGTTCCCTCTTTCCAGCGCGCAAGCGCAGCAAATCGAGCCACGCGCCTACTCCAACGCTCCAGTTGGCATGAACTTCCTCATCGCGGGCTATGCTTATTCGAAAGGCGCGTTGCCGTTCGATCCCTCCCTGCCCGTGAAAGACGCGCAGCTCAAGACATCCAACGCGCTCCTCGCCTACGCGCGGGTGCTTGACCTGTGGGGCAAGTCCGCCAAGTTCGACGCGATCGTTCCCTACACCTGGCTTTCCGGATCAGCCGAGCTAGCCGGCCGACCGGTCGAGCGCAACGTCAACGGTCTGGCCGATTCCCTGTATCGTTTGTCGGTCAACTGGTACGGTGCACCGGCGGTGACGCTGAAGGAGTTCAAGAACTATCAACAGGACCTGATCGTGGGCACGAGCCTGCAGGTGTCGGCGCCTTCGAGCCAGTATGACCCCAACCGGGTGGTCAACATCGGCACGAACCGCTGGTCCTTCAAGCCGGAGGTGGGCATTTCCAAGGCATTGGGTTCCTGGACGCTGGAGTTCAAAGCCGCGGTCACCCTCTTCACGGACAACACGGATTTCTTCGGCGGGAACACCCGTTCGCAGGACCCGATCTACTCGATGCAGGGGCATGCGATTTACAGCTTCCGCTCGGGCATTTGGGGTTCGCTCGACACGACTTACTACACCGGCGGCCGCACGGCGATCAACGGCACGCGGGGCGACGATCTGCAGGAGAACTGGCGTGTGGGCGGCACGCTGGCGTTTCCGGTGGACCTCCACAACTCCCTCAAACTCTTTGCCAGCAGCGGCGTGTCAGCACGCACCAAGAACAATTACGATCTGATCGGGATCGCCTGGCAGTACCGCTGGGGCGGGGGGCTGTGACCCTGCCCTTGATTTTCTTGATGATCTTCGGGATGAAGAAGGAGAAGATGAACAGGCCCACGGAGAGAAATCCCTTGATGGAAAGAAGTTCGCCCCAGTTTCCGGAAACCCAGACCTGTTTCACTCGCCTTCGCCAGGATGCCCCGTGTGGAATCAGGGGGAGGGATGGCGATAGGCGACCGCGGCGTAGCCCGAAGGGTGAAGCCGGGTGGCTAAGGCGGAGTTGCGCTTGGCTTTGCCACAGACGCCCCGCGCGGGAGCGCGGGGAGCTTCACTGTTCCAACAAAGAAGGTGAAGACCTATAGAAAACTTACAAGGAATCAGAACCTCGTATTTTCCCACAAGAAAGAAGCCTGAACTCAGGCCTTGATCGCGCCTCCTCAGGTAAACCCCGCGCCGGCAGTGCAGGTGTAGCAATGATCAGCGACGGCGATGGGGCTGCCTTCCGGCGGCGGTCCGGCCATTTCGGAGACATGCGTCCTCCGTTTGCCCATGTGGAGGCCTCTGGCCAGGTTGAAGTCGCAGTCATAAAGATACCCGTCCCATGAAACAGAAACCAGGGTCCTGCACATGAGCCCTTGGACGGCACAGGCATTGAAGCTGGATGCGAGGCGTCCCATGTAGGATTCAAGATTGCCCGTCTCTTCCAGCCACCTGCGGAATCGCCCCAAAGGCACATTGGCAAAAGTATAGAGCTTGTTAAAAACAATCCCCCACTTCTTCAAGAGCACTTCACGAAATCTCCTTGTCACCTGGTCTTGCGGTGAAGGCACAAACGCGCCTGTGGGATTGCAGACGAGATCCAGTTCCAAGCCGGTTTCTTCACGTCCGTAGCCCAGGCCATTGAGCTTCTGAAGAGCCGCGATGCTCTTCTCGAAAACGCCGTCCCCTCGCTGAGAGTCCGCCTGCGCTTCGTTCAAAGAGGGAAAAGAGGCGACGATGACCACCCCCTTTGCTTTCAGCAAGGCCATCAGGGGGTCCCTTTTCGCATCGATCAAAGCACTCAAGTTGGAACGAAACATGAGCCGCTGGGAAAGGGGGGAGAGCCCTTCGATGAGCCTGACCATATTCGGATTCAATTCAGGGGCACCGCCGGTGATATCGATGGCTTCAAAACGGCTTCTCCTGGCGTATGCGATGACCGTGTCTGCCGTTTCGCTGTCCATGTTCTCCTTTCGACCAGGCCCTGCTCTCAAATGACAATGGCGACAACTCTGATTGCAGAGGAGTCCCACATTGATCTGAAGGGTTGTGGTCTTCCCTCGCGTCAGGTTGAGACCATGCATGAAAAGGGTCTGGTGGAAAGGCTCCGGCGTCCTTTCGACCGAACCGATTTTCGGCAAAGCACAGTCAGCGTTCATGCCCGTGACCTCCTTCACATAGAGAGCTTCTGGGCGATATTGCGCATTTGCACCCCGTGCACCAGGGATGCGCCTCCTCGGATTGCCGTCACCACGTGGACCGCCTCCGTCATTTCCGCCAGGTTGGATCCCTTCTCAAGGCATGCCTGACTGAAGGCGTCAATGCAGTAGGGACATTGTACGGCGTGGGCGACTGAAAGAGCAATCAGAGCCTTTTCCCGCTCCGTAAGCGCTCCTTCGGCGAACACGGCGTTGTAGTAGTCAAAGAACTTCTTTGCCAGTTCGGGGGCTTGTTGCCCAATGTCGGGGAATTTGGATAGATCTTCCGGCTTGTAGTACGTTTCCATGATCAACCTCCTTTAGTTTTTCATTCTCCTCCACAGGCTCTTCCCTTGAGATGGAAGAAAAACTTCAACCCTTTCCTGACCCTGTCGGAAAAGATCTTTGGAGAAAGATAGTCGCCTGCCACGCGTTTGTTGATCTCTCCGAGGGTCGGATAGGGATGAATGGCGGAAGCCAGGGTGGAGAGCTTTACCTTGCCGTTCAGCACAGCGACCCACTCGCTCAACAATTCCCCGGCCTGAGGGCCGAGGATCTGGACTCCGATGGGCTTTTGGCTCTTGTCCAGCAGCATCTTGATATTGCCGACCCTTTCCCCCTCCGCAAGACTCCTGTCGTTGGCCTTGAAGGGCTCCGTGAAGACCGAGTATTCGATGCCCGCTTCCTTGGCCGCCTTTTCGTTCATTCCGATGCTGGCCAGTTCCGGATCCGTGTACGTGCACCAGGGCAGGAACGTGTAATTCGCTTTTCTGGGAAGATGGAAAATCGCGTTGCTTACCACGATGCCTCCTTCGTAACCCGCGGCATGGGTGAATTGAAGCTTCCCGGTCACATCCCCTGCTGCATAGACGTGTTTCTGTGAGGTCCGCATCCTCTCGTCCACCTTGACGCCTTTTCGATCGAACTCAACGCCGATCCCCTCAAGATTCAGGCCCCGAATATTGGGATCCCGGCCCATGGCAACCAGGATTCTTTCCGCTGTCAGATTGGTAGTCTTGCCTTCTTTGTCTTTGACGGAGACTTCTTTCTGGCCACCCAGGTCCCTGACGCCGAGAACCGACGTGTTCAAATGAAAGGTGACTCCCTCAGCGGCAAGCACCTGCATGAGCTCGTCGGCCATGTCCTTGTCTTCTTTGGTGAGGATCTGTCCGCTTCTCTGAACAACCGAAACCTTCGTCCCCAGGCGACAGAAAGCCTGGGCCATCTCCGCAGCAATCGGGCCGGCTCCCAGGATGATCATGGATTCAGGGAGACGATCCAAGGAGAAGATCTCTTTATTGGTGATATAGGGGGTTTTGTCCAACCCTTCGATGGGAGGACTATCCGGTGACGAACCCGTGGCAATCACCCAGGTCTTTGCTGAAACGATCTCTCCATTCAGTCTGACGGCATGCTCGTCCACGAAACTCGGTTCTCCGAATTGCACTTTTGCCCCGAGGCTGCAAAACCTTTCTTCCGAGTCGTGCTTTTGAATCGTTGCGATGACGGACTGGATTCTCTCTTTCACTTTAGTGAAATCAACAGGAGGTAGTTCCACGCTGGGAAGTCCAAAGGCTTGAGAATTCCTAATCGTGTGATAGGCCTGGGCCGTGCGGATCAGGGTTTTGCTCGGCACGCATCCGAAGTGGAGACAGTCGCCGCCCAATTCCTTTTCTTTCTCCACGAGGAGCGTCTTAGCGCCCAACTGGGCTGCGCCGGAGGCCACGGTCAGGCCCGCTGCGCCGCCGCCGATGATTCCGATGTCATAGTCGTAAGTCGCCATGTTTTTTTCCCTTCCCTTCCTGGAGTTATTTGCCGTTTAGAGACCAGTCGTAATCAAGATACTCGACCCTGATTTGGTTTTTTTGATTTTACAGCCTTTCTTTGAGCTCTCCCTTTGCATATTTCTTGATGAATGCCACGATGTCCTCGTTGAAATCCTCGGAGTACCACTTGAAAATGCTGCTCACATAAAGGGTGTTCCCCTCCAGGTGATTGCGTGTAGGATCATTTTGGCTTTTATGGATTTTGGATATGTGTCGGGTGGAGTCGACAACCCTTACAAATACTTGCTTATGTGAAATACCTTTAACGGCACATCATTCAGTTTTAGAATTCTCTCGCCGAGCCGGTGGGTTGAGATACCCGGCGGTCATAGGGACTCCTTTCCATTCTGCCTTTGTAGACCATGTGCTTGTGTAACTCAGCGGCCACCATGATCTGCGAGCCGGCCGTAGCCCGCAGCCCTCTGTAGCCCAACGGCATTAGTTTCTGACTATGCCATTCGTTGAGACATTCTTCCAGATCTCGCATGAGAAAACGTCTCTCTCTTTCCCCCCACCCTGTAGCATTTGAGGGCTCGGGCATTTGATCCAGACGTGCCATGAAAGGAATCCTCTCTTGTTTAAAAGAGAAAAAAAGTTGGAAAGTGGCTTATTTTTCCTCATTTTGGCATAAGATATTGATCACTTCGACTGTAGTCAAGCCGTGTTAAGTAGGAGATGGAAAACAGCGGCAAATTCAATAAGCAGCAGAGAAACTGCAAACAAAGGAGGGCAGTACGGCGAAAATCGGGTTTGATTTGGACATGAACGGTATTTTCCCTGCTCTGAGGCTTGAGCTCGTTTAAGGGGAAACGATTCAGCTCCCCTCAATGGCCTACGCTTCTTCCGCTTCTTTCTTCTTCTTTCCTGCGACCTTTGCGATGAGGATGCTGATTTCGTAGAGGACCATGAGGGGAACAGCCATCAGGAACTGGCTGATCACATCCGGCGGGGTCAGAAACGCAGCGATGATGAAGATGAGGAGAATGGCGTAGCGCCGCTTCTGCTTCAGGAAATCCGCGGTCACCACGCCCATTCGGCTGAGGAAAAAGGCCGCTACAGGAAGCTCAAAGACAAAGCCGAAAGCAAAGAGCAGCTTGACGGCCAAGGAGAAGAACTTGCTCACCGAAGGAAGGGCGCGAAGGTACTCGTTGGAAAAGGCGAGAAAGAACTTGAACCCGTAGGGAAAGACCACAAAGTAACCGAAAAGGGATCCTCCCACAAAAAGCACGGTGGAGCACAACACAAAGAGAATGATGGTTCCCTTTTCCTTTTTATAAAACCCCGGGGCGACCAGAAGGTAAATCTGGTAGAAAACATAGGGCGCTGCCAGAAGAAGCCCGGCCACGAGGGCTGTCTTGATGTAGACAAAGAACATCTCGGGCAGGCTTGTGTAAACCAGCCGGTCCCCGGGAGGCATGTTGGCTTTTAGGGGGTAGGCCAGGAGTGCGAAGAGTTTCTCGGAAAACCCGTAGCAGACAGCAAAGCCGATACCCACGGCGATGGCAGAGCGAACCAGCCTTTTTCTGATATCGCCCAGACGTCTCAGGAGAGGCGGCTTTTCATCGCTCTCCATCTTTCTTCGCCTCCCCGGCAGGGGGCACTCCCGTCGCATCAGTCCCGTCGGTCTTGGACGGCTCGGAGCTCGCCTGCGTCTCACCCTCCTTTTTTTCTTCAGCTTTGAGCGCTTCTGATCCTTCCTGTTCTACCTGTTTTTGAATGCCGCTGATCGAATCGGCCAGATCGTGTTTTGCGTCCTTGAGGGTTTCATCCTCCTCCAGGCTTTGCTTGACGTCTTCCGTGGCTTTTTTCAGTTCCGCCATGCCCCTGGCAATACTCTTAGCCAGGTCCGGCAATTTCTTGGGGCCGAAAACAATCAGAGCGATGACCATGATGACAATCAGCTCCGGCATTCCTATACCAAACATAAATCAATCCCTCCATTACTGGAGAATTCACAAGAGTGAAAACAGAATTCAGCCCAGCCGCTAGCCGCTGAGGCGGCCAGTTGGATCGGAAAAGAAACTTTGGGAAAACGAATGTCGAATATCGAATAAGGAATGTCGAATGTCGAAGGAAACGACCCTTTGAAATTCTGCGGTTCGATATTCTGCTGTTCTGCAGTTCGCTGTACTGCTAATGTGCATTTTCTTGAAATTTCGTTAAGCAAATTCTCTGTCTCGTTCTTGAACTTGTTTAGATCATTGGGATTTTGGTCATTTGAATTTGTTTCGAATTTCGGATTTCGTGCTTCGGATTTGGTTGCGGCTACGCCGCGCTGTGCCCTCAGTGCCTGGTGAATCCTCACAGGTCCAGGACCATGGCCGTTTCGTCACACTCCGGGAATTTGGAGCACTTCAAGCAGTCGGACCAGACTTTGTGGGGCAGCTGGGATTTCTCCACTGTCCTGAAACCCAGCTTGGCAAAGAAACCCTCCACGTAAGTCAGCACAAAGACCCGCCTGATGCCGAAGGATCTCGCTTCCCCCAGACAGGCTTCCACAAGCCTTCTCGCGTGTTTGTTCCCCTGCTGCCCCTCCACAACCGCAAGGGAGCGGATCTCTGCCAGGTCTTCCCAGCAAATGCCCAGAGCGCAGGTGCCGATGATTTTCTGCTCCTGGTCATCGCTGACGAGCACAACAAAATCCCGCACGTGATCATACAGCTCGCTCAGGGGTCTTGCCAGCAGCAGCCCCTGGTCCCCGTAATGGCTGAGCAGTTTGTGAATCGCTTTAATGTCCCCTATGACCGCTTTTCTTATCATAATTTCACTCGACGTTGACGATCCGCCAGCCTGTTCCCGCTTCTTTGGGAAGTTTCTGGGCGTAGTTCCCGGCCTCTTCTTTGGTCACAAATTTCCCGCATCTCACACGGTAGAAGGTTTTACCTTTCACCACCGTCTCCTGGAGGTACGCCTCTACACCGCGTTCGGACAGCTTTCTGACCATATCCTCTGCTTTGGCTTGTTCATCCAGGGCTGCGATCTGGATAACGTATCGAAAAGGACCGGCGTTCTTCGCCGACTCTTGTTTCTTGACCGAGGAGTCCTTCTTGTCAATGTCCGCTTTCACGTCCGCAAGAGTCTTGTCAGCGGGCTTGACCGTTTTTTCGCTCTTTGGGGGCGCAGGAGGCAACTCTGCAAAGGGTTTTCTCTTGTCTTCCTTCTTGCTCTCCAGCTTATCATAGAATCTCAGTTGGGAATCGATATCCTCCTTGGCCTGAGGCTTTTGATCCGCCCTCTTGTTGCGCCCCACCATCTCCTGCAGCTTGGTCACCTGAGCCTTCAGGTCGGCGATTGCCGTATTGGCGGGAAGAAAGCCCCGTCCGACCAGGACTCCCAGCACAAAAATCCAGCCCATGAAAAAGAGGATGCACACCGCCCAGAAGACGAGAGACATGGAGGACAGCTCGATCTGGTATTTGGCCTTTTTCGATGGATTGGTTTTCTTGCTCATTCCCGAACTCACATTCTCTCGGGCGCGTGAATTCCGAGGAGACGCAGCCCGTTCGAAAGCACGATCCGAAGGCCTTCGATCAGGCACAGCCTGGCCTGGCTCAAGGCCTGATCTTCACCGACAATCCGTTTCTCCGACTCCTTGCTCCCCAGATTGAAGTACTTGTGAAAGAGCGATGCCAGTTCCGCCAGATAGTAGGTGAGACGGTGCGGCTCCAGGGTCCGGCTCAGGTCTTCAAGGAGATTGGGGAAATCGTCCATGAGCCGGATCAGCGCCATCTCCTCGTCCAGCACAAGCCGCTCCAGAACCGACTCGGGCGCACCCGGCAGGGAAAGGCTTTCAGAGGCCGCTTTCCTGAAAACGCTGGAGATCCTTGCATGGGCGTACTGGACGTAGTACACGGGATTGTCCGCATCCTGTTTCTTCACCAGGTCTATGTCGAAATCCAGCGGGGAATCGTGATTCTTGGTCAGGAACACGAATCTTGCCGAATCCACGCCGACTTCGTCCACCAGCTCTTTCAGGGTCACGTAAAGCCCTGCCCTCTTGGACATCTTCACCTCTTCCCCGCCTCTCCACAGTTTCACGAGCTGGAGGAGGAGCACGGAGAGCCACTCGTCCCGGATCCCGTTCGTTTTCAGAGCCGCCTTCATTCGCTGAACATACCCGTGGTGGTCCGCTCCCCAGATGTTGATGGCCTTGGTGAACCCTCGCTTCCACTTTTCGATGTGATAGGCGATGTCCGGGGCAAAGTAGGTGTACTGGCCGTCACTCTTTCGGACCACCCGGTCTTTGTCATCCCCGAAGGCGGAGGTCTTGATCCACAAGGCTCCCTCCTCCTCATAGAGATCCCCCTTGTCCCGCAGCGACTCCAAGGTTTTGTCGATGAGCCCGGAGGCGTAGAGGTCGCTTTCGCTGGACCAGATGTCAAAGGCCACGCGGAAATCGGCCAGGTCCTTTTTGATTTCATCGAGCATGCGGCCTTTGCCGAATTCAGCGCAGCGGGCTATGGCCTCCTCTCGGTTCAGGGCTCCCAAATCCACATGGCCGGTGATTTCAGCGGCCAGGTCCCCAATGTACTCGGCGTGATAACCGTTTTCCGGAAACGGGTATCCGGGATCAGACTTCTGTTTCCAGCGGCTGTAGACCGATTCTCCAAGAAGGCGAACCTGCTGGCCTGCGTCATTGATGTAGAACTCGCGCACGACTTCGTGGCCTGTGAAACTGAGGATCCTGCAAAGCGTGTCGCCCAGGGCGGCTCCCCGGCCGTGTCCCAGGTGCAAAGGCCCGGTGGGATTGGCGCTCACAAACTCGACCAGGACCTTCTGACCCGCGCCCGTGGTGCTGCGGCCGTAGTCGGCCCCCAGCGCCAGGATATCCCCCAGGAGCATTTGCCACTGACGCGGGGCGATCGTGAAATTGATGAAACCGGGTCCGGCAATATCCACTTTTTCGATCAGCTTATCTCCGTCCTCCAGGTTGTCCACGATCACGGTCGCCAGATCTCTGGGCCGCTTTCTCTGAGAGGAGGCCAGGACCATCGGCAGATTGGTGGCAAAATGGCCGTGGGCCGAGTTGTTCGGGACTTCGATCACATATTCGGGCAAAGAGGTCTCTTTCAGTTTTCCAGCCTCGAAGCATTTCTTGAGAGCCCCTTTGAGGAGCCTGTCCAGCTTTCTTTTCATCAAACATATTCCTTCGGGTTTCGCTGACCTGCTGAACACAGGATATCGTAGGAAATCGTTCCCGCCCATGAGGCCAGATCATCGGCGGTGATCCTCTCTCCCGCCTGGGTTCCCAGGAACACCGCTTCATCGCCGGCCCTCACCTCCCTCAATCCTGTCACATCCACCATGGTCATATTCATGCACACCCTTCCGGTGATGGGCACCTTTTTCCCGCGGACCAACACCCTGCCCCTGTTGGACAGAGTTCTGGGAAGCCCCTCCCCATAGCCCGCCGAAAGAACGGCAATCCTCCTGGGTCCCTGGGTGTAGTAGGTCCTGCCATAGCTCACCGGAGTGTGGTCCGGAAAGTCTCTCACCTGGATGACCTCTCCGCTGAAGCGCATGACCGGTCGGAGCGGCACCGGAGGATTGAAGCCGGGGGACGGAAGGCCTCCGTAGAGCATGATGCCCGGCCTCACCATGTCGAAATGCGCGTCCTTGAATTTCATCAATCCCGCACTGTTCGCCAGATTGTTGAGAGGGAGATCGAGCCCCATGGCGCGCCCTGTCTCAATCGCCTTCCTGAAGCTGCGGATCTGGCTTTCCGTAAACTCCGGCTCGGCATCGTCCGCCGAAGAAAGATGGGAGGTCAGCCCTTCGATTCGGATGGTCTTGAACCGGGTCACCTGATTCAGGAATGCCCCCAGTTCCGAAGTGAGCAGACCCAGACGGCCCATGCCCGTGTCCACTTTGATGTAAGCCCTCGCCAGGGTCTTCTTCCTCGCAGCCTCCGCCGCGAGCACTTCCGCCAAGGCGGGATCAAAGAGGGTCGGAATCAGCTCATGGTGCACCGCGGCTCGCGCTTCCTCTCCGGTCCGAATCCCGCACAGAATCACAATGGGGAGTGAAACCCCGCGATTTCTCAACTCCAGGGCTTCGTGAAGATGGGCGACCCCCAGGCAGTGAACCCTGTTTTTCTCCAGGGTCTTGGCCACGGCAACCATACCGTGCCCATAGGCATCGGCCTTGACCACTCCCATGACCCTGGTGTTTCCGCCCACAATCGCTTTGACCTGGTCGAAATTGTGGGCGAGAGCGGATAGCTCAATCGTCAGGCGGTTCATTCCCTTGAAGTTCCTGTCGCGCAAAATCGCTAAAACTTAGCTTTTATCAGGGCATATATCAAGGCAAAAACGGGGCGTTGAAATAAGTTGACAACCCCCACCACATCCTATAGCTAATTTTTTTTGGTGATTTTTGTCGACAGGCTGTTGCCCAAATAAGCAAATCAGATTGCAGAACCGGATGAGGGTGCCTTTTCTGTAATACCTGGCGGGAGGCCTTCCTCATTTCATGGAGTTACGGAATGGGGGACCCGATGGCCCCGAGCGATAGCGAGGGGAACAGCGAGGGGGAAGGCACTGCCCGCCGCAGTTGCGAGCCTTCATGCGAAGCCGGCGGGCATCACCCGTCCGTAACTCTTTGAAATGAGCAGGCCGGGAGCCCCGGTATGGAAGAAAAGGTACCGTCATCCAGACACACTACACTTCATAACGATTTGAGCAACGGTCTGTCGGTGTTTGACATTGAAGAGTATGATTACAGCCTGCCTGACGAACTGATCGCTCAGGTCCCTCTCCCGGACCGGGATAAGTCTCGCCTCATGGTTGTGGACCGTTCCACGGGGTCTATGAGAGACCGTCACTTTCTTGACCTCCCTGAGCTGCTTACGCCCGGCGACCTCCTGGTGGTCAACAACACCCAGGTGGTTCCGGCCAGGCTCTTCGGTCGCAAAGAAAGCGGCGGCCGCATTGAAATACTGGTTCTGGAGCATGGCAAGCAGGAGGCCGCTAAGCCGGAGACCCGCTGGTGCCTTCTCCGGTCCTCCAAGCGGCCCAAGGAGGGAAGTCAACTGTTCTTTGAAAAGGATCTCTCAGGGGTCGTTGAAAACCTGAGAGAAGACGGCTTGATCCAAATCACCTTTCAAGGACCCTTTTCCGTCGATTCGCTGCTCGAAGACAGGGGCATGATGCCTCTTCCCCCTTACATCAGACGAAAGGAGAAGGATCGTCTCTCCGGACTGGATCAGGAACGGTACCAGACCGTGTTCGCCGAGAGAAGGGGCGCTGTGGCCGCTCCTACGGCCAGCCTGCATTTCACCAGAGGCTTGCTGGCAAGGCTGGAACAGGCAGGCATTTCCGTGGCCCCCTTGACTCTTCACGTCGGACACGGAACTTTCCGCCCTGTCAGAACCAGGGACATTCGGGAACACCGGCTGGGATATGAAGAATACGACCTTTGCCCGGAGACTGCCCACGCCATAGAGCGTTCGAAGAGCGAAGGCAGACGTGTGGTCGCCGTGGGAACCACCGTTGTGAGGACTCTCGAAAGCGTGGCTGGGTCCAAGGGCGAGATGAAGAGCGGCAGAGGGAAAACCGATCTGCTCATTACCCCCGGGTTTCCCTTCAGGGTCGTGGACGCGTTGATCACCAACTTTCACCTGCCCCGCTCTTCCCTGCTTTTTCTGGTTTCTGCCTTCGCAGGGCTGGACCTGGTCAAAAAAGCCTACCAGGAGGCTATTGCGAAGGCGTATCGGTTTTACAGTTACGGGGATGCCATGCTGATCCTTTAGCAAGGCAAGAAAGGACTGAGCGATGAGTCATGAGGACTGAGTGAACATCAAAATACACTCTCGATTGACTTTACTCAGTCTTCAGTCCTCGTGACTCATCACTCTTCTTGAGAGTTTTAGCATCGTGGAATTCAAGGTCACACATCAAGATTCACCCGGTGGCGCGAGGCGAGGGGAAGTCACCACGGCTCACGGCCGTTTTGAAACCCCTGTGTTTATGCCTGTAGGCACCCAGGGATCCGTCAAAGCCCTTTCTCCGCAGGACCTGGAGCAGGCCGGGGTCGGCATTCTGCTGGCCAACACCTACCATCTCTATCTGCGCCCCGGTCACGGTTTGGTTGAGCGGCTCGGGGGCCTCCACCGCTTCATGAGCTGGGAAGGAGCCATCCTCACGGACAGCGGCGGTTATCAGGTCTACAGTCTTTCCAAGCTGAGAAAGATCTCTGAACAAGGGGTCACGTTCCAGTCCCATGTGGACGGTTCCACCCACTTCATCGGTCCTCGTGAAGCCATGGAGATCCAGAAAGCTCTGGGCGCGGACGTGATCATGGCCTTTGATGAATGCGCTCCTTATCCGGCGGACTACGACTATGTGCGGAACTCGGTCCGGCTCACGAGTCAATGGGCCAGGGTTTGTCTCGAGTGCTCCCGCGGCGTTTCTCAGGCCCTTTTCGGAATTGTGCAGGGAGGGATGGTCCCGGAATTGCGAGAGCAGAGCGCCAGGGAGATTGTGGCCATGGGTTTTGACGGCTATGCGCTGGGGGGTCTCTCCGTGGGGGAAGACAGGGCGACCCGTCAGCGGGTCGTTCAGGAAACCGTGCCCTTTCTCCCTGCAGACAAACCGCGCTATCTCATGGGGGTCGGCAAACCCGAAGATATTCTGGACGGGGTAGCGGCCGGGATCGACATGTTCGACTGTGTCCTGCCCACTCGCAATGCAAGGAACGGCGCCCTTTTTACGAGGCAAGGCCCGCTGGCCATTAAGAATGCCTGTTACGCGGAGGACGATCGGCCGGTGGATGAGGGCTGTTCCTGTTACACTTGCACCCACTTTTCAAGAGCCTATCTGAGGCATCTGTTCATGGCCAAGGAGCTCCTGGCTTACCGGTTGAACACGATCCACAATTTGCACTACTACATGGGACTCATGACCGAGATCCGGGAAGCTATCCGGGAGGATCGTTTCACGGCCTTTTGCGAGGGATTTTTTGACCGGCCCGGGGAGTAAATCTTTGGTTGTTTTGCTCGAATCACAATGGTATAAAGACAAGATTCGTTTTGGAAAGACCGATTTGAAAATGAAGAGGAGGGGTTAGAATGGATTCTTTAGCTTACGCCATGGGAACCGGCGGGGGCGGTGACGCGGGAGGAATGAGTGCTTTTATTCCTCTGATCCTCATGTTTGCCATTTTCTATTTTCTGCTCATCAGGCCCCAGCAGAAAAAGGCGAAACAGCAAAAAGCCATGCTATCTTCTATCAGGAAGGGAGACAGGATCGTCACCTCCGGAGGGCTTCATGGATTGATCACCGGGGTCGCCGATGATGTGGTGACCATGGAGATTGCGCCCAAAATCAGAGTGAAGGTTTCGCGCGGATCTGTGGCGGGGATTCTCAAAAGAGACGAATCCGTGTCTACGCAGGAATGATTTCGAAGGAGCAGACCGTAATGAAAAGACTTGGCTGGCGCGCGGGCATAGCCGCCGCACTGATGGTGGTGGCAGTTGTGTTTCTCGTCCCTTCCATGACCCGGGAGCTCCCGGCCTGGTGGTCGGGGGTTCTGCCCAAGGACAAGATTCATCTGGGCCTGGACCTTCAAGGAGGAGTGCACCTGATCCTTGAAGTGGAAGTGAAGAAGGCGGTGGAAAGCTATCTGGAAAGGGTCGTCGAAGATCTGAAACCGGATCTGCGGAAGAACAAGATCAGGGTTCTGGACCTGAAGCGTCGAGGGATCGACGGCGTTGAGCTGACCGTTGCTCCGGATCAGGAGACCAAGGATCTCGAAACCCTCGTGGGGAATACCTATCCGGCCTTTAAACTGGAACCCGGCGTGAGAGACGAAAAGGGCAGGACCTATTTTCTGTCGCTCATCGAACAGGAAAAAACCCAGATCTTCAAAATGGCCGCGGATCAGGCTCTCGAAACCATCCGGAACCGGGTCGATCAGTTCGGAGTCACGGAACCGGACATCCGTCCCCAAACCGGCCATAGGATCCTTATCCAGCTTCCGGGCGTCAAAGATCCCAAAAGAGCCATTGATCTCATCGGCAAAACCGCCCGATTGGAATTCAAGCTGGTGGACGAAGAAAACAGTCTCGAAGAGGCTCTCAAAGGCAATGTGCCTGCAGGAAGCGAGATTCTGCAAGAGGCTGCCGTGGATCGGAAGACAGGGCGAAAAACGAATGTCCCCTATCTTCTGAAGAAGAGATCTCCCCTTACCGGTGAATCCATCACCGATGCCCGGGTCCAGCTCGACAACCAAATGGGCGAACCCTACGTTAGCCTTTCCTTTGATTCCAGGGGGGCAAGAGTTTTTGAGCGCATCACAGGGGATAACGTGGGCAAGAGGCTGGCCATTGTCCTGGACGACAAGGTCTACTCGGCTCCCGTGATCAGGGACAAGATCTCAGGCGGAAAAGCCCAGATCACCGGCGCGTTCACCATGGACGACGCCAAGGATCTGGCCATCGTGTTGAGAGCGGGCGCCCTGCCCGCCCCCGTGAAAATCCTCGAAGAGAGAACCGTCGGTCCCTCCCTTGGAAAGGATTCGATCGACCAGGGGTTGCAGTCCATGCTCATCGGCGGAATCATCATTCTGATCCTGGTGGCTTTTTATTATCGCCTCTCCGGGTTGATTGCCGATGCCACGCTCCTCCTGAACATCCCGTTCATCATGGCCGGGTTGGCCATGTTCGGGGCCACGCTCACCCTGCCGGGCATTGCAGGCATCATCCTGACCATCGGCATGTCCGTGGACGCCAATGTGCTCATCTTCGAGCGCATCCGGGAAGAGCTGAGAATGGGGAAGCCTGCGCGAGCCGCCATGGAAGCGGGGTTTGCACGAGCCGTGGTGACGATTCTGGACTCCAACATTACGACCATGATCGCCGCCCTGGTGTTGCTCGAATTCGGGACCGGCCCTGTGAGAGGGTTTGCCGTAACGCTGATGATCGGGCTCGTGTCCAATGTGCTCACGGCTGTGTTCATGGCGAGAATTGTCTTTGATTACCTCTATGCCCAAAAACGGTGGAAGACGATCAGCATTTGAGCGTGCCGCTCCTTAAGACTAGCGTCAGGATTTCATCTTAGGGACGGTTCGACCGGATACGGAGTGATAGAATGGAAATTTTCAAGTCCAAACTGAACATCGATTTCTTAGGGAAAAGATATTTTGCTTACACCTTCTCAGGACTGTGCATCCTGGTGACCCTCCTCCTTCTCGTCGTGAGAGGCGGACCGAACTACGGAGTGGATTTCACAGGAGGGGTCGTGGTCCAGGTCAAACTGGAGAAAAAACACAGTCCCCCTGAAATCAGGGACGCCCTGGCAGGGACAGAGCTCGAGGACACCATCATTCAGGAGTTCGGAGAAGCCGGTGCCTTTGAGTATTTGATCCGCGTCACCAACCCCGATATCCAGGTCGCCGGCCTTGGCGAGAAAGCGCAGAAGGCGTTGAGCGAAAAACTCGGGGAAAAGGTCGACATCCGGCAAGTCGAGATGGTGGGGCCTCAGGTGGGAGAGGAGTTGAGGAAAAAAGCCCTTTACGCCATCTTCTATGCCCTGCTCATCATGGCCGTGTACATCTCCGGCCGATTCGAGCAGAAGTGGCTCATGGCGATCGTCATGGCCGGCTGTCTCGTTGCCGCCACCTCCTTTGCCGCGATCTTCGGAGTCGGTGTCATCTGGTTGATCTTTATCGCTCTCTTCGTCACGGTCGCTCTGTGCTGGTTCCTGACCCTCCGATTTGCCATGGGAGCCATTGTCGCCCTCATGTTTGATGTGCTGATCACCTTGGGGGCCTTTGCCCTGACGGACCGCGAAGTGTCTCTTTCCATTGTTGCCGCTCTTCTGACCATTGTGGGGTACTCGATCAACGATAAAATCGTTGTGTACGACCGGATCCGGGAGACCCTGGGCCGTTTCCGGAAAATGGCCTTCAAAGACATCATCAACCTCAGCATCAACGAGACCCTGAGCAGAACCGTCCTCACCGGCACCACGACTCTCATTGTCCTGATCGTTCTGCTCATCTTCGGCGGCCCTGTGATTCATGACTTCGCCTTTGCCTTGCTCATAGGGATTATCGCCGGAACCTATTCTTCCATTTTTGTGGCCAGTCCCATCTTGCTGCTCTGGGAAGGCAAGATCACCCAGTCCGGCAAGAATTCCCGGCCCCAGGGTTAGGATTTGGAGAGACGGAAAGGCAAGCGTCCTCAGCGGAACAGGACGGCCTTTACGGTCACCCTGCTTCTGGTGGTGGGCGCTTTTTGCTTTGTCTGGTGGGTCTGGCCCGGCCTTTACAATGTCTCCCCTCAGTTCAACTTCATTCTCCTCGAAAAAAACGGCGAACGCCTGAAACTCCTCAAGGGAGAAACCCTTCGTCTCCATCCCCAGGATCAGGTCAAAATCCTCGCTGTGTCCACCAACATCACGTTCAATGTCGGGGTCCGGCTGGTTGCCGGCGACATGGATGTCGAAGCCTTGACGTACGACAAAATCCAGTTGGTAACCCTCTTCCCAAAGGAAACCTTGCTCCAGAAGCACAGCATCAGGGTCTTTGTGAAAGAGAAAAATCGGGACATGGGGTATGTGGACCTGGTCATTGAACCCTACGTGGAAGACTGGCTCGACAAAGTGGAAAGAACCATCGACCCTGAGCGGCGGATTGCCATTCTGGAAGAAGCGCGGCACATGGCTCCCCAGGACAACAAGATCAGGGAGCGGCTGATCCAGGAGTACCGGTCGGTCAAGAAATGGCCTCAGGCCGCGAAACTGCTTGAGGAGATGGTGAAAGAGAAGCCGGAAGAACAGAAGCTCTTCGAGCTCTATGAGGTGTACGAGAGCATGAAGGATTCGGACGGGGCCGTGTCCGTCCTGAGACGTTTGCTCCAGAAAACCCCTGACGACGCGGAACTTCGGCTGAGGCTTGCAAGAACTCTTGAAAAGGCGAAAAAAGTCCCGGACGCCATCCGCGAATACGAGGCGGTCCTGAGCCGGCTCGACCCGAAAGAGAAGGTGGCGGTGTACAAGACCCTCGGGTTCCTTTACACGGAAACGGCCGAGCAGGACAAGGCCATTGCTTCTTATTTGAAGGCTTCGGAACTGGACAAAAAGGACGTGAACCTTTTCTACAACCTGGCCACTCTCTATGAAAAAGCCGGGGACAAAGACAGGGCCAACCAGTTTCTGGCTCAGGCGGTAGCCCTTCAACCGGAAGACATGGAGAGCCGTCTGAACCTGGCGGAGAGCCTCCTCAACAAAGGCAGCGTGGATGAGGCACAAGCCTATCTCGATGAAGTGCTCAGGCGAAAGCCCGACTCCCTCAGAGCCTTGCTGCTTCTGGTGCAGATCATGGACAAGAAAGGAGACAAGAAGAGGCTGAAGGATCTCTACGAAAAGGTGTACGCTCTCGCTCCTGACAATGAAATCGTGCTTTACAACCTCGCCGTCCTTGAGTACGAGGCGGGAAACTGGGGAAAAAGCCTCTCCCTACTTTGAAACCTACGTGAAGAATCATCCCAAGGATGTGGAGACCCTTCGCTTCCTCTTTGATCTCTACAGGAAAGAGAAGAAAGAAGACTCCGCCTTTGCTACTGCCAGGACCCTGATTTCCCTGAATGCCGGGGACCCGGCCCCCTACCCTTTTGTCTTCGAGGCGCTCAACGCCCGCAACGATTTCAAACAGATGGCAGAAATCATGGAGACCGGAGTGCAGGCCCGGCCCGAGAGCGTCGAGCTGAGGCAGTACCTGGTCTTTGCTCTCTTGAAGCTCGGCAAGGAAGACGCTGCTGCCGTGCAGCTCAGCCAGCTTGCAAAGCTCAAACCCAAGGATGTGAATCTGCTCCTCCAGCTCGCTCGGCTCCAGGAAACCCAGGGCAACGTGAAAGAGGCCATGGAGACCTACAAGAAGGTGGTGGAGATTTCCCCCGGCCATCAGGAAGCCGAGGAAGCTTACCTGAGGCTCCGCCTTAAGGAGTTGCGTTAGCCATTGGCCTTTGTCCGTGCACCGTGCACCTTGACCTTGCACCAGCTGTTTCCGCCTTGATAGGCTGCACCACACACCGATCGACTAGGACCACGATGCGAGGATCTATACCCCATTTTCATGTGACCGCAGGTCTGGTTTGGAAAGACGGAAAGCTCCTCATCACGAGGCGGCCTGAGGGCAGCCATCTTGCCGGGTACTGGGAGTTCCCGGGCGGAAAGCAGGAACCCGGAGAGAGCCTGGAAGCCTGTCTTGAAAGAGAGATCCGGGAAGAACTGTCCATGGAAGTGAAGGCCGTCAAACACCTGCTCCAAATCGATCACGACTATGAGAGCAAGTCCATCACCCTTCACCTATTCCAGTGCGACTGGCTGGAGGGTACACCGACTCCCTTGGGTTGCGACGAACTCCGATGGGTGAGACCCGAGGAATTAGGCGACTATCAGCTTCCACCCCCTGATGTTCAAGTTCTTCCCTCCATTCAGAACCTCTCTCATAACGCGAGGCAGCCTTCAGAAAGAACAAATGGATGATCCTAACTGTAAAGCGAAGACTTGCAGAAATACCGGCAGGATGTTGAAAAAGATCCTGCATGCAGGTTGCTCAAAAACGTCCAGATACAAGGCGCCCGAAATCCCGAGGAGTGAGTCGTACAGTCCAGTACGTCGCAACGACGAGGGATGAGGGCAACGCCGTAGATGGGCGTTTTTCAGCAACCTGCCATCAAGGAGAGCAGAGGATGATCAACCACAGACGTGATAGAGGTGAATTCGGGCATGCGGACCCTTATCCGGTCCACACCCTGAAACGCGTGGACCGGCCCACCACCCTGATCCTCGATGAACAGGTGAAACGGGTGGATGAAAGGGAGAGCGGTTTCATGAGGGCTGGACGAGGGGACTTCGGCCCTCGGCTCAAGAAAGAGTACTACCGTTTTGTTCAGAAGCACCCCCTTTCCAATGCCCTGGTGAACATGGGGTTTCACTTGCGCAAAGTCGTGGATGGGGACAGCGCCTCCAAGGTCGCACCCCTCGTCGATGATCCTGTCTGGACAGCGGGCCACATCAAGGAAACGGCTTATTTCCTGAGGGCCGATCTGGTGGGCATCTGCAAGCTGCCCCCCTATGCGGTTTACTCCCACAGCGCGTGGAAGGGCGGTTATGAGGTAGAGCTGAACCACCGCTATGCCATTGCGATCCTTGTCGACCAGGATACGCGCACGGAGATGGCCTTTAACGGAAGAGACTGGATCAGCAACTCCATGAGTTTCATGTCCTACACCACCTCCGGTTTTATTGCCTGTATCCTTGCGGATTACATCAGGCAGCTGGGTTACCCGGCCAGAGCGCATCATGCTTTGAACTACTACACGGTTCTCCCCCCGATTCTCCTTTGGGCCGGACTCGGGGAGATGTGCCGCATCGGCGACATCGTGCTGAATCCTTTTCTCGGGCCGCGGTTTAAGGCAGCGGTTGTCACCACGGACCTGCCTCTCGCCGTGGACAAGCCCATTGATTTCGGCCTCCAGGACTTTTGCAGCAAGTGCGGGAAATGCGCCCGTGAATGCCCGTCGGGCGCCATCAGCCACGGGGACAAGGGGATGCATAACGGCTACGAAAAATGGCCGAACGATGTGGAAAAGTGCACGGCCATGAGGGTTGGAAACAAGTACGGAGCAGGCTGCGGCACCTGCATCAAAGTCTGTCCCTGGAGCAAGCCCTACACCTATTTTCACAGGGCCGTCAATTGGACCATGAGGCATGTACCCATGGCGAGACGGTTCGGTATCTGGGGGGATGATCTCATGGGTTATGGAAAACCCGATCCCCGGCGGAAATGGTGGCTGGATCACGAGGAGGTGGACGGCGAACTGCGCATTCCGCCATCGCCTGCTGACAAAAGCGATCATCAGGCCCCGGAGGCCTGATTCCTCGTTCCCGACACACCGCTTCAGTGCACCATACGGGAAGCCCCGCGCCTTGGCGAGGACCTATCTCACAAGGGCATCCTGCAACTGTCCTGTCAAGAAGGGAGTCGTGAGGGTCCGGGGAGGGGGCTGGCAGGCCGCTGCTCGGCGCTTGCGCAAAACGGCCCGTCAAGACCCGGCACCATGGGCCTTGGACGTTTTCACTTGTCAGATGCAGGGAAGACGGACGATGAAGCGAGTGCCTTTCCCCACTTCGCTCTCCACTTGAATCTTGCCATTGATAAAGTCTAGAATCTCTTTCACTATCACGAGCCCTAAGCCTGTTCCATCTTGCGTGAAAGCCTTTGCATTCTTGCTCCTGAAAAACTCTGTGAAAAGGCGAGACCTGTCCTCTTCAGGGATTCCGATACCGGTATCCTGAACTTCAAGGCGGACATGGACGTTGCTCTCCTTGACGAGCGAAACCCGTACCTGGCCTCCCTTAGGAGTGTATTTGATCGCGTTGGAAATCAGGTTCACAAAAAGCTCATCAATGAGTTTTTCATCGGCCATGAGTTGAGGTAGCGGGTCCTCGATTTGAAACCCAACCCCCACGCCCTTTTGTGATGCGTAGTCCTGGGAAAAGGCGCCCAGGTCCCTCATGAGTTTTGCCCCATCGACAGGATGAATAATTCCTCTGTCCACCTCGGTCCGCTTCAAGCCCAATTTGAGCAGGTCGTCGATAAGGGTGCTCACCATCTCCAATCTTTTTTCGGATTTCACCAAAGTTTCTTTCTGCTTTTCGTTGAGCGGGCCAAGGTATTCATTCCTCATCACGCCCAGCATGCCGTGGACAGCCGTGAATGGGGACTTAAGTTCATGAGCCGCCCTGCTCACAAACCAGGATTTGTTCAATTGGCTCTGAAGGGTCTCGATGGCAAGAGCAGTCAGATCACCCATGAGCGAGAAAAACTCGATGTCGCTGTCTTGAAAATAATAGGTTTTGTCACTGTAGACAGAAAAAACACCTATGACCATCTTCTCCACGCGAAGAGGGAAAGAGACCATGGAAGCAATCCCTTCCCTATGAATATCTTCCGGGTACTGGAAATAGTCTTCCTCTTCAATTCTTCCTGAAGCAAAATAGGAGCCCTCAACGACCTTTCGGTTGATCAGGCTCTTATCAAGGTCAATCCCTTTGGTCACGTAGTCTTCGCTCAGGCCACTGGCAGAGGCAAAAGTCAGTCTCTTTCTGCTTTCATCCAGGAGTTTGATGGAAGAGCCTTTCGCGCCCATGATTCTCGCTGCGTTGAGAGTCGCCAAATCCGTGAGATCCTGAAGTTTGGTGCACTGATTCATTTTCTTGAGCATGTCATATAGAGCGGTCAGCTTGGCATTGCTCCCATCCAGTTCCCTGTAAATCCTGATCAGGTCCCTGCCCTTGGACCGTATGCTTAACTTGATAGAGGTAATGAGAAAGGCTGTCGTGAAGAGGGCTCCCACAAAGAAGGCGAAGAAGACCAAGATGTCCCCAAAGTTGTGGGGGGCAGGCAGGAGATGCACCAATGCCGGGTTCTGGAATAAGGCAGGCCGAGGATGCAGCATGTCTGACTTTTCCATGGCCACCAGGGCTCCCGTGGCCAGAAGCACGAAAACACAATAGACAAAACAACTGAGGGGCGAAAGGAGAAGCCCGGCCAATATGATGTGAAAAATAGCGAACATGAGAAGAGGGCTGTAGATGCCTCCGGTGAAGTAGATCATGAGATAGAGTGCGAGGAGGTCCCAGGAAATTTGTACGTGAGCAAAGGTCACAAAGGAGCGGACGTCATGGCTCTTAATGGATTGGAGATGGCGCCAAGCGATATGAAAAAAGATGTTATAAAGAAACACACTGAGGACGACCAGGCTTAGGGGGAAAACAGGAAATTGCCGGTCCTGGAAATAGGCAGCCCACGTTGCTGCGCCAGCCACTCCGATGACGATCCATCGGATGCGGATAAACCACAGAACCCTTTCCATGAGTTCTTTGCGAAAGAATAACTGTTCCCTGACCAACTCATATCCTGGCCCCTTGAAAGGTTCTTTTGCCGTTACAGAAGAAATCATAACGCATCCCTTCGGTTGAGCTAAATCCTTTCAAGCCAATCAGGCTCGTTGTGAATAGTGAGAATCCTCTATTTGTCCATGGTTAGCCTCTTGTATTTTTACACTTTCTTAGAGGGCAAAGCAATGGGTGAGAGGATTGTTCCGGTGCCAAATTTCTCTTGACAAAGGACGTTGAGAGGAGTTCAGTGAGAAAACAAAGAAAGTCGGGGCTTGTTATTCACCCTGCAGCACAACACCTTAACTAGTTTGGGTAAACACAGCAGCCTAAATTTTTGACTGATTTTCTCGCCACCGAGTTTATCACAAATAAATTTAGGTAATCCAAGTGGTTAAGAACACCCCGACGATTTGCAGTTTCTGCAATAACGGATGCGGGATGTTTATCCGCTCGGATGGCAAGGAGGCCATCGGATGTCTGCCGATGACTCTCCATCCTGTGAGCGAAGGCCGACTCTGCCACCGGGGGTGGAACCGCTTCCAAAACCTGCGAAGTTTCAACCGCCTGTCTCTCCCTCTTGCCCGCGAAGGTTCGAATCTCAAGGAAATAACCTGGCTCGAAGCCCTTCAGAAGACGACAGAAAAGATCTCCGAACTCCTATCTCGTTACGGCACTCAGTCTGTTGGGGTCATTGGCTCTCCTTGGTTGACCAATGAAGATAATTATCGAATTGCTCGTTTTTCCCGCAACATTCTTGGAACCCATCACTTGGATGGGAGCTATCGATTCAGCGGCGCCGCAGCGTTGACTGCTCTCAACCGGCTTTTTTCAGGCTCCTTCGGCTCCCTGGGTTCTATCCCTGCAATCGCGCAAACCCCAACGATCCTCGTCATTGGAAAAGAGAGCTGCCGGGATTTCTCTCCGGTCGGTTCCCGTCTCATCAAGGCGTTCCTGCATGGAAGCACCGTTATCCTGGCTGATCCATCATGCACTCGCAAAGAGCATTTCTTCAAATATCTTCTCCCTCATCCGATCCAAAACCTTGCAGCCGCGTTCAGAGACAAAGAAAGCCTCCCTCCGGAGGTTTCCGCCCGTCTTTTCCAGCCTGGATTAGCTCTGATATTCCTGGCCGACCAGGTTGATTCCGCCTCCAGCTTAGTGTCTCTTCTTCAGTCCCTTTCGCCGCGGTCACCCACGGAGAATCCTCTCCCTCTCATGTTTCCCTTGAGCCGGTCTCCAAATCTGAAAGGGGCGTGGGACATGGGAATACAGCCGGGAGAGGGGGGCTTGACGCTTCAGGAGATGTTAGACGAAGAGAGTAAGGTCAAAGGGCTCATTATCTTCGGAGACGACCTCCTCAATCACCTCCCTTCATCCTCAATGCTTGTAAAGTTCAAGAGCCTCGAGTTTGTTTTGGTGGCGGATCGATTCTTCACTGAAACGGCAAGAATGGCTCACTGGGTCTTACCCATCCCCCTCCTTGCTGAAACACAGGGCACGATGACCAATTCTGAAGGAAGAGTGCAGAGGCTTCGGCCTTTTCTGGGCCCTCAAAAAGAAAGCCGCTCTGTTGCCGATATCCTCCATGACCTCTCCCGGCGTCTGGGTAAGGATTTCCCCGTGTTGTCGGAACCGGAACTCAGGAAGGAGATAAGCAAGAGTATATCTCCCTACACACAGGTCGCATCGGAATCAGACCTTGAAGGAGTTGGTGGTATTCTTCTCCCCGCCCCTGACGCGCAGCTGCCTTGTGAACTCTCAGAGGCGGCGGAGCACGCCGCTGAGGAAAACAGGTACCGCCTTTTGGTCCCGAATACCCTTTATGCCTGGAACCGCAATCCAATGATTCATGAATCTCCGGTCTTGAGGATTGAGTATCCGAGTGACCGTCCGGCGGTGCGAATGAGTCCCCTCGATGCAAAGGAACTCAAAATCCGCATGGGAGAAAAAGTAAAGATTCGATCGGACCGCGGTGAGGCACAGGTCCCTGTCGAAGTGGACGAGAATATACCCTCTAAGGTTTTGATGCTTTCCTCTCATTTTGTCGAGGTGGTCGAAAGCTTAGCCGGGAAGGGGGAGCGGGATGTTACGACCCGGACGCTTTTTTTCCCCAACCTTGCCGTAACAGTGGAGAGGCTCTGAAATGGAACAGGTTGTTCTCCAAAAAAGTAACCTAAATCACTGGGTCGAACTCATGCACAGAGGCTTTCAGGTCGTTGCCCCCTCCAGGGTTCACGGCGAAATATTCTTTCTCCCCCATGCGGGTCAATTGGAATCGGATCTCCTTTGCGGCATTGCGACCCTTCCCTACCTCCCCCCAAAAGATATTGTATTCCCTCAATCAGAAACCCTGTTCTCTTTTACGCGCGATGCAGGAGACATTGCCTTTTCCATTCCCGAGAAAGCCTTCGAAAGATTGGTGATCCTGGGAATACGGTCATGCGATACGGCCGGAATCCATTGGCTGGATAACTTCTATTTGAATAACTTTCGTGATTTCTATTACCACGATCGCCGGGATAACCTCACGCTCATCTCTATCGCCTGTCATCAGCCGATGAACAATTGTTTCTGCATCTGTTGCGAAGGCGGGCCATTTCTCAATCCCGAGAAAGCTGCCTTCGACATACAGCTCGTAGACCTTGACGAACACTATCTTGTCGAATGCAACAGTGAGAAAGGAAAAGAGTTGGTGAATCTGAATCGCAGCCTCTTCTCCCCGCCGGATCCGGCCATGGTGGAAGCCCGAGATCAGCTGGAGAAAAAATCGCACACTCTGTTCTTGCATGAACCCACTTCCTACATGAGCACCGCGATCCGTCGAATAACCTCGAATTCGGTCCCTCCTGAGGTTTGGGCTGAGCTGGGGGAACGCTGCTTCGACGATGGGGGGTGTACTTTCGTATGTCCCTGCTGCAGTTGTTTCGGGGTGGGCTACTCAAACAAGGGGGAAGTGGGTTGCCACTATCGCTTCTGGGATTCCTGTGACTACTCCGGCTTCACCCGGGAGGTTTCCGGTCATAATCCGCGAGCGGAAAAAGGAGAGCGATTTAAGCGAAGATTTTTTCACAAGCTTAGTTATCAGTACGTAAAAAGGGATGGAAGAATCGGCTGCGTGGGCTGCGGGCGGTGCATCACGGCTTGTCCGGGTGAAGTGGGAATGCCCGCCGTAGTGGAAAGGCTTCGAAGGGGATGATAGGGATCTGTCCTTATACCGGGAACGCGTGATGGACAATATCTACTTACCGAATAAAGCGAGAATCAAGGGCATCCAGGACGAAACCTACGACACCAAGACCTACGAATTCGAGTTTGTGGAAACCGGGGTGAGAGAAGGCTTTCGTTTCCTGCCTGGGCAATTCTTAGAGATATCGGTGTTGGGCATTGGCGAAGCTCCTTTCGGCCTCGCCTCTAATCCCAACCATCCGGAGAGCTTTCGAGTGACCATCCGAGCGGTGGGTTCGATGACTCGAGCGCTGCATGAGCTTAAGGTAGGCGATCTGGTGGGAATTCGCGGACCTTTCGGGAACGGGTTCCCTTTTTGATGAAATGAAAGGGAAAAACATTCTATTTGTGGCCGGCGGAATCGGGCTTCCGCCGCTGCGTTCTCTCATTGAACCGATGCTCGACGGTCGCTCCGAATTCAAAGACATCCAAATTCTTTACGGCGCCCGCAGTTCCGCTGACCTCGTTTACCAGGAACGTTTGAAGGAATGGGAAAAAACTCCGGAGATCAGGTTCATGATGTCGGTCGATGTGGGAGACCCGGGCTGGACCGGGAATGTGGGAGTGGTGACAACGCTTTTCCCTAAGGCCAACATCATTACCCAGAATGCTGTTGCTTTTGTCTGTGGACCGCCCATCATGATTCGGTTCGTCATCCTGGAGCTCTTGGGTCGCGGGTTCGCACCGGAGAATATTATCTCCACCCTGGAAAGATATATGAAGTGTGGCGTAGGGAAGTGTGGACACTGCGCGGTTGGGCACAAGTACATCTGTATCGACGGTCCAGTGTTTTCGTACAAGGAAATGCTGAAGTTGTCTGAGAAAGTGGTTTGAGGTGATGAAACAATGGTGATCTGGCTTGCTCTACTCCTGCTTCTTCCTTTTATAGGGGCTCTCGTCTTCCTTGTCGGCGCTCTCCTGTTTGTTTCGGATGTTCCTTCCTGGTTCCGGGAGAAAAGAGCAGGCTATCTCGCGACCTTCTGGGTTGTTGCTGACACTAATCGCCGCCCTTGTGGTCATCACCGAGAGCCTGGGAAAACCGCCGGCCCTCTTCCTTTTTGGACAAATGCCCTGGATCGAAATGGAGAGCAAGCTCTTTGGCGTGCTCCTTGATCCGCTTTCTCTTTTGATGCTGGCGGTCACGGTCATCATCGGGTTATTAGTCGTCATCTTCTCCATTGACTACTTGAGCAGCAAAAACCACGAGCACCCTGTGACTTCAGGATGGATGCGCTATTACCTCTGGCTCTTGTTCTTCATCTTTTCTATGGTCGGGCTTGCTCTTTCCCCGAATCTCCTTCAATTCTTGATCTTCTGGGAACTCACGACGATCTGCTCCGCTGCCCTCATATCCTTCTATGATGATGAGAATTCCTACCGGGCCGGATTCAAAGCCCTTTTGATGACCCATGCTCCCGGCCTCTTCTTTGTCGTGGGCCTTGCTTTGGTTTTTGTTTACACAGGCACGTTTGACTTCGCCAGCATCGGCAAGCTCCCGAATACCGTCAAGGCGAGCGTTATCATTTTCTTGCTCCTGGCCGGATGGGCTAAATCCGCCCAGGGGCCGTTCTACACCTGGATTCCTGAGGCCATGGTTGCCCCGACTCCCGTATCCGCCTATCTCCATGCTGCCGCGATGGTAAAGGCTGGAGCCTTTCTCATCGCCCGCATCTTTTGCTCCGGATTTGAGGTGGGCTCTGGGATAGGCATCCTCACGGCGATTGTAGCCATCTTGACGATGTATGTTGGGCTTATTTTCTATTTCCTCCAGGATGATCTGAAGAAGCTTTTGGCCTACTCGACGATCACCAATGTGGGCTACATCTTCTTGGGCTTAGGGATTGGAGTCATGGGTCCGGTGGTGGGGCTCAGGGGAGGCTTGCTGCACCTCCTCTGTCATGCTTTTGCCAAAACCATCCTCTTCCTGTCGGTAGGGGTAATCTCCTATTCCACCGGGACCAGGCTCATGTCTCGACTATCAGGCCTCGCCAGGGGATCGCCATTCTTAGCCTTTGCCTTTATTGTCGGATTCCTCTCAGTGACTGGAATCCCTCCATTCTCCTGTTTCTGGAGCAAGTTCTATATCATTGTAGGAACCTTCGGACTGAATTCCGCCTTGGGAACGGTTTTGGGCCTGCTCATTTTGGGAGAATCCGTAGGAGCCTTTATTTGGTTTATTCTGGTTACCCAGCGAGTGTTTTTTGGCAAAGGAGCCGGGAGCGAGACCCCGCTCGTCTTCCCCGGGCTTTTCAAGATCATCTTGGGAGTGCTCATCATCCTTGCGCTGTTGTCTCCTCTATTTGGAATACCGCTCCTGGAAGGGGGTTGGATAAACGGTTATCCTTTCACTCTTTATCGCCACCGTCTTCTTTGGAGTTGTCTTAACCGCCCTCAGCGCCCGCTCCCGGCAACTCTGCGGTGCCATCGGCCTTTTGACGTCACGGTCATCACCGGTATTCTCTTCTTCGTGGCATACCGGGTCTTCACTCTTGGGCCCCAGAGTCTCCCTGAGCCGATCTTCGCCATTCCTTCACTGGGAGCGAGTCTCTCGATAAGCGTAGACCATCTCGGTGCACTGTTTTTCATTTTGATTGGATTCGATCCCCTCTTGGGGACCCTTTACTCCTATCGCTATATGGAGATCTACCCCCGCCAGAGCCTTGCCCGGTTCTACCACTGCCTCATTCTGTTCATTGCCGGAATGATCGGAGTCGTTTCCGTGACGGACATGTTCTTCTTCTTCGCGTTCTGGGAATTCATGACCCTCTCCTCCTATTTTCTCGTGATTTATGAGACGGAGGACCCGGTCAGTCTCCGGGCGGGGTTCAAGTACTTTATCATGACTCATGTTGGAACCGTCGCCAGATGTTCATCGGGGCCATCCTTCTTCAGACCCAGGTCGACTCCTTTGCATTTTCCCGGTTAAGAGAGGCAATGGCCGGGATGATCGAAACCCATCCTGTCCAGCTCTCGTTCATTCTCGCCCTTTTCCTCCTGGGTTTTGGAACCAAGGCCGGGATGTACCCGGTGGGGACCTGGCTCCCCGACGCCCACCCTGCCGCACCTTCCGGAATCTCGGCCATCCTTTCAGGGGTCATGATCAAGATGGGAGTCTATGGGTTCCTTCGGCTGTTTTTCTTTTTGCTCCCTTTTTCAAACCTTTCCGTGGCCTACGGAATCGTCATCGCTGCTTTCGGGACACTTTCCTTGTTCATGGGAACGATTTCCGCACTCATGCAACATGATTCCAAGCGGCTTTTGGCTTTTCACTCTATCGGGCAAATCGGGTATATCCTTTTAGGGATTGGCACTGGTCTTGCTTTCCTCCGGACCAACCCCGTTCTCTCAGCGGTCGCAACCATGGCCGGAATCTACCATGTAATCAGCCATGCCGCTTTTAAAGGGCTTCTCTTCTTGAAT
>CAVPDE010000027.1:0-50829 GCA_963702565.1 uncultured delta proteobacterium | reverse complement strand
TCACACCGAGCGATGCTCTTTCCGCCTTAAGAAGAGCCACGATTTCACCGACTGTTATCTCTTCCGGAGCTCTGGCGAGCCTGTATCCGCCTCCAGCCCCTCGTGCGCTGACCAGGTACTTGGCTCTTTTGAGGGGAATCACGATTTGCTCCAGATATTTCAAAGAGATCTCTTGCCGCTTGGATACGTCTTTCAGCTGGACGAACTGGTTCTCGGCATGCTCCGCCAGGTCAAGATCAATCTAGTTCCGTAACGACTTCTTGTAGAAAGCTTCATGGGGATCAACCTTCCAGACCAGGGGTTACGCAGGGGTTTTCAATTCCCTATTAAATCTATAATTTAAAGGTATCTGGCCGATTGTCAAGTGGGTCATTTTTCTTATTCCTATCTCTTTACTAGGAGCGATTCGTGATTAGGTTCTAACCAATTTGAGAAGGAGGTGTTTGCGATGTATTCCAAGACCGTTATGGACCATTTCAGAAGCCCGAGAAACGTGGGTGTCATTGAGAACGCTGACGGCGAAGGGGAGGTGGGCAACCCTCTGTGCGGCGATATGATGACGATCTATCTCAAGATCAATGAGGATCGCATTGACGATATCAAGTTTCAGACCTTCGGGTGCGGAGCGGCCATTGCCGTGTCGAGCATGCTCACCGAGATGGCCAGGGGAAAAGCCTGGATGACGCAAAGAAGATCACCAACAAAGACGTGGCCGAAGCCCTGGAAGGACTTCCCAAAAACAAGCTTCACTGCTCCAACCTGGGTGCGGATGCCCTGCATCTGGCCATAAAAGACTACGAGGCGAGGAAATCAGGGAAGCCCGTGGAAGAGCCCGTGAGAAAAGAGCTGCACATGCACAAGCACGGGGAAGCCTGCTACTGCCCCTATTGCGAAACGCAGCTCGTGGAGGGCGACAACACGTGCCCCAAATGCCAGCTCAACGTGATTCAGAAGCACTGATGACCCTCGGAAGGGAGGGCTATCCAATGAACATTATCAATCTCGATCATCTGTCTGCCAATCCTCTCCTGCCGGAAGTTCAAGAGGCCATGATCCACGCCATCCGGGCGGATTTCGGCAACCCTTCCAGCCAGCACAAGTTGGGGGACAAAGCCTCTGAGGCCCTTGAAAAAGCGAGAGACTCTGTGGCGCGGCTGATCAAATCGGGCAGCCCTAAAGAGGTCGTGTTTACTTCAGGGGGCACGGAATCCGTGAATCTCGGTGTGAAAGGCGTCGCTTGGGCCAAAGCGGAAAAAGGGAAGCACATTGTCACCTCGAACATCGAGCACAACGCCGTCCTCAGAAGTCTCAGACGGCTCAAGATGATGGATTACAAGGTGTCCTCTGTGCCTGTTGATTCCCATGGTCGAGTGGATCCCTCGGATGTCGCAAAAGCGATTAAAAGCGATACGGTCCTCGTTACCATCATGCACAGCAACAACGAGATCGGCACCCTTCAGCCCATCGAGGAGATTGCCAGGATCACTCGAGAGAAAATTGTCGTCTTTCATGTGGATGCAGTGGATTCCGTAGGCGTGGTTCCTGTCGACGTGGAAAGCTTGGAGTCGATCTTCTGAGCTTTGCTTCCAATTCTTTTTACGGCCCCACAGGAGTCGGAGGGTTGTATGTCCGGCGAGGGACTCATCTCTGGCCGCTTCTTGACGGCGGAGTGCAGGAGAACAACCCAGAGCAGGCACGGAAAATCTGATCGGTATTATCGGCATGGGCGTGGCTGCCGAGCTTGCGAACAGGGACATGACTTCCAGAATCGCCGGCATGAAGAAGCTGAAGGACCGGCTCTTGAGGGAACTCCCCAGCACCATAAGCGAATACATTGTGAACGGCCACCCTGCGCTCAGCCTTCCGAATCTCGTGTCCGTCTGATTAAGTACATCGAGGGGGAAAGCCTGGTGCTTCTGCTCGACGATGAAAACATCGCCGTTTCCACGCGGTCTGCCTGTGCTGCCGGGGCGCTTCAGGCCTCTCATGTTCTTCTGTCCATCGGCCGCGACTTTGCCGACGCACAGGGAACGCTGGTGATCACCTTTGGGTTGGACAACTCGGAGGAGGACGTGACTCGATTTCTCAAGGCGTTGAAGGATGCCGTCAAGACCCTGAGGGAGATTTCCCCTCTTTACGCCAAGGCGGCTCAAGCGTGATGGCCTCGTCATCGGGCTAGCCATCAGGAAAGAAGTTCGTTGAGTTTGTTCTGCAGACTGGTGGCCGACATGGTCCCCCTGGAGATGTGTTGAGGTCGCCCGTCTTTGAAAAAGATGATCGTGGGGACGCTTCGGATTTCAAACCGTTCTGCAGTTTTAGGATTCTCATCGACGTCGAGTTTATAGACGGTGACTTTCCCTGCGTTTGAGGCTGCAAAGGATTCCAACGCGGGGGCCATTTGGATGCAGGGACCACACCAGGGGGCCCAGAAATCGACTACACTGATTCCCTTGATGATTCAGGACCTGCGGCTCGAACTGGTCATCGGTGATGGGCATGGGTTTTGTTTCCGTCATGTTGGACTCCGTTGCGGCTGTTGTTCCTGTACAAAATAACGTCTTTGCGCTTTATCCGCTGCACTGAAAGGATTCGGACGCAATTCACCGCGTCGGCTTGATCATACTGGATGCGATGGTTCTATGCAACCCTTTCACGGCCTCGAACACTGCATTTTAAGGAGGAAGTATCGCATGGCTCATCTCAAGAAGTTCTTTCTGATTTCAGTTCTTGTTGTTTGTTTGTCCCTTTTTGCCCTTCCCGGCGCTTCCGTGGCAAAAGACCAAACCAAGTGCCCTGTGATGGGGGGTCTGATCAATAAAAACCTTTATGCCGACTATCAGGGGAATCGAGTCTATTTCTGCTGCCCCCCCTGCCTCAAGGAGTTCAAGAAGAACCCTGACCTGTACGTTAAGAAAATGAAGGAACAAGGGATCACCCTCGCGAAAAGTCCTGACTCTGGAAGTTAGTGTCGGGACATCTGAATCGCTTCCCTCTGAATCGCTTCCTTGACAGACAAGCCGTCCTTCTCTATCCTGTTTCCGCATATCGTGATTCTCGCCGGAGGTTCTGATGCCCCTTCTCTACGTGCTCAGCGGTCCAAGTGCGGGTGATACCTACGAGGTGAAAGACGGGACCACCCTGGTCGGGAGAGGTCCTGACAACGATCTTCAGATCATCGAACAATCCATTTCTCGAAAACACGCCAGACTCCTCGTCTCGGGGGATTGTCTCTTTATTGAGGATTTGGGAAGCCAGAACGGCACTCTGCTCAACGGCCATCCGATCAGCTCTGATTACCAGGTTGAAGTGAAAGAAGGCGATTTCATCTCTATGGGCGGTGTCCTGATGAGTCTCGGAAAGCCTTACGCCGAGGACGGAATGGTGACCCAGTATTCCATCAGCCTCAAGGAGAGGCCTGAAGAGCCGGCAAAACATCTTCTCCACAAAGATCGGCGCATCACGGATCGAGAAAAGCTCGAGACCATTTATGAAGTGTCGACCCTGCTCATGCAGTCCCTGGACATTGATGAAATCGGAGAGAAGATTCTCGATTCGGTCTTCTCCTGCATCAAGAGCATAGACAGCGCCGCTCTCCTCCTGGTGGATCAGGACACAGGCGAACTCCGTCAGGTTACGGCCCGTTCGAGGGAACATGGCAAGGAGTTCGAGATGACTTACAGCCGGACCATCTCGAACCGGGTCATTCTGGAAGGCAAAGCCATCACGATGTCCGACACCAACCTTGCCGATGAGACGGATCTCTCGGAGAGTATGATCTTGATGAGGATCAAGTCGGTGATGTGCGTCCCCCTGATCAGCAAGACGGACGTCCACGGGGTCATCTACGTCCATTCCACCAGTGTTCCTCATGGTTTTTCCAAAAGCGACCTTCAGCTGCTGAGTGCTCTGAGCAGCCCTGCGGCCCTGGCCATTGAAAATGCGTTGCTTTACGCCACGCACAAAAGAGCCGAACAAGCCCTTCAAAAGGTTCGAGATGAACTGGAGATAGGAGTCAGGGAGCGCACAGAAGAGCTTTCTCAGGCCAACGCCCTTCTGAAGCAGGAAATCGCCATTCGCGCACAGGCCGAAGAGAACCTCAGGACCCTGCACGAGCAGCTCAAGGTAGCCAACAAGAACCTGGAGCTCGCCTACACCCACATGCGGGAAGCAAAAGATCGTCTCAGTTCTCAGCTCTATGAAGATGAAATCGCGGTTTTAACCGATGAAAAAGGGCTGATCCTGGCGATGACCGAAAAGGCTTTGGAAACCTTTGGGCGAAATCGATTCGACCTCTTTGGAAAGAACATTGCCGAGCTTTTCAGCGACGAAGCCAAAGCCTCCATCGTGCAGGACATTCAAAACACCCGTTTGGGCGTGTTCGAGCAAACCTTTGTCCATTTCAAGAAAGACCGATCCTCGAGCGGCCAACTCCAAGTCCGGTTCTTTCCCATAAGTTCGAAGACCGGAAAGATGCTTCTTGCCCTCATGCGTCACCCGGAGAAAGAGGTCCCGCAGTGAGGACGATGGTGATCAAAGAACCCTCTCCGATTGAAGCGGGAGGGAAAAAACCTCTTGAGTCTGCCCTTATGCCCATTCCCGCCCCGGCCCCTGATCACCTTCTGATCAAGGTCTCTGTTTGCGGCATTTGCCACACGGAAATCGATGAAATCGAGGGCCGGCTTGTGCCCCCCAAGTACCCCATTGTGCCGGGCCACGAAATTGTGGGTAGAGTTCATGCGGTCGGGTCCCAAGTCCGGAAGTACAAACCCGGCGACCGTGTGGGCGTTGCCTGGATCCATTCCAGTTGCGGGCGATGCTCCTTCTGCGCCCGGGGAGATGAAAACCTTTGCGATGACTTCCGTGCCACCGGACTTCACGCCCACGGCGGCTATGCAGAGTACACGGTTGTGCCCCAGGATTTCGCTTATCCCATTCCGCAGAGGTTCACGGACTCCCAAGCCGCTCCTCTTTTGTGCGCAGGGGTGATCGGGTATAGAGCGCTCAGACTCTCCGGCATAAAGAGCGGGGAGGTGCTTGGGCTTTACGGTTTCGGCGCCTCGGCGCACATTGCCATTCAGGTGGCAAAGCATCGGGGCTGCAAGGTCTTCGTGTTCACCCGAGAGGGCCAGAAGGACCATCAGAATCTTGCTTTGAAACTGGGGGCGGACTGGGTGGGAGTGACCGGGGAGAGGCCGCCCCAGAAACTGCGCTGCGCCATTGATTTCACCCCGGTTGGAGAACCGGTCAGAGAAGCGCTGCGGGCGCTGGAAAAAGGAGGCCGCGTGGTGATCAATGCCATCCGCAAGGTCAACCCCATCCCGGAGCTTGATTATGCTCAATTGCTCTGGCATGAAAGAGAAATCAAGAGCGTGGCGAACGTGACCCGGCAGGACGCCCTGGAGTTTCTCCCCCTGGCGGCTCAGATCGGAATCCAGCCCGAAGTGCAGGAGTTCCCTCTGGAGCGGGCGAATGATGCTTTGCTGCTGCTCAAGCAAGGCAGGATACACGGGGCAGGAGTTCTGAGAATCGCCTAATGCAGGCATTTGGCCGCAACCAAAATCTGGCCAGCTGATTGAGGCTGGAGGAGCGCTTCGCTTGAGGTTTGAGGCAAAACCGTTTCTGCCTCCAACCTCTAACCTCCAACCTCCAACTTCTCCGCAAATTGCAGAGAAGTCTCACTCTAAGGCTCTAAGGTTCGTTGGCTCACTTCATCCCGTTCAAGGATTTCAGAGCCAGGTAGAGTGCCTGGGTCGTGCAATCGCGGCGCCCTTGGGCCATGACCGCCACATAGAGCTGGTGAACCAGGGCAAGCCCCGGCAGGGAAAGCCCGGCTGCGGCGGCCTCTTGGAGCGCAATGCCCATGTCTTTGATGAAATGATTCACCAGGAATCCTGTTTTGAAGTCCCCTCGAACCAGCCTCGGACCCAAGTTACTGATCGACCAGGATCCTGCCGCCCCCTTGCTGATGATGTCGATCACGGCCTGCTGGTCCAGTCCCAGTTTGACTGCATAGAGGAGAGACTCACACACCCCGATCATCGTTCCTGCCACCAGGATCTGGTTGCTCATTTTGGTGTGCTGTCCTGCTCCCGCCCCCCCCATGTAGGCGATGTTCTTCCCCATCAACTGGAAAACAGGGAGGACTTTGTCAAAAATCTCTTTCTTGCCTCCCACCATAATCGCCAAGGTCGCATCTCGTGCTCCGATGTCGCCGCCTGAGACAGGGGCATCGAGGCTTTCCACACCCCTCTTGGCCGCCTCCTGCTCTATGATTTGAGCCAGGCTCGGACGGCTTGTGGTCATGTCCACAAGGATTCGACAGGATCCTTTCCCGGACAGCACCCCGTTCTTTCCCAGGTAGGTTTCCTCCACATCGCTCGGAAGCCCCACGATGGAGAAAAGCATTTCGGATTTGGCCGCCGCCTCCGCAGGGGAATCGCACCACGTCGCGCCTTTTCTGAGAAGATCCTCCGCCTTGGCCTTAGTCCTGTTGTGCACGTAGAGCTCGTGCCCTGCGGCTTGAACATGTCCTGCCATGGACCTGCCCATCACACCTGTCCCGATCCATCCAATTCTCATTTTCTCAGTCCTTACCCTTTAGCGTAGACGGCCGATGCCGCTTCCAACGCGCCCGGCTTCACTTTCACCCCTTGGGCATGAAGAATCGAGAACAACGCGGAAAGGAAAAGGATCACGTTTTTCCTTGAGGAAGAATGGCCCATGAGACCGACCCGCCATGCCTTTCCCGCAAACTTCCCAAGACCTCCTCCGATCTCCAGACGAAAATCGTTCAAGAGAGTCTTTCGGACACGAAGATCATCGACTCCTTCAGGAATCCGGATGGTGTTCAAAGAGGGCAGCCGTTCCGGCTCAGGCACAATCATGGAAAGTCCCATGGCTTCAATCCCCGCGACCAGGGCTCGGTGGTTGAGGAGGTGCCTGGCAAATCGGGCTTCCAGCCCTTCCTCCATCACGATTCGAAGCGCTTCCCGGAAGGCGTAAATCATGTTGATCGGAACCGTGTGATGGTACTTTCTATCTGTTCCCCAATAATTCTTGAGCAGACTCATGTCCAGGTACCAGTTGGGCACGGGCTTTTTCCTGGTTTCGATGGCCTTCATCGCCTTCCCGTTAAAGGAGATCGGAGACAAGCCCGGCGGGCAGGAAAGACACTTCTGGCTTCCGCTGTAAGCGATGTCGATGCCTATTTTGTCGAGCCCCACGTCCACGCCACCCAGAGAGGTCACCATGTCCACGAGAAAAAGAGCGCCGGCCTGGTGAGCGATCCCGGCAAGATCTTGCAGCGGCTGGCGCACGCCTGTGGAGGTTTCAGCATGGACCACGGCAAGCACTTTCGGGCTTCGTCCCTGGACGGCCTTCCTGGCCAGGTCCGGATCGATCGTCCTTCCCCATTCGCCGTCCACACGAATGAGTTTTCCTCCCATGCGTTCCACCATCTCGCACATTCGCGCTCCGAAGAACCCGTTCACGCAGACCACCACCTCATCTCCGGGTTCCACCACGTTCACAAAGGACGCCTCCATGCCCGCTGTGCCGGTTGCCGAAACAGGAAGGGTGAGCGCATTTTCAGTCTGAAACACCGCTCTGAGGAGGGCTTGCGTTTCGTCCATCACCGTGAAGAAGTAAGGGTCAAGGTAACCGATACAAGGTGCGGACATAGCCTGAAGAACCCTGGGGGGAACACCGCTTGGCCCCGGTCCCATGAGAATCCTTTCACCGGGATCAAGGTCTCTAATCTCCTTCACATTCACATTCATTCCGAATTCCTCCTTGTCGCGTATGGTGTGGAGCACTTTCTTCGTTTTATTAAGGGCCGCCTCACCCTTCCCCTCTCCCCCAGGCTGGGGGAGAGGGCGGGGTGAGGGGGAATCCATCGTCATTATTATTTCGATGCGATCAATAGAACACGGGCGAGTATAGAAGAGCACTCTTTGACTGTCAAGGAAAGGGAGTGTGGAAGGTTCAGACCCACGGTCACGGTTTGAAGACCTGCAGCCAATCCTGGGCCGTGATACCCGGGGTTTCTACCTGGTCTTCCGAGTAGAACGCATCGAGAAGAACCCCGAGGTGTTCGACCGGTTGGTCCTCGAGTCTTTTTTCCAGCTTCCTGATTCCGGTCCTCGGAAAACAGAAGAAGTCCCCGCTCACAGACACCCCTTTGATCCTGCCTTCCCTCACTTCATAGTCCGCGCGAATCAATCCCCCCAGCGCCTTATAAGCTTTCCGAATCACGTTCAGGCCCGCCCGAATCTTGACCTCTCTCCCCGGAACGGGTTTCCCCCTCTGGAAGAGCCATTCCTCGGACATGAGGTGCGCGCCGAGTTCATCCATTTTTGATTGAAGCACCGGATCTTTTTCACAAAGGCTCATGGGCCCGAGGATTTTCTGAAACTCCTCGGCCATGAAACCGTTCAGCGTTTTCTCCTCCCAGCGGCCCGCTTCCTTCTCCCCGAGCTCCCTGCGAATGGTCGTCAGATTCTCCTGAAGCGTCTTGTGGACTTTGTCCCTAAATTTCTCGTCCGGGACTTTCAGAACCTTCGACATCTCCCCATAGTTGAAATCCACGATCAGGTTGCCCACAAAGACAATGCAGTCCCCGATTTCTCCCACCCCGGTCCCTGAAATCTTCCTGGTCCCTGCGAGCACGTCATTGACGGGCTTGTACACGGCAGGAATGCCGATGCGGCGGTACACGTTGATGACGGGCTGGAGAAACTTACGATAAAAGGCTTCTTTGTTCTTCGGCACCTCGGGATGGTCTTTGTGGAGGATGAGGTGGAAAAAAAGCTGATCTCCATCCAGGTATACGGCTCCTCCTCCCACGTCACGCCGGAACACAGGGATTTTCTTGGCGCGGCAGTAAGCGAGGTCCACTTCCTGTTCTACATCCTGATGGAAACCGATGCATACGTAGGGGGTTGCCGGAGAAACCAGGGAAAGGGCCTCCCAGCCCATCTCCGCCAGAGCGTGATAGATCAGTTGTGACTCCTGCCAGGGCACTTTGCCGAGGTTGTACAATCTCATTATCCTGTGATTCACCCCTTTCTCTGTTTGTAATGCCAAGGCCTTAGATTCACGCAGGTACACGGCTCACGGGACACGGTGCACGGGAAGGCCTTATCCAAACCTCAGACTTGCCGTGTGCCGTGACCCGTGAGCCGTGTACCGTTACTTCTTCAGCGCTTTCCGCACGAGCTGGGTAATGTCCATCACGTCGATCGGCACCTTGTTTCTTTTCGCGTAGGTCGTCATGGTCCTGACACACTGCTGGCACGACGTGACAATCGCCTTGGCGCCGGTTCCGAGGGCTTCCTCGATTTTCCTTTTCGCAATCTCCGAGGAAAGCTTGGGATCCATCATTTCGAGGTTTCCGCCTCCGCCGCAACACTGGCAGTTCTCGCGGTTGCGGGGAAGCTCCACCAGGCGAACGCCGGGAATGGAACGGATCACCTCTCTCGGTGGGTCAAACACTCTCGCCCCCCTCCCCAGATCGCAAGGATCATGGTAGGTGACCGTCAGATCCAGGGTTTTGAGAGGCACCTGCCCCTTTTTCACCAACTCCATGAGGAACTCGGAGGCGTGGGCGATTTCCACCTCGCGGGGATAATGCTCCCGCCACATCTGGTAGCAGGAAGGGCAGGCAAAAACGGCTTTTCTTGCCCCTTTCTTTCGAACCGCTTCAAGATTGTGCTTTACAAGGGGCTCCAGCATATCCTTCAAGCCGGCGCCCAAAAGAGGGAACCCGCAGCACCATTCCTCCTCCCCCAGAAGAGTGAAGTCCACCCCGCTCGCTTCAAGAATCTCGGCCAGGGCCACAGGGATCTTCTGTGCCAAGGGGAAATAGGCGGCAACGCAACCCGTGAAGTAAATCACTTCTGCCTTTTCCTTGAGAAACCCGTGTTCCGGCGCATCGCTCACATCTTCGACCCAATCGGCCCGCTCCTCGTTGTCCTCTGCAAAGACATTGTGGCTTTCTTCGAGGTTGTCCCGGATTTTCTCCACCTTTTCGGCGTGGTATTTGGAATGGAAGAGGTCCTGCCGCAGGGAAAGCCAGAGGTCCTTGAGGTGAATGCCGACCGGGCACACTTCCTGGCAGTTGCCGCAGAGCGTGCAGCGGTACACGGTCTCGCTGTAAGCTTTCCACTCTTCTGCTGTGAGTTCCTTTTTGCCCAGAAGTTTGTGGAGGAGGGAGGTCCGCCCCTTCAGGATCTGTTTCAACCCCTTCATGCGGGAAAGGGCGGAGAGTTTGCCTTCCTGGGAGGCATTGACCGCCGGGCACACATCCGCACAGTACCGGCAATTGGTGCAAGCCTCCAGTTCCAAGAGTTGTCTGACGCTGTAATCCTTGTTAGCCATCGATCTTGCTTGCCCCAGAGGATTTGCTGAACAAGTAAGCAGTAGGCAGTAAGGAGTAGGCAGCCAACCCCAAGAGCAGGAATTCGGCCACTCGTTTCGCTTTCAAGCTTTTCCCCTGCTCCCTGTTTCTTCCGTCTCTTTTGCTGCTTGCTGCTTACTGCTTACTGCCTACTATTTTTTGTACTTCTCAATGTCCGCCAGGACCCATTTTGTCAACGCATCAGCGCCATGGATCAGTTTGCCCATCTCCGCCTTGTCCTGCGGCTTGATCTTGTACATCCATCCCTTGCCATAGCAGTCCTGATTGATCAACCCGGGATTGGTTTCCAGCTCCTCGTTGACCGCGGCCAATTCCCCGTTCACCGGCGCAAAGGCTTTGCCCAGCCATTTGCCTGATTCGATCTTGGCGAACTTCTTGCCAACGGAGAGCTCTTTGCCTTCCTCGGGCAACTGCACGTAGACAACCTCTCCTGCCAACTTCTGGGCAAAATCGTCCATGCCCATCACGAGGAAGTCCCCCTCCTCCTTGATCCAGAAATGATTCTCCTCGTAGTAAAGCTCCTCCGGCATGTTGTACCCTTGAATGTCCATGGGGCTCCCTCCTTCAGTATTTGTCCATTCTGATCCTACAGCAATATCTATAAACAGCAGGATTTCTCGCTACGCTCGAAATGACACCCGCGTATCGTGTCTCCGAACTGTTTTGAATACATGTCATTTGGACCGAAGGGAGAAATGTTTACTCTCACCACACCCCGAAAGATCTCCCCCTCTGGTCGAGATGACAACTTGTGTACGACACACGACAATAGGCGGAATACATGTCATTTCGACCGAAGGGAGAAATCTTTACCACTTGAGGCTTAAATCCTCCCATCCAGCGTTCTTCTTGTCCACCAACTGGTTTTTCTTTTCTCTTCTCCACTTCTTTATTTCTTTTTCCCTGGTAATTGCAGCCACAACATCTTCCGTCTCTTCAAAATAGACCAGCTTATTTAGATTGTACTTCTTGCTAAATCCTTTGATCAGTTTATTCTTGTGTTCATAAACACGCCGTTCCAAATTGTTCGTCATCCCCACATAAAGAACATGGTTGCTCCAATTCGTGAGCAGATAGACACAATATTTGCCACGTCGGGCACTCAAGATTTCTCCCTGCGGTCGAAATGACAGAACTCACGCCTTCGCAACTTACTGTCCTCTCCCGCAATGCGATGATTAGAATGTCATTTCGAACGAAGTGAGAAATCTTGCTGTTCGGCATTCTTAAGCGATCTTTGACTCTGCTCGAAATGACAGAGCGGAGACACCCAAACGATTGCGATGATCTTTTCTATCCTCCCTTTGCCTCCATCAGTTCGTTGATGAACTGGGTGGTGCTGCAGACTCTGAACTTCTGTTTTCTCAATTTCGCGTTGGTCAGGTTGTGAACGCACGAGTTGCATTCCGTGAGCACCACCTCGGCTCCCATATCCTCCGCTTCCTGAAGCCTCCGCCGTGCCATGGCAAGAGAGTTCTTCGGAAACGCTCCTCGAACGCCTCCGCCTGCGCCGCAGCAGAGCGCATCCACCCGGTTGTGCGGCAGTTCCACAAAGCCCGGAGCGATCTTCCGGATCGTCTCCCGGGGCTCGTCGTAGATGTCGCAGTGCCTGCCGAGATCGCAGGGATCATGATAGGTCACCTTCTTGTCAGTCTTCACCCCCAGATCAAAGTCTTTCAAAAGCTGGGACACGTGGATGACTTTGACTCCCTTGTCCTTGAGTTCCTGGTACTGGGGTTTCTTATTGAACGTTCGGGAGCAATAGGGGCAACCGGTCACCACGGTCTTCGCGCCCGTCGCAAGGATCAGCTCGATGTTCTTTTTTGCCAGGCGCTCGTTGAGCTGGTATCCCACATCTTCGAGAACTCCGCTGCAGCAAACCTCATCGATGAGAGTGTAGTTCACGCCGATTCGATCCAGGAGGTCCAGAGTAGCCTCTGTCGATTCATCTTCACGATAGGCTCCGACGCACCCGATGAAAAAGACATATTCGGCTTTCTTGTTCTTCTCCCTGCCGAAATCAGGCACTTCATCTTCAGCGTAGATGTTCGTATTCCTCTCGAGCACCTCGTTCATGCCTTTGAATGCGGGGTGGCAGGACCCGATGTGGACCATGTCCTTTCTCACCTGTTTGATGATCTCGGGTACGTCAACTCCAGAGGGGCAGTTCTTGTGACAGCTCGCACAGGTGGTGCACTGGAAAAGGGTATCAATCAGTTCGTCATTGAGGGGGATCTTGCCATCCATCACTTCCTTTAGAATGAGCATCTTGCCCCTGGCGTTGAAGGAAGGTCTCAGGGTGGCCCCATACACAGGGCAAACCGCCTGACAGAACCCGCAGCGTGAACACTGAAGAACCTGTTCCCGGTATTTTTTTGCAAAATCGTATTTGGATTCCATAGGTGTTACCTCAAGTTATTGTTCAGACAGCATGAAGCCCGTTGCAGGTGGCCTGTTGCATGTCGCACGTAGCAAGTCGCAGGTTGCATGTGGCCTGTTCTCAGTAGTCCGTTGTCAGGAGTTTTTCCTTCCTGTATTCTGTCTACTGTCTGCTGTCTTCTTTGTTCTTCCAACTTTAGGCACTTTAGCTCACTTTAGACACTTTAGGCACTTCTTCATCCAACGCCATCTTGCCCGGGTTGAGAATATTATTCGGATCAAACATCTTTTTCAGGGACCGCATCATCTCCATGGCCGCCGGATCGTGCTCCAGCGTCATATAACGCGCCTTGGACAGACCGATGCCGTGTTCTCCCGTGAGTGTTCCTTCCAGGCTGATGGCCAGCTTGAAGAGTTCCCCGCTTGCAGCCTCCATCCGCTTCACCTGATCAGGGTCATAACCGTCATAGAGGATCTGGGGATGGAGATTCCCGTCCCCGGCATGACCGAAGGTGGCAATCTGGAGGTTGTATTTTTTGGCGATTTCATTCACCCCCCTCAGCATTTTCGCCACTTTGCCGATGGGAACGGTCACGTCTTCAAGAACAAAATGCGTTTTGATCCTTGCGAGCACGGCGTAAGCTGATTTTCTCGCCTTCCACAGTTCGGTCACTTCAGCCTCTGATTTCGCCTCCTTGACCTCTTGCGCATGGTTCTTCCTGAAGATATCCAGGATTTTCTTCATCTGGTATTCCGTTTCTCCGGACGTGTACCCATCCGTTTCAACCAGAAGCATGGCGTCCACTTCCGGGAGATTCAGATCCGTATTCTGGTTAATCGCCACAATCGTCTCCCGGCCCAGGATCTCCAGAACGCTCGGCAGGATCCCACTGTGCATGATCTCGGTCACCGCATGCCCCGCATCCTCCAGATTGTCAAAGGTCGCAAGGGCTGTGCTGGTCGCCCTTGGTTTCGGATTGATCTTCAGGATGATCTCCGTCACCACGCCCAGGGTCCCTTCGGACCCCACAAAGAGCCTCGTCAGGTCGTACCCGGAAACGCTCTTGATCGCCTTGGAGCCTGTTCGCATGATGCGGCCGTCCGGTAGAACGACTTGCAAGCCCAACACGTAGTCGCGGGTTGTGCCGTATTTCGCTCCTTTGACGCCGCCTGCATTTGTGGCCACATTCCCCCCCAAAGTGGAGACCTTCCCGCTCGCAGGATCGGGGGGAAAGAAGAAACCGTTTGGCGCCAGCGCGCTTTCCAGGGCCGCGTAAACGACACCAGGCTGAACCACTGCGAGACGATCCTCAATGCTGATGTTGAGAATTTTGTTCATCCGATTGAGATCGAGAACGATTCCACCCTTGGAAGGAACAGACATTCCTGAAAGACCTGTCCCTGCTCCCCGGGGGATGACCGGAATATGTTCCCGATTGGCCAGCTTCAGGATCTCCGACACCTGTTCTGCGCTCCCGGGCCAGACCCCGCAAGACGGCCGGTGAGAATGCTCCGACGCATCGTAGGAGTAGGAGACCATGTCGATCAGCCGTTCGGTGTAGTTATCTTCGCCAACGATTTTGATTAACTCTTGCTTAACTCGTTCATCCATAATTCACTCCAAACGGAGATGCACAGGGACAAAGGGACAGAGGGACAGAGGCACAAAGCAGAAAAAACATTATACCCTTTGTCCCTTTGTGCCTTTGCATCTTTGTCCCTTTCTTCCTTTGTGCCTATGTGCCTTTGTCCCTATGTGCCTTCTCCTTACTCACTGCATTGCCCATCAGCACAAAGGGACTGATAATGATGTGCAGCAACTTGCTGAAAGGCAAATAGGCAATGAAAGCACCTGTTAATATGGCGTGAAGGTACCAAATATAGCCATACACGTTGACAAGGGAAGTCGCGTCTAATAATAGCCGACTGATCGCATATCCCAGGAAGGCATAACCCGAACCTTCCGGGAACCCCGTCATGGCAATCCGCATACCTTCCATGATAAAGCCCACCACCAAAATTGCCGCTATGAGACCAAGGGCCAGAACGTCCTGGCGAGGAAGATCAGGGACTTGATCGGATCGCTGTTTTCTGCCTCGCAAATACGCAAACAGCACTCCTAAAATAATCATGACCCCGGTGAGATCAAACAGAAAGGCTGTGAGCGGGCTATTCTTGTCCAGCATGGGCCAGACCCAGGCCTGTTCAGGAGTCCACAACGATCCTATGAGCCCGACAATTCCCCATACGAACCGGAAAGCAAAGGCATAAAAGATGAGTCCGTGAATCAACCACCTCTTCGGCGATTGCCGGTACAGCCTCCTTTGGAGCAGGACGTCGAGTACCAGGGTTTTGAGAATCGGACCGACCTGCTTTGAGAAGAGCGCCCCTGCGGCGCCGCCCACCAAATCGAAGAAATTGGGCGATGCTCCGGTCAGCACATAAGAAAAAACCATCACCAACCCAGCTGCGAAAGCGATCAGAGTGAGGATCGTCGTGGTGTCGCCGACGGAGAAGGTTCCCGCGTGGCAGGGCATACAGATGACGCTCTTGGCCGGCAGGACCATGGAGGCCGCTCCCACCTGATTGTCCGAACTGTGGCAATGACGACAGGAGGCCTCATCGTTCCTGACGACCATGCCGTGCACCCTCGAGGTTTCGCCGGGCTTGAAAGTTCGCGTCCACACTACATGCTTTGACCTGGGATCTCTTTTCGGTTGGGTTCCCTGGAGATGACAGCTCCCGCAGGCCACCAGCCCATGCAGATCATGAGCAACCTTTTCGTCATGGTAAGGGAGATGGCACTGGCGGCAGTCGCCGTGAATGTTCTCGCCGTGACCAGCCTCCGTTGCCCGCGGATGACAGATCACGCAGGCGACCTTCGCGTGAGGGGTCTTCCCGTACTCCGCGGGGTTGACCAGAGAGATCTTTTTGCCGGTCAGGGTCTGCGTGGGCTTCCCGAGCTGGGCATGGCAGTGGAAGCAGGTCGTTTTGATCTTTTCAACCGCATCGCTCTCTTCAGGCATGATCAATCTGTGACAGGCCATGCACGCCTCATCCTCCGCTGAGAAAGGAGGAAGCTCTTTCTTTTCCTCATGGCAGGCGCCGCACTGTTCATGTCGCGGCTTGCCGGGGTCGAACTTCACCTTTTCCTTGATCGGAGCCTGCTCATGAGGGTCATGGCAGCCAAGACATGCTTTATGTTTTTCGAGATCCTGGACTTTCTGGGACCCGTGTTTTCCTTTCTCCAGATCGCTCATGACCTCTTCATGACAGACCAGGCAGTGGTCCGGTTGAAAACGATCCTGGGCTCCTTTCGCTATTTCTTCCGGATTGGGATGAAGCCCCTGTTTCCCAATGTCCTCATGGCAATTCTGGCAGGGGGTCTGTCCATGAACGGAAGCATGGAACTTCTTGGGATTGATCCACCAGGAGGCATGGGCAGGGACGGAGAACCAACACAGAAGCGAAACAAAAACCATGACGGCAAGGAACCATCTCTTTGTCCGGGTTGTCACGTTTGTTTCCAGAGCCATCATCTCCACAATCTTTTCAAGGAATTTCCCGTCCCCCTCCACCCTATGGTTCCTGTTCCGTCATTTCGACCGCAGGGAGAAATCTTCCTCAAGGCATGAAGGATTTCTCAGTCACTCCGTTCCTTCGAAATGACTCACCCGTTTGAAAAACTTAGCCCTTGAACCGGAGAAACGCGGCCATGACGAAAAAAGGGAAGCACGGTGAGCACGCGCTCTTTTGTCCGGCTTCCCTTATATAATGACTACTTGGAAGGTTTCAAGAAATCTGGTTCCAAGAAAGCAGGGTTCGGATAGGTGTAAAAGCCCTTCCCGCTCTTGACCCCCAGTTCTCCTCGCTCGATCTTGTCCCTCAAAGCCTGAGGCGGATGATCTTTAGGATCCTTGGAGTCGTTGTGATAGACCATCTCGATATCCCAGATCACGTCCAGACCCACTTTGTCCATGAGCGCGAAAGGGCCCTCCTTCATGCCCGTGAAAACCATCCAGGCTCGCTCCACGTCCTGAAAATCCACAAATCCGTTTCCCCACATGTAGAGCACTTCACGCTTGATCGCTCTCCACACGCGATTGAAACAAAAGCCCAGAAGTTCCTTGTTCACGGTGAGCGGGATGAACCCGATGGATCGAATCCAGTCCGCGCCTTTCTTGAGGACCTTTGGAAGCGTTCGTGTTCCTCCCATGAGATCCACCATATTGATGCCCTGAAGAGGAAAGTAGAAGTGGATGTTCAAGCACCGTTCGGGTCTCCCGCTCGCTTCCTCGAACCGTGAAACCGGCATGGAGGAACTGTTGGTGGCGAGAATGGCTCCGGGTGCAGCTTTCTCGCCCATTTCTTTGAACACCGCTGTCTTCAGTTCGCGGTTCTCCGGGACGGATTCGATGACAAGATCCGCATCATTCACCGCTTCACCCAGATCGGTCACCTGTTTTATCGCCTGGGCACACGCCGCCCATTCAGACCAAGGAATGATGGGTTTCACTTTCTTCGCCTTCAGGTCGGAGCGGATTTTTTCATAGGTCTGTTGAAAGGCTCCTTCCCTGGGATCGAAGACCTTGACCTTGTATCCCGCGTGTGCGGCGACCATGGCTATCTGGGCGCCCAGAATTCCCGTTCCCACAACAGCTACCTTCTTTAGAGGCAATCGCTTCATTTTTCATCTCCCCATGTTCTATTGCTTGCCCCTGGCAGCGAGGATTTCCTGCTCAGGCCGCCAGGTTTCAGGCCCCTTGAACTCCATGAGATCACCGTAGGTCGGAAATGGATACTTCGGATCGTCCGTCACCACACCCATGTACGAGGAGCAGCTCAGCTGGTTGTCGACCTCGCGGAAGAAGAGCTCGCCCCGGGTGGTCTGAACTTTCATGCCTTTCAATGCAGCCCTGCCGCTGTCCTCTGTGCTGCCTGCCTTCTCAATCCCCTGTCTGAGCACTTGGACCCCATCGTACGACAGGATGGCCCAGTCGCTCGGATAGCGGTTGTATTTTTCTCTGAAACTCCTCACGAAATTCGCCATCATGGGCACGTCCATGTGCGCAAAGAACGGACCTCTTGTGAGTCCGATCATGCCCCGCTCAATGGTTTTGGCCTGATTCATGAGTTCGATAGTGCTGATCAGGGATCCGGGATAAGGGATTTTCCTAAAAAGATCATCCTGCATCCTTGCCTGCTTCATGAATTCCGCATTGTCGTCCCCCGCGATGGAGCCAATCAGGCAATCCGGCTTGTGAGCGTACACGGATGCAATGTATCCCACGAAGTTTTTCTCGCCCAGGGGCGGCCAGAACGCACGGGCCAGCTTGAAGTTGGGTACCAACTCCCTGAGAAACTGCACCGTGAGCTCTTGGGTGGACCGGCCCCACGTGTAATCGGAGGCAATGGTGCAATAGGTGGCCCAGCTTTTTTCTTTTGCTACCTTTGCCACGCCCAGGGCCACAGCCTTTGCCTGCATGTAGGTGTTAGGCACCACCGAGTAGGTGTAGGGGCTGAAGTCCAGCTTGGTAATATCCTCGGAGTTGCTGATCGTGGCAATGTGCAGGATTTCCTTGTCCCGACAAAGTGGCTTGATGGCCAGTGCGGTCGCACTCGAGTAGGTCCCGATGACGGCCTTCACCTTGCTTTGCTCAATGAGTTTCTTCGTTTCTACAAACGCAACTCCCGGATTGGTCTGTGTGTCTGCCACGAAGAGCTTGATGGGATGTTTCCCCATGAGGCCGCCTTTCGCATTGATCTCATCGACAGCCAGCTTAATCCCATCCACCGCGTCTTTCGAATAGGTTGCCCCCGTCCCTGTGAGCCCCAGGGCAACCCCGAGGTTGTAAGCCTCCTCACCTCTCAAATTGGTCGTGCTGATAAGGAAAAGGATTAGTGAAACGAGGAGGATACTACTCCTCCGCCCCAGCCTTTGATACCTCAGGCGGTGTCGCACGATGATCCACCTCCCTTCCTTTCTCGAAAGGATGTTTAAGTTCCTTCACTTCCTTCTTCGCGCTCCTAAACCCTCACTCACCCCCTTTGAGACAAACTCGCTTTTAAGTTCATAAAGCCTCTACTTGATCGCTGACGCTCCGAAGGTCGCCTGGGGAAGCCACAGGATAATCTTCGGGAAGATGATGCAGAGAATCAGCGCTGTCCATTGCAAGATGATAAACGGAACGACACCTTTGTAGATGTGGATGATCGTCATCTCCGGCGGCGCAATCCCCCTCAGATAGAACAGGGAATACCCGAAAGGCGGGGTCAGGAAAGCCATCTGCAGGTTCACGCAAATCAGCGTCGCGAACCAGATCTGATTGAATCCCAGTTCCATGGCCGTGGGTACGAAAATCGGGATGATGATGAGCAGAATGCCCAGCCAGTCGAGGAAGCAGCCCAGAAAGAATACGATTCCCATCATGATGAACAGAACACCGTAAGGACCGATGTCAAATCCGAGCAGAAGCTTTGTGACCACCTCTCCCCCTCCCAGACCCATAAAGATCGCCTGAAAGGCGTTCCCGCCCAGGAAAAGCGTCATAATCATGGACGTTGTCAGGAAGGTAGACCACGAAGCGTTGTAGATCGCCTTCCAGGTCAGCTTCTGGTACAGAAGAGCCAGCAGAATTGCCCCCACGCATCCCATTCCTGCCGCTTCCGTGGGTGTTGCTACGCCGAAAATAATGCTTCCCAGCACGATGATGACCAGCACAATGGCCGGCACAAGGGACACGACGAAGATCTTCGCCTTGTAACCTATGCTGTAGATTCTCTCTTCCTTGGGAAGGGCTGGGCCGTAGTCAGGCTTGATCAAGCAAACGACCACGATGTACAAAATATAAAGCCCGGAGAGGAGAAAACCGGGACCAAAGGCAGCGGCGTAAAGATGGCCCACGGAAACAGCTGCAAGGCTTCCATAGACGACGAGCATGATGCTCGGAGGGATCAGAATACCGAGGGTCCCGCCCGCGCAGATAGAGCCTGCAATCATGGGGATGTTATACTTTTTGCTCATGAGGGCAGGGATTGCCAGAAGCCCCACGGAAACCTCTGTTGCGCCGACAACTCCTGCCGTCGCTGCGAACACCGTGCACGCAAGAATCACCGCAATCGCCAGGCCGCCACGGACAGGCCCCATGAGGATGTGCATGCTGTCAAACAGCCTCTCTGCAATCCCCGAAGAATCCAGGACCTGGGCCATGAAGATGAAAAGGGGCACGGCCACCAGCACATACTCGTCCATAACCCCGTAGGCGCGGTTTGCCAGAAGCCCCATGACCACATCTACCGACCCTCCCCAGCCGATGATGCCGAAGACAAGTGCCAGAATACCAAGGGAGAAGGCCAGCGGATGCCCTAAAAACAGAGTGATAAACAAGGTGCCAAACATTACCAGGGCAAGCGTTTCGGGGTTCATATCTTTTCTCCCTTCAACTCGTAATATTCACGGAAGAAGTTGGCAATTCCCTGCAACAAGAGCAGGATCATGCCTACAGGCATGATGGTTTTGTAAGGATAAAGCGGTGGTTTCCAGGCGCTCCAGCTGTGCTCCCAAACAGACCAGGAATGGGCTGCATAAATCGTAGCCGCATAGGTAAAGGCACCGACAAAGGGTACAAAGATCAGCCAGAACGTGATGAGCCGCAAGACCAACTGGACCTTCTTGGGCAACGTGAGCACGATGACGTCGATCCTCACGTGGCGGTCGTAGAGATAGGTGGCTGCCATCCCCAGCATGAAGTGGGCCCCATAGAGATAGACGGTCATTTCAAATCCCCACATGGTGGGCATGTTCAGGACCCTCCTCATAATGACCTCGTAAAAGGTCACCCCGACCATGGGGAGGATGATAAGACAGGCCCACTTGGCAATCCCGTTATTCATTGCATCCACAAAACGGACAAACTTTTTCATCTCCAGGTTCCTTTCCTTCACTCATATCCGCACCCACCCCATCCCCTGTCCCCTAGGGGAGAGGGGGATAGGGTGAGTGGATACAAAGATTTGGAAGAACTCCTTATTGATACAGTTTCCCTTTGAGCACCATTTCCCTGGGCCAGGGTGCAACTCCGCCCCTCAACTCACGCCACTTGGCGTACTCTCTCTTGAATTCCTCCTGGGAATCCAGAACCTTCTTTGTGAAGGGGTGCTTTGCCGAAACATCGTCAAGGTACTTGAAAGTCGTCTTTGCGAATTCCACGATGGTCGCATCGTCCAACCTCACAAATTCCGTGGTCTTGGCCATGATCTTGAGGGCATCGATGTTCAGGTTCTCTTGCCAGGCCCAGGCCCAGAGCTGGGTCTCTTTGGCGCAGATTTCCACGATAGCCTTCAGGTCATCGGGAAGCTCATCCCACCTTTTCTTGTTGAACACCACATCGAACTGGCAGGAAGGCTGATGCACGCCAGGCTCGAGCACATACTTCGTTATTTCATGGAAGCCCGATGGAATGTTCGCTGCAGGGGTGCTGAACTCAACCGCATCGATCACGCCTCTTTCCAAAGCTGTGTAGATTTCAGGACCGGGAATAGGGGTGACGGAAGCGCCCAGGATGGTGAGGATGTCCATGTACCAGCCCGGGGTCCTGATCCTCATGCCCTTGAAGTCCTCCATCTTGGTGGCTCTCTTGTTGGAGTGAAGCCCCAGTTCCTGGCCCACATTGGCGCAGAAAAAGGGAACCAGGCCGAAGCGGCCGTAGAGTTCGTCGAACATCTCTTTGCCGCCCCGCTCGTAGTACCAGATGTTGTACCCTTCCGCGTCCAGTCCGAACGGCACAGAAGCAAAAGCCACAAAGGCTTCATCTCTTCCCTTCCAGTAACCTGGCCACGAATGAAAAGCATCCAGTGTCCCTTTGGCGGTGGCATCGAAAATTTCCATGGCCGGCACAAGGGCTCCCGTGGGGAACCACTTGATGTCCAGCCTTCCGCCGCTCGCCGCTCTCACGCTGTCACAGAAGTGCTTCGTCATCTCGGCGAAGTTCAGGCCGCCCCAGGGGTCACTGATGCGCATCGTGAACTTCTTGTCAGAGGTTGCCCACTTTTTGTCCTTCCAAGCGATCCCTCTCTTGTCTTCACCGAACTTCTCGATCTTGGATTTCTTCGCTTCCGGCTTCGCCTGGCCGAAAGCCGTTGCCGTAAACGCCAGTGCAACCACCATAACCAGTATCACCAAACCGATCTTCTTCATTGTTGACCCTCCGTCTTGATGGTAAAGAGATTGCAACGTTCTGCCGAAATACGCTCACGCTTCGATGCCCGGTCTCACCTCCTTTCTAGACTCTCCGAGCCGGCCCAAGGGCGACGGCTCTGTTTCAAAGATCCAATGGTTTCATCTTCAAGTAATACTTGCCCGTACCGGTTGTGCCCACAATGCCGGCCTCGACCAGCGATTGCATGGCCGTGGGCTTGAAATCCCTCATCCCGATTTTGATGAACTGCTGTTTTATGTAAGGAAGCTCCACAGCAGTACCTGGGCCCTGAGCCCCCAGCCGCTCCAGGTCATTAATGATTCGCCTGCCGGCTCTCTTGATTCGCCACGCAATACCATAGCGTGTCAGGATAAAAACCAGGATCAGAAAAAGAATTCCAACGGTGATTTGCATCGCATCGGCCATTCGTCTACCTCACCATTCCTATCACATAGGGGCCGTCATGGCTTACAACGACCCTCTCATGCTCGGCCATCAATCGGTTCACGGGGCCCTGAACATCCTCGATCTTGATCATGCCCGTTTTCATCAGATTCTCATAGAAAAGCCACAGGGCTCTCAGTAAGTGAGTACCTCTCCCCCGTCAAAGAGGAGGTCCCCTCCCACGAGGTACTTCGCGTGACGGCAAAACCCGAAAATGAAGAGATTGGCCACCTCCACGGGAGACATCGACTCCTTCACCCGGGACTTGCCGAGCATGACGTCGGTTGCGACCTGTTCTTGGGAGATGCCTCTCTGTTCTGCCTGCGCGGGGATCTGGTTCAGGGCCAACGGTGTTTTCACAAATCCCGTGCTAATGGTAAAAGATCGGACCTTGCCCGCTCCTTCCGCGGATATGGATTGGGACAGAGCCCTGAGACCGAACTTCGTGATGCTGTAGACCGGTTTGTTCAAGGTGCAGATGTGGGCATGGATGGAAGCCATGTTTCCGATCACGCCCGTTCCATCCTTGCTTTTCTTCATGTGGGGAATCGTCAGTTTGGAGAGCAAAAAAGGAGCGCGCAGCATGAGGCGCTGCATGAGATCGTATTTTTCCATCGGGAAATTCTCGACGGAGTCGATATTTTGAATCCCGGCAATATTCACGAGATATTTGATGGTCCCGAGTTTGGCGGCATCCGCAACAGCTCTCTGCGCGTCCTCGTCCTTGAGCAGATCCGCCTGGATGAAGATCATCTGCCCGCCCATGTCCCGGGCGATTTTCTGTGTCTTCTTTCCTTCTTTTTCGCTGATGTCCAGGCCGACGGTCATGAGGTTGTTGGCTGAAGCCGCAACTGCGGTGGCCCTGCCTATGCCTGTTCCACATCCGGTAACAATACAGATGTTGTCGGGAGTGAAGTTCGGATCCTGCAAAATCAGAATATCCTCTTTCCTGACTTCAGGCTCTCTGATATCCATCTGTCTCTCCTTGAAGGACACTTCTCGGTCCGGTCTCAGCAGGACCAAAGAAAAACCATAGGGTCAGCCGTCGCCGAATGCACCAAACCTGCTACATGTCGCAAATCGGCGACGGAAAATCAGGTCGCACAGCTGCAGCGCTTGTTCCCGGCTTCCGTTCTCTATCCGTAACGGCTGAAGTTCTCCCAGAACTCCCTATCGTCTTCTTTCCAGTTCTTGCCGAATTTGTCCTTGTAGTAAGAATCCATTCTGTCCAGCCATTTGGACCAGAGACTCTTCCCCTTTGCCTTGGCTTCCAGAATGTCATTCAGGAAAACGGCAATGTCCGTGATCTTGTCTTTTGGAATGTAGTAAGCCGCCCCTCCCCTGAAGGATTTGACCGTGTCTTTGGGGCTTAGGGCATGAGCCGTTAGCATAGCAGCGATCACTTGTTTCTTGGTCGCAATCTCCAGGAGCGTGTACCCGTCCACGCCCATGATATCCAGAACGGCTATGTCGAACGCCTGGGTTTCGAGCTGCTTCTTCGCCTCTTTAAAGGTGGAAGCCTTAACGACTTTGCACATGGTTAAAAGGTCTTCCAGCGTCTCCAGGATGTCAGGCTCATCATCGACGATAAGAATCCTTTTGCCCTTTAACTTATCCTCCATAAGCCCCCCTCTCTTTTCTAGGTTTTTCAGAAACGAACTTCCGTCGCTCCACCCTCACAAGTCAGGCATAGCCTCACATACTTGTTGAGCAAGTTTCAAGCCAAAAGGTGCCATGCTGAGAAGGACGGCGAAAGATGGGATGTAAAATCGTGGTGAGGGTCATCATCCCATCGCCACTCCTTCACAGCGAAGAATCCCAAAGCCCAAGAGAACACTGGGTTCCTGCTCCCCGCCCAGCCTGGGACGGGCTTCGTGGAATTGGCTCCCTCCCTCGTCCATGAAGCCTTTGGCCCTCCTCTGCTCCACAAAGTCTGGCCCTTCCACAACCTCACCAATCCTCGTTCAAGCCCAGATTCCCCTTGATTTAGGCACACGAGACAAGTAGGATTGTATCAAAATATCTACATTCTCCCCTTTGGGCATGGAGAGGCACAATGGACCGAGAGATGATACAAGAGGATCGTCTCCAAGGGAATGAAGAACAAAGAACGCATCTTCAACCCCAGGATTTGGAACATCAGTTGGAGATATACAAACTCATTTTCGACAGCATCCACAATGGGAGCATGGTCACGGATGCCGACGGCTATGTGACCCATTTCAACAAGCCCTACGGCGATTTCCTCGGCCTTGACCCTGCCGCGCAAATCGGAAAACACTGCACCCAGGTGATAGAGAACTCCCGCATGCACATTGTGGCACAGACAGGCGTCCCTGAGATCAATCAGACTCACCTCATCAAGGGCCAGAGAATGGTGGTCCAGCGCATCCCTATCAAAAAAGACGGCAAGGTCATTGCCGTGTTCGGCCAGGTCATGTTCAAAGATGTGCGCGACGTTACCAAGCTCGCGAAAAAGCTCTCTCTCCTGGAATCCAAAGTGGAACTCTATGAACAGGAACTCATATCGATCCGTTCCACCCGTCACACCCTGCAGGGCATCGTCGGGGAGAGCGGCACCATGCAGACCCTCAGGAAAGAAGCCCTGAAAGCCGCAGCCACCCAGTTCCCCGTGTTGATCACCGGCGAGAGCGGCACAGGCAAGGAGCTCTTTGCGCAGGGCATCCATCACGCGAGCGCCAGAAGACTTTACCCCTTTGTCCGTATCAACTGTTCCGCGATCCCAAAAGATCTTCTAGAGTCAGAACTCTTCGGCTACGAGAAAGGAGCGTTCACAGGAGCCCGGTCCGGAGGCAAGCCGGGCAAACTGGAACTGGCAAAGCACGGCACTGTGTTTCTGGATGAGATCGGGGATCTCCCTCTCCAGATGCAGCCCAAACTGCTTCGGGTCATCGAAGACAAGGAATTCGAAAGGATCGGCGGGACTTCGGTGCTCCGCTCCGACTTTCGTCTCATTGCCGCAACCAACCAGAATCTTGAAGAGATGCTGGCCGAGCGCCGCTTCCGCAAAGACCTTTTCTACCGGCTCAACGTCATTCCCCTCCACATTCCACCGCTCCGGGAAAGACGGGAGGACATCCTTCCGCTGGTGAGACACTTCCTGGATCAGACCGCCCAGGAGGCCTTCCTGCCGGAAATCACTTTGGATCATGACGCAGAAGAAGTCCTCCGGAGCTACCACTGGCCGGGAAACATCCGCGAACTGTCGAACGTTCTTGAAAGGGTCCTCTCCTCCTTGGAAGGCAGCACGATCCGCCTGTCCGACTTGCCTTTCTATCTCTATCGGAGCCGAAAGATCGCTTCCAAGCTGTCCGCCGTATCCATCAGGGAAGTTCAATCCCGGGCCGAGAAGGAGGCGATCCTTCACTCCTTAAGGCTGGCCCGGTACAACAAGTCCAAGGCCGCGGCCATGCTGGGCATTCATCGCACGCACCTGTACAAGAAGATCAAGAAGTACGGAATCACCCGGCCCTCAAACGAGGACAGTCAAGAGTAGAGACGGCCGAGAGGAACGTCATTCCTTCCCAATCGCTCGCCGCGCCTCAACCGGGCTTTCAAAGATGTAGGGCGCCACATCCCTCTTCTTGAGCGCGTCCCCCAGCTTCATGCGAAGGAAGGTGCTCGTGGTGTATCGGCTCACACCCGTGTAGAACCGATCGACTACATTCTTCACCATTCCCGTGTATTCTTCTACCAGATCAGGGGCAATGTTGAAGTTGTCGTAATTGACGATGGTGTAGACCCGCTTCCCCAGGGGCGAAAGAATCCTTTCCACCGCCTCCTGGATCTCCTGCACCTGCTGGCTCGATTTCACGGAGTACCCTTCGAAATTTACAAAGAAGAGATTCTCCGCCGGATCGTAGGTCATGCGTTCTTCCAGGGTGAGGGTCAGGAGGTCCTTCTTGAGTTCCATGGGTTCGGGCTTGAAGATCCTTCCATCCATGGGCTGGGGAGTTCCCTTGATCACGGGCTTGAAGTCCATCAAGGCCAGGATGTCCTTCTCAATGTCAATCCCCGGCGCAACCTCCGAAAGCACCATCCCCTCTTCCGTGAGAGAGAAAACGCAGCGCTCCGTCACGTAGAAGACCGGCTGCTTCTTGGATTGGGCGTATTTGCCGCTGAAGGTCACGTGCTCCACCTGGCGGACAAATTTCCTGACCTTGCCCTCCTTGTCGATCCTCAGGTTTCCATCCTTCACAGACACTTCGAGACCCCCTGCGGTGAAGGTGCCGAGGAACACGAGCTTCTTCGCGTTCTGACTGATGTTGATGAAACCGCCCGCACCGGCAAGCTTTGGGCCGAATTTGCTGACGTTCACGTTGCCCGGTCCGTCCGCCTCCGCCATGCCCAGGCAGCTCAAGTCCAACCCTCCGCCGTCATAGAAATCAAACTGGTAGGACATGTCAATGAGAGCCTCTGTGTTGGTTCCGGCACCGAAGTTCAGCCCTCCTGCAGGCAGCCCCCCAATAACCCCCGGCTCAGCGGTCAGCGTAATGAAGTCAAGAATTCTTTCTTCGTTTGCCACATTGGAAACCCCTTCCGGCATGCCGATGCCCAGGTTTACCACGCTGTTCGCCTTGAGCTCGAAAGCCGCCCTCCTGGCAATGATTTTTCTGTCACTCATCTCCATGGCGGGGATGGATTGTATCGGGATCCTTATCTCTCCGCTGAAAGAAGGATTGTAGGCTTCGGCAAAGGTCTGCCAGTGGTATTCAGGCCGCGAGACCACCACACAGTCCACCATGATGCCGGGGATCTTCACCAGTCTGGATTTCAGAGTGCGGCGATCGGCAATCCGCTCCACCTGAACGATCACAAACCCATTGGAGTTCTTGGCTGCCATGGCCATGGAAAGACTGTCCAGGGTGAGGGCTTCCTTTTCCATGGTGATGTTGCCGTCCGTGTCCGCAGTGGTTCCGCGGAGAATCGCCACGTGAACAGGCATGGTCCTGTATGCCAGATATTCCTTTCCGTCGAAGTGGATCATCTCCACGATGTCCTCGACGGTGACCTCGTTGATCTTGCCGCCGCCGTTTCTGGGATCTACGAAGGTCCCGATGCCCACGGTCGTGATGGTCCGCGGCTTGTGGGCCGCAATGTCCCTGAACATGTGGGAGATGACACCCTGGGGCAGGTTGTAGGCTTCGATCTTGTTGTCAAAGGCGAGTTTCTGGAGCTTCGGAGCCAGCCCCCAGTGGCCCCCGACCACTCTCTTGATGAGGCCCTCGTGCGCCATGTGATTGAGGCCTCGGTCCTTGCCGTCCCCCTGCCCTGCCGCATAGAGGAGAGTGAGGCCCTTGGGCTGGCCTGTTTTCAGAAAACGCTCCTCCAGTTTAACGGCGATCTCCTCGGCAAACCCGGTTCCCACGAAGCCGCCCGTGGCCACGGTGTCTCCGTCCCGGATCACACGCACCGCTTCCTCGGCGGACACAATCTTGCCCTTTCTCGCCCTCTCGGGAGTGAGCGAGGAAAGCATCGGATGGACAGTCCCCTGGATCACCTTCTCATCGGCCATGGCAACCCTCCTTTAGGATTTAGGTTTCTTGGGTGGACTGACGATCGCCTCTCCGTCCAGAACCACCGTGCCCTCCTGGTTGACGCATTTTGTCTTTGCCTTGATCCTCTTTGCCTCGGCCATGATCTCGATGATTTCGACCGAAGCGGTGATGGTGTCGCCGATGCGCACCGGAGCCAGGAAATTCAACTCCTGCCGGATGTAAACTGTTCCGGGCCCCGGCAGCTTGTTGCCGAGGACTCCGGAGATCAACCCCGCCAAAAGCATGCCGTGGACAATACGCGTTTTGAAAAACGTTCTTTTTGCGTATTCCTCATTGATGTGGGCAGGATTGAGATCGCCAGTGACCCCGGCATAAAGATAGACGTCTGCTTCGGATAGGGTCTTCGAGAATTCCGCCCTGTCCCCCACCCGGAGATCTTCGATGGTTTTCCCGATCATCACGTCCCTTCTCCTCTCTGCAAAGCATATCGTCTCAGGGTTTCCTCAGTACCGTGCCAGGATAAATATGAACTTTCAATAGTGTTTTTTCTACTTTGTGCCTCTGTGCCTTTGCATCTTTGTACCTTTCTTTGTCCCTTTGTGCCTCTGTCCCTTTGTCCCTTGTTTGGTCTTTGGTGCTCCCTGCACCTTGCACCGTGTACCGTGCACCCTATTCTTCATGGTCTTCCGTGCACCCTGCGCCGTGTACCGTGCACCGTCTATATCAATCTTCGTGGATCTCCTTGATGCCCGCAAAGACATCCAGAACTTCCGGATTTCTCAGCGCATCCTTGTTCAGCACCGCCTTCCCCTCGATCACCTTTTTCACGGCCAGCTCGACCTTCTTCATGTTGAGGGTGTAGGGTATGTCCGGAACAGCTACGATCTTGGCCGGAACGTGCCTTGGCGAGGCATTCGTCCGAAGGGTTGTCCTGACTTTGTTTTTCAGTTCTTCGCTGAGTTTCTGGCCCTCAGCCAGCTTCACAAAGAGAATGACGCGAACGTCACCCTTCCAGTCCTGGCCGACCACGAGACTGTCCGCGATCTCCGGAATGGTTTCCACCTGGCGGTAAATCTCGGCGGTCCCGATCCGAACCCCACCCGGATTGAGAGTGGCATCGGATCTCCCATAAATGGTGACCCCGCCGTGGTCATTGATTTCTATGAAGTCTCCATGCCGCCAGATCCCAGGGTACACGTCAAAATAGGCGCTGTTGTATTTATCTCCCTTGGGGTCTTCCCAAAAGTAAATAGGCATGGGTGGGGCCGGAGCCAGACAGACCAGCTCTCCCTGCTTGTTTCGCACGGGTTTTCCGTTTTCGTCCCAGGACTCCACCTTCATCCCGAGGTTCCGGCACTGCAGTTCCCCCGCATAGACAGGCCCCATGGGGTTGCCGCCCGCAAAACACCCGTTGATGTCGGAGCCGCCGGAGATGGAGGCAAGCTGAATGTCTTTCTTCACCTCGTTGTATATGAACTCAAACCCTTCGATGGACAGAGGGGATCCTGTGGACAGCAAGGCTTTCAAAGGCGTCAGGTCATACTCCTTGCCCGGCTTAACGCCCGCGGCCATGAGAGCTGCGATGTATCCCGCGCTCGTGCCGAAAATCGTGATTTTGTGATCCTGCGCCATCTTCCAGAGCCCGCCTGCTTGGGGATGGAACGGAAAGCCATCGTAAAGCATGAGGGTCGCGCCCACAGCCAGAGAGCAGGTGAGCCAGTTCCACATCATCCAGCCGCAGGTGGTGAAGTAGAAGATCGTATCCTCTCGCTTGAGATCTGTGTGGAGCAAGAGCTCCTTGAGCTGGTTGATCAGCACTCCGCCCGCACTCTGAACCATGCACTTGGGGAGCCCCGTGGTCCCTGAGGAGTACATGATGTAGTGGGGGTGATCGAACGGAAGCTGGACGAATTCCATGGTCAGATTCGCCTGAGACGAACGAAAGTCCTTGTAGGCAACGGCCTTGGGCACTCCGCTGATCTTCGGTTCCTTTTCCGTGTAAGGCACCACCACGACCTTTTCAATACTTGGGAGTTCTTTCAGGATGTCGGAGATGCGTTGGAGAGAATCCAGGCTCTTTCCCTTGAACCAGTACCCGTTCGCGGTGAAGAGCACCCTTGGCTTGATCTGGCCGAAGCGATCCAGGACCCCCTTGATCCCGAAATCCGGAGAACAGGAGGACCAGGTTGCCCCCAGGCTCGTTGCCGCGAGCATGGCAAAGATGCTCTCGGGCATGTTGGGCATGAAACCGACTACCCGGTCTCCCGGCTTGATCCCCATCTCTTTGAGCGGCTTTGCCAGACGGGCCACCTCGTCATAGAGCTCCGCATAGGTGACCTTTCTCGTGACCTTGTCTTCTCCGGCGAATATGAGGGCCGTGTGATTGTCTCTGAAGCGAAGCAGGTTTTCCGCAAAGTTGAGGCGTGCCCCTGAAAACCATTTTGTTCCTGGCATCTTGTTGGGATTGTCCACCACCTGGTCATAGGGCTTTGAAGCCTTGATCTCCGCAAACTCCCACATGGCGGCCCAGAAATCGGAGATGTTCTGAACGGACCACTCGTACATGGGCGCATATTCCGCAAAGTTCTTGCCGTATTTCTTGTTGACGAAATTCATGAACCGATACATGTGAGAATTCTTGATCCTCTGCTCCGAAGGCTTCCAAAGCATCTTAGCCATGGTTCATCTCCTCCATCGTTTACGGTTTATTAGTGGTCCCCTAAGTCACGACACTATCCATAAATCCCTCCTCGCCTCCCTTTACCAAAGGGAGGGATTACCCCTCTTTGGCCGCCGGCCCATAGGGCCTATGGCCCGGAGGGTAAAGAGGGGGCAGGGGAGATTTTCGCTCAGTGCTGGCGTCTAACACCTGAGCAAATTCTATACCAGCTCCGGTCTTGTTGTTCAAGAAAAGTTAGAAATCTTGCGCCCACGAAGCTCTTTCGGCTATAGTGCCAAACATCTTAACGTTTCGGTGCAAGACATGGCAAACCTTTTGGCAATCTACGGAAGCCCTCGCAGAAAGGGCAACACGGCCCTATTGCTCAAGAGGGCTGTGGAGGGAGCGAGGGAAGCAGGCGCGAGCGTCGAGGAGATCGTGCTTCGCGATCTCAAGATGTCACCCTGCCTCGAGATCTATGGCTGCAAACAAACGGGACGGTGCGCCATCAAGGACGATTTCCAAGCCGTCTACGACAAGCTCCTGGCCTGTGACGGGTTGATGCTCGCTTCTCCCATCTTTTTCTACACCGTGAGCGCCCACACCAAGATCCTCATGGACCGCTGCCAATCCCTGTGGGTCAAGCGCTACTGGCTGGAAAAGACTCCTTTCGGGAAGAAGGAATTCAAGCGAAAGGGCCTGTTTATTTCCGCAGGAGCGACCAGGGGGAAGAGGCTCTTCGATGGAGTGCTGCTCACGGTTCGCTACTTCTTCGATGCTCTGGACATGGAACTCTGGAACTCCCTGCTCTACCGCGGACTGGATTTCGAAGGCGATGTCCTTAAGCACCCGGAGTATCTTGAAGAGGCTCGCGCGACAGGAAAACGGTTTTTCCATGCCCTGAACGGTCACGATCCCACCTGAGAGCGGCAAAATCTCCCCCCCCTCTTTATCAAAGAGGGGTAATCCCTCCCTTTGGTGAAGGGAGGTGAGGAGGCTGTCCGACAACCCCCCTCAAGGTTGTTTTTGTCATTTCGAGCGAAGCGAGAAATCCTTCCGTGCCAATCACTTCTGCATTTAAGATTCCTCGGCTAACGCCTCGGAATGACTTTGTAGGACAGGCTCCTCGCCCCCCTTTACTAAAGGGGGGTTGGGGGGATTCTGAAACTGCTTTGCAACAGTCATGTCAACCTACTAAAGGCGTTCGCTATTGTGAGGCGATCACCGGCCTCCCTCCCGGACCGTCCGGCCGGGTCAATTCCTTGTTGACACAAAGAAAAAACTGTCCTAAAGTTTCCAAATTCAGTAGCAGATTTTAGTCCCTCGTTCATTGTTTCTCATCTTTTTATCCCACAACCCACACATTCTAAAGGAGGTAGGCATGAGGAAGAGTCATTCAACCAACCAAAAGAGCTCCAATCAGGAAAAAGGACTATCCCGCCGGAAATTTCTGGCCTCGGCAGCCCTGGCAGCAGGCGGTGCAGCCGCGACCATGGGGTTCCCGACAGTGGTGAAGGCCCAGGGGCCGATTTCGATGCGGTGGCAGAGCACCTGGCCGACCAAGGACATTTTCCACGAGTACGCCCTTGACTTCGCCAAAAAGGTGAACGACATGACCGGCGGCGATCTCAAGATCGAGGTGCTGCCTGCGGGCGCCGTGGTACCGGCCTTCAATCTGCTGGACGCGGTGAGCAAGGGAACGCTCGACGGCGGCCACGGGGTGCTGGTCTATCACTACGGCAAGGCGCAGGCCCTGGCCCTGTGGGGGTCGAGCCCTGCTTTCGGCATGGATGCCAACATGCTCCTCTCCTGGCACAAGTACGGCGGAGGCAAGGAGCTGATAGCAAAGATCTACGCGTCCATCGGCGCCAACGTGGTATCCTACTCCTACGGCCCCATGGCGACCCAGCCCCTGGGCTGGTTCAAGAAGCCTGTCACCAAGGCGGATGACTTCAAGGGTCTGAAATTCCGCACAGTCGGCATTTCAATCGACCTGTTCACCGGATTGGGAGCTGCGGTGAACGCGCTGCCCGGCGGCGAAATCGTGCCGGCCCTGGACCGCGGGCTGCTGGACGGGGCGGAATTCAACAACGCCACCTCGGACCGTCTCCTCGGCTTCTCCGACGTGTCCAAGGTGTACATGCTCCAGAGCTACCATCAGAACGCGGAGTCCTTCGAGATCCTTTTCAACAAGGACAAATTCAATGCGCTTCCGGACAAGATGAAAGCCATCATCGATAACGCCGTGGAAGCGGCTTCTGCAGACATGTGGTGGAAATCGATTGACCGCTACTCCAAGGACTACATCGAACTCCAGACCAAGGACAAGGTCAAGATGTACAAGACCCCCGACGCGATCCTGATGAAGCAACTGGAGATCTTCGACGAGGTCATGAAGAAATATTCGGACAAGCCCTTTTTCAAGGAAGTTCTCGAATCACAGATGGCTTTTGCCAAGCGCGCGGTGAGCTGGGACATGGATACCAACGTGAGCCGGCGCATGGCGTATAACCATTACTTCGGTGTGAAGAAGGCACCGGCAGCACCGGCTAAGAAAGGCTAAGTGATTTAGCTGCGTCACCCATCAGCCATCCCCTCTCACCCTTCCCCTCTCCCCAATCCCTTGGGGAGAGGGCGGGGTGAGGGGCTCGGATGGCTGATTTTCAAAAAGGATAGAGTATGCAGAAACTGCTGCTCACTGTCGACAAGATCAGCACCTTCGTGGGGAAGATGTTCTCCTGGCTCATCGTGACTCTCACGGCTCTCATCACCTGGGAGGTCTTCTCGCGCTATGCGCTCAGTGCCCCGCATGCCTGGGCGTTCGATGCCATGATCATGATGTACGGAGCCCTTTTCATGATGGCGGGCGCCTATACCCTCTCCAAGAACGGCCATGTGCGCGGTGACGTGCTTTACGGCTTTTTCCCGCCGAGGCTGCAGGCCGGCATTGACCTCACGCTCTATATCGCGTTTTTTCTTCCAGGCGCAGTCGCTCTTTGCTGGGCTGGTTACAAATATGCCGGAGAATCCTGGGCCATCTGGGAGCATTCGAGCATCACCGCTGAAGGCCCGCCCATCTACCCGTTCAAGACCGTCATTCCCGTCGCCGGGTTTTTCATACTCATGCAGGGCATTGTCGAAATCATCCGGTGCATTCGATGTCTTAAAGATGGGCAGTGGCCCTCGCGCATTGCGGACGTGGAAGAGGTGGACGTGGACAAGCTGAAGGAAGCGTTGCACGTGAAAGACGAAGACATTGCGAAGCTCGATGAAGTGGTGACGGCCAAGCAAGGGGGTGCCCGATGAAAAGAGAAGCCTGGTTCGGACTCTCCATGTTGGCCATCGTGGTAGGTTTGGTGTTCTATGTTTTGCCCGCACCCTCCCAGATGACCAACGGCCATTTGGGTCTGCTCATGCTGGCCATGATCGTGGTGGCCATCATGCTCGGCTTTCCCACCGCCTTCACGCTCATGGGCCTGGGCACGATGTTCGCCTTTTTTGCCTATTACAGCCAGAACCCATCGACAGCGCTGACTCAGACTCTCGACCTCATGGCGTTGCGCGCCTATTGGGTCATGAACAACGACGTGCTCATCTCTGTCCCCCTGTTTGTCTTCATGGGCTATCTGGTCGAACGCTCGCAACTGATCACCATGCTGTTCACGAGCCTGCACCTGGCCACCTCGCGCATACCCGGATCCCTGGCGGTTGCAACCATTGTGACCTGCGCGATCTTCGCCACCGCTTCCGGCATCATCGGCGCCGTGGTGACCGTGATGGGCCTGCTCGCGTTTCCGTCCATGCTCAAGGCCGGGTACAGCATCAGGCTCGGAGCGGGTGCTGTGACTGCAGGAGGCACCCTTGGTATCTTGATCCCTCCCTCGGTACTGCTCATCCTCTACGGCGCCACAGCCGGCGTCTCCGTGGTGCAGCTTTACGCCGGCGCTTTCTTTCCCGGCATTATGCTGGCCGGGCTTTACGTCATCTACGTCATCATCTACGCGAAACTGAGTCCTAGCTCTGCGCCTCCCCTCTCCGAGGAAGACGCGTGCGTCTATCTGCCCAGATTCGCGGAAGTCATTTGTCAGACCAAAAGCAAGAATGTTCTGCTCGGGCTCGCTCGTGCCATGAAGGGCAAGCGCAACGCCGATGTGCCCATGTACACCCTGCTCAGCAACCTTTTCATTGCGCTTCTGCCAGCCCTGGCAGTGGCCGCGCTCCTTGGTTCGCTCTATCTCGTCGGGACAGCGCCCCAAGAAGTAGTGCCCGAGGGCGTGCAGGCGATGGGCATCGCGGCATCAGCGACAGGCGGAACAGAAGGTGACGTTGGGGGCTTACAGGAACCGGAAGGTTCCGAAGAACAAGAAGCCCAGCCGGTGGAAGCCAGCCAGGAGAAGCCGGCTGCTGCTGAGAGTCAGACGGCCGCAGAGGAGAAGCCGGAGGTCAAGGAAGCAACTGCGCCGGAAAAACGAACTGCGGTTCCCAGCTGGTGGTGGATTACGGCGGCGATTTTCACTGGCATCCTGGTGATTGTCTATGCGGTTCTCACCTTTGTCCGGCTGGAGATCTTCAAAATGCTGCTGGGGTCCTTTTTCCCGCTGGCAATCATCATTCTCGGGGTGCTCGGCACCATCGTGGTCGGGCTGGCAACTCCCGCCGAGGCGGCGGCCATGGGCGCATTCGGAGGTTTCATTCTGGCTGCAGCCTATAAACGCCTCACCTGGAGTGTGCTCAAGGAATCCGTGTACCTCTGCGCAAAAACCAGCGCCATGGTCTGCTGGCTGTTCGTGGGCTCAGGCATTTTCGCGGCGGCCTTCGCTTTGCTCGGCGGCCAGGAGATCGTCAACAATTGGGTGAAGTCGCTCGATATGACTCCGCTGCAGTTCATGATCCTGGCGCAAGTCATCATCTTCCTCCTGGGCTGGCCGTTGGAATGGACAGAGATCATTATCATCTTCATGCCGATCTTCCTGCCCCTCCTCTCCCACTTCGACATCAACCCTCTTTTCTTCGGTCTGCTGGTGGCGCTCAACCTGCAAACGGCCTTCCTGTCGCCGCCTGTGGCTATGGCCGCCTTCTACCTGAAAGGCGTGTCGCCCCCGCACGTGACGCTGAACCAGATTTTCCTTGGGATGATGCCCTACATGGCGATCCAGATCTTCGCAATCGTCCTGCTGTACATGTTCCCGCAGATCGGATTGTGGCTGCCTTCTCTGGCGTACGGCAATTAGGGGACCCTGAAGACAGGCATTCTCTTAGCAGCAATGCGTGGACGGAACAGTTATAGCTTGCTCGGAACAGCGAGTTTCCGATGCTGGCTATCAGCTATCAGCTATCAGCTATCAGCAAAAACCATTGGGACCTATCGCCCTAAGCTGAGAGCTGAGCGCTGACAGCTGATGGCTTTTCTATTTGACCTTTTCCTGCAACTCCTTTTTCTGCTTTTCCCACTTCGGGCCCGAACTTGGCGCTGTAATAGGCCTCGGCCCAGCCGACAAAGGGCATCCAGGTGCTATTCCCCTTCTTCTTCAGGTCCAGGATGTTCGCGAGAATGGTCTCCATCTCAGCAATTTTGTCCTTCGGCACATAGTAGGCAGCCCCGCCCTTGAAGGACTTCATGGTGTCCTCAGGGCTGAGGGCATGGGCGGTGAGCATCACGGCGAGGACCTTTTTCTTAACGGCGATTTCCAGAAGTTCATATCCGTTGACGCCCATGATGTCCAGGACGGCCATGTCAAAGGGCTGTGTTTCCAGTTGCCGCTTGGCCGCCTCGAAGCTGCCGGCCTTCACCACTTCGCACATGGATAGCAGATCCTCGAGAGTGTCCAGAACGTCCGGTTCATCGTCCACGATGAGTATCTTTTTGCCTTTCAACATATCCTCTTTTTTGCCCATATCAGCTCCTTAATTCTAATGGTCTCGTGAGAATTCAAAAAACCGTCACCCCGGCCCGCCCAAGGCGGATGAACTCCAGCCGGGGTCCAGAATTATTTCTTTTGCCTGGATTCCGGCTTTCGCCGGAATGACGAAAAAGAATGTCCTCTGAGTTTTTGCCAACGCATCAATGTTGATGCGTTCGTAAGAAGTCCTGCGGTGTGAATCTGTCATTTCGACCGCAGGGAGAAATCTTTCCTTTTCGGCGTGTTAGTAATTCAAGATTTCTCGCTTCGCTCGAAATGACATGAAAATGGGACTTTTTACGAGTCCGTCAATGTTAAATGCTCAATGTTAAATGTTCAATGTCTCACGCTACCCGATCACGAGGTTCTCTGCCCGCAAAAAACGCGTCCAGGTTGTCCAGTGCCCGGAATCCCATGGCGTCGCGGGTCTCTTTGGTGGCGCTGCCGATGTGGGGCATCAGGAAGGTGTTCGGCAGATCCCTGTACCGCGGATCGATGTTGGGCTCGTTGTTGAACACATCAAGGCCGGCGGCAGCCACCTTGCCGGATTTCAAGGCGGCTATCAGCGCATCGTCGTCGACGACCGCGCCGCGGCTGGCGTTGATGACAATGGCCCCGTCCGGGAGCAGTGCAATCCGTTCGGCATTGAGCATGCGCTGGGTCTGCGGCGTTGCCACGCAGTGGAATGCCAGGAAGTCGCAGTGGGGCATGAGATCTTCCGGTGTGGGGTGGAAAATCGCACCTTCTTCTTGATCCGGCGGAAGCCGGTGGAGGTCGTGATAGTGGATGGTCATGTCAAACCCCCGGGCTCGCCGTGCCGTGACCCGGCCCACCCGCCCGAAACCCACAATACCGAGCCTTTTGCCGGTCACCTGGGTCCCCACCATGAAACTGGGGCTCCAGTCCCGCCAGGTTGCGGTCCGCACCAGGCGCTCCCCTTCGGAGGCACGCCGGGCTGCGCCCAGCATGAGCATGATCGCCACCTCGGCCGTGGCATCGGAGAGGACATCCGGGGTGTTCGTCACCACCAGGCCGCGGCGCTTCGCCGCTGCAATGTCCACATGGTCGAAGCCTACGGAGTAATTGGCGATGATCCGGACGCTCTTGGGGAGCCGCTCGATGACCTGGGCCGTGAAGCGCTCTGTGTGACATGGAAGGATCGCGTCGGCACCGGCGGCGCTCTCGATCAGCGCATCGCTGGAGTAGAGATGGTCATCGGGATTGAGCCGGGCCTGGTAATTACGGCGGAGGCGTTCCTCCACAGCAGCCGGCAATTTGCGGGTGACCAAAACGACTGGTTTCATCGCACTTCTCCTGTCTTCTGTCCAAGTTCTGTCAAAGTTTCTGTCCCCTCTCCCCTTGGGGGAGAGTTTTGTTTCTGCTTCTGAAGCTTTCACCTCGATCTTCCATAATAATTCGACAGTACTTTCTTGTGCCGCGGAGTATACGAAATGCCTTTTGGCCGGTCAAGGAGGAAGACGGCCATGATATGCATTGGACTCTTAGCCAGGGACGTTTCCGCAAGTTGCGTAAAAGCTCAAAAGCGAACCGCAGAATATCGAATGACGAATAACGAACGCCGAAGGAAACCCAAGAAGAGATTTGACTTCATCATTCGAAATTCCTTGTTCGACATTCTACATTCGAGTTTCGGGGTTCTAATGGAGTGGCGGCAAAACGCGTGCATTAGGTCTTGACATTCCATCCCCGGTAGGGTATCCACTGTATCGTATTACAAGATGGTGTTCCACGATACGGGACAACGATGAAATCTCTTCACAAGGTTCTCGACGTCATTGAAACCGTAGCGAGAGAAGGAAGCATCGGAATCCGGGAGCTTTCCTCACGCCTAGGTTTCCCTCCGGCCACGACCCACCGGATCACTTCCACACTGGTGGAGCGCCGTTATCTCAAACAGGACCCTGTGTCTAAAAGGGTCTCCCTCTCCATTCAGTTCCTGGAACTCGGCACCAGGGTGCAGCAGCAATTCAGCCTGACCGCCGTTGCAAGACCCCATCTCGAAAACCTGCTGGGCGAAACCCACGAAAGCGTGAATCTGGCCGTGCAGGACGGCGATCACATGGCGTATCTGGACCACATCCGGAGCGATCACTCCATGCTGCAGCTCTTCACCAAACCCGGAGCCAGGGTCCCCCTCTATTGCACGGGCGTGGGCAAAATGCTCCTGAGCCGGTGGCCCGTTTCTCAGGTGGAAGCCTACCTGGACCGAACGCCCTTGACCGCCCACACCTCCCACACCCTTGTGGACCGCAGCAAGTTTCTCCATGAACTCGCTCGCATCCGCACCCAGGGTTACTCTGTGGACAACCAGGAAATGGAGGAAGGGGTCCGATGTGTGGCTGCCCTGGTGGTGGATCACCAGGGTGAGCCCGCAGGGGTGGTTTCCATATCCGGAGCGGCCATGCGCATTGCGCCGCAGAGAATCAAGTTTTGCGCGAAATTCGTGATCGAGTGCTCTCAGGCCGTCTCCAGGGACCTGGGTTTTAACCCCCCTCACCCCGCCCTCTCCCCCACGATGGGGGAGAGGGTAAGGGTGAGGGGGTGACCAGAGATGCAAAAAGAAAGACCTCATTCTTCTTAGATACTATTTTTGAAGCAAAGGAGCTCAACCATGGCTAAGATGACGACAATGGCAGCGGCTGTACGAATTCTTCAAAGCGAGGGCGTCAAACACATCTTCGGGATACCCGGCGCGGGGATTCTCCCCTTCTATCGCGCCTTGAAGGATTTGGGGACCATCAAACACATGGTCACCCGTCACGAGGAAAGCGCCATCCACATGGCCGACGGTTACGCCAGGGCACTCGGGACCGTTGGGGTGTGCGCGGCCACCTCGGGGCCCGGCGCCAGCAATTTCGTCACGGGCTGTACACGGCCCAGGTGGACTCGATCCCTATCCTGGCCCTCACCGGCCAGAACGTGAGGGCTCAGCTCGACAGGGAGGCTTTCCAGGCAGTGACATCGCCGAGGTGGTCAAGCCGATCACCAAGAAATCTTACTGCGTTAAGGATCCGGCCATGGTGCCCTGGGTTTTCCGCGAGGCCTTCAGGATCATCCGGGACGGCCGGCCCGGGCCGGTCCTGATCGATCTGCCCCTGGATGTTCAGAAAGAGGAGATCGAGTACGATCCGGCGCTCGATGCACGTCTCCACATTCTGCGAATGCCTCCCGAACCCGAAGCAGATCCAGAAGGCCATGGATATGCTCCTGGCGGCCGAAAAGCCCGGTCATGCTCCTGGGAGGCGGGGTGATTATCGCGGATGCCTGCAAGGAATTCGTGGCGCTGGCCGAGGCTCTCCAGATCCCCGTGGTCACCACGCTATATGGGCAAGAGCGGCATCCCCTGGAACCATCCCCTCATGGCCGGGCAGGTCGGCATCCAGTGCAACACCCGCTCGGGAAACAAGACTTCCTGGATTCCACTCTGGTCCTGGCGGTAGGCTCCCGCTTCAACGACCGCCACACCGGAGACCTCGAGGTGTACAAGGGCAGTCGCAAGTTCATCCACGTGGACATCGACCCGGGCCAGATCGGCAAGAACATCATGCCGGATCTTGGAATCTGCGCCGACGCCAAGTGACCCTCCAGGCACTTCTGGACGAGGTCAAGCGCCGAAACGTCAAGCGGCCGCCCACCAAACCGGACATTGCCCAGATCCGGGCCAAGATGGAGCGAAAAACCGACTACGACAACATCCCCATCAAACCCCAGCGGGTGTTCAAGGAGATCAATGAGTTCTTCGACGAGGAACGGTCTTCGTCACCTGCATCGGGCTGAACCAGATCTGGTCGGGACAGCTCCAGAAGATCTCCAAGCCCAGGCATTACCTGGATTGCGGCGGCGCCGGCCCTCTTGGATGGGACATGCCTGCCTCCATCGGGGCGAAGGTCGCGCGGCCGGACAAGCAGGTCGTGGACGTGGTCGGCGACTTTGGATTTCAGTTCTGCATGGATGCCCTGCCCGTCGCTGTGATGTACCAGGTGCCTTTTGTCATCGTCGTTCTGAACAACGGGTATCTCGGCCTGATCCGCCAGGCCGAGAAGTACATGTACGACATGAATTTCGAAGTGCAGATCTGGTATGATAGCTTGAGAGCTATACAAGCCGAGCAAGCTCCCAAGGCCGTTGCAGCAGGCGGGCGGGGTGCCGTCAACGTGGAGCGGGTGACTCAGGTTGCCGAGAACGAAGGCCGGGGATTCGACTTCGTGAGATTTGCGGAAGCCTGCGGTGCAGCAGGCGAACGGGTCAAAGACCCGAAGGAGATCAAGGCCGCCCTCAGGAGGGCCGTTGAATCAGGCCTCCCTTACGTCGTGGATATTGTCATGGAGCGGGAGACGGACTGTTCCATGGGCGTGGCCATTGACGCGATCCGGGAGTTTGAGTAAGAAAACAGGGACAAAGGCACAGAGGGGAAGAAAGGGACCAAGTACCAAAGGGACAAAGATGCAAAGGGTAAAGACAAGAAAAGAAGTCTTCTGCTTTGTCCCTTTGTGCCTTTGCACCTTTGTGCCTGCAGAATGATCCGGAAACCAGGCTAGCGTCTTCACCTAAAGACAGAGGCCAAGAGGGACTGAAATGAAGATTGAACTGTTGTATGGACGTAATGGACTGACGGTTGATGTGCCTGACGCTATGCGTGCCCAGGTGATCCGTAAGCATCCCATGCCTTTGCTTCCGGACCCCAGCGGAGCCGTTCGCCAGGCGCTGGAAAAGCCCGTGGGATGCCCTTCCCTTCAGGAACTGGCTAAAGGGAAGAAAAATGCCTGCATTCTCATCTGCGACATCACACGGCCGGTCCCCAACGGGCTGATCCTCCCGCCCCTCGTGGAAAGCCTCACCCGAGCCGGGATCGCCAGGGAGAACATCCTGGTCCTCGTGGCCACGGGCCTCCACCGCCCCAATGAGGGTGAAGAGCTGAGAGAGGTGGTGGGGTCAGACGAGATCTTCGCCTCTCTCCGCATTGAAAATCACTTTGCACGGAACCGCGAAGATCACACAGAACTAGGCAAGACCTCCGGCGGGATCCCCATCATGATCGACCGCCGTTTTGCAGAGGCGGATTTGAAGATTGTCACGGGTCTTGTGGAACCTCATTTCATGGCGGGGTATTCCGGCGGCCGCAAAGTGGTGGCTCCTGGTGTGGCCTATCAGGACACTATCCTTATGTTTCACAGGGCCAGGATTCTGGAACACTGCAAGGCCGCAAACTGCGTCATCGAAGACAATCCTCTCCACAACGAGCAGATCGAGATTGTCCGGGCCATCGGGGGCGTGGTTGCCGTGAATGTCGTCATTGATGAGAGAAGGCGATTGGGATTTGTCAATTTCGGCGAAGTCGAAGCCTCCCACGCCCGAGCGGTCGAGTTCATGAGAAAGCACGCAGAGATCAGAATCCCACGGCGTTTCAAAACCATCGTCACCACCTCGGCCGGGTACCCCCTGGACAAAACTTACTACCAGACGGTGAAGGGCATGGTGGGAGTCATGGATATCCTGGAGCCGGGAGGGACGATCATCATTGCCAGCGAGTGCTCCGAGGGCATGGGAAGCCCTGAATTCGCAGAAGCCCAGCGACTCCTCTGTCAGGTGGGGCCCGAGCGTTTCATGAGCATTCTGGAAGGCCGGGACAAAGCCCTCATCGACGAGTGGGAGACGGAGATGCTCCTCAAACCTCTCCGGGTGGGTCATATCCAGCTCTATTCCACGGGTCTCTCGGACTCCGAGCGAGACCATGTGTTCGTGGAGATGATCCCCTCTGTGGAAGCGGCAGTGGCCGCCAGCGTGCGAGCTCATGGAGACACGGAGATCGCTGTGGTCCCCGAAGGGCCCTATGTCATTCCGCTCTTCGGCGGCTAATGTAGTGTCTCCGTGTTTGATTGCCGATGCTCATTTACCTCCCCCTCCCCTAACCCCTCCCACCAAGGGAGGGGAAATAGAAATTTAGGCTCGTCCCGGGGGAGGGGAATTCTTAGCGCGTGCCAGAGAGCTCCCTCCCCCTTGACGGGGGAGGCGAGGTGGGGGTGGAGAAAGGTAGGCTCTTGATTTTTGGCCTCAACTGTGACTTGATAGGGACCCGGTTTGCTCCGGACCCGGGCGACCGATTGAATCCTGATTGGCACCTATTCGATAAGCAAAGGAGTTCCCATGGAAAAGCAAATGCTCATCAAGAAACTGAAAGATATCGTCGGCCCCGACCATGTTCTTTACTCCAACATGGATCTCACGCTGTACGGTTATGATGCCTCCCTTGAAAAGGGCAAGCCCGATGTGGTGGTGCTTCCCAATTCGACTGAAGAAGTCTCAAAGGTGGTGCGCCTGGCTCACGAAGAGAAGGTCCCCATCATAGGACGTGGCTCAGGGACGAACCTGAGCGGTGGAACCATCCCCGTGAAAGGGGGCATCGTCATCCATTTCTCGCGCATGAACCGTGTTCTAGAGGTCGACATCCCCAATCGCACGGTGACTGTGGAACCAGGGGTCATCACCCTGGACCTTCAGACTATGCTCCTGAAAAAGGGCTTGGTCTATGCGCCGGATCCGGCCAGTCAAAAGGTCTCCACCCTGGGCGGCAATTTCGGCGAGAACTCCGGAGGGCCCCACTGCCTCAAGTACGGCGTGACCACCAATCATGTCCTGGGCGCCGAATTCGTGCTGGATGACGGCACGATCGTCTGGACCGGAGGCAAATCCCAGGACAACCCGGGATATGACCTCACAGGTCTTCTTGTGGGAAGCGAAGGCACCCTCGGGATCGCCACCAAGATCATGCTCAAGCTGATTCCGCCTCCGGAAGCGGTCAAAACCATGCTGGCCATCTACAACGCCATTGAGGATGCCAGCAACACGGTCTCCGCCATCATCAGCGAGGGGATCGTTCCGGCCACCCTGGAGATGATGGACAACCTGGTCCTCAAAGCCGTGGAAGAGTCCGTCCATGTTGGATATCCCTTGGACGCTGCCGCGGTCCTGATCATCGAACTGGACGGGATGACCGACGGCATGGACCGGCAAGCGGAGAAAATCATGGAGATCTGCAAACGGCACAAGGTGCGGGACATTCGGCTGGCTAAGAGCGAAGCGGAGCGCGCCGGTCTTTGGGCCGGTCGAAAAGGGGCTTTCGGCGCCGTCTCGCGCTTGCGGCCGAGTTACCTGGTTTGCGACGGCACTGTTCCACGCACCAAACTGCCCGAGGTGCTCAACAAGGTGCTGGAGGTGGGGAAAAAGTACGACTTGCCCATCGGCAATGTCTTCCACGCCGGTGACGGAAACCTTCACCCTCTCATCCTCTTCGATGAAAGAGACAAAGAGATGCTCGCGCGGGTGCACAAGGCGGCCACGGAGATCCTCAAGATTTGCGTGGACGCGGGGGGCACCATCAGCGGGGAACATGGAATCGGAACGGAGAAAATCAAGGAGATGTCCTTGATCTTTTCGGAAAGCGACTTCAGCTTCATGCGGCAGATCAAGAAAGCCTTTGACCCGCATGACATGTGGAATCCCGGCAAGGTGATCCCGCCGGCCCAGGCGTAGAAACCAGTATGCAGAAGGCAGTATGCAGTAGGCAGTAACCTCAGTGCATACTCCCTGCCACAGGCAACCTGCTACAGGCAACCTGCAAGGAAAAAGGAGTCACACAGTGGCTGAACTCAAACAGATCTTAGAAGAACTTGCCGGCATTACAGGCCCGGACCGCCTCAAGACCGATCCTGCCGTGACGACCCAATACGCCGTGGACGGTGTGTTCCCAAAAGCGGTTGCGTTTCCCAAGGACACGAGGATGGTGGCCGCCCTCGTCCAATGCGCATGCCGCGGGAACCTGGCCATGGTCCCCTGGGGAAGCGGGACAAAGATGGCCATGGGAAATCCCCCCAAGCGCCTGGACCTGGTGGTGTGCATGGCCCGCATGAATCACATGCTCGACGTGGACACAGCCAACCTGACCATCACGGTTGAAGCAGGGGTGAAATTCCGGGATGTTCAGGCCAGGCTGGCCACAGAGGAAGACCGGTGCTATCTGCCGATCGAAGATCTCAAGACCGAAGCCGGCGAGTTTGTGTGCTCGGACCGATCTCACAGCGGCTGTTTTCTGCCCATGGACCCTTCCTTCAGCGAAAAGGCGACCATCGGAGGCATCGTGGCCGCCAACACGACCGGTCCCCGGCGTCTGCTCTACGGTCTGCCCAGGGATCTCGTGCTCGGGGTTCGGTTTGTGACCCCCAAGGGCGATATCATCGGCGCCGGAGGCAAGACCGTGAAGAATGTTTCCGGCTATGATGTGTCCAAGCTCATGATCGGCTCTCTGGGCTCTCTGGGCATTCTTTGTGAAATGACCTTGAGGCTTCTCCCTCTTCCCGAGAAGATGGAGACCCTCCTTTTCTCCTTTGATTCCTTTTCGGACGCCAGCGCTCTTGCCGGGGCCATTCTTGGAACCAAGCTGCTGCCGGCAGCCGTGGAAGTGGCCAACAAAGCGGCTATCGACAACATGGATTTCCGGGGATCCCTGGATTTCACCCCAGGCTCTTACGTGGTGATGGTGGCTCTGGAAGCTTTTGAAGAAGCCGTGGGCCGCATGCGAAAGGAACTGCTGGCCATGGCTCCCCATTTCAAAGCCAAGGGACACGCGCTCGTGCAGGAAGAAAAGCACCGGCTTTTCTGGCTGACCGTGGGCGAGTTGCAGGGAACCGCCCTTCACCGCTTCCCGCGTCTTGTGGCACTTCAGCTCAACTATCCTTTGTCGGCATGGAAGACGGTTTTCGAGTTTGCCGACAAAACATTATCGCAAGCTCGCACGGATCACACCCTGCTCTGTCATGCCGGAAACGGTTTGACCCTGGTCAACCTTCTGCCGGACACGAAAGGCGCGGACGATAAAGCGCTAGTCGAGGTGGTTCGGGCACTTCTTGCCGAATGTCACAACGCAGGGGGAAACCTGGTTGTACAGAGAGCCCCTGCCGATCTTAAAAAGGCTCTGCCCATCTGGGGTGAACCGGGTTCGGATCTGCTCCTGATGAAAAGGATCCGTGTTGAACTGGACCCCTTGGGAATCATGAATCCCGGCCGTTTTGCCGTGAGCTTTTGAAACGGCGCACGGGACAAGGTGCACGGCCCAAGGGGAAAAGGCTTGTAAAACCCGTGTCCCGTGCGCCGTGAGCCGTGCACCGTTATGTACCTTTGCCGAACCTGGACTTTTGTAGAATTCGGCAAAAAAACCAAAATTATGAGGTTTCACCTATGAACATCACTCAGCTTCGCAAGTTGTCTTACGATGAAGTCGCCAAGTGCAACAAGTGCGGCTTTTGCTTGCCCAACTGCCCGATCTACCTTGTTGAAGGCAAAGAGTCTTCCGCTCCCAGAGGCAGAAACGCCATTACCAGGGCCGTCATCGAGGGCCGGCTCGAGTGGAGCCCGGAAATCGAGAAATCCATTTTCTCCTGCCTGGGTTGCGGCGCATGCACCGCCGCATGCTTCCCCAAGGTCCAGACCAAGGATCTCGTGTTTCGAGATCGGGAATGCCTGGTGGGCGAGGGACTGTACCCGAAGATCGCCGACTCGGTCGTCCGCTTTCTGGAAGAACAGCACAACATCACTGATGACGACAACAAGGAGCGCGCCGAGTGGAAGGAACTGATCAAGAATCTTCCCGAGGGCGCCTTTGAAAAGGAGCGGGCCGAAGTGATCTTCTTTGTCGGATGCGTGGCCTCCTTTTTCCCCATGGCCCAGAAGATTCCCGTCAACATGGCGCGCATCATGGACCGGGCCAAGGTGGATTTCACCATCCTTGGCGGAGAGGAATGGTGCTGCGGTTTTCCCCTCATCGGAACCGGGATGCCCGACAAGATCAAGGCCCTGATGGAGCACAACATTCAGAAGGTCGAAGAGGTGGGCGCCAAGAAAGTGGTCTTCACCTGCCCTTCCTGTTACCACACGTGGAAACACCTCTACCGGTTGCCCGGGGTGGAACTCTACCATTCGAGCCAGATGCTGCACCAGATGATCCTGGACAAGAAGATCCCGCTTAAAGAAATGAACGTCACCGTGACCTATCATGACCCCTGTGACCTCGGAAGAAACAGCGGGGTTTTTGAAGAGCCGCGCCAGGTGCTCAAAGCGATCCCCGGCCTCAAGCTCGTGGAGATGCCTTACAATCGCCAGCTTTCCATGTGTTGCGGAGGCGGAGGCAACGTGGAGATGGTGAACCCCGAGCTCTCTGCCAAAGTGGCTCAACGAAAGATCCAGGACATCAAAGACACGGGAGCCGACATGGTGGTGTCCTCCTGCCAGCAGTGCCTCAGAACCATTGCCACCAGAGCCCGCAGGGACAAGGTGGATCTGGTGGTGAAAGATCTGACAGAACTGGTCTTTGAAGCCATGGAATAGAGAAGTGCCTAAAGTGAGCTAAAATGCCTAAAGTGTCTAAAGTTGAAAAGCCGGAGACAAAAAACTCAGACCAGATGTTCAAAACGAATATCGAATGTAGAACAGGGAATTTCGAATGATGAAGTGTAATGGCTCGCGTGACTTTCTTCGGCGTTCGTTATTCGGTGTTTGACATTCTGCGGTTTACCCGCCTCGGGCGGGTTCTCGTTTGAACTCGCCCACCATCACCGGGCTATCCCAAGTTAAACTCCAGCGCTGCAAGTACTCGCTGGACCACGAACACGAAACTGAGAGGAGTGAATTATGGCATTTAAATTTGGACCCAGAAGAGGCGTTTACATCGACATCGGCAAGGAGATGAAAGGCGCCAAGAACCCGCTTTCAGACCCTGACCTGCGCCGTTTCGAAACCATCGACCTTCTTTACCGTTCCCTGTGCGCGTTGCTCTTCAACTACGTGCCGGCTCTCCGGACACCCGGGCGGATCCATCTCTTCGGGCCGCATTTGAGCGCCATCCTTTTCGACGCCATGGATTATGACATGTCGGACCCGGACCGTCAGGATGCGGACGTGATCTCCTTTGCAGCCGGCCACAAGGCCATGGGGCTTTACGGCCTCTGGGCTCTCAGGAACGAAATCATCCGCATCGGAGCCCCTGACCTTCTGCCTAAAAACGAAGCCTTGCAGCTCCGGCTGGAAGACCTCCTCGGATTCCGGCGCAACCCTGTCACCAAGACCCCCCTCTTCCCGAAATTCCGCGCCAAAGCGCTGGACGGGCACCCTACCCCGGCAACCCCTTTTGTGCGCCTTTCCACCGGTGCCTCCGGCGTGGGCATTGCGAGTTCCCTGGGTCTTGCCTTCGGGGCGGCGGATCTCTTACGGAGCAAAATGCCCCCACATCCACTTCGTGGACGGCGAAGGCGGCTGACCCCGGGCCGGGTGAGCGAAGCCCTGGCTGCGGCCGGCACCGCCTCCCTGAAGAACGCCATTCTCCATGTGGACTGGAACCAGGCCTCCATTGATTCGAACCAGGTGTGCCGGGAAGGAGAGAAGCCCGGCGACTATGTGCAGTGGAACCCCATGGAACTGGCCTACCTTCACGACTGGAACGTGATCTATGTCCCCGGGGCATGGATTTCCAGCAGATCCTGGCCGCCCAACGCCTGGCGCTCCGGATCAAGAACAGCCAGCCCACGGCGATCGTTTACCGGACCACCAAGGGGTGGCAATACGGGATTGAAGGCAAGGGCTCCCACGGCGCAGGACACGGCCTTTGCACCGACGGATTTTTCACCGCCCTCCAACCCTTGATGGAGAGGCGGGCCGGCCACTCCCCCGTTGCGAGGGCGACCAGCGCTGCGGGGCAGGCCAGAAAAGCGATGTTCTCGAAGGGTGCCTCTGGGAGGCCTTGCGGCATCCGGGCCGCATCGAGAAAACCGGGATCTGGTCAAGGCCATGGCCAAGCGGACTGGTCCAGGCCCGTGACCGCCTGAACCGCAAGAAACGCCAGCCCCGGGAGAACGCTCCCAAGGTGGACGCGGTCTACAGGATGGCTGAGAAGAGAGGGAGCCGGGATCCCTGAAGAGCTCAAGCTGCAGCCCGGAAAAACCACCACCCTGAGGGGCGAATTGGGACGGGTGCTTCAGTACTACAACAAAGCGAGCCAGGGCGCCATTTTTGTCGCCGCCGCAGACCTGCTCGGATCCACCAGCGTCAGCACCGGAGCCAAGGGCTTCCCTGAAGGGTATTTCAACGCCGCGACCAACCCCTTCTCGCGCGCCCTTTCCGTGGGCGGGATCTGTGAAGACGCCATGGCCGGCATCCTCTCCGGCCTGGCGAGCTTCGGCAGCCACATCGGCGCCGGTTCATCCTATGCCGCTTTCATCGCCCCTTTCAGCCACATCCCAGCGCGGCTGCACGCCATCGGCAACCAGGCCAGGCAGGCCATCTCCAAAGGGCCCTATCGGCCCATCATCCTGGTCTGCGCCCACGCGGGGGTCAAAACAGGGGAAGACGGCCCCACCCACGCCGACCCCCAGCCGCTGCAGTTGCTTCAGGAAAATTTCCCAAGGGGAACCGCGATCACCCTGACGCCCTGGGATCCCCAGGAAATGTGGACCTTCTGTTTCAGCCGCCTTGGCCAAGACGCCCGGCGGTGATCGCTCCCTTTGTGACCAGGCCGAACGAAAAGGTCCTCGACCGAAAGGCCTTGGGCCTGGCCCCAGCCACCGCGGCATCCAAGGGGCGTCTATCTTCTGAAAGCGGCCGGAAGGCAAGGGCGACGGCACGGTGGTGCTTCAGGGCAGCGATGTGGCCTATGCCTTTGTGGAAGAAACCCTGCCGCTTCTGAAACAGAAGGGATCGATCTGAATGTCTATTACGTGGCCAGCGCCGAGCTTTTTGATCTGTTGCCCGAGGCGAGCAGGAGCGGATTTTCCCTGCCCGCCCGGGAGGCCATGGGCATCACCGGATTCACCCTGCCCACCATGTACCGATGGATCTGTTCCGAGCGGGGCCGCAGCATGACCCTCCATCCCTTCAAGAAAGGGCACTTCCTGGGAAGCGGGCAGGCCCACATGGTTCTGGCCGAGGCGGGGCTGGACGGCGAAGGCCAGATCAAGGCGATCGTGGAGTATCTGAACAGATAAAAAGGCGCACGGGACACGGTCCAAGGTACACGGTAGAGCCAAGAGAAGATCTTTCCCTGTACCATGCGCCGTGTCCCGTGCGCCGTCTTCTCAACCTGCAACAAGCAACTCGCAACAGGCGAGTTTCACACGAAGGTCGCTGTCACTTCTCCCAGGGTCGAAAACTTGGCCGTGTAGGTCGAGCCTTTTTCGATGGGCAGAATGGGAGTGAGGGTTCCGGTCATCACGACCTGACCGGCTTCGAGCCCTTTGTTGCGGTCAGCCAGCTTGCCCACGAGCCATGCCGTGGCCTTGGCAGGATGCCCCATGGCCAGAGCGCCCGTGCCCTGGGCCAGTTCTTTTCCGGCCTGGGTGAGCACCACCTTTTCATTAAGGAAGTCAAATCCCGCCACTGGACGCCACTGGCCGTGAGAACAATCCGGGCGGAAAAGCCGTTGTCCGCAAAGAAATCAGGGTAGGGACATTTCCAATCCTTGATCCGGGCATCGCAGATTTCAAAGGAGGCGCTCACCGCTTCCGTAGCCTTGATCACGTCTTCAGGGCTCAGTCCTTTTCCTTTGAGTCCGCTTTTGATCTTCATGCAAATCTCGCACTCGATCTTCGGAGCGATGAGGTCGCTCATGTTCACCTTCACCCCGTTCTTGAGCACCATGGAATCGAGGAGATATCCGTAGGTCGAATCCGGCAGCCCCATCTTTTCCCGAACCGCGAGATTGGTGAAGCCGATCTTGTAGCCGACATGCTTTTCTCCGGCCGTGAGCCGCTTTTCGATGTTCCGTTCCATGATCCTATAGGCGTCGTCCAGTGACAAACCACCTGCAACCAAATCCGAGACAGGCCCAATGGGTTTTCGATTCCTTTCTGCGTCTGTCAGAATTTGCATTTCTTTCTCAAAAGCCATCGTATCCCCCTTTCTTCTTTCATCCCCCGCATCAACACACCCTTGCCGATGAGGGCATCTCCGCATCCCGGAACACCTTCCGGCATGATCGATTGCTTCTTGTACAGGCTGCCTCACATCCTGTCAAACCCAAAATCCATTGTGGGCCCTTTCCTCCCTACACCGGCTGTTCGCGTTCGAACTTCTCCTTGAGTGATAACCAATAAGTAGGCAGTATGTAGTAGGTAGTAAGCAGAAAAGACAACTGCCTACTGATTTCTGCCTACTGCTTACGAAAACCCAACTGCTTTAAAAAGACCACAGCTCGCGGTCCGAGGTCAAGGATAGCTAGAGGGCCTGCTCTGTCTCCTTTTGCAGCCACTCTCTC
>CAVPDE010000026.1:0-92955 GCA_963702565.1 uncultured delta proteobacterium | reverse complement strand
CCAGCGACGCAACGAATTCGTTGGCGGGGTGATTCATCACATCGTCAGGGGAACCGGTTTGAAGAATCTCCCCGGCATTCATCACGCCAAGCCGGGTCGCCAGCCGAATGGCTTCCATGCGGTCGTGGGTGACGAAAATCGTAGTGATACGGGTTTCCCGAAGGACCTTTTCCAGATCTTCAATCAGAGTTTCCCGCATGATCGGATCAAGCGCTGAAAAGGGTTCATCCAGAAGAAGGACTTCAGGATTGGTGGCAAAAGCCCGGGCAATACTTGCCCTTCTGGCTTCGCCTCCTGAAAGGGTGCGCGCGGAACGATCCTTCAGGTGAGCAATCCCGAAACGCTCCAACGCCTTCGCCACAATCGGTTCAATCTCATTCCTCTTCATCCCTCGGATCTTCAGGCCGCTCGCGACATTGTTGTACACCGTCGTGTCAAAAAGGAGAGGTTCCTGTAGGACCATGGCAAGCTTTCTTCGATACTGAAGGAGGGGAATATCCGCGCCGATCTTCTGCCCTCTAAAAAAGATCTCTCCTCGGGAAGGTTTCGCCACAGCGGAGAGAGTTTGAAGAAGCGTGCTCTTGCCGGCGCCGTTCGGGCCGATAAGGACAAGGATTTCCCCCTCAGTGACCACAAGCGATGGAATATTCAGGATCAGGGACCCGCCCCTGATGACCTGAAGACTCCTGACCTCAAACACGGGCGACGGCGCAGTGTTCATCGTCGCCTCTCGCGTTGCTGCACCTGGGTGAGCACCAGGTTGATCAAGTAGGCGAGCAGGAGGAGGATAATGGAAAGAGCGATGGCCACATCGAAATTCCCCCGGCCCGTTTCCATGACCGTGGCTGTGGTGAGAACCCTGGAGTACCCCTTGATATTCCCACCGACCATGATGGATGCGCCGACTTCCGAAATCACGCCTCCGAATCCCGCCATGACTGCTGCAAGGAGGGACAGCTTGGCCTCTCTGATCAAGATCCAGAGCATCTGGAGACGGGTAGCCCCTAGAGCCAGAATCTGAAGACGGAGTTTGGCCGGCAACTGCTGGACCGCGGCCAGAGTGATGCCCGTCACGATCGGCGTTGCGATCACCGTCTGGGCGACGATCATGGCCAAAGGCGTGTAGAGGATTCCCATAAATCCCAGTGGGCCGTTTCTCCAAAGGGAAATCGTGACAAAGAGACCCACCACCACGGGCGGAAGCGCCATGCCCGTGTTGATCAGGCTCACCACAAACCTTCTGCCGGGGAATCGGGTGAGGGCCACACTGGCCCCCACCGATATCCCAATCACCAGGCTGATCAATGTAGCGCTTCCTGACACCTTGATGGAAAGAAGAGTGATCCCGAGCACCTCCGGGTCAAAGCTGACCAGGAGCCAGAAGGCCTTTTTTATTCCTTCAAAAATCAGATCCATTTACTTCCCCAGATCCTCTACCTTCTTGCCCGCATCAGGGAAAAAGAGAGGAGAACCGTACTTGTCCACACCGTACGTCTTGATGATCTCCTGCGTCTCCTTGGACACCATGAAGTCCGCAAAAGCTTTAGCTGCGGCGATGTTCACCTTGGGCCATTTCTGGGGGTTCACTTCCATGACGTGGTAGATGTTGAGGAGCACCGCATCCCCTTCGACCACAATATCGAGCTTCAAAGTTTTTGCCAGAGCCAGATAGGTCCCGCGATCGGTGAGCGTGTAGCCCTTCTTTTCCGCGGCCACGTTCAACGTCTGTCCCATTCCGAGACCGGTCTGCTGATACCACTTCTCGCCTTCGTACTTCACGCCCGCAACCTTCCAGACATCCTTTTCTTTTGCATGGGTCCCGGAGTTGTCCCCCCTCGAGATAAACAGCGCCTGAGCTGCAGCCATCTTCTTGAATGCCTCCCCGGCGGATTTCAACCCTTTGAGCTTGGCCGGGTCTTCAGCGGGTCCTACGATGACAAAATCATTGTGCATGACAAGCCTTCGGCTGACTCCGAACCCGTCCTCCATGAACTTCTTCTCCGCTGCAGGAGAGTGCACCAGCAGCACGTCCGCCTCCCCCTTCTGCCCCATAGTCATAGCCTGACCGGAGCCAACGGCAATGGTCTTCACAAAATAGCCGGTCTTTTTTTCGAAGATAGGGATCAGGACATCCAGTAGCCCTGTGTCCTGTGTGCTGGTCGTGGTGGCCAGAATGAGAGTCTTCTCCTGGGCCTGAACAGCAGACCCCAAGGATACCAAGAGCAGGGCAATGAGCCCCAGCATCATGAACCGCGTGTAAGAAAGCTTCATATGTCGTTCTCCTTTCACCCCCCTCACCCTGCCCTCTCCCCCACGCTGGGGGAGAGGAGAGGTTTGGGGGACGTGATCGTGTTAGCTTTTTCCGCCCTGGGTTTGTCTCCACTCTTTGGAGTTAGGGAAAAAGAGAGGGCTTCCGTACTTGTCCTTTCCAAAGTCGCGGATGATCTTCTGTCCCTTGTCCGGAGCGGTGAGCCATTTGACGAAAACCATGGTGTCCTGATAGTTCGCTTTTGGGAATTTCTGAGGGTTCACCGGGATCAGGCTGATGAAGTTCAACAGGGCCTCATCCTTTTCAACCAGCACAACCAGCTTTATTTTGTCCTTTAAGGTGAGGAAGGTCGCGCGGTCGATCACCGTGTAGGCCACCTTCTGATCTGTGTACTGCAATGTGGGGACATTTCCGGTGGAGCCTTTCTCAAAGACCTGGTACCAGGATCCTGAGGGTTTGATCCCCGCCGCTTTCCAAAGCTCCATCTCCGCCACATGGGTACCTGAATTGTCCCCCCGGCTGATGAAGAGCGCGCCCTTTTCCGAGATCCGCTTCAAAGCGTCTGCGGCAAGCTTCATCCCCTTGATGCCTGCAGGGTCATTCGCGGGACCGACGATGACAAAGTCATTGTACATGAGGTCGATCCGTTCGGTCCCGAACCCTTCTGCCACGAACTTCTCTTCCAGGGATTTTGCGTGGACCATGACAAGGTCAAACTGTCCCTTGCGGGCCAGATCGAGGGTCGCACCGGTACCCGCGCCCACATGGCGCACCCTGATTCCCGTGTCTTTCTCAAAAGCCGTCTCCAGGGCGTCCACTATCCCCGCATCAATGGGACCGATGGTGCTGGAAAGGAGAATAAACTTGCTCCCTCCCAGATTGGGCGAGGTCGCACACGCGCACAACAAACAAGAGATTCCTAGCAAAAGCCAATTTCTCATCAACTTTCTCATCAACAACCTCCTTTCATCAGTTGGTGGAATAAACGATCTTCCCTGAGTCTTTGAAATCATAAGCCCCGATGGGTTCGACCCTCTGCCGGAACTCCTTTGATTTCAGGGTCTCGATGAAGGCCTGAATCCCTTTGTGAAAAAATGTGTTTTTTCGAAGAATCATATCGAAGCTTTCGTTGGCAATAGAAACAAAAGGCAAGCCAAGCAGTTTGGCGACGGCGATGGTGGCAATTCCCACATCCGCCTCCTTGGAGAGGATGGAAAGACCGACTTCGAAATGAGTGTAAACCTCTCGCTCGTATCCTTTGATCTTGGCGGCAGGGATCTTAAGCTCCTTGAGATGATGATCCAATAGCACCCTTGTGCCCGACCCCTTCTGCCGGTTCACCAATCGAACGCCCTTTTTACCAAGATCCTCAAAACCCTTGATGTTGAAGGGGTTCTTCGGTGCCATAATCAGCCCCAGATTCCTGTGAAAGAGATTCACGACCACTGCGTTCACATCCGGAAGATAGGTGGGCAGGAACGGAATGTTGTACTGCCCGGTCTTGGGATCGAGAAGGTGAGACCAGGCCAGGTCCGTGTAGCCGCTGTTGAGAGCCTTTAACCCTTCAGTGCTTCCCGTATTCGCAGACAGGATCAAGAATTCGGGGTGGGTCTTCTTCAGATAGGTCTGTAGCATGTCGAGGATTGGGTCGTTGCTGCCGCACGCGAGCAAGGCCCCGCCCATTGGCGCACTTTTCTCCCTGGCCTTTTCAAGCCCTTGAATGGCATGCGACTCGATCCATTCATCAATCAGCCTCTTTGGAAAAACCCACTTCCCTGTGATCCGTGTGGAGGGGATTCTCTTGCCCTTCACCAAGGCATAGACCTGCTTCTCATGAACCCCCAAATAACGGGCCATCTCTTTGGTGCTCATCATCTCTTCGGACATAGCGCCTCCTCAAACAGCCCTTATGTCATAAATGGCTGAATTCTGGCTGTCAAGGAAAATTCTTACAAAATCCTCCTTCTTTTTACTATAAATTTCTCTTTTTCCGCATCCTCAGCGCAAGTGAACGCATCCGAATCCTTGCCGTTTTGGCTTTGACACATCGCGCCCCTTTGCCTATACTTCTCCCAACTCGTAACCAAACCCCTCGACAAAATAAATTCGGAGGAAAATACAGAACACTGATGGAAGTCCGTTTCTGGGGAACCCGTGGGTCCATTCCCGCCTCTTTGACCGCAGAAAACGTGTGGGAAAAGGTCCGGCATGCGCTTGAGATTGCAAGGGAAAAGAAGCTTGACGCAGGCACTGATATTGAGGCCTTCATGGAAGAAGAGCTTCCTTTCTGGGTAAAGGCCACCTATGGGACGAATACGCCGTGCCTCGAAATCCGGGACGGAGAGAGATTCATCCTCTGTGATGCAGGCACAGGGCTCAGGGATTTCGGCAACGAATACATGCGGACTTATGGTCCGACCTCCCCGGGTGACTTTCACATCTTTATGACCCATTTTCACTGGGACCACATCCAGGGCTTTCCGTTTTTTGTCCCGGCTTACATCAAAGGCACCCGGATCACCTTTTACAGCTGCCATGAGGAATTGAAAAAAGCACTGACCCTTCAGCAGGAGCCTCCCTTTTTTCCGGTGCGTCTCAAGGACCTCCCGGCAGAGGTCCATTTCATGGACCTTGATCCTGACGAGCGCTACGAAATTGAAGGGTTCGAGGTCCTGGCCAAGAAACAGAACCACCCCGGCCTCTCCTACGGGTATCGCGTTGAAAGAGACGGCCGGAGCATCGTTTACTCAACGGATGCTGAGCACAAGTTCGAAACAGATGAAGAGGAGCGCCCTTTTATCCGGTTTTTTGATCGAGCGGATTTGCTCATCTTTGACGCTCAGTATCCTTTTCTCGACGCTGTCACAACCAAGGAGGACTTTGGGCATTCCAATAGCTATCAGGGTGTTGAACTGGCAATGAAAGCACGGGTCAAGCACCTTTGCCTTTTCCACAACGACCCTGGCACCAACGACAAGAATCTTGACAAGCTCCTGAAGGACACGGAACAACTGGTTTCTCTGGTCTCGGAGGGCGGCCGCCTCAAGGTGAGCATCGCCTGGGACGGGAGGGTGATCGCTGTTTAGCGTAGGGATGGAATGAAAGCACCGGCAACAATAGACGCCCTTGAAAAGCTGATGCACTTCGTGTCAGGCTTTGCCGGAGATCACGGGTTTTCAAAAGAGAAAATCCATGACATCCAGCTAGCCACTGAAGAGGCTCTCCTGAACATCTTCCAGTATGCCTATCCGGGCGAGAACAAGGGAGAGGTTGAAGTGACTTGCGAAATGATGGGCGATTCCGAACTGAACATCCGCATTCTCGACAACGGCATTCCTTTCGACATTCTTTCGCTCTCTGAGCCCGACCTGGCCTGCCCGCTTCCGGCTCGGAAGATCGGAGGGTTGGGGTGTTATCTCATTCGAAAGATGGCCGACGACGTTCAATATCGCAGGCAGGGCGACACCAATATCCTCAACCTGTTGGTCCGCAAGGGAAATCCTTAGCAGGTTGCTGAAAATCGCCCATCTACGGCGTTGCCCTCGTCCCTCGTCGCTGCGACGTACCGGACTGTACGACTCACTCCTCGGGATTTCGGGCGCCTTGTATCTGAGCGGTTTTGAGCAACCTTCAAACGGAGTCTTTTTCAGCATCCTGCTGGTGAGGAGACAGTGATGCACCGCTCAGAATTCCACTCCCCTCGCTGGGGGAGTTAGGGACGGGGAGGGATTGGGGCGTTCCCAAGCAATCAGTTGACGGTACACTTTGAATGAAAAGGTTTTGACGTATTGACAACCCGCGTGCTGCCATAATATAAGAGCAAACGCAATCAGACTGGCATTGAGTCTAAAATTATTCTTTTTGGAGGTGGAGTGATGGGAAGCTACTGTGTAAATGTTTTTCTGGATGAGGCGCAGGAAAAGAAAATCCAGGAAGCCGGGCTGGGTGATCAGATTATCCAGGTAGAGGGCAAAAAGGCCGTCAAGGTCCCCGTGGGCGACAAAGAGCACAAGAAGCTGCTCAAGGCCTTTCCGGACCTGAAGTTCGACTCGTCTGACGCCTGCGTGCTCCCTGATCCGGCGACAAAAACACTTTTGGACATTGTCACCACATCGAAAACCGTGGACTGCATGAAAGTCGCCATTATCAAATTGTACAATCCGCTTGCCGGGAAAGAACTTCGCAGCAAGACCCTGTGATTCTGAACAAATGGTTTTATGGGGTGTGCCCCGGAGTCTTGACGATTCTAAGACTTGGCTAAGGATGTTGAGGCGGGCTTTATGCCCGCCTCCAGTTTGTGACCATAAGCATCCTCCTTTTGCAGGGCCGCTTGGCGTGAACCGGCCGATGGAGGGAAACGCGAACCATGCCTATCAGCATCAGCGTCAAAACCAATTCCAGGACGGAAATGGTGGATATCACCTCCGCGGTGCAAAAGGAGGTCGCCAAAGCCGGTATGAAGGATGGGGTTTGTGTGGTTTATGTCCCCCACACCACGGCGGGGATCACCATCAATGAAGGGGCTGATCCGGATGTCTGCACGGATATCCTTGCCAAGCTCAATGAGCTCGTTCCGGCGCACAGAGGCTACCGCCACACGGAAGGAAACGCGGACAGTCACATCAAGGCTTCTTTGATGGGAAGCTCCGTCTCCGTCATCGTTGAAAACGGCCGTCTTGTCCTCGGCACATGGCAGAAAATCTTTTTCTGCGAATTCGACGGCCCACGATCCCGAAAAGTCTATATTAGACTTTAACAGGTTGCTGAAAGACAGTGACGAGTGACGAGTCACGAGTGAAAAGACAATTCTTTTCTCGTTATTTGTTACTCGTCACTCGTCACTTTCCTATTCATTTCACTGTCGAGCATTCGTGGAACAGCTTATAGGGGCAGACCTTGCGGCAATAATCATGGTCCAGCCGCTCGAAAAGGTAGGCAATGGCATTCCCCATTTTTTCCAGCATCCGATCTTGGCCCACCATGTACAGGAAATTGGTGCTCTCCAGCACCTTTTTTACAGGCAGGTGAACATAGAGAAAAGCCATCTCGATTTTTCTCGCCTTGAGTTCATCCAGCAGCCCGAACAGCTCGTCCACTCCACTGATGTCGATAAACGCGATCGATTCGAAGTCCAGAAGGAGAAACTTGATAGGGGTTCTCTGCTCATTGAGGCGACTGAGCAGCTGCTCCATCGTGTATTCTGCGTTCCCGAAAAAAATGCAGTTGTCCGGCCGGAGCTCCAGGATCTGAGGGCAGCTCGGCTTTTGGTACACATCGGCGTTCACAAACATGTTGAGCTCGGGATCCTTGGTGATCCGAACGATCCGCGGGTGCATGGTCTTCCACAGGAACAGCACCAGGGATAGGACAACCCCGATGAGGAGAGCATAGTCCGGCTTTGTCAGAAGCGCCAGGGCGAACACGGTGAATGCCACAATGCCGTCGTGGCGGTTCTTTTTCCACAGAGAAAAGACCTGCCCCGGGTTGAACAGAAGCATCACCGCGCTGATCACCAGGGCGGAGAGCGCCGCCTTGGGAACATGGGCGATGAAAGGGGTCAGGAAGAGAAGCGCAATGATGACGCCGAGAGTGGCGACCACGCTGGAGACCCAGGTTTTGGCCCCTGAAGCGAAATTGATCGCCGTTCTCGAAAACGAGCCGCTCACGGGGTAGCTCTGGAAAAAAGATCCGACGAGATTGGCCAGACCCTGGCCGATGAACTCCTGGTTGACGTCCACCTTCTGCTTCGTCCCCGTCGAGATGGTTTTGCCCACCGAGTAGGTCTCTGCAAAGCTGACCAACGCGACAACGATCGCGGGCCCCAGAAGTACACCTATCGTATTGAAATCAAGGGACGGAACCTGAAAATGAGGCAGGCCAGCCGGCGTGGGACCGATGACGGCGATTCCCCGCTCATGCCATTCGAAAACAAAAAGAGGAATGGAAGTGAGAATGAGGGCGGCCAGACCTCCCGGAAAAGCAGCTCGATACTTCTTGGCGACGAAAATAATGGCAAAGGATAGGAGACCAACGAGAAGGGTGGGCCAATGGGTGGCGGGAAGCCCCGTCGCAACATCGTAAAGCATGGGAAACAAATACTCGTGCCGGTGCACGTTGATGCCGAGAAGGCTTGGGATCTGAGTTGCGCAAATGATGAGCGCTGCGGCAGAGGTGAAGCCCCTCACCGTTGAGTGGGAAATAAAAGACATCACTGCGCCCAGTCGAAAAATGCCTATAGCCAGGTAGAGGATCCCCACCATGAAGGCAAGAAGAAGGGCAAGCTCGATGTATCGTGCGGTTCCGGGTTCTGCAAGGGGGGACAGAGTGGTGAGGACCAGAAGGCTCAGGATGGCGATAGGTCCTGTGGAAAGCTGCTGCAGGCTCCCCCACATGGCAGCGATAAGGGGAGCTACCACCGCGGCATAGAGTCCGTAAACCGGCGGCAGTCCGGCAAGCATGGCATAGGCCATAGCCTGAGGGATCAGGACAACGGCCACCGTGAGCCCTGCGCCAAAATCACGACGGAACTTGGTGCGGTTGTACCCCTTGAGCCAAGGCACAAAAGGAAACAACGCATTGATCCATTTAGGTGATGACATTTCTTTCAGAAGGACTTCCTCATGGACTGGACTCAAACGAGCTGGACGGCTTTCGCGTCCAACCCTTTTTCCTTCAGCCATTCCTGAACGGCTTTCAGCAGAAGGCGGTAATACCTGAGCGAGCCTCCCAAACCCCGTCTTCCAAAATAGTAATTGATTTCCAAAATAAAAGGCTGGGGGTCCGGATGGTCCCGATTGAACACAAAATCAAAGGCGGCCAGATTGATCCCCGTCTTTTCGCAAATCCATCGGGCCTGGGCTTTTCCCTTCTCCTGAAGCTCCGGTTTCCACTCCTTGTCCACCCGAGATCCTCGGCTTACTGTGGAGATGATCCCCTGAGAGGGATCCGCTCTTTTCCAGTAGGTGATGATTCCCTTGTAAAGCACGACGGTCCTCAGCACGTTTCCCTGGCAGGGAATGAATTCCTGAGAAATAAACCTCTCTGACCGCGTCTTTTCCAAATGCCCTAACGCCGTCTCAAGGCTCTCCCCATTCGTGACAAAAAAGACCCCCTCTCCCTCATGGCTTTTGTCGGTTTTAAGAAAGAAGGGCCTATCCTGTGGGGGTTCAGCCTGCTGCCTCAGAAAAGCTCTGAATTCCTCCACTGAAGCCCACCGCCTTGTCTCAGGGTGGGGGATTTTCAGCCTCTCGAAGAGCACGCTTTGACCCACCTTGCCCGGGTATCTGAAGCGCAGATCATAATCCGGGAACAAATGGGCCTTTGATTTGGTGCACGCTTTATATAGATCAAGGGAGCAGGTCTGAGGAAGGAGGATCGCATCCGCATTTTGGATCATGCCTCGATCCTCTGCGCTCAGATTCCTGTCCGCCAGGATGATTTGAGCATCCGCAACAAAACAGGGGTGAAAAGAGAGGATCATGAGTGCGCCTCTGGAAAGGGGCTTTCCTTTGACATTGCCGCTTAGAGTCACTATAGTTTGTCATCATTATCATGAAAACGAGTATTTTTGGAGCTTCTCTTATGCCCATTTTTGAGTTTCGATGTCTTGAGTGCGGTAATCTTTTTGAGAAGATTGTTGCGAAGTCGGATGACACCATGGAAATGCAGTGTCCGAAATGCAAGTGCGAGTCCTTTGAACGGGTTCTGAGCAAAACGAGCCACGTGATGGCCAAGGGCGCCGGAGAAAAACCAACACTCACGACCAAGTCCTGCGGCTCCGGCAATTCCTGTTACACCCTCGATGTTCCTGGGCCGACAAAATAAAATCCATTTCGTTTGCCGCTCTCCCAATCCATCCTCCAAGATGAGGGCAAAAGAATCAATTCTGTTCAACCATTCACTGGAAAGACGGGGTCGGAAGCTTTCTCGGTGCCATGAAAGACGAACTCACAGACGACGAGAAGAGCGAAATACAGCAGCTCTTTTCGGAGGAAATCGTGCCGAAGCTCAAGAAACTCGACGCCAGGCTTGGGACGATCAGTTGTGAGTTTGCAGGTCCTCAGTATGCGAAGTGGATGGTTCAGTTCAGGTCAAGAGGCGATGAGTTCGAGATAGTGGATTTCGAGTTCGACGAAAGGGGCGCGGGAATGGATCTTGATCTATGAGGGACAAAGTGGCAAAGGCACAAAGGGATATAATGATTTTTCTGCTTTGTGCCTCTGTGCCTTTGTAACTTTGTGCCTGACGGCAGGTGTTATAATCAAAATGAAGTTTTCGCCGGACGGCGGCGCTTTTCTTGCGGATATCGAAATGGTTGGCAGATTTTTCGGAAAAGACATCATGACAAAACCCACATGCCCTTTCTGCGGCATGCTGGTCCAAAGGCCTGAGCCGTTCCCTTCCAGGGAAATGCCTATGGGCGTCTGTTCCTGCGGCGCGGTGTATGCCTGTGACGTGACGGGCCACAACCTCGGCTCTGCCATGATCGAAGCGCTCGTTCACGCCTGCACCGGTGACTGGGATTGCGCCTGGGACCTCACTCCTGACGAAGACTACCTGGACAACCAACTGAAGAACTACGATGCCGAAACGCATCACGTTATTCACGGAGGCGTTTACGAGGGAAGACGAATCACCGGGGTACTGTACTTCATCAGATTGAACAAACCCCTTGAGGTTAGGACTCCCCCTGTGCGGTCCGACGGGCCGGTTGCCCCCGACACAGGGACGCAACCCCATAGAACCCCCAGAAGATCCTCTTCAAAGCAGGAGGTGGAGGATCTGATCAGGAACTACGATCTGGCACCTCTCCTCGAAATGGCCGGCCAGGACAAACGGATTCTGAGGGACGCGAAAAGGCTGCTTTATTCTGCAGAGAAGCTTTTCCGATGGAGAGCGGCTGAAGCTCTTGGAAAAATATCCGCAGTGATCGCCGCAAAAGACCCTGGAGCCGTCTCCAAACTGCTGCAGGGTCTTTTCACCTCGGTTTCCGACACGGCAGCCTCCAGCTGGGGCTCCGTGGATGCCATCGGCGAAATCATCAGCGCTCTGCCCGATCATTTCTCCGGTTTTGTCCCCCAGCTTGTTCAGATCTCTAGGGATCCCTCACTGCTTCCGGAAGTCCTGCGCGCCATGGGGAAAATCGGTGAAGCCCGACCTGACCTGCTCCGAAGATTCTCGTATCCGATGATCCCTCTCCTCCGCAATCCCGACTCCGAGGTTCGGGGGTATGCGGCGATACTTCTCGGGCATCTCAAGTCCTATGAGGCAAAAGAGGATCTGATAAAACTCAAGGACGACATAGTCCCCATAGACATCTACAGGGCAGGGCAAATAGAAAAAACCACTCTCCATCAAATCGCCATCGAGTCTCTGGCAAAACTATGAGGGTTAAGTATCTTTTCTCCTCCTCTGAAGGGGACGTGCTCCCTGAAGAAAAGACTCTGGACCGCGCCTTTCTCCTGAACCCCTTTGAAGCCCATCCCTTCCTCACGTTGAGAGATTACTTTCAGAGCATCGAACGTTTCATCCTGGCCAACCGCCTTTTCCCGGATCCACTCGACCAAGTCCTGATCCGGAGCGAAAAGCACGGCACCCTCTACCATGTGGCGAGCGTGGAACTCATCGGCTTCGACGCGCGGATGAAATTTGCGGTCTCCACCGCCTTCTCAGAACCCAGAAAAGAACTCCTCCTTCGGGAATATAAAACCATGAGACATCTCAATCAACGGTTCCCCTACGGCTATCTCCCGAAGGTGCACATGGCTTCCGAAGTTTCCTGCTCCTGCCCCAAAGGAAATGAAACGGCCGTGATGAGCGTGTCGGATTGGCTGGAAGGGTACCACGAGTGGCACCTCGGACAAGACGAGGAGGGGAAGCAAGCCGTTCTCATCTGGGATACGGAAAAAGGAAGCCGAACCGCATCGAGGGAGCAAAGCCGCAGCCTTTTCAGGGAGGCTTCGAAAATTCTGACTCTCTACTATGATCCGGACACTTACCATCAGATTTGTCCCTGGCATCATGCAGCGGGAGATTTTGTTGTGAACCTCTCCGAAGGCATCGTGCAGGTCAAGCTCACCGCGGCAAGGAATTACCTGCCCCTCATTTCTTTCCCCGGAAGAGCCGGACCAAACCGTGTGACAGCCCTTGTGGCCTTTCTCCTCAACATGACCGTTCAAATGAGACTCGACAGGATCGGTGGAGTGGGCGAGCCGATTTGGGCTCAAGACGGATTGGTGAGTCCCTGTCTGGAGGGCCTCTTTGAGGCTCTAAGGACCATGAAAGCTGAAGGGAGAGGAGATTGGGGACGAGAGCCTGATCTGAATGCGTTTCTGAAAAGCCTCTCAAAAGAGGAACTTCACAGCCTCTACGCTCCGTTGATGGAGTCCTACCGCGAAGAGAAACACGAGGATTTCAAGGTGATCGAAAAGAATTTGGAGGAACACATCGCTGCGCTTTGGAAGGCTCTGCAGGGTAACAGTTCAAATTTGTAAATTGTCACAGAAAGACTCCTAGCATCGAGCTGAATCCAGGACAGGCCCCATACAAACACTTCTGAACACTTCTAAACTGCTACGCTTTAAGCTTTTGGCGAAGCAGGTCCTTGAAGGGTGTCGTGATGGCCTTGGAGACGGAGATCAGGAGAGATGCTTTCTCAGTATCCTCTCCCGCGGCCTTGAGCAGCTCTGTTGACAGGAAATATAGTTCCCGATGCACCAGGTCCAGATCAAAGACCGGATAGCGTTCATCCTTTTTGAATTCCGATTTCCAGCACACCCTGGCCTTTCCTTGAACCTTTGTCGGAATCCCGTAAACCCGACAGGTGATCGGCCGGTGAAGATATAGGACACACTCCTGGTTTTCGTTCAGCAGAGGGCAGGGAATTCTTTCACGGGACATGATGTAAGCCTGCATCTGAGGATCGTCTTCATGTTCCCGGAGCATGTTCTGAAGGCGCTCCAGGCTCTTCTCCGCCTGCTCACATCTCAATAGCGCCGAGCTTTTCTCTTCATCCTTCAGCTTTTCGAATTGCTCCCTGAGATACCCCGCTTCAATCAAAAAGAGCCCGAAAACGGCATGGCAGCAATCGGAGCAGTGCGCTTCGCATTTGATGCAGGAGCCGTGCTCCTTTTGCATTTCCTGGAAAGCTGCCTCTGCCTTGTCGACCAGCAGTTCGTAAGTTTGAAAAAGATCATTCGTTTTTTTCATGACTGCCGGTAGGGCTCCAGCTCTTTCAGAAAATCCGGATGCACCTCGAAGCCCAGATCTTTGGCTTTGTCCGCATGCTCGATGGCCTTGCCGTGTTCTCCTCTGTGGAAATAAGCTACGGCTAGATTGTTGTGCCCCAGTCCGAAGGTCGGCGCAAGCTTCAGGAGGTTAAGGTTCGTTTCAACGGCCTTGTCAAAATTCCCTTTCTGAAGATAGGCGTTGGCCAGGTTATTCCAGGCCTGGACAATGTCCGGGTTCAGTTCCAGAGCTTTCTCAAGCTCCTCGATCGCCTCATCTGTCCTTCCCATTTGCAGGTAGGCGAATCCCAGATTGGCGTACCCTCTCGCGTACCGGGGTTCCACCTCCACGGCCTTCTGGTTGGCAAAAACGACCTGTTCCAGATCGCCTTTCTTGAAGAAGATGTAGCCCAGATTAACCCAGGCCTCGAACATGCGCGCGCTGTTCTGGATCGCCTCTCTGAAGGCGTCCACTGCCTCATCCAGCTTTCCTTGCTGCATGAGGGTGACCCCCAGGTTGTAAGAGGAGGTAGCGCATTCCGGGTTTTCTGCCAGCCTTCTTTTCTGCTCTGCAATGAATTCGACAGAGCCTTGCGGTTCTTTCATAAGACACCTCAAAACAAAGTCGGTGGAGTAATGGAGGGATGGAGTGTTGGAGTAATGCAAAACCGTGGGAAGAGAGTCAATGACTTTTTCCTATGTTTTACCAACACTCCAGTACTCCAATACTCCATTACTCCAGTTCTTTGACACTCCACTTCTCCATTACTCCAATCTTGTTCTTTAAAATGACCGGGGTCGCCATCCGAAAGGGATAGCGACCCCTTGACCTTTTAGCACATTGCCTTTCGGCAGATCTTAATGATCCTCAGTCTGACCGCGGCCTTTGAGGCCGTACATGGTCGTGCTGCCGGTGGAGAAATAGATCAGCTTCTCCGTGTTGACCAGTTCGGTCGCCGCCTTCTTGATGTCCCTTGTCTTAGCGGTAGGGAACTTCTCCTTGACGGCTGCCTCCAGGTCGTTGAAGTAGAACTTGCTCTTCTTGCTGGTTTCGGCAAAATCGAGGATTGCCTGTCTATAATCGTCCATTGGATTACTCCTCTTCCCTCTCCCGCACCCCCCTTTACTAAAGGGGGGATGGGGGGATTTTGTCTGATACGTTCGTATTAACCTTCCAACGCGTCGGTCACCGCCCAGGACGCATCGGTGAACTTGAACTGCGTCGAGGTCCGATACGTATCGTAGGCCAGCCGATAGTCGTCGATCAGGTGCTGGGTGAATGGAATCCCGCATTTGTCAAAGAACCTCTCCCAGCCGATCCTCTCCGCCCAGTCGCCGATCCGCTCATACTTTTTCGCATCCTTGGCATAGGCTTCGATGATCTGCTTGACCACGCTGACCGCTTCCGGATACCGCGGATGGGTGTTCGGCACACCGGCCACCACGACCTTCGAGAACTTGGGCGGCGAGATCCGGTTGGAGACCTTGCCTCCTGCCATGATGGTGACGCAGTCCCCTTCTTTGTCCGTCAGCGGAAGAGCCATGCACATGGTGTAGCAGTTGCCGCAGAACATGCAGCGCTCTTCTTTGATCTTCACCGTCTTCTTGCCTTCATCCGTCTTGGACGGGGAGATGGCTGCCGTCGGGCAAGCGGCAATGACCAACGGGATTTCGCACACATTCTCCAGGACCTCGCTGTCAACGATCGGCGGTTTCCTGTGGTAGCCCAGAAGCGCGATGTCCGAGCAATGGACCGCGCCGCACATGTTGAGGCAGCACGCCATGGACACCCTCACCTGAGCCGGAAGCGTCATGCTCTGGAAATACTCGAAAAGGTCATCCATGACCGCCTTGACCATGCCGGAAGCATCCGTTGCCGGAGTGTGGCAGTGGATGTATCCCTGGGTATGAACGATGTTCGTCACGCCGGCGCCTGTGCCGCCGATGGGGAACTTGAAGCTCCCGGAAACGTGTTTCCGTCCGGCCAGGTCTTTTTTCAGGGCCTTCACTTTATCCAGGCTATCGGTCATGAATTCAATGTTATTGCGCGTGGTGAACCGGAAATAGCCGTTGCAGTACTTGTCTGCGATGTCGCAGAGCTCCCGCACGTTTTCGACCGACATGAGCCGGGCGCCGCCGACTCGAAGAGTGAACACCTTGTCCCCGCTTTCTGCGACGTGAACCAGCAAGCCGGGTTCGAGGATTTCATGATATTTCCACTTCCCGTAGTTCTTCTGAATGATGGGCGGGAAGTATTGCCAGAAGTGGCGCGGCCCAAGGTCCGTGATCCTGTTTTCCATGGGTTTTTGGGGATTAAACCGTCCTAATTTATCTGTAGACAATGCCATGATTGCTTACCTCCTCTCTGGAACTATCTCTTGTGTCTCGATCGGTAGTCTTTGATGTCTCGCTTGAACCCGCCCGGAACATCTTCCTCTTTCCAGAAGATGTAGGGGTTGGATCGTGGTTCTTTGACCACTTGAGGCATCGCCGGGATGTTGAGGATCTCGAGAAGCCTTCGAATACCCTGCCTCTGGATGAGTTCACCCAAACGCTCTCGGTTCTTCCCTTCCTCCATCCACCATTCCCAAACCGGTTCAATGACCTTCTCCTTGATTTTGTCATAGGGAGGCTCGGCCTTCATAAAGGGAACGGTCAGGAGAGACATCTGCGCGCCTTCCAGAATGGGCGCCTTGGCACCCAGGAGGATGGACACACCGGTATCTTTCCCCGGCCACAACGCTTGCGGCATCACATTGATGCAGTGCATGCAGCGGTTGCATTCCTTGTTGTCGATCATCAGATTCCCTTTTTCCATCCACATGCAACCGGTCGGGCAGAGGCCGATGACTTCTTTTTCGATGTCGAACTTGCCCCAGTCTTTTCCTGCATGGGCTCCGGCGTTGGGCTTGATCTCGCCGGCGATGTAGGCTTTCACGGCTTTCTGGTCGATCCGGATGTCATCTTTCCAAGTTCCGATAAAGGACATGTCCGCGCGGGCAATGGAAGCGACGCAGCAGTTCGGGCAGCCGTCAAACTTGAATTTGAACTTGTAGGGGAATTGAGGACGGTGGAGTTCGTCCTGATAGTGCGTGGTCATTTCGTAGCACATATCCTGCGTGTCATAGCAGGACCACTCGCAGCGGGCTTTGCCGATGCAGCAGGAAGGGGTTCTCAGGTTTGAACCCGACCCGCCCAGATCCTGCTGGAGCACATGGGTCAGTTCAAAGAAAAGGGGCTCCAGTTGCTCGGTAAAGGTGCCGAGGAAAATGATGTCGCCCGTGGATCCATGGAAATTCATCATCCCGCTTCCCCGGTACTCCCACAGATCACAAAGAGTTCTGAGATAGTCCGTGTTGTAGAAATAACTTCCCGGTTGGTTAACACGCATGGTGTGAAAGTGGGCGATAGACGGGAACTGTTCCTGGAGATCGGAGTACCGACCGATGACGCCGCCGCCGTAACCGAACACGCCCACGATGCCGCCGTGCTTCCAGTGGGTTTCGCCATGGACGTAGGAGAGTTCCAACTGGCCGAGCAGATCCTCGACCACGTTGCGGTCGATCATCATGCGATTGTCCGGAAGCTTTCGTCGGTGAAGGGCCAGCCGCTTGAAATCTGCCACAAAGCTCGGCCAAGGACCTTTCTCCAGATCATCGCACAAGGGAATGCTGTGTTTGATCTTGAATTTCTTGAGTTCGTCTTCTGTGTAGTTGTGCAATTCCGCGTCAGAATAAATTCTGGCTTCCTTGTATTTTATTTCTTTTTGCGGTTCTTTTGGTTCAAAAGCCATTATCAACGCCTCCTCTTCAAAAATAAAATGTTCTAGTCGATCTCAGCAAGGGGGCAACCCCGTTAAAGATACGCTGCTCCTCTGTTCACCTCCTCCCTCCATAGTCTAATCTCAACACCCATCCCCGCCTAAACCAACACCTGGGGACGAGAGAATTCCTTCCGTCTCCAACTTCCTGAAAATAAACCGGATGGAGTGTTTGGACGGTCAACGCTTTCGATATCAGGGATTGGCTGTTTCCGGTTGCGGCAAGTCCAAGGTTCTCGAAATAGCTCAACCCATTGAAAGAATAGACAAACGCTTATAAAAATAAAGTACTTCCAATGTCAACAAAAATCGTTCCGGCGCAGACACTTTCCAGCCTGGAACCCCCTATTTTATTGACAATCTTTTCCCCCCCTTGTAAAGCGGGACAGAAGTGGGATTTTCTGAGCAGAAGTTGACTTTTTTTCAATGATTTTCAATCCGCCACGCATCATCATCGCCGCCCTCAAGGGCGGCTCCGGCAAGACCATCCTGTCTCTGGGCCTGACTTCCGCATGGAAGGGAATGGGCCACAGGGTGGCCGCCTTCAAGAAAGGCCCTGATTTCATTGACTCAGGATGGCTTTCCTTCGCGGCGGGCCAGCCCTGCTACAACCTTGACCCCTTTCTCATGAATCCCGGGCAGATCGTCACTTCCTTGCTCCGGAACTCGGCGGGTGCCGACATTTCCGTGATCGAGGGCAACCGCGGTCTTTTCGACGGCCTTGACCTGGACGGGTGCTGCAGCACAGGAGAGCTCGGAAGAATCATCAGCAGCCCGGTCATCCTCATTGTGGATGTGACCATGGCCACCCGGACCGTGGCCGCCCTGGTCATGGGGTGCCAGAAATTCGACCCCGACCTTCGGATCAGCGGAGTGATCCTGAACCGCGTCGCAGGACCTCGACAGGAATCGCTCACACGAAATGCGGTGGAGCAGTATTGCGGAATTCCCGTGGTCGGCGCCGTCCCCAAACTGAAGCAGAACATTTTCCCCGAGAGGCACATGGGGCTCGTGCCCCATCTTGAAACCGACTATGCGGAAAAAGCCGTTTCCTGGGCCAGAGGTGTCGCTGAGAAGCACCTGGACCTGAAAACGATCTGGAGCCTGGCGCACCAGGCGCCCTCCCTCGACTACCCTTCAGAGGAAAAGAAAGACGACGGGGCAATGCCCGTGACTGACCCGCCGCCACGGATCGGTGTGATCAGGGACAAGTCCTTCTGGTTTTACTATCCCGAGAACCTGGATCAGATGAAAAGGCTCGGAGCTCAACTCATAGAAATCAACTCGTTGGAAGACAGAGAGCTGCCGGCGATCCATGCCTTGTACATAGGAGGAGGCTTTCCGGAGACCCAGGCCCAGGCCCTTGCGGATAACATCGCGTTTAGAGCCTCCCTCAAACAAAGAATTGAAGAGGGTCTCCCGGTTTACGCGGAGTGCGGGGGTCTGATGTATCTTGGGAAGGCCCTGGTCGTTGAGGGCAACGAATTCCCCATGGTGGGAGCCCTCCCCTTGTCTTTGATTCTCGAGAAAAAACCGCAAGGCCACGGTTACACGGTCCTGCAGGTCACGGACACAAACCCATTTTATGAAGTCGGGGAAAGCCTCAAGGGACACGAGTTCCATTACTCGAAAGCCGTGCTCCACCCTTCGGAAGACACTCGAACCGTCTTCAAAGTCCAGAGGGGTGAGGGGCTCGATGGGCAGAGAGACGGTCTGTGCAGGAAAAACGTGCTCGCCACCTACACCCACATCCACGCTGGCGGTTATCCGGAGTGGGCCGGACGTATTCTAAAAAATAAATTTTACCTTGACGCCAAAAAGAAGAGTTGACATCATTTGTGAATTAAGTTATACGATAGGACACCATCCTGCGAAGATACCTAACCCAGCAAGATAATTAATAAAAGGAGGATTCAGGGTATGCCAAGTGTGGATTTCGAAGGGAACACCTTCAATGTGGATGAAGACGGATTCATCGACGATTTCAACAACTGGAATAAGTCATGGGTCAGTTACGTCAAACACACTGAAGGAATAGAGGAACTGACCGATGAGCACTGGAAAGTGATCAGTGTCCTTCAGGACTATTATAAGAAGAACGGCATTGCTCCCATGGTGCGAATTCTTTCCAAGGTCACAGGTTACAAACTTAAATACATCTATGAGCTCTTTCCATCAGGACCCGGCAAAGGAGCCTGCAAGATGGCTGGTTTGCCGAAGCCGACCGGTTGCGTCTAATCCATCAGCCTTAACTCAAGACACAACAAAGGGCGCGCGGGTTCATCCCCGTGGGCCCTTTGTCTTTTGGTGAAACCAACTCAGGATACCAGATCTTTGTATAGATCCTTCCTCCTGTGAGGAATGAAGTATTTCATTCTGTGAGCCCGCGTCTCATGAAGAGTCTCCGCCTTCAACTCCACGAAAACCATCTTCTCCTCATTCCCGGCATAGCTCCCCACGACCCGGCCTTGCGGGTCAAGGGCAAGGATCACCCCGGGAAAAAATAAACCCTCGCCGGTCCTCCCCACCTGATTGCAGGCCACAACAAAAACCCCGTTGTCAAAGGCCCGGCCCGGCAGATGTCGGAGCCAGCTTTTCATCTTTTCTTCCGGATTTCCTCGGGGACTGGCATGGGGCATGAAAAAAACTTCTGCCCCTTTCAGAGAGAGCACGGTGCTGATCTCAGGGAAGTGGGACTCGTAGCAAAGCTCCAGACCGAAATCCAGGCCACCGTCATGGTAAACCTCCAGGCTGTCTCCTTGCCTGTATTTCTCCTTTTCCGGGGGAGATAAGTGGGTCTTCCGGTAGAGTCCCAGGAGTCCGCTAGGGCCGGCTACAACGTGAGCGATGTACGGTCGTCCCTCCTGGAGGATCTCCACCATCCCGGCCATGATGATCAGCTTCGCATCATGCGCCATGCGGACGATCTTCTCCACGATCCATCCTGACCGGGGCAGGTCGTAAATCTTTTCCGGTTCCTTGAGCGTATACCCGGAAATGGAAAGCTCAGGGAACAGAACTGCGCCTGCTGATCTTTCCGAGGCCTCGTGAACAAAGGATTCCATCCGTTCGAGGTTCTTTTCAACCTCACCGGGCTCGGAGTGCATGCAGACGGCGGCTACAAGGAGATGACGCATGAATCTACTCGGCAGCAGATGGTCGAATTGACAAAAAGGCCTTCAGTTCAAAAGGAAGGCTTATGTTTGGAGCGCTGGAGTGTTGGAGTATTGGAGTAATGAAAAAACCCTAGAAAAGCAGCCAAAGGTCTTTCCTTTTGCTTTACCAACACTCCACTACTCCAATCCTCCATTACTCCGGTCTTTGTACATACTTCACCACCAAGTCCCCGACCTCTTTTGTGCCATAGCCCATCTTCTTCGCTTCCAGGCTCTTGAGGTGGTTCTTGAGGACCGCTTTCATGGCACGCTGGAGAATTTCGGCCGCCTCTTTCTCGCCCAGGTAGTCCACTATCATCTGGGCCGCAGCAATGGCCGCCATGGGGTTGATCACGTTGAGTCCCGTGTACTTGGGCGCCGACCCGCCCATGGGTTCGAACATGGCGGCTCCCTCGGGATTGATGTTTCCTCCTGCCGCGATGCCCAGACCGCCCTGGATGATCGCTCCCAGATCCGTGATGATGTCTCCGAAGAGGTTGGTGGTGACGATCACGTCGAACTGCTCCGGGTTCTTGATCATCCACATGCAAATCGCGTCCACGTGCTGGTAGTTGGTCTCCACATCCGGATATTCCTTGGCGACCTCCTGAAAAACCCTGAACCACAGATCGGATTCGTAGATCAGCACATTGGTTTTGCCGCAAAGGGTGAGGCGCTTCTTCTTGTTTCTTTTCCTGCAAACCTCGAAGGCATAGCGAATGCATCGCTCGACGCCCTTGCGGGTGTTGACCGATTCCTGGATAGCCACTTCATCGGGCGTTCCCTTCTTGAAGAAGCCGCCTCCTCCGGCGTACATGCCTTCCGTGTTTTCCCGGACGACCAGGAAGTCAATGTCTTCCGGGCCTTTGTTCTTGAGGGGCGTATCCACTCCGGGATAAAGGACCACCGGTCTGAGGTTGATGTAAAGATCAAGCGCAAAGCGCATTTTGAGCAGGATGTCTCTTTCGAGGATGCCTGGTTTCACGTCAGGGTGGCCGATGGCGCCCAGGTAGATGGCATCCATGCCCTTCAACTCCTCGATCACCGCTTCGGGCAGCAGCGTTCCCTTCTTGAGATATTCCTCTCCTCCAAGGGGGAAGCCCTTGAAGTCGAACTGCACGCCGCATTTTTTCGACAGGGCCTTTAGCGCCTTGATTCCTTCTGCCACAACTTCCGGCCCGGTTCCATCCCCGGGAATGACTGCTATCTTATAATGCTTGGACATGCTGATACCTTTCTCTACTTTTTTCTGTTCTCTGGCCTCAGCGATCTGACCGCCGCGCCTGCTCTCCACATTTCGGAGTTCCTCATCTCTGCGAGCTCCTTGTCCAGCTTCTCCCTGTAATCCGGGGCGCTGTTCGCCTTCAGAACAATCTCCGTCTCCTTGCCCTGCTTGACCCTGGTGTAAAGCTCGCGGAAAACAGGGGCTACGGCATTTCGGAATTTCTTCTTCCAGTCCAGTGCGCCTCTCTGGGCCGTGGTGCTGCAGTTGGCATACATCCAGTCCATGCCGTTTTCTCCGACAAGCCGGATCAGGCTCTGGGTCAGCTCTTCAACGGTTTCGTTGAACGCCTCGCTCGGAGAATGGCCCTTTTTCCGCAGGAGATCGTACTGGGCTTCCATCACGCCTGCCAGGCAGCCCATGAGAACGCCCCTTTCTCCGGTGAGATCGCTGTAAACCTCTTTTTCAAAGGTTGTGGGGAAGAGATACCCTGACCCTATAGCGATGCCGAGGGCTGCGGTCCTCTCCTTTGCCCTGCCCGTGAAATCCTGGAACACGGCAAAGCTGGAGTTGATGCCGCTCCCGTCCAGGAAATTGGATCGCAGGGACCGGCCCGAACCCTTGGGCGCAACCAAGATGACGTCCACGTTCTTGGGCGGGATCACCTTGGTCTGCTTCTTGTAGGCGATGGAGAAGCCATGGGAGAAGTACAGCGCATCCCCCTCCTTGAGGTGGGGCTTCACCTTGGGCCAAGCCGTCATCTGGCCTGCGTCGGAGAGCAGGTACATGATGACGGTTCCTCTCTCTGCCGCTTCCTCGACCGGGAAAAGCGTTTTCCCCGGCACGAACCCGTCCTGAACCGCCTTGTTCCAGGAAAAAGATCCTTCCCTCTGACCGATGATCACCGGGAATCCATTGTCTCTCAGATTCAGCGCCTGGCCGGGCCCCTGAACGCCATAGCCCAGAACAGCGATCTTCTCGTTCTTCAGTATATGTCTTGCCTTGGAGAGAGGGTACTCCTCCGAGGTAATGACTTCTTCCTTTGTGCCGCCAAAATCAATCTTTGCCATAATCGCTCCTTTCTATTTCTTTTCTCGCGCCAAGGCCACCGGCCCTGTTCTTGCGATTTCCTTGATGCCCATGGGCTTGAGGAGCTTCAGGAAAGCGCTGATCTTTCCGTCGTCTCCTGTCACCTCCATGGTGTAGTACTCCGTTCCCACGTCAACCACAGTGGATCGGAAAATGTCGGCCATTCTCAGAATCTCTGCTCGGTTTTCCGGTTTTGCCCGGACTTTCACCAGAGCCGTCTCCCGCTGGACAAAGTCCGTCTCCGTGAAATCCAGCACCTTGATCACGTTGATCAGCTTGTTAAGCTGCTTCTTGATCTGTTCCAGAATGCTCATGTCACCCACAGCCACAAGGGTGATCCTCGAAACCAGGGGGTCTGTGGTTTCGGACACACACAGGCTGTCGATGTTAAACCCCCGGCCGCTGAAAAGGCCTGCAACTCGGGAAAGAACCCCAGGCTCATTGTCCACCAGCATGGAAAGAATGTGTTTCTTGGATTGGCCGTTAGTCATGATTTTCTTGCCTCTGATAGCATTTCTTCACAACCGATTCCGCTCCCTAACGATTCCTGTCGCCAATTGGAGTAATGGAGTGTCGAAGAACCGGAGTAATGGAGTATTGGAGTACTGGAGTGATGGTAAGGCCCAAGAATTAAGCTTTGGCTGCCTTTCTTTTCTTTCCATTACTCCATCACTCCATTACTCCATTCTTTATACCAGCAACATCTCCGTGATCGGCGCTCCAGAAGGCACCATGGGGTACACGCACTCTTCCCTTTCCACCACGAAGTCCATGATCACCGGCCTGTGTATGGAGAGCGCTTTCTCCAGGACAATTTCCACCTCTTCCGGTTTTGTGGCCCTCAATCCCACAGCGCCGTAGGCTTCGGCCAGCTTCACGAAGTCCGGTGCAACGATCATTTCCGTACAGGCATACCGTTTGTCGTAGAAAAGCTCCTGCCACTGACGGACCATGCCAAGGAATCCGTTGTTCAGGATCGCGATCTTCACGGGCAGGTTGTACTGCGTGGCCGTGGCCATCTCCTGGATATTCATCTGGATGCTTCCGTCTCCTGCGATGTCGACCACGAGCTTGTCAGGGCAAGCGACCTGGGCGCCTATGGCTGCCGGCAATCCGAACCCCATGCAGCCCAATCCTCCTGAGGTGATAAAGGAATTGGGATGATCAAACCGGAAATACTGGGCCGTCCACATCTGGTTCTGACCCACTTCGGTCGTGATGATCGCTTTCCCCTGCGTCATTTCAAAAAGCTTCTCGATCACGTACTGGGGCTTGATCACGCGGTCATCCAACGTGTAGGCGAGCGGCTTCGTCCTTTTCCATTCTTCGATCTGCCGCCGCCACGGCTCTCTTCGCTCTTTCACATGGCCCAGGTGCTCCGCCTCCAGCAACCGGTTCAGCTTGTGGAGCGTGATTCGGCAGTCTCCTACAATGGGAACAGACACGCGGATGTTCTTCCGGATCGACGTGGGGTCGATGTCGATGTGAACAATCCGGGCGTTCGGAGCAAAAGCGTCGATCTTGCCGGTAACGCGATCGTCGAAGCGCACACCCACGGCGATGAGCAGGTCGCACTCGGACGTGGACATGTTGGCGCAATAGGTGCCGTGCATGCCGATCATGCCCAGCCACAGGGGGTCTGACGCCGGGAAAGCGCCAAGGCCCATGAGGGTGGAGGTCACTGGCGCCTGGATCTTTCTCGCAAACTCCCTCAGCTCCTTCCATCCCCTGGAAAGAATCACCCCACCGCCGGAGAAGATGACCGGACGGCTCGCCTCCTTGACCAGGTCAATCACCTTGGGCAACTGTTTGGGGTTGGGCTCGTAGTTGGGATTGTAGGATTTCAGCTCCACCTCTTTGAGAGGTTTGTACTGGGCCGTGGCCTTCAGCAGGTCTTTTGGAAGGTCCACGAGCACGGGTCCCGGCCGTCCGGACCGGGCAATGTGAAAGGCTTCCTTGATGACCCTCGCCAGGTCGTCCACGTTCTTCACCAGGTAGTTGTGCTTGGTGCAGGGTCTCGTGATTCCCACGATGTCCACTTCCTGGAACGCATCGTTCCCGATGAGACTGGTAGGCACCTGACCGGTGAGCACGACGATGGGAATCGAATCCATGTAGGCCGATGCGATCCCTGATACGGTATTGGTTGCGCCCGGTCCTGACGTGACAAGGCAGACGCCGACCTTGCCCGACGCGCGGGCATACCCGTCCGCCGCATGCACGGCTCCCTGCTCGTGGCGTACCATGATGTGCCGGATGTCGGTCTTCACCAGTTGATCGTAGAGGTCAATGATGGCACCTCCCGGATACCCGAAAATGGTGTCCACCCCTTCTTCCTGCAATGCCTTGATAATAATTTGTGCGCCTGTGAGTTTAATGGTCATCACCCCTTTGCTGTAGAAATTCAGAATTCTGGAATTTAGGAATTCTCGAATTTGGGAATTGCGAATTCCCCAATCCCTTAATTCCTCAATCCCCCACTTCCCCTTTGCGAATCCGGCCGGCCATGATCGCTTTGGTCGCCTCCTCCTCCGAGTCGAACTCGCGCGCAGGCCCCTGGTGTTTGAGGGTCTGTTCTTCGTCTATCGGTACCTCCCGATAGACGAAGAACAAAAATAGCCCGCTGCGACCTCCGTGCCTGTGGTGGGCTGCTTTCCCCTCTTCTTTTCATAGAGAACCTCTTTGCCTGATATAGGCCACCAGGCCTCCTGCCTGGACAATCTCTCTCATAAAAGGCGGGATGGGCTTGGCCGTCACGCGGGCGTCCTTATTCCCGCCCATGATCTCCCCTGATTCCAGATCCACCTGGATTGGAGAGCCTTCCTCAAAGTTTTTGACGGCCTCCTCGGACTCCAGGATGGGCAGGCCGATGTTGAAGGCGTTCCTGTAAAAGATGCGTGCAAAGCTCTTGGCAATCACCACACTCACTCCCGCCGCCTTGATGGCCAGAGGGGCATGCTCCCGTGACGATCCACAGCCGAAGTTGTTCCCTGCCACGATCACGTCACCCTGCCGCACGCTTTTCGAAAACTCCGGCCGCAGATCCACAAAGCAGTTCTTGGCGAGCAGATCCTGATCCGACACATTCAGGAATCGCGCAGGGATAATCGCGTCCGTGTCCACATTGTCCCCGAATCTCCAAACTCTTCCTTCAAGCCTCACCCTCTTTCTCCTCGCTTTTCTGCAATGCGGCGCTTTCTATTTCTCCCGCGCCGCGCCCCGTCAGTTATCTTTCTCTTCCGTGCACCCTGCGCCTTGTACCGTGTACCTTCTTCACACTTCTTCCGGCGATCCAATCCTGCCGAGCACCGCAGACGCCGCCGCCACAGCCGGATTCGCCAGATACACTTCGCTCTTCGGATGGCCCATGCGGCCCAGGAAGTTCCGGTTGGTGGTGGAAAGGGCTCTTTCCCCTTCCGCCAGGATCCCCAGGTGCCCACCCAGGCATGGGCCGCAGGAAGGCGGTCCCACCACAGCTCCTGCATCAACGAACGTCTCCAGCAGTCCCTCCTGAATCGCAGTCCTATAGATGCTTTGCGAACCGGGAAGCACGATCAACCGTGTACCATTGGCTACCCTTTTGTTCTTCAGAATTGCCGCTGCCACTCTCAGGTCGTCAAGGCGGCCGTTGGTGCAGGACCCAATGAACACCTGGTCCAATTGCACAAGCCCCGCACGCGAGACGGGTCGCACATTGTCCGGAGAGTGGGGGAACGCAATCTGGGGCTCGATCTCATCCACCCTGATCTTGAGAACCCTGTCGTAGGATGCTCCCTCGTCGCTCTTCAGGATTCGAGGCTCTCTCGTGCTCCTCGTGGAAACATAGTTGATCGCCATGTCGTCCGGCTCCACGATTCCGTTCTTTGCCCCTCCTTCCACGGCCATGTTGGCCATGGTGAAACGGTGGTCCATGGGCAGATTGCAGATCACCTCGCCAGCGAACTCGATGGATTTGTAGTTGGCCCCTTCCACTCCGATTTGCCCCAGGGTGAAAAGAATCAGATCCTTCCCACCCACCCACGGCTGGAGTCTTCCCTCATATTCCACCCGGATTGTGGGAGGCACCTTGAGCCATGCCATGCCCGTGGCCATGACCGCTCCAAGGTCCGTGCTTCCCACCCCTGTAGAAAATGCGCCCAGAGCCCCATAGGTGCAGGTGTGGCTGTCCGCCCCGATCACCAGGTCGCCCGGCACCACCAATCCCTTTTCAGGAAGAATCACATGCTCGACCCCGCCGTCGCCCAGTTCATAGTAGTGCCGGATGTTCTGTTCCTGCGCGAACTCTCTCATGAGTTTCGCCTGCTGCGCTGAGGCGATGTCCTTGTTGGGGACAAAGTGATCTGCGACAAGCGCGATCTTGTCCCGGTCAAACACCTTTTGCTTACCGATCTCTCTGAAAACACGGATCGCCAGAGGCGCAGTGATGTCATTGGCCAGGGCAAGATCGACATTCACCGTGATCAGATCGCCGGGCGTCACATATCCGAGCCCCGCATGGGCCGCGAGAATCTTCTCGGTTATGGTCATGGGATGGGTCATGAGCGGGTTTCCTTCCTACAACAGTCTCTGTTCTCTAGATCTGGCATTCGTTGCCGGTATAAGATTTTTGGAGTAATGGAGTATTGGCAAAGCCTAAGAAAAAGCCTTAGTTTTGTTTCTTCGTGTTTCTCCATTTCTCCATTCTTTCTTGCTTTTCTTCTCCCTTCTTCTTCCATCATTCCCTTCTGTTATTCTATCTTCAGCCTGCCGTGGGCGACGTCGAAAGGTCATCCAGTGTTCTTCTCACTGCTGCCTACTGCCTACTGAGTACTGCTTACTGATCACTGTTCACAGTGATCTTTCTTCCGCCGAAAGCGACGGGTTCTTCTTCAAGTACTCCAGCCTGTTGAGGCCGTTGATATAGGCCTTTGCGCTGGCGGTAAAGATGTCCGGGTCAGCGCCCTTTCCCAAGGCCACGAATCCGTTCTCCTGGAGGCGCACCGTCACTTCTCCCTGGGCATCTGTTCCGCCGCTGATGGCGTTGATGGAAAACCGGACGAGCTTGGACCTTGTCCCCGTCATCTTTGCGATCGTGTTGTATGTGGCATCGATCGGCCCCACACCGAACCCCGCGCCCTGCTGCACAACCCCGTCGATCTCCAGCTTGACGATGGCCGTAGGCACTGCCACGGTGCCGCTGATGACGTTCAGATAGTTGAGCTGAAAACGGTCCGGCACTCGAAGGATCTCTTCCGCCACAAGAACCTCGATGTCTTCGTCGAGAATTTCTTTCCTCTTGTCAGCCAGCTCCTTGAATTTTCCGAAAACCTTGTTCAGATCTTCCTCTGTCAGGTCATAGCCCAAATCCGCCAACTTGCGCTTGAACGCGTGTCTCCCCGAGTGCTTGCCCAAAACCAGGCGGTTGGTGGAAAGCCCCACCATCTCCGGCTCCATGATTTCGTAGGTCATCCTGTTCTTGAGCACGCCGTCCTGGTGAATGCCCGCCTCATGGGCAAAGGCGTTGGCTCCGACCACTGCTTTGTTGGGTTGCACGACAATGCCGGTGATCATGCTCACCAGTCGGCTGGCCGGGTGAATTTCCCTGGTGTTGATGCGCGTGGCGAGCCCCAGATGCTCCTTCCTTGTGTAGAGGGACATCACAATCTCCTCCAAAGAGGTGTTGCCCGCCCGCTCTCCGATCCCGTTGATCGTCACTTCGACCTGCCGTGCGCCGTTTCGGAGACCTGCCAGGCTGTTGGCTGTGGCCAGCCCCAGGTCATTGTGGCAGTGGACGCTGAGAATCACGCGATCCATCCCCGGCGTGTTCTTTCGCACGTGGGCTACAAGCTGGCCGAACTCGTCGGGCATGGCATACCCGACCGTGTCCGGCAGATTGATCGTGGTTGCACCCGCTTCGATAGCCGCGCCAAAGACCTTGCACAGGAAATCAGGATCGCTCCGCGACCCGTCTTCCGATGAAAACTCCACATTCTCGGTGAAGCCTTTTGCATACTTCACCGCATTCACGGCTGCTTCCAGCACTTGATCGCGGGTCATTTTGAGTTTGTGTTTGAGGTGGATATCGGATGTGGCGATGAAGGTGTGAATCCTGGGATGGGCCGCTTCTTTCACAGACGCCCAGGCCTTGTCTATGTCTTCCTTGGACGCCCTGGCCAGAGCTGCGATCTGGGAGTTTCGGACCTTCGCTGAAACCGCCCTGACCGCATCATAGTCCCCGCTCGACGCCGCGGGGAACCCTGCCTCGATCACATCCACACCGAGCCTTTCGAGCTGAATGGCCAGACGGACCTTTTCCGCCACGTTCATGCTCGCTCCGGGGGACTGCTCCCCGTCTCTCAGCGTGGTATCAAATATAATGACTCGTTCTGCCATGGGATAACCTCCTTCATACTCATTGCGGATTGTCGAATTCGGGAATTCGCGAATGGACTTCCGAGCCTCAGAATCCCCAATTCCTAAATCCCTAAATTCCTAAATCAGAGTTAATGGGGGGTTACCTTTCAAGGACCCTCCGCAGACGCCTGACGCTGCAGGAATCTGCGGTAAATTTCTCCGTGCCTTTTGCTTTCATATCCGTTCTCTCTATCCTTTGGACGCTGTTTTTAAATCCCCCCTGACCTCCCCTTCGACACGCTCAAGACGTGCCTTTGGTAAGGGAGGCTTTACCCCTCTTTGGTAAAGAGGGGTCAGGGGAGATTTCAGGGACCATGTCAATTGGTCTTCGACACGGTCATACTTCACTTGCCGTTCGTGGCTTTTGAAAGTTTATACTGGATGCTGTCTACCAGCGCCTGCCAGCTTGCCTCGATCACGTTCTCGGAAACACCAATTGTCGACCAGATCTCACTCGAGTCTCTGGATTCGATTTGCACCCTAACCTTCGCGGCCGTGCCGTCGCTCCCGTCAATCACTCGGACCTTGAAGTCCACCAGCCTCATTTCCTCCACCTGCGGGTAGAACTTGTTGAGCGCCTTTCTCAGCGCGTTGTCGAGAGCATTCACCGGGCCGTCTCCCTCTGCCGCAGTGATTTCCTCCTCGTTGGCAACCGAGATCTTGATGGTGGCATGGGAGGTGCTGGGTCCGGACCGGTTTTTTTCCATGGTGACCCTGAGGGATTCCAGGTTGAAAGGATCCTGGAACTGGCCGGTCACCTTCTTCATGAGGAGTTCGAGGGACCCTTCTGCTGCATCGAACTGGTATCCTTCGTCCTCCAGCCTTTTGACCTCTTTTATGATCTTCTCGCTGCCGTACCCGTTGCCCCCCAGGCTGATTCCCATCTCCCGGGCCTTGTACTCGATGTTGCTCTTCCCTGCGAGGTCGGAAACCACCACTCGCCTCCGGTTGCCCACGAGTTCAGGATCGATGTGCTCGTAGGCTGCAGGATTCTTGAGAATAGCGCTCACATGAACGCCGCCCTTGTGGGCAAAAGCGCTCTTTCCCACAAATGCGGCCCGCTTGAAGGGGGGCATATTCGCCACTTCACTGACGTATCGTGAGAGTTCCCTGAGCTTCTTGAGCTTTCCCTCGGCCACGCACTCATAACCCATCTTGATCTGCAGGTTCCCCATGACGGTGACGAGATCCGTGTTCCCGCATCTCTCGCCATACCCGTTGATGGTTCCCTGTACCATGGTCACCCCTGCCTGCACTGCTGCGAGGCTGTTGGCGAGAGCCAAACCGCAGTCGTTGTGGGCGTGGATTCCTGTGGGCACGGGAAGATCTTTCATGGCTTCGGTCACGATGCGGTGCACCTCGTTGGGCAGGGAGCCTCCGTTGGTGTCGCAGAAGACCACCACGTCCGCTCCACCTCGAACCGCCGCCTCGATGGTCCTGAGAGCATATTCGGGGTTTTTCTTGTATCCGTCGAAGAAATGCTCCGCATCGTAGATCACGCGCCGGCCCTGCTTCTTTAAATAGGATACGGTGTCCTCGATGAGTGAGGCGTTCTCATCCAGAGATATGCCCAAGATCTCGGTGGCGTGAAGGTCCCAGCTTTTGCCGAAAATGGTGAGTGTTTCGAGTTCTGTTTTGAGGAGGGCTTGAATGCTTGGATCATCTTCAGGTCGGGTCTGGCTGCGGCAGGTGCTTCCAAAGGCGGTGAGGCGCGTGTTCTTGAAGTAAGTTTTCCGGGCCATTTCGAAGAACCGCGCGTCCTTCGGGTTGGAGCCCGGCCATCCTCCCTCTACATAGTGGATGCCGAACTCGTCAAGCTTTTGGGCCAACCTCAGCTTGTCTTCGGCGGACAGGGTCACTTCTTCCCCCTGACTTCCGTCCCTCAGCGTTGTGTCATAAAGCGTGATCTGTTTTCCCATAACCTTATCTCCAAAAAAAAACCGTTATCAGGAGGGCCTGATAACGGTTTTTGTAAGGGCTTATTTACATCATTTCGTCATCACCAGGCCCGCGCGTTTTAGACGGACGACCCCAAGAAGGAGCAATAGGGATAGCAAGCCCCCTATTGCGGTGGTAATGGCGATGATGTTGGTAACGACAAGCATGGTATTCTAAAACCTATCTCCTTAGTGTGAAACTGTAGCTTAATCGACGATTCGAGACCCTGTCAAGCTTTTTCTCAATAAATTTCTATTCCTTCTATCTTCCCTCCTCCAAACACCCCCATGGTCTCCGCCGCCACGGTCAACCCGTCTTTCAGGTGCCCCGAATCAATCCCCGGCACCGCATAGGCGTAGAAGAACACGTTTCTTGTCTCCTCTTTGACCCGCGTCTTATCATCCGCTCCCTGGCAGAGGATGCACACAATATCCTTCTCATCTCTCAGGACGATCTCCCCTTCTTTGGTCACAAAGTCCCTCTGGCCCATTCCTTTGGAGATCTCGCCCGCCTTGGCCACGTCCAGCGTGAGTTTGCCGTCGAAGCGATCATAGTCGGTGACAGCCACCAGGATTCCTGCGCACATCTCTGCCATGAAGTGGGCATCCACCATGAGGTTATACTGGGGGAATCCGCTGTTGACTGTTCTCTTGAGATGCTTAGGCAGGGGACACTCGAACCCGAAGCTCTGGAAAAAGCTGTCGTAAGTGTTGATTCGCACTGTGATCTCCGCAAGAGTCTCCCTTTTCCGCATTTTGCGGAGGAGCTTTCTCTTGTAGTGGTCATAGGCCTGCTGATCCGTCACAGGCTTGCAGCCGGTGATGAGCGTCAGCCCAAAACCGACGCCAGGATATCGCGCTTTATATGCTTCAGAAACAGTCAGATCGCTCCGTGATCTCATACGTCACTTCTTCCCTTTTTTTCTCTTATTCAACGAACAAGCCTTTTGTCTAACTCAAACGCCTCTACCCGCAGCAACACCACCTTCCCCATATCAGAATGCAGCGGATTGATCAAAACATTGTATTCCTGCTCGACAACCGCCGAAGGCACCCGCAACAAAAGGGATTTCTTGGCTTTAGCCCATTGGGTCCCCAGGTCAGCCACTGACCGTGGCGGACGGGTAATCGCGCCAGCCCCTGGGCATGGACGCTCGCGGAACCTCTTCCGGAACAATTTTGTCGGGAACCTCGATAGTGGCAATCATCAGGCCCCTTGGGGCGTTCGACAGGGACATGTGCACCAGAAACTCGACCGTTGCCAGGGCCCGGGTTTCAGAGGTGTAGACGACGGCGGTTCCCTTGTGATTCCACCGCCCTCCGTACAACTTCGCTCCTGTTCCTGAGAGGTCCTTGACCACATCCTTCTTGGCGATCCGGTATACGAGCATCAGGAAACGACCCCGTGCTCGATGCGGCCCAGTTCATCGAGGACCATCTCCGCTCCGAATCTCGAGCCCAGCAGCGAGGCCGGAGTCCTGTTGCCGAGAGCAGGGCTTTTCGACTTTATCCAGGTGACAAACCTGTCCCTGCTGCCGAACACGCTCGCACCCCGCAGGGCCACTTCCGTTATTTGGAGTATATGTTCGGAGACCGCCTGGTTGAAGCGGTGGTTGCGGCTGTATCTCTGAATAGTCCGCTGCGTTACGGGCAAGAGCTCCGCGATCTGGCTAACGGAGAAATCAAGGTACTTGGCCAGGCGAAGCAACGCCTCTTTGTTCACGCCCTTCTGGCTCAGCTTCATCAGATCGAAGCGCTCGGCCGTCCCACCTTTCAGGCTCTTCCTTCCTCCCAAAATGAGTGCAACACTCGCAACTGACATGATGGAAACCTCCTTACGACATCTGTCGCCAATCTACTGCCATTTGTCGCCCTTGTCAAGTGAAGACCGCCGAAGGGTCGTCCTTCCGGCGAAAGCCGGAACCCAGTTCCTTTTTCCTCACCAAGGAGGGCCATTCTTTTTTGATATATTGATTTTTTGCCCAGGGCTGCGAATGGAGAGCGTCCTACCAGTGGGGCTGGTTGCCGATGCGATGACCCATCACCTCCAGGGTTTCACTGACCACGACAAAGGCATCCGGATCCATCCGACGGATCAAGCCTTTGAGCCGGCTCAGTTCGCGGAAGGTGATGACCGTGTACAGGACAGGCTGTTCTTTGCCTGTGTATCCTCCCTCCCCTTTGAGGATGGTCACGCCTCTCTGAAGTTCTTTCATAATTTCCTGCGAGATTTCTTTCCATTGCGGCGAGATAATATAGACGGCTTTACGCTGGTTCAATCCCGTGACCACCAGATTAAGCATGTAGGAGCTGATGTAGAGATAGATAAGCGTGTAAAGAGCCATCTCGAGACTGAAGAGGACGGCGGCCGCTGCCAGAATGATCCCGTTGAATGCGAGGATCGTGGTGCCAAGGCGAATAGAGAAGAGCTTGAGAAGGATGACGGAAAGGATGTCCGTACCGCCTGCGGATCCAAGAGACTTCAGGATAAGGCCAGAGCCGGTCCCCACGATGACTCCTGCCAGCAGCGCGCTGAGCAGATAATCGTAGACCGGAAGGGTAATGTGAATCAGCCTCAATGGCGGCTGAGAAAATGAACATGCCAGCGATGCTGTAGAGGAAAAATCGTCGTCCCACATATTTCCATCCAAAGGCATAGTTGGGGATATTAAGAAGGAGGTAGATGGCACCGAGGGGAAATGCGGGAACAAGATAGTGGATGATGAGAGCCAGGCCGGTGAAACCGCCGCTCAAGAAATTGACGGGGAATGAGGATTCCGTTGAGGGCGACCGCACAAAGAACGCTGCCCAACGCGATCAGCGTAAGGTTCCAGAGGATCTGCGGCAGCGCTGCAATACCGTTCTTGATTACCTGAGAAGCTTTCATCGTTGTTCTCCCCACCCCGCCTTCTCCGCCGATATTCCCCTGGGCGCTGGTTCACGCCCCGAAACTGTCCACTCGAACAGAAAATGGGATTGAATGATGAGGAAGATCCTGGGTGATAGGGCTGCCCATTTCGGGCTCGGACTATAGGGCATCTCGCATTGCGGGTCAAGGAAAAGCCAGGTCGTGATACTGCGGGGGTTGTCTTCCGCAGGCATGAGCAGAGGTACACCTTGCATTTCTCTGCGGCCTCGGCGCCTCTGCGGTGAATTCTCTTGATTTCCCGCTGACTTCCCTCTATTATACCCAAAACCAGAGCCCGACCAGCGGGGTTTTTCCCTAACTCAGCATTCTCTTGCTGGATGAGTATTTGGTCAATTTATCAGCCTAACCAAAATAGCCAGCCAAAACCTATCTCTCGATTAAAGTCACCCATCTCCAAAGCGTATTGAAGAGTGTTCCGCCGACAAGTGAGCAGGTGGTGATACCCGGAAAGGGTGTATTCATTCCATTTGGGGTGTTAACCGACTACCTGATCGAGCAAAACTAAGCCCTTGTGTCAGTTCTATTTCGCAAGTCGGCGACATTCCTTGGAGATGACCGGAAACCACTTAATCACTTGTTGGGAAAAAAATGAAGGACAGAATGACCGCTGACGTAAGAATCGCAATTGTGGGGGACTTTGAGGCTGAGCGCCCGTCACACAAGGCTACGAACGAGGCTTTGCGTCACGCGGCAGAGAGAGTAACGGCTGCGGTCAGCGCCGATTGGATTCCTACACAGGCATTGGAGACTGCGGCGGACCACGGCAAGTTGGAGGAGTATGACGGCATCTTCTGTGCTCCCGGGGGTCCATACAGGAGCATGAACGGCGCGTTGGAAGCAATCCGGTTTACCAGGGAACGAAGGTGGCCGTTCCTGGGAACCTGAAGCGGCTTTCAGCATGCTCTGGTAGAGTATGCGCGAAATGTTGCGGGCATACGAGATGCTGATTTTGAGGAGACCGCGCCCGCTTCTCCCGCTCTCGTCATAAGCCGTCTCGTGTGCTCCCTTGCCGGTGTCGAACAAGAGGTTTTGGTTACACCTGGCACCTTAGCCTTCGAGGCATATGGAAAGAACCGAGCCACTGAGCAATTCACCTGCAACTACGGGCTCAACGAAACGTATCGGAACGACATCATGCAGGGTGCTCTTCGTGTTGTTGGCAAGGACAGTGACGGAAACGCAAGAATTGTTGAGCTTACTTCCCATCCTTTCTTTGTGGCAACCCTTTTTCTTCCTCAGCTGTCCTCAAAGCCGGGCAACCCTCATCCAATTGTCCTCGCTTTTCTGAAAGCCGCCGTGGCTTTTCGGACCTTGAAAGAACACGATCATGAATTGCCCAACGATCGCGTGCACCCGATCGCCGAAACTGCCGGCTCCGGGTGACGCCCCTGTTAGCCCCGGATAAAACAGACAAGGCAGGTCGATAGGATAAGGCAATATGTTAACAACGAAAGATGCAATAAAAAACAGACGGAGCATCCGTAGATTCAAGCCTGATCCAGTTCCTGATGAATGTATTAAAGAATTGCTGGAGTCTGCAAGGCTGGCACCGTCAGGATGCAATGCTCAACCATGGCGTTTTAAAGTTATAAAACAAGCGGAAACAAAACTCCAACTGGCACTAGCAGCTTATGATCAGATATTCATCGCTGAGGCACCTGTCGTGACTGTCTGCTGTGCGGACATCAAAGGCTATCTCGATGGATCTGCTTCCGGTGCACAGGACCTTGGGAAAATAAAGGCGGTCGAGGACAAGATTGTAAAGATCCTTGTCAAAAGAGTAGAACAAGCGAGGTCTTATACTCTTGATCAAATAGGGCCTCAAATTGCCGCAAATGTTGCCATAGCTATCGAGCACATAGTCTTGAGAGCCTTGGACTTCGGTTTGGGCACCTGCTGGATAAGATTAATTAATGCTGACATGATAAGGAGCTTATTTGGCTGGGATGAAAATATTTTCGTTGTCGCCTTACTGCCAATAGGCTATCCGGCAGAGTCTCCTGAACCCAGAAAAAGGCTGCCACTTGATAACCTTCTCATCAAATAGGGAGGGCTAACCATGCTCTTGCAGCGGATCGCAAAAAGCTGCGCCCGCTGAAGAGACTCGTTAGAGCCCGACAAAAGACGGTGTTTAATGAGTACCCACGAAGACAAAGAGGAAAGAAGGAAAATCTACGCGAGCACGAGACAAGATCTCCTTACCCGAAACCTATCGAATTCCGAAAAGTTTGACAATGCTATCCTTACCCTCTCGACCGGGGTTTTGGGAATATCCCTGGCTTTTATCAAAGACATAGGATGAAGGGGGGACATAATATTATAGGTTTTCCGCTCCCTGTGTGCTCTACAACAAGTGGGTCACTTCTATGACTTCCACGTGCCCGGGGCTTTGAGGTAACCCTTTGACTTTCTTAACTTTCGGATAGGATCATGGGATACCCTGGGGGTCTAACACCAAGAGTCTTAACCCTTCAGCGGCCCTAGTCTATCCCTTGAAGTTTTTCCCCCGATGCGATAGCCTTTGCCCTATGCGTTAGTTCAGGGGAGGGCAACAGGCATGGAATTCGCCTTACCGTTGGATAAGATGACGGCTGTGGGCATTGAGGGGACGCACATAATATTATAAGTTTCTTCCTTTCCGCCTATTGTGTTCTCTTGAGCAAGGGATACCTTCTATGGCCTTCATGAGGCATCGCATGAAGGCGTCGTGTCGAACTCCGGGGACCATAGGACCTTACGGCCTACCTTTGGAAGGAGAGTACAATGGAAGTTGCCCTCATTCTTTGGGGTCTGATTGTGTGCCTAGTTCCCACCATTCTTTTTGTCGAGATCGGTCATTGGCTCGCCTACAGGCAAACTATTAGCCATCCTGTTATTAAATGCTTTGCCATAAGTATCGTGGTCGGAATCACAGTTGCCTATCTCCAAATTTCTACCGCCGAGGGTGAGAAAGGGTTGGTTGCTGTAGTCATAGCCCCTCTAATCTTTCTTGGATTTGTATTTGGGGGCATATTGCTGGGGCTTATTTACCGGTCACGAGGCAAGCCATTATTTGTGAGAAAACCCAAGCAACCGTTTGCCTGAGAATGAGCTTCTGTGGATCAGAGGGACGACTTCGTCGCGCCGAGGGGAACTGCTCTCCCGCTAGGGGAGGGGCATTCTTGACATATTGATATTCTAACCATGGCTGCAAATGAATTGAATGGGAGTAAAGGCCGTGGTGGGTCGGGTCGGACCAAGACAACCATTTGAGAAAGGCGGGACGTTCTTGATATGTTGACATTCTGTTTTCGTTGCGCTAGGAGAACCGAATGCCACGTCAATCACGATTAGACGCGCCTGGGGCACTCCACCATGTGATGATCCGAGGGATCGACCGGACAGCGATTTTTCGAAACGATGAAGATCGCGAGTCCTTTCTTGATCGACTTGGCGGAATCCTGATGGCAAGCTCGACCCCTTGCTACGCATGGTCTTTGCTTACCAATCATGCTCATTTTCTTCTCCGAACAGGAAGAATTCCCATTGCCCGCGTCATGAGAAAGCTCCTGACCGGCTATGCCGTGACCTTTAACCGGCGTTATTCTCGTCACGGGCATCTCTTTCAAAACCGTTACAAGTCTATCCTTTGCGAGGAAGATGCCTACCTACGGGAGCTTGTGCGCTATATCCATCTGAATCCCCTTCGGGCTGGACTAGTGCATGATCTCAGGGAGCTTGGCTTCTATGCTTACTCAGGGCATTCCGTGCTCATGGGTAGGAAGAAGAGAAACTGGCAGGATAGAGATTACGTTCTACGATATTTCGGACACACGGAGAAGGAGGCCAGGTCGGCTTATGTATCCTATGTTTCGGAGGGGGTCGCGCAGGGGCGACGGCCGGAATTAGCGGGCGGAGGATTGCTGCGCTCTGTGGGAGGGTGGAAGGGGCTGGATGAACTGCACAAATCGGGAGAGGCTGTAAGGGCCGACGAGCGGATTTTGGGAGGATCCGATTTTGTTGAGCGCGTTTTGAGGGAGTCAGAGGAGGAATGGGAGAAGAGGTCCCTCCTCAGGAAAAAGGGAATGAACCTAAAATGGCTGTCAGAAAAAGTCTCCGCGCATTTCGGTATAGACCCAGAATCTCTTCAATCCGCAAGCAAGGTTCCTGCCATAGCCAAAGCCCGTGCGGTTCTGTGCTACTTGGGCGTGCGTAAAATAGGGATGACCTCTGTATCGCTTGCGACGGAGCTCGGAATCAGTCCTTCTGCCGTAAGCAGGTCAATAGCCCGTGCGCCAGCGATACTGGAACGCGAGGAGATAAGGGGAGAATGGCTAGAATAGCAATATATCAAGAACGTCCCTCCTTCCGAAAGGAGAGTGGAGATGAAGGTACTTGGATTCAATGGAAGCCCCAGGAAAGACGGCAAGAGGGATGTGGAAAAGGATGAAGAAGGCCTGATGCTGGCAAGTGCGCTTGGGCAAAGGATGGCGTGGCTGCTCAAGAAGCTCTACGAATGAACCGGCAAGGATTTGGGCGAAAAGGAGGGACCCATGTCTTTTTGGAACCTGGGAACATTGAAATTGGAACAGTTCAGGCCGGGGATTATGAGCAAGGCTGAAATTGGGGATAACTTGATTATGGTGTGCATGAAGATAGATCTAGGAAGGGAAGATACAGGGCATGAGCATTCGTTCGACCAGTGTGGTATTGTCCTGGAAGGCCAAATCGAGATGTTTGTAGGTCAAGAGCGCCGATTGCTAAATGCGAACGATTGCTATTTTATACCTTCCGGCAGGCGCCATGGTTGGAAAACTTTCGATCAACCGGTCAGAATACTGGATATATCCGCAAAACGAGATTTAGCCGATACTGCGCCGAAGGAGAAGTAAACCGAATGAATTCCATTTTCACGCCGGAGAAGTTGATCACAGTGCTCGGTCTTGCGATAAGCATTGGCTCCCTCCTTTTCTTTCGAAAGATGAACCGAAAAGTTCTCGGAGCCGTGATTCTGACCCTGACCCTCGTCTTTGCAGCACAGACCTGGTTCTTTCTGCAATTCGCGCGTTCTGTGGATCAAGCAAGGCACGCCATTCTTCAATATGTCTCAAAAGATACTCGAACGGAGTGGATGATCTCCAAGCGCCTTATCGGCTCTTTCGACCCCGTGGTGATTGATGAAGCCCTGAACGGGCTTCAATCCGAAGGCATCATCAAGAGAAAGGTTATTGAACTCATACGGAACGAACCACACGGAGAAATTACATTCGAATTCCCTGTCTTTTGCAATCCAAAGGCACGAGAACAAGCGGGCCTGAGCCCAAACTGCGACTAGCCCTATGGACTGGGGACGCGGGACCCCCATACGAAAACAAGGAAGGAGCCAAGATGCCGACCAAATACGCTCATACGAACTTGATCGCCAAAGACTGGAAGCGACTGGCCGCCTTCTACCAGGAGGTCTTCGGATGCGTGCCTGTTCCGCCTGAGCGGGACTTGTCCGGAGAGTGGGTGGACAAGGCAACAGGGATCAGCGGGGCACACCTCTTCGGGATGCACCTGCGGCTTCCGGGATGCGGAGACGACGGCCCCACCCTCGAGATTTTTCAGTATGGCTCCATGCCGGAGCACCCTTCGGTCAAGGCGAATACCCCGGGATTTACTCATATTGCCTTTGCGGTCGATGACGTTGCAGCTGCAGCGCAGGCGGTTTTTAGCCATGGCGGATCTGCCGTCGGTGAGCTTACGGTGCGAGAGGTGCCTGGAGTGGGTTTGCTGACCTTTCAGTATCTTGCTGATCCCGAAGGGAACATTGTCGAGATACAAAACTGGAGGAAATAAGGAGGGACAAAACATGAGCAAAATCAAGATCGATAGCGGTGCGGCTTTCTTGTACCCCATGCCCATGGTGCTGGTGGGTTCTGTGGTCGAGGGAAAAGCGAATTTCATGGCTGCTGCATGGGTTTCAAGAGTGAATTTCAAGCCCCCCCTAATGTTGATTGCATTGGGTCCTCACCACACCAGCAAAGGGATCGAAGCAAACAGAACCTTCAGCATCAACATCCCTGATGTCTCACTGATGGAGAAGACGGATTATTGTGGTCTGGTTTCAGGCGGCAAAACCGACAAGTCCGAGCTTTTCGAGGTGTTTTATGGGGAACTGGCCCATGCTCCGCTCATCAAGGAATGCCCGGTGTCTATGTCATGCACTCTCTACGAGGCCGTCAAACTGCCGTTCGATGTGCTTTATATCGGCGAGCCCAAAGAGGTGTTTACGGAAGAAAGATATATGACCGATAATCAGTTGGACATAAAGAAAATAAACCCCTTCACGCTGAGCATGCCTGACAACCACTATTGGTCAGTAGGCGAAAAACTCGGCAAGGCTTGGGGCATCGGCAAAGCCCTGAAGAAGAAATAGTGTTGGAAGAGAGAAGCCCATGCAGGTGTTCATCAAGGTAGCGCTGAGTGTCGTCATCATCCTTGCAGCCACCGCGTTCGAGTAAGCGAGGGGTGAAAAAATGAGTGCATCACATCTGAGAAGCGTCCTCGCGGGAGTGGCGGGCGGTTGCGCCATGAACCTCGTGATGCTGATGACATTTCGGTTCATCGGGTTAGGCACCGATGGGAAGGGCATCCTGCTCAATCCCGAGTTCCAGAGCCGCAAGCTCATCGCGGTGTGGACAGAACTCGAACCTTTGCCCCTTGTGGTCAACCGACCTCTTCCCATCATCCTTGGGATTATAGGTTTTGGGATTGTGCACGCGTATTTGTACCGGTGGCTTTGTCCATCCTGGCCGACAGGTGTTGCCAAACGGGGATTTCGTTTTGCGTTGCTGGTTTTCGTCATGACCTTTCTCTTCTGGGAATTTTTCACACCCTTCAATCAGTTGGGAGAACCTCTTGGCCTTATCGCTCTCGAGCTCGTCTTCTGGGCTCTTATCGCGTTGGCGGATGGTTTCGCCATCTCGGCGATTACGGAACGAGGCTCTTGATGCTGAAACCCAATCTCCCGGGGATCGACGATGAAGAAGGGGAAAGGGTTCCGCAAGGACTTCCTCCAGTCATTGATGCCCACGTTCACATTTTTCCTGAGAACATATTTTCTGCAATCTGGGCCTGGTTTGACGAAAACGCCTGGCCTATTCGATACCGGCTAAGCAGCGCGGATCTGCTGGCCTATCTGCTCTCCCATGGCGAGAGTCATGTCATAGCGCTCCAATATGCCCACAAACCCGGCATTTCGCGGATGCTGAATCAGCACATGGTGGAGAGTTGCAGGGACTTTCCCGGCAAGGTAACCGGCATGGCCGCCGTGTTTCCGGGCGAGGAAAATGCCGAGGGAATCCTCAAGGAAGCCTTTGGCCAGGGGCTCATGGGAGTGAAACTACACGCCCACGTCCAGTGTTTTGACATGAACGCCAAAGAAATGGACGTGATTTATGATGTCTGTGAGTCGGAGCAGAAGCCGATGGTGATGCACGTGGGCAGAGAGCCCAAGAGCGTCGCCTACCGCTGCGATCCCTATGAGATTTGCAGCGCTGAAAAGCTGGAGCACGTTTTAAAGAACTTTACCAAGCTGAGGATTTGCGTGCCTCACCTGGGATTTGATGAAATCGGCGTTTACAGAAACCTGATTGAGAAATACGACACCCTCTGGCTGGACACAACGATGATGCTGGCGGACTACTTCCCTATTCACGAGCCTGTCAACTTGAATACTTACAGGTCGGATAGAGTCATGTACGGATCGGATTTCCCGAACATCCCTTATGCCTGGGACAGGGAACTCAAATGGCTGAGAAACTCCGGGCTGCCTCAGGAAAAGCTGGAATGGATTCTAGGCAAAAGCGCAGCTGATTTTTTCAGGTTAGGCCCCATTGAGAAAAACGATTGAAGGATCTTGATGAAATTTGCCTCGATTTTTCCCGGAGTCTTGGGTACATAGGGAATTCAGATCTTAGGTTACACATGTGAAAGGAGAATACCGGTTTGGGCTCAGGCGGAAAAATTGTTTTTGAAAACCATAAACTCGTTGTTCCTGATCGACCCATCATTCCTTACATCGAGGGCGACGGCACAGGGCCGGACATTTGGAGAGCCGCCGTACGCGTGCTGGACCGCGCTGTTGAGCTGTGTTGGCCGGGCAAAAGAAAGATCGTCTGGAAAGAAGTGCTCGCCGGAGAAAAAGCTTTCAAGGAGACTGGGAATTGGCTTCCCCAGGAAACGATTCAGGCCTTTCAAGAGCACCGGGTGGGCATCAAGGGGCCGCTCACGACACCGGTCGGCGAAGGAATTAGAAGTCTTAATGTTGCACTGAGAATGATCCTTGACCTGTATGCCTGTGTCCGGCCGGTCCGCCATTTCCCCGGTGTCCCCACTCCGTTGAAGGACCCTCAAAAGGTGGACATGGTCGTTTTCAGAGAAAACACGGAGGACGTGTACGTCGGGTTTGAACTGGAATCCGGAAAGCAGGAAACAAAAGACCTCTTGGAGCACCTCCTGAAGAAATACGGATGGCGAATCCGGCCGGACTCGGGGATAGGCATAAAGCCGATCAGCAAATCTGGGAGCCGGAGATTGATCAAGGCCGCGATTGACTATGCCCTGGCCAAAGGCCGTAAGAGTGTGACCCTTGTCCACAAAGGAAACATTCAGAAATTTACTGAAGGAGCTTTCCGGAAATGGGGATATGAGCTTGCAAGGGAGTCTTATCGCGATGAAGTCGTCAGTTGGGATGAGTGCAACGGGAATGCGCCACCCGGCAAGATCCTCATCAAGGACGCCATTGCCGATATTTTCTTCCAGCAGACCCTGCTGAGGCCTGAGGAGTTCGATGTGATCGCCACCATGAACCTCAACGGAGATTACATGTCGGATGCTCTTGCGGCCCAGGTGGGTGGGATCGGCATGGCTCCCGGCGGGAACATCAACTATGAAAGCGGCTATGCGCTGTTTGAAGCAACCCATGGCACTGCTCCCAAATATGCGAACCTCGACAAGGTCAATCCCTCTTCCGTTATTCTCAGCGGCGCTATGATGTTGGAATACCTTGGATGGCCGGAGGCTGCGGCGCGTATTGAAATGGCACTTGAGAAAACCTTCGATTCCAAGAAAGTCACCTATGATCTCGCCCGCTTGATGGAGGGCTCAGAAGAAGTCTCGTGCTCCCGGTTCGCGGATCTTGTTTGCGCCAACATGGAGAGAATTTCGTGACCTACCTGATCCTTGTCTCTCTTGTGTGGGCTTTTTCCTTCCCTCTCATCAAGGGTCACCTCACGGGCCTTGACCCGAACTTCGTCTCTTTTGCCAGGATGCTCCTGTCCCTCCTCGTCTTTCTGCCTTTTCTGAGATTCCGAGGCATTGAAAAGCCCATGGGATTGAAGCTCGCCTTTACAGGGGCTGTTCAGTTCGGCCTTATGTACATTGCCTACATCACCTCATTCCAGTTTCTTCCGGCTCACACCATTGTCCTCCTCACCACAACGACGCCCCTCTTCGTCACCCTCTTCCATGACCTTTACTCCCGCAAGTTCAATGTCCTCTTCTTCTTGGCCGCCTCCATGGCCTTCCTGGGAGGTGCGGTCATCAAGTACCCTGATCAACCTCTCCGTGCGAGCCTCATGGGAATTGTCCTGGTGCAGATCTCAAACATCGCTTTTGCCTTTGGCCAGCTGTACTACAAACAGCTTTCGGCAAAGCAGTCCTCGTGGAGCGATCGCTCCGTGTTCGGCTTCCTTTATCTCGGCGCGGTCATCCTCACAGCTCTCTTCTCCATGTTCACGACCCGGTTCTCACAAATCCAGGTCACGGCTCCGCAGGTTCTCGTTCTTGTCTACCTCGGCATCATCGCCTCGGGAATCTGCTTCTTCCTATGGAACAAGGGCGCGCGGTTTGTAAATGAAGGGATGCTCGCGATTATCAACAACCTCAAGATCCCCCTTGGAATCCTCGCCTCCCTGTTTCTCCTCGGTGAGAGTACCGACTATTTGAGGCTTGTCGTCGGATTCGGTCTGATGGTGGGTGCTGCCTATCTTTGCGAAAGGCCCGGCCACCTTCCCGCAAAGCAGTCCGCCTATTCCTAGGCAAGACTGGAAAGGAGTGGAATCCATGGTTGTGACCATCGTTGAAGTCCACGTGAAACCGGAGAACGTCGAGCAATTCATCGGTGCGACGATCGAGAACCACAAGGCCTCGGTCAGAGAACGGAAGAATATGCGCTTCGACGTGCTCCAGTCGCCCCAAGACCCCTCTCTTTTCCTGCTCTACGAAGCCTACAACTCAGAAGAGGGCGCTGCTGCGCACAAGAACACCCCTCACTACTTGAAGTGGAGGGACACGGTCGCTCCCTGGATGGCTGTGCCCAGAAAGGGAGTGCCGTACCGGGTGATTTGCCCGTGAGGCTTTGTGATTCACCATGGTGATCAAGGCTTTTGACTTCTACAGAACCCCAAGGCTGGTTTTTGGGCCGGGCCGAGTTAAAGAACTTGGTCAGATCGTATCCCCTCATGCCGCAACGGTGCTGGTGGTCACCGGCGGGGACTCTCTGGATCGAACAGGCCACTGGGAGAGGTGCGAGGAGTCTTTGAAAAAAGCCTCTCTCAGGGTCCATCGCCACCGTTTCAGCGGAGAACCCTCTCCTGAAACCGTGGATAGCGCTGTGAAGGAGTTCGCCCCTCTGTCCGTGGAGACAGTCGTGGCGGTTGGAGGCGGGAGCGTCATCGACTGTGCCAAGGCCATCGCAGCCATGTTGCCTTTGGGTGAGCCTGTCACGCCTTATCTGGAAGGCGTGGGGACCAAGACGCATCCCGGCAAGACCTTGCCCTTCATCGCTGTTCCCACCACCGCAGGCACGGGAAGCGAAGGGACGAAGAATGCCGTCATCAGCAGAGTGGGAAGGAAGGGCTTCAAGAAATCGCTCCGGCACGACCACTTCACTCCTGTCTGCGCGATCGTTGACCCTGAATTGACTCTCACCTGCCCTCCGCAGGTCACTGCCGCCTGCGGCATGGACGCCTTCACACAACTTCTTGAATCCTACGTCTCCCCTCAAGCCTCTCCGGTCACGGATGCGCTCGCCTTGAGCGGCATCGAGCACATGGCTTCCGCCCTGATCCCGGCATCAACCGATCAGGGACACGACATCGGGCTTCGTTCATCCCTCGCCTATGCCGCTTTCCTGTCCGGAATCACCTTGGCCAATGCGGGACTGGGAATCATCCACGGCCTTGCTTCACCGATCGGGGGAGTGGTCCCTATTCCCCATGGCGTCGTTTGTGCAACCCTGCTGGCTGAAGCCTGCCGCATGAACATCAAGCGCCTCCGAGAACTCCGCAGGTCTGACGACATCATGCTCATCAAGTTCGCCAGGCTTGGCCGGGTCGTTTCAGGTGTACAGGATGCTGACCCTTCCGCTGCCTGTGATCGGCTGCTCAAGACGCTCGATGAGTGGACAGAGCGACTCTCCATTCCTCACCTCGGTCAGTACGGAGTCTCTGAATCTGATCTGGATGCGCTTGCTACTCAAGCCGGTCAAAAGAGCAACCCGATCCAGCTTGAGCTCAAGGATATCAAAGCGATTCTTCGCGCAAGATTGTGAGTGGCCTTCCCCCCTCCCACTAGGGGAGGGGAAGGATGAGAGGCGGACAGGCCTCAGTGGGCCCAAAGGTATTCCCCCTTGACAGCCAAGAGAGGTTCTCTCTATATTGGCTTCGAGATTAACCTCCAAGACTTCCGAAGAAATATTCTGCTACAGCAGGGAGAAGGAATCATGGCCAAACTCGAAGGAAAGGTTCTGATTGCCCAGGGCGGCGGGCCGACGGCGGTCATCAACCAGTCGCTCATCGGTGTTGCCGTGGAGGCGCGCAAATTTCCCCAGGTGACACGGATCTACGGAGCTATCAACGGGGTCCGCGGCATCACCAATGAGGATTTTATTGATCTGACCCAAGAGACGACGAACAACCTCGAAAAGGTGGCCCTAACGCCTTCATCGGCATTGCTGAGCACGCGGGACAAACCCGACGAGGAGTATTGCTCGCGCATCTTCAAAGTTCTTAAAGTTCACGACGTGCGCTACTTCTTTTACATCGGCGGGAATGACAGCGCCGACACGGTCAACATCGTCAACCGAAACGCCGAGCAGGCCGGCTATGACATGAGATCCGTTCACATCCCCAAGACCATTGACAACGACCTGGTGTTCAATGATCACACTCCGGGGTATCCTTCTGCGGCCCGGTTCGTCGCCCTCGCTTTTATGGGGGCGAATCTCGACAACCGTTCTCTGCCCGGTGTTTACATCGCCGTCGTGATGGGCCGACACGCCGGATTCCTCACGGCCGCATCGTCGCTCGGCCGCGCTTACCCGGATGACGGACCTCATTTGATTTATCTTCCCGAACGACCCTTTGATCCCGACAAGTTCCTGGGAGATGTGGACCGGGTTTACAAGAAGCTTGGGAGGTGCGTTGTCGCCGTGTGCGAAGGGATCACAGACGAGAAGGCTACACCGATCGTCACCAAGCTGACCCAATCCCAGGAAAAAGACGCGCACGGAAATATCCAGCTCTCAGGCACTGGGGCTCTCGGCGATCTTCTCGCAGAGGAAGTCAAAAAGAAGCTGAAAATCAGCCGCGTCCGTGCCGACACTTACGGATATCTCCAGCGCTGCTACATGGGCGTTGTCTCCGACGTGGACCAGAATGAAGCTCGCGAGGTGGGAGAAAGGGCTGCGCAGTACGCCCTCTGGCATGATGCGGACGGGTCCGTGACCATCCATCGGACAGGGAATTACTCTGTGGACTATCAGCTGTCCGCTCTTTCGGAAATTGCCGCCAGAACAAAAACCATGCCGGACGAGTTCATCAGCGCTGAAGCCAACGATGTGACCGAAGCCTTCTATGCTTATGCACGGCCCCTGCTGGGAAGCGGCATGCCTCAACCGCACAGGCTCCGTGCTCCGCAGGTCACTAAGTTGCTGAAGTAGTTTGAAATGAGGGAAAGGCCCTCGGGTTTTGTCTCATCATCGACCGCTCAGGTTCTCGCTTGACTTCCGGAGGGGCCTTTTTCTATATTCCCGTTGGCAAGAATCTTTTTCACGTCTCACTCAAACCTACCTAAGGAAATACTTGTTTTCCCTGAAAGGAGGTGATGCCACCTACAGCCTCCGTTCCTTTTTTATGCAGGCATATTCGGCCTCTTCAAGTTCACGGACCTTTCCGTAGCCTTCACCAAGGCCTTTGTCGCCATAGGGACCCAGCAGACCTTCCCTCTCATCATGTACTGGTACGGCGGGCTCCTCAATTATCTCATCCCTTCGGGCGGGGGGGAGTGGGCCGTGGTCGCCCCCTACATGATCCCAGCGGCCAAGCAGTTGGGCCTCGGAATGGGGGCCACGGTTGTCACCTTCGCATGGAGCGACATGCTGACAGACATGATTCAGCCGTTCTGGGCCATTGCCATGCTCGCCGTGGCAAAGCTCCACTTCAGGGATATCATGGGCTGGCTCCTCATGGTCTTTTTCGTGTATTTCATCATCACCTCCGTCGCCTTCCTTTTCTTCCTCCCGAACTGGTAGGACAAACGGTGCCCCCTCTTTCCTGGCCTCTGAAAGCTGGCGGGAAAGGGGGGATCTTCCCCCTTGACTCGGACGCTTTTTTTCTCCTATAGTCGTCAGAATTCCCAGTCTAAGAATAGAGAATGTCCTCGCAGGGAGGCTCTTATATGAAAAATGCGAGAATCCTGCTCGTCGATGACGAGACCGTGTTCGCGAACAACATGTCCAAGCTCCTGAACCGGAGGGGATACCAGGTCACCGCCGTGAACAGCGGGGACGCCGCGCTCCAGGCGCTCATGAACAACTCCTTTGACGTGATGGTGCTCGATCTGAAGATGCCGGGCATGGACGGAGTCGCCGTGCTGCACGAGATGAAAAAGCTCGGGCTTTTCACGGAAGTCCTGGTTCTCACAGGCCACGGTTCCATAGACACAGCTCTCGAAGCGATTCAGCTCGGCGCTTATGACTATCTCACCAAGCCCTGCGAAATTGCGGAACTCGTCTCCAAGATTGAAGCGGCTTTTGAAAGGAAAAACATCAAGGAGAAAAAGGGAAGTTAGAACGAAAACAAAACTTTTTGGACCGGATTAGCGAAGTCTCTTGAGAACCATGCGGGTCGCGATGATCGTGACGATGACCAGGGGAATAAAGCTCACCAGGAAGTTCCGGGCCATGTTCTCCTGGTCGTGGTGGTTGAAATAAATACTGGCTGTCAGCTCTGCCAGGATAAGGACATTGGCAAAGATGACAACCAGTTTTTGTTTGAAATTCATGCCCTCCTCGCGAGGAGGGGCCTGTGGCTCGAGCATGCTTACTTCTTCATCAAATCCTGCTTGCTCACATTCATGACCTTGACCGCGGTTCTCTCGTTTCCTTTGACCTTGAAAGCGATGCGCAGGATGTCGCCCACGGCCGCAGGAACGCCCACTTCCGCCTTGGAAAAATCGTAAACCGAGGTCTTGCCCGTCGGACGTCCGTAAGGATGCTCTTTACTGAACTGGGTGTCATATTCTTCAATCGTGACGAGAGCCCCGTCCTTTTCGATTTTCACGCATTTGCCCTGCGCCACTTCCGCGCCCAGGCAGAGGGACACGCTGCACAGAACGGCCACAAGAGTCACCAAACCAATCAGGAGATGTCTTTTCATATGGAATCCCTCCTCTTATGAAAGGGGATGGCCGGCCTGGTTCGCCGCCTTCTTTTCACGGATCTCCGCTGCAGCCCCTTTGAACATGATCGCTGAGATGTAGACACACATGATACCGATGGTGGTCAGAATCAGCACCGCCGAGCTGTTGGAAAATCCGAACTGCTTCAAAATGATGGAAATCATACAGCAGATGACCGCGATGCCGAAAGCGATGCGGATGCCGTAACCCTTGGCGTACTTCGTGGCCACGGTTCCGATCTGGGCCCCAATGGCAGCCCCGGTCAGCATGACAAAGACAGCCACCAGTTCGATTCTGCCTTTGAGGGAAAAGGTGAAGGCTCCGTAAAGCCCGGAAATCATCACTTCGAAGAGATCCGTTCCCACGGCGATATGGGTCGGGCAACCGATGAGATACACCAGGGCCGGCATGCGGAAAAGGCCCCCGCCGATTCCCAGAAAACCGGCAAGGATCCCGGTCAGAAAACTCACGCCTGCGGGAAGCCATGCGGAACAAGTGAACCCAGCCGTCTTGAAGTGCACCATGGGAGGGATATTGAGCTTGTGAAAGGTTTTGTACCAGGTGATCCCTTCCGTTCCCCGCTCGCCCTCCACGGCTCCCGCCTTCTTCTTCTGCACCGCTTTTGCGTAATCATAAAAGACCATGAACGCGATGAGAGCGAGAAAAAGGACATAGACATAACGGACCACCGCCTCCACACGGCCGAGGCGCTCGAGGTACATGACCAGTTGGGCACCCACTTCAATGCCGATGAAGGTGCCGATGACCATGATAAACCCGAGCTTGTAGTCCACATTCCCGAATTTTGCGTGCCTCATGGTCGAGATCATGGATTTGCCGGCAATATGGGCCATATCCGTTCCGATGGCAAACGCCATGGGAAAACCCAGGATGTTCAATCCGGGAGTCACCATCCATGCGCCTCCCATCCCGAAAAAGCCTCCAATAACCCCCACGGAAAACCCTATCAATACCAGACCGGGCCAGAAAATCGTGACGCCGGCAATGGGCATGTACATGTATAGCCAGTCCATCGCTCACTCCCTCCAGAATTAATGTTCCAGAATCTTTCTCGATTTCAGATCCAGCCCGCTGCGTGCCATGATGAAGTCCATCAGGAACCCGAGGATGGCCCCCCACACGGCGGTAATTACCACAGCCCACACGGCAAACAACCACGGGTCGGTGTTGTAGATATCCGCAATGTATTTCAAAACGCCCGTGACCCGCCTCGTGTCGGCTACCACGACCAGATTGGTCGCTGCTTCGCCGCTCGCCCAGGCAAGATGAGGTAAGGCCAGACCAATGCCCGCAAACAAGCACAGCACTCTTTTGAGCAACCTCCACATTGCACGGCTCCTCCTTCCAAGAACATGTTTTAGTGGTCCAATCACTTTGGGTGGACGAATTCGCCCATAGGTTAATGCTGTCATATACAAAACCGAAATCAAAATGTCCAAACAATAATGGAGAGGAAAGAAACCTTCAAAGCCGTTTGATTTCCTGGCTAAACTCGCCTAGAATGCCTTTGTGTCGGAGAGATCCGGGAAGGTGGCCTTTTTCCATCATGCTGAAAATAATAGATATTTTTCGAAAATGGCTGGCTCCGAAACCGCAACCCTCCAAAGAGGACCTGAACGAGATTTTTCGATTCAAGTACTCCTGCTTCAAGGACCTGCTCGCCTCCAACGAGGATAACCTGAATATCCTCACCGACATCGAACAAAAACTTCAGGGCCAGCAGATCTTCGGAATGGCCTACGTGAGAACCGTGTCGGCCCGCACGGTGTTTCACACGATTCGCATGATCAAGAGCCTGAATGCCCTGTCCGGCAACCGTCATCTTCCGCTTTTCGATTCTCTCGATCGCATCAATATCCACATCAAGACGGAGCTCGAAAAAAAGAAGGAGCTTCCGGCCACAGAGTTCGTTCTGCCCTATTCGCAGGTCAACAAGGAAAAAGTGGACTGGGTCGGGGGCAAGAGCGCCAACCTCGGGGAAGTGCTCACCAGGGTCCAACTTCCCATTCCGGAGGGGTTCGCGATCACGGTCAAAGCCTTCGACGCTTTCTTTCATCACAATGACCTTGTCGATGAAGTCAAAAAACGGAAAATGGACCTTGACCCCAATGATCTCAACACGATCGCCCTTGTGAGCGAAGAAATCCAGAGGCTCATTATCATGGCCCAGGTCCCTTCGGACCTGGAAGCAGCCGTGGTGTCCGCTTACGAGGAGCTGCGGCAGAAAGCCGGCGGAAAAGGCGCGGAGGCACCCCTCAGAATATCCATGAGGAGCAGCGCCATCGGAGAGGATGAGGAGCTGACCCATGCAGGCCAGTATCTCTCCATGCTGAACGTCTCTCCGGACAAACTCATGCAGACCTACAAGTTTATCGTGGCCAGCCTTTACACTCCCAGGGCCATCTCCTACCGGCTGGCCAAGGGCATCCGGGGGGAAGACGTGGTCATGAGCGTCGCCTGCCTCCAGATGGTGGAGTCCGTAGTGAGCGGCATCGCCTACTCCAGGCATCCCTTCAACATGCTGGACGACAACATCCTGATCTCCGCCGTGTGGGGGCTGGGGCCTTACGCGGTGGGCGGGGTCATCACACCCGATACCTACAGGGTTTCCAAAGACAGCGAATTCCGCATTCTCGAAAGCAAGGTCTCCAACAAGCCTGTCCAACTGGTCTGCAACCCGGACGGCGGGCTCCTGGACATCCCGGTGCCTCAGGAATTGCAGGACACCCCTTGCCTGAGTCCTGAGCAGGTGAGGACCCTTGCGGAATACACTCTCAGGCTGGAGACGCATTTCAAGTGCCCCCAGGATATCGAGTGGGCCGTAGACAGGGAAGGCCGGCTCCTCATTCTTCAAAGCCGACCTCTACGGCTGGACACTCTTGTGGAGGCCGGTTCCGAGAAAGTCATGCCCAGGCTGTCAGGCTATTCCCTCCTCGTGGAGAACGGCGCCGTTGCCTATCCCGGCGTCGGGTGCGGCCCTGCCTTTCACGTCCACTCGGAAGACGACCTGCTTCATTTCCCTGAGGGTGCTGTTCTCGTGGCCAAGCAGGCTTCCCCCAAGTTCGTCATCGCCATGCAAAAAGCCCAGGCTATCGTGACAGACTCAGGCAGTGTCACCGGCCACATGGCCTCCCTTTCGCGGGAGTTTGCCGTGCCTTCCGTTCTGGACGCGAAAGACGCGACGGCCAAGATCCCTCAAGGAACGCTCATCACTGTGGATGCCTACTCCGGGAGAGTTTACGCGGGAAAAGTTCCGGAACTACTCGCCCTGCAGAAGCCGCGGGAATCCCACATGCAGGGAACGCCTGTTTACGAGACGCTGAAGAAAGTCGCCGAATGGATCGTCCCCCTCACTCTCGTGGACCCCAACGCCCCCAGCTTCACCCCCCAATCCTGCAAGACCCTTCACGACATCATGCGTTTTGTCCACGAGCTGTCTTACTCCGAGATGTTCAAGATCAGCGACATTGTCTCCAATCAAGCCGGGGCCGCCCTGAAGGTGGATGCCCCAATTCCTCTGGATCTTTTTGTCATTGATCTGGGAGAGGGTCTCTCCAATCTCTCGGAAGAAACTCGCAAGGTCAGGGTGGAGCAGATTGCCTCTATCCCCTTCTGCGCCGTTCTCAAAGGCATGACGCACGAGGACTTGCGCACCCAGGCGCCCCGGCCCATCGAGTTCAAGGGATTGCTCTCCGTGATGAGCGAGCAGATGTTCTCAAACCCCCACTCTGCCGAACGTTTCGGAGACCGAAGCTACGCCCTCATTTCCGACAGGTACATGAATTTCAGCTCCAGGGTGGGCTATCACTACAGTGTTCTCGATTCCTACTGCGGGGAGGTGGTGAGCAAGAACTACATCACCTTCTCCTTCAAGGGCGGCGCTGCTGATGATGTGCGGCGAAACCGCCGCGCCCGGGCTATTTCGAGAGTTCTCGAAGCCCTGGACTTTACCGTGGAAGTGAAGGGGGACAAGGTGAGCGGCCGTTATCAGAAATTCGATCGGTCCGCCACCGAGAATAAGCTCGAGATGGTGGGGCGTTTGCTCCAGTTCACCAGGCAGATGGACATGCTCATGGCCAACGAGAGCAGCGTGGAGTTTGTGGCCAAGTGTTTTCTTGAAGGGAACTATCACTGCGACCTGAGCGCAGGCCCCTAGCAGGTTGCTGAAAAACGTCCATCTACGGCGTTGCCCTCACCCCTCGTCGTTGCGACGTACTGAAATGTACGCCTCACTCCTCGGGATTTCGGGCGCCTTGTATCTGAGCGTTCTTAAGCAACCTGCGAGCAGGGTCTCTTTCAGCCTCTTGCTAGTTCCCGTTTCCTTTTCGCGCTTTCTGCTCGCGGTTCAGTTTTCTTTCGAAGGCGGCGTCAATCTTGTTCATCAACTCCTCAGTGGACGTGGGCTTGAGGAGGTACTCGTATCCCCCGAGCTTCATGATTTCCATAGCCGTGTCGACCGAAGCATGTCCGGTGAGAATGATCACCTCGATCCCCGGATTCACCTTCTTGATTTCAGCAAGGGCTTCGAGGCCGCTCATTCCGGGCATCCGGATGTCCAGGGTGATCACGTCGTAGGGTTTTGCCTTTAGCTCTTCCAGCGCGTCTTTCCCGCTCCCCACAGCCGTGACCTCCAGGCCGTTGACCGTCAGAAGCTTGGCCATGGTCGTCCTGAATCTTTCCTCGTCATCTACGATCAACACTCTAGGTTTGCCACTCATGATGGTCTCGTTCCTCTTTGCTGGTTAATGGGCAAGGTCACCACAAAGGTGGACCCTTTTCCCACTTCGCTGCTCACGGAGATGCGTCCGCCCAGCTTGTCCACGATGCCGTGACAGATGGACAACCCGAGCCCGGTCCCTTTTCCTTCGGGTTTGGTTGTAAAAAAGGGATCAAAGATTTTGACCAGGTGGTCTTTCGGAATGCCGCATCCCGTGTCCTCCACGATAATGTCCACGGAACCGTTTTGTGAGCTCTTGGTGGCAATCCGGATCTTTCCATCTTTCTGAACCGCATGGGTGGCATTGGTCAGGAGGTTGAGAACCACCTGTCTTAGCGACGGAGCATCCGTGTGCACGAGGGGCAGATCCTGCTGGAAGTCTCTTCGGATTTCGATTTGGTGTAAGATCGCCTCTTTCTCCACGAGCCTCGAGAGATCTTCGATGAGTTTATTGACATTCACTTCCTGAAAAACCGGGTCTTTCCTCCGTGCAAAGTCGAGCAGGTTCTGGGTGATTTCCCGGCAACGGTCCACCTGGTGCAGAACTTCCTTCAGCGAATCCTGGAGCTCTGTGACTTCCTTTGAGTCCTTTTCGCCGATCCGTTTGAGAATGTGCTGCATCCACTCTGTTTCTTGAGAGATGATAGCAAGGGGATTGTTGATTTCATGTCCGATCCCTGCTGAGAGCTCACCGATGGAAGCGAGTTTCTGAGACTGGACCAGTTTTTCATCCAGGAAGCAGGCCTGCTCGTTCGCCGCAGCAATCTTTTCAAGGAGCTTTCGGGTGGTCACGAAGGCGAAGGCGGCGAGGACGATCCCGGCACCGGCATAGCCGAAACTTCCCGTGAATGCCAGAATCACGGCACAGAGGCAGATCAGAATGCTTGCGATATATGGAAGGACGCTCTGCCTGAAACCCATGCCCCCTCTTGCTTGATAAACCCAGAATCCGCCCTTTTCTTGGCGTTTACGGGTAGACTGAACTTTACCAGTATAGGGAGCATGAAACTTATGTGTCAAGCGCTAAGCAGGTGTCAGCAAGAAGGTGGGGTATTTTTCACCAGTCTGCTCTAGGTCACTCGATCAGAAGCCTTACAGTAGCCATCGAGCTATGGTTGGTTGACGGTTGGGGGGGAATATGCCCTTTCGGTAGGCATTTGAAGATTCGAGGTTATGCAGGCTGATCAAAAACGTCCAGATGCAAGGCAACCGAGATTCCGAGGAGTGAGGCGTACATCGTCGTACGCCGCAGCGACGAGGAACGAGGGTAACGCAGCAGATGGGCGTTTTTCATCAGGCCTGCTTTGGTTCATTCATGAACCCACGAGATAGCCCCTCGCGGGCATTCTTCAGCGCATATTCCGCAGCCTTTGCAGTGGTCGTAATCAATGGCTCTCTCTCTGGTTTTGCCGTCCATCCGGATGGACAGATCCGGACAGTAGTCGTAACACCGCATGCAAAAAGTGCAGGTCCCGCACTGAAAACAACGCCGGGCTGAAGCAATCCTCTGCTTTTTATCCAGGATTCCCTGAGGAGAAGCCGGATGAAGTCTGGGCGTTTTCTCAAAATACGCGACGTTGAGATCCTCAAATCGTACCACTCCCTGCAGAGGTCGCGGGATCCGGCCTGTCACGCCCAGCTTAAAGACTTCGCAGGAAAAAGCGCCCAGGCGGCCTACGGCGAAAGGCCTGATTTGATCTGCAGGAGCCCCGCGAAAGTGGAGTTCGAGCTGAAGAGCAGCCGTTTTGCCGGCCGCGATCTGGCGAACCACGGTCCGGCCGATTTCCCTCTCTTTAGCCTGAGGCCCTTCCGTCGTCGTTGCGCCTGAGTCGAGGACGACCAGTCCGGACCTCACCTTCACGGGAGCGATCTCTTTTCGCGCCGGGTCGGTGCCCAGCTTCGGAGACACGTAAACGGCTTCGTATTCCTTTGCCAAGTCTTCGTACCCCTTGGCCTGATCAGGGACATAGTGCCCCATGCCCACGCCCAGACTCAGAACCCGCTTCACCTCCCATTCGAGGTCCGCTCTCTCGAGCGAGCCTTTGTCAATGCTGAGCGCGAAAATCCCGGGCTCATCCCCTTGCTCCAGGACCGTGATCTGATGCCCCAAGAGGGCAAGAAAATACGCGCAGGAAAGTCCTGCAGGCCCTCCTCCGACCACAGCGACCTTGCGACCTTTTTTGGGCTCCAGACCCTTGGCGATGGGTTCTCGTGTTTGAGCCTCCTTGAAGACCGACCATTCAAGATCCTTGATGGATACCGCCTCATCAAAGCGCCCCCGATTGCAGACTCTTTCGCAGGGATGAAAGCAGATCCTGCCGCAGACCCCAGGAAAAGGGTTTTCCTCCAGAATCCTGAGGTACGCTCCTTCGAAATCCCCTTTACCGTTCAACGCCATGATGGCCGGAATGTCTTCACCGAGCGGGCAGGCTTCGCTGCAAGGGGCGAGGCGGCTTACAAAAACAGGCCGTTCAAACCGCCAGGTTCCGGTGCGAATCGGCGTGGTCGGTTCTTTTGCTGCCGCCATGGGCGGTTTAACGTGACTTTTCATCGAGAAACCTCTTTAACCGTTTCAAAGGCTTTTCTGGCCGCTGCCACATTGGATTCTCTTTTTACAGGCGCCATGTCAGCGATCACTTTTTCAACGCTCTCCAGATCGAGCAATCCCGAGGCTCTGGCAAAAGCACCTACCATGGCCGTGTTCACCATGCTGAAGGAGGTGGTCTTGAGCTTCAGCTCCTCGGCGATGGAGTTCGCATCGACCACATAGAAGCCTTTGCACTCAAGGACCTCCAAATCTTTCGTGAGTTTGGTGTTCACGAGGAGACTCGTCTTCCCGCTCATGCCCACCATGACCATCGGGTTCTTCAGGAGGTTGGCATCAAAGAGAACCACCCAATCCGGTGACTGTACACTGTATCGCAGGGTAATCTCTTTTGTATCCACTCTCAGAAAGGCGGACACCGGAGCGCCCCTTCGCTCCGCACCAAAGGAGGGAAAGGACTGCACATAAAACCCCTTTTCGAAAAAAGCGGCTGCAAGAACCTGTGACGCCAGCACGGCTCCTTGCCCTCCGCGCCCTGAAATCTTCACCTCGATCATGATCCCAACTCCTTGCTGCGAACCGCCAGATCCTGGAGCTCGGCCCACTCCCGGTCCGCATTTCCCTGAATGCCTTGAATCGCCTGCTCGGAGAGCCCCTTGAATCGGCCTTGTGAAATCAGATACTCCTGGACAGGAACCTTTTCAGCCATCGGGCTCAAGCGGTACTGCCTGCCTCCGAACACCTCAAAAAGAGGAAACAGGCGGGAGAGCACGGCCAGCCGCCCCAGCTTTACACTGTCTTTCGTGGGGTAAAGCCACCCTGTGGGGCAGGGAATCAGGATGTGGATGAATCGAAATCCCTTGATGCTCTTGGCCCTCCGCACTTTCTGCTCCAGATCCTGGGGATAGGAGATGGAGGCCGTGGCCATGTACGGGATCTCGTGCGCAGCCACAATGGCTGAAATGCGTTTTTTCGGACGATCCTCCGGGGCCTGGAAGGGGGTCGTGGTGGTCCAGGCCCCGAGGGGCGTACTTGAACTCCTTTGCACTCCGGTGTTCATGTACGCTTCGTTGTCATAACACACGTAGATCATGTCGTCGTTCCGCTCTGCCGCGCCGGACATGGACTGAAGCCCGATATCAAAAGTCCCGCCGTCGCCGGCCCACGCAAGAACCTGCGTTTTCGACTTGCCCAGCATGTCCAGGCCCGCTCGAAGGCCGGCCGCCGTGGCGCCCACAGTGCCGAAGGAGCAGTGGAAGAAAGGGAGTTTCGAAGTGGTCATGGGGTAGTATCCTGCCACCACCGATCCGCAGCCTGCGGTGGTGACGACCACCGTGTTCTTCCCGAGCGCCTTGACCACGTGCCGAAAGGCCACCGTCAACCCGCAACCTGGGCAGGCAAAGCTTCCAGAATGTACGAACTCATTTTCCATATTTTTCATCCCAAATCCTTAGTGCCTTGCGCATCGTCGCTCTGCTGGAGGATGCTCCCTTTTCTTCCATACCGAGGCCGCCAGAGGCGGCCAAGGCTCCCGGCCTGCTCATTTCAAGGAGTTACGGACGGGTGATGCCCGCCCGCTTCGCCTCTCGGCTCGCGACTGCGGCGGGCAGTGCCTCCCCCCTCGCTGTTCCCCTCGCGTTCGCTCGGGGCCATCGGGTCCCCCATTCCGTAACTCCTTTGAAATGAGGAAGGCCTCCCGCCAGGTATTCCAGAAAAGGGACCATCCCCAGCTTTTCAGGCTGAATTGCTGATTCGAAAAACAGATGTCAACTCTTAGTCTTCAATGTCCATTGTTCAATGATCTACACTTCCATCCAGAGGCGTTGGGCCGGGACCTTGCGCTGCTGCCTGATGCCTGAGACCAACCTGTCCAGGTGGTCCTTGGTCACGTCCACGCCGCCGAGCCCTCCGATGACGCTGACGATGGGGATTCGTTTCCTGCCACCGTAGAGCGCCGCCTTGATCTCCTGGGCAAAAATCCCTCCGGCTCCGGGCGAAAGATTCCGGTCAATGACTACAATTTTCTTGAATCCCTTGAGAGCCTTTCTCAGTTCTTTACCCGGGAAGGGTCGAAAGAGCCTTATCTTCACCAGCCCCACGGTTTTGTTTTCCTGCACAAAGGCTTTGACGGTTCCCGCCATAGTGCCTGTGGTGATCATCGCCAGATCAGCGCCCTCCTCCCTGACCACTTCAACCGCTTCGTATCTCCGGCCGAACTGAAGAGCGAATTCCTTGCAAATGCGAGAGAGTTGGGCCGGCACCTGGTCCATGTCTTCCTGCATCCGCTGCCGGAGTTCAAATAACACCTGGCCGCTCACTCCCCCTCCGAAAGTGTACGGGTCGTTGGGGTCCATGCGGTATTGGGCTTTTCGCGGGGGAAGAAAACGGTCCACTGCTTCCTGGTCCGGGACCTCTACAGGCTCCGAGTAATGAGAAAGCAGAAACCCGTCCATGCAGACCATGGTGGGAAGCAGAGCTTTCTCGGCGAGCTTGAAGGCGATCAGAATGTTATCCAGAACCTCCTGGGCGGTTTCGCAGTAGATCTGCAGGCAGCCTGTGTCTCTCTGGGAGAGCGTGTCATTGTGGTCCACCCCCAGAGACCAGGGCGCTGCCATGGAGCGGTTCACATCCACCAGCAGAATGGGAAGCCTCGCTCCTGAGGCCCAGTGAAGGAGCTCGTGCATCAGCGCGAGCCCTTGGGAGGACGTGGCCGTGAAAACCCTGGCCCCTGAAAGCGACCCCCCGATGCAGGCCGCAAGAGCCGATGTCTCGGATTCCACCTTGATGTACCGGGACTTGAGCTCTCCTCCGGCCACGTAGGCGGCGAGCTTTTCCGCTATGCTGGTCTGAGGGGTGATCGGATAAGCGGCAATGACTTGAGGCTTCGCCATCTTGGCCGCAAGCGCCGCCGCTTCGTTGCCTGTCATGAGCTTTTTCATTGCTTCCTCACTGTCTCACTAGCCCTTCCAAATCGGGGTATTGGTGGCTTTTGGATAGCCACATGCCTCGCGAACAACTTCGCCACTACCCCTTTATCCCAGAAGCTCGAAGGGTTCCGAAATGATCGGGAAAATGTACCCTCCTGCCGGGATGACGCTCACCGTTTTCTTTTCGCCCTTCTTGCTCTCCTCCTGCAAGGCGGTGTTCAGGTCCGGATACCACTTGCACTCCATGGCCTTGGCCAGGTCCTGCAGCACTTCGTGCCCGATGAGCGACAGGTTGAATTTCTTGGCCACCGCCAGCACGAGGATGAGAGCCATGTTGAAATCCACTCCCACTCCCTCGATGAGAGGCTCGCAACGGTTCAACTTCTCCGCTGCCCCAGGGTCAATGACGCAGGCATCGTCTCCTTTGATCTTGCGAATGCTGTCAAGAAAGAACGCAGGCAAAGGTTCCTGCAGCTCCGTCACCACCAGGATGTTCCCCCCGAGTTTGGTCACCATGGCTGAGGGCATGAAGGACTTCATGATCTGCACGCCTTCATCATAGGGGAAAGCGGAAACAATGGTGGCATCGGTCTTACTGGACACCGCGACACCCAGCGCCTGACTTTGCCGCCGGATCCCGGCCTGGAACACGTCGAACACATCTCCTGCCAGGATCTCATAGACGTTGCCGAAGGAATCGTTGAGGCACTGGAGGCTGAAGCTCATCCGCGCCAACCGGGCAATCGCCGTCACATCGTCGAGAAAGGGGTTGGACTCCGCGACCCCGACCCGCGCGCGAGCATGGAGCGCCGTTTTCAGATGATGTTTCCGCACGGTGTCGAAATTGCAGATGGCAGGCATGATGTTCTTGGGGCCGCCGCCGAAACCGTTGTGCACGTGAGGGATGATGGTTCCCACAGCGATCTTCACATCCGCTTTCATGACCGTGGCATTGAAGGAGATCTTCCCGTAGCCCGGAAGCTCGCCCATGACCACGAGGTCTTTAGCGCGGGCATCGTGATTCTCCACCCGGTACGCCCGGGCCACGCCTTTACCGAGCCTGGCCTCGATCTCCTTTTGGTCCATGGGTCTGTGAGTCCCTGTGCCGATCACGATGGTCACATTCCCCTTGGGAACTCCCTTGCTCTCAATCACTTTCAAGAGCCCCGGCAGCAAATCGCTGACCGGCGTGTGACGGGTCAGGTCGTCCACGACAATCGCCACTTTGGAGGATGTCTTCAAGAGTTCCTCCAGCTTTGGCGATCCAATGGGCTTTGAAAGAGCCTGCATCATCGTCTCCTGGAGCCCGGACCGGACCGGCTGAGCTTCTTTAAAGATCGTGTGCTTCACTTCCCAGCTTGAGGGGAGATCAGCCTGAAGGTTGCCTTTTTTCAGCAATAACTTGATCATTGCATCCCTCCTCTAATCGTTGCGCTCTTGTCTGAACCCTCTATTCGACAAAGCGTGTCAACACCAAAGAAATCCATGGGACATAGGTGATCAGGAACAGCATGCCCAGCATGATGACCAGGTAAGGAGCCACGGAGCGTGCCACTTCCAGCACATCCTTGCCCGTAACACCTGATGCCACGAAAAGATTCACCCCAAACGGTGGTGTCAGAAAACCGATTTCAATGTTGAGCACCATGATGATGCCGAAGTGGATGAAGTCGATTTCAAATCTCTGAAGCAAGGGCACAAACACGGGCCCCAGTACCAGCATGGCGGAGACGACGTCCATGAAGCACCCCATGATGAGGAGCGCGACATTCACCAGGAGCAAGAACATGAACCGACTGTCGATGTACCGGATGAGAAAATCCGCCACTCGCTCAGGGATCTGGTCCACGCTGAAGTAGTAGGAAAGCACAGAGGCATTGGCAATGATGAACAGGAGCATGGCCGAGGTGAGCACCGACTCCTTGAAAATGGGCATCATGTCTTTCACGCGGATGCTCCGGTGAATGAAAAGCTCCACCAGGAGCGCGTAGACAAAGGCAACCGCTGCAGCCTCTGTCGCCGTGAACGCGCCGGAGTAGATCCCTCCCAACACCAGAAAAGGCATGAAAAGGCCCCAGGCGCCTTGTTTGAGCGCCTCGATCAGCTCCTGCCATGAGATTTTCCTTGAAACGCGCCACCCGCGCTTTCGCGCCATGACATAGGAATAGGCCATCAAAGCCAGCCCGATCAGGATTCCGGGGAGGAACCCTGCGGTGAACTGCTTGGTCACGGAAACGCCGACCACCACCGCCCAGATGATCATGGGGATGCTCGGCGGAATCATGATCCCCAGGGAACCGGCGCAGGTCAGGAGTCCCACGGAAAAACGTTCATTATAACCGCTCTTGATGAGGGCGGGAATCATGATGGTCCCGATGGCCACCACCGTCGCAGGGGACGAACCGGAGATAGCGGCAAAGAACATGCACAAAAGAACCGACGTGATCGCTAGGCCTCCTGAGAAGCCTCCGACCAGGGCCTGCCCGACCTTGATGAGTCGGGAGGCCAGACTGCCCCGGGTCATGACGTTTCCGGCCACGATGAAAAAGACCACAGCCTGGAGCAGATCATACTCCGAGCCCTGATAGAGCTGCTGGAACAGGGCCTGCGGCGGTATGCTGGTAAAAGAAATGACGCACAGGAGTGCCGCAACGCCCACCACTGCGGCCAGAGGCACCCCTAGAGCCATGAGGACAACCACAACCCCGACGACAATGGGCGTCATGGCTTGACCTCCTCCCCTGGACCGGTTCTTGCCGTTCGGAGCGTCCGGTAGACTCCCAGGAGGCTCCTAACCCCGATCAATGCCAGGGCGACACAGACCACGAAGTAGAGGTAATGTTTGGGAATCCTCAGGGTGGGCGTGTAATGGGTATGGGTCGTCATAGCTGAAATCAGAGTCATTCCGAAAGAGACGACAATCGAAACATAGGCGGCCATGACGAGATGGTTGAGGGCCTCCATCACACTCCGGTAAGGCTCCTTATGAACACTCTTTTTCAGTGCGTCTACGGAGATATGGGCACTGTACTTGACGCACAGGCTGGCACCGAAGAAGGTCAGGAAAACGACCTCTATGTGCACCAACTCATCCAACCAGGTAATGGCGGACTGAAAGAGGTACCGCATAATGACCTGGATAAAGACAGAGATTCCCATCTGAAGAACCATCAGAAAGAGCACATACTCCTCCACACGGTTCAACGTCCGACCGATCCTAGAGATCACGCTCCCTTGCATGCCTGAATCCTTCTCGCCTAGTTGTCTCTGCCTTTGCCCCGGCCTTTCCCTGCATCTCTACTTCTGCCTGGCTTTTTTCAGGAACGCCACAGACTCGTCGTAAATCTCTGCTCCCAATTTTGCCTTCCACTTGTCGTGGACCGGTTTGACGGCATTTCTGAATTTCTCAAGTTCTGCGGCGCTCACCTCGTTGATCTGCAGGCCCTTTGTCTTGAGGTCCGGCATAACCACCGTGGAGTCCTCTTCCATCACTTTGGCGGTATGCCACTTGGCCGCTTCCTTCATCCCCTTGATCACTATGGCTTTCAGGTCAGGCGGAAGCTTTTCCAGAAAGATGGGGCTCGCCACATAGACCTGGGGATTCTGGCCCAGCTTGCACAGGGACATGTACTTCACCACTTCATAGATCTTCGCTCCCCAGGTTTCGTTGGGCGTGAGATCGATTCCATCGATCACTCCTCTCTGCAGGGCACTGAAGACCTCTGGCCAGGGCAGGGTCACAGGGCTGACTCCCATGGCTTTGTACGTGTCGATGAACAACTCATTGGGGATGACCCGCCACTTGCTCTGGCCCATGTCTTCGATCTTGGTGATGGCGCTCTTCCGGTTGAGGAAAGCCTTGAAGCCGTGAGTGGTAAAACCGCCGCAGTAAAGCTTCCTGGGCCCGAAGGCGGCTTCGATTTTCTTGCCCACCGGGCTGTCCAGAAGGAGAAACATCTCTTCCGTCGTGTTGAACATGAAGGGGAGTGAAATGAGGGCGATCTCCGATACGAAGTCCGTCAGTGCGGAACCTGCCACGGAAGTCACTTCCAGGGTACCGACCTGAAGCTGCTCGAGCATCTGGTTGTGGGCTCCGAGCTGGCCCTGGGGATGGGTGGAGCACTTGATCCTTCCGCCCGACTCTTTTTCCACATATTGGGCAAACCACTCCGACGCCTTGTGCTGCGCATGCATGGGAGGCGCCACATGCCCGAAGCGCATGCGGACTACGTCCTGAGCCAAAACCTGGGCGCCCGCGAACACGACGATCATCATTACTGCGAAAAACACCGCCAATCTTTTCATGTTCCCTTCCTCCATCTAAAAGTGGTTAATGAAAGCCAACGATAAAGACCATCGGCCAGCGGATGCTAAGGCTGGTCCTATTCACCCGTTACTCTTTATCCCTTCCTCATCCAATACTCCATGACTCCAGTACTCCACTACTCCATCTCTTCCTCATTCATCCTTCAAAAAAAGACCTACATACTGGATTTTCTCCTTAACCCTGATGGAGTGAGGAAAGTGAGCATCGTAGAAAATGCAGTCTCCTCCATGCATGGGATAGTCTTTTCCGGCCACCGTGACCACCGCTTTGCCCTTGATCAGGAAAGCCCACTCAAACCCGTGATTGACATGGGTCTCAATGGCGTATCCCTTCTTGAGTTCCGCCGAGGTCAGGGTGATCCGGTCGGTAATGAGGCCTCTCGGCGCAAGGACCCTGATCCCGCTCTCAGGATCCATTATGTTATCCTGTTCCGCTTTCTTGATGAGAATGACCTTCGGTTCGCCCTCATGGATGAGGGACTCGATCGGTTTCTTGAGATGGAAGGAGATTTCCGTCAGGGTAATCACTGAAGGAGACGTCGTGCCCGTCTCGATCCGGTGGAGGGTCATCTTGCTGATGCCGACTTTCCTTGCCAGAGCTTCCAGCGAAAGCCCGAGACGGTTGCGCTCGATACGGATCTTGCTCCCTATTCTCTTAAGGATCTCACACTGCTGGTCTGAGTTTTCTCGTTTGCCGTGCTTTGTGTTAGTGCCCAAAGTGGTTCTCTCTTTCTACGCTCCCGGCCGCAGCATGCGTAGGAGAGGCCTGACATTATCGACGGATTCCAACCCCTGCACCCTTTCGAGGAATTCCTTTCCTCTGTCTTTACCGATCACGGGCCCTGCAAGGTCGAGGAATTTGGCCACCAGGTCCTCCCTTGGCATCGGTTTGAGAGGATCCCCCAGGCAGTCCATCACCTCCCGGGTCACCTCCTGTCCACCCTTGAGGTGAAGGGTCACCTTCGCAGGATTCCTCCCGGGCCGCAGGTGTTCGTACTCATGGGACAAAAGCATTTGCACCCTGCCCGCCAGCTCCATCACCTGCGGATCACGGACAATGCCGTGATCCATTGTTCTAAGATCGATTGGGCCGCGGCAGAGCCTGGCTGCGATCAGATAAGGAACGGAGAAGCGCATGGCCTCCACATTGTCCGGTGGCTTCGAAGCCGTGTGAACCGCAGCTTTGAAGGTGGTGACCGAGATCCTCGCGATCTCTCCAGGGGCAATCTTCTTTTCCTGAAGGATTTGTTCCAGAGCATCCAGGGCGGGGTGAGTGAATCGGCAGGAGGGATAAGGTTTGAAATAATTTTCGGTAATCGCGTATTCGTCTCCCAGCCCTGCCACGAGGACCTGCGGGTCGAAACGATCGGAGAGAAATTGGGAAAAGGTCATTTCCAGACAACCTTCATCCGCGCGAAAGCCTGTTTCGAAGAACAGATTGGCCAGGAGAGCGGCCTGGCTCACAAGGCCTGCGAAAGTGCTCGCCACATTTTTTCCGACAAAGGAGTTCTTCACATAGGGCGAGAAAGCATAGGAGGCGGCAATGTTTCCGATCTGCTCAAGCGCCTCGTCTCCCTTTTGCCGGCTACAGCCAACCCCTAGGGCAGAACCGACCACTCCCCAGGTCCCAGTGGGGTGAAGGCCTTTGCGCATCGAGGAGGCCCGGCTCAGCCGGCTCGCCGTCTCATACCCCAGGACAAGGCCCCGCAGGAGATCCCTTCCGGAGAGGCCCCCGGCTTCCGCGTCAGCGGCAAGAGCAGGAACAAGCTGGATCGCCGGATGGCCCATGGCCCTGGAATTTCCTTCTTCGAATTCAAGACTGGAGCCGGCGATGCCGTTGAGCAGTACAGCGAAAAGGGGCTCAAACCCTCCGGCGCGGCCCGGACAGGTCACCCCCTCCTCTTTCCGACACGACGGCGACAACCGGTCGGCAACCCGATTCACCTCGGGGACTCCGGACCCTGCAATGATCACTCCTAGCGTGTCCACAAGAACCTGTCGGGCATGGTCGATGACTGATGGGGGGAGAGCGCTGAGATCCGTCTCAGACAGGAATCGGCAAAGCGTGGCGAAGGGTTTGGAGGTCATCGAAGCGCCTTTGCTGAGGGGGTCAAACCCACGGTCCATATTCTGGTACGCGTTTACCATTTATTAGACCACCTGTCAATATCGCTTTTGTCGCTCCGCTCCGGAAATCCACTTCCCTCCGGGAGCCCGCCTCAGTGCTTGCCATAGCCGATGGACATGGTGTAAGAGATGGAAAGCGTTTTTTCAGGGGTACCCTCAGAGTGGCTGACAAGGACCGTTTTATCAAAGCGTACCACGAGTTCAGAAACTCCGTCGACCTGAACAAGAGCGGCGTGCTCCCGGACCTTGAGAACCTGGTCTGGTACATCCTCATGGGCGTGCCTCCTGTTCCGGCAGACCAGGAGTCGGCTGAAGACGCACCCGCTCAAGCGATCGAGCAACGGGTGAGCATTCTCAAAGCGGTCTTTGTCGAGGCAAACAAAGATCAGGATGAAGAATTCATCGATGAGGGTCTGAGGCGGTACGACCAGGCAGGAAAAATGGCCAAGGCCCTGCTGAAGGAAAACAGCCCGAAGACGGTCATCCGGGGCTAAACTCTCTTTTGGAGTCTTGCCTCGGCAAAGGTCTCCATAACTCAACACCCCCATCCATTTGACAGTCGGACCAGGGTCTGTTAAAGAACCTTTTGCGAGTGCAGAGAATAGCCTTTGTGCAGGGAATGAACCCGCAGCAAGGGCTTTCGTATCAAGGGCGATGTCGATTCATTATAAACACTGAAAAGGAGAAGGGCAATGAGGAGAAGTCTGGTTTTCTTCGTTCTTGTGGTGGGAATGCTGCTGGCGTTTTCCGCGCCGGCCTTCAGCGCAGACGTATCCAAGGGAATTAAGGTCGGCAATGCGGGAGCCTTCACCGGCGATGCGGCTGCACCGTGCATGGAAATCTATAACTCGGCTCAAATTGCCATCGATGAGTGGAACGAAAAGGGAGGCATCAAGGGGGTCAAGATCGAGCAGGTCATGGGCGATGATGCCATGGACCCTGCCCAGGGCGTCAACGTGGCGAACAAGTTCGTGGCAGACAGCCTGATCTACGGCGTGGTCGGGCCTCCCATGAGCCACATTGCGCAGGCCACCATGAAGATTTACGGGGGCGCGAACCTCGCTTGCATCACCACCGCGGCTTCAAAGCCCGATCTCACGGATCAGGGCTTCAAGCATTTCTTCCGGGTGAATGCCCGGAACGATGCTCACGGCTGGAACTGCGCTCTTTTCATTCAGAGGGAGCTCAAAGCCAAGAAAGTCGCCGTGCTCAATGAAAAGGTCGCCTATTGCGAAAATATAGCGAGCGAAACCATCAACGGTCTCAAGAAACTCGGCATCACCGATATCATGCAGGACACGATCGTGGCAGGAGCCAAGGATTACTCCTCTGTCCTGACAAAAGTGAAGGCCTACGGGCCTGATGTGCTCTTCTTTGTGGCAACCACTGCGCCGGATCAGGCGATCGGCGTCCGACAGGCCAAGGAGCTTGGGATCAAGGCGGTCTTCTTCGGGACAGAAGGCGCCAGGGACAAGAAGGATTTCATCCAGGCTTCAGAAGGCGCGGCAGAGGGAGCTTATGTGTACCACTTTGCCCCTGACGTATTTGCCATTCCTGAGGCGGCCGGGTACGTCAAGAAGTTTGAAGCCAAGTACGGGACCATCAGCGGGTTCGGTCCCCCTGCGTATGAAGCCATGAACATCCTGCTCACCGCCATCAACAAGGCGGCTGCAGACGGCACCATCAGCCGCGAAGAGGTGTTGAAAAACGTGGCCGAAACCAAGGGCTACAAAGGGATGCTGGGATTCCCCGTCACCTTTGACAAAAAGGGAGATCTCGAGGGAGGTGCCACCTACTTCTTCAAGGTCGTGGGGAAGGATTTCAAACAGGTCGCGGTGATGACAGGGAAGTAAGCATGTTCGCTTCAAAGGTCCTAACCGCTCCTCATGGTTAGGACCTTTGTTTTTTTGTGGTCTTTTTCATGGACATTTATTTGCAGCAATTGCCGCAGCAGCTGGTCAATGGCCTCACCCTCGGAGGGGTTTATGCCCTCATCGCCATCGGCTACACCATGGTCTACGGCATCCTGTTCATGCTCAACTTCGCCCACGGCGAGATCTACATGATCGGCGGCTTTGTCGCGTGGTGGGTGCTCGCCCTGCTGACCGGAAACAACGTTCCCTTTGTGAACGCCGGCGTCCTGATTGCTTTCATGATCGTCATGGCCATGGGGCTCTCGGGGGGCCTGGGCATTCTTGTCGAGCGTTTCGCTTACCGGCCGCTCAGGAAAGCCCCTCGAATGAACCTGCTTCTCAGCGCTTTGGGGGTTTCCATCTTCCTGCAGAATCTGGTCCTCAACTTCCAGGGCGCAAAAGCGCGCTCCTTTGCCGTGGCCTCCTTGATCCCTGAGGGTCTGCGCGTCATCCATGTGGGCGATGTGGTCATCTCCTTCATGAGGATCCTGGTCATTGTCGTCGCGTTCCTGCTCATGGCGCTTTTGACGGTCATGGTCAAGAAGACCAAAGTGGGAAAAGCGATGCGTGCCACGGCCCAGGATATCGAAGCCGCCGCCTTCATGGGCATTGACACGGACCGGATCATTGTCCTGGTGTTCTTCATCGGCTCCGCCCTCGGGGGAGCAGCCGGCGCCCTGGTGGGTCTCCTGTTCACTCAAGTCGATTACTACGTCGGGTTCCAGGCCGGGCTCAAGGGGTTCACTGCCGCAGTCCTCGGGGGCATCGGCAATATCTTCGGAGCCATGCTGGGAGGCCTGATCCTCGGTCTTCTCGAATCCCTGGCCACCACCTTCTTTCCCGCAACCTACAAGGATGTCGTCGCCTTTGTCGTGCTCATTCTTGTGCTCATCTTCAGACCCTGGGGTCTGATGGGAGAAAAAATCCCGGAAAAGGTGTGATGGAGCAAAGCCTTTCAGAGACGGGTTGGGTGAAGAGAAACAGGCTGATCCTTTACGCCGCAGCCGGGACCGTTCTACTCTTAGCGCCCCATGTGATGCCCAACAATTACTGGCTCCGTATCTACGGCATGACCGGTCTGTGGATCATGCTCGCTCTCGGGCTCAATGTGGTCGCCGGCTTTGCAGGCCTTCTGGACATGGCCTATGTCGCTTTTTTCGGCATCGGCGCCTATGTTTTCGCTCTTCTCTCTTCCAGCCAGTTCGATATTCACCTGCCCTTTCTCTTGACTCTGCCTCTCTCCGCCCTGGTGACCATGGGGATCGGGTTTGCCCTTGGCTCCACCAGCATGAGGCTCAAGGGAGATTATCTCGCCATCGTGACCCTCGCCTTTGCCCAGATTTTCAGGCTAATGCTCCTGAACCTGGACAGGCCGATCAACATCACGGGCGGGGTGAACGGAATTTACAATCTCGACCCCATCAACCTCTTCGGCTTCACCATCGTCTCTCCGGTAGCCTATTCCTACCTGATCTGGATTGCCGCAATCCTCGTCATCATCGGGTGCTCGCGGCTCAAGACGTCTCGTTACGGGAGAGGGTGGGAGGCGATCCGGGAGGATGAACTGGCCGCGGAAGTCATGGGCGTGAACACCACGGGGATGAAGCTCAAGGCTTTTGCGGCGGGCGCTTTTATCGCGGGCTGGACAGGCGCCATTTTCGCCTCTTTCCAGGACTCGGTGTTTCCGAACAACTTTGATTTTCCCCAGCTCGTGATCGTCTACTGCATGGTGATCCTCGGGGGCCTCGGGAATGTGCCGGGCGTGATCGTGGGGGCGGTGTTTCTCTCCATCCTGCCGGAGTTCCTCAGAGAATACGGCGCCTACCGGATGATGACCTACGGCTTGATCCTCATTGTGCTGATGGCCTTGAGGCCAGAGGGCATCATGGGCTCCTTCGCCTTTTTCACAAAAGGGCGGAAAAGGCCTGACAAAGATGAAACCGGCGTGCTCAAGGCTTCCACGGACCTGTACTATCAGGAGGAAGGAGGGGAAAAGGCTTCCGGCCCCAAGGCCTTCTCAAAGGGGGATCGTCTGGTCCTCGAGATCCGGGACCTGGCCATGAATTTCGGCGGCATCATGGCGGTCAGCAATCTGAGCTTTCAGGTTCGTGAAAGGGAGATCCTCAGCATTATCGGCCCTAACGGGGCCGGCAAGACAACCCTCTTCAACCTGATATCCGGCATTTACCCTCCCAGCGCCGGCTCCATCGCGTACGAAGGGAGAAAGATCTCGGGCCTCAAACCCCACCAGGTGGTGAAGGCCGGCGTGGCCAGAACCTTCCAGAACCTCCGGCTCTTCAGCACCATGTCCGTTCTCGACAATGCCAAAGTGGGACGATTCTGCCGAACTCAGGCAGGCCCCTTGCCGATCCTGTTTCACCTGCCCTTGCACAAGCGGGAGGAAGAAGAGACAGACAGGGCGGTCAAGGGCGTGCTGAGACTCTTTGGGGCGAGGCTCACAGGCTACCGCTTGGAGCAGCAGGCGATGTTCCTCTCCTATGCGAACCGGAGGCGCCTCGAAATCGCCAGGGCCTTATCGACCAACGCGAAACTCCTCATGCTCGACGAACCCTCTGCCGGCATGAACCCTCAGGAGACCGAGGAGATCACGGAATTCATCAAGCGTCTTCGCGACCAGTATGGGTACACGATCATCGTGATCGAACACAAACTCAATGTGGTGAGGAACATCTCGGACAAGGTCATTGCCCTGGACTATGGCAGGAAGATCGCTGAAGGAACCTACGAGGATGTGGCCAACGACAAGGAAGTTATCGAAGCTTACCTAGGCCGGAAAAGACATTAACCGGCTTCCGCCTTTTCGAATTGTTTCCCCCCTCCCTCGATGGGAGGGGCTAGGGGACGGTGAAACAAATAAACGCTCTGCGTGCTTTGCGTTCTCTGCGGTGAATATGAAAAAAGATCCTATCCTCCAACTCAAGAACGTCGACACTTTTTACGGGGCCATTCAGGTTCTCTACGACATCAACGTGGAGATCTATGACGGGGAGCTGATCTGCCTTCTCGGAGGCAATGCCTCCGGCAAGTCCACCACCCTGAAGACCATCCTCGGGGTTTGCAGGATCAAGAAGGGCTCTGTGACTCTTGCAGGCGAGCGCATTGACGGGAAGCCGACCAAGCACATCGTAACCAAAGGGGTCGCCATCGTTCCGGAGAACAGAAGGATTTTTCCCAGGCTCACGGTGCTGGAGAACATGGAGATGGGCGCCTACCTGAGGACGGACGGCGACCAGGTGAGGTCCGACATTGAAAAGATGCTTGAGCTCTTTCCGCAGCTCAAAGAACGCCTCCACAAGCCCGGAGTGGTTCTCAGTGGCGGCGAGCAGCAGATGCTTGCCATGGCCAGGGCGCTGCTTTCCAACCCGAAGATTCTCCTCATGGACGAGCCGTCCATGGGACTGGCCCCTGTTCTGGTGGACCGGCAGTTCGATCTGATTCAAGAGGTGAACAAGAGAGGGACCGCGATTTTTGTGGTGGAACAAAACGCCAACATGGCCCTCTCCATCGCCAACCGGGGCTACGTGCTTCAGACCGGTTCCATCGTCCTGACCGACACGGCCCAGAACCTCCTCAACAACCCGATGATGAAAAAGGCTTATCTTGGCGGAGGCGCCGATTGAACCTGCCCTTTTCGCAGGTTCATGAAGATCTTCGCGGTTCGGGTCAGAAAACCTGACGGTGCCTTTCAACAATAAACTGTCCTCTCGCCTCTTCGACAGGCCCTTCGACATTGCACACTGCCATGGGCTGGGCCGAATGGCTCAGCGCAGTGTATCCTTGATTTTAGCCAGCCTGAAAAAAGACCTATAAGATGCTTGAAAAGATCAAATTCAAGGGATGTGACGAAATCTCGCAGTCCAACCGGAGTGTAGGATCAGGTATCTATACTGGCAACGGCTGATCTCAAGTAGCTTTTTGAATTCCCTAAGCATGCTACAATCCGCAAAACTCTTGCGAGATCCCACAAAATCCATACTTTCAAAACATCCGTTTTGCTGACTCCCAGCGTCACGAAGGGCAAGAACTGCCCGGATCCAAATCAAACCTGTGCTCAATACGACTCGAATGCTGAATTCAATCGGATGAAAGATAAGGCGAAAACCAGATGACTGGTAGCGATCAGGTGAAATATATGGCTGGGCCTAGAATCCAAAATAAGAAGTCTCAAGCGTTGGATGAATTGCGATGTTTTGCTCATGTGACAGCTTCATTTACAATTGACACCCAATTCTAAATCGCTATATAGAGTGGTTGTTCGACATCTATTGCCGCAATGCAGGAGTGAAATCTAACATGGACCTATCACAGGCCGAAAGAATCATAAGCGGAAAGAGCCTGCTTATTGTAGATGACGAAAAGGATGTGCTAGATACACTCGTCTCTCTATTGCAGGTCTGCAAAATCGATGCTGTGGCTTCCTTCGAGGAAGCCAGAAATCTTCTTGAAACCAACTCCTATGATCTTGCTATTTTGGATATAATGGGTGTGGATGGCTACGCACTGCTCGACATCGCAGTCAAAAAAGAGATTCCTGCACTTATGCTCACAGCCCATGCGCTTTCGAGGGAGGACCTTATGCTCTCGGCGAAAAGCGGGGCTTCGTATTTTGCACCCAAGGATAAGATGCACGAAATAGCGATCTATGTTGCTGATGTGCTTGCGGCAAAAGAAGAAAGTAAGAGTGCATGGATAAAATGGTATGAGCGGTTAGGAGGACTCTTCGACAAAAGGTTTGGTGGTACGGATTGGAGAGACAAAGAAAAGGAGTTTTGGGAAAGGATGACAAGAAACCACTTTTGACCGCTTATAGTCGGCGAAGTTGGTCGAGTGATGCACGGAAAATTATCAGAACTTGTATGCACCAACCTTAATCTGATCTGAGCAGTCAACAGACGATATACACATCCCAAGGTTTGCCCCCACCCGTTCATTATGCCGTGACTGATTGTTTATCTGACGAACCTCGTCATCCCTTTTCAGATAACCAGTGGAAAAACCCAATCAATTTTCACCTATCCTCCCTGCCATAATTTGTGCTCCTGCGACCTTTAAAGCGCAGTATGGCCAGAAGTTCAGACCCTCTCTGGGCGGCTTTGCAACTGATTAGCAAAAAACTCAAAGCATGGATAGTACTTCTTGATGCAGAGGTCTAGATGTCGGCGAAATGGGAATTCGTAGTGCTGACCCTCATTGAGTCAATCTCATCCGAGATCAGCCTACGGCAACAAAGCCTGAGCACGCGAGCTTGACACACAGGGCTGAATTACCTATAGTCCGGGTCCGAAATGGCCTTCTCATAACCCTTGACTTCAAGAAGCCAAACGCATCTCTGATGAAAGACCGCTCTTCTACCACGGGGGACTGCCCCCGGATGTTTTGCCTGGATGAATGGAGAATGGTACGATGAAGCCGGAAATCAAGCAGCATCTCAAGGACATCGTCGGTTCGGAAAACTTCACCGACAGCCTGATCGATCTCATTGCCTACTCTAAGGACGCGTCCGAATTTAAGCATCGGCCGGACGCGGCTGTATGGCCTACATCTACGGAACAGATTTCGGCAATCCTCAAGCTGGCCAACCAGGAGAAATTCCCTGTCATTGCCCGAGGAGCCGGGACATCCCTTGCCGGCCTTGTCGTGCCGCAGCAAGGGGGAATGATCCTGGATCTGGGTCGTATGAACAGAATCATTGACATTCGTATCGAAGACCGCCTGGCCGTTGTTCAGCCGGGCGTGGTGTATGCGGATCTTGAGAGGGCTCTCGCACCCCACGGATTCCTTTTCCCGCCCGATCCGGCAAGCGGCACAGTGTGTACCCTGGGCGGGAACGTGGCCACGAACGCCGGCGGCATCAGGGGAGCCAAATACGGCACAACCAGGGATTATGTCCTTGGCATGGAGGTGGTTCTTCCCAACGGCGAAGTCCTGCGCACGGGTTCCCAATGCATGAAAAGCGTTTCCGGTTACGATCTGACAAGGCTCTTCGTGGGTTCGGAAGGCACTTTAGGTGTGTTCACGGAGATAACCCTCAAAATCAACCCCAAACCGCCGGTCAGCAGTACGGCCTTAGCGACCTTTGCCGTCCTTGAGGATGCCGGCAGGGCTGTGGGCGAGGTTATGCGCTCCGGTATTCTGCCCAGGGCACTGGAGGTGGTGGATCAGCAGACCCTGGTTGCAATTAACCAGAACACCAACCTGAATCTGCCGGAAGTGGAAGCACTGCTGGTCGTCGAAACCGATGGGTACACAAAGGAGGAGAATGACTTCCAGCTGGCGAAAATCATGAACATCTTCAAGAAGAACCATGCGAAGGATATCAAGAAGGCCGAAACTCAGAAAGAGGCGGAAGCCCTTTGGACCGCGCGTAAATCGGCGTATGGGGTTATGGCGCGGATCAATTATAATCTCTTTGTCGAGGATTTGACCGTGCCTATCTCTAAAGTTCCTGACATGCTTAGGGTGATCTCTGATCTTGCCAGGAAATACGATCTCAAAATCCCGACGGTAGGGCATGTGGGCGACGGGAATCTCCATCCCGTGATCAGCTTTGACGGGACCAAGCCTGAGGAGGTGAAACGGGTGGAAAAAGCCTCGGAGGAGCTCTTCAGAAAGGTGATCGAGATGGGCGGGACGCTGACCGGGGAGCACGGCATAGGACTGGCTAAGGCGCCCTTCATGCATTTTGAGCATGATGAGGTGGCGATGGGGGTGATGCAGTCGTTGAAGAAGCTCTTTGATCAGAACAACATTCTGAACCCTGGCAAAATGGCTTTGGATAAGTAGGGGACAAAGGCACAAAGGGACAAAGGGGGTAAGGCTTTTCTGCTTCGTGCCTATGTGCCTCTGTCCCTTTGTCCCTCGCTTCGACGAAGGAGACCCATGAAACCCAAATACCCGTTTGCAGAGAAATTTCGGGATCAGATTCTGAGGTGCTCAAGCTGCGGGTTCTGCCGGGCGGTGTGCCCCGTCTTCGGCCTGACCAAACGTCCGGCCTTCAACGCCAGAGGAAAGATGCTGGTGCTCAAAGAAATCCTGGACGGAACCATCGAGCTTTCAGACGAGCTGATCGAGACTCTCTTTCAGTGCACCACCTGTGCGAGCTGTGCCAACCAGTGCCCCTCGGGTGTCCATCCTCCTGATATCATCAAAGAGGTCAGGAAAGACATGGTTCACATCGGGTCCTGCCACCCGGCGTTCAAGGGAATGAATCAGGTTCTTCAATCGCACACGAACATCTATGGCGAAGAAGGGCCTGCGGATTTCGAAAGGCAGAGAAACAAAAAGGCCGGGTATGTCTTTTTCATCGGCTGCGTGGGCTCCTACAGGCAAGAGGAAGCCACGGGTGCGATTCTCGATGTCCTGGACCGCCTGGGCGTAGATTATACGCTCATCGATGAAGTCTGCTGCAGCGGGGTCCTGGAGGATGTGGGCTTCGAGATGAACAAGAAATTGGTCGGGAAGAACATGGAACGGATTGTTGCGACCGGCGCAAGAACCGTGATCACCGGATGCCCCTACTGCGCACGAACGTTCAACAACAAACCGCAGTATGGGCAGCTCAAGAGCGAGGGAATCGAGGTCGTTCACGTGAGCCAGTTTCTGAAAAACGTGGACTTCAAAGTGAAGACGGACAAGCGGGTCGCCTACCATGATCCCTGCGATCTGGGGAGGCACTGCGGCATTTATGAGGAACCCAGAGAGATCATCCGCAAGATCGCGCCGGATTTTGTCGAGCTGCGTCACAACCGGGCCACGGCCCTCTGCTGCGGCGCAGGAGGCGGTGTCAGGGGCGCCTATGCCAAGAACTCCATCGGCATGGCTCGCCAGCGCCTGGAAGAAGTCGAGGAGGCCGGCGCCGAGGTGCTGCTCACGGAGTGCAATTCCTGCGTGCACAACCTGAATAACGCCAAAGTGAGAGCGCAGAATTTCAATATCTGCACTATCACCCAGTTCATCAACCGGTTGTTGACGCAAGCCAAGTGACTTTACGCACGCGACTCTCTGGGGAAGGAGGCGGTGAATGCAGATCTCGGCTCAGCATCTGGAACTCCCTAAAATGAGGATGCTCCACCAGCGCCTCTCCGTGATGCCGGCGGTGAATGTGTTGGCTGAGACAGAGCGCGAATGGGAAGCCCTGAAAGACCGGATCGAGTTCCCTCGTAAAGGGCGTGTAGCCGTCGCCGTGGGCAGCCGCGGCATTTCGAGCCTGACCGAGGTGGTGCGCACCGTGGTGATGAAGCTGAAGGAGGCCGGGTGTGAACCCTTCATCATACCCGCCATGGGCTCCCACGGCGGGGCTACGGCTGAAGGCCAGGTGGAAGTGTTAAGCGCTCGCGGGATCACGGAGCAAAGCGCGGGCGCACCGGTGCGGGCGACCATGGACGTGGTGCCCATGGGCGAAGCGGACGGCATTCCTCTGTTCATGAACCGGGCGGCCCAGGAGGCTGACGCCATTGTCCTCGTCAACCGGATCAAACCCCACACCAATTTTGTCGGCCCCACAGAGAGCGGCCTCATCAAGATGATCGCCATCGGTCTGGGTAACCAGGTCGGAGCCGAACACTATCACCGCCTGTCCGTGGTTCGAGATCAGTACCGGATCATCAGCTCGGCGGGCAGGGAACTGCTTAAACGCTGTCGCGTTCTCTTCGGTGTGGGCCTGGTCGAAAATCAGAGGCATGAGACGGCAGTGGTGAAAATGGCCCCAGCCGCGGAGATCGAATCCATGGAGGTAGACCTCCTCAAGAAGGCGCGTGCCTCTATGGCCACTCTGCCTCTAGAGGAGATTGATCTGCTGCTCATCGACGAGATGGGCAAGGAAATCAGCGGGGAAGGGATAGATCCCAATGTGGTAGGCCGTGATGTGTGCGCCTATGGAGCAGAGCGGCCTTGGCCTAAAATCACACGAATCTTTGTCCGTGACTTGACCGAAGCCAGCGAAGGCAGTGCCGTGGGCATCGGCCAGGCCGACTTCACGACCCAGCGCCTCGTGGACAAGATCGACTTTCAGGTCACCGCCATCAACTGTCTGACGGCCTGCTGCCCTGAGGCAGGGAAAGTGCCTCTCACTTACCCCAATGACCGGGAAGCCATTGATGCGGCCTTGGTGACGCTCAGGCCCTACGGCCTTGACGACCTCCGCATGGTCCACATCAAGAATACCCTGGAACTGGAAAACCTGCTGGTGTCCAAAGGGTGTCTATCAGATCTGGAAGGCAAATCCGGCCTGACTATCGGGGAAGAGGACCTGCACCTGGAATTCGACGGTTCAGGGAATCTTCTCTCTCCTTTCCAGAATCCTACTTTGCCCAGCCCCTGATGAAACTCAGGTCAATGGCAGGAGCGAAGAAGCAGACGAACTCCAATTCGCCCTTTCCCACGTTTCGTGTCAGGTGGCGCGTCTTGGGCGGCACATAAATCGCCGTTCCCGGCTCCAGACGATGGGCCTTGCCGAGGAACTCGATCTCCCCGACCCCCTGCAAGCCGAAGAAGACTTCCACCTCCGACTCGTGCTCATGGGCAGGCCCGATACCGCCTGCATCGTAGCGAAGGATGGCCACGCTGCAGTGGGCGCCCGGAATGACTTTGGGATCGAAAAGAAGGCGGCCGAACCGGCCCACGCCCTCGGGGGATCTGCGCTCCGGTGTTTCGTCTTTCGAAAATCGGTATTCGGTCATGTCCTTTCAAGCCTCCAGCAGGGTACTGAAAAAGAACCTGGTCACAGGTTGCTCAAAAACGCTCAGATACAAGGCGCACGAAATCCCGAGGAGTGAGTCGTACAGTCCAGTACGTCGCAACAACGAGGGATAAGGGCAACGCCGTAGATGGGCGTTTTTGAGCAACCTGCTAAGCGTAGCGTTGGGGATATAGCCTGATCTCCTTTAAGAAATCATCCACGATCCGCTCCTGATCATAGTCGCACTTCCAGCCCCACTCCCTCCTGGCAATGCTGTCGTCCAGGGGGTTTGAGAACCGGTCGATGATCTTCTGCCGTTCCCCGTCCACGTTGAAATCAATTCTTGCGCCGGGAACCTTTTTCCTAACCAGGTCGACGAGCTCCTGGGCGCTTGCCGCAGGGGTGGGGCCGGCAACGATGTAATTGACCATCTTGATGTTCTCCAGGGGCGCTTCCCCCAGCATCACGATGGCCCTGCTCGCATCCTTGAAGTACATGACCGGGCACCGGGTCTCAGGTTTCACATACATGGTGTAAGGGTTCCCCTTGCCGCATTCCTCGATCAGCCAGGCGTTGTACTGGACGATGCCGGGCGTTTTGACCCCGGGGCCCACAATGGAAGGGTAACGGACGCCGCGGAAGTCCAAACCGTACTTCCGCTTGTAGAACTGCCCCAAGAGCTCGGAGAAGACCTTGGTGCACCCGTAGAAGAGCTGCGGCCGCTGCAGGGTGTAATCGTCCACGAAGGATTCCCGGACATCAAGCCCATAGGTGGCGATGGTGCTGGAAAAGAGCACCTGGCTCACATCGAACAATTTAGCCGCCTCCAGCACATGAAAGGTACCCATGGCATTGGCTCGAAAGGAGGCAGCCGGGTCCGCATCCGAAGGCACGGAGAGCATGCCGCCGATGTGGTAGATCACCCTGGGCCTGAAGGTCTTCACCACGTTCAGGACATGGCTGAAATTCCCCAGGTCCCCGCGCACCAGTTCCACCTGGCTGGCCACGTCATCGAGCAGTTTCATGGAGGGATTGATGTCGAATACGACCGGCCTCTTTTCCCCCTTTTCCAGAAGATCGCGAACCACCTGTGCGCCGATAAACCCGGTTCCGCCGGTAACCAATACGCTCATAGCCGCCTCCGCCCAGAATGGATGCAGGCCCATGGCCCCTGCGTTTCATTCGCGGTCTTGAGGACCGCCCCAATACAGAGACTTCAGCCTTTCCAGAAACTCCTCATCCCGTTTCCTAACCGCTTCATCCAGTTGTCCTTTGGAGAAATCCACCGCATAGTCGTAGAAGCCCTTTCCTGTCTTGATCCCGCAATGGCCTTGGGACACCAGGCTCTTCAGGGCCTTGGGCGGCTGTGTGGAGCTTCGGATCTTGGGAACCACATTCTCGTAAACCTTGAGCCACACGTCCAGACCCCCCAGGTCCATGGTGAGCAGCGGCCCGATGCTGGCCAGGCGAAATCCGATGCTGCCCTTGATCGCCCTGTCGATATCCGCGGCGCCGGCCACCCCCTTTTCATAGAGGTCGATCACCTCCCTGGCCATGGCCATCTGGATCCGATTCACCAGGAACCCGGGCAGTTCCAGGTTGACCTTTACAGGGAGCTTTCTGATACGGGTCAGAAGGCCGACAGTCATCTCAACCGTGGCCTCGCTCGTGCTCCTGCCCTTCACCACTTCCACGGCCGGGACAATGTGAGGGGGATTGAACCAGTGGGTGATGATGAGGCGCTCCTTGTTTTTGACGCGCCTGCCAATGTCCGTCATCCTCAGAGAGGAGGTGTTGCTGGCGATGACGGCGTGCTCGGGACAGAAGGATTCCACCTGACGGAAGAGATCCTGCTTCAGGGCCAGGTTTTCAGGAGCCGCCTCCAGGATGAAATCAGCCTGCTCCACGGCAGCACGCAGCTCCGTGGTGGTCGTGAGCCTCTGAAGGGCGGCTGCGATGTCCCGTTTCTTTACCAGCCCCGCCTTATGGAACAGGCCCAGGTTATTCCGGATGCGCGCCTTTGCCGTTTCGAGGATCGACTCCTTTAGGTCATAGAGAAGCACGGGGTACCCGGCCATGAGAAAGGTCTGGGCAATCCCATGTCCCATGATGCCCGATCCAATGACCGATATGGTCTTGATGTCTTGGAGCTTCATTCTCTGTTCTCTCTTCTAGAAATGGACTTTGTCCAACCCCTTCAGCCCGAGGATTTTCCTGGCCTCATCCGGCGTGGCAGGCTCGATCCCGAGTTCCCTGGCGATCCTGCCGATCTTCTCCACCTGTTCGGCGTTGCTCTTGGCCATGCGGCCTTTTTCCACATAGAGATTGTCTTCAAGACCTACTCGCACGTTCCCGCCCATGAGAAGAGACATGTTGCACATGTTCATTTGATGGCGACCTGCAGCGCACACAGACCATTGGAAGTCCCCCAAGGCGGCTCGCGCCGTCTGATAGAGGAACATGACGTTTTCCAGGGAAGGCTGGATCGCCCCGAGGATCCCGAGAACAAACTGCAGGTAGACCGGCTTCTGGAGATAACCGGCCTCAATCATGAAGGCCACGTTGTTGATCATTCCCACATCATAGATCTCGATCTCGGGCTTGGTCTGGCTCTCCCTGAAGAAATGACAGAATTCCTTGAGGGTCTTGAAGGTGTTGGGGAAGATGAAGTCTTCGGTCATACCGATATACTGGGGCTCCCAGGGGAACTTCCATTCTTTGTAGCGGGTAAGCTGCGGAAACAGCGCGAAGTTGATGGAGCCGAAGTTGAGCGAAGCCAGCTCCGGCTTGAAGGTTCGCACGGAAACGGCGCGCTGCTCCGCGGTCATGCCCAGGCCGCCGCCTGTGCTGAGGCAGAGGACCATGTTGCATCGAGACTTGATGTCGGTGATCGCCTCCCTGAAGAGATCTGCGGAAACAGAGGGCGCCCCTGTCTGGGGATCTCTCACATGGAGATGGGCTACGGCTGCCCCGGCCTCATAGGCCCTCACCGCCTCGTCTGCAATCTCTTTCGGTGTGATGGGCAGGTGAGGGGTCATGGTCGGGGTATGGATGCTTCCGGTGATCGCTGCGGTGATGATGGCCTTTGGCATTGCTCTCTCCTCCCTATTTCAGGTTGTGAAACGTTCTATCAGCCCAGCCCCGTTTGTCTTTAAGGATGCACCGATGCTCAGTGCGACAACATCCTCGGCAGCCAGAGGCAAAGCCCGGGGAACACGATGCAAAGGACGGTGACCAATACCTGAAGGAAAACGAAAGGCAGAACTCCTCGGTAGATATCAGGAAGAGGGATCTCCGGCGCGATCCCCTTCAGGTAGAAGATAGAGTAGGCGAAGGGCGGTGACAGGAACGATATCTGTAGGCTGACGCAGACCACCAGGCCAACCCACAGGGGATCGAATTTCAGGTTGAAAAGGACAGGGGCGAAAATCGGCACCATGATCATGAGAATTCCGATCCAGTCAATGAAGCATCCCAGGATCAGGATGATGATCAAGAGCACGACGAATACCCCCCAGCGGCCCAGGCCGAAACCCATCAGCAGGTCTGTGATGACCTGGCCGCACCCGGCGTTGAGAAAGGCCCCTGTAAATATGTTGGAAGCGATGGCAATGAAAATGATCATGGCCGTGATGCGGAGCGTCAGGTAGCAGTTGTCCTTGAAGGATTTCCAAGTGATCGTTCGGTAGCCAAGCCCCAGAGCAATGGCCCCGATGGAACCGACAGCCCCCGCCTCAGTGGGCGAGGCAACTCCGAAGAAGAGGGATCCCAGCACCAGGAACACCAGGCCCAGAGGAGGAGACAGGTATTTGACGCCCTGAACAAGGGAGTCACGGGAGAAAAACTTCATGCCCATCTCCTTGGGCAGGCTGGGGCCCATGGACGGTGTAATCATGGTACGGATAATGACATAAACGATATAGAGTATTCCCAGGAGTATGCCGGGGATGAACGCCCCTGCGTACATGTCCACCACAGAGACCCCGGCCATGGGCGCATAGAGGATGAGCATGACGCTCGGAGGGATCAGTATCCCCAGGGTGCCGCCGGCGCACACCACCCCGCTGGCCAGGCTATTGGCATAGCGGGCCTTTTTCATGGAAGGGATGGCTAGAAGTCCGATGGCTGTCTCCGAGGCCCCTACCACACCGACGCAGGCCGCAAACATCATGGCCAGGGTGATGGTGGCGACAGCCAATCCTCCCTTGAGCCCGCTCATCCACCGCTGAAGGATCGTAAAGGAGCGCTCGGCCACACCTGAGGAGCCCATCATAGCCCCCATGAATATGAACAGGGGCACTGCGGCCAGGATGTATTCCGATAGGGTGCCGTTGATCACCCGCTGCGGGATCATGTAAAGAAAGGCGTTTCCTCCGGTCAGGTAACCGAACAGGACCCCCATGGTGCCGATCCCGAAGGCCAGGGGAAATCCTGCCAGGAGAATGAAGAGGCTGAGAAGCATCAGGACAGTGGTCAGCTCAGGACTCATGGGCGCCTCCTTTAAGGGCCACGCGAAGGGCTCGCAGGAAGTTCACCAGGCCCTGAAAGATGAACAGGACGAATCCAAGGGTGATGGCCAGCTTGAACGGCCCCAAGAGCGGACGCCAGACGCTCCCTGATGACCGCTCCCCGGACTGAAGGGACCACAGGGTGTGGTCTCCACACTTGTAGGTCAGGATGATGAGGAAGGGAAAGAAGAGCAGAAGATAGCAGATCACGTCCACCCAAGCCTTTTTCCGGGGCGACAGAAAAGCATAGATCATGTCCATGCGAACATGGCCCTTCAGCTTTTCGCAGTAGGCCACGCCCAGCATGGAATAGGCACCATACACCATATAAGTGATATCAAAACCCCAGGCAGCCGGACTGTTGAAGACGTAACGCAGGGTCACGTCATAGCAGATGGCCGCCACCAGGCCTGCCATGAGGAAGCTGGCCAGCTTTCCCGTCCACTCGCTGATCGCGTCGATGACACGGAAGACCTTTTCCATGAAGCCCCCCCTGGTTCTATCTGAAGAAACCACGCGTGAGGGCTACATCCCTGCGGAGGCCGCAGGGACCATAGCCCTCACGAAAACATGGCTTTTCTCTCCACCCGCTCAGTGGGGTAGCGAGAACATCCTGGCGTAAGGATACCACTTGTCGCCAAAGGCCTTCTGCGACTTCCACACCTTGCCATAGAACTCATCTTTGGCACCCATTTCGTCCAGGTAGGTATTGGCCCACTTCATGAAGGTCTTCACGGTCTCAGGGTCCACCTGTACGATCTCAATGCCTTTCTCTTTGAAGAAATCCATGGCCTCCATACTCTTGGACTCCATCCAGAGCCAGTTCTGGAGCCGGCTTTTCCAGATGGCCACGTCCACCAGCACCTTCAGATCGGCAGGGAGAGTCTCCCATGCCTTTTTGTTGACAATCACTTCCAACTGGGATGCAGGCTGGTGAACCCCCGGAAGATGAAGGTATTTGCAGACCTCCCAGATGCCAAGGGTCCTGTCGAGGCCGGGAATGCTGTATTCTGCGGCATCGATGACTCCCCTCGACAGGTTGGGCATGATTTCGCCTGCAGGCATGAACACAACGGAAAGACCGTTCTTGGTCAGCACGTCTCCCATGACGGGCATCATGCGGAACTTGATCCCCTTGAAATCTTCGAGCTTGCGAAGGGGCTTCTTGGACCACATGAAGATCTCCATGGCAATGGGCGACGTGATGAAGACCTTCACGTTGTAATTATACTTGTCATACATCTCCTGATAGAGCTCTTTTCCGCCCCCGTGTTCGAACCACATCTGCATGTCCAGGGCGTTCATGCCGCCCGGGGCAGCGGTGAAGAGCGGGGACACGGGGATCTTCCCCACCCACTGCCCCGTATAGCCGAAATTGGCTTCATACACACCGTCGCTCACGGCCTTGAGCCCTTCAAAGGGGGGGACCAGGGCTCCGGCAGGGAACACCTCCCATATCAGCCTGCCTCCGGTCACTTCTTTCACGATGTCGGCCGTGCGCTGGAGGGTCTCATGGTAGAGCATCCCGGCAGGAACGAATCCCTGCACCTTCCACTTGATGACCTTGTCCTGGGCAAAAGCAGGTGTCATCAGGGCAACCACGATCACAAGTGCGAATAGGCCTACGAAAAACTTTCTTCTCATGGCAACTTCCTCCTTGTTTTGTGAGATGTTCTGTGGCGATGGTGCCGGCAAACCCTAACTCACATCCTCTATCCACTCCACAAAAGAAAAAGCCTCCGGAAAAGAGCTGTGCTCCCCTGGAGGCTTCGCTTTCAAAACCTTTTGATGGCTTGTTTCACGGCCATGTCCGCAAGGTTGAGGTTAGGTTGAAAGTTGACCCTAAGACTGATTTTTTCAAAAAACGGATTGAGGGTAAACCTTTTTGCGGGAGATGTCCAGATCTTTTATTTGCCTGATCTCACAAGCGATTTGTTAATGTTACCCTTAGTCAGCCTGCCAACAACGATCCATCCTGGCCGAAGACAAATTCAGCAACATCGCGGGCCGGCTTTGTCTTGACGCGCAGCGCCGAATCCCGCATAGTCCGAGTCACAAAGAAGAGATCTTGATATCAGAAACTGACATTTCTAACGCGAAACTCCTCATGCTCGACGAACCCTCTGCCGGCATGAACCCTCAGGAGACCGAGGAGATCACGGAATTCATCAAGCGTCTTCGCGACCAGTATGGGTACACGATCATCGTGATCGAGCACAAACTCAATGTGGTGAGGAACATCTCGGACAAGGTCATTGCCCTGGACTATGGCAGGAAGATCGCTGAAGGAACCTACGAGGAGGTGGCCAACGACAAGGAAGTGATCGAGGCTTACCTAGGCGGCACCGACTAGCGTCTTTTCGATTCGATCCATACACTGATCAATGTGATCCCCCGGGCACGCGAACATCATCCTCGCCCTGCCCTCCCCCTTTGACCCGAAGAAAACTCCCGGCACAACCGCCACTCCGGCATCCAGCAGCCGCTTGAAAAGCTTCTGCGAAGAGGGTTCAATAGCCGAGAAATCGGCGAACACGTAAAACCCGCCCTTGGGGGGCTCACAGCGAACTCCGGGAATGGCCTTGAGCCTCGCCACCATCCTTTCCATGTTGGTCCTGCAGAATTCCCTGGCCTTGTCCAGGTAGGCATCACTCTTGTTCAAGAACCCCGACATGGCCCACTGGCCGATAGAAAAAGAACACAGGGAAATGCTTTCCTTGAAAATGCCCATCTGGCGAATGATCCAAGGATCGGCAATGGCGTACCCCAGCCGCCACCCGGTGACGGCAAAGGTTTTGGAGAAACTGTTGATGAAGATGAGATTGTCCAGAGACCCGCAGCTCAGGGCGCTGGCGTGTTCCCCCTCGTACACGTAGTTGTGATAGACCTCATCGGAGAGAACGAAGATGTCCTTTTCCTGAGCTTTTTGCATCAACACTGAAAACCCCTTCTTGGAAAGCGTCGCTCCTGTCGGATTCGAGGGCGAATTCACCACCACCAGTTTTGTTTTCTCATCCATTCGATCGACAATAGCTTCGGCATCGATCACCCAGCCCCCCTTTTCCTCCAGGGCGTAAGGCTCGACCAGAGCCCCTTGCCTTTCCGCCACCGTGCGCATCACTCCCCATCCCGGATCGGGCAGCAGCACCTTGTCCCCCTTTTCCAGAAGAATTCTTGCCGCCAGGAAGATCGCCTCCATGCCGCCCACGGTCATGAGGATGTTGGTCCCAGGGTCTATCTTTCCTCCGAACTGCTTCCGGGCAAAAGCGGCGACCGCCTCCCTGATTTGCGGGATCCCGTTGGTGGAGGTGTAAAGGTTTTTCCCTTCCTGCATGGCTTTGACCGCAAGCTCGATGAGCTCCGGCGGCGCGTCGAATCTGGCTTCTCCTGCTGACAGGCTGAGAAGATCTTTTTTCTCCTCCATCATTCTCATCATCTCTCGCATGGGCGAGCTCTCGGATTCTTTGACCACCGGCTTCAGCCGCTTCAGAGCCTTGTTTTCTTTCATCGCGTTATCCCCTCTCTCTTGTGCTCAGCGTTTCTTGCTGTCTTCGTTTTTATCTCAGCGTCCCGGAAACATCAACATCAAACCTCCACCCCTCTCTCTTGACCCTTCTCCCGACTTAAGGGTTGCGCCTTTGCAAAACAAACCGACTCTGATATAAGCATCCCCTCGACCGAACAACACTGCAGGAGAATGAACTTATGCCGTCATCCAAACGTCCCTCTTCTTCAAAGAGTTCCATGGACAGAAAATCCTTCATGCTCGGAATGATCACCGCTTTCGCGGAATGCATTGCCGGAGAAGCCAAGAAGATGGCCTTCTCTCCTCCCTTTTATCGTGAAGACTACAAAAGCCTTTGCAGAGAAGCTGAGAAAATATGCCAGGAGCAGGGGATCTTTGTCTGGCATGAAGAGAACGAGGATCTCCCGGAAGGGAGCAGGCTTCAGTGGCTCGTGCTGTTCAAGTTCCCCGAGGTCCTGAAAGAGTACAAGAAACTGAGAAGAAAAGGGTTCAACCCTGCTCTGCATTTTGAGAAATTCCTGGTGCTGCTGAGCTACGGTTCGGCATGGGGTAGGAATGCAGGCAAGGTCGTGCCCCGGATGAGAGAAAAAAGGCCTGTTCTCGACACGGTAGCCAGGGTTCTCCTCAAGCCCGGCGATTGGCCGATAAAAAGCGGCGCAAATCCCGCCACCCCGCCACAAGAACGGCGGGCAAGAGGGACGGCGGGTAAACGCAAGGCTCACAGCGCACGGTGAAACCGTAAAGACCTTCACTGGCGACCGTGCTTTGTCCTTTACTTTTCAGAAACTTCTACTATGATACCTTCGCCGTCTGAAAGAGCCTTCCATTGCAGGTGGAGACAATCTGATGAGAACGATCCTGACCGGCGATGACATTGATCTCGCCTACCAATCGGGCAAGAAAGAAATCCATGTCCAGCCCGATGACATCATCACGAGCATTGCCAAGGAAAAAGCGGAGAAGCACGGGATCCGGTTCGTCAGCCACGAAGGCATCCATCCGGCCGAACCAAAGCCTCCCGAAGGCAAGCCGGGAACATTTATCCCCCCCTACCTTTCACAAAAGAGAGAGGGGCTTGTCGCTCAGGGAACCCGGCCGGTCCCTCCCTATGATATGGACTACTGGCGAAAGCAATTTCCTCTGCTCAAAACTCACATCCACGTAGCCAACTGCTCTCAGGCGCCTCAGTCCACCTTCACCCGGCATGCGGCCATGGAGTACCTGGACAACTGGGACCGGATGGGCATGGACTGGGACCGGTGGATGGAGGAGATTCACTTTGCCAAAGAGGAATTTGCCAGGATCATCAACGCGGGTGCCGACGACATCGCGATCGGCACCTCGGTTTCTGAGATGACCAGCGCCGTGGCCAGCGCTCTTCCGCTGAACGCCGGAAGGAAGAAAGTTGTTGTCACGGATGCCGAGTTTCCCACCGTAGGCCTGATTTGGCAGGCTCATCAGAAATACGGGTTCAAGGTTCAGTTTCTCCCGCTCAAGAACGGCATCATTGACGTCAACGATTACGACCGGTACGTGGATGAGGACACGATCATTACCTCGGCGTGCGACACCTATTATTACAACGGCTTCAGGCAGGACCTGAAGACCGTGATCGCAAAAATCCACGCCAAGGGGTCCCTGGCGTTTGTGGACGCTTACCAGGCGGCAGGCACCCACCCCATTGATGTGAAGGACCTGGACGTGGATTTCCTCACTACAGGGAACCTCAAGTACCTGCTCGGGGTCCCGGGGATCGCCTTCATGTATGTGAAGCGGAACCTGGTGGAGTATCTCCACCCCTCTTTCACCGGATGGTTCGGCCAGGAAAAACCCTTTGCCTTCGACATTCACAACTTCGTTTACGCACCGGATGCCAGGCGCTTTGACAGCGGAACTCCGCCGGTTCCCACCGCTTACATCGCGAGGGCCGGCATGAAGATCATCAACACCGTAGGGGTTGAAAAAATCCACCAGTGGACCAACGTCCTCTCCGAGTATTGCATGAAGGGAGCTCTCGACAGGGGGCTGGACCTGGTCAGCCCGACCGATATCCGCATGAAAGCTCCCAACACGGCGATCCGGGTCCCAGGGGATTCCCACGACTTCGAACTCGCCCTGAGAAAAGACAACATCATCGCTTCGGCACGGGGAGACGTGGTGAGGATTGCGGCCCACTTTTTCACCACCCTGGAAGACATCGATTATATTTTGGATTGTTTTTTGAAACATCTCAACCCAAAGTGAGGAGTCCTTATGAAGCTCTGCAAGGTCATCGGTTTTGCAACAGCCTCCATCAAGCGTGAGGGCCTGAGCTCTTACAAACTTCTCATCTTGAAACCCATTGATGACAGCGGTCATCCCACAGGCGAATCCTTTCTGGCTGTGGACACGGTAGGGGCCGGGCTCTCAGACGTTGTTGTCGTCACCACAGGCGCACCTGCAATCCATGCCTTAGCGGACAAGAACTTGCCCGTGGATGCCGCAGTGATTGCGATCTGTGAACACGTCACGATCAACAAGAAAGACATCGACACCAAAACCAAGGAGGATTAGATGAAAGCACTAGGCATGATTGAAACCAAAGGGCTGGTAGGCGCGATCGAAGCCATGGACACCATGGTGAAATCGGCCAATATTGAAGTCCTGGGCATGAAGGAGATCGGCGCAGGACTCGTCTCCGTCTTTGTGGAGGGCGATGTGGGCGCGGTGAAGGCGGCTGTGGACGCCGGTGCAGCCTCGGTCAAGAAGGTGGGCGAAGTCTTTTCCGTTCACGTGATCGCCAGGCCGAGCGACGAGACTCTCAAAGCGCTCCCCATGCTCATCAAATCGGCCAAACCGAAAGCGTAGAGTAAGAACAGGCACAACCCATGGCTGAAGACCCTGTCCAGTTGAGGACCTATGCCTTTATCGACAGCATGCAACCTCAGTTCGCCGCCTTTCTCGGCTCCGAGCTGGACGGTGACGTGCCCCTTTCCGGCATGGCGGAGCTGTGGATGGAGCTGGCCCCGGGAAGCGAAGTTTACAACCTCCTTGATTCCGCCCTGAAAACCTGCGATGCCCGCCCCGGGCTTCAAATGGTGGAACGGGAATTCGGAGTCCTCGAGGTGCATTCTTTCAGTGTGGACTCCGTCAAAGACGCAGGGTCTACGATTCTCAACGCCTGCGGGTTGAATGTGTCCCGGAGGCTCAAGCCAAAAGTCGTCTCCTCGAAGATCATTCACAAGGTCAACCCTTACCAGGCCCAGCAAATCAACAAGAACCGGAAAGGCAACCTCCTCCTGCCCGGGCGATCCTTGCTCGTTTTCGAGGTGGAACCTGCAGCCTACATTGTCCTCGCCGCAAACGAGGCCGAAAAGGCTGCGGACATTCAGCTCATCCACTTTAACCCCTTCGGCCGCTTTGGAAGGTTGTTCCTCGCAGGCACGGAATCCGAGATCAAGTCTGCCCTGGAGTCAGCGGTCACCGTGGTCGAATCGATCTGAAGGTTCTGGACATGGGAGAAGAGAAGAAGACGCCCTTCATTCCGGACTTCTTCCGTCAGGATTCTTCGTCTTTTGTCCCAGAGTGGCTCAAGGCCGCAAACCCTGCATCGGCGGCGGGTAGCCGCCGGGCACAGGGCTCTGCCGGACCTTCTGCCGCTGCCTCCGGCGGCAAAGCGCTCCTCGTCAAAGGCGGGCACTGCGTTATCCCTTACAAAGGCATCTTCCCTTTCGACGTCCGGATCAAGGGCGCGAAAATCGACACCGTTGGAGAAAACCTTTCCGACCCTCAAGCCCTGACCGTCGATGCCCGGGGCAAATATGTTCTTCCCGGAGTTATCGACCCCCACGTCCACCTGGGAATCTTCACGGATTTTGACACGGAAATCGTGACGGAAACGAGATCGGCACTGCTCAACGGGGTGACCACTCTGGGGCTCTATCTCGGGGGGCAGGATTCCTACCTCGGGAAGCTGGACGACGTTATTGCCAAGATTGAAAGGAGCTCTTTCTGCGATGTCTTCATTCACCTCGTGATCCTCAACCGCAAGCAACTGGAGGAAGTTCCTGCCTGCTATTCCCGCTACGGGATCGCGTCCTTCAAGACCTACATGTGCGGCATACCGGGTCTCATCCCTGAAGTGGAAGATGATTTTCTGCTGGACCTCATGGAAAAGGTGTCTTCCCTGGGCCCCAACGCGATCCTGAACATTCATGCCGAAAATTACAGGATTGTTCAGAGGGCGACGGAAAGATTGAAAAAAGCATATCCTCTTTCTGAGTCCCTCATCGAGTGGGAAGGCAGCCACCCGGCCTTTGCTGAAGCCGAGGCGATCCAGCGAGCGGCTTTCCTCTCCAAGGAGACAGCAGCCAGGATCTACTTCGTTCATGTTTCATCCGAAAAAGGAATTCAGTCGGCAAGGGACCTCAAACCAAAGAACAGGAACCTCTATTTCGAGACCACGTCCCCTTACCTGACCCTGGACCTGGAACAGAACCTCGATCTTCTCTACAAGATGGTGCCTCCCATCCGAAGCAGGAAAAATCAAATGGCCTTGTGGCAAGGGCTTGCCGACGACACGGTGGACACGATCGGATCAGATCACACGCCCATGTCATCAGGCCAAAAAAAGACAAGCGTCAACCTCTGGGATGTCCCCCCCGGCTATCCCGCTGTGGGCACTCATCTCCCGTCTCTTCTGGACCGCGCAGCAGGGAACGGCTTGCCTCTGGTCAGGCTTATCGAGAAGATGAGCGAATCGCCGGCAAAGATCTTCGGCCTGTACCCGGGGAAAGGCACGCTCTTGCCGGGGAGCGATGCAGACCTCGTCATTGTGGATCCTAGCCTCAAGAAAGAAGCGACCCCGCAGGCCGCGGCCTCCCGCTCCGACTACTGCCTCCACGAGGGGAAGATATTGAAGGGATGGCCGGTTGCCGTGATCAAGTCTGGCCAATGGTTCACCCCGGACAATCTTGAGCGAGTCAAGGGGTCCTTTCAAGCTAAGTACTTGAGAAGAGTGTAAGGTTTTTCGCCGGAATTTTTCGGGCTATTTCCTCTTGACTCTTTCTTTCGTTGTGCTACGTTGCCGGCATTCGGTTTGGAATCCCACGGAATGGATTGAAGCCAGGATGGATATTCTCTCCCGCCCTTTTTCCCTCTTCGAGTCGATCCGAAAACCTTCCTACGATTCCGGCCAGGAAAAAAGGCAATTTCAGAGGACGGACTGCCTTATTGCGATTCGCTATGAGGTAAGGGGACATCACTATGGAGACGCCCTCCGGAACATCAGCGAGGCTGGGGGCTATCTGCAGAGCTTTCGCGCCTTCTCTGTTGGTGAAGAGATTTCTCTGGACCTGCCGCCGCGGAATCACGGGGAGAAAGTGGTGGGCAATGTGGTCTGGGTCGGACCGGAGGGAATTGGGTTGAAGTTCAGAGTCCCGGACCTGGCGCTGAAACAAAAGCTGGTTCCAGGTCAGGAGAATCAGAATAAAGAATTCAACATCACGAAAAAGGAGGCACGTCAAATGGGTAAAATCAAACAGAAGAAGCTTCGATGGGAGCCTGCGGCCGGTGAAGAGTCCGCGAAATACAGGCTTTACTGGTCGGAAAACGGAACGCTGGATTACGCTTCCAGTTTCGCGGATGTGGGAGCGGTCACGCAGGTCATCCTCCCGAATGACATCCCCTCCTTCCCCCATATTGCCGGGAACTTGGAAGTGGGCATCTCGGCCGTGAACCAGGCGGGAAACGAGTCCGACATCACCAAGATCAGCGCTTTCTTCGATTTTACCGTTCCTGTAGCTCCCAAGAGCCTAATGATCGAAGACCTGTAGGACCCCACCCATCAATGGTTTTGAAGTCGTGAATCACACTGATCGTGAAACTCAAGCACCGGGAGCAGACAGAAGGAGCTGTCCGAGAACGAGCTTTTCCGTCCCTGTGGATTATCTTGCCAGCGGTCGCGTCTACAGGGACTATGTCCGGAATGTCAGCCTTGCGGGCGCTTCCATCGGATGCCGTGATTTCTTCATTCCCGGAGAGCAGATTTCCATTGCCTTTCCTCTCGCTGACTCTCTAAGCCAGATCAATGGTGAAATCGTGTGGGTCGACACCAATACCTTTGGGATTGCCTTCAAGTCCGTCGGCCCAAAATGCAAGGAGCTGTCTCTCCCTCCCCCGGAACCTGTGGGGGATCGACCGGTTGGAATCCAGGTGGAAATCAAGAAGGCGGGGAAGATCAAGAGAAAGAGGATTCGCTGGTACCGCTCCCCCAGCGCTGAAGTGATCAAATACAGGCTCTACTGGTCTGTTGAAGGGGAAGTCGACCACGATTGCCAATACGTGGAACTCGGCAATGTGGCGGAGGCGATCCTTCCCGATGACATTCCCTCCTTTCCTCTGATCACCGGAACGCTTTATCTGGGGATCACAGCCCTGAGCAAAGCGGGAAACGAATCCGACATGACCAAGATCACCGCCACCCTGGACTTCACACTGCCTGAGGCTCCCAAACAGATCTGGCTCGAAGATTAATACAGCCGCAATAATAGAAATCCCCCCATTCCCCTTTGGTAAAGGGGGGCGAGGGGGGATTTCCCAGGTTTTCAACCTCTTCGACTACTTGTGGAACACGGCCTTCCCGTCCTTCACGATGTACATGATCATGTCGCGCACCATGTCGCCGTCGGCATCAAACTTGTTTTCTCCAAGGGCGCCCATTACCGCAGGTGAAGCGGTCCCAATACCGGTAAGCGCCTTGCACACCCCCTCGCGGTTGGCGCCGCCCAACTCTACCGCCGTTGCGATCAGCACGACGCAGTCATTGGCCAGACCTTCCACAAGCCCTGGTTCTGTCTGGAACTTGGCCTTGAACTCGGTCGCCCATTTCTGGATATAGGGCCTCTGGTCTTCCAGAGAAAAATACCCGGAATAGATGGTCCCCTCAGCCGCTTTGCCTGCGACCTTGATGTACTCAGGGTGGCCGATGCCGTCCGTGCCCAGGATCTGGGCATTGAGCGCGAGTTCCTGCGCCTGGCGGGCGATCAAGGCGCCTTCCTTGTAGTGCCCGGCGATAAAAAGGGCATCCGCCTTCAGTCCTTTGATCTTTGAAAGCTGCACCGTGAAATCCGTGTCGTTCGGCTGAAAGGCTTCGGAGGCCACGATAGCCCCTTCAGGCATTCCCAATTCCTTCATCGCCGTCTTGAACACATCATTCAACCCCCGGCCATAGTCGTCATTCACGTAGATAGTGGCATACTTGTTCCACTTCTTCTGGCCGGTTGCCCACTTGGCGATGAACCTTCCCTGGAAAGAATCGGTAGGAACGACTCTGAATGAATATGGGCCTGCCTGGGAGTAAGCCGGCGCCGTGGCCCCGATAGCGATCTGGACAAGCCCGGCCTTGTTCAGGATAGGAGCCCCGGCCAGGGCCACCGTGCTGGTCACCGGGCCGACCATGCCAAGGATCTGGGCATTGTCCACGAAGCGCTGCGCAATGGCTGCGCCTTCCCTGGGGTCGTTCTTGTCATCCGCCACTTCGATCAGCTTCAGCATACGCGCCTTGGTTTCGCCCTTTGCTTTGATGCCGCCTGCCGCGTTGATCCGCTCAATGGCAAAGACCGTTCCTGACTCGGCCTTCTTGCCCCAAGAGGCTGCGCCGCCGCTCATTGGAGCGCAAAGCCCTATGCCGATGGTGTCCTGCGCCATGACAGGAGTGAAGAAAGCCGCCCCAACCAACACTGCCAGTACTACGACCAGAATTCTCTTTTTCATGCTCTCCTCCTTTTAAGTGCTCTAAGATGTGCAGTTATCGCCACTTGTCACTCGTCACTCGTTACTTGCCCCTCGACTATGCTCAGGGCCGTGAGCCTGTCGAACGGTCACTCCATTATTCCTCCCCGAGATAGGCTTTGATCACATTCTC
>CAVPDE010000025.1:0-37480 GCA_963702565.1 uncultured delta proteobacterium | reverse complement strand
TTTCCGGCCGGAACACCTCAGGAATCCGCTCGAAGATCTTCTTCACCGTGAGCCCGCCTCCGGCAGCAGGCTCAGGTTCCGCCTTCTTCCCGCTCACCACATCCAGCATCGGCCCATAGGCCGCCACCGCATTCACATACTCCTTGGCTCCGGAAAGACTGTTGATAGCTTCCCAGTTCTTGTGGATCTCCTCAAAGGGGGGAACGGTTTTGCCGTCTCCTACAAACACCCCGGGCCCGGTCACCATGGCCGCCCGGTTGAAGAAACCCATTCCTGCATTGAAGATCATCCCGTTCTCTTCGCAGCCTTCAGAGGAAAAAGGCAGAGGACCAAGGGGGGACACAAACTCAGGCTTCAGCCTCTCAAACACCTCCGGTGGCAACACCCCCTCCGTCAGCCTCGTCCCCGCGATCGGCACCACCGTGTTCACCTTGATATCGTGCTTCTCCCCCTCCAGCTTGAGCGTGTTCATCATCCCCACCAACCCCATCTTCGCCGCACTGTAGTTCGTCTGGCCAAAATTGCCGTACAACCCCGCCGCCGAACTCGTCAGCACCACCCTCCCATACCCCTGCTCCCTCATCTTCACAAACGCAGGCCGCGTCACATGGTACGCCCCCTTCAGGTGCACCCCCATCACCGCATCCCAGCTCTCCCCGTCCATCTTCGCAAACGTCCGATCCCTCAGAATCCCCGCATTGTTGATCACGATGTCCACTCGGCCAAAGGTCTTCCACCGCCTTCTCCACGATCGCCTCCCCTCCCTCGGCCGTGGACACACTGTCATAGCTCGCAACCGCCTCCCCTCCCAGGGCCTTGATCTCTTCCACCACCTTGTCCGCTGCACTCCGGCTCCCGCCGCTGCCGTCCTTTCCTCCTCCTAAATCATTGACCACCACCTTGGCCCCCCGTTTGCCAAGCTCCAGCGCATAGGCTCGCCCCAATCCCCCTCCGGCTCCGGCGACCATCGCCACCCGGCCGTCAAAGCGAATCTTGTGTTCCTCCTTGGGGGGGTCCACCCTTGGACCTAACCGCTTTCCAGAAGTACCCCGTGAACCCTCTTTCCCTGTCCACATATCGTCTTCTGAAACTCATGGTCACCGGCTGCCCCACGGAAACATCTCCCAGTTCGCAGTCCGTTAAATCCGCATAAAGCCTGCCGCCCCCTTCGAACTGCACCATCCCGTAAACCGCGGGCGGATCGACCGAAACAGCGAGCAGATCGCCTGTAAAACTCTTGATCACCGCTTGCTGATTCAAAAACTCCCACTCGTCCTGCGAGTCCACGGCGCGGCAGTCCGGATTCACGCAAATTCTCATGGAGGGATACTGTGCCGTACCGCACGTCCTGCATTTTCCCTCCACCAGTCCAAGGAGCATCTTACGCCTTCGCCAGAGGACGGTCATGGCGGTCTGGGTCGGCGCTTCGGCCCGGATGCCCATCTCGGTTTGAAGGAGATCCCTGAACTTTAGGAACTTGAGATAGTTTTCCGTGGTCTTCTTGTTCTCCAGGCTCCCGGATGCCCCTTCGCCGGGTGAGCTTTGATAGGTTTTCCGTCACCTTGAAGTAGAGGGCGTCGCAGCCCTGACCGAAGCCCGCAAGAAGAATTCTGTCCCCGGGTTTTGCCTGATCCAGAGCATAGGCGAGCATGACCAGAGGGTGAGCCGCGCCGGTTTCTCCACAGACTTCATGGAGATTATCAATCACTTTGTCCGCCGTCGCGCCCAAAGCCCTAGCGATGTTTCTGTGCTCCGTTTTGAAGAAGCAGGGAAAGACAAGGGTATCCACGTCCTTTATCGTTATCGAGAGTTTCTTGAACAGACCGTTGACCGCCTCAGGGATGATTTTGGAGTATCCTTCATCGCGCACCCATCGCTCTTCCCACATGTAATCGTACTTTCGATCCGCCCCCCTGTAGTGATCGATGAAGTCATAGGATACCGTGTAGCCTCCGACAAACTCGGCGATCACATCGGTGTCGCCCACCAGGACCGAGGCAGCGCCGTCACCGAACCACATTTCATAAAAATACCCGGCCTTGGCTTCCCTCTTGTCCGAGGCCGTCACCAGGACCTGTCTTTTGCCGCCGGCCTTGACCACGTCAAAGGCCGTCAGGAGAGCGCTGGTCCCGCATCGGAGGGAGTTGGTGAAATCCTCGGCCAGCACGTCGTCGCGCAGATTGAGCGCTGTCTTTGCAATACCGGCACACAGGCGGTCGCTGAACGGAAGGGTGGTGGAGCACAAGTAGTGAGCATCGACTTTGGATTTGTCCAGTCCCTTCAGGCAATCCCGGGAGGCCTCCACGGCCATGCTGACGCTGTCTTCATCCCAGTTGCAGAAGGAGCGTTCTCCCTGGGCCACCATGATGATGGCAGGCGCAAACCAGCCCATGTTCTGAAAGATGCTCATCCTGCTGAGCCTCAACCTCGGAATGTAACCTCCATAGGATACGATGCCTGTCATGGCCGGTCCTCCTCCATGAAGAATTGCAATAGTGGAATGTCGGAATCATAGAATGTTGTCAAAACCCATCCCCCGCGGGCTGATCAAGAACGTCCAGATGCAAGGCTCCAGAAGTTCCGAGGAGTGAGGCGTACAGGACAGTACGCCGCAACGACGAGGAACGAGGGGAACGCAGCAGATGGGCGTTTTTCATCAGCACGCTAAACTTAAAAAGTTTTTCGATCAGCTGCGACTTCATCAAGTCGCCCTCGATCTTCAGCTTCCCGCTCGTGTACGCCGACATGGCGTTCAACTGCCCCTGGATCATCTTCACAAAATCCTCATCCCCCATCTTGATCGTCGTGGTCGGCTTCTCAGCCGGCCCTTCCTTCACCTCGCACTTCTGCTCCTTCACCTTCACATGCCACGTCCCTCCGCCTCCCCCGGCAATCACGAACTGAAACACCACGTCCAGCCCGCTCGCCTTTTCCGGCCGGAACACCTCAGGAATCCGCTCGAAGATCTTCTTCACCGTGAGCCCACCTCCGGCAGCAGGCTCAGGCTCCGCCTTCTTCCCGCTGATCACATCGAGCATCGGCCCGTAAGCCGCCACCGCATTCACGTATTCCCTGGCTCCGGACAGGGACTTGATCCTGGCCATGTGGCCGGCCATGTCCTCCGGGGTCGGGATTTCTTCGCCGTCGCCGATCACGGTTCCCGGTCCGGTCACAACCGCAGCACGATTGAAAAAGCCCATGCCCGCGTTGTAAATGCCGCCGGTCACCGGGCACTGCTCCGAGCAGAGATAGAGGACCAGGGGCGCCACAAACTCAGGCTTCAGCCTCTCAAACACCTCCGGTGGCAACACCCCCTCCGTCAGCCTCGTCCCCGCGATCGGCACCACCGTGTTCACCTTGATATCGTGCTTCTCCCCCTCCAGCTTGAGCGTGTTCATCATCCCCACCAACCCCATCTTCGCCGCACTGTAGTTCGTCTGGCCAAAATTACCGTACAACCCCGCCGCCGAACTCGTCAGCACCACCCTCCCATACCCCTGCTCCCTCATCTTCACAAACGCAGGCCGCGTCACATGATACGCCCCCTTCAGGTGCACCCCCATCACCGCATCCCAGCTCTCTCCATCCATCTTCGCAAACGTCCGATCCCTCAGAATCCCCGCATTGTTGATCACAATGTCCACCCGGCCAAAAGCTTTCACCGCCTTCTCCACAATCGCTTCCCCGCCCTCGGCCGTGGACACACTGTCATAGCTCGCAACCGCCTCCCCTCCCAGGGCCTGGATCTCTTCCACCACACTGTCCGCTGCACTCCGGCTCCCGCCGCTGCCGTCCTTCCCCCCTCCCAGGTCATTGACCACCACCTTGGCCCCCCGCTTGCCAAGCTCCAGCGCGTAGGCCGCCCAATCCCCCTCCGGCCCCCGTCACAATCGCCACCCGGCCGTCAAAGCGAATGCCCTCGCGCTTCTCCTTTTGGGAAGCCTCCTCCCGGCTCATCCATTCCACAGTGCCCCTGTCCAGGACCACTTCGCCGGTCTTCACGTTGACGGTGCGGAAGAAAGCCTGTCCTTCCCCCTCTTTCCAGATCTGGGTCTTGATGGGAACCCCCGGGTACAGGGGTCTTGAAAAGCGCACCTTGAAGCGCGTCATCCGCTCAGGCTCGCCCGGGAAAAGCTTCTGGATCACGGCCCGGCACGCAAACCCATGGGTGCAAAGGCCGTGCATGATCGGCTGGTCGAAGCCGGCCATGCGGGCGAACTCGGCATCCACGTGAAGCGGAAAAATATCTCCTGAGAGGCGGAAAAAAAGAGGCTGATCCTGGGCAGGGGTGTCGGTAACTTCCGCATCCGGCGCCCTCTCCGGAAAACGGGCTTCCTCCTTGGGCGGGTTTCCCCCGCCGAATCCGCCGTCCAAACGGCCGAGGACCGTTGCAATGCTGGTGTAGAGCTTTTGCCCGTTGGAGTGCCGGGTTTCGAACTCCCCGACGATGAAGGCGCCCTTTTCTTTCCCCCTGTCGTAATAGCGGGTGATGGCACCCTCTGTGGTCAGTGTTCCCTCTGCCGGGATCGGATGGTGAAAAAGGATCTCCTGCTCCGCATGGAGGATTCCGGCCAGATTCACTTTGCTCGCATCGGCAACGAGCGCCATGAAGTCGTAAAGGGTGACGATGCTGAAGCTCGGGAGCACTTTCAGGTCTTTCTCGTAGCAGTACTGCAGCTCGGAGAACCCGGCTCCCACGCCCAGAGCATAGGTCACCGCGTCTTTCCATGTGTACGCTTTGGTGAGAGGGCCGATCTTTTTTCCGATTGCGTCAGGATTGAGGGCCATCTTCTTTCCTCCATGGGGTTTAATGTTTCATCGCAGCAAAAACGATTCCCTTCTCAAGCAGATCCTCGATTCTCTCCTCCGAATATCCCACCTCCTTCAGGATCTCAATGGAATGCTGCCCCACAGCCGGAGCCGGTTCAGGGGCGTAGGGCTTGGACTCGGAGAACTTGATCGGTATACCGACTCCTTTCAGTTTCAGTCCGCTTTCGTGCTCCGTCTCGATGATCATTTGGCGAGCCTGAAGCTGAGGATCCTTTTCCAGATCTTCCATTTCGTGAATCGAGCTCAGACAGACGTCATGAACCTCTGCCAACTCCAGCCATTCATCCCTCGACTGGGTCTTAAAGAGGCCGGCAATTTCCTCCCGAACCTTTCTTTTTTCATCGCCTGTGGCAAACTGAAGCGGCAGCCATTCAGGCCGGCCTGCCATTTGGCAGAACCCTGTCCAGAATTTCTGTTCGAGCGCGCCCAAGCTGACGTGCTTCCCGTCGGCACACTCGTAGACTCCATAGAAGGGGAACGAGCCATCAAAAGGGTTCATGATCTCGTCGCTCTCCCGGCTTCCCCAGTACTGGGCAAGCTGCAGGGTGAGCATGGGCATGATACTGTCCGTCATGGACACATCGACGCTCTGGCCTTTTCCTGTTTTCTCCCGATGCCAGAGGGCCGCCATGCAGGCGATGACGCCCATGTAACCGCCGCCCACCACGTCCGCCGTTTGAAAGCCTGGCAGAACCCTTTCGTCCCCTTTTTTCACGTGAGACAATAGCCCTGCCAGAGAGATGTAATTGATGTCGTGCCCCGCCATTTGTTTGTAAGGGCCGTTCTGGCCAAAACCTGTGATGGAGACATAGATGATCCGGGGATTGAACCGGATGGCTTGCTCGTAGCCGATGCCGATCTTGTTGAGGACGCCGGGCCGAAACTGTTCCATGACCACATCCGCCGTCCTCACGAGATCAAAGAAGACCTTTCGCCCCTCTTGCTTCCCCGTGTCAAGCGCCAGGCTTCTTTTGGATCGGTTCAAGGTCAGATAGGCAGCCGACTCCTTGCCGATAAAGGGCGGCAAAAGGTGAACATTGTCCGGTCGGCTCGGGTGTTCAAGCCGCACCACGTCAGCGCCCATGTCTGCAAGCATCATGGTGGCCAGGGGTCCGGGGTACAGCTGAGTCAGATCCAGAATGCGTATCCCGCTCAACGGTCCCTTTCGTTTACCCATAACCACCCTCCAGGCCGATCTTCATATTCCACCGTTTTGTCAGGCTCCGGTTTACTCTCCCCTGAAACAAAAGCAGGGATCAGGATGAACCTCAGGGTCTCCTTGACCCTGGACATGTAATCGTCTTTGTCGAGATTGAGCATGGAGCGGAAGAACTCCTCGCCGGAGATGAAATTGTGGATGGCATTCATCATGGCCAGAACCTTCATTTTCGCCTCCACGGGAACGATTTTAAACCTCTCCGAAAGGTGCATGGACCTGGCGATGTCTGAAACGAACTCAGGCATATGGAAGTCGAGGGTCGCTTCGTGGCGGGTTTTGCCGAAATAGCGGAAAAGGATGAGGTTGGACACTTCCGGGCACGCGAACAGATAATCCGTCACTACGTCGATGGCGATTTCCATTCGCTTGGCCAGGGGAAGCCCGTGGATGATCTTCTCCACTTCCGCAAGTTCGCTCTTCAGATCGTCGGTGATGTCACGAATGACCGCTTCGTAGAGGCTCGCTTTGTCGCCCCAGTGATAGTGGAGGGTAGAAATGTCGATGCCCGTCTCCTGGGCGATGAGGCGTGTGGTGGTGCCGTGGAAACCGTACTCGCCGAAGACTCTGCGGGCCACCTTCAGAATCTTGGCTTTCATGGAATCAGGATCTTTTCGCGCCTTTTCGAGCGGAGAGATCATCCCGGTCTCCATCTTTTGCTTCCATCAATTGATGGAAAACTACAAGATTCACTTTTTTATGTCAAGAAAAATCTTTTGGCGTCTCACATCCTCTAGCTAAAGCCATGGTCAGCCATGAGTTTTTTGAAGGTCTCCGCGTTCTCTTTGAGCATGTCGGGAACAGGAAGATGGTAAGGGCATTTTTCCACACACTCGCCGCAATCGGCACATTGCTCCGCTGAGGCCACGGCCTCCTTGGCCATGAAGGCGAGTTGCTTTGGGCTGAAGCGCCGCACCTGGGATTTGATCAACAGAACTTTGGGAATCTGAACGCCCTGTTCGCACGGCATGCAGTACTCGCACCGATGGCAAAACCGGACTCCCAGCCCGTTCCGGATGCTTTTCATTTGCTCCCGTTCGTCCGACCCTAAGGGCCGGCGTTCCTGGTAATACCCAACTGGAAGCAGCGCCTGATAATGGCCTCAGCCTCCTGCAGGCCTACCCGCATGATGGGAATGCCGCCGCAACCCACTTCGCTGACCTTGAGCCCACTGCGCCCAAGATCAATGCTTTTCAACTTCTCGACCATTGTTGCGCAAAGAACCCTGATCCACCCCCCTCCCCTTAAAAAAGGGGGGGGGGGAAGAGACGTGGTTACATGAGGCCGTGGAGTGTCAGCGCCGTCTCGCCCTTTTTCTCTTGACCACCTTGCGGCCGGGTTTTTTCGTTTCCAACTCGGCTATTCTTCGTTTTGCATCCCTTGCGCCCATTTCTCTGGCCGAAAGAACGGATGCCAAGGTGTTCCCGCGAAGTCTCAGCGGACCCTCTTTCGTTTCCCACATGTGGACCGTTTGAGTCGAGGCTCCCAGCAGCTTCGCAAAATTCGCCTGAGACAAGGCTAATTTTCTTCGAAGCCTTCGGATTCCCTTTGATGTTAATCGGGCCTTCCTGGATGTCTCAGGGGTGACCTGAGGCTTCTGCGCCAGCCGCTTCTTCTCCGCCGCGACAAGCCATTTGTTCTCCCCTTGAAGCATTGCTATTTTTCTCTTCAAGTCCGCAACCGTCTTGGTCAGCCTGATCTTCGCCTCCCGAATGCCTGCTGTGGCGACTCGTGCTTCCCTGCGACTGATCCTGATGATTTCCCCTCTGAGAACTTCAGCAAGTTTTGGCATAGGTTGTCATCCTTTCGTTTTCAGGTTTCCCCTTTGCAGACCATTGGCCGCAACCAAACTGCATCGATGCACACGATGCAATCCCCACGAATGTCTTTTCGTTCAACTTCTCTCAGACAACAATGATCCGGCGCACAAATTCCGCCGAGAATTCCTCAGGGCTTGGATTATATGGCTCCGCAGCGAGGAAAGCAAGCCTAAGTTCAAGTCATGCTTAATGATCCGGCTCCCGCTTTTCCTGTTGACACAGGCCAAGACGAGAGGTGAAAATCATCCCTGTTTTTGGCGGCCGAAAGAGTCACCCTGAAAGGATCGGGCAAGGAGGACAGACGTGAGCGATTTCACTCGTTTCAAAATAGAAAAAGAGGGTTTCATTCGTTGGTTGATTCTCAACCGTCCTGACAAACGAAACGCCATGGACGAAGATTTCTTCCGGGAGCTGACCCAGGCCTTTATGGATTTCGATCAGGACCCTGAGGTTCGGGTCGTGGTTGTTCGAGGCGAGGGCAAAGGCTTTTCAGCAGGCATCGACCTCGGCGCCCTGGGCGGTCTTGTCCAGTCCACTAGCGTGGAGGCCCGCGAGCAGCTTCGCTTTTTCATTCTGCAGGGCCAGGCCGCCTTTACTGCGGTGGAGCTCTGCCGCAAGCCCGTCATTGTTGCGATTCACGGATTTTGCATCGGCGGGGGGGTGGATCTTTCCTGTGCTTGCGACATCCGGCTCGCCTCTCGGGACGCGGTCTTCTCCATCCGGGAAACCCGCATGGCCATGGTGGCCGATCTCGGGACGCTGCAGCGCATGCCCTCCCTCATCGGAGAAAGCTGGTTCCGTGAGCTGGCTCTCACGGGCAGGGATTTCAGCGCAGAAGAAGCGCTCAGGATAAACTTCATCACCCGGCTCTGCGGTGACCCGTCTGTTCTGGTTCAAGAGGCCAGGAAGCTTGCCTCTGAAATTGCAGCGTGCTCGCCCCTGGCTGTTCAGGGAGTCAAAGATGTGATGCGATTCGACCGTGAGAACGGTGTGAAAGCCGGGTTGGAGTACGTGGCCCAGAAGAATGCCGCGATCCTGATCAGTGAAGACCTGATGGAAGCGGTCAACGCCTTCATGGAAAAACGCCAACCCCGGTTCAAGGGCAAGTAGGCCGGAGTTCTATTTCATCGGAAGAGGTGCTCTTCACCCCTTTTTCACCATCAGCCTCCGGGCGAGCTCGACGGCCTCTGCGGCATTGGCGCCGTAGCCGTCCGCGCCGATCTTCTCCGCAAAAGTGCGGTCCAGGGGCGCTCCTCCCACCATGACCTTGACCTTGTCCCGAAGACCTTGAGCCTTGAGTTCAGCGATGACCTTCTGGATCTCCGGCATGGTGGTGGTGAGCAGTGCGGAAAGGCCCAGGATGTCGGGCCGGATGGCCTTCACCTGCTCGACGAGTTTCTGCACGTCCAGGTCCACGCCGAGGTCTACCACCTTGAACCCTGCGCCTTCGAGCATCATGGTGACAAGATTCTTGCCGATGTCGTGCAGGTCTCCCTTCACCGTGGCCATGAGGACGGTGCCGTAGGACTGGTTCTGGCCGCCGGCCAGAAGGGGTTTCACAATATCCACTCCCGCTTTCATCGTCACAGCCGAGACCAGCATTTCCGGGACGAAGATCTTGCCCGAACCGAAGTCCTTGCCGACCACGTCCATGGCCGGTATGAGGGCGTCGTTGATGATCCTGTTCGGGTCGAGGCCGGCATCGACAGCGCCCTGCACAAGGGCCTTGATTTCCGCATGCTTGCCGCTGATGACCGCGCTCTTGATGGTTTCCAGATGATCGCCCATAGAGGGTTGTCCTCCTCTCCTTCTCAGTATCCTTGCCGGGCCGCCTCCACGATGGCTTTCAGGTTCTCGAGCGGCGTGGCGAGAGGGATGGCGCATTCCGGGCCGATGAGGTGCACACCGGCCTCGATCGCGTAGCGGGCCTGCTTGTGGACATCCTCCGGCGTGCCTTGCAGGAGCGCCTGCGGATTGTTGACGTTGCCACAAAGCGAAATCCTGTCGCCGATGCGGCGCACCGCCTCCTTGGAGTCCACCTGCCACTCAAAGTGATACGCGTCCACGCCGGACCGGGCAAAGAGCTCGAGCCGGTCCGAGCAATTGCCGCAGACGTGCAGGATGATCGGCCCGCCTGCCTGGGCCGTGATTTCCTGGTGGATAGGCAGCAGGTACTGTTCGTAGTGGTAGGGCCCCACCAGGTTGCGGGTGGCGTGGTCAGCCAGGACCACGATGTCCGCCCCGGCCGCGAACTGGGCGTTGATGAAGGCGAGGGTGATCGGCATGAGCTGCCTCAGCATCTTCGTCACCTTGGCGCTCTCGCCCATGCCGACCGCGAGCAGGAAGTTCTGGGTGCCGACCATGTGGTAGGACATGGTCCAAGGACCCATCACCTTGCCGATGATGGCCACCCGGCCGCCTACATGACGACGCAGAATGGCGAGGGCATCCAGCAGCACGCGGCAGGAAGGCTTTTCCAGGAAATCGGGGGGCATGGCGATGTCGGAGAAATCAGCGTTCGGAAACTCCCTCACGTCAGGCATCTTGTCACGGTCGCCCCAGTCGACCCGCGCCCCTAAGGCGGCGGCCTCCTGGACCACCGAATACTCGGGCATGACCGTGTCAAAACCGACCACTTCGTGCCCGGCCAGGGCGAGGTCGGCCATGGCATTCGGATTGAGATGGGCCTCGGGAAAAGACACTCCTGCCTTTTCCATGAGACCATGGCACGCGATAGAGGTGGGGTTGCCCACGGCCGGGCGGGGTCCACGCCGTCCACCGAACATGGCGGACATGACCAGGTTGTGAGAGTTGAGTTTCATTTGTGGTTAGACCTCCTCGCATGGGTTTTTGGCCGGATGAGGTTGAATCCGCATCCCCTGGCCCTTCAGGGAGTCAAAGAGGGGATGCGGTTCGTCCGGTTTAAGGTAAGTGCGGGGCGCTATTGCATGGAAGTCCATCACAAGGGCATCTCGTTCAGAGCAGGCTGTGCGTTTGGTGTCGATTAGGAGGATCGTTCGAGCAGGTCGCCGATGATTCTTGCCGTTCTACCGGCAAGGACCTGGCATGACCTGTATCCTTTGCCTTCATGAAACTGAGTTACCTGATCCCGGTCTCTCCAATCGACTCCAGCAATCTCCCGGCAAAGAAGTTTACCCTCAGTGACTTCTTCTTTAAAACGCTTGATGAATATGCTGGAGGTTTTCCACATTCGCGTATCAGCCTCCTTGCCGCTTTTTGGACGGCCGAAGTTCAAGCCGATGACAGCCAGTCCGCCAATCACAGCGCCGCACACCTCCCCGTGAGCGGCCAAACCGCCGCCGAAGGAGTCCATCGCCTTGATCAGATTCTCATCTTTTATTCCCAGCTTCTCTTGCCCGACCGCAAGAACCGCCTGGCTTCATTGAAGGCCCTGACCAAAAACCTGCATCGCCTTTTCCTGCATTTCATTGGGGGTCATGGATTGCCTCCTTTCTTTCGGCAAGATTGGGTTTTCTCCGGCTGGCTGAAAACATTAGGTGAGAGGATGATAGAACTCTCTTTGAATGTGCGGGAGTGTAGGTGAGTCGACCCTTTGGTGTCAAGGCCAAACTCGGCCGATCAGGTTTTCCGAGCCATAGACTTCTACAGCAACAAATCGCGCGTCCCAAAGGGCCGCATCCCGCTTTCACCTGCGATACGCGACAGAAGATATCAGCGAATCGGATTTTCTTGACTTTGGAGGCTGGTTGCCGTTCAATAGTTCAGATTTTTTCCTTCCACCCATTAACCTCCATGTCGGAGGTTGTTCATGGATAAACTCCTCAAATTTTGCAAGCCGCACTCCGTGCAGGACGATTTCTGTTCTGTAGGGAGTCCAAAGCTGCTGTTCCGACAAAGCCACCCTCATGGAAAGATGGGGGCGGAAAGCCGCAGGTCTCAAGTGATTTCGTCCGGCCCTCCCTCCCATTGCGCCACGGTACAGGACCTTGGGGAAGGGCCTGCAGGCCTCTTGAAAGGAGCCGGAACGATCATTTTTTTGATCCCACTGTCCGTTATTGCGGAGAGGTGTTGACTGCTCTGGATCCTTCGGAACGAAAACTTTTGCGATACAAGCTCCTGCGGTCATTGGCAACTTGAACTTCTGCGATGGCGGCGCATCGCAGCGGAGGGTGAGGTGACACATGAAAGAACTGATTGAAGTCATGGCAAAGGCCCTTGTGGATGCCCCTGAAGAGGTCGCTGTCACGGAGACTAAGGGACAGCACACTTCCATCTTTGAGCTGAGGGTGGCCAGAGGAGACGTAGGAAAAGTGATCGGCAAGGAGGGACGCACGGCACAGTCCATGAGAATAATACTTGCGGGAGCCTCCACCAAGCTTAGGAGGCGGAGCGTTCTTGAGATCGTGGATTAGATGTGGAATTCCTGTGGGTCACCACGACAGAATCCACCAAACCAGAGGCTGCCCCGGGAATCAGATCCCAGGGGCACTTTGAGGAGCTGAATCATTCGAGTAGCTCTGACTCCCTGTATCTCAACTGATCCTCATCGCGGTCTCCTTTCACGGAGTCCGTCCCCTCCATCAATCGCAAGATAGGGAGGCAGTGGCAAATCAAAGACGACCATGGTGCGATCATCAATAAGCTTCGCGACCACGTGGTCCCACGAGGTGAATACATATCCGTATCGGTGGTTGTCCGGGCCCAGAAGTTCAAGCAACCTTGGATAGTAATAAGCTATGGGAAGTTGCCTTTGGATGGAATCGACGAGGTCTGTCAAGATCTCGTAGTTCTCCACTTTCCACCACCGGTCTGCGATGATAACCCTGTCATCGTTCTTTGGTTCAAAGAGGACGGCGGAAGGGTGACCACGGCCGTGTCCGGTAAAATAGAGGGTATAGTTTTGCCAGTCTTTTACCAGGTCCTGCACGGTGATGCGATTACCATAAATCATTGGGGAACGGACATTCCCGTAGCTCGCGCAGCCATACAGCGTGAGAACCAGCGCAGCCAAGACAAGAACAGATCCGAAACGGCTTTTCATCTTCACCATACCCCCGCCAAAGGCATTCTAGGGAAGACCCGATTCGTCCTCCTTCATACGCAATACATAATGCCTTTTTGAGGCCGTTCAATGTTCCAGCCGGATGTATTTCCTTGTTGCGCGATCTTCGAAGTCCTGGGAACACATCACCGTGGTCTATCTTGCTCAACTCTTTTGCAAGCTGGGCTGTGACTTGAGTTGTCAGCTCCGTTTTCTACGGTGTTGATAAATCCCGGCGCCAAAAAGTGTCATTATTTTGCACGTTCCCCCTCCATTTTTTGCTTATTTTAGACAATATGTGGCAATCTTCATGTTTGAACGAGAGTCTAACGGTGTTAATAGTTCGAAATCCTTTATGAAATCAATAACACCCTAAATTGGCAGGCATCTTGCTTGCCTACAGACAAGAAAGAGGATTAGACTTGCTGTTATTTAGATCAACTCCTCATTGAAAGGGAAGACCATGGTTGATTCAATGAATAGACGGGAACTTTTGCGGCTGAGCGTGATTTGGCCCTTGGCGATAAAAACGGAAAGTGGGTTTGCAAAAGGGGAAACGAGGAATATCACAGGGGAAGGGTTCTTTCTTTATTGCTCGGAGAGGCTCCGTGAAGGAGCAGCTTATCCCGTGACAATCAAGCTTCCTGAGAAAAAAGTGCAGATGACAGGCAAGGTCACCTGGTCCAACTTAGACAATTGCATATCTTTGAATTTCAGCCCTGCAATGGGCTTCTATTTTATGAGGATTGATGAGGAGAAGGACAAACAGATTCTCAGAGAGGCCATGGTTGCTGAACTTAAAAAGCCTCCTCGCTTGCGACAACAGGCCGACCGCTCCGTGGATTCCCCTCTTCCCAGTGAAGCAAAGCCGAAAGCCCGTTCTGAAGGAATGCCCCGGAATCCAGAGGTCCCTCGGAATTAAGAACTTCATCGTCGTGTTTATTGTCCTCGGCGCTCTCCGCGCCGCATGATCCCGAAAAGGTCTCGCAATCTTTTTCCTCCACCTCCTGGCCATTCAAGAAACGTGGACTGATGGGGCAGCAAGCCCTATAGGTTGTGGCTTCTTACCTTGACACACTATATATCTTGAAGTGATATTATAAAGCACAATTGTTCGGCTAGATGTGCTCTTCTCTTTCACTTGTAAGACCCAACGAAAACACACCTGATTTTGACCGACCCGCTGACCGTTCTTCCGGAAAGCGATCTTCATGATCATCGGGAGCCGAGCAATTGAATCATCCATCGACATTGACTGGAGCATATTAAGATTAACGTGGAGAACAACAGCAAAAAACTGCGCGTAAAATGCATCAAGTGTGGCGAAGAGTGGGAAAAAGACACCGTCATTCCGTGGGGGCCCGAAGATTACACTTCTTCCTTTTGCAATCCCTGTTTCAGAGAGCTCATTTCCCACGTCATACACAGAAAGCAACTGAAAGAAGGCAATTTCGACTGCTTTGGTAAGGCAAGCGTGTACTGCGATCAATTGGCTTGCAAGTATCGGGAATTGTGCCTTTCGAAGGAGGGGCGCCAAGAGCACGGATAAGAGATCAAGCGACGCCCCTCAGCTCCTCAGTCCAGGCAAGAGTCTCCAGGTATCTTTTCGAGCCTCGGGCTCCAAAAAACATCCTCTCCGATTTCTATAATCGTGTTCTCACCCCGTGGTAAACTCCCTTATCCTTGTACTCGTTAGGATCTGCCGCCTAGGCCGGTTTTGAGGCGAAGTCCTTGAGGCGGGTGTGCTCCACCATCTTAGAAAGAGTATCCGCAGTAAAAACCTTGCCGCGCGTGGCGATCAGCATTTTCTTCATGTCTTCCCGCCTCACGCCAAAACCCTGTCCCCCGATACATGCGATGACCTGGAAGCGCTGGGCACCGTTTCCATGCTGGATGATACTGTCCCGCTGATGTGGATTGACGCACCCATCTCAGCCGGGCAGGGTTTCGCAACGAACTCGGACAGGATCAGACCTCGGAAAAGGGTCCCTGGTCTTCTGGCAAACCACTTATGTACGGCGATCACAGGACGATAGTTCTGCTGGATTTGCTTTTCTCTTAATGCGAGATCAGCGATGAAAGGAATATCGAAGTCTTTTTCGATCATGAATGGTTAGGATCACGTGATGAAGCATGCTCGTTTCTCGAGAACTCCGGATAGTGTGCCCGGCCTGCTGTGATGAAATCTGAAGGACTCATAGCGGGAAGTCAAAAGATTACCAAACTGGCCAGGCAGCTCCCCTTGCATTCTGACTCCACGGATGCAGCCCCAGCCTATTCAGTGAGCAAAGATGAAGTGCAAACGGATCTGTTTGATTTCTCGATAATAAAACCGTTTTGAAATGAGGAACTAATAACAGCAATCAGATCCTTGGAACATGCCTATTCCGGGGAAACCGTCTAGGTGCCCGAAGAAATCCAACAGGATGAGATAGAACCCTTTTCGGATCTCGGAAAGAGCTGAAGGGAATACCCTACGAAGCAAAAACCTCCGAATTCCGTTTAGCTGCATCACATTTCGCCGATCTTGATCTTCCTTTGTGCATGAAAAATCCTTCACTGCATAACCTTGTGCATTATAAAAAACAGTAATATCAATTACTTTCCGACTCAAAGGAACTGGCATATGACTTGCTTATGATCCTTTACCATATCGGAATTCGCTGCTAGTCGGATATGGAAAGCTCTGGTGCCTCAGGGGCTCTTCAGGAAAGGGGGCAGATGCGATACTTTTCAATCTGTGTGGTGACGTGCATCGCAATATTGATTTACTCTTCAAATCCCAGCTACGCTTTAGACGTAACACTTGCCTGGGATGCCAACACTGAACCAGATCTAGCTGGGTATGGGATCTACTATGACACCGACTCAGGTGATCCTTACTATGGTAGAGGGGCATCAGATGGTGACTCACCTGTTGATATCTCACTTGATCAGGATGAAGATCCAGATCCAAACGTAGTGCAGTTCACCCTGTATGACCTTCCAGAGGGAACTTATTTCTTCGCTGTAACCGCTATTAATACCGCAGGTCTTGAAAGCGGCTACTCGAATGAGGTCTCCTACAATGCTCCGTCCACCTGTACCTATTCGATATCGCCGGCCAACCAGACGTTCGGCTCATCTGGCGGAACCGGTACAGTTAAAGTGACAACGCAGAATTCTTGCAGTTGGACAGCAGCGAGTGGCTCCTGGATGAAGATCACGTCAGGTGGTTATGGCATGGGTAGTGGTACTGTAAGCTACTCAGTACCAGCCAACACGGGCACGTCGAGGACAGGGACCTCATCTATCGCAGGTAAGATATTCACGGTAACACAGGCAGGAGTGCAGACCTATTCTATCACAGCTTCTGCTGGAACGGGAGGCTCCATCTCACCTTCAGGAAGCGTAAGCGTTAATTCCGGAATAAGCAAGACCTTCAGCATCACCCCATCAACTGGATACAAGATCAGCAGCGTCACCGTTGATGGCTCATCCGTTGGGGCATTGAGCTCCTACACCTTCACGAACGTCACAAAGAACCACACGATCAGCGCAACTTTTGCGGTAGCCACGCCATGGTGGTGGTGGTTCAGATTCACTTCTCTCCAGTGACGCAAAGACAGCAGCCCGTTTTGACGGAATCGACTGGAACACGCAGCTCCCTCGGAATTAAGAACTTTACAGTTGACCTTATTATTTTGAGGCTGAGCGGTGTCTTGCTCTTCCTCTTATGTTTTGAGCAAGGTTATGACTTGAGTTCTAATCGAGCGCCTGAAGCGCCATCCACCCACTTACAACTACGATACGAAACCTCCAATCAGACGGTTGTTGCACAGAAACCTCAACGACATGCACAAGCCCTTGTGCATGTCGGCTCATCAGTGTGAAATAGCCTCTTATCTTCTTGGTCCTCTATCATCTTAATATGACAGTACTTTTTTTCTTCTCTCGTCACCACTCGTTTCTAGGCATGATATTTGAATCCTTGAAAAAGCCGAGATCTGATCGTGTAATCTGTTTTTCGTTTTGGCTTTTCAAGAAATCCGATGGAAAATCTCTTAAAATACTTCAAAAGCCTTTGTCTTAAGGCACGCGGGGACAGAAGGAAGCATCCCAGGGATTCCGTTTTCATTAAGGTGCACTATATGGTGGGGGGCAATTGGTATAAAGGCTATATCAGGAACATTAGTGAAGGAGGTGCTTACATCCAATCAGCTCTGGAGAGGAAAGTTTCGTCTGGCGAGGATGTCTTGCTAGTCGTTGAGTTAAAAGTTTTGCTCGACCAGATTAAGGGCAAGATTATCAGGAGTCGGTCACACGGTTTCGCGCTAGCCTTCCACACCTCAGAGTCTGATTACAGTAGGTTAAAGGCTTCTTTGGTTGCCCGCTGTTTCATCTAGAAAAGGTGCGTAATGATATATGAGAGATCCGGAGAAACAGCCGCAACTCGTGTCCCTTAAATTCTCCAGAGAAGAACAGGGGCATCACGCCCCCACTTTTTTATTTTCAAGAACTTTTGCTTACTAATTAGTGTTTTATCCATCGTCCCCCAGGCGGTTAGTGCGATGGCATGTGATGAGTTGCGGGCTGTGCGCCTAGGGTGGGCAATGTGGAGTGAGGGGATGATGGATAAAGCGATGAAGAGCTCAGGCGCTTCGCGCACCACGGAGTGTGAACGGAGTATATGGGTTTTGTAAGAGCTGTTTTGCTTGTCTCAAGGTACGGGGTTGGTCTTTGGAATACTGTGTCGAAAGCTGGTTTGGAAAACGATTGAGCGGATACGGAGGGGTGAAGGGGATGTTGCGTCCAGGGGCGATGGCATGGCAAGGGTATTTTCTCATGATGTGGACGTAGTGATCCATTTGCTTTTGACTGGAGCAATTTAGGGTTCACACACAATGGTTTCAGGGCGCTGGACAGAGCCTAGCCATTGGGTGGTCGAATGAACTGATAGGGGTGCTTGCCGCTGTAGCATAAGATGTCTGCGATCTTTTGCATCCTGCCCTTTTTGCAACAGGGACAAAGAGTGATGTCGATACGGGTGAGCCGGAGCATGATTTCCTGGAGGGAATGAGTCACAGTACGCACCGGAGAGGGCCATTTGAGCAAGCGCTGGATGAGGCCCAAATGGGCGGTGCGATCACGGTTAGCCAGAAACCCATAGTGGCGGATTCTGACGAAGCCCTGGGGCAAGGTGTGGAGGAGGAAGCGGTAGATAAACTCCACCGCGCTGAGGGTGGCTTGTTTGAGGACATTGTTCTGCCGGTCTTTGTACCTGAAGCTGACCATGCCGTCTTTAAGATCAACGAGGCGACTGTTGGCGATAGCGACGCGGTGGGTGTAACGGGCCAGATACTCCAGGACATGCTCAGGATTGGGGATGGGGTCCCGCACACTGACAACCCACGTGTGCTTGTAGAGCTTGGTTTTAAGTTGGGAGTCGGCCTCTTCAAGGTTCAGGTCTCCACGCTGAGCGCTTCGTCCGAAGTGATCGATGACCTTGCCCCGAAAGACCAGGGAGAGGGCTTCCTGGTTGAACAGATAGTTTTCTTTGCATGGAATCCAGTGTTTGCTCTTTGTGCACAGGGCACCTCCAGGGACCAGGCAGTGCAGATGGAAGTGCGCTTTGAGTTGCTGATCCCAGGTATGCAGGACAGCGATAAAGCCCAAGGTCCCGCCCAGTTCCTTCTTACCAAACTTGATCAGGGTTTCAGAGACGGCTTTGAAGAGGAGGTTGAGCATCACGGATTTGTTCTTTAACGTGATGAGGTTCAACTCATGCGGGAGAGTGAACACGATGTGGAAGTAGGGGGTGGGGAGGAGTTCGGATTGACGTTTTTCAAGCCATCGCTCTCTGGGGACGTGCTGACACTTGGGGCAGTGTCGATTGCGGCAGGAGTGATAGAGGATACGCTGTGCGCCGCAGTGTGTGCAGCGCTCGATGTGCCCACCCAGGGTGGGGGTACGGCAGTGAAGGAGGTGGGAGACGATCCGGTGCTGATCTGGGGCTAGAGGGTAGGCGTTGCGATACTCTGCGATATGATGGCGGAGGATCTCGGCGACTTCCAGCTTTGGTTTTGGCATTTTAATCGGAGGGCTCATGGGAGGGGTCCTCCTTTTTTGCATTTTGGGGGTCAAACAGATCCAGGGGGCTAGGGATCTTGGACAGGGTGGCGCGGCTGACGTGCAGGTAGATCATGGTGGTGGACAGTCGCGTGTGGCCCAGGAGCACCTGGATTCTGCGCAGATCGTAACCAGCTTCCAGAAGATGGGTGGCGAAGCTGTGCCTCAGGGTGTGGATGCCTGCGCCTTTCTTGATGCCGGCTTTTTCCCGAGCCTCCTCGTAAATGCTGCGGATGGAGGGATAAGTAAGAGGGAGGTGTTCGCGGTTTTTAAACGCGGAGGGGAAAAGGTAGGGGGAGGGTTTGCAGGTTTTGTAGTACTGTCGCAGTTCCCCCAGAAGCCTGGAGGAGAGCACCGTATAGCGCTCTTTGCCTCCTTTGGCCTGTTCCACCTTGATGAGCATGTCTTTGCTGTCGATGTGATCGGGTTTGAGCATAGCCACTTCCATCGCTCGAAGTCCGGCGGAATAGGTGGTCATGAGAATGAGTCTGTGTTTGAGATGATGCGTGGCGTTGATGATTTTCCAGATGTCCTCTTGACTGAGCACTGTGGGCAGTTTGCGATTCTTTCTACGGATCCGATAGTCAAACGGGGTGGCGGTTTCAATCACGTGAGTGTAGAAGAACTTCAATCCTGCGGCCACAGCGCCACAACTGCCGGTGGTGTTGCCCTTCTCATTTTTCAAATACAGCAAATAGTCTTCGATAGCGTCTTTGGTGAGTTTGTCCGGGGATTGGCGATAGAAGCTGGCAAGACCTTTGACGGCTCCCAGGTAGCCCCGCTGAGTGTTCTTGGCAAAGTTCCTCAGCTCCATGGCTCTGATCATCTTCTGTCTTAATGGGGTCATAACGGATACCTCCTTGAGTTGAGATTAAAAAACGGAGGTATCTTACAGAATCAACGAGGAGGGTAGAGGATCAAAAGAGGTCGGTGGGAAAGGCGAAAGTGTGCACCTCGGCAGGCTGCCGCGAAGCGGTTGAGTTCTTCCTCTGCTAATCGCCCGCTTTTGGGACTGGCTCAAAAATTAAGTATACGATAGAGACTGTCGAAAAAGACGGATTGAGTTTGTATCCCTGTCTGGTGAACGCCCATTTTCTCATCTCATCTGAACTTTTATTGCTGACCTAGATTTTAGTACATTCTTATTCCTATCCTTCAGTCAAGGATTGGCCTATCATCTCGCGCTCTCGTTCTTCAGTTGATCCCTCTTAGGTAACCCCATAGTTGGCTCCGTAGTGAACGATCTTTTCGATGTTATGAATCATGCAATAGAGTAGCCACTGTATGGTCACCTTGATTTTTCCCCTCAGGGTAAAACGATCCATTCTCTTATGCGTTCGAACATTCGCAAACACCGGTTCTACAACCGCTATACGCTGGGGGTATATTTCGCGCCCCTTCTTGCTGTCTATTTTTTCAATCATGGATGGGGTAAGATTATCAGGCGCGTTGCCTATAGGGACATTTAAGTATCTCCGTTCACCGTTTTTACCAATGATGCACCTGCTCTTCAATGCACATCCTTGGCAATCGTTTCTGTCGGCCACATATCTTCTGTAAATAACACCACCTACCTGAGTCTTTCTTACCTGGAGCTTCAATATGTTTTCCTGAGGACAGAGATACTCATCGGTTTTTTCATTATATTGAAAATCCTCCAGTGTAAATCGCTCCATTTTTGGCCTGTATCCTCCTTTCGTCTTAAGTCTTGGGTCCCTCTTTCGAAAATCCTTATCAGGAATGTAAGCATCCAGTTTCTCTTCATTGCACTTTCTCAAATTGGTTGGACTATGATAGAGGCTGTCTGCGGTCAATATCTTTCCCTCAAAGTAATCTTCACTTTGACCAATCGCCTGCATGTTCTGCTTAGCCCCATCAAGCATAGGGGGGACATGATAATGGTCCTGTCCGTCTCCAAAGGCTTCACCATGAACAATAACCTGCTTTTTGGAATCAACCATCGCTTGCCCATTGTACCCCTGAACGGTCCCACGGGATGTAACCATTGTGGCAGATTCGTTATCCGTAATGTTGCTCTTGATCTCTCTGCCCTGCTTGCCCATCTTTGGACCATTCTCCCGTAGGAAGGTCTCAATCCGATCCGCCTGCTTCTTCAATCTCTCAACTTGCTTCTCCCGCTTCACTATCCCTGATAACTTTCCACTCCTTTCATCATTATCGTCCTCTTTGTCTGCCTCCACCTGCTCTTCTAGCAATCCCTTAACCTTTTTCTCAATTTTCTCCTTCTTCCTCCTAAGGTCACCAATCGTGCCAGTCCATTCTCTAGAAGCATTGGAGGGAAGCTTACAACCATCTAACGCAAAAAAAGTCCCCCCAAGCAATCCCTCCTCTTCACAAACCAACAGCACATCCCTAAACAAAGGCAGGATTTCTCCCTTCATCGATGAGACAAAGGCCGCTATCGTACTGTGATCCGGTTGCTGTCCGCAGCCAAGCGCCATGAACACCACATTCTCTTTGCACCCGCGCTCAATCTGTCGCGATGAGATCAATCCCCTTGAGTAACCAAACAGCACAACCTTCAGAAGGACCTTTGGATCATACGCCTCGCGGCCCGTCTCATCATTGTGGTATCGGTGATCAAAGATTGAGGTATCAATGCGGGTTTGCACCAGAGTATGAATCGCAAACTCCAAGGTCCCCGGCATCAACTGCTCATCAAGACAGACGGGAATCAGAACGCTTTGTGAGTAATCGTAGCTTTTGTATTTTGCCATCGCTCTAACCTCAAGAAGGATATCACGGCACGTTCCTTACTGAACCCGTCCCAAGGATAGCACACTTCGGACTCATTGTAAATAAATTAAGATGATTTAATATTATTTTAACAAATCAGAAACAGGATAGAATATGAAAGGTTACAAAATCAGAGGCAAAGAATCAGAAAAAATCTTTTAGCCAAAGACACTTTTTCGACAGTCTCATACGTAGCTGTTGGGCGCGAGTACATTTGGTAACCGCTACTCGTAATTACCCCTCTACCACGCAACTATTGTATTTGTAATCGCTCGGGTTCCCTAAAAAGCCTGTTCCTCTATGCGTCGAATAATAACATGTTGAGGGGATGAAGAAACCCACGGCATCGCGTCAGGTCTTTGTGTGTGATGAGGAGGAGAGCCCCCTACTTTTCGTGTGAGGGCTTATAACTGATTTCGTCTTCCACGCCTCTGGAAAGAAGGTATCTGAGGTAGGCGTTATAGGGTACGCCTCGCTTTTTTGCGAGCATCTTTATCTTTCTCAGCACAAGGGGATCAAACCTCACCGTCACTGGAGTCAGCTTTGGCCTTTCAAAGGTATCCTCCGATTCCAGCAGATCGTTCCAATAGTCAGCCACAGAATGTTTCTCCCAAAACTGTCTTTCTTGAGCTTCTGTCTTAAAACCCGGTGTTTTCATATTCCCTCCTCCACTTCATCAGGATAGACATGGTGTCTCGCGATGTGCGCCACATTGTCTTCATCCCATTGAAAGTCGGAGATCTAGATGCTGGAAAGCATAGGACAGGGTATTGCTCGTGTGAATACCTGCTGTTTCTGCTGTGATAGCCGAGAGGTGTTGACTATCACACACGATCAGTTTTTCCTTGACAGAGAAAATTGGCAGGCCTAGCATGACTACCGAACGATCGTTAGGTAGCGAAATCCTGATCGGAATTTCCTGTGGAAGGAGGACTGAGGCGGCCGTGAGCAGCATGAAACACACGATCAAGAAGGTTTCCATCGAGCTGTTTTTCAAACAAGGTTATTTCGCCACGGGGATCAGCGACATTGCGAGGGCATCAGGAATTCAGAAAGCCAGCGTCTACTACCACTACGCAAATAAGGAGGACATCCTCTTTGATATCTTCAAAACGACGATGATGGATCTGGATGCCAATCTGGAAAAGGCATTGAAAGGGGTGAAGGGAACTGAAGAGAAGGTCCGAGCGGCGATCAGAAGCCATGTCGTTTTCCACATCGATCGTCAAAAGGAAGTCTTTATTTCTGACAGTGAACTGAGGGGATTAACGGTAGACAACTACAAGACCATCATCGATCTTCGTGACAAATACGAGAAGAATTTCCAGGCCCTGATCAGGGCTGGAATCAAGGAAGGGGCGTTTTCCAATTTGGACTACAAAGTGGCATCTTTTGGATTGATCACGATGTGCACGGCCGTGTCCATATGGTTCAGGCCGTCAGGCCGTCTCAGTCGAGAGGATATCGCAAACATCTATGCGGAGTTTATTGTGAAAGGGCTGAAAAGCCGCAAATGACGTCCGACCATCCCAGGCTCATCCAGGAAAGGAGGTGAGACTCAGACTGAAGAGCAAAGTGCCTGAATGTCTTCGAACAATTTAACACCTTTGTGAAAGGAGAAAAGAGATGGGGGCTTTAACTCGAAGGATTACAAAAGTGATTTGTTTGATGGCTATGGCGGGATTCATAGTCAGTCTGTGTGTGGGCGAGGTCCAAGCAAAGGATTACAAGTGGAAGATCAGCCAAGGAATTGCTGAGGACCATCCTGCGGCTGCACGGTGCAAACAGTACGCCAAGCTGGTGGAGGAAAAGTCAGGCGGGCGCATCAAAATGACCTATTTCCCCTCAGGCGCGCTGGGGGATTGGATGGAGCAGATTGAAGCGAACCGAATGGGAACCATGGAAATTGGACTAAACGCCGGGTCCACCTCTTATGACCCGCGAACCAACCTCATATTCATGCCCTATCTTTTTTCGACGTGGGATGAAGCGAGAGCCGGCATCGGCTCAAAAGGGTGGCTCACGCCGATCTTTGATGAACTTTACTCCGGCATCGGCCTCAAAGTCCTTGGTATTTACCTGAATGCTTGGGATGGTTTTGCCTTCACCAAACGGGTCAAGGACGTCGTGAAGACGCCGGACCAATTCAAGGGAATCAAGATGAGAGTGCCGGCCATCCGTATTTTTGAAGTGTACGTTCCCACATTAGGGTTCATCTCCACGCCGATCGCTTTCTCGGAAACGTTTACAGCCCTTCAGACCGGTATTGTCGATGCCCGATCCGCGTGCCCGGCAGTGGAGGCGTACGTTATGCGGGATGCACTCAGCTACTGGCTTGCTTCACGGGATGCCTTTGAATACTGGTTCCTGACCATCAACAAAAAACTTTGGGATGGGCTGTCAAAAGAGGATAAGGCTATTCTGAGTGCTGCCGCAGACACAGTGATGGCTGAGCAAGCCCTGGCCGCTGAGAAGGACGAAAGTGAATTCAAAAAGAAACTGGAGGCGGCAGGGGTCAAGGTGTACGAGGTCAGCCAGCAAGAGTGGGAAACGAGTGCAAAGGTGGTGCGCGAAAAAGCCTGGCCCAGGATACAATCAGAACTTCTCGGCTCTGTGCTCATGGAAAAAGTGAAAGCACACGCAACAAAAATATCCAAATAGCAGTTCCAGCCAGCTTCAAGGGTTTATTTTCTTATCGGTACGCATGGGGAGGCAGGCCGATCGTCGCCTGCCTCCCAAAGAAAAAGGGGCAACGAGCATGACATGGGGCAGATTGAAAGAAATTTGCGGTTATGTGGACAGCGTGCTGGATAAATTGTGGACGGTGTTTATCACGCTCGGTGGGGCTTTGTTGACGCTCACCGTGGTGTTGCAAGTTTTCCTTCGCTATGTTCTCAAGTCCCCGCTCTTTGGACTGGAAGAATTCTCGAGGTTGATCGGAGTCTGGGTTTACTTCCTTGGAGCCGTCTTCGGGACCCGGTTTGACTCCCATGTCCAGGGCGATGTGGCAGCACGTTTTTTCAAAACATCGCGTTCCAGGGCTCTTCTTAGCGTCACGACCTGGATTTTCAGCCTAGTCTTGTGCATGTTGTTTCTATACCATTCCGGCGCCTACTCCCTGTGGCTTTATGAAACCGGAGAAAAGACGACCGGGCTTTGGTGGCCAAGGATCACCAGCGTGGGCAGCATGTTCTTCGGCGCCATATTCATGACTCTCTACAGCATTGCGAACGTCGTCAAGTATATTGAACAGGCGATCACTGCGCCAAAAGGGGCGGAAGGAGGTCGATTATGACGGTCGTCACGATGATCATGTGCTTTGTTGTGGTCATAATGCTCCTCGGGGTCCCTGTCGGATTTTCATTTGGGCTCGGAGGGTTCGCCATGCTGATTCTCACTGGGATGGATCCGAGGTTTGCCATGCCCGCAGCTTTTCGGAACCTCGAATCCTACACCCTGCTTGCGTTACCGCTTTTTATCATGGCGGGTGGACTGATGAGGGATGCGGATATCTCACGGAGGCTCATCGCTTTCACCATGTCCTTTCTTGGAAGAATCAAGGGAGGGCTTGGGATGGTTTGCGTTGTCGCCTGCACGATATTCGGCGCGATCTCCGGATCAGCTTCAGCAGCGATCGCAGCCATAGGCTCCGTGATGATTCCTGAAATGGTGGATCAGGGATATTCTCGAGGATATGCCGTCGGGCTGGTAGCCGCCTCATCCATGCTGGCTTTGCTCATCCCTCCGAGCATCCCGATGATTGTTTTTGCCATGACCGCTCAGGTCTCTATTCTCGCCGCCTTCCTGAGTACGATGATCCCCGGCCTTCTTTTGATGGTGGCCTACTGCATCATCAATCTGATCATGTGCAGAAACATGCAAAACCTCAAAACGGCCCCCCGCCAGAACCTAAAAGATACAGTCCTCGAAATTGGCCGTTCAACGAAGAGTGCAGGCATTGCTCTTTTTATGCCCGTCCTAGTCCTGGGAGGGATTTACGGCGGTGTCTTTACGCCGACCGAGGCAGCGGCTATGTCCGCTGCATATGCGGTCGCCGTGGGCTTATTGCTTTACAAGACGATGAGTTTCAGCAGTTTATGCCAGAATATCAAGGGCTCTATGATCACCTCCGGCGTGGTCATGATCCTCCTCTTTTTTATCCTGATGACGAGCCGTATCCTGGTTTCCTACCAGGTGCCTCAGCAATTGACGCAATTAGTCCTCGGAGTCACAACGAACAAGTTTGTTGTGCTCCTCATGATAAATGTCATTCTACTTATCATGGGCATGCTCGTTGACGATGTCTCCGGCAATATTCTTTCAGCGGCTATCCTGCTCCCCATCGCGCAGTCCGTGGGAATTGATCCCATTCACTTCGCCGCGATCTCAGTCACCAATTTATCCCTCGGGAACATCACTCCGCCTTGCGCCCCCATGCTTTATCTGGCCGGACTCATCGGAGGCAATCTGCCGCTAAACGAGTATATAAAGCCGGCAACAGTCTTCATGGTCTTCGGCGCATTGCCTGTAATTTTGGCCGTAACCTACATACCGGAATTTGCTTTGGTGCTCGTTAACTTGTTCTTGAGATAAGGCCTCTTAGAGAGCCCGAAAGAATGGTCCAGGATCGGAGATTGGGGGAGATGGTGATGCAGGTTATTGACATGAGGGTCCGGATTCCCCGCCGGGAGCTAACCGAACACCCTGAAGAGTTCATGCTCTATTACCAGGATAGGGCGGGTTTCGATGTCCAATACGGTGCGACCACCGATCAGTTATTGAGGGAAATGGAGGCTTCTTCCGTCGTACAGGCGGTGCTCCACAGTGAATGGGAGTTTGAAGATCCTATCCAGTTGAACGAACGCACGAGGGATGCGGTCGCGGCCTATTCGGACAGGTTCTTCGGTGTCGTCAGTGTTGATCCGCGAAAAGGGGTGAGCCAAGCCTTAGCAGATCTCCGGGATGCTGTGGCAGGCACTTCAAAATGCGTGGGTTTCAGCCTGCAACCCGCATTCCTGGACTTGTTGCCCGAGGCGGCGAGACTTTATCCGCTCTATCAATTCTGTGAGGAGAGGGGCATCCCCGTGTGGCTTCACACAGGCATCAACTATGCCCCGAACCATTCCATGGAAGCGGACAGGCCGATGCATTTGGAACGCATCCTTCTGGACTTCCCCAATGTCAAATTGGTGGCCTGTCACTCCGGTTGGCCGTGGGTCGGCGAGCTGTGTGCGATTGCACGTAAGTTTCACCCCAGGGTTTACCTCGAAATAGGAGGAGTGGCCCCGCGATACATTTTTGCGCAGGGTACTGGTTGGGACCCCTTTCTTCAGTATGCAAACAGTCTGCTTCAGGATCAAATACTGTTCGGAACAGATTGGCCGATTATCCCTTTCGACAGGGCAATCAGAGAGATTCAGGAAGCGCCTCTTAAAGAGACCGTCAAGTCAAAAATCCTTTATGAGAACGGCTGGAAGCTGATTATGGAATCATTGAAGAAACAGAATGAGCGCTCAGGTTCGTAGTCCGATAATCCATGTGGCGCGCGAAGATCGGAGGTTCAGGGGAATCATCAGGGAGGGGGTTCGTATGTTGAAGGGAAATACGTATGAAGAGCTTCGCAAGAACTTCAAGTGGGAAATCCCGGAATATTACAACGTAGGGGTTGACGTCTGCGACAAGTGGGCCAATGAAAAATATCGGCTTGCTCTCATATTTCTCGACCAGGAGGGAAGAGAACAGAAGTTAACGTTCTGGGAACTCAGGAATCTATCCAATCAACTGGCTAATGCTTTACGGGCGAATGGGATAGGAAAGGGAGACAGCGTAGGCATTCTACTGCCTCCCAGGCCAGAGACGCTCGTTTCGCACATCGCCACCTATAAATTAGGGGCGATCGCGGTGCCTTTGCTTGTGCTGTTCGGCCCGTTAGCGGTGCAATTTCGTCTCCAGAACAGTGAGGCCAAGGGGGTGATCACAGACGCGGAGAATTTGCCCAAGATACTGGAAATTAAGGACAGCCTTCCCAATCTCAAAATGATCATGGTGGTCGATTCAAAGGGCGAAGAGAATGTCTTGGACTACTGGAAGAGTGTCGAAAAGGGAAGCCGACATTTCACCCCTGTTCTCACGAAGCCGGATGACCCGGCTCTGATCATCTACACTTCCGGAACCACAGGGCCACCCAAGGGAACTCTTCACGGGCACAGGCTTCTCCTGGGCATTCTTCCCGGAGCGGATTATCTTTTGGACCTGTTCCCCCAGGAGGGAGATTTGTTGTGGACCCCGCTGGACTGGGCTTACATCGGGGGATCCTATGACACCATGTTCCCTACCCTGCACCATGGATATCCTATGCTGGGTTTCAGGGCGAGGAAGTTTGACCCGGAACAAGCGTTTTACATCATGTCCAAGTATGGGGTCAGAAATCTCATGGCAGTGCCTACGGTGATACAGATCATGATGAAGGCGGTAAGCAATCCCAGAGAGCGATATGAACTGAATTTAAGGTCCACCACCGTCGGTGGCGAGACCGTGGGAAAAGAGGTGTATGAGTGGGGTAAGCAAGCCCTGGGCGTCGAAATCAATGAACAGTATGGTCAGACCGAATGCGATCTGGTTGTTGGGGGCTGCTCACGGGTCATGAAAATTATTCCCGGAGCAATGGGCATGGCTATTCCGGGCCATGTTGTCGAGATTATCAACGAGGGTGGGGAGGTATTGGGACCCGGACAATACGGCGAAATCGCTGTCAAACGACCTGATCCTGTCATGTTTCTAGAGTACTGGAAAGAACCCGAAGCGACAAAGCAGAAATACATAGGAGAATGGCTTCGTACGGGGGATTACGGCACAAAGGATGATCAGGGTTACTTTCGGTTCATGGGTAGAAAGGATGACATCATCGAGAGCGGGGGATTCAGAATCGGCCCGGGTGAAATTGAAGATTGCTTGATGAAACACCGCGCCGTAAAGATGGCAGGCGTGGTCGGGGTGCCGGATAAGGTGAGAGGCGAAATCGTGAAAGCGTTTATTGTTGCCAAGGAAGGCTTCGCCGCTGATAAGGCTCTGGAAGAGGAGATCAGACAGTTTGTGAAGAGAAACCTGGAGGCCCATGCCTATCCTCGAGAAATAGAATTCCTTCAGGAGATGCCGCTTACGAACACAGGAAAGGTTCTGAAGAAGGAACTGAGAAGAATGGACAAGGAGAAAGAGGCCAAGTTGGGGGCGGCATAAGACAGAGGAAGGCACGGAGCCCTCGCACCCACGGATGGTGCAGCTTGAGCTCACAGATCTTGTAGACTTTCTAGAATGGGAGGCTTGTTTCAATGAGTCAAGAAAGCGTTCTTTACAGGAGGAATGGGAATATCGGGATCATCACGCTCAATCGGCCGGAGCGGCTCAACGCCATCAATGGCGAACTCCTCAGGGATTTCGTCAAACAGTTGAACGTGGCCAGGGAAGACAAAAAGGCTGTCTCTGTCCTCTTGGCAGGAACAGGTCGGTCCTTCTGTGCCGGTGAAGACTTAAAGGAGACATCGGCAGGGAAGAGCCTTGACACCTGGATTGAGGAAACGAACGGACTCCAGGATATCCAGCGCTTGATCTTGAGGCTGGACAAACCCCTGATCGCCGCAGTCCAAGGGTACGCTCTGGGCGGGGGATGCGAGTTCGCCATGAGCTGCGATATACGGGTCACAGCCGAAAATGCGGTATTTGGTTTCCCGGAAACGGGGGTAGGACTTACCGTAACCACGGCGGGGACTAAACTCCTGTCCCATTTGGTGGGCCTCGGGAAAGCAAAGGAATTGGTCTTCACGGGCGAATTCATAGACGCCCATGAAGCATACCGGATTGGTCTGGCCAACAAGGTGGTTCCCGCCGAGCGCCTCCTGGTAGAGGCGCTGGAGATGGCCAGAAAAATCGGTGAGAGATCTCCTCTGGCGCTCAAGCTGTCCAGGACCGCCATCGATCACGGACTTCATTCAAGCTTCGAGGAGATTTTGGAAATCGAGGGTAACCACCTCCTCATCTGCGTGGGTGCCCAGAATCAAAAGCAATACGTTGCGAGGAAGTTAAAGCAAATGAGGAAAAAAGGATCGAAATCGTCGAAATGAAGGATCGTTCCTCTCGACGGGCGCCCGGTGGTTTCTGCGGATTGGCAAACAACTCAATGCGTTTGTATTGGATGGGTCCAAGGGGTTTCCTGGGGGCGCGGCTGCTGAAACGGATCGTCGAGAGTAATTCATGAAAGAAGAGAAGAGATAGAAGGGAGGACGTTATGGGGAGACGGGTTGGTATCGTGGGTGCGGCAGTGACACCCTTCAAGAGTTCCTGGACGGAGAAAACCTACTATGAACTGGCCCAGATGGCAACGCGGGAGGCCGTGAAAGACGCGCAGATTCCAATCCAGGACGTGGATGCAGCCTTTTACGCGATTTACAATGATATCTTCGAGAGAACGGCTATTCCGGAACATGCCATCCATGGGCTTTGCGGGATGCAGAATAAATTCGGGATCCGGATTACGACAGGAGGGGCCACAGGGGCTTACACCATGTCCGCCGCTCATGCCTACCTGGCAGCGGGCAGGTACAAGACCGCGCTGGTCCTTGGGGTAGAAAAAGCGACGGACTGTTTTGATTTCTCCTCCATGTCCGCCACTCCGGAAGTCATCAAATCCATCGGCTGGTCAGGGGACAGCTTCTTCGAGCAAGCCATCGGCTGGTCCGCATCGGACAGCTATGCAGAGGTGGTGCTGGGGTATAAGGATGAACACCCCAATGATCTTAAACCGGAAATCACGGCTGCGATCTCAGCGCAATTGAGCCAACAGGTGAGAGACAACCCCTATGCCCAAAGACAGTTAGACCAGGTAACCGCGGAGGAGGTGTTGAATTCCAGGCTGGTGGCTTATCCTTTCAGGGAGCTGGAGATCTGCGTCTACAGCGAAGGAGCGGCAGCGCTGATCCTGGCCGAGGAAGAAACAGCCCAGGCGATCTCCAAAAGCACCGGCCGGCCCGTGGTGTGGATCACAGGAGTGGGCGAGTCAAACGAGCATTCCTTCGCGGGGAAGAACCAAAAAGACATGAGCCGCATCATGTCCGATTATTACGCATCGCACAGAGCCTATGAAATGGCCGGCATCAAGGACCCCACCCAGTCCATCGACATCATCGAACTGCATGATGCCTTCGTGCATCAGCTCGAGATCAGCATGGCCGAGTTCGGGTTGGTGCCCTTGGGCGGAGCAGATGCTCTCATAGAAGAGGGACTCATGACGCCCGGTGGAAAGTACCTGGTCAATCCGTGTGGTGGGCTCATCTACTGCGGTCACGCTGTCGGTGCGAGCAACATCATGTCCGCCTGGTCTGCCCGGAATGAGCTGATCAAGAGAAAGCTCAAAACCGCTTTGGTTCATGGCACAGGGAGCACCGTTGCGCAGTACACCGCATGCCTCATTTTTGAGCATGAGTAGAGGGAGGAGAAACGATATGGCAGGTCAAAGAGAAAAACTCATTCCATCGAAATTCATTCCTCATGTCGGCTCCATTGTAGAGACGATAGAGGGCAACAAATACCTGATTGCCAACGATACCATGTACACGTTCTACCGCAGGAGCAGAGGAGAGTTCTCCGCCTTTTTCCTTGCCCTTCGGGATGAAAAGAAACTGCTCGGGTGCCGATGCGCCGCGTGCGGTCTGGTCAGGGTACCCCCCTTCTTGACCCACTGCCCGGAATGTCATTTTGCACCCACGGAATTGATCGAGGTGGAACAGATTGGGGTGATGAACAGCACTCCTCCCATCACCTACTTTGCCACTGCGCTCTTTCAGGACATGGCGCCCTACGGCAGGGGCAGGGTCATCTTCAGGGGCGCGGATACGGCAATGAGCGTCAATCTGTACACGACGACCGGAATCCTGGTTCCGGGGATCATCAACAAAGGAACAGAGGTCAAGCTCGTTTTCAGGAACAAACGCAACGGAGATGTGAAGGATGTCTTCTGTGTACCTACCTCTGAATTGACCCCGGAACAGATCAGCAAAAAAGGCCTTCTCGAATCCGAGATTGACTGGGAGTCTCCAGTCGAGCCCAAGGTACCCAAGGCGACGGACAAAGACGTGACGGCCTTTGACAAGGCTTTCAAAGGGATCAACTCCATCGTCGAGGAAATGAACGGCAATGAGCGAGCGCGGAAAGACATCGCGGGCTGGAAGCGCAGTGTCCTGGTCAAGACCCGAGGCGGGCAATTCAGCCTGCTGATCGACGATGGCGATATCCGGGTCGAGAAGAAAAAGGTCCCCGGCCCCGACTTCGTGATGGTCTCTGAAAACCCGAAAACGCTGTTGGACGGTCTTGCCTATAGGGGGGCCATCACCGATTCGGTTATCAACAAGAAACTTTGGATCAGCAAAAACATGGAATTTACGACCATCTTCAAACTGGACAGGATGGCTCGATCCGTGGCCAGGTCGAGAAAAGAGTGATCCGGTGGGATATCCAAAACAGGGAGGCATGATCATGCCTGAAACAAGCAGACTTGATGGTAAGGCTGTGCTTATTGTGGACGATGAGCCCGACGTGTTGGAAACCTTGGAGCACTTGCTTTCCATGTGCCGGATCACCAAGGCCACATCCTTCAGAGAGGCCAACGATCTTTTGGAAACGCATCCTTTCGAGGTTGCTATCCTGGACATTATGGGAGTGGACGGGTACAAGCTGCTCGAGCTCGCGAACCAACGAAAAGTGATGGCGGTAATGTTGACGGCACACGCCTTCAGCGTTGACGATACCATAAGGTCTTTCAAAGGAGGCGCGGCCTCCTATCTTCCAAAGGAAAAGATGTCGGAGATCGCCACCTACTTGAGCGACATCCTTGAGGCCCGAGAAAAAGGAAAGGGCCTCTGGTGGCGATGGTTGGAGCGGTTGAACGATTATTATGACAAGGTCTTTGGTCCTGACTGGCAGGATAAGGACAAGGAATTTTGGGAAAAGTTCAGAAAATACTACAGATACTAGGCAGGACTAACGACTGAAGGACGCTATAGAGGATAAAGCGCTGGCCCGGAACCGAGCCACAACAGCCTAGGGCACCTCCAGGTGATTCAATAAGTCATGCCCTGGCTGACAGTGGGTGGGGTCTATCGAGACGGAGAAAGGAAAGCGGTCGTGTCGTTTCAACAACATCTGATCAACCTGAACCTTAAAAGAGCCTTTCCCCAGGCCGTCAAGGGGAAAGGCGTCTACCTCTACGATAGGGATGGGAAGCGCTACCTGGATGGTTGTGGGGGTGCGCTGGTTGCAAACTTCGGACACGGAGTGCCCGAGATCGCTCGAGCCATGACCGCGCAGGCTGAGAGCCTGGACTACGTCTACCGATTCCATTTCTCCTCCCCGGTAGCGGAGGAGTTGGCAGCCCGGTTCTGCGACCTGACTGCGGAACCCATGGGTATGGTCTTTTTCACTAACTCCGGTTCTGAAGCTACGGAGATGGCAGTGAAACTGGCTCGGGTCCGTCATCTAGCCGCTGGGGAAAAGAGTCGCTACAAAATTCTCTCCCGTTGGCAAAGCTACCACGGCATCACGATGGGGGCTCTATCCTGGTCTGGATTTACCGCCCGGCGGGCCGATTATGAACCTTATCTCCTGAGTTGTGTCCATATCCCCCCTGCCTATTGTTATCGGTGCTGGTTCCGACGCGAGCCGGATACCTGCGGTTTGGAATGCGCCCATGCTCTTGAAGATGCAATTCTCACCGAAGGTGCGGAGACAGTAGCCGCCTTCATTGCCGAGCCTATAGTGGGAGCGGCGCTTGCGGCAGCTCACCCACCGGCCGAATATTTCCGCGTTGTACGCAGCATCTGTGATCGTCACGGCGTATTGTTCATCGCGGAAGAGGTTATGACAGGGGCCGGGAGGACCGGCGGATCCTTCTTCGCCAGTGACCATTTTCCAGGCCGACCGGATCTCGTCGTTTTCGGTAAGGGTGTGGGCGGCGGTTATTATCCGCTGGCCGGGGTCCTGATCAGCCGGGATGCAGCCGAAACCATAACGGCCGGTACGGGGGTTTTCAGTGCCGGCCAATCTCACTCTGGCCATCCGATTGGAATGGCCGTTGGTCTGGCCGCCCTGGATTATATGGACAAGCATCATCTCCTTGCTCGAGCAGCGGAGGCAGGGGAATATTTGGGACAGTGTCTGAAGGATCTCCAAGATCACTCCATGGTAGGCGACATCCGAGGGAAGGGGCTGATCTGGGGGCTCGAATTCGTCCAGGACAAAGAGACCAAGAGGACTTTTGATCCGGCTCGGAAAGTCCACCTGGAGGTCTACGAGGCAGGGAAAAGGCTTGGTCTCATCCTCCTTCCATCAGGCGGCTGCGAACGTGGTCATGCAGGTGACATGGCGCTCATAGGCCCGCCGCTAACCATCACTCGAGAACAGATCGATGAAATGGTGGAGATCCTTGGTAAGGCTCTAACCGAGGTGGAGAAAGAGCTCAGCCCTAGTCGCTATTGATAGGGACTGGGAAGGTGAAGTTCCTTATCCAGCACCTCAAAATCCAAGCGCCATGTCCGCCAGGGATTCGATTTTTCATAACCCTTGACATCATCTCCCCAAATATTGACCCTGTGCCCTTCAGACGATCATGATCTCTTTGACCTCCGGGTGTGGCAGAGGCCTCGGGTTGTTCTTGCCCACGCCTCTCTCGAACTCCTTACCGCTTGTGATGATAATCGCGTTAGCGATATTTATGGCGGTGGCGCCGGCATGGGCCGATGGCCAGAAATATAGAAAGACCCTCCAAGGGGAATATGCCTTTACCGGTTCGGGCGCATGCACTTTTGCGCCGGGAGGATTCAACGACGGTTTTACCCCCGTAAATCCAGCAATTGCGAGCATGGGTGCGAACTTTTGGGAAGGAGTTTACACGTTCTATCGTAACGGCAAGGGAAAGATGGAAACTCAGCAGTCTTATAATGAAGGGCCGAATGGGATGTTCCCTTACAGCTCAGGGGTTGCGCTTCTATCTTGGGAGTTTGAATATGAAATCTGTGGAGGCGAGATTACCTTCACGTTTGAACCTAATACGTACTATTTGGAGTGGATTGAGGGGCCGAATAAAGGCCTTGCACTACCCCCGCCGAACGGTGTTTTGTTTAAACCATGGACAGGACGAATATCACCAGATGGCAAAAACCTATTCGTATTCTATGGAGGGCCATTTAATTTCGAAATTCCGGCTTTTGGTATTGAGTTAATTTGTAACGCAGTCCACCAGGGATTCAGAACGAAATAGAGATTAGGTAAGAAGCCCATTATTGCAGAGTTGATGGTTCCAATTACGCTTGAAGGATAGTCCATATTTCTGGCGCGCAGGTTGAGTGCTATTTCCCAAATTATCCAAAAACAATTGGTCATCTAACTCAAGGAGGCAGGGTCAGAAATGATCCTGCCTTACTTTAAAGCTTCTATGTTAAAGGAAGGTGGGTGGTTCATCAAGGTTCAATGTCCAGGATGAGGCAGGAAATGCCAGCGGACCAGAGACACCTCGGTCTATGGGAGCTCACGCCCAGGCCCCCACCCCCAATTCCGAAAGCGCAGTCCCAACACACCGTCTATCATTCGACTATTTAGACTCGCAACTCCCTTCTTCCGATAGAGTCTGTTGTACCGTCAACTTGATTCTTAAAGAGGCCAGCTGTCCCTGAGATGGGGTGGTATATCGCCACGAGTTTTCCTTTCAGCCGACATTATGACTCGTGTTGGTAATCACGCGCCTCTGACCCCAATTCAAAATTCAAGCATTCGATAGAGACTGTCGAAAAAGACGGATTGAGTTTGTATCCCTGTCTGGTGAACGCCCATTTTCTCATCTCATCTGAACTTTTATTGCTGACCTAGATTTTAGTACATTCTTATTCCTATCCTTCAGTCAAGGATTGGCCTATCATCTCGCGCTCTCGTTCTTCAGTTGATCCCTCTTAGGTAACCCCATAGTTGGCTCCGTAGTGAACGATCTTTTCGATGTTATGAATCATGCAATAGAGTAGCCACTGTATGGTCACCTTGATTTTTCCCCTCAGGGTAAAACGATCCATTCTCTTATGCGTTCGAACATTCGCAAACACCGGTTCTACAACCGCTATACGCTGGGGGTATATTTCGCGCCCCTTCTTGCTGTCTATTTTTTCAATCATGGATGGGGTAAGATTATCAGGCGCGTTGCCTATAGGGACATTTAAGTATCTCCGTTCACCGTTTTTACCAATGATGCACCTGCTCTTCAATGCACATCCTTGGCAATCGTTTCTGTCGGCCACATATCTTCTGTAAATAACACCACCTACCTGAGTCTTTCTTACCTGGAGCTTCAATATGTTTTCCTGAGGACAGAGATACTCATCGGTTTTTTCATTATATTGAAAATCCTCCAGTGTAAATCGCTCCATTTTTGGCCTGTATCCTCCTTTCGTCTTAAGTCTTGGGTCCCTCTTTCGAAAATCCTTATCAGGAATGTAAGCATCCAGTTTCTCTTCATTGCACTTTCTCAAATTGGTTGGACTATGATAGAGGCTGTCTGCGGTCAATATCTTTCCCTCAAAGTAATCTTCACTTTGACCAATCGCCTGCATGTTCTGCTTAGCCCCATCAAGCATAGGGGGGACATGATAATGGTCCTGTCCGTCTCCAAAGGCTTCACCATGAACAATAACCTGCTTTTTGGAATCAACCATCGCTTGCCCATTGTACCCCTGAACGGTCCCACGGGATGTAACCATTGTGGCAGATTCGTTATCCGTAATGTTGCTCTTGATCTCTCTGCCCTGCTTGCCCATCTTTGGACCATTCTCCCGTAGGAAGGTCTCAATCCGATCCGCCTGCTTCTTCAATCTCTCAACTTGCTTCTCCCTCTTCACTATCCCTGATAACTTTCCACTCCTTTCATCATTATCGTCCTCTTTGTCTGCCTCCACCTGCTCTTCTAGCAATCCCTTAACCTTTTTCTCAATTTTCTCCTTCTTCCTCCTAAGGTCACCAATCGTGCCAGTCCATTCTCTAGAAGCATTGGAGGGAAGCTTACAACCATCTAACGCAAAAAAAGTCCCCCCAAGCAATCCCTCCTCTTCACAAACCAACAGCACATCCCTAAACAAAGGCAGGATTTCTCCCTTCATCGATGAGACAAAGGCCGCTATCGTACTGTGATCCGGTTGCTGTCCGCAGCCAAGCGCCATGAACACCACATTCTCTTTGCACCCGCGCTCAATCTGTCGCGATGAGATCAATCCCCTTGAGTAACCAAACAGCACAACCTTCAGAAGGACCTTTGGATCATACGCCTCGCGGCCCGTCTCATCATTGTGGTATCGGTGATCAAAGATTGAGGTATCAATGCGGGTTTGCACCAGAGTATGAATCGCAAACTCCAAGGTCCCCGGCATCAACTGCTCATCAAGACAGACGGGAATCAGAACGCTTTGTGAGTAATCGTAGCTTTTGTATTTTGCCATCGCTCTAACCTCAAGAAGGATATCACGGCACGTTCCTTACTGAACCCGTCCCAAGGATAGCACACTTCGGACTCATTGTAAATAAATTAAGATGATTTAATATTATTTTAACAAATCAGAAACAGGATAGAATATGAAAGGTTACAAAATCAGAGGCAAAGAATCAGAAAAAATCTCTTAGCCAAAGACACTTTTTCGACAGTCTCAT
>CAVPDE010000024.1:0-542530 GCA_963702565.1 uncultured delta proteobacterium | reverse complement strand
CGACGGGGAAAGGACTTATACGAGAAGTGCGAGTGACAAGAATGCGAACGGTCAAAGGGTTGTTCGCCTTGTTCCCTTGGAGGCTGACGGCAGTGTAGCTTATAGCCTCTGGATTTCTTACTACCGAACCAACGAGACCAATATCGCCAACGTCTACCCTTATGGGGCCACCGTGGAGGTGACAGTCCAGGCAATCGATGTCAAAGGGTTTTCCCTGGAGCCTGCCTTTTTCAGTTTCAGGATTGAAAGTGAAGAAGCTGCCAGATGGGCCGAAGAGAAAGCACCCATGACCGTGGTTTCAAATGATACGCCTATGGCTGGCAAGAAGACGGTTACCGTTCAGGGGGGAGCTCTGGATGGAGCCAGTATAATCTATGACAGCTCATTAGCGCAGGAACTTGGATTTGAACCACAGTTCGGTCCTATTGAGGAAGTGCCTCAGGCCCCTGAAGTGGGGGTTCCTCTGAACCTCTTACCTCCTACAGTGTTTCCAAACCCCGTGACACTCACTATCCCATGCCCCGGATACAAAGATGTGAGCAATGCTTCCATTTACTACTATGACGGTCGGGAATGGTGGCTGGCGTGCGATGCTGCGGGGAATGTGACCCCTGAAGGTGTGGGCTGGATGATCCCGGGATCAAGGGTCAACCACAATGGAGACCAAAACAGCCCTGCTTACATTCAGATCCAGGTTTACCACTTCAGTGCAGCAGCAGCCGGAGAGACTGCCAGCGCTAGCACAACAGTGGGGAACAACCCCTCGGTCTCAGGTTCAAGCTCTGGTTCTGGTTGTTTTATTTCAACGCTGTGGGACTAAGCGCCCGGATTACGTGAGTAGAGGGAGAAAAACTGAAACCCACCGTTAGCTTAATCTTCCCCTGCAACTTCATGACCACATCCCGTTAGCCCGGGAGATGGTCCAATACACTATAACAAACCGAGGGCAGCCCTCACTATGAGCGGAAGGAACTGGTTTAAGATTTCGAATGCTAATCGTGCGCTTTCAGGACTGGCTCAAGACTTAAGTTTAAGATACTTAAGGTGGCGCAAAGGCAAAGTGTAACCTACGCCAAGAAGAACTCAACCGCTTCGCGGCAGCCTGCCGAGGCACACGCTTTAGCCTTTCCCACCGACCTCTTTTGATCCTCTACCCTCCTCATTGATTCTGTAAGATACCTCCGTTTTTTAATCCCAACTCAAGGAGGTATCCGTTATGACCCCATTAAGACAGAAGATGATCAGAGCCATGGAGCTGAGGAACTTTGCCAAGAACACTCAGCGGGGCTACCTGGGAGCCGTTAAAGGACTTGCCAGCTTCTATCGCCAATCCCCGGACAAACTCACCAAAGACCAGATCGAAGACTATTTGCTGTATTTGAAAAATGGCAAAGGCAACACGACCGGCAGTTGTGGCGCTGTGGCAGCAGGACTGCGGTTTTTCTACACTCACGTGATTGAAAACCCCATCCCCTTTGACTATCGGATCCGAAGAAAGAATGGCAAACTCCCTACGGTGCTCAGTCAAGAGGACATCTGGAAAATCATCAACGCCACGCAACACCTCAAACACCGACTCATTCTCATGACCGCCTATTCCGCCGGACTTCGAGCGATGGAAGTGGCTACGGTCAAACCCGACCACATCGACAGCAAAAACATGCTGATCAAAGTGGAACAGGCCAAAGGAGGCAAAGAGCGCTATAGCGTTCTCTCCTCCAGGCTTCTGAAGGAACTGCGCCATTACTACAAAACCTGCAAACCCTCCCCCTACCTCTTCCCCTCCTCGTTTAAAAACCGCGACCACCAACCCCTCACTTACCCCTCCATCCGCAGCATTTACGAAGAGGCACGGAAGAAAGCCGGCATCAAGAAAGGCTCAGGCATCCACACCCTGAGGCACAGCTTCGCCACTCACCTTCTGGAAGCCGGTTACGATCTGCGCAGAATCCAGGTGCTCCTGGGCCACACGCGACTGTCCACCACCATGATCTATCTGCACGTCAGCCGCGCTACCCTGTCCAAGATCCCAAGCCCCCTGGATCTGTTCGATCCTCAGAGTGCGCGAAAGGAGGACCCCTCCCATGAGCCCTCCGATTAAAATGCCAAAACCAAAGCTGGAAGTCGCCGATATCCTCCGCCATCATATCGCAGAGTATCGCAACGCCTACCCTCTAGCCCCAGATCAGCACCGGATCGTCTCCCACCTCCTTCACTGCCGCACCCCCACCCTGGGAGGCCACATCGAGCGCTGTACCCACTGTGGCGCAGAACGTGTCCTCTATCACTCCTGCCGCAATCGACACTGCCCCAAGTGTCAGCACGTCCCCCGGGAGCGATGGCTTGAAAAACGTCAAGCCGAGCTCCTCCCTACCCCCTACTTCCACATCGTTTTCACTCTCCCCCATGAGCTGAACCTCATCACGTTAAAGAACAAATCCGTGATGCTTAACCTCCTCTTCAAAGCCGTCTCTGAGACCCTGATCAAGTTTGGGAGGAAGGAACTGGGCGGGACCTTGGGCTTTATCGCTGTCCTGCATACCTGGGATCAGCAACTCAAAGCGCACTTCCATCTGCACTGCCTGGTCCCTGGAGGTGCCCTGTGCACAAAGAGCAAACACTGGATTCCATGCAAAGAAAACTATCTGTTCAACCAGGAAGCCCTCTCCCTGGTCTTTCGGGGCAAGTTCATCGATCACTTCGGACGAAGCGCTCAGCGTGGAGACCTGAACCTTGAAGAGGCCGACTCCCAACTTAAAACCAAGCTCTACAAGCACACGTGGGTTGTCAGTGTGCGGGACCCCATCCCTCACCCTCAGTATGTCCTGGAGTATCTGGCCCGTTACACCCACCGCGTCGCTATCGCCAACAGCCGCCTCGTTGATCTTAAAGACGGCATGGTCAGCTTCAGGTACAAAGACCGGCAGAACAATGTCCTCAAACAGGCCACCCTCAGCGCGGTGGACTTTATCCACCGCTTTCTCCTCCACACCCTGCCCCAGGGCTTCGTCAGAATCCGCCACTATGGGTTTTTGGCTAATCGCGATCGCACCGCCCATTTGAGCCTCATCCAGCGCTTGCTCAAATGGCCCTCTCCGGTGCGTACTGTGACTCATTCCCTCCAGGACATGATGCTCCGGCTCACCCGTATCGACATCACCCTTTGTCCTTGCTGCAAGAAAGGCAGAATGCAAAAGATCGCAGACATCTTATGCTACAGCGGCAAGCACCCCTATCAGTTCATTCGACCACCCAATGGCTAGGCTCTGTCCAGCGCCCTGAAACCATTGTGTGTGAACCCTAAATTGCTCCAGTAAAAAGCAAATGGATCACTACGTCCACATCATGAGAAAATACTCTTGCCACGCCATCGCCCCTGGGCGAAACATCCGCTTCACCTATCCATATCCGCTCAATCGTTCTCCAAACCAGCTTTCGACACAGCAATGCAAAGACCAACCCCGTACCTTGAGACAAGCAAAACAGCCCTTACAAAACCCATATACTTCGTTCACACTCCGTGGTGCGCGAAGCGGCTGAGCTCTTCATCGCTTTATCCATCATCCCCTCACTCCACATTGCCCACCCTAGGCGCACAGCCCGCAACTCATCACATGCCATCTCACTGACCGCCTGTGGGACGATGGATAAAACACTAATTAGTAATCTTTACTCTTTAGCTCCGTGGAAATGCCATCATCGCACTCCGCACCTCACCTGCGATATCCTGCAAGAACCTCCAAATATCAGCCCGCCCAAAAGCCTGAGATATGGCTGACATATCCCTGCTCGCCCCTAACCACGGATGCCCGTCTTAACCCTCGGGCTGCGTCAAAAACGGAGCGGTTTTCGTTGACTCGCAGCGGGCGGCTGAAGGGTGCATCGTCTGAAATCCGATATAGTGCCCTATTAGGGAATCACGGAATGATAACACGTTTGTCAGCCTCTCCTTTGGCAGCTCTCAAGAGAAGATCCACGGCCTCCTGAATCCCCAGGGTCATGGCTTCCCGCGAGGTTTCAGGAGTGAAGAATCCTAAGATCATCGCATTCTTCGTGCCGGCATCGACGACCGTAGCGGCGTCGGGTCCTTGGGTATACGAAGCCCATATGCCTGTTTGATCTCGGAGAACCACTTCGTTGCGTCTCGTGATGATGCTCCGATTTCCGATGCCCGTGAACTTCTCTCCTTCATCCGCAATGTCCAAAACACTATCACCCTGGATCCGATCCAGATCATGGACCCCCATGGCCAGAGCATTTCTCAACTCGGCAAGTACAACAGAATCGACGACGGGGTTCACCGGCTTGATGCTTTTTCCGTTTGAAATGGATTTGATCAGGCTTTCTATGTGGGAGCGGTTCTTCTCTCCCTGCACCCTGTAGAACCGGGATATGCCTTTTGCCTTCTCGACAAGGGACTGAGAATTTGTTCTGATGAAGTCCTCAGCCTCTTTTTGCTTATCCCTGAGGGAGTCCGAGGCCTCGCCCCACGAAAGATTCTTCACGAAGCAATATCCGAATTTCATCCATGGGTATACGCCAAGACATCTGTCACTGATCGCGATTTCTTTCATTGGTTTCTCCTTCGAATGAGTTCCAGATCATACCCTACGCCTTTGCGCGTTTAGCGTCATTCCGGCGGAAGCCGGAATCCAGTCAATGCCGTGCTTGGAATTTCTGGATGCCCACGTATCGAGCACGGGGCAGGCTTATCGACTCCGGCATGACGGAAGGGCTGGGTCCGCTAAGAAAGCATCTAACTTAAACTATAGGGGATCCGGCCTCATGAGGAAAGAGATTTTCCCTTGACCCGACGGACGCATCATAATAAAAACGTTTCCATTATGGAGCCTCAGTCATGTTTATCAACTCAGCCCCCCTGTGGTTGACCATAGAAAAACTTCGTGCCGGTCAAATGGACCTGTTCGCGCACATCGATGAGATGTGCGACCGTTTGGAGGAATTGGATCCGCAGATGGAATCCATGCTGTCCGAACCGGATCGGCGCAACCGTGTGCAGGCGGAGGCAAAAGCACTGCAGGCGCGTTATCCGAATCCGACTAAGCGGCCGCCGCTATACGGTGCGCTGGTCGCTATTAAAGATATTTTTCACGTGTCCGGCTTTCTCACAAGGGCAGGATCGGTTATTCCTCCTGAGCTGTTTGCAGGTCCTGAGGCCTCCTGCGTCTGCAGACTTCGCGATGCCGGTGCGCTCATCCTTGGGAAATCCGTTACCACCGAGTTTGCCTATTTTGAACCGGGTCCGACTCGAAATCCCCACAACCTTTCGCACACTCCCGGCGGTTCGAGCAGCGGCCCGGCAGCGGCAGTGGCCGCGGGGCTCTGCCCCTTGTCGATTGGCACTCAGACCATAGGCTCCGTGATCCGGCCCGCAGCTTTTTGCGGCGTCATCGGCTTCAAGCCGACGCTATACCGGATTGCGACTGAGGGGCTCGTTTATTTTTCCCGCACCTTGGACCAGATTGGGGTCTTCACTCAGGATCTGGCAGGCACGGAACTGGCCGCATCAGTGCTCTGTGAGTCGTGGAAGCCTGTTCCCACGCCGGGGACCATGCCGGTCTTAGGCGTGCCCGCAGGACCTTACCTGGAGCAGGCGGAACCGGAAGCGTTGAAGGCCTTCGGGCGACACTTGGAAAAGCTGGAATCGGCGGGTTGCAAGATCAAGCGTGTGCCGGCCCTGAAGCAGATCGGCGATCTCAACACCCTTCACCGCCGCTTCGTCTTTGGCGAGTTCGCGCGGGAACATGAAGCAATCTACCCAAAGCACGCATCTCTGTATCGAAAGAGGACCGTTGAGATTATCGAGATTGGGAAAACGGTGAGCGACCAGGAACTGGCGAGCCTTAAGACGAATTGCTCAGCCCTGAGGCAGGAACTGGAAACAGCAATGGCTCATGCGGGCATTGATCTGTGGGTTACGCCTTCCGCGCTGGGTCCTGCGCCTGAAGGCATTCATGCCACGGGCGACCCCAATATGAACCTGCCCTGGACTCATGCGGGAATGCCTTCTATCACGTTGCCCGCAGGAAAGGCTCAAAACGGGCTGCCTCTCGGGTTGCAGTTGGTAGCCCCTTTTGGCGCGGATGAGCAACTGGTTGCCTGGTGCCAAGTAATGACCGGTGGGCGCAGTCTTTGAACCCATGGCTTTTGTGTTTTTCGTTAACTTTCAAAGGAAGGAGAAAACCGATGCGTCAAGAACTCGTGGGCTTGTACGAAAAGGACTCTAATGGATCATTGGATCGGCGTGATTTCCTGAAGAGGCTGGCTGTGATTGCCGGCAGCGCTGCCGCTTCCCATGCCCTGCTTCCTTTGCTGGGAAGGGACGCGGCCTGGGCGCAAATCACTGCAAAAGACGATGCCCGACTGATTTCAGAGGTCGTGAAATATGCGGGCGAGACAGGCGATGTTCGGGCCTATTTCGCTAGGCCCAAGGGAGATGCAAAACTTGCAGGTGTAGTCGTCATCCATGAGAATAGGGGTCTGAATGCCCACATCGAAGACGTGACCAGGCGTTTTGCACTGGAAGGATTCCTGGCGTTAGCGCCGGACGCCCTATCACCTCTTGGCGGGACACCGGAAGACTCTGAGAAGGCTCCTGCGCTCTTGGGACAACTGGACAAAGAAAAAAACACAAAGAATTTCGTGGCTGCGGCCAAGTATTTGAGGACTCATCCCCTCTCTACCGGAAAGGTGGGAGTGGTAGGCTTCTGCTGGGGAGGGGCCATGGCCAACCAGGTAGCTGTCCATTCTCCGGACCTGGTTGCGGCTGTCCCCTATTACGGCGCTGCGCCTGCTGCCGAAGATGTCCCCAAAATCAAAGCGTCCTTGCTCCTGCATTATGCCGGCATTGACGAACGGATTAACGCCGGTATCCCTGCTTTTGAAGCAGCCCTCAAGGCGGCGACCAAGGACTACAAACTCCACATTTATGAGGGTGCTCAACACGCCTTCAACAATGACATGGCTCCAACGAGATACAACAAGGATGCGGCCCAGCTCGCCTGGCAGCGCACGATCGCCTTTCTGAAAGACAAGCTTAAGCCCTAAAGGCACATAGGGACAAAGGCACATAGGCACAAAGAAAGAAAGGGACAACGGGTCAAAGAGACTGAGCGGAAGTCTTTTTCGGCTTTGTGCCTTTGCCACTCTGTCCCTTTGTCCCTGAGGCTGTCGGCGTCAGATGGCAGCCGTTGACTTCCCCATACAGCATTTCTTGTACTTCTTGCCGCTGCCGCAGGGGCAGGGATCATTCCGGCCTACTGCGGGATGAACTGGGGCGTGCACGGCAGCACGAGGGGAGGGTTGCCTGAGAGCGGTGAGTTCAGCCAGAAAAGGCCGGCAGTGGGTAAAGAAGCGCTTGTAGCCTGCACACAAGTAATTTAGCCCCGCTTCGCCATCGGGCGCCCGGAGAATGCGATCCTTCGGGCACCCTCCGTTACAAAGATTGAGGACGTCGCATTCCAGGCAATAGCGGGGAAGGGTGTGCCGTTTGAGTTGTCCGAATGCTCTCTGCGCGGGGCTTTCGATGAGATCGACCAATCGGGTCTCACGGATATTCCCCAAGTGATGTTCTCCGTTGACGAAGTGATCGCAGGCAAAGAAATCCCCGTTGTGCTCAATCACAGGAACATCCCCGCAGGTTTTCTTGAAGATGCACAGGGTATGCTCTTGACCCAGGGCTGTTGCAGCGGTCTCCTCAAAGATCTGAATTCTAACCTGCCCGATATCCTGGCTCGTCCACTCATCGAAGATGGTGCAAAGGAAAGTGCCGAAGGACTCGGACGGCACGGTGGAAGGGCTTACGCCTTCGTCAAGATCCGCTCTGGGCTCCACGAGGGGTAAGAAACCTATGGATGCGGCTTTAATCTGCTTAAAGAACCGGTAGACCTCCCTGGGGTGAAGGACGTTCTGCGCATGGACCACACACAGGACGTCGCATGGGATTCGATGCTTACGCAGGAGTTCGTAACCCCTCAATGCCTGGGTGTGCGTGGGTTGGCCTCCCTTTGTAAGGCGATGGCTGTCATGCATTTCCTGTGGTCCGTCCAGGCTGATCCCCACGCCAAATCCCTCTGCAGCCAAAAAGCGGCACCACTCTTCATCGAGAAGAGTGCCGTTGGTTTGAATCCCGTTGATGATTCGACGGTGAACGGGCTGATGCTTGCTCTGCAGTTCAACGATTTTGTGAAAGTACTCCAATCCGAGCAGGGTAGGCTCTCCGCCGTGCCAGGCAAAGGGGATCACCGCATCGGGGCAGGCTTCAATGTGCTGAAGGATGTATTCCTCCAGAATATCCTCCGGCATTCGAAACGATTGGTCGTCAGGATAGAGGCTTTTCTTTTTCAGGTAGTAACAGTAATCACAGCTCAGGTTACAGAGCGAACCGATAGGTTTAGCAAAAATCTGGTGAGGGCGGGAAACTTTGGCCATTGTGTAATCCCCAGATTAGGAGCGAAAATCACAAGGAGTCTAATGTGACATGAAATTGGTCTTTACGGGGAAAACATAAAGACATACACCCCTCTGGTCAAGGAAGAATATTCCTTCTCTGCGCTTTCCATCAAGATGCATGTTATGATACAAGTTACGGCGAGGGCGGAGAGGGCTGCGAGGGTGGGCGCACTGCTGATGGAAGGATTGACGGGAAATCTAGTCCGGGGACTGCGCGTGGGAGTGTTTCTTGCGAGGAACATGACCGAGCGGCCTTCCGGTGACCGGAACCGGCGCCTGCGGGAGTCCCGGCTGCGCACGCGCACGGGAACACAGTATGATCTTTATGCGCCGGTGGGTGCCGCGATCCGGACGGTGATCGCCATCTCAGGTCTAACTTTGAAGGGAGAGCAGGAGCCTCGTCTTGTCAATTTCTGCCGGGCACTTGCAGAGTCCGGCGTCCGGGTGGCAGCCCCGGACCTGCCCGCGTTGAAAACCTACCGCTTCGACGAAAGCGATCTCCATATTGTCATCGATCTCATTCGCGAGCTTCACGAAGAAGACGGCTCGGCCATCGGTCTTATCGGTTTCAGTGTGGGCGGGGGTCTGGCATTGGTCGCGGCCGCGGAGAAGGAAGCGAGGAACGCGGTTGACCTGGTAGTCGTGTTCGGGGCCCATTACGATTTGGAGCCGGTATGGCGTGCGCTCGTACGAAAGCACCAGGGCCAGCCGCCCACGGATGACCTCGATTGGGAGGATTACATCTGGCTGCGAATAATTATGGCCTACCGCCGGTTATCGTCGCTGGGGATGAGGGATGCGGAGCGTGAGGAGATGATCAATCTGCTCGCCTCCTATTGCGGCCTACCGATAACGAGGAAGAAGGAGTTTTTCGAGCGAGTGATGAGGCCGCGCCGGGAATTGAGCGAGTTGGCCGGTTTTGAGGACGCAGCACTACCGGCGCGATTATCGCCTCGGGGCCTGCTCAAGAACTTGAAAGCCGCCGTGATGATTATCCACGATCCCCATGACCTTCTAGTCCCGGCCGACCAGGCGCGGAGGCTTTACGAAGAGCTGAAGTCCAGGGGGCCGGAAGCGCGTCAGCGGCTGTTGATCACCCCGCTGCTCTCGCATATCGATGCCCGCGCCACCCGGCGACTGATGGATGTGTTCCCACTACTGGGAATAATGAGAGAGTTGTTCCTCAGACAGGAAGGTGGAAAAGATGATTGATCCATCCAAGAGAATGACAATCCTGGTGGCGGCCGGGGTGGCGGTTACGTGGCTCCTGCCGCTCCTGATGTTCTGGCATTTCATCGGCCGGATGCCCACGGTGGATCCGGATCTCGCCAAGGAATTGTTGTCCCGGCCGGATTCAGATTACGTGTTGGTGGACACGCGCCTGCCGGAAGATTACAGGGCCGGGCACATCGAGGGGTCCACAAGCTGGCCTTTCGAGCAGATCATGGCCGTTAGCACAAAAGAGAATATTCCGGAGAGGCTGAAGAACAAGAAGATCATCCTGGTCTGCTACAGTGGACTTAACACCGCCGTAGCTGCCAATCATCTGCTGGCTCTGGGCCACGACCATATCCAGTCAGTGGGCGGTGGTATGGAAAGCTGGATGTCGGTGAGCGATAAGCCCTGCCTCCTCTCACTGCGTCGACTCAAAACAGCGAGCGGCGAAATCAAGAGTTTTCCCTGGCGGGCATCAACTCTGCTTGAACAGTGGTCCGCCTGCATCGCCGCTTTCGGTTTCAAGCCGACGTACATGCTTTTGAGTTTCATCCTCATCCTGTGGATCCGGAAGCTGTTTTCTCCTGATCTGGTGGCACTCCGCTGGGGACTGATCGGGTTCCTGGCGGGCGAGGCATTTTGCGCCGTGAATTACCTCTTCTTGGGCGAGGACTCCTATTTTGTGGAGTATATGCACAGCTTCGGAATGGCGCTCGCGTTCGGGTTTTCGGCCTACGCCTTGTTCCTGGCCCTCGATCAGCGGGTGGTTCGTTACAGCGACGCCAGCCGAAAATGCGCTTTGCTTGAACATTGCGGTGCCTGCATCAAGAACACGGATGTCCCCTGCGCGGTCCGGCGCCTCTATCTCTTGGCGATCATTGTGTTCATGATTTTGGCGCTTATGCCTCTGGCTGCGGACACCTATGCAGTAACATATAACACCAAGATCCTGGGGACCGAATACAGCTACTCGCACCCGGCGATCTATCAGATCTTTGAAATCCGCTACTGTCCGATAGTCGCCCTGATTTTCTTTGCTGCCGCGCTGGTGACCTTCTATTTGCGCAAAGAGGATCCTATGCCTTTTGCGAAGATTCTGCTCTCCTCAGGACTAGGGTTTTTCGGGTTCAGCATGTTCCGGTTGGTGCTTTTCCAGGTTTACCGCGATAACCTTACCTGGTTCGTGTTCTGGGAAGAAGTGACGGAGCTGATCTACATTGTCGGTGTCGGTGCGGTGCTGTGGATCTTCCGGGGGAGGCTATTCCGCGAGGCAGAAAAAAGAGAAAAAGCCGTTCGAACAGATACCGCAGCATTCGAGAAACTGAATCGTGAGCCTGTCCGACAATGTCATTTCGAGGCTTTAGCCGAGAAATCCTGGCTTCCCAGTTTTCCGGATTCTCAAAATTTCTCGCTCTGCTCGAAATGACATAGGCTCGCTCTTCCAGCATTCTCGGACAGCCTCCTATGTTCCAGTCTTACCGTCGCCCGTGGAGCCGGGCTCATTCAATGGATTTCCGCCAGTCCTTTTCAAATTGCTCGTAGCTGACATACAAAGCGCCGTCGATCGCCGTGGCTGTGTCAGGATATTTAGCGAGGTCCTGGAGCAAATTTCTTACCCTCATCATCCCGTTGCGATCGATCATATATTCCATGGCGGACAAGCTTATCATGTAGGCGAGCCTGGCTTGTTGCCCGCTGAGATTCCTGAAGGGCATTTCGAGATTGGCCAGAATAGGCCCTTTGTGGGATTTATCCGTTCGAAGCTCCGGAGGCGTTTTGCGGCCTTCAAAATACTGTGCCAGACCCTCATTGATCCATACCGGACAGCGGGGCGTCATATCTCGGATGACCGCATGAGTGTACTCGTGATAGAGAACCGATCGTAACGCAGGGGTCGCAGAGGTCACCCCACCGATACCCAACCGAATTCTGCCGTCATAAACGGCTCCTGACCACCCGGGGATTCCCGGTATCTCGCGAAACTGTTCATTGGAATAGAGGATGGTTTGGACCTTTCCAAGCGGATAGTGACCTAGGTCCCGGCCGACGTCGCGGTAGGCGTCTTCAAGGATACTGAGGACGACTGCTCCAGCCTCATACCTCTCAGCGCCCTCGTATTTTACCGCAAAGTGAACGGAATCGTATTGAATGAAGCTTTTTTCCACCTTCGTGTCATGATCAGCTTTTGCCAACCTTTGATCCAAGCCTGGAATCGAAGGGTCAAGCTTGTGTGCTTTCTCCCAGTGCTCTTTCGCTTTCTGCATGTCATTTCTTGCGAAGGCGATGTCGCCCAGGTAAACGTAGGCCACAGGGTGGCGGGTGGGTTGCAGTTGGATGGTCCTCTGCAGTTCCTTCTCGGACGAGTCATACTCCTTGAGATGAAAGAGCGAGCGGCCAAGCAGGTAATGCGCGACATAATCGTTATCATTCATTCTGACCGCTTTCTGGAAGAGATCCTTAGCTGAGCCGTAGTCTCCCCTTTCCATCATCGATATGCCTTCCCTGAGGAGTCGATCGCTGCTCTCGGCAAACACCTTTGAGGTGGTGCGGTCAATTCCCGGCGATAAAAGAAGGAACATCGTGCACAAAAGGACGGCCAGTTTTTCCTTTTTCATCATTTCCCTCCTAAGGGATAAGATTTGAATCAGCCTGCAAACGTCATCAGGTAGAGGTCTCCGAGACAAGCCTCTTGATCTTCATCCTGCTCTCAATTGAGAAATCGTGAAGGATCAGGTCGGCACCGGCCAGATTCAGCTTGCCGGAATTGGGATTGGCGAAGCCGACGCAGACCATTCCGGCACTCTTTGCTCCCGCTATCCCCGCCGGTGAATCCTCGATGACGATGCATTTCTGAGGTTGAGTCCCCATCTCTGCCGCGGCTTTAAGAAAGATATCCGGCGCAGGCTTTCCTTGGGCCACATCTTGACCGCTCAGCGTTGCGGCGAAAAAACGGCGGATGGCGAGATTGGAGAGGATGAGGCTAACGATATCAAGGGAGGATGAGGATGCGACGGCCATGGCCGTGCCCATCTGGGCCAATTCCTCCAGAAGTTTCCGAACCCCGGGGACTTCCGGGAGTCGCTCGATGTCTCTCAGGTGCTGCAGTTGGCGGTCTTTCTCAAGACGGATCAGTTCGTTCAGGGGCAGGTGGAGATCGAAACGGCTTATGATCTCAGTCCACATCTGGCGGGTGGGAATGCCGACATACGCGAAAAGCTCCTCGGGAGCCAGTGGGACTTCCAGCTTCGCCAACATGTCCCGGGTAATCGCCATGTAGATGGGCTCTGTGTCCGCGAGCACACCATCCATATCAAAGATCACGGCGCTTGAGATTTTCATCGGCGTCACTGCGATAATCCGTGGGCGGGTTCTGAAAAAGCTTTTCCTTCAACACCAGGCAAGCAGCCACGAAGACCACAAAGTCTACGGCAACCGTCAGGAAGGTGATCACAAGCCCCCCCAAGGCAGAAGAGGGAGGCAAAGGGGAGTCTGCGCCGCTGTGCCCCATGGAAAAACTTAAGGCAATGGAGAGTATTGTGAGAAAAACGAGGGGCAAACTGAAGTGGAAGTTTCCGATCAGGCACTTAATCCCAAGCAGGATGCAAGGGATTCTCTCTCGTGTGAGAAATACCAGAGGGATAACGTAGAGGCTCAATACATTGATCAACCCGTAGAGCAAAAAAGTCAGCGTGCCGGCCGCCACCCCGGTGGAGTAAACGATTAGAATCCAGATGAACAGGGGAATATGCAAGACGAGGCTCACGGAAACAAAATTCAACCAGTGCCGGCGCAAGAGCTCTCCCCAGGGGGCGGCTGCCTCTCCGTTGACGATTTCAGTGAACCGGCCATAAACCACGGGATAGATGATCAGAGTGGCAAAAACAGAACCCAAAGTCAGCATGCCGCTGAGGCGCTCAGGGAAGAGAAAAGACAAATACGATGCTCCTATAATCAGAGAGGGGACGACGATCATTGGAGCATTTGACTTGATGATGTGGGTCGCACGAATCACGTGCGGTCGTGCGGACTGTTCCATTTGCTAAAACCTTTCGAATAGGGTGCGAGCCAGGTGCCTACACTGGAGCCATCCTAAAATGCTTTGACTGTCCGGGCTTGTGACGACGGTCGACCGCCTATCGCTTCGAAGAGTCCAATTCTTCGAGCACCTTGAAAATGAACCGGATAGGCCATTCGGCCGGTCCGCCGTTCAGGGCCAGGGCAACAGCGGCGGTCTCCAGGATTTCTTCCCGGCTGGCTCCAAGGTCAGCAGCACTGCTGACGTGGAATTCGATTCAGCCATAACACTTTTGCGTGATGCTGATTCCCAGGGCAACGAGCTCTTTGTATTTCCGAGACAAGGCACCGTCTTTCAAGGCATCGGCTTCGAGATCTTCAAACTTACGAAACGTGCCGATTCCGCTGCGAAACATCGCTTGATTGTACTTCTTGCGGGTTTTTCTTATTTCACTGATCTCATCGAACATCGTTCTCTCCTCGACAAAATGTCGTTTGGGTAGCGTGGACTATACGGAATCGGCGTCGGTGTGTCAAGGAAAGCGAGGGCGCGCCAGGGCATCGTGAGAAACTCTCCGGGGAGCTGCGGCCCACAAAAGAAGGCAGGACGCTATCAGGCTCGTCATGCAGAGGATAAAAGCAATAGTATAGGAGCCCCAGAGGTCATGCAAGAAACCCCCGAACCAAGGACCCAGGATACTGCCGACCCCCATGCCTCCAAGCAAGAGTCCTCCAACTGTGCCGAAATGACGGCCATTAAAAATATCTGCCGAGGCTGCAAAAATTGTAGGAGTCACCAACCCTGCTCCATATCCGCAGCAAACGGAAAAAACATAGAGCAGCCAGGGCTGAGAGGTGTCCCGAACAAGAAGAAGGGCCGTAATCCCGATTAACGAAGCACTCGTTGCTACGGTCATCGCTTTCTCTCGGCCGATCCAATCCGAAAGGAAGCCAGTTGCCTGCCCTATGCTCGCCATGATGCCGAAAAGAGCTAACATTGAAGAACTGTACATACTGCTGAAGCCTGCGTCTTGAAGGAAACGAACTTGATGCGCCAGGATCATATAGAGTGCGAGACCCCAGCTCAGCGCATAGGACAGGATTAAAAGCCAAAGCTGCGAAGATCTAAATATCTGGGAAAGCGTTCTTTCGTCGACAGTTTTCTCTCCATTGTCGCCTTCCTTTTTAGGGGCTCGGGCACCGATTGCAGGCGCATCCGATCCATAAGGTAGCGATCCTTTATCTCGAGGGTGAGAGTAAAAGAAGAGAAAGACCAAAGGGAGAAAGAGTGCGATCAATGTTCCGGCCAGGATCAGGAAGGAAACCCGCCAGCCTACTTTTTCAATGGCGAATCCCACAAACATGGCGTAGGCCATACTCAACCCTCCGCCCATCTGCGCGAAGCCTAAAACCAATCCCCTTTTCTTGTAAAACCAATTCATCAAAGAGGGAGCGTAAATCGGCCAGCCGCAGAAAGCGGTTCCCAGGGGCATCAGGATTCCAAATAAGATATAGAAATGACGCAATTCCGAAGCGAAGGCACACCCTGCTGTGGCCAGGGCGAGAACCAGGACTCCCACAGGCATGGTGACCCTGGGCCGCCAGCGATTGGAAAAGAATCCGGCCACAGGAGCCATGAACCCGTAGATCAGGATGTTCAGCGAAAGCATCATGGCCACGTTTCCGCGGCCCCGGCCAAACTCCGACAGAATGGGGGTGAAGAAAACGGAAAAGGAATGCCGGATCCCATAAATGAGAACCATGCCGATGATGCATGTTAAGACAAGGTACCAACCGTAAAAGATAGGGGCCGTGCGTTTCAAATCGATTTCCCAAACTCTTCTGAACCGACTGCGATTTTTCCTCCTCATCCTAAAGCGATTCCATAGCTTAGGTCAACGAGGAAAACTCCCTCACCTCTGCCCAGGCTCCCAAAAATGGGTCCCCATTGTGTAATCCATTTCCTGACCGGCTTTTCCCTTGACACATAAGGCAGCAAACCGGATAGTCAGCAGCTGAAGAGGGGAGTTCCTTATCAGTCGGTAACGCAGGCTGACCGCAGGACCGATCGTCTTTACAAGCAACCGACTAATAGGAACGAATTAAGTCCTTTTACCCCGACCCTTCCCTCCCCCTCAAGGGGGGAGGGTGAGGGAGGGGGTGATGTCATATGATTTATTACGTTCGTATTAGCCCAGATGGACGTATGATCATACCCATTATCGTTCTAGGAATTGTATTCCTGCTGATTGCCCTCAGGGACATTGGAAAAGTCAAGCTGCAGATATGGCAGGTGATGCTTGGCGGAGCCGTCGCTGTTCTTCTCACGGGCCAGATCACACCGGTCGATGCGCTCCATTCGATCAACTTCGACGTGATCTTTTTTCTCTTGGGGATGTTTATTGTAGGGCAGGCCACTGAAGATTCCGGCTACCTGACCCACCTCTGTCACAGGCTTTTCGGAAGAGTGAAATCCGTCGACAAACTGGTTCTGGCCATCCTGTTCAGCATGGGGCTTGGCTCAGCGGTTCTCATGAACGACACCATCGCCATCATAGGAACTCCGATCATGCTGCTTCTTTCGAAAAGGAACCACATTTCCACAAAGCTTCTTCTGCTCTGCCTTGCCTTTGCCATAACGATTGGAAGCGTGATGAGCCCGATTGGAAACCCGCAGAACCTTCTCGTGGCTATGAAGGGGAACATAAAAAACCCTTTTGTAACCTTTTCTGCATACCTGCTGATTCCGACGGTGATCAATGTATTTGTTGCCTATCTGCTCCTTAGGGTTTTCTACAAGAAGGAATTCACTGCAAGAAAGCTGGAAACAGACGGTGAGCACATCCAGCATAAGAGGCTTGCGAAGGTTGCAAGAATATCGCTCATTCTGATAGCCGGCCTGATTCTCTTGAAAGTGGCGTTGACCCTCCTGAAGGTGAATGTGGACTTCAAGCTCACCTTTATTGCGCTGCTCGGGTGCGCGCCGATATTGATCTACAGGTTTTTCTGGAAGAAAAAACGGTTTCATATTCTCAGGAGGATAGACTGGTTTACGCTTCTTTTTTTCGCCGCCATGTTTGTCCTCATGGAGAGCGTCTGGAACACCGGCTTCTTCCAAGGTCTCATGTCCCGCTCTAGCCTTGACATCACAAGCATCGGAATCATCCTGATTGTGGGTGTTGCGGTGAGTCAGCTCATTTCAAATGTTCCCATGGTTGCGCTTTTTCTGCCGCTTTTGATCTCCGCCGACCCTGGAGTGAATCAGTTCATGGCCCTCGCCGCAGGAAGCACGATAGCCGGCAACCTGTTCATTCTTGGCGCTGCGAGCAATATCATCATCATCCAGCATGCGGAAAAGGAGAACTCCGGGGAAAGCATCACCTTTTTAGAATTTGCAAAGGTTGGGGTACCTCTTACAGCAATAAACACGGCGGTGTATTGGGTCTTTCTCTCTTATCTGTAAGGGGTAGCTGCGACATGTACCCGCTGCCGGTTGAAAAGCATCGTGAATGGGTCAGTCAAAAGTAGCCTGCTGAAGTCAACCGCAGGCCTTTGTCGTGTGAGCGATAATGTCCTTTGCGATCTGAGCCCAGGCCTCCCCATGGGGCAGGTCGTGGCCCATGCCTTCGATGATTTTCAGCTCAGCCCCTGGCACGGCCTCGGCTGTTTCCCTGCCTGCCTCCGCGGAGACTAGGGGATCAGCGTCACCGTGAATGATAAGGATAGGCACCCTCAGGTTCTGCAATGAGCCTTTCCTGTTGCTCTGGGTCATAACGGCGACCAGTTGCCTGCCGGTTCCCTGGGGGTAGTAAGCGCGGTCGTAGGCTTTTCCCATGGTATCCCGCACCCACTTCTCGTCGAACCCGAAGCGAGGCCCCGTAAGCGCCCGGAATAGATCCGTCTCGAACTGGATGAAGGGCTCGCGCTCCCGAGGGGGAGGGGTGAGCAGGAGCCCCATCACCTCAGGTTTAGGCTGGGGAAGATGAGGGTTGCCTGTGGTGCTGTAGATGGAGGTCCGGCTCAGCACGCGCTGGGGATAGTGGATGGCAAGGCTCTGCGCGATCATCCCTCCCATGGACATGCCGCATATATGGGCCTTCTCAATTCTCAGAGCATCGAGCAGGCCGACCGCATCAGCGGCCATGTCCTCGATCGTGTAAGGCGGGGTGACCTTCTGTCCGCTCATCAGCTTCAGGATAATATCCGACATGTCTGGAAGGCCGGCCTCGTCGAACTTTGTTGAAAGCCCTGCGTCCCGGTTGTCGAACCGAATCACATACAGACCCGACTGGGCAAGTTGCCTGCAAAATTCCTCGTCCCAGTATATCAACTGGGCGCTGAGCCCGATGATGAGAAGGATGGGCGGCGAGGAAGGGTCGCCGAAGGTTTCATATTCAATACTGATTTTATTCGCCTTTGCCTGCGGCATAAGATCATCTCCTTCATTCCGGCGTCCCTTTGAGACAAGAGCCATCTTTTTCAGAGGATACTCTCTGTTGCAGGCATAATCAATGAGGATTCTGTCACATGAGGATTCTGTCACACAAGCTGCTTGCCGCCATTCCTCTGGGAGGCGAGGGATTCATTCTTGACCCAGGATAACCGCGAGCGCCTGCTGGATGACATCGTCCAAGGAGGGTGAGCAAAAGAAATTGAATTATTTAAGGGCGTCCCGCATCCGGGTGTCGTTGACAATGGGGCAGGGCATAGTTAGCTTAGGGTCAAGTGAAGACGATGCACTGAGAGAGGAGGTGCTGTGATGAATGCCGAAAGAGAAATGACACTGCGTGAATACCTCTCCATGACTCAGGGAGACAGATTCGAAGAGGAATTGACCCGGCCGAGAGTGGAGATTTGGCCGGACGAGTGGTCCGACTGGGTTGGCAGTCATAGGGAGGACAGTTACAATTTCGCTTGCTACGCAGACGGGAGGTCAACCCCGTTCTGCCCGACTGGATATCATTGACATTCGTCTATTCCGGCGTAGAGACGATAACAAAAACCCCCGTGTGTTGCGGGGGTTTTTCGTTTCTGACGGTCTAACGGTGGATTGAAACTCGCAACCTGCGAGCCGGGTCTTTCTATTTTACCGGTTTTCCGGCCGGCGTTATGCTCATGCGGTACTTCACCGGCTCTTCATCCACCGCAAAGTATTCGTGCCTCAGCCATGCAGCGGTCATGTCCGTGTTGTGCCTGCTCATGAAATGCTCGTTCACGCCGGTGATGAGCATCATGAACCCCTTGGGCTGAGGATCGAACTTAACGATGATGCGAGGCGCGGATGCGAGATCTGCGATATAGGGAGGCGCCACCTCATTGAACCGGGCCCGGTTGTTGGTCTCGCCGTCCCCCTCAAAGGGCAGGGGGCCGTAGTTCACAAGGGGTCGCAACAGGGCCGATGTACCGAGGACGTGGTCGAAACGGATTTTGTGCAGGTCGCCCCATGCCCATTTCAAAGGGTCGCTGGTTCCTGAGGCCTTATTAAGAAGTTCACAGGTTTCCTTGAAAGCCCGTGAGGCGATATCCGACAGGGTTTCCTTTTCAGGTGTGCGTACATCGTCGAAGAATAGACTCCCCTTTTCAGCCATATCCAGAATCGTCTCCATGCTGATGTAGCGCTCAGCAATATACTCCGCGGCAAGATCAGGACCCAATTCATCCACCAGAGTCTGGAAGGCGAAGCGCACGTAGAAGGTGTTGTAAAGGGAGGCGCCGGCGGAATCTTTCCGGTTATTCCCGTCCCAAGTCAGTAAGGTATCGTAGGCTTTTTTCTCTTTGTCATCTTTCTCATCTACCTTCACTTGTTTTTTAATGAAGGCCTGCAACTTCTTGGCCAGCACGGTGTGGGTATCGGTCTGCATTTTCTTGCAGTATTCCACGTCGATGTTGCTTTTGTCCCGCAACATCACAGCGATGTTCTCATAACGGTAGCCCGGCGCATAGGCGCTGTTCAATTCAAAGGGGTAGTTCTCGGCATTCTTGCTGTTGGCGGAGGCGATGAAGCCTCTTTCCGGGTTTTTCAGCAAAGGGTAACGGTCATCGGGGATGTGGCCTTTCCAGTTTTCCAGAACAAGGGAACCGTCTGTCACGAGATTCCCGGTCCCGCGCTCACGAAGAGGCAAGGAGCCGATCACCGTGTAGGCGATGTTTCCTTGGTCGTCGGCATAGACCAGGTTCTGGGGCGACATGTGAATGTGCCGGACCGATGAGAGGTAATCATCGTAGGTGCGGGCCTGGTTCAGCAGGAAAAACCCTTGGATGTCCGTGCCGTCGAAGCCGACCCAGTCCAGGCTCATATCAAAGCCCATGTCCTTGAACACCTCGTTGAGCAGCGGCTTGCGACCGCAGTAAAATAAGGTTTTTTCCACCGGGTCTTTCCCTTTAACATGCAGTACAACCTTTTTCTCCCCCAGGGGATAGTCTTCCCCCTTGTGACGATAGGTCTTCTTTTTCCAGTCTACGGACTCCTTGAAAAGGTCCACCATGTCGGCCCCGTGGTTGGTGAGGCCCCAGGCGATGTGTCGGTTGTAACCGGAAGCGATGAAAGGGAGTCCCGCCACCTGGGCGCCGGTTACGTCAAAGTCGCCGCTCTTTACCCGAAGGATGTAAAAGTCATTGGGCAGTTTCGACTGATGCACCTGCATGTCGCTGCACAGGATGGCGCCGCCGTGGGCCGTCTTCTTCGGACCGATGGTCCAGCCGTTTGACGCGGAGCGGCAGCCCAGCAGCGGGTCCAGATCCTTGACGAGCGCGGCAAGCGCGTTATCCCCGCCCGCTTCAGAAACCCGGTCATCAATGATGGTGGAGGTGCCGGGGGGAATAAAATTGATGAGTTTTGCGGCGTTTTCCTGGCCTATTTTTCCTATCATGCGGTGGTACAGAATTTCGTGCTGCATGTTATAGGACAGGCTCCAGTTAAGCATCATGGCGATGAGCACGGAGTCGGCGATTTCCCACTTCTCCTTCTTCATTCCCAAGAGCCGCATGTAAAGGTTCGGGCCTTCTGTGTCCAGATAATAGTTAATCCCGTCAATGTACCGCTGGTAGACGGGCTTAACCTGGGGGTCCAGTCTGTCCACGGATTTCTTGGCATGCTCTGCGAAGCCCACGGCTCTGAGAAAAAGATCTTTGCTGAGCGAATCCTCCCCCGCGAACTCTGAAATACGCCCTTGTCCCACCCGGCGGGTAAACTCCATCTGAAATAGCCGATCCTGCGCGTTGACATAGCCCCAGGCGAAGAAGAGGTCCTGGCGGTTTTTCGCTGTGATGGTGGGCACGGCGAAACGGTTTCGCTCGATCGTGACGGGGGCTGTAAGACCTTCAGCGGTTATGCTTTTGGTGTAACTCGGCAGTCCGGCGCGCAGCCACAAGTACACTCCAACTGCGATGACAACGATCACAATGGCGATAACGGCAAAAGCTCTCTTCATGGCTCTTCTCCTGGAAAATCTCGAGACTCGTCAAATGCGTGGGGAGTGCGGCACATCCGCTACCTCAATTCTATAGGGAATTCGACTTCGTGTGTCAAGGATAAGCCTAGTCCGCGACAAGCATGATTTTTTCTCCGAAAAGACGGGTAGGTGGAGCAGGATAGATAAGGGTTAGGATTGACATCATCTGTCGATCATGCATGCGAATCATGAAGCTCCCCCCAGTCCCGCGAAGCGGCACGGAGTGTCTTGAGCGGAATTACGCCGAAGCTCGCCTCGCCATTTCATCGGGCTGAACCCTTTGGCGAAGACCGATCCTCTCTGTAGCAAGCTGCAGAGTATCCTGGCGAAGGCGAATGAACTCATGGCGAGTGAGAGAGGCATGTTGAAGGCTTGCTCACCTCTCCGGGTTTAGGGCGAATTCAAAAGGTATGAATTCAAAGGCGGTGATGGAGAGGCTTGCCGGTAGCGGATTTGCGAAGGAGAGAGAAACTTCCTTGATTCCTCTCAGAGCAGGCGTTGCAGGAAGAGCGACCTCTATCTTTTCTTCCTTCCCTTTCGTGTGTTTGAAACGGGTGAATATTTCTATGGGAATGGTTAGAGGCGGGAGGGGATCGTCCTTGGCCCTCTTGAAAGAAATCCGGGCTTCCGTCACGTTGCCCTGTGAATGGTATCGGAGAACAAGCCTCCCGTTTGAGAGGCTGATGGTCCGATCCCCCGGTGCAACGAACCGGTTCCCGGCAGTCAGGAGGTTTACCCTGTCCCCGGGTTCGTAGAGCTTCTCAAGCGCACCCCACAGGTTCCTGTTTTCGAGATACCGATGCATGTTTTCGTGCGCCGAGCCGATTCCCCCAAGAATCAGGGACAGAGTGTGAACGGTTGTCTGGTAGGGAATAATCTCATTCCTGGATGTGTTCCAGCCTTCCCATGGGCCGTGAGGGGTGAACAGCTTTGAGATCATCGGCCAATGCTCCTCCAGAAATCTTTCTATTTTCTCGGGAGCTATCGTGTAGGCGGCGCCGAGGGTGTAAAGGGATGGGGCATGGGTGATGAGGGGTTTATCGGTGACGGCTAGGTCGGAAATCCCGATAAGCCCGGTGTACTCGGTTCCGTTGCCGCTGTAAGCCTCGGACAAAAACCCCGGCAGCCTTCTCTTCGCTGAAAAATCGAGCTCTGTGTCCACAAGGGTTTCAAGATTTCTTCTCCAGCCCGGATTCCTGAGCTCCTGCATGAAAAGGGAAAGCCCGAGCAATTGGAACGCCGATCCCTCCCAGGCGGCAAGCGCACAGGTGTCACCTCCGTCCGCATACCGGTAGGGCTTGATCTTGAACCCTGCGTTCCGAATCGATGCTTCCGGGAGCCCGTATCGCAGGACGGCGAACATCCATGGCCCGCGGAACTCGTTGATGAAGCAATTCATCTGCCCGGTGATCCAGTTTCCCCGGCCGTCGTCCCAGCCGACAAAACGATCCGCCGTAGCATCCCAGCCGAAGAAAAAGGTGCCGGTCATGGGGTCGAAAAGATGGGAATAGCCCTCTTTTTGAAGCTCGATGAAGCGCTCCATCTCCTCCCTCAGGGACGCGACCTTCGGATCATTCCGGATCTCGGGCCGCAGGAGCGCACCGACCGACTTGGCGAGAGAGGAGGTGAGATTGACGTTGTCGCCGAATATGATCGTGACAACCCGTTGATCAAGGAGCCCCATGATTCTGGATTTGATGGGGTCATGCGCATAGGGAGCAAGGACCCCGTCAAAGAACGCTGCGCCATATTTTTCGGTTCGGCGAATTCGCCCCTTTCTGCCGTTGTCTTCTTCCAGGATCCAGCCCTTTTGCACCAAGGCTCGCCAGACCGCGTGGCCCGTGTGATCGCCGAAGGCGTCGAGGAATTTTCTCCTTTCAATCGACTCCAGGAGAGGGCCGGTTCTTTTCCCTCCTTCCAGACCCAGGAAATTGACCAGCAGCCCCTTGGCCGCAAGGGATGGGTTCCTCTGATCTTCCCGCAGGTTCTTTACAGCCAGAGAGAGGCTGCTCAGCGCCGATTCTCTTGAAAGATAGGGGTTGTTCGCATAGCGAGCGACAATGTTGGACAGCAGTTCAATCCATGTGCCTATGGCCGTAAGCTGTGTGAAGGAGCGAAGGAAAAGCCCCTTCTTAGCTTCCTGGTTCCAGCCCTCCGCCGGATATCCGGAAACAGGGTCCACGATTTCGTGAGCCGGGTCCAAGTACTGGAAGGCATTTTCCAGCAGAAGCCTCATGTGACTGTGGTGAGCCGGGATTCCCGGAAAAGCGAATTCCGGGCTGCTTTTCATGACTTGCTGTGTTTCTGGTTTTTGGCCGAACGCCGAAAGCGCGACGCCCCATAATGCCAGCGTCAGCACGATAGAAACAAGGAACAGCCGCAGAATTTTATCGGTGCAAGGTATCAGGGAGCACAATCTCAGCACGTCCTTTACCTTCAAAACGGGTTTTCCGGAGTATATCATGACCTGGCTCTACCGTCACGGTTCTAAGAAAAGGCGCTTCATGCTGCTTTGCACGAAGCGCCTTATCCAGCCCTTTTCAAAACATTTTAATTTGGAGTCAGATATTTCCCGGACAAGAGGTTACGGCTTTCCCTTAAATCATTGCCCGTCCAACTTTGACTCGAATGATTCGAGGTGATTCAGTGAGCCTGCCCAGAGATTGTTGTAAACGGTCTTTATATCTTTGTGCGGATGTCCCCTCACCCTTCTGTCACCCCACAGGGAGGGAGATGCTTGGGGTGGGGGAATCCTACAAGAGACTGGGCGGAGTTGAGTTATTTGCTGCTGGTGCCCGGCCCAAATCCGCTCTGACCCGTGCCATCGCCCGGGCCATAGCCTTTACCGTCTGCCGGACCAATACCAGCGTTGCCTGTTCCGTCACCAGGTCCGTAGCCATTCGGTCCATGCGCGCCACCAGGCCCAGAGCCTCCCTGAACAGGACCTGCCCCTGGTCCAGGACCCATGCCTGGGCTGCCTGCTCCATCACCTGAACCTGCTCCAGCCCCTGCGCCAGGCCCGGCACCGGGACCTGCTCCAGCTCCGGGACCGAGACCCGCACCGGGACCTGCTCCAGCTCCGGGTCCCGGTCCAGCGCCCGGTCCAGGACCGGCATAGGCTAGGACTGCGGAACCGATGAAAACTGCCAACACAAGAGCCGATACCATTTTGAATCTTTTCATGTAACCTGACCTCCTTCGTTTGATTTTCTAATTCATATACGAAGGAGGTTCGCCATTCGTCACACCTTTTTGTTAACGGCCTGATCCACCGCCGCCGCCACCTCCGGATCCACCGCCGCCACCACCTCCCGATCCGCCGCCTGGCCCGCCCGCACCGCCACCTCCGCCCGGCCCGCTTCCAGCACCAGAGCCACCGCCAGTTCCCGACCCGGCCGACCCTTGGCCTCCCATCCCTGGTGCGCCTGTCTGGCCTTTGCCGGTGTTGCCTCCCTTTCCGCCACCGGGTGACGGCGCAGAAAGGATCTGCCCCCGGCTGAGGCTTTTCGGATCAAGTCCAAGACCGGTGTGCGCTTCCAGAACGGTTTTGTTTCCCTTCACCACCTCCAGAGCAGCGGCCTTGATTTGATCATCCGGCAAGTTATTCGTCTTGGCTGCAGAGACCATGAGAGGCAGGTTCCATGCTGTTCTTGTGAAAAATCCATTCTGAAGTCCGACCAAGGTAATTTCTTTTGCCTCCGGAAACTCCTCCCCGGCCTGCTTGAGGGCTGCCGTAAATTCAACAGCCTCAACAATCTCGCCTATGGAAACTTTAGGGGCATCCTGCAACAAACCCTGCATCTCGCTCTGAGCGATACCCATGGATAAGGTTCTCGCAAGCTTCACCACGACTCCGCTCTTCGCCATTTCCGGCTGATACCCTTTTTCAAAAACGGTTCTTTGCAGCACATCCCGGACAAAACCATACTGGACCAAATCGTGGCGAAGGACTTGCTGGATGCGATGCGTTTCAACCCTTTTTGCCAGACCTTCCTCCATCTTGTCGACAAGAGGTTCTACCGGAAGCTTACGCTTTTCAGCCTCTGTCGCGACCACGAGGAAGCCAACCAGGTCTTTCGACTCCAGGCTATAGTGATATCCAACGACCAGGATTCGGCTGATGAGTTCCTCAGAGACCCCGTTTGTTCTGGCCGCCTGAACCGCGACCTTGAAGTCCTCTTCACATCGGGCGTCCCCAGCAGACAGGCCCGCAACCAGGAGGAAGATACAGAAAAGCAGGGACCGCCAACCCATGTTCTTATATCCTTGTTTCATTGCCATTGCCGTTCCCAATGATGAGTATAGAGTTTTGATGACCAAAACCGTCATCCCGAAGCAGGATGGCCTTGGGATCCGCCACAATTTCCTTTTGGTTTACCCGGAAGGCGTATTCATAGCTTCCCCGCTTAAGCTGCAAGACACCCACCCAAAGCCCGCGGTCCTTGTCCCAAACCATTCTGACCCCTTCCTGGGACCAGTTGTTAAAGGAACCGATCACTTCGACAGCCGTTGCATCGGGCCTGTCCAGAAACAACATGACCGTATTGAGCCCCTGTTCAGTGACTTCGTTGATCCTCTCCGTGGCAATTCTTTCGCCGGGACTTGGCCAGAAAAGCGTCACGGCTAAAGCGAAAACGGCGAGGACTGACACACCTGCAGGCAAAAGCTTCAAAGGGGTCACGGACACAGGGGTCCTCAACCTCCGCAAGAGCCGTTCCCATAATGCCAGCTTTTTTGGCTTGAGGTTGGCCAGGACCTTTTCAGTCAGGGACTCCGGCGGTTCTGCGTACCGGATGTCCGCGATCAGCCTCGAAATACGACTAAGATCTCTTTCAATGTTCACGGGGGTCTTTTTCATGTTCAAATCCTATCCAGAGTTCACTGTTTTTCAAGTAACTGCCGGAGCTTTAACAAGCCCCGGTGAATCCTCATTTTTGCTGCACTGAGCGAGAGCGCAAGAGCGCCTGCGACTTCGCTCACGGATAGCCCCTCATGAAACCTCAAAAGCAGAGCTTCCCGGTATTCAACAGGCAGTGCCTGAAGCCCCTCCATCACGTCTTGGCCGTCAATCTGATCCGCAAGCCTGTCATCCTGATCGATCTCAACAGAAAAGCTGTTTTCGGATTCATAGGAGTCGATTGGGGACCTCCTGGCTCTTCGAAGGAAATCCCTGGCCAGATTCAAGCCCATGGTGTAAAGCCATGGGAAAAACGGGGCAGAGGGGTTGAACTTCTCCAGCTTTTCATAGGCCTTCACAAACGCTTCCTGGGTAAGGTCAACGGCATCCTGCTCCGAACCTGTCATTCGCAGCATCAGGTTGTAGATAGGCTTCTGGTAACGTTTCACGAGCAGCGCATACGAATTGACATCGCCGGAGAGAATTTCATGCACAAGGGTTTCTTCGCCAGAAGCCATGAGTTATCTTCTTTCCATTGAACTGCGTACCGAGTTTACGACACCCCTCCATTAAGGTTTACGACCCAGGTAGCCTTTTGGTCACACCGGGTTCAATCAAAAGCACCGAATTTCTCTTTCCAAACCCATCCTCCTCCTGGATGAGAGCTTCAGGATCGCAGGCCCAGTCCCTTTTATCAATAACGAACCCGTAGCGGTACCTCCCCGGAGGAAGAAGGAGTTGAATCGACCACTCGCCCCCTTTTTGCTGCAAACAGTGGGATTCCGAAGACCACCCATTAAAATCGGCGCTCAAACATACGGACTCGTGATTCCCGATGAACACGAATGAAACCGAGACCTCCGCAGTTTCCGGAGCTTTGGGGGCGGTGACACAGGCAGGTAACCCTGCCCCGAGAAAAAGCATACCGGCAAGTAGAAAGCATATTGAAACGCCGAGGGTTCCCTTCAACAAAATGGTCACTCCTGAGCTATATCAGCGGCTGCGCCCTACTGGATGGAAAAGCTTGCGAAGGCTATTTGACAAAAAAGCTCCTTTACATCAGATAGCCTGGGACGATACCCGGAGCTGATCTGAGCGAAAGGAGCAGGAGTAAACCGGAATTTATCACAAGCCGTCCGGGGGAGCAAATGTCAAATCGCCCGGGCACCAACGAGGCGGCGCAGAGTTGTATCCGGGAAACTGTCCAAGGTAGGCCTGAGGCAATGACCCACCCCGCCGCCAGCGGCGGGGTGGGGGTTTTTACTTTTTTCTTTTGATAAGCGACTTCTGGATCTTGAGAGAAGCGAACTTGGCCGTGGTCTCGCGGATCCCTTTTTCAACAGGAATGCGCTCCATGCTGGAGGCGCCGACGAAACCGTGAATGGGAGCGTGTTTGAGAATGGCATTCACGTCCGAGGGCGAGGAGATCGGCCCTCCGTGGCAGAGCACGAAGACGTCAGGGTTAACCGATTGAGCGGCCTTGGCAATCTTGGCGGTTTGCTCTGCGGCTTCTTTAAGGCTCATAGTCGCCTTTGCCCCAATGGCTCCGCCGATGGTGAGACCCATGTGGGCCAGGATGCAGTCGCAACCTGCTTTGGTCATCTTGCGCGCCTCTTCAGCATTGAAGACATAGGCTGTGGTGAAGAAGCCCATCTCATGGGCCAGAGCGATCATCTCAACTTCCTTGTCATAGCTCATGCCGGTTTCCTCAAGAGCGGCCCTGAAAGTCCCGTCGATCATGCCGACGGTCGGGAAGTTGTTGATCCCGGAAAAGCCCGCTTCCCCGATCTTCCAGAGAAAAACTTCCATGACTTTTGTGGGGTCAGTTCCATTGATCGAGCAGATGACCGGAGCCTCTTTCACAATGGGAAGAATGTGTTTTTCACCAAGCTCCAGGGAGACGTCGTTCGCATTCCCGTATGCCATCCAGCCCGAAAGGGAACCGAGGCCGTGCATGCGGTAAAGCCCTGAGTTGAAAACGAGGATGAGGTCAGCGCCTCCCTCTTCTTCGAACCGTGCTGAAATCCCGGTGCCGGCCCCTGCCGCCACAATGGCAGAACCTTTGGCTAGCTTGCGCTTGAGTCTTTTGATGACTTCCTTACGTGTGTACTGTTTCATCACAACCTCCTTGAAGATATTCTAGGGGAAAAGATACCTGCACCTGTCTGTGTCGGTAACGCATATCCAAATCCCTCCCGGCCTCCCTTTAAAAAGGGAGGGGTTACCCCTCTTTGGTAAAGAGGGGCAGGGGTATTTCTAGGAGTATTTCTGCATTATGAGCCTTATCATGTTCTTGCCGACGCGTATGGCGAATTCCGGATCGTCGAGATGATGCTCGTCTTCAATGAGTTCGATCTTAGGACTCAGCTTCTTTTTCAGGGTGTTGAAAAGAGCCGCGTTGGCTTCAGGGTCATAGAAAATCTTCCCCGGCCGGTCGATGCTGGAGAGCCCGCCCAGGGGAAGAATGACGCAGGCCGGCCCTTTTGCCTGATTGAGTTTGTCCGCAATAAAATTCGCAATCTCCACGTTTTCCTCCGGCGTGGTCCGCATGGTGGTCATCGTGGGGTTGTGGACATTTAGGCGCCGGTTCTTGAACTTCTCCGGGACCTGATCCCTGGGGGGCAACACAACGGTGTCCGCTGCGCCAGGCACAATGACCATGGGCAAACCGAGCCGGGCTGCCATCTCCAATCGGTGGGGCCCTGCATCGTGAAGACCGCCCACGAGATGGGCGCCGATTTCAGCGAGGGTCATGTCCATGACTCCATGGATGCGGCCCATGGACATGAGTTTCTCCATGGTTCTGCCGCCCACCCCTGAAGCATGAAAAACCCATGCCTCGTAACCGGCTTCTTCAAGAACTTGTCTCGCGCGGCTGACGCCCGGGGTTGTGGTGCCGTACATCGTGATGGAGACGACCTTTTTCCCGGAGGCTACATAGGGACGATATCCCTTGACCATGCCGACGATGCCATGAGCTGCATTGTTCAGCACCATCTCCAGCATGGGATTGAGGCCGCCGATGTCCAGGAGAGAGGGAATCAGAACGATGTCGGAGATGTCTATGTGCCAGCGAGTGTTTCCTGAGGCGAGGGTCGTCACGATGAGTTTTGGAATCCCGTAAGGAAGACCTCGCATGGCCGCTGCGCAGATGGTCGTTCCTCCCGATCCTCCCACACCGATGACGCCGTGCACTTGTCCCGCATCGATCATCTGCTTGAGATAGGTTGCTGCAGCCAGACTGATCTTCTCGACCGCCTCGCCGCGGGGCAGGGCTCGAATGGCGGCAATATCCTCTGCTGCCGCTGCCGCAACCTGATCCACGGGAATGTCGGCAGTCACTTCGCTTGCATTGTGAGCGCCCACGTCCATGAGAAGCGCCCGGCAGCCTGCCTGCCTCACGCTTTGCGCAAGGTAGGCCAGCTCACGGCCTTTGGTGTCCATGGTGCCCATGACCACGACGGTTTTCAGATCTTGAGACATCTCCAACGTCCTCCCTTGAAAAGCAGCAGCCTGCTGATCATGGGTGATTAAACACGCAGTTTGCGAACCTCTACCCGATCAGCGTGCTTCACTGCTTTCAGCACAAAGTCATACACGTCGCGCTGAAGGCAGATCAGAGGATCTTCGGCCGGAAAATAATCTTCTTTGCCCCGGAGGAAACGCTGGGCGGTCTTATGAAACACAATCTCACGAAGCGCTTCGTTGTGGTCGTAGGACCCATTGCCCAGGAGGTGAGAGAGATAGCGGACACACCACTCGTCTTCCGGCGCTATCTCCTTGGCCTCCCAGCCCATGGCCACGAGGCTCACGATCTCCGGTTTCTTGGAGAGAAGGTATTTGGCCGTGGCGCCGGCTAGGGCGTAACTTCCCAGCAGGACTTCATCGGCCACGTTGAGCGCCAGAAGAGCGCCCTGGACGCCGGAGCTCGTCCTCTGGAGAACGGTCCGTCCTTTGAAAAACGAAGGGTCTTTCTTCAGAATCTCGCTGGGCGAGTTTCCAAAGTCAAACCCCTTGATGGGAATGCCGCTGACCTCTCCTACCAGGATGAGATCCTTGTCCGTTTCTTTCAAGGCAAAAGCCTGTTCAGGGGTGGCAATCAGGAAAAGCTTCCCGACACCCATGGAGAAGAGAAGGGGGGCGCAGGTGAAGGCGCGAAACACATCGATGATCACCGCCACCCCTCTTGCCGCAAGGGCACCGTTGTAAAGACTGTCACAGATGATTTTCATAGGTTAAATGCTTTCTCCTTAGGAAGTTGCTCTTACTGCCGCCCAAGAATCCCCGCTGTTTCCCCCTCCCCTTTATCCCCTCCCGCCAGAGTCACTACAGAAAAAGCTCCAGCCCTTTCATGCGTTCCAAGGCCGCCAGGGGCGGCCAAGTCTCCCGGCCAGTCTTCCCTTGACAGGGGGGGCCGCAAGGAATAGAAACTTGATACAGATGTGCAAGAATCGCTCACTTGTGCAAGACTCTCTTTTTACTCATGAAGCAGGACAAAGTCAACACTCTTCCGTCGTTGCCCGATACCGCGGGCACCGGGACCTCGCCCGCAATCGGTGCGCCCGAGAGCTCCTTTGATGTGATTGTCATCGGAGCAGGAATTGTGGGTTCCATGATTGCGCGAGAGCTGAGCCGCTTCAAGGGCCGCTTCGCCCTGCTGGAGAAGGAGCCCGCAACAGGATTCGGCGTTTCCAAGGCCAACGTTTCCATGCTCCATTCCCCCCTCATGTTTCCTACCGGCCCTATGCGGCGCAAGTTAGCGTACAAGGCCGCAGAGCGGTACCGAAAGCTCGCCGGCGAACTCGACCTGGTTTTCCGGGAAGTAGAAGAAATCTTCGTCGCCTTTGATCAGGGCCAGCTGGAAAAGCTGGAGGCTTTCCGGATCGGGGCCGAGAAGGACGGTCTTTCCGCTGGGCACCAAGTGATCGGACCGGAGAAGCTCAGGGATCTCGAGCCCCATGTGAACGCCAAAGCCATAGGAGCGCTTTACGGGAAGGGCGTCGGCGGGATCTATGCTCCTGAGTGGACCTTTGCGCTCACGGAAAACGCCGTGCAGAACGGTTTGAGTCTCCATCTCAATGCCTCTGTGACAGGGATCCGGATAAGCGGGGAATTTGGTTTCCTCGTCACAACCCCGGAGAGATCCTACCGAACCAGATTCATCGTCAATGCCGCCGGTCTTTTCGTGGACGACATTGCGCGGATGGTGGGGGACGAGGGCATCCGCCTCGTCCTGACCAAAGGCACCATGGCGATTCTCGACAAATCCGCATCCCATCTCTGCCGCAACATGATTTACGGCACCTTTGGGAAGGATCATAGCCAGCTCATCACGCCAACGGCCCACGGCAATCTTCTGATCGGTCTCGGCATTTTCACCAAGCCTGAAGACAAGACGGACACAAGAGTCACGGCGGAGAGCCTCAAAGAAGTGGTTCAAATGGCCAGAGGCCTTGTTCCTGCTATTTCGGATAAAGATATGATCACCGCCTTTGCCGGCATCCGTTCGGACAATACTAAAGCATCCGCTCCGGGCGATTTCTATATCGCTCACTCAGAGCATTGTCCGGGGGTCATTCATGCGGCCATCGGTTCGCCAGGTCTCACGGCTGCGCCGGCCATTGCAGAACTGATCGTCAGGATGCTCGGTGACGCGGGGCTGCGCCTGGAAGAGAAAAAAGATTTTCAGGAAAAGCGAAACGCCTGGGTGCGATTCGAAACCTCCTCTCTGGAGCAAAGGCGGGAGCTGATTGCATCGGATTCCCGGTATGGGCACATGGTCTGCCGGTGCGAGAAAGTGACGGAAGCTGAAATCCGAGAGGCCATTGCTCGAGGCGCAGACACCATGGATGCGGTGAAGCACCTCACAAGAGCCGGCATGGGACGATGCCAGGGCGGGTTCTGCGGGATCAGCGTCCTGAACCATCTGGCTCGACAGATCGGCGTGCCTCCATCGCGGATCACGAAGAAAGGGGAGGGGTCCTACCAGGTCGTTGAATCGAGGAGAGGACGGATGGCAGATTCTTGGAAAGCCATGACCAGTCCGGAAAAGGAGGGACGATGAAAGCGGCGGTTCTGCACAAGATAGGCGAAGCCCTTCGTATGGATAATGTCCCGGCTCCCAAAGCCGGACCCGATGAAGTGACCATCCGGACAAAGGCCTGCGGCATCTGCGGCACGGATCTGCACATCCGCGACGGATGGGGTTACACCCCCCAGCTTCCCTTTATCATGGGCCATGAGCCCGCGGGCGTCGTGGTTGAGGTTGGAGGGAGCGTCACAAGGTTCAAGCCCGGCGACCGGGTGGTGCCGAACATTTTTTTCACCTGCGGGAATTGCTTCTATTGCCGCACGAATCGGGAAACGCAGTGCCTCCATTTGGAGGGCATCCTGGGAGTGCTTAAATATCCCGGAGGGTACGGCGAGTTCTTCAAGGTGCGCGAGCGTCAGCTGTTTCATCTTCCGGAAAAGATCTCTTTTTCAGAGGGCGCCGTCATTGCCGATGCGGTGGTCACAGCGGTGCACGCTGTTCGGAGGGGCCGGGTTTCTCCGGGAGAGACGGTGATGGTGATCAGTGTGGGAGGCTGCTCCGCTGCTGCGATTCAAGTGTGCAAGGCTTATGGCGCCAAGGTGATCAGCGTGGTCCGTTCATCGGAGAAACAGGAGCGGGCCCTTCGTTTAGGGGCGGATGCGGCTTTGGATTCCAGGCGGACTGCCCTTCCTGCTGCAGTCAGGGACCTGACCGACGGCCTGGGAGTGCAATGCGTCATCGACGGGGTCGGGGACGCCGAAACCATGAAGACGGGGATGGAAAGCCTTTGCCATGGCGGGAGGCTGGTGATCCTGGGGTACACTCAGGATCGCTATGCCCTGGACCCCAGGAAAACGGCTGTCCAGGAACTCGAAATCCTCGGCACACGCTCAGGGGGAAGAGACGACACGGCGGAATCGATTCGTCTGGGCGGATCGGACACCTGGGTTCCTGTGGTGACCGACTTTTTTGAGATTGAACAAGTGGAGGAAGCGCACGCGTTGATGCGGCAGGGAAAGAATCTCGGACGAATCGTTCTGACTTTCAACGAGTGAGGGGCTGGAAAGGAGGCAGAACTATGTTGACCCGACTTTGGACCATCGGCATGAAGGTCGCTCATCTGGACCAGGAACTGGAGTTTCACCGCCGGCTGGGCAATGAGGTGGTTCTGGATGAACTCATTGAAACAGAGGAGGGCCGGTTCCGGCTCCCTCTCGTCAAGATGGGGGACCGCTTCCTTCACCTCATGGAGGAGACGGTGTACGAGAAGGGACTGGATAGGCCTTTGCCCGTCGGGCCTGCCCATCTGGTCTACGTGAGCGACGACTTCGAGAAGGATGTGGCGAGAGCCATTGCCGCCGGTGGCAAGCGACTGATCGAGCCCGTGCAAATCAAGGCAGGTTTTGGGGAGCGCAAGTTGACCTTTATCCGGGCGCCCGGCGGATGGAATTTCGAGATCTTCAAAATGATTCAGGACTTTGTCCCAGACGTCCCCAAGTACAAGAGCCGGCTCAAGGGCGTGTGGACTTGCGGGACCAAGGTGCCGGACATTGACAGGGAACTCAAATTCCACCGCGACCTGGGCAATGCCGTTGTCCTGGATGAGACGATCGAATCAGGCGGAGAAAAGTTCCGGCTCCCTCTGGTCAGGATGGCGGACAAGTACATCCATGTTCTGGACAAGGCCGTGTACGAGGACGCCCTGGGGGAAGTCATTCCTTACGGGATCTGCCATCTCGTTTATGTGAGCACGAATTTCGAGCAGGACGTGGAGATCGCAAAAAAGGCGGGAGCCAGGATGATCGGGCAGGTGGCCCACATTACTGCGCAGTTCGGGGAACGCATGGTGGCGTTTTTCCGGGCTCCGGGCGGGTGGAACTTCGAGTTCCTGAAAATCATCCGCAATAGGGTCCCTGAAGTCGTGTGATTTAGGACGCGGGGAGGAAGGACCAGCGAAGATTTCCCTCTTCAGTAAGGGAAGCGACCTGCGACCCTTTCCACTTCTCATCCTGGTTTGGAAAGTCGGTTCTGGAGTGGGCGCCTCGCGTCTCCTCTCTGCGCAGCGCTGCCTCTAAGATCACCCTGCCGGTCAGAAGCCCCTGGCGAAGATCCAGAATTCGGGACACTTCGAGGGGAGAAGGTCCCGGCTGAAAAGTCTTCACCTCTTCCTCCAGCCGGTCCAAGCCCCGCAGGCCTTCAACGAGGCCGGCTTTTTCACGAAAGATGCCCCCGCATTCCCAAAGGATTTGCCGCAGCCTCTGTTTGAACTCCCGAGCAGGAGAAAGGGACCGCGAAGTCGGCGAAAAAGCAGGAATCAGGGCCTCCAGCCTGCCAAGGAGTTTTCTCTCCAAAGAATCCCTTTTCTCAGCGGCCCATGAGGCGGCGGACTTGCCCGCCCTGGCGCCGAAGACAATGCACTCGCTCAGCGCGTTGCCGCCGAGCCGATTGGCGCCGTGCAGCCCACCCACGACCTCTCCGGCTGCAAACAGACCTGCGACGCCTGTGCTGCATTCAGGAGTGATGGAGATGCCGCCCATCATGAAGTGAGCCGCCGGAGCGACCTGCAGGGGTCGCTCCCGGGCGGGGAAAATCCGGTCCACATAGTTCCAGTTGGCGGAGTTCAAGTAATCGCGGGAAAGGCCTTGGACCGGGGCTCTCGTCAGGTCGAGGTAGACCTTTTGCCCCAGCTCATGGATTTCGCGGAACAGGGCCTGGGCGAGCCGATCGCGAGCTCTCGATGCAGCAGGCCTCTCGTGGATCTGATATTTTTCGAGAAGGTTCTCCCCGAGGTCATTGACAAGACGTCCCTGATCGGCAACTCCCGGCATGATGAGAACCGCGGGCCGGCCCGGTTCGGCAGCGGCCAGGGAATAGAACTGGACGAACTCCATGTCCTTGAGCGTCGCTCCAGCGTTCAGAGCCAGAGCATAACCGTCTCCGGTTATCCGCTGAGGGTTGTCGTGCCGCAGGTAGAGGGCTCCGCCTCCGCCGCTGGCCAGAACGAGAGCCTTGGATTCGAACCCCATCCACAGGCCTTTGCCTGAGTGATAGGCGAGGATCCCCACACCCGAGGAGGCATCAGCCACAAGGCCGCACGCCACAAGGGGGCTCAGAAAACGGACCCCCACGGACCGGGCTCGGTCCAGAAGTGTTCGGATAATCTCCCGGCCCACGGCCGGAGGCTCGCCCTGGGCCATGGCCATGCCCGAGGAGAAACTGGTCTTCATTCCCCAGTCGACCAGCTCCCGGATTCGGAGAGGAGCTTCTTCGACAAAGGTTTCGAGGAGATCAAGCTGGTTGATTCCGCGACCGGATTCCAGGGTCCTGGAGAGGTGCTCCTCCCGGGAAAGGCCTCCGAGGGCCGCTCCAAGCCCTCCCCCGCTGAGAAGGGTGCAGGTGCCGAGCCCGGGCGGTGACTTGCTGATGACCAGAACATCTGCACCGGCCTCCCTGGAAGCGATGGCGGCCCGAAGACCGGCGGCGCCGTTGCCGATGACCAGCACGTCACTAGAGATCTTCTCCATAATGGCGCTCGCTAAGCGGCTCGCAGGGGCGTGTTCCAGAAGGCGAAAAACTACTTGGGCTCCAGCTTGAAGGTGACCTTCTGTTTCTGGTCACATTTTCCTTCTTCCGTGACAAAGGTGCCCTTCACTTGTTTGTATTTGTCGTGGCTCACGGTCACTTCGTGAGTGAGGGACTTGGCCTCCTTGGTATGGCAAGGAACCATGGCCGTGAAGACTCCATTCTTGTCCGTTCTGTACGTGGTTTCGAAGAAGCCCGGCGAATTGATGACCACGTTCGCATCGGTGATAGGCTTGTCGTCCTTGCTGTAGACCGCGATTTCCACGGGGGTGGGGGCGAGGCCAAAGCCCACCTGAGTGTGCCCTCCTGCGGCGAGGCACGGAACTGAGGCGCCTAAAACCAGCGCCACGCCTGTGGCGATGACCAACCAGATTTGAGCTTTTCCACCCATCGTTTCCTCCTCCTTTGACACTTCTGATAGAGTGATCGCAACACCGTTCTTTGGGTGCATTCAAATCCGAATCTCGAAATTCGAAACTCGAAACAATTTCAAAGCACAAAAGCTCCAATGTTGGAAACAAAAAATCAATGGCCCCCGGTTTTGGTCATTTGAATTTTCGTCATTTAATCTTGTTTCGTGCTTCGTGCTTCGGATTTCGGACTTTCAGCTCGCATGCCGCCAGGAAGTTGCGAGCTGAAACTTATCTCCTTTTTTTGAGGTAATCGTCAAGGAGCACGGCAAGGACAATCAAAAACCCTTTGGCGACCAATTGATAGTGGGTGTGAACCCCCATGAGGTTCATGCCGTTGTTCAAGATTCCGATGACCAGAGCTCCGATGAGCGTGCTCCACACCGCGCCGCGGCCACCCATGAGGCTGGTTCCTCCGAGGACCACCGCAGCGATCGCATCCAGCTCAAAACCCTCTCCCACGGCGGGCTGGGCCGAAGAAAGACGGGCCATGAGGATCATGCCCGACAATCCGGCAAGAAATCCGCAAAGAACATAACTCCAGAACTTGACCCATCCGACCTTGATTCCCGAGAGCCTGGCCGCCTCCTCGTTGCCCCCGACCGCGTAGACATAGGCGCCGAACGCGGTCCGGCTCAGAACGATCTGCATGACCACGACCACGAAGAGCATGATGATCACCGGCACGGGGATTCCCCAGATCATGCCGGAACCGATGAATCGAAAGCTCCCCTCCAGCTTGATGATAGGAAGGCCGCCGGTGACCACAAGCGAAAGGCCTCTGAACACGGTGAGCCCGGCAAGGGTTGCGATGAAGGGAGGGACCCTGAAACGGGCGATGACCACCCCGTTGGCTGCGCCGGCAAGAGCACCAATGACCAACCCTGCAAGGATCCCCACGTAGTCCATCCCGGGGGCTGAGTCGATGACGGTCATGGCGACACAGCTCGTGAGCGCTAGAAGGGAGCCCACCGAAAGGTCGATTCCCGCGGTGATGATCACAAAGGTCATTCCTGTGCCGATAATGGCGAAAATGGACACCTGGCGCACCACGTTCGTCAGATTGTGGACGGTCAGGAATTCCTTTGAAGTAAAAGACATGAGAACCACCAGCACAGCCAGCATGACAATGGAGCCGTAGCGCGACAGGAGGCGGGTGACGAAAGTGTAGGTCAAGTTCATGATGAAGTCCTGTTGAAATACCCAAAGGCGAAATGCATCACTTCTTCTTGTGAGGTTTTTCTGGAGTCAAGCTCGGCGACAAAGTCCCCGTTGTACATGACGTAAATCCGATCGCTCATGGAGATCAGCTCGGGCAGATCGGAGGAGATCAGAACGATCCCTTTTCCTGCCTGGCTCAACTCGTTGATGAGATTGTACATGTCAAACTTGGTGCCCACATCGATTCCCCGGGTGGGTTCATCGAGAATGATGACGGGGCAGTCCCGCACCAGCCACTTGGCCAGCACGACTTTCTGCTGATTGCCACCGCTCAGGGTGGTGCATTCCACCAAATCGCTGGAGCAGCGAATCCCGAGGCGGTTGACATAGTAATGGCACGACTGGTTCTGTCCGGCCATGTTGATAAAGCCGCACCAGTTGATCAGCCGGTCCAGGATGGTCATGGAAACGTTCTCCCGGACCGTGCGCATGAGGACCAGTCCGTGATCTTTTCGGTTTTCCGGAACCATCCCGATCCCCAGTTCCCTGGCCTTTGAAGGGGAGTTGATGTGCACGGGCTTGCCGTCGACAAAGACATGCTCTCCTGTGGAGGGGGCTGCGCCAATCACTCGCCAGGCCCATTCGGTGCGGCCCGAGCCCACCAAGCCGGCGAGGCCGACCACTTCCCCCTTGTGGGCAGTGACCGCCCGGCTTCGGCTTGCGCCGGCGGCGGGCTCCACTCTCAATATCTCCGCGCCTTTGGCCGGCGTGCGGGGCGGAAAGTGGCTGGAGATCGGACGGCCCACCATCTTGCTGATCAGCTCGCTCATGGTCACTTCAGAGACAGGCCCTGTGTGAACCACGGCGCCGTCCCGGAGGACCGTGACACGGTCGGCAATGCGATGGATCTCTTCGAGCCGGTGGGAGATGTAGACGATGGCCACTCCTGCTTTTTTCAGAGCGAGGATTTTCTCGAAGAGAATTTCGATCTCCCGATCGGTGAGAGAAGCGGTCGGTTCGTCCATGAGGAGAAATTGGGCGTTCTCGCAAAGGGCCCGGGCAATCTCCACCATCTGCTGCTCGGCAACACCGAGTTCTGCCACGGGCACCGCCGGATCAAGATGAATCCCGATTTTTTCAAGTTCCTCGCGGGCCATGGCATTCATCCGTTCTATGGGAAGGATGCCGCGGCCGAACTGCCTCTCCCTTCCGAGGTAGAGGTTGTGCGCGGCGCTGAGATACGGCACAAGGGTCAATTCCTGGTAAATGATGGCGATCCCTTTTTGCCGGGCGGCTCTGGGGTCTTGAATGAACGTTTCCCCGCCATTGATGACAATGGTGCCGGAATCGGCCTGGTGAGCCCCGCTCAGGATCTTCAGGAGCGTCGACTTCCCCGCTCCGTTTTCTCCGATCAACGCGTGGACCTCTCCTCCATGAACGTCGAAGGAGACGTCATTGAGAGCCTGAACACCGGGGAAGGCCTTGCTGATGTGATTCAGCTCAAGATGGGAGCGGGAGTTCAATTCCTGCAGGCCTTTCCCCGGGTGAACCGGCGTTCCTTCTAAAGGAGGATTCAGGCTATTGCATCGCTTTGAGGTACTGTTCAACATTGTCCTTGGTCAGCCAGATCTGGGGTACGTAAATGATCTTGTCGACCTGTTCCTTTTTCAGAAGCTTTGCCGCTGTTTGAACCCCAAGGTGGCCGATACCTTTCAGATCATACATCAGGCTCGCATTGACTTCGCCCTTCAGAATGGCTTCGCAGGTGTCTCTGTTGCCGTCGCCGCCCGTAATCGCGATCCCTTTGCGATTCTGGGACTTCACGGCAGCCAGGGCTCCCATCGCCACTTCGTCATTCCAGCCGATGATTCCCTGGACATCGGCATGGCGCTGAAGCAGGTCTTCGGCAACGGGCAGGGTTTTGTCGCGGCGATAATAGCCGGCTTGCCGAGCGAGAACCTTGAGGTTGGGAAATTTGGGGAGAGTGGCGTCAAAGCCTTTTTCGCGGTCAACCGAAGAAGCGGCACCGGGGGTGCCCGTGATGGCGATGAGTTTCCACTCTTTGCCGCCGGCGAGCTTGGCATGGTATTCGGTGAACATCACGCCCGTGGTGTAGTTGTCCGCGCCGATGAAGCAGGTGGCATTCCCGTAGTTACGGCCAAGGAAGATGCAGGGGATTCCTCTCTTCTGGGCCATGTCCGCCAGCTGGGCGGCACTTGAATCCACGCCGTTCAGGAGCAGCACGTCAGGCTTCTTGGCCAGAGCGTCTTCCGTGTCGGAAATCTGTTTTGCAGGTTTGTCTTCCGCGTCGACCACGATCAAATCATACCCCATTTTCTGGCACTCATCCTTGATGCCCTTACCCATGTTGATCCAGGCCTGATTGATCTGATTGGCCAGGCTTGCAGCGATGAGAACTTTCTTTTGGGCCAAGCCCGTGGATGCGAAAGAAACGATGAACGCCAGAACCATCAATCCTACCAACAACGCCCTTTTCATAATTGCCTCCTTCCTGTGTAAAGTTTCCGGTTTAGAAATAGACTCCCACCTTCGCCGAAAAAACTCTTTTGCAAATAAAGGCCCTTATGCTCTAAGGATATGTCTCAGAACCGGGTGTCAACGGTCGTCTGGGATTCGCTCTATGACTGGGGTCCGCAGCCGTCCCTCCGTCGTCATTCAGCGGTATGCCATCATTGGTCTGCGGTCGCCTGTTGCACAAATGTGCGCGCTCTGCTCATATGAAGAGCCTTATATCGCAAACGGCTCATCGACGCAAACGTTTTTCGTGAAAGAGAGTCGGCGTCCCCGAGAAATCGAACCTCCTCCTTCCACACCGTTGTCACGTCAGCTCGGGTATTCTCAAAAAGCGGCTGAACGCACCCCGGCTCCATTTTTCAAGGGCTCGACCCCACCCAAGAGGATTCAAATCCTTTTTCTCGCTCCGCTCTGAAGGGACGAGTCTACCCTCGGAGTCATTTCTTGAGCGGCAAACCGATGATGCGTCGCGCCTCTTCCGGCGTAGCGATGTCGCGGCCCAACTCGCGAGAAATCCGGACGATCTTTTCCACCAACCTCGCGTTCGAATCTGCAAGCTTCCCGTCGATATACGGGTTGTCTTCCCACCCGACCCGTACATGACCGCCAAGGCAAATCGCCCAGGATAGATTCATCCAATGCGTCTTCGGGTCCATATTGCTGAGGTTCCATACGCAATTCCGCGGGAGATGATGGACAAAATTCACCATCGACTCCATATCCGGAGGCGTGTGGGCGCCCCCCGGCCAGCCCATGAAAAGGGTGGTGTAAACGGGGTCCGGCAGCAGGCCTCCAGGCAGACTTCGCACATACTCGATGTTCCAAAAGGCCCCGGTCGTAAATGATTCCACCTCCACTTTAACGCCTTTTCGTTTCATTTCCTTGCAGTACAGGGTGAGTTCTTCTCTCGGATGCACTGCATAAAGCTCCATGGGCGGATAGCTCGGGTCCGGCTGAAAATGCTCGTCGTGAGCCGTAAAGCAGATCGACATCAAATCCGGACCTTGGTCCATCAGCTTGGATTTCTCTTCAAAACGGGCCGAGGCAATCCCGTACTGCATGATACAATCCACTTTCGATCGGATCCCTTCATGCATGGCCTTCCATCCCTCAAAATTCACGTGAGAGAGCTTCTTGCCGTCCTCCGCAATCTTGTCTTCGAGTTTATGAACCCCGTGGATATGACAGATGGATGCCCCGGCGTTCACGCTGCGAACGTACTCCTCGACAATCCTGGGAATGTTTTTCATCTCAGGTGGGGGGCAAAGGAGGTTGCCGGGATAGGACATAGAAGAGTCAACGGTTACGGTAATCACCAGCTTTTCCATAAGTATACTCCTTCTAAATCAATGGATTCACGAATACCCTGTTGCCCTTACGCCTCACAAACAGAGCTTTCTCAAGGCGTCCTCTCCCTTCATACCGACTTCGACGCCGAAGGCGGAGGACGCTTTTTGCGTCACATCTGCAATCTTGGCTCCCAGCAGATCCTCCACGGTTCGAAGGGGTTTTTCAGGCGTCCCTCTGGCAATGGCAACGGCTGCGTCAAAGCGCTCCATCACGACTTTGTCCACGACTCCGCAGGAAACGACGCCCTTCTCAGCGATGATCATGACGAACTGCCCTCCGTCCCATGAGACCATCAGTCCCTGGGCCGTTTTCCCGGCGACCGGCACGGGCACGGTTTTGATTTCCATGGTCTACCTCCTCTCTGGATTAGAAATGGGGTTGATGACAATGGCACCGACAGGACAGGCCTTTGCCACCTCTTTGCAGCAGGCCAAGTCGGTGACCTCTGTGAATGCCGCGTGGGCCCGCATGTCCTCTCGGACTTCAAAAAGCTTGCACCTCGTGCACGCCAGACATCCGATGCACGTATTGCTGTCCAGGCTGACTCGATACCGCTTGGGATATTTCTTCCTCTTTCCCATCGTTCGTTTATCGCGGCGCGGCGGCGATCGCCTCGATTTCCACAAGGAATTCCTCTCTCATCAGGTCAGCCACGATGGTTGAACGTGCCGGGAATCCCCCTCTGAAATAGGTCCTGAAGATCTCGTCATATTCGGTGCGATAGGCCCGGTCTTTCAGAAACACGGTCATTTTGAGGACCTGGTCCATTGAACTTCCGGCGGACTCGAGGATGTTCCTGATATGGTCAAGGACGAGCTTCAACTGGTCTGCAAAGGAGGAAGGGATTAGGCCTGTCTCCGGTTCCACACCCACTTGCCCGGCCACGAAGATCAGATCTCCGAACCGGGTGCACGTGGAGTAGGAGGCCTGAGGCTTTGGGACGCCCGCCACCGTGGAAATTCTCTCCATCATGGGCATGCCTCCGAAAGATGACCTTTCCTATTCTAAGAACGCGAGGCCATCATGGATATGAATTCGTTAACCACCGGGTCGATGAAGTCCGGGTCATTGATGTGCGCGTCCAGTTCAATGACCGGGATGCCTGGACGGAGGTGCCTTTTTATTGCGTCAACGAGAGCTTGGTTTCCTTCAGGCTCCCAGTGAGGGTGACCTTCTCTGTCCGGAAACGAAAACCCCTTGAGGGGAATGAACACCTTCACCGGACCTTTTGCACGGTTCAGTTTCTCCGCGATCTCTTTTCCCACTTCCTTCAACTCAGCGGGGAGAAGCCGGACCAGGGTGAGATGAGGATTGTAGTTGAAGTGTTTGCGCCCCTTCATGTCCTCTGAAAGGGATTCGGGTGATCCCTGAACCGTGTAGTTGCCGCTTCCCGGGGCCACCACCTGGGGCAGGCCCATGTCGCCGGCAGCGGTGAGCCTGTCAGCGCGGATGGCGCCGTGGAGTCCTCTCACGTAGCGATCGCCGATTTCGTGAAGATTGAGGTCGAGCACGCCCCTGAAGACCCCCTCCCGGATCATGTCTTCCATGGCAATGCCGCCTGTGCCGTTCTGATGAAAGGCAACCACCTCGAACCCGTGACTCTCCAGAATCCCTTTTGCCCTCAAGGCCCCGGGTGTCGTCGTGCCCAGCATGGACATGGCTATGGGTATCCCCTGGGGCCTCATGGCATCGGGCCGCAAACTCTTCACCATGCCGCAGATGGCGCCGGCCGAGTTCTCCAGGATTCGCTTGGTGAGGAAGTTCAATCCCTGCATATCCGAAACCGTGTGCATGATGGTGAGGTCTTTGGTGCCCATGTAAAACCCGAACTGGTGAGGACCGTTGGCCACGGTTGAGGCCATGAGCCGGGGAACCCCGGTAGGAAGGGCCCTCATGGCGGCACAGGCGATCTCCGTTCCCTGGGCGCCTCCGATCCCGATGACGCCCTGGATCCTTCCTTCATCATAGAGTTCCCTGGTGATGACCTCGCATCCCCTGCACATCACTTCCGTGCAGAGCCTCTTGTCTTTTGTTGATACGGCGTCTTCGAGAGCCATTCCTCCTCGACGGGCCACATCCTCCCTCAGGATGCAGTCGTCGGTGTGAGAGGAGCCGAGGATTCCCGCATCCATGACCAGAACGCGGACCCCTTGCGCTTCGATGCATTTCTTCAAATAGAGCGCTTCTTCGCCTTTGGTGTCAAAGGTCGCGATCAAGAGCACGGTGTTTTCCATAGCAAGGACCTCAAAAGGGCAGTGACGAGTAACGAGTGACAAGTGACGAGAAAAAAAAGAGCGCAAGGGATGATGATAAGGTGGATTTCCAGCTTACAGACAACTTGTCACTCGTCACTTGTGACTTGTCACTGGCTATTCATTCGGCTTCACAATCACCTTCACCGCTCCGCCGATACGCTCCACAAAGGTCTTGAAGGCGGTGGTGACTTCCTTCAGCGGGAAGGAGTGGGTCACGTAAGGTTTCAAGCTCACTTTGCGCGATCCCAGCAGGGACACTGCCCTCGCCACATTGGACCATCCTTCACCCCGCACGGCATGAATGGATTTATTCTTCATGAGGAGGTCTTCCAGATCCACCAGCACAGGTTCGTGAGGGAATCCGAGCAGCAAAATCTTGCCCATGGGTTTTGCCATTTTGATGGACATCATGGGCGCATCTTTTGCGCCGGATGACTCGATGACCAGATCCGCGCCGATCCCCCCTGTTTCTTTCATGACCACAGCCAGGGGGTCTTCTTCGTTGACATTGATCACCCGGTCGGCGCCCGTTTCCGTACCCTTGCTGAGCCGTGAGGCCCTTGTGCCGATCAGGTAAACCCGCTCCGCCCCGAAGACCTTGGCCACCTGCGAAGAAATCAGCCCCAGGGGGCCCGGTCCGATGACGGCCACGTGTTCTCCCGCCACATACCCGCCTACGGTTTCGAATCCGTAGAGCACGCAGCCAAGGTTGGTGATCAGCGCCGCTTCATCGAACTCAACGTGGTCCGGGATTTTGTGGACCGTATTGATATGGTTGACCACATACTGGGCAAAACCTCCGTTGGAGGTCATGCCGTTGGCGCGGTGTTTCAGGGTGCCGTAATTGAGGCAGGCCGTGTAATTTCCCACCCTGCAGTTCTTGCACCGCAGACAGCCCAGGTGGGCTTCCACCGCAACCCTGTCTCCCACTTTGAATTCATCCACCGTGTCCCCAAGCGCGGCCACGATCCCGGCATACTCGTGACCCGGGATGAAGGAACCGTAAGGAGGCTGGCCTGGGAACGGCTTGGCCATGAGAGCCACGTCTGTGCTGCAGCAGGCGCACACTTCCACCTTAAGAAGAACCTCCATGGGCCCGGGTTTCGGCGTGGGAACCTCTTGGACGACCAACTGGTTGGGGCCTGCCAGCACGGCCGCTTTCATCATTTGAGGGACAGGTGCCATTGTTCATCTCCTCACAACGTCAGGACGATCCTTCCCAGGTACGTTTTCTTTCTTAGGGCCTCCAGGGCTTCGTTGGCCTGGTCAAAAGGAAGGGTCTTGGTCACGACGGGTTCAATTTTCCCCTGTTCGACCAGTTTGATGAGTTCCAGGAGACCTGCCTTTGTCACAAACCGGGCTCCCATCACGGCGTACTCCCGATAGTGCATCATCATGGTGTCGAGGGCAAAAGGTCTTCCGGGCGCATAGCCCACCAGGATGAGCTTGCCTCCGCTCTTGGTTGAAGGGAGAGACCAACTCAAGGTTTCAGGGGCTCCCACGATTTCGATGACCGCATCTGCGCCCTTGCCGGAAGTGAGCTCTGAGACCGCCTGGCCGGCTCCTTCGGCAGAAAGGACCTCATCTGCACCGTAGTGCTTTGCCAGCGCCAGGGCGTCGGGGTTCGTATCCACCACCATGACCCTGGCCCCGCAGAGCTTGGCAATCTGGACGGCGTGGAGACCCAGGCCTCCGGCTCCCACGATCAGCACATCCTGGCCGGCTTTCACCTGGGCCAATCGTGTGATCGCATGATAGGGCGTGCCGATCGCATCCGCAAGAATGGCCATTTTCTGAGTTTGGAGACTCTTGCTGAAGGGACAGAAATTGTAAGCCGGAATACTGAGATATTCAGAGAATCCGCCGTCCATCTCAAATCCGACCCGCCTCAAGTTCTGGCAGATGTTCTCTCTTCCTGTGAGGCAGTTCGGGCAATCATGGCAAGTGACATAGGAGTAGACGACCCCGAGGTCTCCTATCCCGATGCCGCTCACCCCCAGGCCGATCTCCACCACTTCTCCTGCTACCTCATGGCCGAGCACGTGGGGGAGGGTGACAATGGGCGGAGGGATTTCGCCCTTGATGATCTTGATGTCCGTGTAGCAGAGGCCGCAGGCTTTCACCTTGAGGAGAACCTGTCCCGGCCCTGGCTGGGGCCGGTCCCTCTCAATGGGTTCCAGTGGCTGGTTATATGCTTTGAGGAGCCATGCTTTCATGGGATGTTGCTCCTTTCCAAGGCCGTCGGTTTATCGCGTCTTTGATTGAAAGTGGGTCATTGGTGTCTTTTCTTTCGTTCCAAGGCCGCCAGTGGCGGCCAGTCTCCCGGCCTGCTCATTTCAAGGAGTTACGGACGGGTGATGCCCGCCCGCTTCGCCTGACGGCTCGCAAATCGGCGGGCAATCCCTCCCCCCTCGCTGTTCCCCTCGCATTCGCTCGGGGCCATCGGGTCCCCCATTCCATAACTCCATGAAATGAGGAAGGCCTCCCGCCAGTCACTCCAGAAAAGACACCAATTCCCCACTTAAACCTGTCCATAGCTTACGAGAGGGCAAGCCTTTATCATTTCATATCAATCCTGCAGCAGCGACGGCTGCGCGGATCTTCTGTTTTTGGGCGTCGGTCAAGGGCGCCAGCGGGAGACGGGGAGGGCCGCCGTGGTAGCCGGCAAAGTCCATGGCTCCCTTGACTGCAGCCACGCCGCCCGCGCCTGAAACAGACTGGTTCAGACGGAAAAGCATGGAGTGAAGTTTCCTTGCTCCAGCCACATCCCCCTTGATGTACTTGCGGTAGAGCTCGCAGCAGGGCTCGGGGAAGGCATTGGCAAGGGAGACCACGCCGCCCTTGGCGCCGAGGGTGAGCCCGATAAACAGGAAATTGATCGTGCCGGCGAGGATCGAAAACTTCTCTGCAGCCACGTCCAGGTAGTTGGCGATGTTGCCCGGAGAGGTGTCTTTCATGCCGGCAATGTTCGGATGCTGGGAAAGGACTTCCACGACTTTGGGCGAGACCGTGATCCCTGTGAATCCGGGCGCATTGTAGATCAGCACGGGTACGGGGACCGCTTCAGCCACGTCCTTGTAATAGCCGATCAGAACGTCGTCGGTCAGGGACTTCTTGAAATATGAAGGGGTGACCAGGGACACGAAATCCGCGCCCATACCAGCCACCTTCTTTGAGAACTCGATGGTCTGCCGGGTGGACTCATAGCCTGCGCCGGCCATGATGACCTGGTTCGGCGCCTTCTCCTTGAGAACGAGTTCCAGGATCTGCAACTTCTCTGTCTCCGTGCAGCATTTGCTCTCCCCGTTGCTTCCCAGCACGAAAAAGCCTTTCAGAGACGTCTTGCTGTATTTTTGAACGTTCTTCTTAAGCTGATCAAAAGAAACTTCATCATTGACAAAAGGGGTGGTGATCGGTGCCCAGATCCCATCAAGTGTTTTTGCAGACATACAGACCTCCAATAAGATAGTGACGAGTGACAAGTAACGAGTCACAAGTAATACATATAGTCTTTCTTTGCGTCCTCAGCGTCTTTGCGGTGAGAGTTATCCGCAGAAGGCGGCCACCCTCTTAGCCACAAAATCCACCATGTTCTGCGTCGCTCCGCTGAACTCCTTGGCCGTTGCAAGCAGGGCAGGGTGGCTGTTGAACTCCTGCGCCGCGTACCCGTCTTCCGCATACCCTCTCTCGAAGTAGGGAATTCTCATGAGTTTGTCCATCACGTCCTTGGGCACAGGCTCCCAGATCTGGTTGCTGAACTCCAGATGGCTCCCCTTGACCAGCAACCCCTCAATGTAAGGAGGAGGACAGGTGTATACGATGTCGGCTCCCGCCACCTTCTCCACATGCCAGGAACGTACGTCCCCATTGATGATCGGGCTCATCCTCATGGAACAGAGAAGCATCTTTCCCTGATACTCCTTGTTCTCCTTCACCAGCTTGCACGCCTTTTTGAACACCGCAATCTCTGCCCACCGCTCGTCCATCTCGGAAACCGTGATGTTGCGCTTCTGCGCATCCTTCTGCAAGTCCCCCAAGGTCCCGAAACGGGCGCTCATGGCCGTGATCACGGAACGCCACCGGGTCAGGTCCACCCCCTTGGCCTTGGCCTCCTTGAGCCCCTCCGTCACCGCCTTCATGCACGCCTTGAACTGGGGAATGATGAAGGACAGCGTGTTGTTCGTGGGAATCCCTTTGGCCGTGAGCCGCTTGATTACTTCATAGCCCTCTGCCGTGCCGGGAATCTTGATCATCACGTTGGGTGCAATCGAATGAAGCTCCACGCCCTGGCTAAACATCTTGTCCACGTCCTCCCGAACACGCGGATCCGTCTGGCCCGAGATGTAACCGAACTTGTAGCGGCTCCCCTCGAAGATGGGCCGGTAGGACTCCGCCCCCCGTTTCACGATTTCCTTGTACGTGTCCCAGAACACCACTTCCGAGTCTGTGCACCGGTCTTTCTTAATCCGGTCGTCGACCCACTTGGCCCAGTACTCGGGGTTGTCCTTGATGGCGGCGTAGGAAAGAGGGGGATTGGTGGTGACCCCTCGAAAGAGGTTGTCCCCGGGTTTGTTGTTCTTGTGGTACATGCGATCCATCCACTCGGTCATCTGCTTTTTATCTGAAGCCTGCTGGATCATCTTGGTCCGCCAGTTATCAAATATAAGGGGGGACGAATCCCACCAGATTTCTGCTTCAGGATTCACCTCCCACAATTTTTCAACCACGCTTTTTGTTGCCATTAAAACACCTCCTTATGGAATAAGAATTTCTTGTTCGGATGCAGCCCGCAACCAAATTTGGATCAGCGGGGCATTGGTATCTTTTCTTTCGTTCCAAGGCCGCCAGAGGCGGCCAAGTCTCCCGGCCTGCTCATTTCAAGGAGTTACGGACGGGTGATGCCCGCCCGCTTCGCCTTGCGGCTCGCGAACCAGCGGGCAGCGCCTCCCCCCTCGCTGTTCCCCTCGCCTTCGCTCGGGGCCATCGGGTCCCCCATTCCGTAACTCCATGAAATGAGGAAGGCCGCCCGCCAGTCACTCCAGAAAACATATCGATGCCCCTGTAAACCTCTCGGCGCCTGCGAGGAGATCTTAGAGCAAGAAGCCAGTTTTCAAGCGTTGCCTTCAATCCAACAGATCGTCACAGGCGATCACATCGACCCCCGTGCGAAGCAGGTCTTGAACGATCACGTCGCTCGCTTTGACGGGGGGGCGCACCTCTACGCTCGACAACACCTCCATGGCCCTGAACAGGTCATTCTTCGGGATAGGCCCGGAGGTGCGGACAGGGAACCTCTTCAGCCGGCTGTCCCGGGTGATAACAGTGGTGGCCAGGGTTCGCCTGGGTTCCCGGAACTCCTGCTCCAGATAACTCTTCCCCTTCTTGCAGATTTTTCCCTTGAGTTTGATCTCTCCCTCTTCAGTCCAAACCGCGGCTTCACAACCCTTGGGGCAGGTGATGCAGATCAGATTCTTTGCCTCTTTCATCCGTCACCTTCCCTCACAACGAACCATGACCGGCCCGCTTGCGGCGCGAAAGACTTCCTTGGGCACCGTCATCCAGATCATTTCGCTCGGCCTTGCATAAGGAAGTTTCTTTTCAAAACCGTCACCGACCCGAAGAGTCACCTTTTTCATCGGCCGCTTCACCCGAAGGTGCAGGGTGGTGTCGTTCTGACCCGAAACATGGTGCGGAACGATCTGCCCGATGGTCTCGTCTGCTTCAATCGGCACCATAGACATCCTATCCGGCATCCGGCCCTTGACTCGAAGATAAGCACCGTGGGCCGCGCTTTCACCCTCGGACGAGACGTTGTCCACCACGTCATTGACGTGAAGCACGTTTCCGCAGGAAAACACCCCTTGGAGACTGGTCTCAAAATAGTCGTTCACACAAGCCCCGGCTGTTCTCGAATCCATGGCCACTCCTGCACCCTTGGAGAGTTCGTTTTCAGGAACGAGACCCACAGAAAGGAGAAGCGTATCGCAGTCCATTCGCTGCTCTGTGCCTTGCACAGGATTCCACCGGTCGTCGACCCGGACCAGGGTGACTCCTTCAACGCGTCGGTCCCCGTGAACCTCTGCCACGGTGTGACTGAGACGGAGGGGAATGTCAAAATCGTGAAGGCACTGAACCACGTTGCGCACGAGGCCGCTGGGGTAGGGAAGGATCTCGGCGACGGCCTTGACCTGGGCTCCTTCCAGGGTGAGGCGGCGGGCCATGATCAAGCCGATATCGCCTGATCCCAGCACCACAACGTTTCTGCCGGGCATGTACCCTTCGATGTTGATCAGCCGCTGGGCATGGCCTGCAGTGAAGATGCCTGCAGGCCGGGTTCCTGGGATGCCGATAGCCCCTCTGGGCCTTTCCCTGCACCCCATGGCCAGGATGATGGACCCGCACTCGTATTGCCTGAGTCCGGCCTGCTCGTTCACCACTGTGAGGACCCGGTTCTTGTCCATCTCCAGCACCGTCGTGTTGAGGCTGAAGTCAACCCCTTCGGCCTGGGCCATCTTGAGGTAGCGATGGGCATATTCCGGTCCCGTAAGCTCCTCCTTGAACATTTCAAGGCCAAAGCCCGGGTGAATGCACTGGCGGAGAATCCCTCCCGGCTTTTCGTCCCTGTCAAAAACCACCAGGTCCTTGAGCCCGAGGCGTTTGGCTTGCACAGCCGCGGCAAGACCGGCCGGCCCTGCGCCGATGATCGCCAGATCAATGTGAGTTTTCTGGACCATGAGAAATGGGACCGGAATCCCCCTGTTGTTTCGTGAACCCTGCAATGTGATAAGACCCGCGGCCCTTTTTGGTCACCTGGGTCGGACTTGTTTTCAACTGCTCGGCCAGATGGTTGAGCACGCGGATTCCGCAGAACCCGCCCTGGCAGCGGCCCATTCCTGCACGGGTAAGGTGCTTCACGCTGTCCATGGTGTGAGCGCCCCTGCGGATGGCTTCGAGGATTTCAGCCTCTGTGACCTGCTCGCACCGGCACACGATGCGGCCATACCGGGGATCGGATAAAAACAGGTCTTGCTTTTCATCGAGGGAAGCAGGCTCGAAACGAAGCCAGCCCGCCCTGTTCTTTTGAAATCTCTTTTTCTCCTCGGTACGCCACCCGAGATCCGATAGCGTTTTGATAACAAGATCGGCAATCCCAGGCGCAGCCGTAAGACCAGGGGCTCCTGCCAGCACATGGATCACGCCGGGCGAACGATCTGATGGCCCGATAAAGAAATCGCCGTCAGATGCCCTGCTGTTGCTTTGCAGAATCCCTGAGAAGGCCGTGATCACATCTTTCTCGGAGAGAGCAGGAATCAGCTCCTGGCCCAGCTTGACCGTCTCATGGATGCTCTCACGGCTTACCTTGCCATCGTTCTTGTGCTTCGGCTTCACATAGTGAACGCCCAGAATCAGGTTGCCGTGAGCCGTCGGCGCAATGTCCTGGCTGTGCGTTTCGCTGAAGGTGCCGTAGATCATGTTTTGCGCCAGGTGAGACACGGATTTGTCAAAGATCACCATGGTCCCTTTCCGCAGTTCCAGGCGGATGTCCGTGTCTCCCGCCATCCGGCCGATTTCATCCGCATGAAGGCCTGCGGCATTGATGAGATACTTGGTTTCAAATACCCCGTTGGACGCCGAAACCCGGTAGGTCCCGCCTTCCGTTCTCGCGATCCCTTGGACATGCGTTTCCAGATGGACATGGACCCCGTTCTGAATCGCGTTCTCCACCAGGGCGAATCCCCACTCGGGCACGTAGACCACGCCCACTCCCGGCGCATAGAGGCCGGCAACCGCTTTGGGAGTCACGTGAGGCTCGAGCTCTCGGATCTTATCCGGGCCGATCATTTCAAATCCGGCGGCCCCGTGCGATTCCCCTCGCATCCTGGCGGCTTCTAGGTTGGCCGTATGGCCCGGCTCCAATGCCAGCCACAGTTCACCGACCTCGCGATAGGTCACGTCCAGTTCCCGGCTCAGGGCTTTGAAGCGGGCGGGCGCATCGGTGCAGAGTTTTCCCTTTAAAGACCCGGGAGGGCAGAAGTCAGGAAGATGGATCTGGGAGAGTCCGGCTTTGGAAACGCCAAAGCATGGGAACGGTTCCTTTTCGATCAGAGCGACTCGGCCCTCCAGCTTTGAAAGCTCCCGGGCGATCATGGTACCCACGATGCCGGCACCGATCACGATGACATCATAGCTTGTCAAACGCTACTTGCCGCCCTTCATGTACTTCATCGCAGGGGCAAAGACATTGTAGATGAGAAGCTCCTCCTCGATGTTTCGAATGGCGTGCTTGGTGTTCGGCGGGACCTGGATCACCATCCCCGGCTCCACCGGAAACAGGCCCACCCCGTCAATGAACATGGTGGCCTTGCCCTGGATCACATAGATCAGATCCGGCTGGTCCCTGTGCACGTGATCAGGCAGGGTGACTCCTTTTTCAAGACGGATCTGCATGACCGTAATGGGGGAGTCGTCTTTCTCTCTAGTGTAGATCCACCGAATCTTGCCTTTGTCGGTCATGAAATGATCTTCCCATTCCACGTCCGAGAGCTTCTTATAGGGTGCAGTCATCTCTTTTATCCCCTTCTATTCTTCAAAGCCGAAAGCCTTTCCTTTGATGCCGTAAAGCCCTGTGGGCTTGAGCAGAATCACGATGAACATGACGATAAAGGGTCCCACTGACGAAAGGGGGCTGTAAAGGGTGCCGCCCACGGAGATCACCTGCCCGAGAATGGCGGCGGAAATCAGGGTTCCTTTCAAACTGCCCAACCCGCCCAGAATCACCGTGATAAAGGCCAGGAGAAGCATGTCAAATCCCATGTAAGGCCTCACGCCCACCAGTGGCGAATGCAGGCAACCACCGAAGCCGGCAAGGCCGCTGGCCACGACAAAGGTGATGGTAAAAATGCGACGGATGTTGATCCCCAGACCTTGTACCTGATCCGGGTTCTCAATGCCGGCGCGGATGGCTTTGCCGAAAATGGTTTTGTTGAGAAAAAGCTGGATGAGAACGTAAACCACAAGACTGATGACGATCACGACGAGGCGGTAAACCGGAACGCTCGTTCCGAAGAGGGAGATGCTGGCTGCAAAAGGCTGGCCCACCGGTTTGCTCGCCAGGCCGAAGCCGTATTGAATGAGGCCGATGCCGATCATGAAGACGCTGAAGGTGACCACCATGGTGAACATCAGTTCCTTGCCGTAAACCCTGCGCAGCAACTGGGTCTCCACAAGGAATCCCGCGGCCGCTGCCACCAGGGTACCGACCAGAAGCCCCAGCCAGAAGCTCCCGGTCCATGCGACGAGCGCATAGGTCAGGTACGCGCCGAAGGTGTAATAGACCATCTGCTCCATGTTGATGATTCGCATCAATCCGAAGCCAATGGAAATTCCGATAGAGACCAGTAGCAGAATCCCACTGATGCAAAGCCCCAAAATGACAGAGGAGATGTACAGTTCTAGCATGGTTCGATTCCCTTCTTTTGTTCAGAACTCCCTGATGCGGTTTTTCAGGCGTTTTGAGCGGAGGATTTCCCTTTCAGCCCCTTGATCTTGCTGCCCAGGATTTGGATCGTCCCCCAGACGCCTCCACGGAACTTGAAACAGACGATAATCGTGAGAATCCCCATGGCCAACTCCCATCGGGAGACGAAGCTGCTGACCACATCCCGAAGACCGATGAACGCGACGGTTCCGAAGAAGGGGCCGTAAATGCTTCCCGGCCCTCCGAGCAGGGTCGCGACGAGAACTTCCGCAGCGCGGTCCGGGGCCGTGATGCTGGGGTTCACGAATCCGTAGTTGACCGCGAACATAGCCCCTGCAAGAGCGGCCAGGATGCAATTGAGTGTGAAACCCGTCCACCGGATGACAAAGGTGTTGTACCCGAGAAATTTCATCTTGCTCTCGTTCACTTTGATGGCGCGAAAGGAAGCTCCGAGCGTAGAGCGATTCAGCCACGTGTACCAGACCAGGACGAGGAAAAGAACGATCATGGCAAACCAGAAAAACTCGTCGGGTTTTCTCAAGTCAAGGAAAGGGGTCGCCTTCATCCGGGAGCGGTACCAGAGACCATCATCCCCCCGGGTAAAGGCCAGAAAGGTCTTCTCCACCAGAAAGAGCCCCAGGCCGCAAGATGCCGCGTTGATTAAGGCGAAGTAGTCCCCCCGGAGCCGGATGTAGGCGGGGCCCAAAACGGCTCCGGTCACGAGTCCCATCAGGATGGCAAGAACAATGGCAATCAGAGGATCGTGCCCGACGTGAGCCAGATAGATCGCAGCGGTGTAGGCGCCCACGCCCAGATAAAAGGGCTGCCCAAAGGAAACCATCCCCATGTATCCGTAAAGAATGTCGTTGGCGACAATGTAGATGGAGAAGGTTGTGATTTCGACCAAGAAGGTCATCTTGGACGGGAAGACATACCGCGCAACGACAATGAGAACAATCAGGACAAAGGGACCTCGAAGATACTCAAGCAGCTTGTTCATGGTCCTCAAAACCTCCAAACGGTCGTTCACAAGTATTTCTCAAACTTCAAGTCTCTAATCTCTTGCTTATCCACAATCTCTGCGACGATCTTCCCTTCCTTCATCGCATAGACACGGTCCGCGACTTCGGCCGTGAGCGGTAGATTCTGTTCAATGATCATGAGCGTGGTCTGTTCCCTGATTTTCTTGAAAGCGACCTTCAGGTCATCGATCACATGGGGGGCTAAGCCCTCGGTCGGTTCATCCATTAGAACCAGGTCCGGTCTTCCGAGCAGGGACTGGGCCATGAGGAGCATCTGGCGCTCCCCTCCACTGAGATTGCCGCCTTTTCGATCCATCAGGGTCTTCAGCTTCGGGAAGTGTTCAAGGACGCGGTCCCACTCGTAGTCTTTAGTGGCGTAACTCCCGAGTTCGAGGTTTTCGCGTACCGTGAGATCCGCAAAAACATGCTTGTCCTGCTGGATGTACTTCAATCCCTTGAGCGCAACCTCATAAGGGGGCAGAGCACCGATTTCCTCCCCCTTGAAGAGAATGGTTCCCTTGTCCTGCTTCAGAAACCCGGAAATCGTCCGGAAAAGAGTGGTCTTGCCTGCGCCGTTTCGACCGACCACCACGACGACCTCTCCAGCGCTGATCTCGATAGAAGCATCGAAAAGCACACGCAATTTCTGGTAAGAAACGTTGAGGTCTTTGACCTGTAGCACTCTGCTATTTTCTGACATGGCCGTCATCTCTTCCTCTTTTCAAATCAACATTCCAGTTTCCAGTAACACCGCCTGACCTCAGGGTCATTGAGGGTGGCCTGGCATTCTCCGCAGCAGATCATCTGTCCCTCGTGCATCACGGCCAGACGGTCTACAAAACCCTCGAGTTTGGAGACTTTGTGCTCGATGAGGAGAATCGTCCTGTTGTGGGTGTATTTTTTCAGGACCTGGATGACCTCGTCGATTTCCTGGTCACCGAGACCGGAGAAAGGCTCATCAAAAACCACTACCTTGGGATCGGAAATGAAGGACATGGCCAATTCGAGCCGTTTCTTGCTTCCCAGGGAGAGATTGGCCGCCACCTCGTTTCGCATGGAGGTCAATTCCATCATGTCCAGGGTTTCCTGAATCCGGTCCGCGAATTCCGGCTGCCTCAGAGAGGTGTAGAACATGCGGAAGGAGTAGGGCTTGTTCCTCCTTTTTCCGGAAGTAAGCAAGGCCGAGGTTGTCCGCCACCGTGAGATTGTCGAAAACATGAACCAGTTGAAAAGTTCTCATAATGCCGAGTCTTGACTCTGTTTGCCGGAGAGAGGTGCGTGATGTCCTCTCCCTTGTAAAAGACCTGACCGGCTTCAGGAGTGTAAAACCCGGTTAGGAGATTGATGAACGTGGTTTTGCCGGCACCGTTAGGGCCGATAATTCCCAAGGGTTTCATTTTCAATCAATTCAAAATCCACGTTGTTGACGGCGACGAAATCACCGAAGTGTTTCGTGACCCCTTTGGTGACCAACACGGGTTGGGCGCTCATAAAGAACCTCTTGACAAAGAATATCGTTCGCTAAGAGTTTCCCCTCCTTCCCCTCCCATGGCGGGAGGGGAAAGGGGAGGGGGTGCTATTAGTAGCCGAGCATCGAAAGCGGAGGCAGGGCTTTGTCTCCGCCGTAGGCTCCGATGACCTTGAACACATCATACTGGTTCTTCTTCTCAGCGGCTTTCTTGCCTTTTACAAACAAAGCGAGATAGTCGCCGGTCAGCTGGTGATCCACCCTGAATTTGCCCGGGCCTTTGGCCGTGCTCCAAGTCTCTTTCCCCAGGAGTTCGCCGACCTTCTTGGAGTCCACGCTCCCTGCCTTCTGGATAGCCTGGAAGAGAATGTCGCAGGCATCATAAATCAGCACGGCGTAGGCATCGGGCGGGAACCCGAACTTTTTCGTGTGCTCATCGACGAGGCTTTTCCCTTTGGCAGCGAGGTCCTTGCTGAAATCTTCGACGTTCCAATAGTAGTAGGTCAGGGCATAGAGATTTTCCGCCGCGGCTTCAGGAATGCCCATGGCCACTTCATAGGTCGTCCACGCGCTCACCAGCGTGCTCACATTGTGAAGACCCATGTCATAGGCCTGTTTCAGGTTGGACACGGCATCGCCGCCAAAGTGATTGGTGATGAACACATCCGCCTTGGCCGCCAAAGCCTTGTTGATTACCGGCGAATGGTCAGGCGTTCCTCTCTGAGTTTCTTCTGAACCCACGACCTGTCCTCCCAATTCCTTGGAGGCGGCTTTCAATCCGTCCAGCATGGTGGTTCCCCAGGAATCGGGTCTCCCTTCCCAGAAAAAGGTCTTCTTGTTCAGCCCTTTGATCAGAGCATCGCCCAGGAGATAGCCGATGCTCCAGGGCGTGAAAGCGACCGAATAGGTGGCCGGCGCCGGGGCTCCCTTCTTGAAGGCGTCCAGTGCAGGAACGCAACCGGGCATGTACACGGTGCCGGTGACTTTGCACTCCTCGTTCAGAGCCGCGGACATGGGGTTGTAGATGCTTCCGGTCACAGCATGACATCCTGCTTCCACGAGCTCTCTGAACCGACGCACGCCCACGTCCAGCTTCATCTCGTCGTCTTTAACCAGCATCTCCACTTTGACTTTTCCCCAGGGCATGTTGAGGCCGCCCTTGGCATTGATCTGTTCCACGAAGAGTTCTACCGCTTTTCTCTGGGTTTCCGCAGAGTGGGCCAGGGGCCCGCTCAGGCTGGATATGAAACCGAGTTTAAAGACTTTGGGCTGTGCATCCGCAGCGAGGGCCGCGTTTGCAAACAGAACACACAGAGCCAGAATAACAACGGAACATGCCAATTTCTTCATCATGCTATCCCTCCTATGCGTTGATAAAAAAAGGACTGTAAAACGTGAAGCACCTTGCGATTGTGTTGAGAATCACCTCCTCCCTGTTTCTGAAGTTATTACTCTCTTCCTGAGGGCGATTTGGCCAGGAGTCTGGCAGCGGTGTCCTCATCGGTGATAAGAACATTGAGGAGCTTGCCCTTCAACGCCCCAAAGATCCCATCCACCTTTTCCTGCCCGGCGCCTACACCGATTTTGTGCTTGATCCTTCTGAGTTCATCCAGGGTCAACCCGATCGTGCGATCATCCAGCTCATGCCAGCATTCCTTCCCGTTGGCATCAAAGAAACGGCCGCAAATCGCACCCACGGCTCCGGCGTCTCTGAGTTTCACCGTATCGTTCTTGCTCAGGAAACCGGATTTCCAGAGCAAGCCTTCGGCGCCGATCAAGCCCACGCCGAAAAGGACGAGGTCCGCCTTTTTCGCCAGCCCCAGGGTTTCCTGGATCTTTTTTTCTTTGAACAGGGTATTTCGGAGAGCCCGGGTCCTCACAATCACCGGAGCCGGAATGAGATAGGCTTTTGCTCCGAGTTTCTGGCCAAGCGTCATGGTCAGGACATTGTTATCGGTGCCTTCGATGGTGCCAAGCCCGCCCCCGATCTGCACCAGGCTGAGATCCCTGGCTTCAACCGGTTCGAGCTCTTTCACCACGTGGTACACCGTGTGACCCCAGGTCACTCCGAACACATGGTACCGGCTCAAGATCTCCCTGAGATACTGCGCTCCGGCCAGTCCGACCTGATCCAGGTCGGACTGGTTGCCGTACCGGTTGACCTTCACCACGATCGCCTTATCCAGTCCAAAGGTCTTGACCAGTTCCATTTCTGTTTCCGTGACGTGGATCATGGGGTCATGGATGGTCACCGTAACCAGGCCTCTTTTCCTGGCCTCTTTCAGGATTCTGCTGATTTTGAAACGGCTGTGACCCAGGAGTGTGGAAATTTGTTCCTGGGTCTGTTCCTCTTTGTAGTAGAGGTAACAGATTTTCAGGATGTCCCGATCGCTGATCTCACGCATAGGTCGCGCCCGCAGTGTTCGAGAAAGGGTTGGCCGTAAACAGCGGTTACGCCGTCAAGGAACGCAGTTCCTTCACAGAGCTCTTGCATACCTGAAGAATGAGCTTGATGTCCGTCCCAAAGCCGACGAACTTCATGCCCTGATCGATCCAGTGCTTCGCCTTGTCCACTGATCCTGTGTGGATGCCGGGGATGATGCCCTTGTCCCGGCACACGGCGATCACGCGGCGGACGGCTTGCTCCACATCGGGATGGCTGGTCTGCCCCGGTTTCCCTAAACTGGCGGCCAGATCCTCCGGACCTACAAAGGCGGCATCGATGCCCGGAACCGACAGGATATCCGGAAGGTTCTCCACCGCATCCCGATGTTCTATCTGAAGGGCGATGAGGACCTCCTCGTTGAGCTGCTTCATGGTTTCTGAAGTGGTTCCGGCCTCGAAAAAGGTGTGCTGCCTGGCCAGGGCCATGCCCCGCTCGCCCATGGGAAAATAGCGGCACCAGGCTACAACGTTTTCCGCGTCCTGTCGACTCTGGATCTGAGGAACGAGAAGCCCTGATGCGCCTATGTCGAGAGGTCTGGACAGATACTCATGGGACTTGCGGCTCGATGGCCGAACGATGGCGGGAATGCCCGCGGCCCGGGCAGCAAGAACCATGTCGCTCATGGTCTCCATGGTGAAACAGGAGTGCTCCATGTCGATGAAGAAGAAATCGAAACCGGCCTGGGCCAAGAGAAGGGCAATGCCCGGGCTCCGGATTTCAGAAACCATGGGTCCGAAAACGACCTTTCCCTCTTTCAGGGACTGCTTCATCCGATTCTTGAAGATCATATAGAATCACTCCACGCTAGCTAAAAAATCTTCCCCCATTGATATCCAGAGTGACGCCCGTGAGGTAGCTGGCCTCGTCGGAACAGAGGAAAATGACGCCTGCCGCCACTTCATCAGGAGTGCTTAACCTTCTCAATGGAATCTCGGAAAGGACCTTCTTTTTATACTCCTCGGGCCTTGCGTCCCAGAGATCCTGGGTTCTCTGGCTGGCCAGGGTGATGGTCGGCGCTATGGCATTGACATAAATGCCTTCAGGCCCCAGTTCATGAGCGAGATGACGGGTGAGACCGATGACTCCTGCTTTGGCCGCCGTGTAGTGGCACCCGGCCAGGGACCCAAGCCACCGCCCGGCCAGAGCGGAGACATTCACGATCTTGCCGCCTCCTCCCTGTTTGCGAAACTGCTCCACGGCAACCTGGCAGCACAGGAAGGTACCCTTGAGGTTCACGTCCACGACCTTGTCCCAGGAAGCATTGTCGATGTCCTGGAGCTTGTGCGGGGAGTGAAGGGCGCCTCCTGCAACGTTCACGAGGATGTCCAGGCGGCCGAAACGCTTCACGGTTTGCGCCACGGCCGCCTCGATCGAGGACCGCTCGCACACGTCTACCACCGCCCCGAGAGCAGAGTCGGGAGCATTCAAATCAGCGAGGCCGGCGGAGACCATCTTTTCCGTGATGTCGGTCACCACGACCTTGGCCCCTTCCTTGATGAAGGCTTTGCAGAAATGCCCGCCTAAGCCCCCGGATGCCCCTGTGACGAAAACGACTTTGTCTTTAAGCCTCATCCCGTTTTCCTATCACGATTCAGGTCGTTCCCGCTATCCAGTGAAGCGCATGAAATGCATGAATATCGAATGTCGAACAAGGTTTACCCGCCTTCGGCGGCGCCAGAGGCGACCAGGGAATTTCGAATGACGAAGTGTCATTTCTTCTATCTTGCCTTCGGCGTTCTTCATTCACTGTTCGACATTCTGCGGTTCGCTTTTGAACTTCTTCAAACCTCGCGAAGAAGTTCTTGTCTGGATTTCTAATAGGCTCTCAAATCATAGTTTCTGTCTTTGATGGTGATCTTGATCTTCTTCACTTCGTTCGCAAAGGCCGCGAGGTTGTCGGAGGCCCGCTCAAAAATCCTTTCCCCCTTTTGTTTGCTCGCGAGAAAGGGGTCGCCGATGGTGGCTTCCGCAACGTACTCATGGTGCTCCATGGGGATGAAGATGTTCTCCGTGCCCTGGAAGATCACGGTGGGGACGCCGTCCGTCTTGTTGAAGGCAGGACCAAGCCACTTGGGCGCGTGAGCCGTGTGCTTTTGCGCCCTTTCCATATGGACGCAGGAGTCGTCGTAGGCCATGCACTGAGCGGTTTCCATTTCACCCGAGTGCCACGCAATTTTCTCCTCGAGAAGGTCGTTGATGACCTGGGTCTTTCTCTCGGTGGGGGTCATGTACCAGGCGCAGAAGCAGCCTGTCTCGTAGCGCAGGCGGCGAAGGACCTCGTCTGTGACCTTGGTGTTGGACGCGTGTTGGCTGGTGTAGATCAGCTTGTTGAACCCGTGGAAGATGAGGCATTTCCCGATTTCATAGATGATCCTGCGCAGGGTTTCGCCGGAGAAACTTAATGTTCCGATGCCGTCGTTCACGGTTCCCATGTGGTGAGGGGAATAGCCCACGGGAATCAGGGGCGTGTAAGGGACTTTCGCTTTCTTGGCCGCCCTGATAGTGGTTTCAATGGTGGCCCAGGAATCGGTGGCGAGAGGCACATGGGGCCCATGCTTCTCCTGGCTGCCGATAGGGATAAGAACCACGTCTGTGGTCTTCAGGATGGCCTGAACATCCGGGTAGGACATTTCCTCCATGGCGTACGTCCAGATTTTTGATTTTGTTTTGGCTTTCTTTGCCATTTCAAGAACCTCCTTTAGTTAAAGATGCATTGATAAAATGGGCGGCAGGCTCTCACTTGGGGGCCGGCTTCGCCTGAACGATTTCCCAGTTGGGGCTGTATGTGGGTTTCAACCCGGCCAGAACGCGAAGGGCATTGTCCGCAGCGCCCTCTGCGAGCTGGATAACACCGTCCTTGGTCAGGGCCGCAGTGTGCGGCGTCAGAATCACGTTTTCGAACCGGAACAGGGGGTTTTGCGCATCAGGAGGCTCTTTCTCGAACACGTCGAGCCCTGCGCCGGCAATGGCTCTCCGGTTCAACGCATCCACGAGCGCTGCCTCCTGAACGATTTCTCCACGGGACGTGTTGATGAGGAATGCGGTGGGCTTCATCATGGCAAACTGCTCTTTTCCCATGAGCCCTCGTGTTTCTTCGGTGGAAGGCACATGGAGAGAGAGGAAATCGGCTGTCTTGATCACTTCAGAGAGGTCGGAGCGGAAGACAATGGTTTTGTCCTTGAGGGAGTCAGGCTGGACATAGGGATCATAGGCCCAGACTTCCATGGCCAGGGCTTTGGCGCATATGTCGGCTACGATTCGGCCGATTCTTCCCAACCCGACGAGACCCACGCGCTTGCCGGCAAGGCCGATGGGCCGGTACTCGAAGCGCGACCTGAAATTGCCTTTCCGCGTTTGGCCGTCCAGATAAGGGAAGTGCTTGGCCAGGGCGCCTATCATCATGACGGCGTGTTCCGCCACGTAGCGGTCCTGCGGTCCTTTGACTCCACAGACTACCACGCGGTGATCCGTGGCCGCCTCGACATCCACGTTGTTTAACCCGCCGCCTGTACGGGAAATGACTTTCAAGCGCCGTGCCTTCTGAAGCATTTGCCTGGTCACTCGAGTGGCTGTGCGAAGGATGAGGGCATCCGCCTCTTCAAGGAGACGGCCGACGGTGGCGTCCGAAGGGTCGGGGCTCACGAGGACCTGCGCTTTGCCCTCGAGAATCTTGATCGCGGATTCTTCGATCGGTTCGGAAAGCAAGATGGTGTTCAAGGAATGGACCTCTGGTCAAAAGGTGAGGTGCTCATTTGTGCATGATATGCACGAATGAGTATCTTACGGCCATCTTGTTGTCAAGCAAAAAGTGGGGGACCGGGAAGTGCAGAACCCGAAATCCGCAGAGGGTAAAAAGGCCTCGGGCTAAGAAGCTATAGGACCATCAGGAAAGCATAGCGGTTCATCGCCTGACCGTAATTGGTGAGAGGCTCGATGGGAAAGCCGAGCTTTTTCACTGTAGAGTATACATCGACGGCCATGGACTCAGGCGACGGTCTCGCCGTTCTCGGTACCTTGCATTTGCCCCGCTCCCCTGAACATTCCGCACAAAGACTGCAGCTGTCCATGAAGAGCATAAAGGCTTTTTCAAATCCGGAAAGAAACACGTCCCTTTCCAGCTTGGATAGCTTCAGGTTGACTCCTCGTGACCAAGCATGCCGGTCTTCAGGCTTCTTGACCTTCTTCGGAAAATGGAGAACGGCGGCCTGCGAATACTCCTTGAAAAATCTATCGCATTCCGCAACCGACGGGGTGTTAGGCGGGCAAGTGGCATTGTGCCCGTATTCCCCGCATCCGAAGGTGCACTTCATCCTCACCCACTGCGAGACGACGATGTCCTTGGGATCGATCCATTTGAAATCCGAGACGCCGTGTTCCAGAAACAGCGCCTCCAGCTCTTTCCGTTTTTTCGTTCCCAACGCCTTTCCTTTTGCCATGTGTCATGCTCCTTTCAGCCCGTAGGCGGACTTCATCCACGGAGATCAATTTAGGTTTTGTTCGGCCATTCGGCAAGTAAGAATTGCGCTTTTGTGATAATGGTATAGTAGAGGGCACCCTATGCCCCCTCTAGGGGTAAATCATTCACCGCAGAGCCCGCCGAGATCGCAGAGACATTCCCTATCCCTCTCTGCGTTCTTTGCGTTCTCTGCGGTGAGATCCGTGGGTTTTGGGTTACCGGAGGAGGGGGGCGAGCTCGTTCGCCTTGGGAAGGAGCCCGAAGATCCCGCCGGTGTGTAGAAAAATGATCTGATCTCCGAAGACCCTTGCATCACGGCGAAGCTCCTGAACCATGCCGAAAAAGGCTTTGCCTGTGTAAACGGGGTCGAGGAAAAGGCCTTCGGTTGAGGCCAGTTCGACGATAAGGGAGAGCTCCTCCGGTCGTGACTGGGCATAGCCCAGCCCCACATAGCCGTCCACGATCTCGATGTCCGACTCCCTGGAAATAGAGATCTTGAGCCCATAGCGAGAGATGCAGTCTTCGCAGATTTCTCCGATCGCTTTGATGAAGTAATCCCGGTCGTCGCAAACATTGATCCCAACGATTCTTGCGTTTAGACCCAGAAGCTTTGTCCCCAGAATCAACCCGGCCGTGGTGCCTCCGGACCCTGCGGCGTGGACGATCGTCGTCCGTCGGCTGCTGCCGCGGGGGAGTTTCTTGATGTCCTGCTTCAGTTCGGCGGCGGCGTGAATGTAGCCCCAGGCACCGAGGGCATTGGATGCGCCCTCAGGGATGACGTAGGGTTTTGAGCCTGCGCGGCGAAGGCGGTCTGCCTCTCGGGCAAAGACCTCATCGCGCCTTTTGTATTGCTCCGGCGTAATCCACACGATATCGCTCCCTGCCAGCCGATCCAGCAGAAGGTTGCCTTCAAGCGCAGGAGGATTGAAGGGGTCCGGGGTTCTGAGGATGAGACGGGAGCGCAGCCCGAGCCGCGCAGCTGCCACGGCGGTAGCGCGGCTGTGGTTGGATTGGGCGCCGCCACAGGTGAGCACAATATCTGCTTTTTGCTGCAGGGCATCAGCCAGCACGAATTCGAGTTTGCGCACCTTGTTCCCTGTGAGCTCCACGCCCGTGAGATCGTCCCGTTTGACGTAGAGATCAACCCCGAGCCTCGCGCTCATTCGCTTGAGCGGCTCCAGAGGTGTGGGAGTGCGCGCCAATGGGACGCGGGGCGGATAAGGTAGGCTTGCGGCTTTGGGCGCCATGACAGAACCTCGCAGAACAAGATTTTTGATCTGGCATCATATAGAAAAATCGAATAAGAATAAAGACGCTTAAAACCAGCGCTGGGCAAAATGAAGAGAGGACTGCCGTTTATGTTTCTTGGACCTGATGATGTGGACATGGTTCTGGGTGCGGGTACCTATGGGAAGATCGCTGCTCTTCCGGCCTATGAAGAAATAGATGAGGTCATGATTCACTACACCGTGACCCAGGAGTGCCCGTTCAATTGCAGGGGGTGCATCAATGCACTCACCGCAGGCAAAGGCAACAGCGGTCGCTCGGAGTTCTTCCCTGGGAAAGACAAAGGGCAGGATCTTGAGAGAGACCTTCTGGGGATCAGTCGCTTGATCAAAGACAGCGGCAAGAATACGGCCGTGATTGTCTACTACGGGGGTGAGCCCATGCTCCGGCTTGAGCCCATGGCCCGTCTCCACCGGGTCCTGCCCGGAATCGTAGGCAAGTCCACGTCCCTCAAGCACATGGTGATCACGAGCGGGCACTATTTGGAGAAAGCGATCAAGAAAAGCCCTGATCTGATCTCCGGCATGTGGCTCACGGCCCTTTCGATTGACGGAAACGAAGAACAGCACGATGCGATGCGACGGGGGACATCCCTCAAGAAAATCAGGCGCCAGGTGGCAGCTCTGAATCAGGTGCGGAAGGGGGAGGTGCTCATCTGGGCGACCCTGCGGCCCGAGATGTCCCTCTGGGACTGTTTCGACTCCTTCATGTATTTTAGGAAGCGCGCGGAGGCGGAACACTTTTTCTGGCACTGCGATGAAGGAGACGGGATGATTCCTGATCTGTCCGGTTACCTTGAGAACTATCGCCGCGACCTGGAAAAAATCATGGAGGTCTACCTCGAACACCTGAGCCGGGGCGATCTCCTGTCGCTCATCCACGTGAACGACCTCCTCCTTTACCTGTTCACAAAGAAAAGGAGAGGCACCACAGCCTGCGCGGTCGAAAGAATGGAGAACTTCGACATCATCGGCGACGGAAAAGTTCATGCCTGTGCAGACCTGCCCGAGGCCATGAGCATCGGCCGCATTCTGGAATCGGGCGAGATTGCCTTTGAACCAGATGCGAAGGCGAGACTTCAGAAGATGGTGAGCTACAAATCAGACCTCGGTTGCAGCGCCTGCGGGGTTGAGCCCTATTGCGGGGGGAGGTGCCCTGTGCAAGCCAACACCGGCGGTATCGGACGGGCGCGGCAGTACTGCTTCATGATGCGGGAATACGTGAAGACGGTGAAACACCATGCCGCTCAGATCGCGGAGCTCATGCTCGAAAAGGGGATTACCCCGGGAGACCTCTACCGCTCCGCACACCTCACGAAGTTCGCGGATGTGACACCCTAGAAGACCTGGAGTACTGGAGTGATGGAGTAATGGAGTAATGGGCAAGAATCCCAGTGTGAAGAATATCCTCATCATCGGAGCCTGCGGTGGTGTGGGGAGAGCCTTTCTCCGCACGCTGCTCAAGGAGCGGGGGCAGCTGGGGGAACTCCTGCTTGTGGATAAGGAAGCGCTGTGGGCTGGAGACGGAGGCCTGTGCTTTCAGGACCTGAAGGCTGAGTTTCTGAAAGCGACCATTGATGTGGACCATCGTCAGGACGACTACCTCGGCCTGCTGAAGAGCCGCGGGATAGATGTCGTCATAGACCTGAGCGTCAATGAAACCAGGGCGATGCTCGCGGCAACAGACAGGGCGGGGGTCAGCTACATCAACACAGGGGTGGCGAACAGGCCGGGCGAGAACTTCTGCGAGGTGGTTCTCGATCTGGTTCATCGCAGGACCGCTTCTTGGAACGCCCCTCACATCCTTTGCAGCGGAATGAATCCCGGAGTCGTCAACATGTGGGTCAGAAGGGCCATTGCGGCATCCGGGGTACCGAAGAACATTGTTCACTTTGAATATGACACAGGGGAACCCGTGGACGGCGGCGCGCCGGTCATTGCCTGGAGCCGGGAGACGCTCCTGGACGAGATCGTCAATGACCCCGCAGGGTACGTTGAAGGAAGGAACAAAATCAAATTGGTCCCGCCCAACCCTCTTAAGAACCGGGTTTCCATGGAGGAAATTCTTCGGCCGATCATGAACCTTCGCATTTACCCAAGAGGTTTTCTTCTTCTCCACGAAGAAAATATTACCCTGGGCCAGGAATACGACGTGCCCTCACGGTTCCTTTTTTCCCTCAAAACAGAAACCATGGATTACCTCGAAGAGGTTTACGACGGCAAGAAGGAAATCCCTCTCGACACTCTGGCGCTGGGAGACAATGGGAAGGTCCGGTTGAAGGGGGAGGCGACCGTGGGCGTTTGCCTCGAATACGAGAAAACACGGGAGTACTTCTTCAACACCACAGCGCAGGGGAACGTCCCCGGGGTCAGCGGGAGTTGCCGACAGGTTGCGGCCGGGCTTCATGCGGCTCTCTGGACGAAGATTGAGGATCGTTTGGAAAAGCGTGTGTACTTCGTCGAAGACCTGCTGGGAACACTCTGCGAGCGCCTCATGATCAACAACCTGCCCATGCAGCACGTCGTTGTTCACCACAGAGGCAAAGAGGCCACCGAGGGGGATTTATGTTTTCGTCTATCGGGAGGTACCGATAGACGAAAATACCCCTCTGGAAATCCTTAACAATCTCTAGCCCCCTTACATCATCCTCATGAGGCAGAAATTTTTCTCTGTGCCCTCTACTGTCTCCGTGGTGAATCCCTAGGGGGCTGGCGGGAAGTACAAAGAAAACACCGTCCCGCCCGATTGATGGCAGCTCTCGGTTCCCGAGCAGAACGGGCACTGGCTGATCCTGCCGGGGCAGACATCCGTGTCCTTGAGCAGGTGCTTGCACCTCGCAGAGGCCATGTCGATCTGGAAATGGTAGCGTTCGGAGAAGATCTTCATTCTGAGAAGATCGGCCCCTTTCCCGCCGGCATTGAAATCAAAGGGCCTTTTCGACGAGTAGGCCATGGTGTCCTGGGTGTGAAAGAAACCCTCGAAAATCCTTTTCTGCGCTTCTTCAGGGATGCCGACCCCATAATCGTGAATCAGGAGCAAAGCCCCTTCCCCCTTGGGCTGAACCGCAATCTCTATCCTCCCTTCATCCGGCGTGTTTTCAACGGCATTCTTGATCAGCCCGTCGATCACCTTCTGAAGGACCTCCTGAGGGATGAAGATAGGCGGTGCAGGGTCAATCTGAGTGAGGATCTCTACCTGGCGATGGGAAAAAGAGGGGCGCAGGGCGTCCAGCCTGTCTTTCAGCACCCGGTCCAGTTGAAGCTTCACAGGGGTGGATTCCTTAGGGCCGAAAAGGTCGTCGATTTTTTTTCGAAGCCGTTCGATCCCCTTGCCATTGCCCGTCTCCTGGGCCAGGAGAACCGCCAGTTCGTCGGAGCACTGATCGAGCAGGAGGGACAGCACCGCATAGGGTTTGAACTGGCGATCCTCCATGATGTCTTCCACCTGAATCTGAATGGCCTCCATGCGATCGAGGTTTCTCTGAGCCATGTCCACAAAGGGTTTCCAGGTGGCTTCCGGCAAGGTCTCCATCTTTCTCCTGAGCACGGCGAGGGCGCCTGAAAGGATGGAGATGGGCGTCCTCAGCTCGTGGGAGAGGTGATTGATCACCTTGTCCTTGGCGCGGTTGAGGCTAGTCACCTCGGTGTAGGCTTTCTTGAGTTCAGCGGAAACCCTGGCGTTTTCGATGGAAAGGGCAACGGTTCCGGCGATCATTTCGAGCAGCTCTATATCCGCCTGAACAAAGTCCCCCTCTTTTTTGTTGATCGCGCAAAGCACCCCCCTGGCTTGCTCCCGGCCTCCGAGAGGCACGAGAGCGAGATTACGGGTCTTAAAGCCGAGCTTCTTGTCCCTCTGTTCATGGATGTGCCGGTCTGCGGAGGTGTCGGACACCATCATGGGTTCGCCTGTTTTGAGGACCCTGCCGGCCAGAAGTTGATCCATGGGGAAGCGAGCCTCTTTGGCTTTTCTCTCCATGTCGGACTTGTCATAGGCCGCCCCCAGGATGAAGAATTCCTTCTTCTCTTCGTCGAGCAGGATGGTTACGCATCCTTCGGTGTTGAGAAGTCTTTTCACCTCTCCATTGACGTAGTCGAGAAGGTCTTCAAGGTTCGGATACCTTGGCAGAGCCAGGCTGATGTGAAGCATGGCTTCGTTGATCCGTGCGATCCTTTTTTCCAGGGTGATATCGCGGAATATAGCGATGACGCCGGAAGGTTCTTCCCCCGATTCCGAGAAGACCGCGGCCCGGATGGCGACATCCAGGACGCGGCCCTCCCTGGTCAACCTCCTGGACTCGTGGCGGACCAGGATCTTGTCCCTGTAGAGGCGTTTCAGATTCTCAACGGTTTCCCGTTTGGCCTCTTCAGGCACGAAGGGTATTTTCCTGCCCTCGAGGTCATCGAGCGTCCACCCAAGAACTTTGGTGAAACCGGGATTGAGGTAAATGGGGAACCCTTCCATGGTGAAGACACCGATGGGGTAGGGGACGAAGTCCAGAAGGGTTCTAAAACGTCGCTCCGAATTGCGGAGAGCTTCTTCGGCCAGCCGGCGTTTGGAGACGTCCTGGAACGTTTCGATCGCTCCCACGATCTCACCGGTTTCATCGATCAAAGGAGCTGCGGTGAAGAACAGCCACTGGCCGTTCTCTCCGAGGCTCTGGAAGAACAGCTCCGCCTCGTATCCCCCCTCTACAAGGGCGGACTTTCGACACCGTTTTCCAAAATGCTTGAGGATTTCTTCCGCAGGAATACGATCGACGATGTAGTCGACCATGGCGCGGCTGGGCTCTTTGTAAAAGGTCATCCACTGGTTGCTCGTGCCCACCATTTGGTCCGCAGGAATTCCCCTTAGCTTTTCGTAAGCCTTGTTACAGTGGGTGATCACGTGGTTCTTGTCGATCACGAGGGCGGGAATGGCGCTGCTCTGGATAATGAGGGAGAGCCTTTTTCCTATGCCCTTGAGCGCTTCAATGGACTTGCCGCATTCGGCGAGTTCCTTTTCGAGTGCACTCACTTTGACGGCAAGGTTTTCAGGGGGGGGCTTGGTCGTCATGGTGATGAAACCTCCCGATCAAGGGTTGTGTCATACCCAAGGTTAATGCTGCGGGCCAGACTATTCTATTCGCATGTGGCAGGTTGCCGGTCGCAGGTTGGTAGTCGGCCCTGATGACTGATCACTGATTACTTCTTCTCCACTATCTGCTCCGCGAGCGAGGCAGGCGGAAAAAAGATCGTGAAGGTGGTCCCGCCGGAAGCGTGGCAGTTCTCAACTTTTGAACAATGAGGGCATGTGCTGATCCTGCCCGGGCACGCTTCCGTCTCTTTTGCAAGGAATCGGCACCTGGAGGAGACCATGCCCACCTTGAGGTTGTATCTCTCGGAGAAGATTTTCATGCGCAGAAGGTCTGCGCCTTTGCCGCCGGCATTGAAATCAAAGGGCCTCTTGGAAGAATAGGCCATGGTGTCCTGGGTTGTGAAGAACCCCTCGAAGATCCTTCTCTGGGCATCTTCCGTGATGCCGACCCCATAGTCCCTCACGATCAGTTCCGCTCCCTCGTTCTTCTTCCTGACATGGATTTCGATTTTACCCTCATCCGGGGTGTTTTCGATCGCATTCTTGACCAGACCGTCGATCACTTTATTCAGCACATCGGCGGGAAGAAAGATCACGGGCGTCGGCTCAAAATGGGTGGTGAGCTCCAGTTCTCTGTGGGCAAAGTGAGGGTGGAGCTGGTCGAGCCTTTCTTGGACCTCCTGGTCGAGGCGGAGATCTTTGGATGCCGTTTCTTTCACAGTGAACAGTTCATCCACCCGCTTGCGGATTTTCTGAATAACCCCCTTTTCTCCGCATTCCTCTGCGAGGAGGGTCTCCAGTTCGTCGCCGCACTGGTCGATCATGGCCGTGAGAAGCCCCTTTGTCCGGTACTGCTTGTTCTCCATGATGTCCTGCACCTGGTACTGGATGTCCACGACGCGATCGAGATTTCTCTGGAGCCTTTCGAGGGTGGGTTTCCAGGTCTCCCGGGGAAGCGCGGCGAGCCTGCGGGTCAGGATGTTCAGGGACCCGGAGAGAATGGCCACGGGCGTTCGCAATTCGTGGGACAAATGATTGATCACCTTGTCCTTGGCGCGGTTGAGGCTGGTCACCTCCCGGTAGGCCTTTTTGAGTTCCTCGGAAAACCTCGCGTTTTCCAAGGAGAGCGCCACGGTTCCGGCGATCATGCTGAGGATCTCCACGTCGGTCTGGTCAAAGAGGCCTTCCTTTTTGTTTATGGCGCACAGAGCCCCGATCATCCGATCGCTGCTCTTCAGGGGAACGACCACCAAGTTCCTGGTCGTGTACCCCAGTTTCCTGTCCCTTTCTTCGTGAAGGCCCTGCTGGGTGGAGGTGTCGTTGACGATCATGGGCTCCCCGCTTCGGATGACCTGGCCGGCAATGAGCTGATTCATGGAAAAGCGGATCTCCCTGGCTCTTTTTTCCGTGTCCATGTCGTCGTAGGCAGCGCCGAGAATGAAGAGATCGTTCTTGATCTCGTCCTGAAGAACGGTGATGGAGCCTTCGGTGCCGAGAAGGCTCTTGACCTCGCTGTTGATGTAGTAAAGAAGGTCCTGCAGGTCCGGGTACTCGGGCAAAGCCATGCTGATCCTGAGCATGGCCTCGTTGTTGCGGGCGATTCTTTTTTCCTGCGTCACATCCCGAAGAATCACCAGCTCGCCCTCGGGCTCGGCCTGGGACACGGAGAAGACCGCCGCTCTCAGAATGACATCGAGAATGCGGCCGTCCTTGGTCATCCGTTTGGTCTCTTCCCGGAGGATCACCTTGTTCTCAAAGAGTTGCTTGATTTCCTGGGTCGTTTCACGCTCCATGCCGGGTGGAACATAGGGAATCGTTCGACCTTCCAGTTCGCCCAGGCTCCAGCCGAAAACCTCCGAGAAGGCCGGGTTCAGATAAGAAACCTTTCCCTCCAAGGTGAACACCACGATCGGATAAGGAGCAAAGTCAAGGAGAGTCCGGTATCTTTTTTCAGATTCTCTGAGAGCCTCCGCCGCCCGCCTCCGTTCGGTGACATCCTGCAGCGTCTCGATGGCGCCTGTGATTTTCTTGTCGTCATCCATCAAGGGCGCTGCCGTAAAAAAAAGCCACTTTCCTCCGCTGCCCAGGTCCGGGAAGAAATCCTCCACTTCATAGGCTCCGTCAATGACGCGGGACTTCCTGCACCGGTCTCCATAGCATTGCTTCAAGTCTTCTTCGGAGGCTCCATCCACAATGAAGTCTGCCATGACAGGCCTTTCCGAAGCGTAAAAAGCCATCCACTGAGCTCTCGTGCCGATGATCTGGCCGGCGCGGATTCCCGTCAGGTTCTCGAAAGCCCTGTTGCAGTGGATCATGGCGTGGTCGGAGTTGATGACAAAGGTGGGGATGGAGGTTCCGTGAACCATTTGAGAGAGTCTCTTCTCGCTCTCTAGGAGAGCCGCTTCCATCTCTCTGTTTTCCGTGATGTCCTGCAGGGTTTCGATGGCGCCGATGAGGTTCGCTTCCGCATCCCGAAGCGGCGCCGCCGTAATGAAGAGCCACTTGCCTTTTTCTCCCATCCTTGGGAAAAAGGCCTCGGCTTCGTAAGCTCCTTTGATGACCTTGGACTTTCGGCATTTCCTGCCGTAATACCAGGCCATTTCTTCTTCAGGAGCCTGGTCCACAATGAAGTCGGCCATGTACGGCCGGGCCGTGGCGGCGGCATCCAACCACTCTTTGCTCCCGAGGATCTGATCGGCTGAAACTCCAATGAGATTCTCAAACGCCTTGTTGCAGTTAGTGATCGTGTGATCCATGTTCATTACGAAGGTGGGAATAGGGCTTCCCTGGATCATTTGGGGCAAGAACCGCTCTTTTTCTCTGAGGGCCTGTTCTGTGGCTCTGGCTTTGGCCGCCTCTTTTTCCAGCTCTTTGATCCGTTGTTCCAATTCCTCATAGGTCGGGTTGATAGCCATGAAAGAAATCCTCCAGGATAGGCGAGAAGATGAAGAGCACCGCGGCGCTCTTGGGCTCGCCTAAGCTAATTTATAAAAATATTACAGGAGGACCGAAATCTCAATCACGAATTGAGTAAAGAGGCAGTCCGGATTTCCCTCTTGAATCCGAAGCGTCATTTGGTGTTATAATTGCCAATTCGTTCCAAAAGGAGGTCAGCTATGAAAGAGGCATTGAGAGTGGTTCTCGCGGTGTTGTTTGTTGTTTCGCTGGTCCCGGCCATGGCATGGGCCGGTGCGGAAATGGGCCAGGTCCCTCCGAAAGTAGAACTGAAAGACAACCTCGGGGGCCGTCTTGACGGCAAACCCTGGAGCAGCGATGAACTCAAAGGCAAAGTTCATGTGCTCTTCTATGTGGACCCGGACGAGAAAGACACGAACAACGAAACGAGCGAAGCACTGGACAAGGAGAAATTCCCGGCGGAGAAGTTTCAGTCCGTTGCCATCATCAATATGGCCGCGACCTTCATGCCCAATTTCCTGATTTCCACCAATCTCAAGGAGAAACAGGAGAAATACCCCAGGACGCTGTACTTGCGGGACTACAAGAAAGTGATTGTCCAGCAATGGAAGCTGGCCGATGACAGCAGCGACATTGTCGCTTTCGACAAATCAGGCAAAGTTGTCTTTCGAAAGGACGGCAAGCTGACACCTGAAGAGATTCAGAAACTGCTCAAGGTGATCAAGGACAACTTATAATGGAGAGGAAGGGCAGCCTCGGCGGCCTTCTTCGTCTTTTGAGCTTTCTTGATTCATCCTGAGACGAGGAACCCCGTACCCGCCAACAGGGCTCAAAAAAAACCTCTTCGCAGGCTGATCAAAAACGACTAGATGCAAGGCACCCGAAATCCCGAGGAGTGAGTCGTACAGTCCAGTACGTCGCAACGACGAGGGATGAGGGTAACGCGGCAGATGGGCGTTTTTAATCAGCCTGCCGGGTCACTCCAGGATTTCCGCGGAGACCTTCTGCAGCATGCGCACCTCTATGCTGTCGAAGGAGTAGAAGGATTTGACGGTTGTTACGGTCTTCTGTTCCAGGATTTGTCCGGTTTCGGTGTCCAGTAGAGCATACCCGTGCAGGCCAAAACTGTATCTTCTCTCTTTCATGGAAACACAGACAAAGTCCTCTTCCATCACTGCCACCACCACCTTGCGTCCATTGTGAGAACCGAGACCTCTCACAGCATAACCGATCTTTTCCTTTGAAGGGGAGCACCGTGGCGAGCCCCACAGGCTCTCATAGACCTGGAGCGTAGAGTTCAGATCCACTTCCAAAAGAAGGCTTCCCTGTTGGATCGGGGACACAGGAAGCACCGCGGAAAAGCTCCTAAACTGTGACCTGACCAAGACCCTGAGTTCCTCAAAGAGGCGCTTTTCTTCAGGGGAGTTGAGTTTCATTCCCACGGTGGTGATCTCAGCCTCTTTGGTTGCACCCTGCTTGTCCCTGCGAGCCCTGAATTCCATAAGCGGCGAATTGCCGGTGCTGATCTTTTCTTCCCCGATGACGGCGTTTTCAAGGCTGAATTCCCACAAAAGGGAGTCACTCGCGGGCGATACCTTGAGCCGGCCGGAAAGCTCTCCGGTGAATAATTCATCCCTGTCTCTCACGTTCTTGTAGATCCCGAGAGTGCCGGCAAGCCTCATCCTCACAGGCCGGTATTCGAGAGGAACAGGAGTTTGGAGCGATGAAAAGCGGCCTTCGTACATGGGCAAGGTCTTGCTCGAAAGCTCTTCCTGCATGGGCGGGATCGTCTCTGCACAGGCGCTAAGAAATAAAAAAGCAACGATGATGCAGTATGTTCTGGCGATCATAGGTTGTACCGATGGGGTTATCTCATTTGGGTTCAGCGCTCGACATCAGGGTTCTTAAGACATCCTCTTTTCCGATAATCCCTACAAGCTTTTTCCCTTCCACCACGGGAAGGGTATGGAAATTCTTGTCCACCATGAGAGCCGCTATCTCCTCGATAGTGGTTTCGGGCTGAACGGTGACCGGGTGAGGAGTCATAGAATCAGCGACCGTGGTGGCTGCGATCTTCTGAAAAGCTTTTTCGAAGTGCTTGGCAGACCGCAAGGGAATAAAACCATCCAGGAGAGTGAATAGGGAGGGGATGGGGAGTTCCTTCTGCTGGGCAATCAAGTCACTCTGGCAAAGGATCCCCACAAGCCGTCCTGAGTCCACGACCGGAAGCCCATTGATCCCTTTTTCAAGAAGGATTTCTGCCGCTTTCGTGATCTCCGTCTTCGGGGACACGGTAATGAGCTCTTTTGTCATGATGTCCTTAGCTTTAATCATTTCTCCAACTCCCTGCGCCGGAGCGCGAAAGAAATAAAAGGGGCTCCACCATCCTGCTGAAAGCCATTATGCGACAAAAGTCGGAATTTCACAAGACGTAACACTTTAGCTGTCTGAAATGGATGGCTGAGGCCATGGGGGTCTCTCTAAAAACAGAACAACGAAGAAGCCACACCACCGCGGCTGGCTTTGGGCCATGGGTGAGGCGGGCGGAGGGCTATCGTTAAACTCGCCAGATAAAATTCTCCGGGCAGGTGCCGGTGAACCCTCGCCGCCCGCCTTCGCTGCCCCTTGTCTGCGAGGTCTTTCCCGATCACTCTTCGTTTTCTGTTTTTAGAGAGACCCTCATGGCCTTTTTCTGTGACAATTTCAAACAGCTAAAGTGTTACCACAAGACTTGATTAGCACTCATGCCCCTGATACAAAAGAAAAAGGAGGCATTGAGCATGAAGCCCTTAGCCTTGGAAGAGAGTGAAGTTCTCTTCGGGTCAGATCCCCTTCAGGGGATCGTGGCGGTTGAACCTTCAGGGGACAGCACCATGCGCCTTTTTCTGAGGCGCGGGAAAAAGCGGGTCGACCCAGGAGGAACCATTCGCCCCTTTTGTCCTGGTGGAAGATGAAAAGCTCATGAAGGGTTTCAAGAGCCCCTACAGGGCGGAACATCTCTCTGCAGCCAACGAGTACAAGGTGCTTGTACTCTTCGAGGGCTGGGAAGATTGCCAGAAGGCAAGAGATCATCTTCATAAGCAAACCGGGCAAAGCGCGTCATCCCCGCAAGCCCCCTACCTTTATGTTGCCGACCCGGTCCATCAGTTTCTGCTTCTCACAGGCAAAACGCTTTTCAAAGGACTTCTTTCAAAGATCTTCACCGGCTGGCTCTCGACATTGAAACCGCTTGCGCTCCCGGATTTGAATTCTCCAACCCTGAAAGGGAGGAGGACAGGATCCTCTCCATCGCGCTGATGGACAATCAGGGCCATTCCGAAGTGATCTTCGGAAAGGACATGGGGGAGAAGGCATGCTTGTCTCCCTCGGGGAGAAAATCAGCCGGCTTGACCCGGACGTGATCGAGGGACACAATCTCTTCAACTTCGATCTCGAGTATCTCAGGGCAAGGGCGAAGAGGCACGGGGTCCCCTAGCCTGGGGCAGGGACGGAAGCCCCCCGCAGTATCCGGCGGTCCCGGTTTACGGTGGCTGAGCGGATCATTGATTTCACCCGCATGGATATTTACGGCAGGCACGTGGTGGACACGCTTTTTTTGCTCCAGTCCTACGATGTCACCGCCCGGGAGATGGAAAGCTACGGCCTGAAAGCGGCCGCTCAACACTTCGGCCTTGCAGAGGAAGGCCGGACGTACATCGAGGGCAAGGATATCCAGTGCTTCTTCGAACATGATCCTGAATCGCTCAAGAAGTACAACCTCGAAGATGCAAAGGAAACCCTGGCCCTTTCGGAGTTGCTGGGGTACCCCTTTTTCCTGCAGGCCAGGATCTTCCCTTACTCCTACCAGAACATTTTTGTCCGCGGAAACGCCACCAAGATCAACGCTCTTTTCCTGAGAGAGTACTTGAGACAAAGGGCCTCTGTTCCTAAGCCGAAAGGAGGAGGGGAGTTTGAAGGGGGCTACACCGGTGTGTTTGTGACAGGGGTGGTTCACCATGTGGTCCACTGCGATGTGGCTTCCCTTTATCCCTCGATCCTGCTTTCCTACAGCCTCAAGCCCGCGAGCGATACCCTCAATGTCTTTCTTCCCCTGCTTCGTGATTTGAGAGAGTTCCGACTTGAAGCAAAGCGTCGGGCCAAGAAGGCGGAAGCCCCCCATGAGCACGACTACTACGAGGCCTTGCAGCAGACCTTCAAGATTCTGATCAATTCCTTTTACGGTTACCTCGGCACGGAGCTTCATCATTTCGCGGACCAGGCGCTGGCCGCTGAGGTGACCCGCAAGGGGAGGGAGATCATTCACAACATGATCGATTGGCTTCGTAAGGAGGGGGCGACCCCCGTGGAAATAGATACAGACGGCATTTACTTCGTTCCACCCAAGGGCGTTGAAACGGAAGTCAAAGAGAGGGCCTTTGTGGAGCGGCTCAATCAGAGCCTCGCGGAGGGAATTGAGGTGAGCATGGACGGCCGATACAGGGCCATGTTCTCTTACAAGAAAAAGAATTACGCTCTCTTGGACGACAAAGGTCACCTGATGATCAAGGGGAGCGCGCTCCGATCAAGAGGAATGGAGAAATACCTGAGGGATTCTCTCTCTGAAATGATCCGTTTGCTCCTGGAAGGAAGGGCAGGGGAGATCGAAGGCTTGCTGAAGAAGACCATGGACAAGCTCGAACACCATCAGGTGCCCATTTCCTGGCTGGCGAAGACAGAGGCCCTCAGTGAGTCGCCGGACATTTACAGGGAGAAAGTGAAGCAGGGGAAACGAAACCCTGCAGCACTCTATGAACTGGCCCTTGCTTCGGGGCGTTCGTACAGAGCCGGCGACCAGCTTTCCTACTATGTGACAGGCGGGACCAAAAAGGTGAAGGTTTACGAAAACAGCAAGCTCGCTTCCCAATATCATCCTGCGGGCCCCGATGAAAACGTCCCCTACTACCAGGACAAGCTGCTCGCTCTCCTTGAGAAGTTCAAGGAGTTCCTGCCCAAGGGGGAGGCGGTGACACCGCAAGCCCAGAAGAAGGGCAAGAAGTCACGGGCAAAGTGAATTTCTCCGCGCCCCGTCCCTGCCGAGCTCTTTTGTCACTGGTCACGAGTCATTTCTTTTGCGCCGTCCATAGAGGAGACATGCTTCTCAGTCGCTCGATGATGGGCGGGAGCTTCTGAAGCACATAATCGATTTCTTCTTCCTTGTTGTAGGCGCTCAAGCTGAAGCGGACAGACCCCTGGGCTGTGGTCGGCGTGAGCCCCATGGCAAGGAGCACATGGGAGGGCTCCAGGGAGCCGGAAGAACAGGCTGACCCAGTGGATGCGCAAATACCCTCAGCGTCCAGGGACAGTAAAATGGATTCGCCCTCCACAAATTCAAAACTGATGTTGCTCGTGTTGGGAAGGCGAGGCACGGCGCCTCCATTCACCCTGGTGTGAGGGATTTTTTCAAGGATGCCTTTTTCGAGTTTATCCCTCAGGGGCAACACCTTCGTCCTTTTTCCTTCCATGCGCGACATCGCCAGTTCGCAGGCCTTCCCAAGGCCGATGATGGCGGGCGTGTTCTCGGTTCCTGCCCGGCGATTGCGCTCCTGGTGCCCGCCGATGACGTAGGGCTTGAATTTCAACCCCGTTCGCGCAAAGAGCACCCCGATCCCCTTGGGAGAGTGTAGCTTGTGACCCGAGAGGGAGAGCATATCCACGGCGCTGTCGCGCAGGGTGATCGGGATTTTCCCCACGGCCTGAACCGCATCCGTGTGGAAAAGGATATCCTTTTCCCTGGCTATTTCCGCCGCCTTTTGGATGGGGAAGAGGACGCCTGTCTCATTGTTGGCCCACATCAGACTGACAATGGCCGTATCCGGAGTGAGACTCCTGGCGTAAAGCTCCATGTCCAGTTCGCCCTGGCCGTTGACAGGGACTTCGGTCACCCGGTAACCCTGTTTTGCAAGGTGATGGCAGAGAGACCTTATGGCAGGGTGTTCCACCGGGCTGATGACGATATGGCGTTTTTCCGGATAAGCGGCAAGGGCCGATCGAACCGCGGCGTTGTCGCTTTCGGTTCCGCCGCTCGTGAAAATGATTTCTCCCGGCCTGGCTCCCAGAAGGGCTGCGACCTGCTCGCGAGCCTTTGTGACTTTTTCAGCTACCTGCCCGCCAAAGGAATGGGCGCTCGAAGGGTTCCCGTAAAACTCATTGAAATAGGGAAGAATCGTTTCAAGGACTTCAGGCGCTACCTGAGTCGTTGCATTGTTATCCAGATAGATCGTTTTCATTCGTGCATCCTTTCAAGAAAAAAATCGCACTACCATACTCTTTTTTCAGCAGCCGCTTCAACATAATCATTTTCAAACTCTTGGGCAAACTCATCCTGCTATTGACATTCCTTCCATAACCTACTATTGAGTCACAAGAATTGTCCACCGGCGGTATGCGACAGAGACCGTCTGCTTGAAGAGAAGACTGCAGTTTGGCCTTTGAACCACGTTGGAGGCACAAAGGGACAACGGCACATAGGCACAAATGGAGGAGCCAAGAGATAGAGGAAACTGTTTTTTTTCTGCTTTGTGCCTTTGTCCCTCTGTCCCTTTGTTCCACAGGCTCTCGGTGTTAGCCGACAGGACTTTATTTCCAGCGGAATCCTTCGATTCTGCCTACTAAAGGAGATTGCTATGAAAGTTCCCCAGTACGTCACGGTTGAAGAAGTCAAAAGGGTGTGCAAAGAGCTCAAGATCAGCGATTGGACAAAGAAGAAAGCTCCGAAGGTGTCACCAAGGGAAGCAAAGGTGGTGTTGTCCGTAGTCAACAAGGAAAAGATGAAGATCGATTTAAAAGACTTTTGCGAAGGGCTTCAAGTGGAACTTGAACATGGCATAACTTTTAAAGACGCCAATGTGACCAATAATCATCCAGTCCTCACCGGGTTGATTGTTCTGGCCCATTTCAAGGAATCCCTGGACTACTACAAGCTTCTGGAGGTAGCTGAACTCGAAGGGGACCTGGTGAAGGCCGTTGCCAGAGGCAATGCAGAAAAGATCAAAAACTACTATAAGAGATTGGCCGATGCAAGGATCACTCTGAATCAGGCGGAACTGAAGCGAATCGGGAAATAAAAGGGGGGAAAGCCATGAGTCCCGAAGTGGATCGAAAAGCCTTTCGAGACCTGAGTTACGGTCTTTATCTGGTTACATCCTTCAAGGGGGAGCGGCTCAACGGCCAGATCGTGAACACGGTGATCCAGGTGACCTCAGAGCCGCCCCGGGTCGCCGTGATCATCAACAAAAAGAACCTGACCCATGACTTCATCGTGAAGAGCCGGGTTTTCGGCGTCTCGGTCCTTGAAGAATCAGCACCCATGACCTTCTTCGGGCCTTTCGGCTTCAAGTCTGGACGCGACGTGGACAAGCTCGCCAAGGTGAGTTTCAAGAAGGGAAGCACGGGTTGTCCGCTCATTACCGAGCACTCTCTTTCCGTTATGGAGGCGGAGGTGATCGACCGCATCGACTTGGGTTCCCACAGCATCTTTGTGGCCGACGTGCTCAGCTCAGAGGTGCTGAAATCCGGGCGGCCCATGACTTACCACTACTACCACGAGCAACTCAAGGGCAAGTCGCCTAAGAACGCTCCGACCTTTGAGCCTCCTGCTAGCAAAGGCTCGTGAAACCTCTTGACTTAATTGAATAGCATCTGCTAAGAATCGCGTTACTTTATCCTTCCTTTTCGTTTCTTCAATTAGCGAAAGAGTGTGTGATTTAGGCGGAATTCCTTTTAAACCTTTCTGCCTTGGAAAGGGAAAATGGCAGACTTCGCCGTCCTATCCTTGTGTGTCAGGGCCTGGAACTCCCAGGCCTCGAAGCACATCGTTTCATCGTCAACGGTCGGGCCTTTCAAAACCAAACAAAACAGAGGAGGAGGTCGCATCATGAAAAGAACGATTCTAGTGATGGCTTTGGTGTTTCTGTTTGCCGGGTGCCCTTTGTTCATGCAGCCCCAGGATGGGTTCTGTGCCGATCCCATTATCGTGGGGGTGCCGACCTCCCTGTACACCCCCTTCGGCAGCTATGGCCTCAAAGCAGTGAACCTCGCTGTGGAGGAGATCAACGCAAAGGGAGGGGTCAATGTGGGAGGCCAGAAAAGACCCATGAAGGTCGTGGTTTCGGATACCCGCGGCGGTGAGCCGGGCGTCCCGGTTCACGATGCGCTCATGGCCTACGAAAAATTGCTCACCGAGCAAAAGCCCCATGCCATTGTGATCGGTGCCTTCCGCTCCGAAGTGTTGATTGCCGCGATGGACCTGGTGGCCAAGTACAAAGTCCCGCAGCTCGGGACCATCGCCCAGACCCCCGGTTTCCAGGCGCAGTTCAGGAAGGACCCGGTGAAATACAAATACCTTTTTAGGGCAACGACGGATGCGCTGATCGACGCTGGGTATATTGCCCACACCCTTGACATGCTTAAAAAAGACTTCGGCCTGGACAAGATTCTTCACATTTACCAGGACACGGCGTGGGCCAAGGGGTTTGCAGGAATGCTTCAGAAGCACTGCAAAGAGACAGGCTGGACCGAGGTCGGGTACGAAGCGTATGCAGACGGGGCCTCGGATTTTTCTCCGGCATTGACCAAGGCGAAGGAGGGCAAAGCCCAGGTGATCGGGATGGTGTGGGATGTTCCCCTGGGTGCAGGGGTTTTTGCCAAACAATATGTGGCCATGAAAGTGCCCGCCCTTCTCGTGGGCTTCATTCCGCCCATGGGCTCGCCCATAGCGCCTAAAGCCGTAGGGCCTGATGTGGAGTACAGCATGACTGTGGAATTCCCGGTCGGGGCTAGCCTTGCTCTCGCCAAACTCCCGAAGACGGGCGAATTCCTGGACAAGTTCAAAAAGAAATATGGGGAACTGCCCGAGCCCCCTGCAGTGAATTCCTCTGCCTATGACTCCGTCTTTGTCCTGGCTTCCGCCATCGAGCGGGCCGGAAGCCTGGACCCCGACAAACTGGTAGAAGCCCTGGAGAAGACCGATTATGCAGGTGTCTCGGGAAGAATCAAGTTCAACCAGGACCACATCATGGTCTTCGGCGAAAAGAGCGCTGACGAGACCGGCGTGTGTGTGGTCTTCCAGTGGCAGAAGGGCAAGGATGGGGTTTTGAAGAGGGTTCCCGTATACCCCGAATTCCTCGCTGAAGGAAAGATCATGCTCCCTCCCTGGATGAAAAAATGAAGAACGGTGCACGGTACAGGGTGCACGGTCCACGGGAAATTCGGGTATTGGGGTGAATGGTTTTCACCGTGCGCCGTGGGCCCTGTGCCCTGCGCCTTCTTCAATCCACCTTGAACCATTAGGACTCGGCTTATGAGCCTTCTGATCTACGGCCTGATCAACAGCGTGATTCTCGCCCTGTATACTGTAGGGTTCAGCCTCTGTTACGGGATCAGCGGAATAGCGAACTTTTCCCACGGAGCCCTCTACATTCTGAGCGGGTTCACCGCGTGGAACCTGCTGAACCTAGCAGGATTGCCCTTTTACCTGTCCGCAACTTGCGCGGTTCTGATCACGGCGCTTCTGGGATTCCTTTTTTACTGGGTCCTCCTCTTGCGTGTCCGGGGGATTCCTCTGGCTGAGCTGATCGTCACGTTTGCAGCGGGAGTGGCTATTTTTGAACTCCTTATGTGGAAAGGCTTCTACGGGATGCGTTACAGCCTCCCCATTTTCCTGCGAGGCGGGGTGGATATCGGGGAGGTGTCGATTGACTATCAGCGCCTCTTCGTGCTTATCACGGGCGTCGCCCTGGTGGTCCTGCTTTGGCTTTTTGTGCACCATACCCGCATCGGTCTCGCCTTCAGAGCCATGGCGCAGAACGAGCGCACCGCTCTGTCCGTGGGGATAGAGTCGGATTGGATAGGCTCCCTGAGCATGGCCTTGGGCGGAGCCCTGGCTGCGTTAGCCGCCATGGTCGTCCTGCCTTTGGGCATGATGGAGTCCTCCATCGGGCTGGAAGTGCTGATCTACGCCCTTGCCGTGGCAATTGTCGGGGGTCTGGAAAGTACCCTGGGCATGGTGGTGGGGAGTTTCATCATCGGTTTCGGACAGATCGCCGCCGCCCGGTACATCGGGGCCAAGTGGATGATCATTGCACCCCTGGCGGCGATCGTCCTGGTGCTGGTGATCAAGCCTTCAGGGCTTTTCGGAAAATACAAGGAACTGGAAGAAAGGGTCTAGCTTGGCAGAGACAACGGTTCAACATCGCAGGAAAAGGCTGGACAGAGGGATCAAAGCCAGAACCGACACGATCTTTGTCATCGCTTCCATGAGAGATACGCTTTATCTCCTCCTCCCCAGGGTCTTGCCGGTCGTCGCGCTGCTCATCCTCCCGCTCTTTTTCACAGGGTACTGGGGCAAGGTCCTGGTCTTTGCATGCATGTACGGTCTTCTCGCCTTGAGCTGGGATTTCATGGCGTCCTGCGGTCTTTTTTCCCTGGGTCAGGCCCTTTTCTTCGGTATGGGGGCGTACATTGCCGGAACGTTGAACCACTATTTTCACATCCCTCCGATCATCACCGTGCCGGTTGCGACCCTGGGGAGCGGTCTCTTGTGCGCGCTTCTCCTTGGCCCTGTGGTGAGGCTGAAGGGAGTCTACTTTGCCATGATCACCCTCATGCTCCCTCTCCTCTTGAAAAAAATGATCGACACAACGGGCATCTTCGGCGGCACCCACGGTCTTTCGGCCCTGTCTCCCTTCCCGAGTGAACTCCTGGCAACCTATCTCGCGGTGGTGGGTTTTCTCGCGTGTCTTTTCCTTTTCAGGCGGGTGATCAATTCCGACTACGGCCTGGTCTTGAGGGCGATCCGGGACGACGATCGGGCCGTGATGAGCGGGGCGATCAACATCTACTGGCGGAAGATTCAGGCGGTCTTCATCTCCGGCGCGGTGGGCGGTTTTGCCGGGGCCCTGATGACCCACCATTACCAGTTCCTCGGGATGTCGGCTTTTGCCCTGGACTATTCCATTCTGCCTGTCGCAGCAGTGGCCCTCGGAGGGCAGGGAACGTTTGCAGGAGCGGCCATTGGCAGCTTGATCCTTGTGCCCCTGTCCGAGTCCCTCCGGGCTCTGGGCGGGCTGCGGATGGCCATCTACTGCGGGATTCTGATTGTGAGCATCATCGGTCTTCCGGAGGGGATCTTCCATTACATGGCGAGAAAGTATCATCAGTTCGAGAAGACCGTCGAGGTGAAGTGAGCATGGAATCAGAGCCCCTTCTGAAGGTGAATGGCCTCAAGAAAAGCTTTGGAGGTGTTCTCGCCGCCTATGACCTGAGCTTCGATCTGAAACGGGGGGAGTTTGTAGGAGTCATCGGGCCCAACGGTTCAGGAAAGACAACCCTGGTCAACCTGATCACGGGATTTGTGAAACCCGATTCAGGAGAGGTTCTGTTCAAAGGGAAGAATATCACCGGCAAGATGCCCTACACCATTGCCGGGCTCGGAATCTCCCGCACCTTCCAGATGGTGAGGCTCTTCTACAATCTCCCGGCCTACAAAAATCTCATCATTCCCCTTTGCTCGTCCAGATCCAAGAAACTCTGGGGGGGCAAATACGGCGAGCGAGACGACGTGGCAATCGACTTGCTGGACGACATGGGATTTGAAAGAGATTCCCAGGTACCCTATAAAACAGCAGGCAGTCTTCCTCACGGATACTTGAAGCGGCTGGATCTGGCGCGGGCGCTTGCCTTGCGGCCGGAGGTGCTGATTCTGGATGAGCTTTTCTCCGGCATGTCCATGTCGGAAGTGGCCAGCACCTTGCCTCTCATAGAGAAATTCAACGAAGAGGGCCTTAGCATTATCATGATCGAACACCGGCTCAAAGAGCTCTTCCGGGTGGTGGACCGGGTCCTTGTCCTCAACTACGGGATGAAAATCGCCGACGGTGCACCGGCAGAGGTGATGGAAAGAGAAGAGGTCAAGAAGGCGTACCTCGGCATTCACATTGATCTCGTTTGAGAAATAACATGTCTACAATGCTCGAAGCCAAGAACCTCATGGTGTTTTTCGAGAACGCTCTAGCGTTGAACGATCTCTCGATCGATGTCAGGGAAGGAGAAATCGTTGCTGTTCTGGGGTCCAACAGTGCGGGCAAGACGACCCTGATGAACACGATATCCGGCCTCATCGTGGACATGGAGAAAAAAGAAAGACGAAGAGGCGGCTTGAGAATAACGGTAATGGGAGAAGTTCGCTATGAGGGAGAGGAAATTCTTGACCTCAAGCCGAGCGCGAGAGTCAGGAAGGGCATTGTGCTCAGCCAGGAGAGACATCCTATTTTTCGTGACAGCGACGTTTATGAGAATCTGAAAATTGCAGGGTATCTCCATCCTGGCAGAGAGGTCAAAGGAAGGATCGAGACGGTTTTCGGACTTTTCCCGATTCTCAAACACCTCAAGAAACGCAAAGCCGGGTTGCTCAGCGGAGGGGAGCAGCAGATGCTGGCCATCGGGATTGCCCTTGTGGCAGGCCCGCGATTGCTTCTGATGGATGAACCGCTCCTGGGGTTGAGTCCTCTGCTTCAAGCAGAACTCGCCCGAGCCGTTCGAGACATTCGAGGAAGAGGCATCACCATCCTGTTGACCGAGCAATTCGCAAGACCGATCATGCCGATTATCGACCGGGGATACGTGATTGAGAACGGGTTGCTCGTCCTGGAAGGGACCAGAGAAGAACTGATGGACAACCCGGAAGTGCGTTCTGCGTATATGGGAGTATAGGGTTCACCACAGAGGCACAGAGGGCACAGAGAAGAGTTTCTGTTTGTCGGGAGATACCGACAAACAGAAATACCTGCCCCATGAGAATCATATAAAGACGCCGAAGCTTGTCACGGATTTCCAGAGGGATATTTTCGTCTATCGGTATCTCCCGATAGACGAAAAAATGAATCCCCCTCTGTGGCCTCTGGGCCTCTGTGGTGACAACTGGAATGGCTGGACACGATGAGTGGAGAAATGGGGTGACGATGGGCGACCTGAACACAGAGACCATCTACGGCTCATTTGAGGAGACGGCACAGCGCTTTCCCGGCCGCGTGGCCATGATCTATCTGGATGAGAGGATTCGCTATCAGTCTCTGAAGGACATGGTTCTCCGCCTCTCCGCCTCCTTGCTCCGGCTGGGCATCCGGGAAGGGGACCGGGTGGTGCTCTACCTTTTCAACATGCCTCAGACCATCATCGCCTGGCTGGCCCTCGATCGACTGGGCGCGATCGTGGTGCCTGTCGCCCCGGTTTACTCTTCGCAGGATCTGCGCTATCTCGTCAATGATGCCGGTGCGGAAACCATCTTTTGTATGGACAGCAATTTCAACTATGTGAACGAGATTCTCGGTAAAACGCCTCTTAAAAGAGTGATCGTCACCAATATGCTGGACCTGGTGAGCGGGTGGAAGCGCCTTGTGGCCAGGGGGTTTGACCGGGTGTCCTGGGGAAGTCTCCCTGCGGGGAAACACATTTCCCATTTCAAGGAACTGCTGAGCAAGGGCCGGCCCTCCGAGCTTCCTTCCTTTCACGGAAAGGGCGGCGAGAGGACGGCGTTGGTGCTTTACACAGGAGGAACAACGGGTTTTCCCAAGGGCGTCCCTCTGTCCGAAGGGCTTTTCCTTTACCGCGTGCGCGAGTGGAGGAGGGCCAGTGAGGCCGCCGTCCCCAAAGGAGAGTGCGTCGCGGCGCTTGCCGCCCCGTTGTACCACATCATTGGAGAGATGGACGCCATGGCTCCCCTGATCATCGGGGGAGAGACTCTCCTCATGCTTCCCAGAGTGGTGCTGGATGCTCTGATGGACCACATCCAGCGCTACAGGGTGACGACCATGTTTGCAGTCCCCGCACTCTACAGGATGATCCTCGAGCATGATCGCGTGGACTTCTATGACCTGTCTTCCCTCCGGTATTGTGGGACAGGGGGTGACGTGCTGCCGCCGGAGGTCGGCATTCGATGGCTCAATAAATTCAAAACGCCTCTTTACCAGGGATACGGAACCACCGAGTTCTGCGGCGCCATCTGCATGTCCTACGCCGAGGACGGGATTCCGCCTGTAGGCTCGGCAGGCAGGATGCTCCCGGAAAGCAGATGGAAACTCGTGGACCCGGATACCCTCGAACCCATGCCCCCGGGAGAGCCGGGTGAACTCCTGGGCACCTCCCCGTACGCGGTAAAGGGATATTGGAACAAGCCCCAGGAGACTAAGGAGTGCTTCATCGAAATCGACGGAGAGATCTGGTACAGAACCAAGGACATCGTCCGAATCGACGAGAAGAACCGGTTGTTCTACCTGGATCGATCGGTCGATATGATCAAGCACAAGGGTTACCGAATCGCCGCTGCGGAAATCGAAAGGGTGCTCCAGGAACACCACGCGGTTCTGTCTGCTTGTGCGGTCGGTGTTCCTGATGAAAAGATGGGAGAACGGATTAAGGCCTTTGTCGTCCTCAAGACCGATTCAAGGGGCGTGAGCGGCTATGAACTCACAAAATGGTGCCGAGATAGACTGGCCCCCTACAAGGTCCCCCACTACATCGAGTTCAGAGACATGCTCCCCAAATCCAAAGTGGGAAAGATGTTGAGACGTGAGATAAGAGATGAGGAGAGGAGGAAGCAGACGGCCTAAAGAAGCCCCGGGCCGGTTGCTGAAAAACGCCCATCTGCGGCGTTGCCCTCATCCCTCGTCGTTGCGAAGTACTGGACGGTACGACTCACTCCTCGGGATTTCGGGCGCCTTGTATCCGAGCGTTCTTGAGCAACCTGCAAGCAGCGATTTGTTCGCGACACTGCTGGTGTCTACATCTGTTGATTTATGTATTCTTCCTTTCACAGTCTCTGAAAAGCTACTAAGAAGCAATTTCCCTATCTCCGCCAAGAATTCCTAAGCATTTTGATAAGTTCCTGGTGCAACTCCGATCCTTTGTCGTGCGGCACGCCTCTTGCTTTTGAAATCCTCAGCTTCTTTTGAACCCCCCATGTCTTCATGCCGAGGATTGGATGAGAGGGCTTTCCGGGTTCTAAAACATCGTTCCATATTGAACGCTTGAAAAAGGCAAACCGTTCGAAAGGGCGGGACGCAAAGCCAGCGGCCTAAGTCCATCAGGGATACGGTTGCGAGGCTGCCGGGCGGAGAAGCACCTCCCTGGGTGCGGATTCCCGCACGGTTTTATTTCCAGGAGGTGCCGACATGGTCTTCGTCGAATCATTCTGCCGTCGAGGTTTGTTCCTCAGAGGTCTTCTTCTCCTTTGCGCTTTCTTCGCCCCATCTTTGGTCCATGCCGCTGAAGTGAACTTGGCGTGGGATGCGAACACAGAGCCTGACGTGGCAGGGTACAGAGTGTACTACGGCTTGGGGAGCCGGAATTACGACCATATCCTGGATGTAGGGAGCTCCACCATCTGCGTGGTGACAGGGCTGGAGCAGGGCCGGACCTACTTCTTCGCTGCCACGGCCGTGAACACGGCAAACATCGAGAGCGGCTTCTCGAACGAAGTGAGCGCCGCCCTCTCCATTTCCAATGAGGCGCCCCTGGCCAATGCGGGCCCTGACCAGAACGTGAACGAAGGGGTGACGGTCAACCTGAGCGGAGCCAACTCCACGGACCCCGAGGGAGGGGCGCTGACTTACTCGTGGAGCCAGGTTTCCGGGACTCCTGTGTCCCTCAGCAACCCCGCTGCGGCCCAGACAACGTTTGTGCCTCCGAATGTGGGTCCCAACGGAGAAACGCTCGGATTTCAGCTCACCGTCACGGATTCGGGCGGGCTGCAGTCTGCGGACACTTGCCTGGTGAATGTGCTTTGGATCAATCAGCCTCCCTCGGCGAATGCTGGAATTGACCAGAGTGTGAATGAGGGAACAGCGGTGACTTTGAACGGCGCGAGATCCAGCGATCCTGATGGTTTTGCGCTCAGATATGAGTGGTTTCAGCTGGGCGGAACCCCTGTGACCTTGAACAGCGCAACTGTCGCACAACCCACCTTCGCTGCGCCCGCGGTGGGCGCAGCCGGAGAGAGTCTGAGCTTCCAGTTGACGATCACAGACTCGGTCGGTCTCTTTGCGCGAGACACGTGTATCGTGAACGTGGTGTCAGTGAACCAGCCTCCCGCTGCGAACGCCGGGCCTGATCAGAACGTGAATGAAGGGGTGAGCGTGACTCTGAACGGCACCGGCTCCGCAGACCCGGACGAAGGGATTCTCGCTTACTCATGGCTTCAGACGGCGGGCGCACCTGTCACGCTCGACAATCCCGGCTCAGCCCAACCCCGCTTTCTGGCTGCCACAGAGGGATTGACCAGTAGTCTTGTGTTCCGGCTGACCGTGACCGACCCGGAAGGTCTGAGTGGGTCGGATCAGTGCTCCATCGTGGTGAGCAGTGCCTCCTCCGGGATGGATCTCTCCGGCCGGTGGCTTTCCCTGAACCGAACCGTCAAGAGGTCTGTAAGCATCTTCAGAGGGAGAATCCGAGTCAAGAATCTCGGGGGCCAGGCTGCGCCGAGTTCCGTGTTTCATGTTTACCAGTCTGCGGATTCCGCTTTACAGACCACGACGGATCGGCTTCTTGGAAAATTCACAGTCTCAAGCATCCCGGCTGGAGGATACGTGGATGTGAACTTAAGGCTCTCGGCCCCTTATGACGGTACAAAAGTACATCTCATAGGCATACTGGATGCGACCAATGCTGTTTCAGAAAAGGATGAGACGAACAACGTGGTTCTGTCGGGGCTAGTTCAGTGACGAGTGCGCCGGAGGCGCATAAATGACGAGTAAAGGGTGACTAGCAAGAGGTGGCACGGACAAACTTCGTTTGTCCGTGTCGACGTGTGACTATATCCCTCCTGAATCACGGACAAGTCCTGAGCAATCGGACTTGTCCGTGCCACCACCCTGAGGTTGACTTTCCAGCCCCTTATCTGCTAACAAAAAGAAACCTTTTCCGCTACCGGACTATTGCGAATATCTGTATCTTTGTCTGCCCTTTGAAAAAGGAGAAGGTAGGGGATTTGGAAAGACAGAAAATTGATCATCTCGAGCAAAGGAGGGAAACACATTATGGAAAGCGAAGAAAAAAAACTCTCGGAACACGAATTCGTCATCAGAGCAATCAGGAAACTCCGTAAACCTCCTTACAAAGGGATCCACTCCGTTTACAGTGGATTCAACAAGGCTTTCAAAGATTACTTCAATGCTAATCCTGTGGAGGCGACCACGAGGCTGGCCCAGGAGGGTAAAATCGTGACTCGGCCCGTGAAGGGGGGCGTGATGCTATACGTGCCCGAAGAAGCCCCCGCATCCCGAGGAACGGAAGACGTGCTGGGCAAGATCCTCGGAGACGATTAACCCAAGCGCATTTTGAGCGGATTAAGGGACGGGCTTCAGATGGGGGAAGGCTCAATGCCTATATGGTGGTTTGCCCTGTGCGCGGCTGCCGGCCTGATGGTCGGCGGGGTCATTGCATGGCTCCTTGCGAAAGAACGAACCAGAAAGGAGCTTACCAGTGCCCTTGAAGCAACCCTCTCCCGCGCGAGCACGGCAGAAGGGAAGGCCTCTGCGCTAGAAGCGACCCTCTCGGAACTTCGAAGACAGAACGAACTTCAGAACTCCAGGGCTGAGGAAGACCTCCGGTCCCTGAGGGCGCGATTTCACGATGAGCATGAAACAAGGGTCAGGGCCGAAACAGAGCGCAAGGAGGTGCTCGATCGTCTGGAGGAAGAGAAACAACTTCTTGCCCAGGCCCGGGACAAGCTGACCGATGCGTTTAAAGCCCTGGCTGGAGACGTTCTCAGCAGCAGCAACGAGCAGTTCCTGAATCTCGCAAGGGGGGCTTTTGAAAAGATCCTCGCGGAAGCCAAGGGTGATCTCGGGAAGAAGCAGGAAGCCATCAACGGACTGGTGAGACCTCTCTCCGAATCGCTCAAGCAGTTTGAAGAGCATGTCCGGGAGCTCGAAAAGAGCCGCCAGGCCGCCTACACAAGTGTCGAAGAACAGCTCAAAACGCTTTTCTCGACCCAGCAGCAGCTTCAAAAAGAAACGAGAAACCTGGTCACGGCCTTGCGGACCCCGCACATCAGGGGCCGATGGGGAGAGATCACGCTGCGCAAAGTCGTCGAACTGGCAGGGATGTCGGAGCATTGCGACTTCACCGAACAGGTATCGGCAACCTCTGAAGAAGGCCGCATCCAGCCGGACCTGATCGTTCATCTCCCTTCGGAGCGGGAGATCGTGGTGGATGCGAAAGTGGCTCTGGACGCGTACCTGAATGCTCTGTCGGCGGAGAATGAAGACCAGCGCACGGCCTATCTCGAAAACCACGCCAGGCAGATCAGAGCTCACATGAACCGCCTTGGAGGCAAGGCCTACTGGCAGCAGTTCAAGATGGCGCCGGAGTTCGTGGTCATGTTCATTCCCGGAGAGTCGTTCTTTGCCGTTGCTGCCCAGGTTGACCAGGAGCTCATAGAAGACGGCATGAAGATGGGCGTTATCATCGCCACTCCGACAACGCTCATCAGCCTGCTCAAGGCCGTTGCCTATGGTTGGCGGCAGGAACAGATCGCCAAGAGCGCTCAATTGATCAGCGATCTCGGCAAGCAGTTACACGAACGAATGCGCGTGATGGCGGAACACATCGCAGGCATTGGAAAGGGTCTCGAAAAGGCCAATGAGGCTTACAACAGCGCAGTGGGGTCGCTGGAATCAAGGGTGCTGCCTGCGGCGCGGAAGTTCAAAGACTTGGGCGCGGTGTCCGGAGCTGAAATCCCTGTTCTCAGCCCTGTCGAAAGCACCCCGCGCAGCCTGCAGCCTCCTGAACCGAACGAAAATTCTGACAAAGACGAGTGAAACCCTTGGCTCACCACAGAGACACAGAGGCCACAGAGAAAAGCGTTTGTCCCGAATCTTTTGCTCGCATGCTAATGGCGATAGGTCGTGACAGATTTGCCAGAGGGGCTATTGAAAAAAAGAGATCCCCCTCCGTGCCTCTGTGGTGATAACCTGTTTTTCAAAAGCATTAGAAAAGGGCAGGAAAGCCGTGAAAGAAGAAATCAAGAAAAGGATTCTGGACGCTCTGGGCAAGATCCCCGAGGGATACCTCAGTGATCTCGTGATCAAAGAAACGATCCGGTGTGTTCTCTTCGGCTGGCTGCAGGAGCAGGGCCTGATTCCGGTGCCCGCTTTTCGCAATCCCCGCTATCCTGAAAAGCCTGCGGACATCGTGGGAATCAAGCCGGGGCCGGTGATAGAAATCGCCTTTCGATCCAATCCCGCGATCGAGCTGGAGGATGTCAAAAGCCTGGACAGGGTGCCTGCGGAGAAGAAGTTCGTGATCACTTTCTCCAAGCTCCAGAAAAAAGTCGAGATGAGCACCTTTTATCTGAAGCCGGGAGTCGAACACATTCATCTGTATTGAACAGAGTGTAGGCACAAAGGTGCAGAGGCACAGAGGCACAAAGGGATAAGGAGAATGGTTCTTCTGCTTTGTGCCTTTGCCCCTCTGTCCCTTTATCCCTCAAGCTGTCGGCTTCAGCCGACAGCGGTTTATTCCCGGGCCACTCCTCTGAGGATGGAGATATTGGTCAGCGCTTTGCCGGCGCCGACTGCGACGGCCGACAGGGGGTCCTCTGAAATGTGGATGGGAAGCTTGGTTTCGTTGCGGAGCAGTTCATCCAGATTCCTCAGCAAGGCCCCGCCTCCTGTGAGCATAATGCCGCTGTCCACCAGGTCCGCAGCCAGTTCAGGGGGGATCTGTTCGAGGGCGGCGTGTACTGTTTCCACAATGGTGTTGATCTGATCGGAAATCGCCTCCCTGACTTCGTCCGAATCAATGGTCAGGATTTTCGGAATTCCTGTCACCAGGTCTCTTCCTTTGACTTCCACGGTGTCGATTTGTTCGCGCGGGAACGCATTGCCCACGGTGGTCTTGATGATTTCCGCGGTGCTGGCTCCGATGAGGAGATGGTATTTCCTGCGGATGTAATCCACAATGGCTTCATCCATCCGGTCACCGGCGACTCTCACCGACTTGCTGTAGACAATTCCTCCCAGGGAGATCACCGCAACTTCCGTGGTGCCTCCGCCGATGTCCACCACCATGTTCCCTCTGGGCTCGGTCACGGGCATTCCCGCGCCAATGGCCGCAGCCATGGGTTCCTCGATAAAAAAGACCTCTCGTGCGCCGGCTGACTCGGCCGATTCCCGAACCGCCCTTTTCTCCACCTGCGTAATGCCGCTGGGCACTCCGATGATGATTCTGGGCCGGACAAGCCTGCTCCGTTTGTGCACCTTCCTGATGAAGTAGCGAAGCATGGCTTCCGTTATTTCGAAATCGGCGATGACCCCTTCTTTCATGGGCCGGATGGCCACGATGTTTCCGGGAGTTCGGCCAAGCATGAGTTTGGCTTCCTTGCCCACAGCCAGGACTTTCTTAGCTACTCCTCTCTCTCCTCCCTTCACGGCGACAACCGAAGGTTCATTCAAGACAATGCCCTTGCCTTTCACATAGACGAGGGTGTTGGCCGTGCCCAGGTCAATGGCCAGGTCATGAGAGAAAAGAGATGAAATCGGACCGAATACCATTTGTTTTTTGTGTCCTCCTGCCCCTTGCGTGGTAAGAAACTTCAAAATAGGATACGTTTACCCTGAAAGGCAAAAAAAATAAAGCTCTAATTTTGTCGGAGCTTGACACACGGGGAGGGCTCAGGCACCATGTTGCAGCCCCTTCGAGCATGTGTCTCCGGTCAGGGGCGAGTGCCGTTCCATCAGGATGAAGCAGGAGCCAGGCTGAAGAGTGGGGGGAGATAAGGCAACAAGGAAACGTGTGGAGTGCGCGGGCCGAATCAAAAGGAGGCTTGCCCTGAAGAAGGGCGCCCACCTCTGTGTTGCGATCTTTTTCTTTGTGTGGGGCGGATGTGCCGCCAAGCCTCCAACCCCCGCAAAGCCGCATCCTGCAATGCCCGGTAAAGAAGTCCCTCGCATGGGGTATTCGATCCAGGTCGGGGCCTTCACCAGCGTGGACAACGCGGTTCGTCTCGCAGAGCTTCTGGAAAAGCAGGGCATGAGCGCCTACTACTTCCACCACAAGTCGGGCCTGTTCAAAGTCCGTTTCGGGGATTATCCCTCCCGAGAGGCCGCCCGCATGAAGGCGGAGGCTCTGGTGCAAGCCGGCGTTTTCACCGAGTACTACATCGTGAGCCCTGAAGACTATGCGCTGGCAAGGATCAGGCTCTACGGGGAAGCCACGGTGAGGAACGAGATTGTGGAAACGGCCGAGGGGTTTATCGGTCTCCCTTACCAGTGGGGCGGGTCTTCGGTTGAAGAAGGTTTTGACTGCAGCGGACTCACCATGGCTGTCTATCAATTGAACGGCCTCAACCTGCCCCGATCTTCAAGGGACCAGTATTCCATCGGCGCTCCGGTTGAAAGGACTGAACTTGCAAAGGGCGATCTGGTCTTTTTTGCCACAAAGGGCCGGGAAAAAGTCTCACACGTCGGAGTGTATGCCGGCGATGACCGGTTCATTCATGCTCCTGGAAAAGGCAAGACCATCAGGGTGGATTCCCTCGCAGGCAGGTACTTTACGACGCGCTATATTGGAGCGAGAAAATATCTTTAGCCCCTTGGTGGAACAAGCCTGAGCGCGGGTTGCTCAAGAATGATCAAATACAAGGCGCGTCTGACAGCCACGAGTGACGAGTCACGAGTGAAAAGGGCATGTTTTGATCTTGTCACTCGTCACTGCTAATAGGATGGGCTTTTTTCAGCAACTTGCTGGATCAAAGGAGGTTAGCCTATGCATCACTTCACACAGCTTTATGAATTTGCGGCTTCCGTCGGCGCCCTGGAGGGGTTCGTCTATAAGAGGCCTGATGTAGAAGCGGGCACGATAGAGAAATGGGTTGAGAATCTGGAAAAAGCCTATAAGCTGCTTCCGAAAGAGGTTCTGAAAGAAATTCAAGCTCCGCTGGACGGAACTCTGGGAAGGGCGGTGAAGTCAACCAGCACGGTGCTTGGAGACCACCACGTTCTGGTTGCGAAATTGAAAGCCATGGTGAAGGGACCCCTTCCTACCTCGCCTGACGATTTCCAGAAAAAGAAATGGTTCCAGAAGCAGGGTTAGGGTTTGAAGGAATTCCATGTTGTTTCTGAAAAATAGTACCGGAAAAGCCGGGGATGGCGGTATCGCTCTGGAAGGGCTTATTTTTGACCTGGACGGGACCCTCATCGATTCCGTCGGGACTTATTACATCATGATGGAGTCGGCATTTGAAAGGCTCCATTGGCCCCGGGTGTCCAGAGAGGTGATGCGGAAAGCCATAAAAGACGGAGGGTTCGACTGGGACTTGGTTCTGCCGTCTGGAACCGGGGCTACGACCGAGGATCTGATTGCCTCAGCAAGGGAAGTGATCAGGGAGATGTATCCTCGCGTGTTTGAAGACGATGTGGATTTGGTGCCCGGGGCCGAGCACCTTCTAAGAAAGCTTCATGTGCGTAATGTGAAGCTGGCGCTGGTGACGTCCACCCTTGGACGGTTCATCGAGTTTAAACTCATTCCATTGAAGAAACACGGGCTGCGAGACCTGTTCCAAACGGTGATCACCCTCGACGATGTGAAAAACAGAAAACCCTCCGGGGACCCTTTGCTGGAGTGTGCGAGGAGGCTGGGGGAAAACCCTGAGAAATGCGCTTATGTGGGAGATGCGACCGTAGACATCGTCGCTGGAAAGGCGGCGGGGATGAGGACCATTGCCGTGTTGACCGGGGTGGATGATTACGATGCGATTAAGGGAGAGGATCCCGATCTGATCCTCGAGAGCGTCTCTCAATTAACGGAATGGCTCAGCCTGTAAATCGGGCAAGATTCCGATCTGCCGTTGTGGGGGGGAGAAATTCAAAATCGAACCGCAGAATATCGAATAATGAATTATGAACGCCGAAGTAGACCTGTGAATTCTCTCCACTTCATCATTCGGAATTCCTTGTTCGACATTCGACATTCGGTCTTTACTGAGAAAATCACCCAACGCCGTCACACCGAATTTTTGTCGGTTAGAGGCTTGAATTGAGGAGATTGTATGCTTGAAAAGTTCTGGATTCATGAGCTGACGCGTCCGGCCTTTGCGGAATGGCTGAAGAGCGAAAAATCACCGGTCGTGATCATCGGCCTCGGCAGCGTGGAGCAGCACGGCCCTCATCTTCCCCTGGGCACGGACAGCCTGACGGCATGGGGCCATGTTCACGAAGTCGCGAGACGATCGAACAGCGTCTGTGTTCTCCCGTGCTTTCCGGGGTACTCTCCGCATCACATGGGTTTCCCGGGAACCATCACCTTCAGCGAAGGAACCCTTCTTGCGGTGTTGATGGACACCATCGGAAGCCTTGCCCGTCACGGGATCAAGCATTTCCTGATCATGAACGTCCATGGCGGGAACACAAACATCGTGAATCTGGCCGCCCAGCTGGCAAAGAGAGAATTCAAAGTGATGGTGGCTGCTCCGACCGGGCCGAGCGACACGGAGCTCGGCAAACTCCATGCAGACAGACAGAAGCGGCACTGGGATGTGCACAGCGGACCCACGGAGACAGGAACGGCGCTTCATCTCTTCCCGGAACTCGTGGAGATGGAAAGGCTCGAGGGGTGGCAAGTGACGCTGAAACTCGATCCCAAGCTCATGGCGTTCTTGGATCCTGACCGAAAGGATTTCGAAATGGTGAGCCAGGTGTTTCGGGCCTGCGTCGAGCCTGACACGGATGATTTCACGTCCAGCGGGGTCTGGGGGAAGAATGATCCCCGGGAGGCGGACCCTGAGGAGGCCAAGGCGCGCTTTGAAGAGAAGGTCACCTTCCTGGTGGAGTTCATCAAAGCCTGGAAAACGATTCCCCTTCCTCTTGCCTTCGAGGCGTAATGATGAAGAAGCCACCCGCAGAAATCATCATCCCCAAAGAAGCAGCCGTGTTCTTTCTGGACGAGCACGGCTTCTGGCGCCACAAGGAACAGGGGAAATTCGAGCACAGGAAGATCATCAATTATTTCCACTCCTGCATTCGCAAAGACGAAAACGGATATCACCTTAGACAAAGGCTCGGCGATCGTGTTGAAAAAGTCTACTTCCACTACGAAGACACAGCGTTGTTTGTTATCGATGTGATCAAGGCGGAAGAGATTCATCTGGTGCTGAACACACAGAAAAAGATCAAGCTCAGACCCAAGAAGCTTTTTGTGAATGACGACAATCTCTATGTGAACTCGGGAGAACACAGAATCAAGTTCACGGATAACAGCCTTGTCCGAATGTGGGATCTTCTGGGCTATGAGGGGGATGACTATTTCATCACCGTGAAGGGGCGGCGGTACAAGATCAGGCAGATGGAGAAGGAAAACCTTTGATATGAAATCCCATGTCTTCATCTCCCGAACGATAGCAAGAAAGGCTCTGCACCTCTGCGCGGGTATTGCGCTCCTTCTCGTCACGGGGTGCGCCGGCAGTTCACCCCTGATGAGCCCGGTCTTGAAGAGAGCTGATCCCGTCGCGGATATCATCAAAGACTACCAAAGCCTGACCCTCACGAAACCGGAACCGGCGAACTCCGGTGTGCGGTTGGTCGCGGGGGATGCCTTCACGTTGTTGCCCCGGGAGACCCGCAACCAGGAGATCCTGAGGTACAAAATAGGGGATGAACCCGCCATGGCCGGCGGAAAGTATCACAACATTGCCGGGTCCTCAGGAATTCTTTATTTGAGTGTCGACCCCTCTCAGGGAGTGAGGTCCTTAAAACCCACGGACGTAGAAATCATCGTGTGGAAGAGAGCCGATTGGCTCCAGATCGCTGCTTTTTTCGAGACGATGAAAAAAGACCATCCGAACAGTCCTTCCGTGGCTGTAGCCTATCATGAGGCGAACCTGCGGTATGAAGCGGACGTGGCCTCCAGAAAGACCTCGGAACGCATAGAGGAGGCCAGGAAGCAGTGGGAGGAGGAGAAAGAGAAGACCGCGGTGCTTTCCAGACAACTGGAGGACAAGGAAAAAAGGGAAAGAGCCTTGATGGGAAAACTCGCAGAGGGAGCCAAGATACCGCCTGTGATCCTGGTGGTTTCGCCCAGAGAGGGGTGGGAAACCGAGGCGACCGCCGTGGCGCTCTCAGGGGTGATCCAGGATGACCAGGGGCTGGAGGCTCTGGAGATATCGATCAACGACGAAAAACTCAAGACCTATTGGGTAGGGGTGGACCCCTCCTCAGGGCAGGAGGCGGCAAAGCGCCTGGAATTCCAGGAAAGGGTCCCGCTTCGAAAGGGAGAGAATCGAATTAAAATAAACGCTGTGGATGTGGAGGGTTTTTTTGCAGAAAAAATAATCAGCGTGCGAAGTGTCGAGAAAAAGAGGAATGTTTGGGCCGTGGTCATTGGCGTCAACAGCTATCCCAACATCAGGCGGTTGAAGTACGCGGTGAACGATGCCATGGCCTTTTCCAATCACCTGGTAGAGTACAACCAGGTTCCGAAAGAGAACGTGGTCCTGCTCCTTGACGAGGAGGCCAATCTGACGCGTCTCAGGAGTGCCCTGGGCGTCTACTTGAAGAATAAGGCGTCCAAGGAGGATATGGTCATTATTTATTTTGCAGGGCATGGGGCAACGGAGAGGGAGGCGACCAGCCCTGACGGCGACGGACTGGAGAAGTATCTTCTCCCGTACGACGTTGACCCCAAGGAACTCTACGCGACGGCAATGCCCATGGAAGAGATCTCGCGTCTGTTCAGCCGAATCCGATCGGATCGGCTGGTTTTCATTGTCGATACATGCTACAGCGGAGCGAGTGGGGGCAGAACGATCAGTGTGGCGGACATCAGGGCCGGCATCTCGGACGGGTTCCTGGATAGAATCACGGGCGGCAAAGGGAAGATCATTCTGACGGCAAGCGGTGCCAACGAAGTCAGCGCCGAGAGCGATGAACTTCAGCACGGCATCTTCACCCATTTCCTCATCAAGGGACTTCAGGGACAGGCCGATTCGGACGGCGACGGACTGATCACCGTGGATGAGGTTTACACCTATGTCTCCAAGCAAGTCCCCCAGGCCACCAATCAGGAGCAGCATCCGGTCAAGAAAGGCATCGTCGAAGGCCCCCTGATCCTGAGCATCGTCCGGTGAGGATCCTTCCTTCCAAATGAAAAGGGCTCTATGAAAAGAACTCTCAAAGTCATTATGGGCTTGCTCGCGACATTGGCAGTGCTCGTTTGTGCTTTTATTTGGGGATATGCCCCTCTCAGAGACCAGCGGCTCGAAGTGAAGAACGCAAGGTTCATGGCGGAGTTCCGTGCCAGGGCGAAGGAGATCGATTCCAAGTTCAACCACCACGACACTGTCGTCAACGGGATCAAGTGGCACTATGTGGATCAAGGTCTAAAAGAGGGGACGGCTATTGTCTTTCTCCATGGCCTCCCAGAGGGATGGTATTCATGGCGCTATGTGCTTCCACTCATCGATCCCAAATACCGGCTGATTGCACCGGACATGAAAGGGTACGGCCGGTCTGACAAAGAGGACAACAACTACGATTGGCATGTCGTGGCAAGACAGACGCTGGAGTTCGTGACCAGCCTCGGCATAGATAAATTCTACGTGGTCGGCCATGACTGGGGCAGCCTCATAGGAAGCGTGCTCGTGAGCGACCATCCCCGTCGAATCCTGGGGTATGTCCGGATGCAGGCCGACCTGCTCCGAGCGGGGACTGTCATGAATTGGCTCAAGAAGCCCCAGTTTTTGCTTTTTCAGTCTCACTGGCTGGCCAGCTATATGATGCGCGATGCAGAATGGTTTCTCGACCGCGTGTACCCGCCCCGTATGAAAAAACCCTTCGACCCTGTGGACAGAAGCTACTTCATCAATGAGTTCTCCCGTCCGGGCGTTGCCGAACAGGTGCCCAGGTATTTCAAAACAGACAACTGGGATCTGGATGCAGCGCTCGACAGGATCTGCAAAGGCAAATTCTCTTTCCCCATCATGATCCTCCAAGCCGACGGCGATCCGGCTCAGCCGGTCTCTATCTTCGAGGACGTGCCCCATCAATGCCCAAGCGTCGAGCTCCGGTGGGTCAAGGACGCCAGCCACTTCTCGAACCTGGATCAGCCGGAAGAGGTGGCTCGGGCCATCAATGAGTTTGTGAACCGAGCCAAGTGAATGCCTCGGTTAGACCTTTCCTGACTTTGCGCACAGAGCACGACATTTTAAGGAAGGATCTCTTTGAGATCTATCGAAGAACATCGGAGGAATGCGCTTCGAGCAAGCCGTTGGGATGTGAGCCGATGCGATTACGATTGTTTGGCGCGGGTCAACCTGGCGATTTTGCGGAAATGATGGCCGTAAATCGCGAAGGTCACCGAGAGCGGTAATAGCCGGGGCCGACGAAAGAAAGTCCACAACAAAATCTTCCAGTACTGGAATCGCTCCCTGCCGAGAATACCCAGGCGGATGATGGAGCGGAAGAACCCCACCAGAGTGTGAAAATTCATGGGGGTTGTGATCTTCGGCGCTTTGTACTCCCTGAGAAAGGTCATGGCCCGCTTGTAGTAGGGCTTGGGCGAGTAAATGTGCTGAAGGATACTTCGGTATCCTTCACGCAACGCAGCGTTGCCCATCTTGGAAAGGATGTTGGTTGAGCCGTCCACGTTGTCTCCGGACATAAGGCCGATCAGTCGGCCCTCCCTTCTCATGCGCTCATAGAGTTTAGTCCCCGGGGGAGCGTTCAACAGTCCGACCATGGCCGTCACGATTCCGCTTTTCTGGATAAACTCGATCTGCCGCTGAAAGATGGAGGGGGTGTCGTTGTCGAATCCTACAATGAAGCCTCCCTGCACTTGAAGCCCTGCCCGCTGCATGAGCTTCACGCTCTCGAGCAGGTCCCGGTTCTTGTTCTGCTGTTTGTTGCACTCCGCGAGACTCTCTTCACTGGGCGTTTCGATGCCGATGAAGACCGAGTCAAACCCGGCCTTGACCATCATCCCCATGAGAATTTGGTCATCGGCCAGATTGACCGATGCTTCTGTGTTGAAGGGGATCCCTTTCTTCCCTTCTTGCCACTGAATGAGAGCAGGCAGAAGGTGAGCCTTGAGATAAGCCTTGTTCCCTATAAAGTTGTCGTCCACAAAAAACACAGGACCCCGCCAGCCCAGATTGTAAACCCCGTCCAGTTCCGCAATAATCTGTTCAGCCGTTTTGGTTCGCGACCGGTGCCCGAACAGGGTCGTCACATTGCAGAACTCGCAGTTGAAAGGGCATCCCCGCGAAAACTGGAGGCTCATGGAAGCGTAGTGTTTCAAATTCATGAGTTCCCACAGGGGAGCGGGGGTTTTTTGGATGTCGCAAAAATCGGAGGTCTCGTAGAGGGGCTTGGCGCAACCCTTTTGCATGTCTTCCAGAAAAGGCGGAAGGGTCAGTTCGGCCTCATTGAGCACGAAGTGGTCCACCTCAGCGAACTGATCGTGTTCGCTGGTGAAGAGCGGTCCTCCTGCGATGATTTTGAGGCCCGCACGCTTGCATCGGGCAATGACTTCACGGGCCGATTCTCTTTGCACAACCATGGCGCTGATGAAGGCGCAATCCGCCCAGGCCAGGTCTTTTTCAGTGAGCTTGGCCACATTCAGATCCACCAGCTTCAAGGACCATTCCTTGGGCAGCATCGAAGCGATGGTCAATAAGCCCAGCGGAGGAAATGCCGCTTTCTTGTGAATGAATTTCAGCGCGTGCTTGAAGCTCCAAAAGGTATCGGGGTACTGCGGATAAATCAGAAGGGTTCGCATGAATTTCTATTCCTCTATCGCTCTCCGGTCTTGCAGCCGGCCTTTACAGTTATGTTGAAGCGTTGAATGATACCTAATGAGCAGGGGTTGTGTGACGAGTGTATAAGCTTTTCCTTTTACCGGGGACCGAAGGAGATGGAATGGGTGAAGAGAAAACATATCCCTGACAGGGCGGAAACCGATCGAGAGGTCAAAAGAGGGCACCCTATCTCGATACGACAGGGTGCCCTTTTTCAGTTTAGGTCAGCCGTTAAGCCGGTGTGACATTGGCTGCAGCCGGGCCTTTTTTCCCTTGCTCAATGTCAAAGGTGACTTGGTCGCCTTCTCTGAGCGACTTAAAGCCGGTTCCCTTGATCGCTGAATGATGAACAAATACGTCAGGACCGCCTTCTTGAGCAATGAACCCAAAGCCCTTCTGGTCATTAAACCACTTTACTGTTCCATTGGCCATAGTGACAACCTCCTTTCAAAAGATTCTAATAGTTTCTAACTTCAGGCTGCCACTTTTGACAAATGGATCTTCCCTCAGAAGGAAACCGGCCCGCGTACAGCGCCAAGCCTTCTTAGTGATGCTGTAGATTTTAAGCTTCTTTTAATCAAAGTCAAGCTATTTAAAATTGACTATTTAAAATTGACGGCTTCTTGAGAAGTCGTCACCCTGTTGAACCCGCCAGAGGTTTACCCGCCTCGGGAGGGCAAGCAAGAAAAGGGGTCCAGACATTTTTTGACCCTTCAGAAACACTGGATTCCGGCTCGTTCGACAAGCCCTTCGAGACCCTCAGGGTCCCGAGCCTGTTGAGGGACTTGCGCCGGAATGACGCACAGGGCATTTTCCGGACTTTTTGCAAGTCTGTCAGAATTTACTTGTGGAAGATACCTTTTGCCCAAAACCTGCAATTGCTTGATGTTTGATCTTTGTTTGGGTAAAAGGAGGCGCAGTGCTTTGCTTGAGTTGCGCAAGGAAGCATATCTCACAACCCTACAGGCGAAAGGAGTGAGCCATGGAATTCGGATTGTCGCGTGTCAGTGAAATGATGGCAAAGTCAGCCAGGGATTTCTGCTCCCGCGAAGTGCCGCGCATCGACGCGCACATGATGGAGCACGACGATTATCCCCAGGATCTGCTGCAAACCTTTGCCAAGGCCAGAATGCTGGGCCTTGTCGTTCCAAAGGAATATGGGGGCGTTGGTACCACCAACCTGAATTTCATTCTCCTCTGTGAAGAGCTCGGACGCACAGGATCCACGTCGTTTCTCCCCATGATGATGAACAACAGTGTTGCAGAGACCATCAACTTCTTCGGATCTGAGGAAGTGAAGAAAAAATTCATCCCGCCTCTTTGCGACGGGACGGCCTGGGCCACGACCGCGTTCACCGAGCCGGGAACCGGGTCCGACCCCCGGGCCCTCACATCCACGGCTGAGCTCGACGGGGACGGCTTTGTGCTGAACGGCACCAAGCGCTTCATCAGCATGGGCAACAAACCCGGATATGGGATCTACTATGTCAGGGACGCCTCCCTTCAGGGGGAGAAAAAAGATGTGACCGCCTTTGTGGTGGACAAAAAATCAGAGGGGTACTCGTGTTCCGGACACTATAAGATGATGGGTCTTGAAGGATCGGACACGTGCGATGTGTTTCTGAAGAATGTCCGCGTGCCCAAGGCGAATATCCTGGGGGCTCCGGGCGACGGGTTCAAAATCCTGCTCCGGTGGATCGCAGGGGAAAGGATTCAGCAGGGAGCCTGCATGGTCGGCACCGGGCAGGCCGCTTTGGACGAGTCCATCAAGTACTGCAAAGAAAGAGTCGTCGGTAAGACGCCCATCGGCTACATGCAGGGTTTCACGTGGATGCTGGCGGAAATGAAATCGAAGCTGGAGGCCTGCCGGTTGCTGGCTCTGAGGGCGGCGTGGAAGTGGGATGAAGGCCAGCCGTTTGAGACGGATTCCTCGGAGCTGAAAGTCTTCACCACACCCACGATCCAGGAGATCACCCGGATGGCCGTGCAGATCCACGGGTCCTACGGGTACAGCAAGGAGTACAAGGTGGAGAGGCTGCATCGCCTGGCCATGCACCAGGGAGTGGTCGCCTCGAGCCTGGAGATCAACAAAACCATTGCGGGCATGGCGCTCTTGAGGTGAACAAAGGAAGACAGGCACAAAGGGACAGAGGCACAGAGGCACAAAGTGACAAAGGCAAAAAGAAAGAATATGGACAAAGACATAAAGACACAAAACAGGAAATCTTTTGTCTTTTGTTTCCCCTTTGTGCCTATGTATCTTTGCATCTTTCTCCCTCTTCTTCTGCTTTGTGCCTCTGTCCCTCTGTAACTGAAGTTTTCGGCCGAAGCCGATGGACGTTGCCTTCATAAAGAGAGACTATGAATATCATCGTTTGTATTAAGCAAGTTCCCAATGTGAAAGAGGTGAAGTGGGATCCTGTCACAGGGTCCCTGATCCGCAAAGGCATTCCCAGCATCATCAACCCCAATGACCGCAATGCGATCGAAGCGGCGCTTCAATTGAGAGAAAAGCACGGCGGGGAGGTGACCATTCTCTCCATGGGGCCCTCCCAGGTGGAAGAGGCTTTGCGTGAAGCCTTGGCCATGGGTGCGGACAAGGCCGTTCAATTGACGGGTAAGGAGTTTGCTGGCTCAGACACCTGGGCGACGAGCTACACGCTCGGCCTGGCCATTCAAAAGATCGGGAGGTGGGACCTGATCCTCTGCGGCAAAGAGGCCATGGACGGGATGACCGCGCAGGTGGGCCCCCAGATTGCCGAATTTCTGAAAATCCCGCAGCTAACCTATGCCATCTCCTTGGAGGTGGCGGACGGAAAAGTCAGGATCAAGCAGAAACTGGGAAAAGTTCAGAGGGTATTGGAAGCCTCTCTCCCGGCTCTTGTCACGGTGGAAAGAGAAATCAACGAGTCCAGGATAGCGCCCATGGACAGCATTATGGAAGCTTATGAGAAGGAGATCCCGGTCTGGGCGCCGGAGGACCTTAGCGGAGAGGCTGAGCGATTCGGATTGGAGGGATCTCCCACTCGGTTGAGAAAGGTATTTTCGCCCAAGGTGCTCAAGGGAAACGTGCAGATGCTCCCAGGAGGACCCAAGGAGGCTGCAGTCGAACTGATCCGTGCGCTGAAGGAGAAATACATTTTGTAACATTTTAGCTTTTTGAAATTGTTACAGAAAAAGGCCATGGGGATCTCTCTAAAAACAGAAAACGAAGAGTATGCGGGAAAGACTCTGAAGATAAGGGGCAGCGAAGGCGGGCGGCGAGGTTTCACCGGCACACCCATTCAGGGTTTCGCTGGCAGATTCTCCGGTAGCCCTCTGCCCGCCTCACCCATGACCTAAAGCTAGTCACTGCGGTGTGGCTTCTTCGTTGTTCTGTTTTTAGAGAGACCCCCATGGCCTCAGCCATCCATTTCAAAAAGCTAAAATGTTACTATTCCGGCGAGGGTAAGGGATATGGCGATTGACATCAACGAGTATCGAGGGTGCTGGGTGTTTGTGGAGCAGAGCCACGGGAAACCTGCGCGGGTGTCGCTGGAGCTGTTGGGCAAAGGGAAGGAACTGGCTGAGAAGCTGGGGGTGGATCTGACGGCGATCGTGGTGGGTGATGCGCTGGGTTCGCTGCCGCAAGAGCTCATTGCCTATGGGGCGGAAAAGGTCCTGGTGGCCGAGGATCGGGTTCTGAAAGAGTATCGGACGGAACTCTATGCGGACGTCATCGGGGCGGCAGTGATCGACAGGAAGCCGGAGGTGCTCATTGTCGGTGCCACACCCATTGGCAGGGATCTGGCTCCGAGATTGTCTTTCCGCCTGAACGCCGGGTGCACAGCCGACTGCACGGGTCTGGACATCGATCAGGAAAACCGGCTCTTTGTTTCCACGCGACCTGCATTTGGAGGCAACGTGGTGGCCACGATTATCTGTCCGAACCACAGACCTCAGATGGCCACGGTGAGACCAGGGGTCATGCCCTTGCCGGAGAAGGCCACGGCCAGGAGCGGGGAGGTGGTGCGCCTCAAGGTTCAGATCAAGGAGCAGGACATTCAGGTCAAGATCCTTGAGAGTGTCGAGGCGGCAAGCGAAGGGGTGGCCATCGAAGAAGCGGAGCGCGTGATCTGCGTGGGCATGGGCGGCGCGGACGCGGATACGTTTGCCATGATCAAGGAGCTTGCGGATCTTCTGGATGCGGAGGTCGCGGCGACCCGTATGGCGGTGGAGGCGGGATGGCTCACGCACGATTCACAGGTCGGTCAGACGGGAAAAACTATCCGGCCTGATCTCTACGTGGCCTGCGGGATATCCGGAGCCGTGCAGCACACCGCCGGCATGACCGGGTCGAAACTGGTGGTCGCCATCAATAAGGATTCGAAGGCAGAGATCTTCAACTACGCAGACTACGGCATTGTCGGAGATTTGCACAAAGTGTTGCCCGCCATCATCGAAGAGCTCAAGACCCTGCGAGGATAGCAAATGCACTCTCCCGCGGAATCCATTTTTGCCTACCTTCGAGCGAAGGACCAAAATCGTCCTTATTTGATGAGGCGGGCCTTTACCGACACGGCCACGCTAAACATGATCGTGAAGACAGGGGCGATCTCCTTTCCGCCCCTCTCCAATGGAATCGAGTCCATCACGGAGGTCCTGGTCCGCCGTTTCGCGCAATCTTATGAGAATGTCTTAACGTTTTGCATTGGGGACCCGCCCAAGGACGATGCACGGAGTTTCTCGTGCAGCTGGATGGTCGGAATGTCAGAGAGAGAAACGGGTGCCGTCCGCGTAGGATGCGGCCGCTATGATTGGCAGTTCCAGAGCGAGGAGCCGTTCTTGACCCGGGAGCTCACGATCACCATAGAATTCATGCAGATCCTTGCTCCGAGCACCTTGGAGGCCATTATGGATTGGCTTTCCGGCTTGCCCTACCCATGGTGCACTGTTACGAAGGCGGTTGCGAGTGCGCCGAAAGTCGAGGGTCTTGCAGTGATCCTCGATTACGTCAGCAAATGTCCCGCCTAATCCTATATCCTGTGGTCGAAGTCCGGGTTCTTACCCCCCACGTGGAAGATCTCTGTTGATCGACTTATTTTCGGGCTGGGCGTGTTCATCGTCCACTCTGTTCCGGTGTCTGGCGGCCGGCCAGAAAATCGTCCATCTCCTGTTTGTTCTGTGCGACCACCTTGGCGGCGGCAGTCATAAGAAGTTGCCGGTCGCACTCGGAGGCCAGCTTAAACCGGGTCGCGATCTCGGCAATGCGCTCTACCACGGCTATCGGCGAATCCAGTGGGGGCTATGTCTAGGAGCTTTTATTTGAGTGATTTAGCGGCAAATCGAAAATCTGAGTTCATGAAATGAACAAAAAAGGCATGCCCGTTTTTCCAAAGGGGCATGCCTTTTGTACACTAGACCGAGACGCTGACTACTTTGTCTTCGGTGCAGGTTTCTTCACAGCGACCACGGTAATCGTAGAGGCAATCATCTTGCCGGCTTCCTTTTTGAAGTTCACGGTGGCTGTCACGCCTCTTGCCACTTCGCCTTTGATTTTCGTATCCGGCAGGACATCGAAGCTCCAGTCATTGCCCTTCGCGTCTTTCACGGTGATCGTCCCCGGCATCTTCTCGGCCTGGCGTGCCGCGACGTAAGCGGTCACTGCTCCTGTAACCTTCGTGACCTCGGATTTTGCTGCGTCCTTCTTCTCAGCCGCCACAGCCCCGCTCGCGAAAGCAAAAACCGTTAGAAGAGCGATCAGAACAAACAAGACTCTTTTCATTTGTTTTTCACCTCCTTTCACATGTGATTTGGCTATATTTCAGAAATGCAATTCTCTACCACTTCCTCTGATATGTCAACAGCAAGCTTTTTGAGGTAGATCGGGCTATATCCAGTTGCGGCGATCAAGGATTTGCATTAGGATTGGGAGAAGTGCGAAAGGAGGAGAGAGGGATGAAAGTTATTGCTTTTAACGGGAGCGGGCGAAAAGATGGGAACACCGCCATATTGCTCAGTAGGGTTCTCGAAGAGCTTTCAACAGAGGGGATCGAGACGGAGCTCATTCAACTGGCGGGCAAGGCTCTCCAGGGGTGCATCGCCTGCTACAAGTGCTCCGAGAACAAAGACCGGAAATGTGCTGTCACAAAGGACCATCTCAACGAGTATTTGGCCAAGATGATCGAGGCGGACGGCATTCTGCTAGGTTCCCCGGTTTATTTCGCAGACGCAACCGCCGGGATCAAGGCGCTTATCGAGCGTTGCGGCATGGTGTCTGTGGCCAATGGAGGACTGCTCAAACGCAAGGTAGGGGCGGCTGTGGCAGCGGTGAGGCGCGCCGGGGCCATTCGCGCGTTCGACACGATGAATCATCTTTTCCAGCACGGGCAGATGATCGTTGTCGGTTCGAGTTACTGGAACGTGGGGATTGGACGCAATCCAGGACAGGTGAATGACGATGCGGAAGGGCTACAGACCATGGAAACCCTTGGCAAAAACATGGCCTGGCTACTGAAAAAAATTCATAGCTAGGCGAGTGATGCCCGCAATGCGGCATAAGTAAGAGCCGACAAGGGGCATCTCCTGCCTAACGTTTTTCTCGCATCGCTCAGCTGAGGACCTTTTCCAGTTCCTTTAACACGGCCTCCTCTTGTGCAGAGATGGATGAGATCCCCAAAAAGCCTCCTGCAGCCTCTGCGACTTCGCGGGCCCTTCCCACGAGGTTCACGCGCATGAGGACCTGCTCCTCTTTCGTAAGCTGTTCCCAGATGCCTCTGGTGTACTTTTTCCATGCATCCATCAGCTTCTGGCCCGGTTTCTCCTTGAGCCAAACCTCCAGCATCGTGTAGTTGGCGCTGCCCGGTTCAACGCCTCGCTCGGAAGCCGCCTTCAGGATGGCTTTTCGCTCCTTATCGTCCAGACGGCCGTCCGCCCAAGAAACAGCGGCCAGGGGGACAAGTCCAACAGCAAGAATGGACTCAGGTCCCACTCCGAGTTCCAACAGATGGTCGATAATCTTTGGGTCCTTGGCTTTCACAACAGCGCTAAGGGCCTTTCGCTTCTCGTCGGTTTTAGCCTTCTGCCGGAGTTCGCGGAGCAATCGTTCGTTCTCCTTTGCAAAAAACGTTTCTTCCAGATCCTTGGCTTGTTTCTTCAGTACATGCTCATCCTTCATGGCCGAATCCTCCCATTTTGGAATATATTCCTTACTCCGCAGTCGGAAAGCGAAGTTGTTCCTAAGTTAATACCTGGCTGCCGCACTCTCAACGCATTTATAAGTGATTGGAAGTCTTTGTTGGGGAAATAGAGTTTAGGGAAACCGGGCAGGAGTGTCAAGGCTAAAGAGGGCCGGATATGCAGCTGAGGAAGATAGAAGGTAAACTTTTTTCCTGGTTGAGCGTCAAAGTGTTCAAAAGGGAAAACAAAAGGGTTTTGCTTCGGCAGAAATCATTATTATTCTATGGCTATGGTGAAAATCTAAACGGCCGGAGAATGGCCCAAGAAAAACGCTATGATTCCTGAGAGAAGAAAAATGAAAAGATATTGTCTTGTTATATTAATGCTGGCTCTGCCTCTCGTACTTGTCTCATGCGCGTACTATCCTTACGGACGATACAACACCCAGGCCGGGGCTGTGATAGGGGCCGGGACGGGCGCTCTCATCGGCCAGGCTATTGGCGGCAACACAGAGAGCACCCTGATAGGGCTGGCTGCAGGAACCATCCTCGGGGCTTTGGTAGGCAATGCGGTGGACCAGGATTACCAGGCGGCCAGAGATGCCGCTCTGTACAACAAGCCTGTAATCTATTATGACAGAAACGGGCGTGCCGTTGAGGCCGTTCCTGCGGCGAGCACGGATCCTAATTGTCGGAATATAACAAAGCGAATCTGGGAGAATGGGGAACTTGTGAAAGAAACGGTTGAAGAAGTGTGTGAGCCTCCCGCGGTCCGTTACTACGCTGCGCCGCCGCCACCTCCTTATTATGGGTGGTGGGGATGGGCCCCCAGCTTTTCATTCTATTATGGGCGGCCTTACTACGGCGGCTATTACGGGTATCGTCCTTACCACCATTATCACGGCTGGCATCGCTGGTAATGATTAAGAGCCGTGCGCTATGCGTCCTTCCTCGGGGCCTCTGATCGTTCATCTGGGACGTACCCTTCCAGCAGGAAAGCGCGCACTTCAGCACCTGCTTCCCTGAGGGGGACGAGGGCCAAATACTCCGGGGAGGTGAAGCACCGCCCGTGATGCGCCGCAGTAGGAAACTCGATAATGACGACTTTGTCCACGCGCCTCCTCTCCAGTTCTGTGCCCTTGAAGAGCGGAGTCACGCGGCCGCCACGCACCAGATAACGGCCCCCAAAGCTCTCAATGAGTTCCGTAAGCGCAGCGATATACTCGTTGTACTTCTGCTTATCCTTCTTTTTGACCACGGCTACCATGTACACAGGCATTTGAATTCTCCTTTTTCATGCCGACCGATGAGCCGTCATTTTCTCTGCCCCTTCGGCCGAAGTGTGCGGATCAGTTCTTCAAACGCACCATAGAGGAAAGCAGTCTTTTTAGTACTCTATTAACTACGAATCCCTTCTCTTGCAACAGGGAAGTTCGAGGTCCCCGTTTTATTGATAACCCGTCTGTTTTCAGCTATGATCCCACCATTTCGATAAATCGCCAGGGAGGCCCCCATGAATCCTCAGAGTCCGTCGCCCGCTGTTTTTCCTTTTCGCCTGGAAAGCCCTGCCGGCCTGAGCATAGAGCTGAACGCCAATGGCTCGATCCGGCGCATGGATCACCGCGACATCCTTTTGAACCTTTTCCTCGGCACTGAAATCGAAGGCGGCCTTGCCAACCTGTATCTGCGCCGTCTGGGCGCCGTCGTGGAGGCCACACCGCTTTTCGGACCCCGAAGTCCTGCAGCCATCCACGTGAATCAGCGAGGCATGACAGCGGAAGGAGAGTGGAAGGGGATCCGCTTCAGCGTTTCGCTCTGTCTGGCAAAGTCTGCTCCGGCCTGGTTCTGGCACGTGGTGCTGGAGAACACGGTCGCAAAAGAAGAGACGGTGGATCTCATCCATACACAGGACCTGGGGCTTGCGCAATACTGGGCCGTGAGGATCAACGAGTTCTACACCAGTCACTATATAGACCACTCGGTTCTATCCCACAAAGAACGTGGCCTTGTCCTGGCTTCCCGTCAGAATCTGCCTATGGGAGGCCGGAATCCCTGGACCGTCATCGGAGCCCTGGGCAAGGGCATCGCTTATGCCACGGACGCGCTCCAAGTCTACGGCTTGGCCGCCCGGGCAGGGCAAGCGGCCGTTGGGCTCACCAAGGGATTGCCCGGTGCCCGCCTGCAGCACGAGCACTCCATGGCGGCCATTCAGGAAAGCCCGATGAAGCTCAAACCGGGCGCAGAAATCAAAACGGGTTTTTTCGGCTGGTTTGAAGACAACCACCCGGCAGCAACCTCTGCGGCCGATCTGGTTTTCGTCGACAAGGCCATGGCCTTGCCTGAGGCAGCACCGCCAAGCGAGAGGAACATTGCAGGCGGATCAAAACCGGGGGCGACGCTGTTCAGCGCCTCACCTCTGCTGGAGGCTCAGGAACTGACCGACGCGGAGATTGCCGACCTGTTCGGCCGGGAACGACGCGTGGAGGAAAAAGAGGACGGCAAGGTGCTGTCCTTTTTTACCGGAGCGAACCGGCATGTGGTGTTGAAGGCCAAGGAGCTGAAGGGGCTGCGTCCCAACGGCCAGATCCTTCGCACCGGCTATGCCTTGATTCCGGACGAGGCGGCGCTCACCTCCAACACATGGATGGGCGGCGTGTTCCACTCCATGGTGACCCAGGGCCACGTGAGCATCAACCGCTTCCTGTCCACCCCTCACACGTATCTGAGCCTCTTGCGCGGCAATGGGCAGAGGCTCTTTGTGGAATTCGAGGGTGTGTGGCATCTTCTGGATGTGCCATCGGCCTTCGAAATGACTCCGGACAGTTCACGCTGGGTTTACAAGCACACCGGAGGCCTGATCGTCGTCCGCAGCGCAGCCGCCACTGACCGTCACGAATTATCCTTGTCCGTGGAAGTGATGTCCGGGAAACCCGTGCGGTTCCTTTTGTCCAACCATGTGGCCATCAACGGGGATGACGGCAGCAATACCTTGCCGATTCAATACCTCAAGGACGGCGATGGGGTCTTCGTGCATCCGGTGCCTGATTCCGATGTGGGCCGGCGCTTTCCCAAAGGAGGGTTCCGCATAGAACCTCTCTCCGGCACGATCATCGAGCGCATGGGAGGGGACGATCTGCTGTTCCTGGACGGTCGCTCCCGAACTCAGCCGTATCTCTGCATGATCAGTGCACCGGCCCGTTCCATTGGCTTCCGCATGATAGGGCAATTGATTTCAGGAGAGCCTGTTGAGGCAGCAGGGTCTGAGAGGGCGCGCTTCTGGACCGACATCACATCGGGCCTCCGCATCCACCCGCCTGAGAGCAGTCCCCTGGCCGGCCGGGCGGCAAACCTTGCTGAAATTCTGCCCTGGTTCATTCAGAACGTTCTGATCCACTACCTTGCCCCGCGCGGCCTTGAGCAGTACACAGGGGGCGGGTGGGGCACTCGCGATATTTCTCAGGGGCCGGTGGAAATGCTTCTGGCCTTGAGCCGCTATGAGCCCATCCGAGACCTTCTCCTTCGTGTCTTCAAGACCCAGAACCCTGACGGCGACTGGCCCCAGTGGTTCATGTTCTTCGATCGGGAGCGAAACATCCGGGCAGGCGACTCCCACGGCGACATCGTTTTCTGGCCTGTGTTGGCCTTGGCGCAATATCTCATTGCCTCCGGGGACACGACCCTGCTCGACGAGATCGTGCCCTTCTTCCACCCGGAGGGCGACGACAAGGCCGAGAAGGCAACTGTCCGCCACCATGCGGAGCGCTCCATTTCTCTCATGAACAGCCGGGTCATTCCAGGCACCCCGCTGGCCGCCTACGGCCATGGGGACTGGAACGATTCCATGCAGCCTTTTGACCCCACCATGCGTGAGCGCCTGTGCAGTGCCTGGACGGTCACGCTCCACTACCAGACCCTCACCACCCTGAGTGCGGCCTTGCGACGGTTTGGCGTCAGTGATCGCGCGAGCGGATTCGAGTCCATGGCAGCGCAAGTCCTGAAAGAATTTCAGAACGTTCTGATCGTGGACGGGGTCATTGCCGGGTTTGCCTATTTTCACGACAACGGCAACATCGACTACCTTCTCCATCCCAGGGACCGGATAACGGGCGTGTCTTACAGCTTGCTGCCTATGATCCACGCCATCATCAACGGTCTCCTGACTCCGGAGCAGGCCAAAAAACACCTTGCCCTTATTAAGGAACACCTCCAGGGTCCTGACGGCGCCAGGCTTTTTGACAAGCCCATGCAATACCGGGGAGGCCCCATGAAGCACTTCCAGCGTGCTGAAAGTGCGGCCTTCTTCGGCCGGGAAATCGCTCTCATGTACACCCACGCTCATCTGCGCTATGCAGAGGCCCTGGCCCGCTACGGAGACGCCGAGGGTTTTTTCCATGCCCTCTGCCAGGCCAACCCGATCGGCATTCGCAGCCTGGTGCCTCGCGCAACTCTTCGCCAGTGCAATTGCTACTATTCCAGCTCGGATGCGGCTTTTCAGGACCGCTACCAGGCCTTCGAAGAGTACGGTCGCGTGAAATCGGGGGAAATCCCCCTGGATGGAGGGTGGAGAGTGTATTCGAGCGGGCCGGGCATCTGGACCCGCCTGATGTTCCAATGTTTTCTCGGATGGCGGCCGGAGCACTCCGCGCTTGTCCTTGACCCGGTGATCCCGAAATCCCTGGACGGACTGAGGGTGGAAATGGAATGGGAGGGGCACGCGATGGAGATCACCTATCGCATTCAGGGAGGCGGTTGCGGCCCTAAGGGAATAAAGCTCAACGGGGCAGACCTTCCTTACACCAGAGGTGCAAATCCTTATCGCACGGGTGCGGCGGAGATTCCCATGTCCACAGTTCGGGACCGGCTTACGGCCGGCACCAACCGCCTGACCGTGTACTTCGGGTGAAACTCAGAGGGCTGCGCCGTGCCACAGGTGCCGCGGCCCGGCACATGGAATACCCATATCCGGACAGCAACGAGCGCCGGATTCGCCTTTGAACCGGCCCTCACAATTAAATACCAGATCGAAACAGTAGAATCCGTTGTTGACAGGCCCATTAGGATCTGTTAGAAAAAACCCACAAAAAGTCAAAGAGTTTCATTTCTTTTTGCTCATCACTTATCCCTGATATCACTCGCGAAGTGTATATGGCGAAGACATATACGGAAGTGTTCTGTATCCGGGATTGGTGATTTCAGATTGCTTTCAATTTGATTCAATTTGCATTCTCTTAGGGGCCGCGTGCCGCTGAACCGCTGCCGAAGAGGGCCATGAGGGTCCGGAGCCGGTGTGGAGAAACGGTGCGCCTGATCAGTCAATTGTTCTCGGAGCAGAAAAGGAGGCGCGTGATGTCGAGGATTAAACCTGGAACCACTCTTTCGCTTTTCGTAGTAATCGTTGCAGTTGCTTTCGCTCTTTCGGTGATCAACACGGCCGATGCGCAGGAGCGCAAGTCGATCCGCTGGGCCACCTCCAGCACCGGTTCATACGGCTATAAGGTTGGGGCCCAAATGGGCAAGATTTTCGAGGACGCGTTCGGCGGCGAGTACACGGTTACGGTCAATCCCTATCCCTCGACGACTGCCGCCATGAAGGCAGTCATGGACGGTGACGGAGAGGTTGCGTACACGGCCGATGTGGGGATGACTCCGCTCTATGAAGGCGAGGGCGCTTTCAAGGATTACAAACCCGGCAAGGCAAAGTTGGTCCACACCTGGTATGCATACCCCATGGAGTCGTTCATGGTCACCTATGGCCCGAAGGCAGCCCAGTTCAAGTCGTGGGGCGACTTCAGCGGCAAACCCGTATACTTCACTCCTGCCGGCTACATGAACTGGCTCAATTTCCAGCGTGTCTTCAAGGCCCTCGGCTATCAGTTCAAACATGTTCAGATCGGGGAGCCGGCCCAGGCTGACGCGCTCCAGGCCGGCACCATTGTCGGCGCAGTCGGCTACACGACCGCCGGAAAGTCACTCCCGTCCTACTGGCGCGAGACAGAGCTGCGCGTGGAACTCAAGGTGATCAATCCGAGCGCTGAAGAAATTGCCAAGCTCAAGGCGGCAAACCTGGCTCCTGTAGAAATCAATGCGGCCGATGCCTTTAGCAAGGACGTGGGCGTGAAGGCGATCCTGGGCGTGCCGCTCCTTTTCGCATACAACCTGCGGCCCGATATGCCCGAAGAGATGGTCTACAAGATGCTGAGCGCATTCTACAAACAGCGCGAGGAGCTTGCCAAGGCTGAACCCGGTTTCGCGCCCCTGGCGCGGGACTTTATCGGCCTTCAGGTGCAGGGCATCAACTCCAACCCGGATGTTCCTGTGCATGCCGGGACGGCCAAGTTCATGAAGGAAAACAAGGCCTGGAACGACAAGTGGAGAATCGCCGGTAAGTGATCGACCAAAAGGATTTCCGATGGCGGGAAACCAGCGCTCCGAGAGCGCGGGTTTCTCGCTTCGGCTCCAGTGCTCAAACAGACTCTGGGAGCGGCCGCAGGCCTGCATGAGCTGCTCGGGGGCGAAAGGGAGTGAGCCATGTCCAATAGCCGGATCAAAGAAGTTATCAGTCTCGGGAACGTGATCTTTTTGTTGTCCATCTTCATGTTTGCCTGGCTAGCCTGGTACTTTTACACCGGCATCGGCGGCGCCATGGAACTCTCGGCTAACCTTGTGCCGATCGCCCTGATGCTGCAAATCCTCCACATGCACAAGAATGGCTTTATCTACAAGCGGCTGCCGGCCATGGCGAATCATGTGATTGTCATTATCTACCTCGCCGTCTGCGTCTACGCGTTCTACTATTTCCATACGCAATTCGAGCAAATCTCCATTTACCGGCAGGGTTCCTACACCAGGGAGGACTTCATCATGGGCCTGTTGGTTTTCCTCCTGGTCATGGAGCTGTCGCGAAACGCCCATGCAGAGCTGTTTTGGGTGAACGTGATCATGGTGATTTACACCCTGTGGGGTTACCTGAGCCCGATTGATTTTTTCTGGCATCCCGGAACGTCCTTTTACCGGGTAGTCACCTCGAGCACGGTCGAGCTCGCTACGGGCATTTACGGCCAGTACGCTCAAATTGCACTGACCACCATTGGCGCGTTCCTGCTCCTGGCAGCGGCGGCTCGGGGCTTCGACGCCCAGAGCGCCATGGTCAGTTTCATGCGGAGGATTGCCGGAAAGTCCAGGCAAACGATCCCCCAGACGGCCGTGCTTGCCTCCTCCGCTGTGGGCATGATCAGCGGCAGCGGCGCGGCCAACGCCACGGTGGTCGGCGCTTTCACAATCCCGCTGATGAAACGCTACGGTGTGCCAGGGGAGTTCGCGGGCGCCGTGGAGACCGCCGCTTCGATGGGAGGGTTGATCATGCCGCCCGTCATGGCGGTGGCCGGGTTCGTGATGGCGGAATTCCTCGGCGTGCCTTACTGGGATGTGGTGCTCCGCGGCTTTGCACTTTCTTTTGTTTATTATTCCACGCTTTCCCTTTCTATCTATCTCATGAGCATCAGCCTGATGCCCTCCGAGCCGATCGAGGCGGCGAGCCAGCCGGGCTATGACCAGCTCAAGACCGTGATCTTCTTCCTGGGGATCATCTATCTCGCGATCCTCATGGGGGTGCTCAACTATGGCGAGCAGCTTGCAGGACTCTACACCGGGGCCTTCATGTTCCTGCTCCTGGTTTTGCTCTATCTCTGGTTCAAATACGTGAAGAAGGACCCGGCAGCAGACAAGGATTCCCTTTTCCCGAATATCCGGATCATGATCGAGACCCACGCCGAGATGACGTCCTTCCTGACGTTGCTGCTGGCCACGCTCGGCATCATGGTGGGTTTGTTCACCGTGACCGGATTTATCAACCGCATGGGAGGCATGATGCTGGCCGTGGGCCAGTGGCATATTATCGCGCTTGTCGTCATGGCCTATTTTTTCGGCTGGCTTGTCGGCGCCGGCCTGCCGCCCACGGCGACCTATATCGTCCTTGCCGTGATCACCGTTGAGCCCATGCGCAAGCTGGGCATCGACCCATGGGTGGCTCACTTCTTCGTGTTCTTGCTTGCGGTCTGGGGCGAACTGTCGCCGCCCACCTCGCTGTCCGCAGCGGTGTCGGCACGGATTGCGGAGGCCTCCTTTGTGAAGACCATGTATCAGGCCCTGAAACTGTGCCTGCCCGTCACCCTCATGACCTTTGGCATTTTCACCCGCTACCACCTAGTGGTGAGCCCGGGATGGAAGCAGGTCGGGGATATGCTGCTCGTGTCCGTCGCATGCTGGGGCGTCACCTACGGCATCTTCGGCAAGATCGCCCGTACCCGGACATCGAACATTATTATTCGTGCCGTCATAGTGGTTGCCTCCCTGGTGGTCATGTTCCACCCGAATCACATTGTGTCTATCGTAGTGGCTGTAATCGTGGTGCCGGCGGTATTCATCGGCGTCATGCGCCATCGCAAGATCGCCCCGCCGGACAGCGAGGTGCAGCCGCAGCGGGCAAGCTGACACGAAAGCATCTAATCGCTTGCCATTTAGCCCCCTCACCCCGCCCTCTCCCCCAAACTGGGGGAGAGGGAAAGGGGAGGGAGGCCATTGGTTTGACAACGATCACCACAAAAAGGACCACGGCGATTACCATGGGAACCTGCCTTAGACTCCGCGGATCGAACAGCATCCCAACCGCGACGAAAAACAGAACGGCAAACGCATCGCGCATCGGCAACGCGTCGTTGGCAGCCCGTGCGGCGAGCTCAGACGAGGTGCTGAGCATGACTTTGAAATCGTGATCCTGAAATCAACCACCCGAACGGAATCATGCGGATCGAAGTCTCTACCAAAAGGGGGACTAGGAAACAGCATGGCGCAGAGCGCGTGGTCGCGAGATTCTCTCTCGATTACCACCTAATCCGATCCTTCATCAAAACCTAACCACTGCTTCTGCGGGACATTCTGTACACGAGAACCTGTCCGGTTGGAAATCGCTCAACACCCGGCCGTTGATCTGCACCCGGCGGATGGGGCGAGGCAGGGGAGGCATCACGACAATGCCGCCCGGCGGCACCACCAGGTCACCCGTTAGTTTTACACGTAGGATGCTTTTCCCTTTGATGCGCAGGGAGTAAGAGAGGTTCCCGTAATAGGTGGGCAGATTCCTGGCCCCTACGGGTGAACCGCCCGACAGCCACTCCTCCGCCACTCCGGCGGCGATGACAAGAGATTCATCCTCTTCCCGCTCGTAAGCGAATAGAGCGCACATCGCCAGCATGTACTCTGCGCTGATCCAGGTGTGTGGGAGATCCCCTATAAAACTGGGGCCTGAAGGATCGCGCCAGGAAATCTCCGGCCACTGATTCCACACCGGGATGCGCCGGTCCGCGAGCATGAATTCCAATACCTCCAGTGCATCGCGGCGTCTGCCGAGCCTCACGAGGGCGCCGATGATGCGGATCTCATAGGCGCTGTAATTGTTCCAGGCCACGGCACCGTCCCTGCGTTTGCGGAAGCCCTCCAGGTATTTGTCGAAGGTGTTGTTGATTTCGGGCTGAGGGAGCAGATGGAGTTGGTCCAGCAGATTAACGGCGACAGAGGTCGCGGTTGGGTCGAAATCACCGAACTCCACGGAGCCCGGCACAAAATCGATTTTATGCCGCTTGATGGTGGCTCGCAGTGAGTTGCTCACATCTTCGGAAAATGAATCTCGCAGGTCAGCGAGACGCGCCGCCTCTGTCGCATCCCCCAAAACTTCCGCCATGAGAGAGGCATCCCTCAGGCCCCTGATGCCCCAGAAGTCGTCCCAGTAAGCGTGGACCGGGTGGGCCATGTACCCTTCGTGGCTCATGGATTCAGGGAGAAGGCCATAGCAGGCCTGTTTTTCACCGCTTTCGTATTCCTTTGTGAGTCGTTTGCTGCGCAAGCCTTCCATGTAGGCCAGGGTCTTGGCCACAGCCGGCTGCATTTCCGCCAGAAACGCTTTGTCGCCCGAGAACCGGTAATACTCCACTACCGCGTAGATGAATTCGCCGTAAGCGTCGAATTCCGGGAGCCACTCTGTGCCTTCCCGATCCGCACAATCGGGGATGTTCCCGTCATCCGACTGAAATCCTGCATACCAGCGAATGAAATCCCTGATCGCCGTGGGATAGCCCGCCCGCAGCAAAGCAGCGCCCATGATGGCTCCGTCCCTGATCCAGGAACGGTTGTAGCGGCGGGGCCCCGGGTGGAGCGCTGGGCCGTCGCGGTTGATCAGGATGTGAGCGGCCGCTGTCCTGAAGGTGTCGGCCATGGCCTGCATCAGCGGCGGCACCTGAATTTCGACTGCGCCAAGCTTCGCTTTCCACTCCCGAACCGAGCGAGCGAACTTCTTGGAAGCGGAACTTCGCCGCAGCGAGGCCCCGGCTGAACGGTGGGCCCCTCTCTCGAGTGTGCTGAAGGGAATTGCGAGATAAACCTCTCCGGTGGAGCCCGGCGCCAGGTCCAGGTCAAAGCGCAAGGCACCGGAGGCATAGCCGAACTCATCAAGGACTGCCGTCTCAAGAGGCAGGTCGCCCATCCGGAGATGCTTGGTCACACCTCCTGAATCGAAGGCTGCAGCACCGAACCCGCTCGGCACAGTGAGAGGAATCACTGGCTTGTTTCCATTGACCCAGGCCGTGCCCCTGGAGAACCGCAGTTCGCGGATCGGGGTGACACCGCCGAAAGACCTCCAGTTCTGCCAGGTTGGGGTCACCTGGAAAGGCCGAAGCACAGTGAAAAGGCTAAGCGACTGCGTTTGCTTTCCCGTGTTCAGGATGCGGTAGCCAAGGTACAGGACAGGGGCCCCGGCCTTACCAGCCGCAAACGCCGTGATCGTCATGGTGAAGCGGTCGGTTCGCCATTCAGAGGAGGGAAGGGGTAGATACCCTTTGATCAATTCCTGGCTCAGATCGACATCCGCCCACGTGAAGAGCTTGGCCTCCGCATAGACGAAGGGCTCAATGGAAAAGGAGCCCTTGTCAACCTCCACCATGCCCTCCTCGTTCATCAGGGCTTGGGTGTCTGACTCACCGGTTCCCACGGGAGTCCAATAGGTCTGCCGGCCGATGAGATACTTTGGATAGAGCCCGGGGGTGGCTTCCCGGGCGATGTTTTGGAAGAAGTGGTTTATGGTGCGGGAGAAATCATAAGGTTTGACCTCGATGCTTCGAATGGCGAACCCGCGGCCCTCCACACTCTGATGGAAATTGAGCCGGATGTATCGCGAGATGGTCTGTGGGAGATAAAGGTAGCTTCGCTCGGCATCTCCCTGGCGCGTGGCATAGGCGGTGCCCCATTCGGAACCGTCGACCGATACCTGAACATCGAACTCTCGCGCCTGAAACCCCTTGTCCCAGTCAACGACCAGCCCCCCGTACTCTCTTTCCTGCTGGAAGTCGATGAGGAGCCACTGGGGCTCATCCGTCGGTTCGCTTTGCCAGAGGGAGGTCTCGGAGGTCGTCAAGGCGTTTTCCGGGGCGTGACCCGGAAGAGCACTGGAGGCATGCACGATGGGCGTCAAGCGGTAGGTGTCATCACGAAGCCAGAGGCCGTCGAACCAAACCGTGCCCTTGCCGCCCGGACCTGCTGCGATCACCAGCTCAATGGCCGCCACGCGGGTGGGCGGCCCTCCACCCAACGGTCCCCAGCCGAAAACGATCTGGCTGCTCCGGATGTGCAAGGGTTCCCACTCTTCGTGGAAGTCAAAGGCTTCGACCCGATAACGCCACACGTTCTGATTAGTATCATCCACCAATTTGAATTCGAAGATGTTAGCCGGAGCGCTGCCACGGAAGTTGAACCCGAAGGAATAGGTTTCTGGGATTTCGAGAGGGAATGCCTTTCGGACGACCACAAACCCTCCGCCCCCTCGGAAGTCGAAATCCAGGCGCATGGCGCTGCCTTGGAGCCCCTGGTCCCGGCTGATCCGGAGTTGAGCCTGCCCTGAGGCGATCGCCGTCCAGGGCGAAAGGTCTTCGAAGTTGTCGAGAATGCGTTTAGGCATCGCTCCACCCTCTGAGAAAGGTTGTCTTGCGAGAGTAGCAAAATTAGAAAAAGCCTGTCAGTACTCAGCCTGCACCACGACGCTTCCGCTGAGTCCCGTGATATCCACATCTTCCCCCTCAAAACGGGTCCAGGGTCGACCATTGACGCTCACCACACGCATGGCTGCCTTGTCCGGGTGGCGGAACCGGACCAGAACCTGGAGGTTTTCCCGAAGCGTGCCAAGCTCCACGCGGGCTATGATCTTTTTGTCTGCCAACCGGGCTTCATAGTGCACTCCCACCCGGCCAAAGAGGGTGCACATCCCGGTCAGCTCGACCGGGGTTCTCTGCGCGAACCATGCCCTCGGCATGGCGCGGCCGAAGTGAAGGAGCCGGTCATTCCAGTAAATGATCATGTATCGCATCCACATGACCGCATTGGCTTCGTCACTCGTCTTGAACACGACCGAAGTCGAGAAGCCCAACTCGGGCATGGGATGCTCGATCATGCCGGAGATCTCTTCGCGGTAGATGGTGGCAAAAGCATTGAAGAACATCCAGAGATAGATCTCCGGTTCGTCCCTCTCCAGATGGGGCATGAGCCCGGGGAGGAGGCAAGGCTGAATCGAGAAGCCGCCGCGGCTCAGGAGATCGGCCTCGAGCTCCCGCGTGACGTAGCCGTAGGGAGGGGTCAGGTAGAGATTGTCTTGGTAGTCGTCCAGAATCCAGGAGGCCTGTCTGGAGCGGGAACCGAATAACCCTGAGATGAGCAAATAGGCAGCCCCTTCGATCACCTGGCGGATCCATCCCACATCCCGGCCCCTGCAGTAGAGACGGCTGGGGTATTGGGGAACCCACCGGCCGTCGCGGAGTCTGACCAAGGGGGAGTGCTGGCGCATGGTTTCGAAGCCGTGGATCAGGTCCAGGCCGAAGGCGTCGGCCTCTTGCCGGATGCGGCCGGCCTCGGCGTGCCCATAAACCTCCAGCGCCTGTGCGGCACGGTCAGCCCCCCGCCAGGTGAGGCAGTTGGTGGAGAGCCAGTAGTAGAACTCGGTGACGTCCTCCAGGCTGCCGGCGGGCAGGAACCCGTGCTCCCATCCACGCGAATGAGGTAACTCTCCCATGGTCCGGCGCCGCTGCCTGAAGATCCAATCCGCACCGGCGATCACAGAACCTGCCACCCTTCCGAACCACTCGCGGTCGCGGGTGAGGAGAAAGTGCTCGGCCATGCACCAGAGGACACAACCGTGGTGTTGATTGTAATGCCCCTGCTCGAAACCCCCTGCTCCATAGTACATGCCCTCGAAGTCCGAGAAGTTCCCGGGCTGAGCCGCCGTGCCTTGGTATTTGACCCACAGGTCCAGGCGCCGACGACAGTCGTCGTGAAAACCGCGCTGGTCCAGTTCCTGGACGACCATGCAGGACTCGTTGCTGAAATTGCCGTACGTGGAGCTGCCCACCGACGTGTTGATCAGGTCGGGCGCATCCGGCATCGCAAAGTCGGTGATCTCCACGTTGCTCAGGTGGCTGGCATGGAGGCTGTCGAGCTGAGGCACGGGCGAGCGGAGCCGGGTGCCTTTCGTGTTCTCCAGGCGCCAGAATCGGGTGGTCTCCTCGTAGCACTTTTCGAACTCCAATCGGGCCAGAGACTTCATCTCAGCCTCGGAGATGGGTGCCAAATACGGGATTTTGAGCAGCGCCTCGCAGTGCTCTCCCGGCTGCAAGGTTTTGCGCAGCATCACAGCTTCGCAGTCGGCAAGGGCCACCATGGCGGTTTCGCAGACGCAGCGCAGCACTGATCTGTTTTCATATGGGCTTGTGATCCGGCTTTCGTTGAGCGCCAACTGATCCATCGGGCTTTTGGGCACCATGTGCTCTGTCTGGCCGGGGTCAATGTGCAGGAAGTGGAAACTTCGTCGCGAATCCCCGGAGTAGCGGATCGGCAGACGGGCTTCCACCGGAGCCTCTCCCGAGTTGTGAAAGCGGAAGCGCATGAGTGCCACGGTGGGTTCATCGAATCCCAGCTCTCCGTCCAGGATCGATCTCCCAAGGGGCACGCTCAGGACCTCCTGCTCCAACTGCAAGGTCCTCTGCCGGAAGCCCAGGTGATAGCCGAGCACAGGCGGAGGATCTGTGAAGCGGGCGGTAGCGGTCCACTCCTCCAGGCTGAAAAAAAACCGGGCATTCCCTTTGTTCAGGAATCGTGCGGCACTGGGACCCGGATGCGCGATCCGGGTCAGATTGTCCTTGTGCAGCACCAGGTCGCCGTTCGGTTCGAGCCAGAAGCGCTGAGGCGAATGCTTGCACCCCAGGCTGTAAGCCACGGCGTGGGGCCGCGGCTGGCCGAGATAGGCCCTGGCATAGGAGTGTTCAGGCCGCCCTGCCACGCGCTGGTTGATGGTCTGTCCGGTCCCTTGTTTTCTGCGATATTCGGCGAAGGTTGTCGGGTCGTCGGCTAGGGCTACGAAGATCCCTTCCTCCGCGTACCAGATGGGGCCTTGTTCGGTCAGATCTTCGAGGGAGAGGGTGAAGGTGTCATGGTCGAGGTGAAACTCCACAAGGCCTGCGTCCCCGCAGTATCGATGTGTGGGGACCATGTGTTCGACCTTGAGCAGAAAGAAGCGCTTCTTGCCCTTTCCGAGATACACCTCGTCCCGGCCGAACGCAGTTGCGCTTCTGTGCGAACTCGATCCGGCAATCCGGGCATTGTACCCGGAAAACTTCAGCTTTTTCCCGCGGGTTCTCTTCCCGGCATCCAGTTCAATCCGCAGGAGGTGCGAGCACGGCCCGGAAGTGGTATGGAGGGCGATGTTCCGGACCTGGCTCCAGTCCGGCACCACCAGGTGCAGGGCCATGGTGCGGCGGAACTCCACGTCATAATCCTTCGGAGTTCCGTCAATCCCGTCTGCAAGGAGCCCTCTGAACTGCAGGATTGCGGTCTTGCCGTTCACCTCCTTGCGAACCTTGGCCTGCCGCCACTTTCCGTTAAACCAGTCATCCGTCTCCACCCAGCCGAAAGCAGCCGGATTCACTGTGTCGTGTCGCTCCTCGTGCCGGGTGTTGGGCCACTTGTCCTGCAGGTAGCGCACTCCCATCTGACGCGGGACTGTGTGCCTGAACTGCACCACCACTTCACGGATGTCCCGGCTCTCCTCGAACCAGAATTCCCCGGGAGGGCAGTTGGGCAAAGCAAAAGGAGAAATATCAAATTTCTTCATGAGATAATCTCCAACAAAATGGTGAAGGCTGTCTGCAGCGCGAGTTAGTCCCAACTCAAAAACAGAATCGCAGAATGTCGAATAACGAATAAAGAATGTCGAAGGAAAGAATCTGAGACGTCAAACTTGATCCTTCGAAATTTCCTGTTCGACATTCGATATTCGGGTTTTTGTGGTTGCCCTCAACTGATGACCTGTCGAGTTTCTTCGCTCAAGCGTCTGTCTTTCGCAGATTTGAATTCCCAGGCTCCTCCCTCCTTGATCTCCAACACTGCGTCGTAGCGATCCATGTTCAGGCTGCTCTCATCGCCCTCAAAGGTCACGTAAGGAATGGAGCGCTCTTTGAGCAGATCCAGGATCAAGTCCACGCGCTCTGGGCCGAGCGTGCTGCTGGGTCTATCCAGGAACACGAAGCGAGGCTGTGACAGAAGGACACGGGCCAGCACCAGCATCTGCTGCTGGTCCAGGGGCAGAATGTTTTCCCAGTGCTGCCTCTGGTCCAGTCCCCCAAAGCCTTTCACCATGGGTTCGATCTTCAGCGCAGCCAGCGTTTCCATAATTTGTTCCTCAGGAACCTGGATGTCGGAGAGATTTTGTCTCCAGGGGAGGGGCGCCTCAGACCAGGGCCGCATGAGCAGTTCGCGGAGCGTCCCCGGGGGCAGATAGGGGAGTTCGGTCACCAGGAGGATCTGTTCCAGTGAAGGACGGCCGATGCGGCCCTCGGCAGCGTCCCAAAGTCCGATCGTGCTGAGGAACAAGGCGGACCTGGCCGTTTCGTCCCGTCCCCGAACCAGGACATGAGTGTCCCTGGGGATCGTGACCGACAGGTCATTGATCAAGACGCGGCCGCTGCGGGGGGAACGGAGCGTCAAACCTGAATAAACCACTTGCTCTTCCTCATGGGAGAAGGCAATGGGAGCGGCTTCCTCCTCGGCCTTTGCACTTTCTCTGGCTTCGGCCAGAGCCCCCAGCCTGGCAAGCACGGCGGTGTAGGAGGAAATGGACTGGAATTGGTTGACGATGATGGAAAAGGCGCCCAGCAGCTGCGTGAAGGCAATCGCCGACTGGGTGATCACTCCGAACTCGACCTTTCCTTCGATAAAAAGAGGAGCGATGAGGAATGCGGGAATGATCTGGATCAGCCAGTTGTATCCGGTGGTGAAAAAACCGACGTTGCGGTTGACGGCGATGATGCGGCGAAAATTCATGGCCAGGTCGCCAAGGCACTTCAGGCTGAGCTGGATCAGGTGCCCTTCCCGGCGGGAGACCGCCACGGATTCGGCGTTTCCTCGCAGGTACGTCAGAGAGGCGCGCAAATTGGCCTCTTTGTCCAGCTGGTCGTAGTTCAACCGGACCAGGGGCCGGCCGAAGATGACTGTCATGAACGTTCCCACTGCGGCGTAGAGCACGGACACGACGAACAAAAGCGGGCTGATGGTCCACATGACCCCTGAGAAGGCGATGACGGTCAGACTGGCGTTCACGAGGATGAGCATGAAGGAGAGGGTGGAGGTGCAGTAGGTGCGGATGTCATCGGCGATGCGCTGGTCAGGGTTTCCGATTTCCCCTTTCTTGCTGAGACGATAGTAGACCCTGTTATTTGTATAACTGAGGATGGTATCCCGTGTGCCCCAGAACCGCCACAGCAGCCCTAGGCGCTGCTCCGTGAAAGTGTAGGAGACGGAAACGAGCGTCGAGGCGGCGAAAACCGCCACATAGATCAGCGCCATCCGGATAAACTCGTCGAACTTGCGGTTCTCGATGGCCGTCATGAAGTCGCGGCCCACGTAGCTGTTGACGACATTCAGAGCATTGATGGCGAGCAGGAACAAGGCGAGCGTTGCAAAGAGCCATTTGGCTTTGGTGCCCACCTGTTCAGCGGTCACGAACATCTTCAAGTTGCGGACGAAGATATTCCATCGTTTTCGGTTGAAGGAAAGTCTTTCCGTCTTCACTTTAGACCTCCAAGACCATAACGGTACCCTCTTCTGTCAAGCCTGTGAGTCGCAGTCCTAACCAAAGCGACCTTTAGCGCAGGAAGTCAGAAAGAAAAGCAAATGGATCCCAGGCAGCCTGCAGGACAGAGACGCCGCGCCCGGAATGCCGATCTCGCAGAGCTGGCACTGCGAAGGATCTTCTTATGAATCACACCGCTTCGATGGTTGAAGGCGGTTTTGTGGTGATGTTGTACGTCACGCTGACCACGCCGGGGACTTCAGAAGTGATCCTGGCGGCAAGCTTCTGGAGCAAGGCGAACGGCAGTTTGGTCGGCGAGGCCGTGACCGCATCTTTGCTGTCCCAGCAGCGGATCTCGATCTGGAATCCGTAATCTCTTTTTCCCGCCCGTATGCCGGTGACGCGGTCTTCATGCAGGATAGCCATGTACTGGAACGCTTTGATCCCGGCCAATTCCCGCTCAACCACGACCGTGGCTTTTCTCACCAGGGCGATGCGTTCACGGGTGGCCTCGCCGATCACTCTGGCCACGAGAGCAGGGCCGGGGAAGGGGGGACGATTGTACATCTTTTCGGGCATGCCGAGGGCTTTGCCCACCGCCCGAACTCCTGGTTTTCGGAGCTGAATGAGAGGCTCAATCACCTTGTATCCGTAAGCTTTCTCCGTGTCGATGCCGAGCTGGGTCAGGATATTGTGCTGACGTTTGATCCCGGCCACCGTCTCTTCCACATCCGTATAGATGGTTCCTTGAAGCAGGTAGGGAGCCTTGCTTTTCTTGACCAGTCGGCCGAAAACGGTTTTGTAAAAGGTGTCCGTAATGGCCTGGCGTTTCTCTTCCGGATCCGTCTTGCCCTTGAGGGCGGAAAAAAACTCCTTCCGGGCGTTCACCAGTACGACCGGGACCCCGAGTTTTTTCATGGCAGAGACCACAGCTTCGGGCTCCCCTTCGCGCATGAGACCGTTGTCAATGAAATAGGTTATGAGTCGGGGACCCAGCGCCCGATGCGCCAGCATCGTGGTCACCGATGAATCGACTCCTCCGGACAGGGCATTGATCGCCCTGGAATTCCCGACCTCAGCCGAGATCAACCGGCACTGTTCTTCGATGAAGGCTTTTGCTTTTAGATTCTGAATTTTTATTTCCTTAATGGACATGGGAAGCTCCTTTTGAAGATAGGAAATTGACGGTTCATTGAGCATTGAACATTGTAATTCATGTTTTGATTTTGACCTAATGACCGACGATCCATGTTAAATGGGAAATGACGAGATTGTCCCTTTGGGGCCAGAAGCCCCCGCATGGGCTTGGAGTACAGAGAAAAGGCTTGAGTGTCAAGAGGGAAAAATGGGGTTATTCCGAGAGCTTCAGCAGCAGTCCGGTTCTCTTGGCCCTATGCAAAGCGGCTTTCATCGCAAAGATCTCGATCACCAGGTAAGCGATGACCATGACATACCCCTTAAGCAGGACATGAGAGAAGAGGGGTGGGAAGCCGTAGAAAAGGCGGAAGTACTCCAGAAAATAGGTGAGGGGGATGATCTCTGCGAGACCGCGCACCCAGACCGGGAGGACGGAGACCGGATAATAGACCCCGCAGAGGAGAAGCATCAGACTCGTTAAAGACCATGCGGCCACCTCCGCCCGGTTTCCGAAAACCAGAACCAGGATGCACACGAAGACACCCACCATAGCGGCGCTCAGAAAAAGACCCAGCACGAAAAGCGCGAGAGGCAGCGCACCCGGGAGAGTGAAATTGAAACCAAAGAGCGCATAACTCGCAATCACCAGGATGACAAAGACGGATCCCCCCTGAGGATCCCCACGATCAAGGAGCCGAAAAGAAGGTGACGAATGCCCACGGGTGCGGCAAAGCCGTGCTTGATGGCTTTGCTCCACACATCGTAGAGCAGGGCGTAAGCCACATCCAGCTGGCAGACCTGGACCGCGCTCATGGCGATCACGCCGATCAGGATAAAGGCCTTCATTTCAGGCTGAAGCGCGGCAAACTCCGTCAGCAACCCCACGGACAGAAACGCCACGAGAGGCCAGAACAGGATCTCGAAGAGGGTGAAGACATTCCTTTTCGTCATGATCCAGTTCTTGAAAACAAAAGCCCTGGTCTTTGCCATCTCACTTTGTATAAGCGATAAAGACATCCTCAAGATCGGACTCCTGAATCCGAAGGTCGTGGATAAAGATTTGCCGGCCCATGAAAAAATCAAGAATCTGGGGCAGGCGCTTGCGGTGATCATCGACCAGAATGCGGCAAAGGGAATCGCTCGACTGCACCCCATAGGTCCCTTGAAGGCTGCGCAGAGCCTCTGCCTGGACGGTTCCGCTGAAGGCGATGGAAATGGTATCGCCCAGCCGCAGCTCCTCCTTGAGGTCCTGGGGCTTGCCCACGGCCTTGATCTTTCCGTCCTTGATGAAGGCGATCCGCTCGCAGAGAATCTCCGCCTCCTTCATGTTGTGCGTGGTCATCAGAATGGTGGTTCCCCTTTCACGGTGAAGACGCTGGACCGCGTCACGAATCCGGTGAGCCACATCCGGGTCGAGACCGACCGTGGGTTCATCGAGCAGGAGCAGGGCAGGATCGTTGACCAGGGATTTGGCCAGGGAGAGCTTTTGCTTGGTCCCTGTGGACAACTCTTCAAATCGAACCCTTGCGAACTCTTGAAGATCAAAAAGCGCCAGGAGGTCCTGCACCCGCTGCCGGCGCTTGTTCCCGGAAAGGCCGTAGAGCATGGCGTAGTATTCCAGGTTTTCCCTCACGGTCAGACTCCACAGGAAGTTGGCATGGCCCGAAGAAAGATTGATGCGCCGGCGGACCGCACCGGCGTTCTTTCGAAGATCTTTGCCCAGGACGCGCACCTCTCCCTGCTCGGGAATCAGCAGGTTGGCGATGATCGAAAGGAGAGTCGTCTTGCCGGCTCCATTGGGCCCCAAAAGCCCCCAGAACACGCCTTCGGGCACGCTCAGATTCACCCCTCGCAGGGCTTCTTTTCTCCGTTTCGTGAACCACCCGGACACAAAGGTCTTATGCAGCTCTTTGACTTCAATGGCAGAATTCACCGCCGTCCCCTTTTTGAACTTGTCAGCCTACAATAGCAAAAACTGTAACAGTTTAGCTCTTTGAAATGAACACAGAAAAAGGCCATGGGGGTCCCTCTAAAAACAGAACAACGAAGACGCCACACCTCAATGGCAAGCTCTACGCCATGGGTGAGGCGGGCGGAGGGCCACCGGGCGACTCCCCATGTAGTACCCCGCTGGCAGGTGCCGGTGAAACCTCGCCGCCCGCCTTCGCTGCCCCTTATCAGCAGAGTCTTTCCCGCACACTCTTCGTTTTCTGTTTTTAGAGGGACCCCCATGGCCTGAGCCATCCATTTCAAAGAGCTAAACTGCCGCCAAAAACTTAAGATGCGCTGCAAAAAGTGTCAAGGAAGGGGTGCTCTTGCCGCATCGGAAAGGGAGGAAAAGTTTTTTCTTGACAAGCTCGCAGCGTTGTTCTACATATAGACCATTCGTTTTCCTTGTAGAACGAATGACCTTCGGGAGGAGCTGGCGTGGAAGGAAAGTTCAAAAGGGTCCCTGCCTTGGACAAATGCTTTGCCATCCTGGACCTGATGGCGCACACCAAGAAGCCCCTGGGGATCAGCGACCTGTCCAACGCCCTCGGCTATCACAAGAGCACGGTCTTCAACATGGTCTACACGCTCGTGGACCTGGGGATTCTGGAGAACGGAACCGAGGGCAAGTTCCGTTTCGGTCCCGGACTTTACGCCTTGGGCAAGGCCTCCGGCGGGGGGTCTGAACTGGTTTCCACGGTCCATCCCTATTTAGAGGAAATCAGCAAAAAAACGAAGCTTTCGGTCTTCCTGGGAATCCGCTCAGGGAAAAGGGCGGTGATCATGGACAAAGTGGATTCCCCTTTCGACATCAAGGTCTCCTCTGAAGCAGGCATGGCGATCCCTCTTCTTGCCGGGGCCGGAGGCAAGGTGCTGCTCTCTCAGCTTTCGGATGCCGAACTCGACGCCCTTCTCTCGGAGAGCAAGCTGAAGAAATTCACCCCCTCCTCCTGCGTCCACAAGAAAAACTACAAGACCATGATCAAGAGGGCTCGTCTGGAAAAATTCGCCTTGGACGACGAGGAGTACATCGAAGGGGTTCGGGCGCTTGCCGTACCCTTGTACCTCCATCGAGTAAACCTGCAGGCGGCCATCTGGATCGTCGGGCTGAAAAGCCAGATCAAAGATGAGGTCCTTCCGTCCTACAAATCCATGCTGCAGGAGATTGCGAGCATCATTGAAATGCGTTTTTCCTAAAGAGGAATCCAGTCACGTGAAGGAGGAGATATGTTGAAGTTTCCGGATGGGTTCACCCCGTACAAGAAGAAGGATGCAGACAGGTACAACACGTTCCGGTGGTGGTCAGGACTGACTTTCGGCGATCTCCTGGACAGGGCCGCGGACATTCATCCTGAGAAAGAGGCTTTTGTTGACGGAAAAACGCGTCTCACGTACGGCGAGGCCCGGGAGAAAACCAACCGGCTGGCCCTAGGGTTGATGGACTTGGGCATTCAGCCCCTGGACCGGGTCCTGGTCCAGTTCCCGAACTGGAACGAGTTCGTGTTCGCCTATTTTGCCCTTCAAAAGATCGGCGCCATCACCGTGCTGCTGATCGACAGGTATCGCCAGTTTGAAATTACACGCCTCATCGGCCTCACAGGGGCGACCTCTTGGATCGTCCCATCGCAATACAAAAATACCGACTACCGTCCCATCCTAGAGGACGTACTGAAAGAACATCCTGAAGTGAAGAACGTCATCACCGTGCGGGGCCAAGGAGATCAAAAGCCCTTCACAAGCCTCGAAGAGCTCATCGAAAAAGCTGAGTTGACGGAAGAAAATCTTTCCCGCCTCGCGCAGAGACGGCCGGACCCCGGTCAGGTGGCGCACATGGGCCCCACAGGAGGGACGACAGGAGCGCCCAAGATTGTCCCCCGAACGCACAACAGCCTGATCAACGGGATAGAATACTGCTCCAAGTCCTGGGAGCAGAGCATCGAGGACATCAATCTGCTGGCCGGCCCCATCGGCCATGACCTCACCTTCACCAAGGGCTTTATCGGAACCGTGGTCACCATGGGAAAGGTGATCTTTCTGGATTCCACCGACAACAAGGACATCTGTGAGGCCATCGAACGGGAAAGAGTCACGTCCATCGTCTGGGTTCCCACTCTGGCCCAGAGGATGCTCCAGTACGAAGATCTCGGCCAATACGATCTGAGCTCTTTAAGAAAGATGCACAGTGCAGGGGGAGCGAGCCACCCCAATCTCGTCAAGGATGTGACAGAGAGATTGAAGATGAAGTTCTTCAACGGGTACGGCGGAACAGAGGGCATGACGACGATCACGCGGCCCAGAGACCCGCTGGAGGTCATCTGCACCACCGTGGGCAGGCCCACCTGTCCCTATGACACGTACAAGGTCATCACCCCGAAGGGCAAGACCCTCGGTCCGGGCGAGGAAGGGGAACTGGTGCTGAAAGGCCCCGGGGTCTTCACCGGCTACTACAACAACCCGGAAGAAAACAAGAAGGTGTTCACGAAGGACGGATTCTTCAGGACCGGGGATCTGGCCAGAATCAATGAGAAGGGCTACATCACCCTCACCGGCCGCATCAAGGAAATGATCAACCGGGGCGGGGAGAGCATCAGTGCCACGGAAATCGAGAGGCTCATCACCCGGCACCCGGATGTGGCGGCTGTGGCGGTGATCCCCATGTCCGATCCGCTCATGGGCGAAAGGGTTTGCGCTTATATCCAGCCCAAAGCCGGCGCTCGCCTCACCTTTGAGGCGGTCGTCTCCTTTTTGAAAGCCCAGAAGGCCTCGGTGCTGCAGCTTCCGGAGAGGATAGAATTCATCGATGCCATGCCTTACACGGGCGCACAGAAAACAGACAAGCGGTTCCTGCAGGAAGACATTGCAAAAAAACTGAAGGGAACGGCATGAGGTCCGGGACTCAGGACGTTTTAAGGATCATTCGCAGAAGCTTGAGACTCTAAAGCGTAAAGGAGTGAAGATATGGGAGAAGTGAAAAAGATCAAAACATGTTGCCGGGGGTGCCACGGTGGATGCGGGGTGATCGCTCACGTGCAGGACGGTAAGGTGATTAAAGTGGAAGGGGACCCGCAATCCCCCATCAGCTACGGGACGATGTGCAGCAAGGGGCTGGCGGTGACCCAGCTGGCTTACCACCCGGACAGGATCATCCATCCCATGCGGAAGGTCGACGGGAAATGGGAGCGGATTACCTGGGACGAGGCGCTCGACACCATCGCGACAAGGTTCAAGGCGGTCATCAAGGAGTACGGACCCGAATCCATCGTCGTCGGCCAGGGCACGGGGCGGGACTATGAGAGCCACCTCTATCGTTTTGCCAACCTGCTAGGGACGCCCAACGTGCTGACCGCAGGACACATGTGCTATGTCTCGCGCGTAGCCTCTACGTTGATCACCTGCGGCAATTTGCCTATTTGCGACTACAGGGGCAATCCGAAATGCATCGTCCTGTGGGGCTGCAATCCCCAGTGGAGCAACCCCGATGAGTACAAGGGTGTGGATTTCTGGAGGGCGTACAAGAAGGGAGTGAAGCTGATCTGTGTCGATCCTCGCAAGGGATTCGTGGCGAACAAAGCAGACCTCTGGCTCCAGCTTCGGCCCGGAACCGACGCGGCTCTGGCCATGGGTTTTCACCATGTGATCCTCGAGGAAGAGCTCTATGACAAGGAGTTCGCTGCGAACCACATCCATGGATGGGACGCTTTTCAGGAAAGGGTGAAGCAGTATCCTCCGGAGCGGGTTCAGGAAATCACCTGGGTGGACAAGGATCTGATCAGGAAGGCGGCAAGATTGTATGCCACCACCAAGCCGGCCTGCATTCACTGGGGTGTCCCGACCGAGCAGAACAACAACTGTGCCGACTGCACGCGCATCATGACCGGCTTGATGGCTGCGACGGGCAATTTGGATGCTCCCGGAGGAAACGTCCTTTACGTGAACCCTCCCACACGGACGGTGGCTGAATTTGCCCGGCACAAGGAGCTCTCTCCGGCACAGCGCGCCAAGCGGTTGGGAGGCGAACAGTTCAAGCTCGGCGCCCGGGTAGCCTTTATCAACCCCAAGAAAGCCTGGGACGCCATTTTGACCGGGAAGCCTTATCCCCTCAAAGCGGGTCTGTTGTGCGGCACCAACCCGGTCATCACGCGCGCCAATTCCAAGGAAGCCTACGAGGCCTTGAAGAAACTGGAGTTCCTCGTGGTCATCGATCATTTCCTCACACCCACCGCGGAACTGGCCGACATCTTTCTGCCTGCCGGCACATGGCTTGAGCAGAATCACGTGGCCGACAACTGGAAGAGACATGGCTTTGCGCTTGCCCGGCAGAAGTGCGTGGAGATCGGGGAAGCCTGGCAGGACCACAAGATCCTCATGGAACTCGGAAAGAAAATGGGCCAAGAGTGGTGGAACACGGTGGAAGAGGCGCTCGATTATTTGCTGGAGCCCGCAGGACTGAACTGGGAACAGTTCAAAGAGAAGGGCTACATCCAGGGAGAGATGGTCTATTACAAGTACAAAGAGAGGGGTTTTTCCACCCCCACAGGGAAAGTGGAGCTCCTTTCCACCACTCTGGAAAAATGGGGGTATGATCCTGTGCCCAAGTACACGGAAATCCCGGAAAGCCCGGTTTCGCGCCCCGATCTGGCGGACCGGTTCCCTTACATCCTGAACGCCGGCCTCAGAACGCCCACCTTTTTCCACTCAGCGAACCGGATGATCCCGTGGCTCCGGGAGATACGGCCCGATCCGATCGTCGAGATCCATCCGCAGACCGCAAAGAAGCATGGCATTGAGGATGGAGCCTGGGTCTGGATCGAGTCCCCGAGAGGACGCATCAAGGAGCGGGCAAAGCTGAATGACGGGATTGACCCTCGAGTGATCGTTGCAGAGCACGGGTGGTGGTTTCCGGAGATCAAGACCCCGGACCATGGCTGGGACCTGTCGAATGTCAATGTCTTGACCGACAATGCTTATGAGACACTGGACCCAGCCATTGGGTCCACGAATCTCAGGGTCTGTCTGTGCAGCATCGAACGGGCCTAAAGGCGGGCACGGCGGTATCCCCGGGTTGGATCCGGAAATGACGGTGAGTTCGGCGAAAAAGACAGCAAGGACCTGGAGCGATCCCAAGACAGGTCTGGAATGGCAAAGGGAGTCCCCCGGGGTGATGACCTGGAACGAAGCGCAGGCTTATGCAGGCGGCCTTTCCCTGGCGGGGAAGCACGACTGGCGGTTGCCCGCCCTGACAGAACTGGAATCTCTTCTCGACAGAACCCGGTACCGTCCGGTCATGCGTGAAGAAGTCCCTTTTAGGGATGGGGGCTCCTATTGGTCGTCGACCACCTTTGCGGTTCACACGAACAGCGCTTGGATGGTGATGTTCGACGGGGCCTATCTCCTAAGCTACTCCAAGAACAACCTCTACTCTGTCCGCTGTGTGCGGGGATAGGGAGAGTTGAAGTTTTCAGGAGGATATCCATGGAAAAGAGGTTCTTAATGATCTTTCAGAAGGACTGTATGGGGTGTCATGCTTGCGAAGTGGCATGCAAGCAAGAGCACAACCTGGGGGTCGGCCCACGCCTGATCAGGGTCGTCGAGAGGTCCCCCCACTTCTTTCCGGTCTATTGCCACCACTGCACCAAGGCCCCTTGCAAGGCGGCGTGCCCTGCAGATGCCATTTTCCGCAACGAGCGAGGCATCGTGCTGATCAAGGGAGAGAACTGCATCGGGTGCCGGGCGTGTGTGGAAGCATGCCCCTTCGGTGCCATGCAATTCGAAGAGGAGCGGGAGGTTGCGGTCAAATGCGACCTGTGCACTGATAGCGTCGGGACCGGCGAGCTGACCGCGTGCGCCAAGGCCTGCCCCACGCGCTGCATCTCCTTGGGTGGCGCCAAGGCAGTGAATGACAGAATCGAAGAGACCATCCAGCAGAGGGTGAGAACCTAAGACCCCTTGGCTGTTTGGACGCCTCCCGAGGCGCGGTGAAAAGCACCGAGGAGGGACCGGAAATGCACGATCCAAAGACTCTGATCAGACAGGTGCTGCACAACTGCAGCATCTCGGACTGCCGGTATGCCGGCACCTATTCGGTGTGCGGGCTGGCCCTCAGGCTGCGCGATCTCTACAAGTGGGAGAAGGGGCTGGAGCCCTGGGTTGAAAAGGACTCCTCGGTGGTCCTCGAATGGATCGGAGAAAAGGAAGAGGAGTGGGACAAGCTCGAAGGGCAGGAGTTCAAAGGAATCACGGTGGCCGGAAAAACCTTTGATCCCTTTGACGTGGAGGAGCTAAACGCAGTGGTCACCCCTCGTGGTCTTTTCTACGGCGCCGGGTATGTTCAAGGGCTCAAACCCAGCTTTTTGCTCGCCGAGCTTGCAGAAACGAGGCAGGTGGAGGGTTCCCCGGTCTATGTCCTCGGCAGGGAGCATGCCCGAGACCTACTCACGGTCCCTGCCTTGTCACAAGGGAACTCCATCCTGATTCGAAAGGAATCGGCAAAACTCTTTCTTTGGAATCTGATCTTTTTTCTGAAAAAATCCTCGAAGGAGGCTCTGCGGTTCGCCCTGGAAACTTATGGAGTTCCGGATCACCACCCCAAAGCTCTCAAGGAGAACTTTGCAAGGATCTGTGAAGACGAGGTGGAGACCTACATCTACCACGAGCTGGGAGAACTGAAGGACACGGATTTCGACCGGGAGGCGTGGCGGGACATCGTAGCCGCTTTCCCGCACTCGGTCATAGAATTCTTTGTTCGCGCGGTCAAGGACATACTGGCGGACACCAATGAACACGGCAAGCTGCGCTATATCATCCGGGAGAAAAAGGCGGCCTCTTTGGCCCTTTACGCCGCGTTTCTCGACGGATTGAGAAAAATGCTGTTCCCGGAACTTGCCGAAGCGTTCAAGATATTCCAATCGACGCATCACTGGGAGCCAGTAGAGGAGGCGAGATTAAAGGGGTACCGCGCGGCGCGAGCGCACGCAAAGGCGATCACACAGATCTACAGGAGTGGAAAGGAGGACATGGCCTGGGTCGCCAAGGAGATCGAGAAGACTGTGCTCGGTCCCCTGGGCATCCTCAAATGGAAGAGTGAGGAGGGGGAATAGAGGAAAGGAGGGGGAACCATGTCGAAAAAATCGCGAGAGCACCTCAAGATTTACTTGCCGTCTGTGATCATAGCGATCCTGGGGTTCGTTATTGCCTACCAGTTCGTGCAACCCGCGCCGCCCCGGGAAATAACGATCGCCACAGGGGATGAAAAAGGAGCTTACCATGCTTTTGGGCTGCGCTACCGTGACATCCTGGCCAGGAACGGCATCACGCTGAAGGTCAAGAGCACTGCGGGGTCCGTGGAGAACATCAAGCTTCTGGATGCTCCCGGGAGTGGTGTCGATGTGGCGTTTGTCCAGGGAGGGGTGGGAAATCCGGACTCCTCGCCGATGCTGACATCCCTGGCAAGCCTTTATTTCGAGCCGCTGTGGGTGTTTCACAGGAGCGAAATGAGGCTGGCGCGACTCACTGATCTGCGAGGCAAGCGGATAGCCGTGGGGCCCGAACAAAGCGGGACAAGAGCCATCGCGCTGCAATTGCTTGCAGACAACGCCCTGGATGACCGAGAAGCCTCTCTCCTCTCCGTGGGGGGCGAAAAGGCCGTGGAACTTCTTCGGCAGGGGGAGGTGGACGCTGCGTTCTTTGTGGCGTCCGCCCGTTCCAGCCTGGTTCATGGGATGCTGGAGCGAACCGATGTTTCCGTGATGAGCTTTGAAAACGCTGAAGCCTACCGGAGGATTCATCGTTTTCTTTCCAGGGTGACTCTCCCTCAGGGAGTCATCAATTTTGGGTCCAACATCCCGCCTCGCGACGTGGAATTGATTGCTCCGGCGGCCACTCTCGTATCCCGCGACGACCTTCATCCTGCGCTGATCGAGCTTATTCTTCAAGCGGCCGCTGAGGTGCACGGAAAAGGCGACCTGTTTGAAGAACCTTCGGAGTTCCCCTCTCAGAAGTATCTCGACTTTCCCATACACAAGGAAGCCCGTCGGCATTTCAAATCCGGCCCTCCTTTTCTCCAGAGGTATCTGCCTTTCTGGGCCGCATCGCTGATTGACCGGCTGAAGATCATGCTGTTGCCCCTGATCACCCTCCTCATCCCTCTATTCAAGATTGTCCCTCCCACTTACCGCTGGCGTGTTCGGTCGAGAATCACTCACTGGTACAAGGAACTGCAGGCGGTGGATTCTGAAGCGGGGCAGGGCGAATCGGCAGAACGCGACAAATGTTTGGCGGAGATTGACAGGATCGACCGGGACGTGAGGCGGGTGATTGTGCCGACCTCCTATGCGGCGGAGCTATATGCTCTGCAGCTCCACATTGCTCACGTGCGAAAGAGAATTGAAGAGATGAGGCCGCTCGCGCCCTGAGCCGCGCTAGGTTCCTTTGAACCAGGTGGCCAGGATGGGGAAGTAAATCACGAGGGCGAGTCCGACAACGTCGATGACGCAGTAGGGCCACGCCGCCCGGTAAATGTCCTTCAGGGTCACTTCCGGCGGGCTGGTCGCCTTCATCACGAAGAGAGCAAGCCCGAACGGAGGGCTCAACTGGCCGATGGACAGGCAGAGCAGGACGAGAATACAGAACCAGATCGGATCGATGCCCATGGCTTTCACGATGGGCATGAAGATCGGCAGGGTGATCATCATGATGGAGACCTGCTCGATGAAGCACCCCAGAAGCACCACCACGCCCAGCATGATGATCACGATCCACAAGGGGTCGACCGCCATTCCCAGAACAAGATCGAGCATTCCACGACTGGCCCCGGAAAAAGCAAGAATCTGACTGAAGGCGGCGGAAGCGGCAATGATTGTCAGAATCATCACGGTCACCTGAAGACAGCTGAAGACGGAGGTGTGAATGACCTCCAAAGTCAGCTTTCTGTAGGCGAAGGCCAGGACAAACGCGATCACGCTCGCCAGCGCAGCGGCCTCGGTAGGGGTTGCCACGCCGAGGATCATCAATCCCAGAGCCACGAAGATGACAATTCCCAGGGGGAAGAGATCCCTGAGCCCTGAGAGGATTTTCTCTTTCAGGCTTACCCCCGCGAACTCGTATTTCGGCGCCAGGGAAGGGTTGATCCAGCAGCGGATGATGACAAAAGCAATGTACATCGCCAGGAGCATGTAGCCGGGGAGGAGGGCATTGATCAGCAGACGGCCGATGGAGACCTCAGCGAGGCTTCCCAGGAGCACGGTCAGAGCGCTGGGCGGGATGATCATGTCCAGAGCGCCGGAGGCCATGATAGGGCCCAACACCATCTCTTTGTGATAGCGCCGTCGCATCATTTCCGGAACCATCAGGGAGGCCAGAACCGCGGTGCTTGCCACGGTGGCTCCGCTGAGGGCGGCAAAGAGGCCGCCGATCAGAAAGGTTACGATGCTCAGCCGCCCGGGGATGGCGCCGACCCACTTGGAAAACACGTCGAGGGCTTTGGACACGAGCCCTGCGTGGTAGAGGACTTCGCCCATGAGGATGAAAAAGGGGATGCCCGTCAGGTTGAACTTGGTGAGGGAATCAAAGACGCTCACGATGAGCTGGGTGAGACCGGCTGTCCCGCCCATGAGGAAGTAGACGCCCCCGGAGCTGACCAGGAGAAAAGAAAAGGCGACGGACAATCCCGAAAACATGAGGATCAACAGGCTGCCGAAGAGCAAGACGAGGATCATCCACCAGTCCATAGAGCAATCTTCTCTCCTCCCTCAGCGAGGATCTAGCGAAGCGGCGATGCGCTGCTCTGAGGGGCATCCGTTTTTTTCAAAGCGAGACTGCCCTGGCGCCAAGCCTGAAGGAGAAATCCCACCAAGAGCAGAAAGCCCCCAATGGGAATGATCCCCATGAGCAGGAACTGGGGGGTATTCAGAATCCCGATCGCTGTGACGTCTCTCTGGAAGTAATCCACCGTGACCAGAGAACCCTTCCACGCGAGAACAAACCCGACAACCGCCCCGCCCAAACAAGTGATGGCCTTGAGACCCGCGCGGACCCTGGGTTTGAGAAGGCCGGTCAAAAGATCGACCTCCACATGGCCGCCCTTTCGCTGAAGCCAGGCCGTCCCCAGAAAAGTGATGTAGAGCATGAGGTAGCTGCTGATTTCCACAATCCACGGAACCGGCTTGTTCCAGGCATATCGCATCATGACTGCATAGGAGATCGCGAGCATCATGAAGATGATGGCCGCCGCCGCGAGCCAGGCCATGGCGCTGTTGAGGCGGTCGAGAAGGACATCCAGCTTGCCTTTCTGTTCTTTCATGTCGTGGTGATGAGAGAGGGCCTGGGGCACGGCGCCGGCCGTCTCCCCAGGCAGTGGGCTGTGAAAAGCGTACCCGGACCTTTACTTGCTCAGCAGGTCTCGCAACTGGGCTCCCATTTGCGGATCCTTTTTCAGAACTTCTTTCCAGGAGGCCTCATAGGCCGTCTGAAGATACTTTTCAGCTTCTTCTGCTGAGAGCTTGATCTCCTGCACGCCCTTTTTCTTGAGGTTCTCGCGATCTGCGCTGATGAGTTTCCCGAAGTGCTGATAGGCCTCTTTTTCCACCTCTTGCATGGAAGCGGTCAGAACGTCCTGGAGATTTTTGGGCAGTTTGGCCCAGGCATTGATGTTGGCAATGACCATGACGTCGACCTGGTAAAAGGCCGGCTCAATGACGAACTTGGTCACGGCATCCCATCCGAAGTCCGAGATGCCCAGGGAAGGCCAGCCATACCCCTTCACCATGTTGCGCTCCAGGGCGGTGAAAACCTCACCCGGGTCTGTTGCAACCGGAGCCGCACCCATGGCTTCGACAAAGGCCTTGTACGCAGGCGTGACCCGGATGCTCAACCCTTTGAAATCCGCAAGGCTTTTGACAGGCACTGTGGTGTAGAGGTTGTAGGTCAGGCCCGGAGTCCCTCTTCCCAGATAGGCGGCATTCAACTTCTTTTGATACACGTCCTGGTAAAAGGCGAAGACCCCTTTCTCTCTTTCCTGCGCCGGAGTCAGCTTGGACAGTTTCGCTCCCTCTACCACGGGAAGTTGAGCGACATTGTATGTGTGGGCGGTCCAGGCTAGATCCACAACACCGTTGCGCAGAGCCTCCACCAGTTGAAAAGCGGGAATCGCCTCGGGCCCGCCGCCCCATGTGATTTCCAGCTGGCCGTTGGATTTTTCTTTGACCTTCTTCTGAAGCATCCACAAGGCGTCATTCATCTTGTTGTTCTGTGCCCACGCACTCACGACCTTGACTTTTTCGGCCGCCAGAGCAGGGCCGGCAGCGGAAAAGAGAATCGCCAAGCTGACCAAAAGACAGGTAAACAAACCGATGGGCGCATTGGATTTGTTAATCGATATCATGGTATTGCCTCCTTCTTTTGAACTGATTTGAGAGACTCCGGGGCTTTGGCCGGGCAGCCGGCAGAGCGCCACCTCAGAGCGAACTCACAGTGAAATGCAGAGAGCAATTCAAGTCAAGTGAAAAAAGAAGAGCGGTCAGATTCAGTCCTTGTGCTTCAGTCCGTAAGCGGCTTTGAACTGATGCCATTCGTCGTGGTCAAGGGACTTGTCTTTGTTCAAGTCCATGGCCTCGAAGACCTGCGGGGTAGCCTGGGGGAAATAGGCCTTGAACTCCTCCCAGTTCACCTTGCGATCCTTGTCCTTGTCCATGTTCGGGAAATGGGCGTTGTAACTCTCGGCATTGGGAATATCCGCCTTTTGCGGCTTTTTTTCGGCGGTGAACCCAAAAAGAAATCCGGTGAGCGCAAACAGGGCCAGAACCACGGCAACTCTCTTCATCATCGCAAACCTCCAATCCAGGAATCTCGGAAAACGATAAAAAACGATACCTAATTTAACAAGCATTCCGGGCTCGTCAAGAAGGGCAGGAGAGGAAAAAGCGAGAATATCATTTGAAAATTCCATCTGAAATGTAATAAACTTAACAGGTCGGGTCTTGGATTCTCAATCCGCAGGGGCGGTCAGAGAAAACAGGGAGAGAGGATTTTGGTTGATCCCAGCGAAAGACGCAAGGCGCCAAGAATCAATGTGAACTGGCCTGTCACTCTCATTACCAGCCAGGGCACGATCGAGGGCGAATCAAGGAATATCACTCCCAGCGGAGTTTTCATCCACTGCAAGAAAAAGCTCCCGGAGGACGAGGTCTACCAGATGATCATCAAACTTCCCAACGGGAAACAGATCATCGTGAAAGGCCAGATGATGTGGTCCAATCTCAGTGGCCGGGAGGATACGGGCGCGCTTGTGGACATGGGTTTCTCTTTTATCAAGATGTCGGATGAGGACCAGAAAGTTCTCAGGACCGTCATTTCTCTTTTTGGAGAAGGAGGGGAGCGGAAGCCCAAGAGCGGCTGACGCAGACGGCCGCCCCAAGAAAGCCTCTTCTTCTGCCCTTGCCCAAGTGTGCTCCATCCATGTCCTTCCTGAAACGCAGTAAGGAGTGGCAGGTTGGCGCCTTGTATCTGAGCGTTCTTGAGCGACCTGCGTGCCGGGCCTTTTTCAGAATCCTGGTACAGAGCAGGTAAAATTGTTTTCTGCCCACTCCCTACTGCCTACTTCTTACTGCTTACTTCTTTTTATTATGAGGAGAATCCAATGAAGCTGAGACTCAAGTTGTTCGGTTGGCTCTTGGCGCTGGCATCTTTGTTTGCTCTGGGGGCGCCGGTTTGCGGAGAGGAAAAATACAGCGTGTCCGGAATCCTCACGTTTTCCGAAGGGGAAGTGGTTTTCGTCTCGCTCTATACACCCGATCGGTTCCAAGACTTCAAAAACAGACCCTTGCCTCCTGAGCCCTATACCCAGGTCATCGAGCTCTCGGCGGTGCAGAGAAAGGCAGGAAGAGCGGAGTTCCTTTTCAAGGGTATTCCCAGGGGAACCTACGGGGTGGTTGCGTTCCGGGAGAGCAAGAAAAACCTGAAAAAGGATCGGAGCCAATATTTCAGAGAGCCCGTTTCGACTTACAAGATGATCGCTTTCTCGGGAAACTGGAGCGATATCAAGTTTGAAGTCAACAGGGATGTCAGGGGGATTGAAATCAGATTTTAGCAGGTCAGTGAGAGTTCTGCAGAGGTAGAAAACCGATGAAATATTACATTTACTTCGACCGGTACCGGCGGCCCAAGAAGGCCGTCGGCGAAAAGGAACTGGCGGAGAAGTATGGCAATGATCCTATGAAGCTCCTGCAAGTGATGGGTGAGGAGCACGGGACGAACGGGCATTTGGGCCTTCTCAGCTTTGAGACAGAGAAGGAACTCATGGAGTATTTTGAGAAAACCGGGGAAGAGATCATCGGCTTTTACGAGTGCCGGGAGGAGAGCCGTCCCTACAATTTCTAGAAACGCTGAAGAAGGATTTTCACTCATGCTGGAGCACCTGGGAAGCATTCCATGGAGGAAACAGATCAGGTTCTACGGGATTCTCATTGGAGTGTGTTTGATTGTGGCCGCGGGAATCAACGCCTTGATGGATCAGGGGCGCCAAGACAGTGGGGAGAGCGAGTCTCTCAGGAGTCTGAAGTCGGAACTGGAGCAATACAGAAAGATTCAAGGGGACAAAGCGAACAGGGAGGATCTGGTAAGGATCTGGAAAACCTATGAGGGGAGGTTGAGCCCTGAGGAGATCGAGAGACTGAAACGAGACTACAGGGCGACACTCGACCCTTCCGAGGTGGAGGCACTTCAGAAGGCTTACGAGGAGATGAAAGGCAAGAAGCCGTGAGCAAAACGACACCGTCTCCAAAAAATAAGAAGGCATCCGGAAGCAAAGGCCGTGACGATGAGGCGGCGGGGATTTTGCGCCATATTGGCCAGTACGTGGTCATCGATACGGATTCGGATTACCTTTATATCGGGAAACTCCTTGGGGTGCACGGCCCGTTCATCACCCTTGGCGAGGCGGACGTCCATGACCGTCGGGAGAGCTCTTCCATGAACGAGAAGTATGTCCTGGAATCCAAGAAGCACGGGCTCAGGAGCAACCGCAGGGAGGTGCACCTTCGCTTTCAGAGGATGGTGAGTTACTCTCTGCTTGAGGATGTCATCGATTACTGAGAGATCGCTGTCTTCCTATGGGTAAGATTTTCATTCGCTTCTATGAAGAACTCAATGACTATCTGCCGCCCGGCAAAAAGAAAAGGGATTGTGAAGTCCTTTTAAACGGGAACGAGACAGTCCGGGAGCTCATTGAAAAGCTGGGAGTGCCGCCGGCACAGGTGGATCTGTTGCTCGTCAACGGTCAGTCCGCAGCCCTGGAAGAGGTCGTCGAGGAGGGGGACAGGATCAGCGTCTACCCGGTATTCGAAAGACTCGATATCGAAGAGGTCAGTCGTGTCAGAGAGAAACCGCTCCGGAGTCTCAGATTCATCGTGGAGGCCGATCTGAAAACGCTGGCCCAGTCTCTTGCGAGGTTAGGCTTGGATGTTTTTTTCCGCGAGGGTCTCGAGAGAGAGGAAATCCTCCATGCGGCGAAGGAGGAGCGCAGAATCCTCCTGACCCTGCAGAGTGATCTTGAGGGATCGCAAGAGCTTGAACGCATGATCGTTTTGAGGCCGGGATCCCTTCATGAGCAAATCCATCAGGTCATCGATGCGCTGGATCTCAGAATCGAGCTCCCGCAGGAAAGCTGACATGAACGAAACAAGCAAAGAGATGCTTCACAAGGACGAAGGGGCCTCGTGGATTGAAGGAGTGGTCCACGATTTTCTCATGCACTCACCGGAGAACACGCTCAGGAATCAGGCAAAGGACCGGGCCTTTGAGCAGGTGATCGTCGGGTTCTCAAGGGGAGAGGATCCTTTGTATGATGCGTACAAAGAGCTTGTAGGGCCTTTTCACTGGACACCCTTGGAGATCTTTGCCAGGACTTTTCCGGAAATCGCAACGACAGCCGGCGAACTCACGGTGATCGCCTGGATTGTGGCTCACAACCGCCTCACGAAGGAGGATAACCGGCGAGAAAACTTTTATCCTTCCGAGCGATGGGCAAGGGCTCGCATTTTCGGGGAAGAGGTGAATGAGAAACTGAGAAGGCACGTCGTGGCGGCTTTTGAGAGCGAGGGCTTTGCCGCCGTTGCCCCTGCACTCTCACCTCACTGGGAGCAGAAGGCATCCGAGAGATATGTCTTCGCATCCACCTGGTCGGAGCGCCACGCGGCGTATGCTTCGGGACTGGGCACCTTCGGGCTGTGCGACGGCCTGATCACGCCCATCGGGAAGGCCGTGCGGGTGGGTTCCGTGATCGCCCGCATCCGGATTCCGCCCACGCCTCGGCCGTACAAAGAGCACCAGGCGTACTGCCTGTTCCATTCCAGAGGCATCTGCAAAAAATGCGTCTCCCGCTGCCCGGTTGGAGCCCTGAGCGAGGCAGGACACGACAAGAAAAAATGCCGAAGCCACGTGCGCCCTGTCACCGAAGAGTATGTGAGAGCCCACTACGGGTTCGAGGGCTACGGCTGCGGTCTCTGCCAGACCGGCGTCCCCTGCGAATCCAAGATACCGCTGCCCTCTGAAGTCCAGTAAGCAGCAGGGAGTATGGTGTAGGCAGCAGGTTTTTCTGCTTACGTCCTACTGCCTACTGGGTGTTGGCCCTGTGACATCCGCCGGCCAGGGTTCAATCATCCTTTAATTGAGACAAAAGGCGTGCCCTGGGATTCACTGGCCTGAGCGGGTTTCTTTGAGATCGAATTCGGCCGCCTCCTTCAATCCCACCTGATCCAGCAACGCCGCGCGCTGTTTTCTGAGGGAGAGGTCTTTGGGCGCCGCATCGATCCTGTCCGACACACCCGCCAGAGCATCGTACCAGATCCCTTCCTCAGCCAGCACAAAAGGCTGTTTGGCTTTCGACGCTTGGCTGAGCTTGGCCGATAAATCAGGAGGGGCGGACACGACCTCGATCATGCCGCCGGAGAGAATGTCCCTGGAGCGGCGATCAGGGTCGGTGATCACGGCCACGAACCATTTGTAGAGAACGTTCGGCCGGAGCTGAACCCCGTGGTCCGCCAGACGGATGCACTGGATGCCGGCTTTTTCCAGGGGTTTCAACCTTGCCTCCAAGACCGGCTTGACCGCATCCTTTTCCGTGATGGTGAATTCGATGGGCTGGGCGGATGTCCTGGAAATGAACCAGTACAGGTTCGGCTGGGGTTGAAGCGTGAGGCCTACATGGTCCGGGACCAGCACAGAGAGGGAAACAGGAGCTTCCAAAGACGCGCCTCGAGTTCCCCCGCCCACGCGGCCGCCCGGGGAACCTCGGAGCGGCGGTTTGTAAACGGGCGTGGCGTCGGCCGTGCTCACTTTTTTCTGTTCTGCGCCGGCTCCGGGAGACCCAGGCGCTTTCTCCTTGCCGGCTCCCGTTCCTTGAGCGCAGACCGTGCTCGAGGAGCAAACCGCCAACGCGGCCGCCACCAAGAGGACAATGAGAAGCCATCCTTTTCGTCGGTTCATTGAGCCACCTCCTTGTCTCGGGACTCGGGAGGAAGACCGTCCTCCCCAAGCACCCGGTGAATGGTAATCTTTTCTTCCTTGCCTTTCAAGCTGACTTCTCCGATGCGCTCTGTGCGGAACTCGGGCCCCAGGTATCGCAGCGTCGATTCGCCGATCAGAATCCGGCACAGCACCTCTTTGCCGAGGTCCTTGTCATAGCTCTCGAGCCTTGATGCAATGTTGATCGTATCCCCAACGGTCGTGTATTTCATCCTCTGAAAACTTCCCAAGGCACCGGCCACCGCAGGACCGGTGTAGATTCCAATGCGCATTCCGACTTCCGGGAGTCCCTTCTCCTGCCAGTGGGCGTTCAGGAGATGCATTTCCTTTTCCATGTCCAGCGCAGACCTCACCGCACTCAGGGCATCTCCACGGATGACAGACTCACTCTGCTCCGGCAGGGGCAAACCGAAGTTTGCCTTGATTCCGTCCCCGGCGAAGTCGTCGATGATGCCGCCGTGGGCCATGATGATGCCTGTCATCCTTTCCATGTAAAGGTTGAGCCAGTCCATGAGATCCTGAGGATCCATCTTTTCAGAGACTGTGGTGAACCCTCTCAAGTCTGAGAAAAAGGCGGTCATGACGAGCTTTTGTGATCGCGGCCTGCCGTTCTTGAGAAACTGCTCCCGCTGCTGCCAAAGAGACTCGGCCACTTCTTTGGAAACGTGCTTGGAGAAGATCTGCATCAAAAGGGCACGCTCCTTTCTCGCAAGGCTGGTCACGTAAGCGGTGACGAGCGCTGCGGTGAGAAGAAAGGTGAGCGCAGGAGGCGCAAGGGGAATCCACCACCGGTGCAAAAAGGCGGTGTAGACGGAAAGACCGATGAGGAGCACTCCGGCAGAACCGAGGACGGAGAAACGCCAGGCCGAGTGGGCCTTGAGCCCGAGAATGCCGCCGAGCAAACCCCAGAACAAGATCCAGAGAGTTTCCTGCCTCTCCGTGAGGGTTTCCAGGGGCTGGAGGCCTTCGATGCCCGCCCTGAGCAACTGGCTGACCATAAGACCGTGGAGAATCACGCCCGGAACCTGCTGTGCTTCTGAAAAACCGCGGCTGTAAGGGGTGAAGAAAAAATCCTTAACGCTCTGGGCGGTCACGCCGATGAGAACGATCTTGTCGTGGATGGCCTTGGGGGGGACCTTCCCGGACAAAAGGTTGGAAAGCGAATAGGACCGAAGCGGCGGGACAGGACCTTGATAGTCCAGAAAGAACTGGTAGCCTCTCGCGTCCGCCTTCACATACCCGCCGTCGTTTTCTTCAAAGGGCCGGAACGTCACATTCCCTAAGCGAAGGTGTTGAGGATTCTGCTCATCCGGCTGCGGAACAATCCCCTGTGCCTGCAGATAGAGGAGGGCGAGTCTGAGGGCAAAGGAGTGGGCGATAGTGTCCCCGTCATCCAGGAAGAACAAGCCCCGTCGAACGACTCCGCCCGGATCGACGAGAATATCGTTGAAGCCCACCTGATCCGTTCCCTTGAGAACCGGAGGGGGCCGGACTCCTCCTTCCCCGAATTTCATGGTGACGATGATGGTGGGGTTTTCCGAGAGGACGCTGTCCAGGAGTTCGGTGCCGGGTGGGACCGGGATATCCCGGAAGATGTCGAGGCCGATGGCTCGAGGGCTTTCCTTGAGGAGGACGGTCAGGGCTTGAGCGAGAATTTCGTCTGTGACGGGCCACCGGCCGAGGGAGAGGATGTCTTCTTCCGACACCCGCACCACGGTGATGCGGGGGTCGTGGACAAAAGAACCCGGCTGCAAGCGCACAAACCAGTCGTAGGCCGGCATCTCCAGGAATTCCAGATTGCCGTTGAGCCGCACCCCCGCGACGGCGACAAAGACGAGGAGGCAGCTGAGCGCAGCAGCGAAGATGGGATTTCGGATCATCTTGATCAAAAAGGGCATTGCCGGATCCGCCTCACAGCCAGTTGTTGATGAGAAGAAAGGGAGCCCAGTAACAGGGATGATCATAGCGCGGGTCTTTCAGCAAGGCAAGCTGGGCGGCCTGAAGGGCCGAGGCCCTGGACACTCCGGGTTCCTGAAGCCGGCGATAGAACTCCACGACGAGCCTGTAAGAGGCAGGGTCGCTCACGTGCCAAAGCGTGGCCAGAGCGCTGCGGGCTCCGGCCCGGATGGCAATGCCCGCCAATCCCAGCGCCGCCCGATCGTCTCCGGCGGCCGTCTCACAGGCGCTCAGGGTCAAAAGGTCCAGGGGTTCTTCCCGGAACCGGAAGAGGCCCACGTAGTCGGCAAGAAGGTCCATGGTCAATCGAGCGTCAAAGGCCAGGACAAAGGTGTCTTCCACGTCCTTCCCGAAATGGCCGTGCGAGGCGATGTGGAGAATGCTGAAAGGTTCTTTCCTCAGTTCCTCTCCCACGCGGGCCACGACAAAATCCTGGTTGAGCAGCGAACGGCCTCCGAGAAGCTGATGGATCGCTTGGAGCTCGCCGGACACATAAGGGAGACCGGGGAAATCCTGGACCGATTCGGTGAGACCGAGGGCCAGCGCTCTCACCTGGTCTCTTCTGATCGGCTTTGGATCGGTGAGGTTGAGACCAGGGGTAATGGCGATCGCATAGTCCTGGAGCAAGAACTTATTCCCATTGTGGAGGGCCCCCATGGGGATGGTTCGAAGGGGGCCGTCAGGAACGAAGACCAGCGTATCGATTCGGTGTTTGGCGAGATCCTTCTCAAAGGGCAGGATGAGCCAGTCGTAGAGCTGTTGGGCGTGAGGCAGAAACTCCGCTGAGGTCCGTTTTTCGATCTTGCTGCGAAACTCCCGAACCTCCTGGGTCAGCCTCTCGGCAGAGATCTTCACGGTGTATCTTTTGAGGCCGTCGGGGAATCGGACCAGGAGCTCCAGCCGTTCCTTGAGAAGAATCGGGTAGAGGATCAGCGCCGTTTCAGAGAGGAGGTCCAGCTTTGTTTCCACATAACGAGCGGCATCGACGCAATCATCTTTGAAGTAGTCCCTCAGCTCAAAGACCTTGACCAGTTCAAGGGCGTCTCGCGCCTCGGCCAGGTAGGGCTGGGGGTTTTCCACAGAGGCAGCGACCTCCAGGAGCAGATCGACGTACTGTGAGCAGAGCTGGGTCGCCGTCCTTCGGAACGAGGAGTCGCCGGTGCACACGGTCATTTCCTTGCGAATCGTCTGGAGGTTGGTCATGGCATGGCGATAGGCTGCAACGGCCTCTTCTGCTTTTTCCATGGCTCTAAGGATGCGGCCGCTCTGCCAAAGCCAGCGGTAGAGCGACTCCGGCGCATGAGAACGCTGGGCGCAGGAAATGGCTCTCCGCGTGAGCCCCAGGGCTTCCTGGAGACGGGCTTCGTTCTCATAGAGGCCGCCGAGGTACCCGTAAGCGTAGGACAGGGTTCGCAAATCCCCGATCCTCTGGCTGACTTGGACCGCCTGGGCAAACGCATCGGAAGCCAGGGCTGCCAAGGGAGCGGTCTGGTCGGGCAAGTGGGTCAGCAGGTCGCCGCACAGGAGACCCGCGTTGATGAGGGCGTGGGCCTTGTAATAGGAATCCTCCAGACCCTGGAGCAGAGTTAGGGCCTTCTCGATCCGGGACCTGGCCTCCCCATAATCCCCCAGGCTGAAAGATGCGAAGGCACTGTTGACAAGAGCCGCAGCCGCGGTGCCGCCTCTTGCCGGAGCGAAGGAGGCGCTTTCTCGATAGGCCTGAAGCGCTTTCTCATGGTTGCCTTGAGCGGCGAAAAGGTTTCCCAGGGTGTTGAGGATTCTGGCGCTGAGGTCCTGGTCGCCCAGGGGTTTTGCCGTCGCGAGAGCCTCATCCAGGTTTCGCTGGGCTTTCACGCTTTCCCCCAGGCTGATCTGGATGCCTCCCAGGACGCCCAGGGCTTCAGCACGTTGCCTCTCGTCTTTTCCCTGCTGAGCAAGAGAGAGCACTTTTTCGACGGCCTTCAGAGCCTCCTGGTGCTGGCCCAAGGCTTGATGGGCTTGAGAGAGTTTTGTCAGGGCCTCTGCGCATTTCCCTGGGTTTCCGCCTTTCTCAAAGAGAGCAGCAGCCTCCGACCAGTGGGAGACAGCTGCTGCAAAATCGCCTTTCCTGAAGGCCGCACTTCCTTGCCCCATGAGGTCTTCTGCGGGCGAAGACGGCGCGGCCATGGCGGCCCAACCGTTCGGCTCTCCCCGTGTGGGTGAGGGTGAGCATGCGGCCACTCCGAGAGAGAGACAGAGCAGAACAAGGAGAAAAAGAGATCTTAAGCTCATTCAAAACCCTGTGACGGCGATCTGAAAATGGATTCCGTCATCCTGGAGGTTGTAGTCAGGATACGTCACGTCTTTGAGTGCATAACCCCAGTAGAATTCGAAGTCGAGCTTGAGATCGGCCGGGGATTTCACGAGTGGGACTCCCCAGCGGAGACCCAGGCCGACGCTGTAAATGCTTCTTGGGTCAAGGCTCGGAAGGTCCCTGTTCTTTGCGTACCCGTAATCTGAAAAGGGGACGAGCTGCAGAACCTCCGCCCAGGGAGCGTTCTGAACCATGGGGATCCGCAGCTCCACAGAGGCGATGACCGCCTGATCCCTGACGAGAAGATTCTCACGGTATCCCCGCACGGTGTAGCGGCCTCCCACGGCAATCTGCTCAAGGGGCAGAAGAGGCTGATTGGAGAACTGGGCATCGGTCCTGAACAGGAGCTGCATGTCCCATGTCTTGAAAGCCCTGGCCCACTGGAACTGGCCGAGCCACGCCAGGAACTTCCCGTCCGGGACGCTGTGCGAGGAGTGGGTGGTGGCATCCAGGGCATCGATCCCGAAACTGAACCGGGACCTGGCCGCCACCACTTCACGCTGGGTGCGGTAGGTCCACTCCTGGGAAAAGCGCAGGGCCGTCACCCTGGACTCTCCGTTTTCGACTCCAGGGTAGAATGAAAAAGGCTCTCCCAGCAAAAAAGTTTTGTCCTGCAGGGATTCACCGGTGAGGGCGAGGGCAAACTCGTGGTGCAGGGTTCGGACCAAGGGATGCCTCAAGGTGATTTCGTAGATGTCGGATTCGCTCCGGGTGTCCAGAGGGTCGAAGATCTCGTCAATGACCGCGTAGTCGTTTTTCCTGTACCTCAGCAGCAGCGTCGTGTCATGGACCGTGACAGGCAAAAGGTACCACACATCGATCTGAGGATTCAGACCCTCTGATCGGCCGAGGGTTAAAGACAGGATATCTCCGTGACCCGTCAGATTCTGGTGGGCCAAGGTGAGAAGACCCCGCTCAGCCCCCACCGAGGGGGATTGGTAGTTGTTGAAGGCAAACCAGGCATAGAAAGGGGTTTTCTCATCCACATTCACCTTCAGCACGGCTTCCCCTGGCTTGACCCCTGGTCTCAGTTCTGCATGAATCGCACGGAGGCGATTGTCCTGCTGCAAAAGCTGCAGCCTCTCTTGAAGCGGGTTCACGTTGACCGGAGGACCTGCCCCCAGTTCGAGCCGATCTCTGATGTAGGATTCACGGAACCACTTGTTTCCCTCCACTGAAATTTGGCTGAGCACTCCTTCGACGATCTGAAACGTTATCACTCCCTCTCTTACCGCCTGATCCGGAAGGATCGCGCCTGAATTGATGTAGCCGGCGTTGATGTAGCGGAGGGTCAGGGCTGTCCGAAGGGTTTCCAGGTCCTCGCTGGTGAGAGATCGGTTCTCGTAAGGGGCTGTGATCTCGGAGAGTTCCTCCGGGGTGAAAACACTGCTGCCTGTGACAAGAACCTTTCGCACGAACACCCTGTCGAGAGTCGGCTCTTGACCTTCACCCCTGGGCGGGGCTGGCGGGAGCCTGAGGGAAGGGGGAGGGGAGGGCGGAAGCTGTTCTTCAAGAAGGTCCGGTCGCTTGTCCCCGGATCGACCGGTCGGGTCGATTCGAGGAAGAACCTGCTGAGCAAAGGCCGCTGCCGTTGTCGGCGCGATCGTGAGAAGGGACACAAAGAGAATCGTCGCGAGGGGCTTTGGGGTTCTCATTTTTTTCTACGGCTACAGGAACAAGCTCTGGTCGCGATAACCGCTACTGAGGCATTGGGCTCGGCAGCAAGCTGCCCGGCTCCGTGGGCAGGCCGTCCCTTCCGCTCACAATGAAGCTGCTGTATTTCCCTCCACGAATCCTCGCCATGCAGGGTTCCCGGAGAAGCTCAAAGGCACTGATGAAATCCTCACCGAGAGGCACAAGGGTGCCGCTGAGCTCGGTGATAGGAGCACGAATATCCACGATACCGTCGATGCCGAGCGCCGAGGAAGCATCGACGACGCTGTACGGGTCAGCTAGAAACACATTGGCGACGATCTGGATGTTTCCTCCCTGGCCTTGGTAGGCGTTTGCGATGATCTTGCTGTGGTCGAGGATGACAAACTGCGGGTCGATGGAAATATTGCCTCCCACGGTGCTTGCCCCGCCTCCGACGCTCGCCGTGATCTCGCTGCCTTTCAGGTGAACCATGTAGGGAGCGGTGATGGTGATGTTTCCGCCGTCCGCATTATCCGAGGCGGTGATCACTTTGCTGTCCGTGCTGATGAAGCTCAAGGCGGCGGCAATCTCGATGTTCCCTGCATCGCCTGTTCCTCTGCTTCTCGCGGAGACGCGGGCACCGTCGGCAAGACGGATGTCCGTTGCCCGGAGGGCAATGTGACCTCCTTGCCCATCGCCCGAAGAGCCCGAATACACGCCGCTGAACTCGCCTGTGAAAAAGATAGCGTCATCCGCCTGAATGATCAGCTGTCCGCCGTCGCCTGTCCCGCCGATGGTGCTGCTGGACATTGCGGATCCACCCGACACATTCAACGAAGTGAGGTTCGCCACGATCTTCCCTCCTTGCCCGCTGCCGTAGGTCCCCACATCGATTATGGCTTCCTCGTGAAGGGCAAGAGACGACGACGAGAGCACGATATCCCCCCCGTCACCTGAGCCGAAGGTGCTGGTGAAAATACCTGTGCGGGGGCCTGAAAGGGTTATCTCCTCCGCGTCGTTCACATAGATGCTCCCGCCTCTTCCGGAGGCAAGAAGGGACCCGCTTGAAATCTGCGCTCCGCCTGAAAGGGTCAATCGCTGCACCGAAAGGTGAATGCGCCCTGCGTGGCCGTCTCCTAGGGTGTCGGCCGCGATAAGCGCCCCATCGCTCAGAATCATGTTTGGCGCGGTCAAAGCAATACTGCCCGCATCTCCTGCCGCCACCGCATAGCTGTAGATGCCGCTCGAATTACCCTGCGGGTCCGTGCCTGAGATCGTTATAGAATCGACGGCCGCAATGGAAAGATCGCCACCCCTTCCGGTGGTGCCGAAGGCGCTGCTGGAGATTCTCGCTCCTTGCGTAAGAGTGACGGTCCCCGCAATCACATCGATATCCGCTGCACGGCCGGTTGACAGGGTTTCCGCGGCGATGATGCCGTGCTCGCCGATGTCCAGGACAGGGGTGATGATCCGTATCCGGCCCGCATTGCCGGCGCCTGAAGTGCGGTTCACCAGAGAACTGGTCAACCCGTTCGGCCCTATGCCGCTGATGGAAAAGCTCTCCGCTGCAATGATCAAGAGGTTGCCGCCGTCACCGGTTCCTCCGTAGGTGCTGCTCGAAATAGACCCGCCGCTCAACAGCCGCAGGGTTCCGGTGTTGATGACCATGTCGCTTCCTCTTCCGTCGCTGAAAGAGTCCCCATAAATCGCGGCTTCGTTCTCAATCAGAAGGTGGGGCGTTGTAATCGCCATGCCGCCTGCATCTCCGGAGGCCCAGGATGCGCTCGAAAGGGCTGTGTAGGTGTCCGACAGGTCAATCGATTGTGTTGCCTCAAGGGTCAGCGGTCCGGCTTGTCCTGAGCCTTGGGTGTCCGAAGAGATGGAACTTCCTCCGGAGATCTCGAGAGTGCCTGTGAGGATGTGTACGCCGCCGCCGGGAGGGTCCCCGTGGCTGTCGGCCGTTATCCAGGACCTCCCGCCCACATTGGGGTCCGGTTCCAGGATGATGCGGCCTGCACGAATAAGGATCGTGCCTGCTCCGCTAGCGCTGAAATAGTCGCTCACATCGACAGTGCTCGCACGCAGTCTCAATTCGCCTGCCGCCGCTTGTGGCTGCACTCGGAGATCAGGCCTGCTGCCGGCGGGCCTTGGAACAACCTCACCGGGGGAGGCCATGCTCGCCAGGTTGATCCGGCCGCCCGGAGCCCACAGGTGGGCCCCGTACAAACCGATGTCTCCGCCTACGATGGACAGGGTCTCCGCGTCAGGCACATTCAAGAAGCTATTCACTGCATAAACAGGAGCCGGAGTGGGACTCAAAAAGCCGAACGCCGCCGGCGACGCTGCAGAGAGGACTCGGTCTGCAGCGCCTGGAGTCGAATAAAACCTCAGCTCGTCCTCAAAGCGAAGATAGTCAGCGGTGCTGACGTGAAAGGAGCCTTTCACATCCAAGGAAGCGTTCGGGCCGAAAACCACTCCCCAGGGGTTGAGGAAATACAGGTTCGCTCCCTGGATGGTGGAACGTAGTGTGCCGTCGATCGTCGAGGAAGATCCACCGGTGACACGACTTACGACATTCCGGATGCCGCTCGATCCTGCGAAGGTCGCGCTATCCCCTCCACCTATGTTGAAGGAGCTGAAGCTGTGGAAAAGGTTTTGTCCGGCCCTCTTGCCCAGAGACTCCGTTATAGGGATATCTATTTTGCCATTGGGTAATGACACAGGAGTGACAGGGCCTTTGGCTCCTCCCAAGGAGCCGTCCGTGACGACTTGAGTAGTCTGAGCAGGCACGGACTCAGGGAGTGACAGGGTGGCGAGTAAGATGAAAGCGAACCAGCTGAGAAGAAAGAAGAGAACTCTCCGACGGGTAGCCATATCGTTCCTCCTCTCTTTTGAAGAGGGAACACGGAACAGGCTGTGTCCGGTCCGATAAAAGGGTTGTGAGATTAGGATTTACACTGATCCAAGTTGATACCCTATCAGAACCCAGAAATATTTATAGCGTTTACCGTTGGTTATTGTCAATATTCTTGAGTCTCTTCGAAACGGAGATTAACCCGTCGGCTCTCGTGTGAATAACCGTTGGCTTTTCTCCTTCGGCCTTCCCCAGTTTGTCAAAACTCATGACGTTTTTTGTCATCCTGTGAGAAGAACTCATGGTCTTCTTCTCTGCCTCGCGCTGAGGAGTTCACGTAACTTATTGATACTCAGAGCTGTTCTTGGTGGAAAAGCGCTTTTGGAATGCTTCTTGCTAAAACAGGGGCATGGTTTCGCCTTTTTAGGCACGTTGCTTCAAAAAACCAGGGGAGGTCACACCATGAAGGTAATTCTCAGAATCTACGAGCACGTTGAAACTCTTGAAAGGGAGTTTTCGAGCGCTGAAGAGGTGCGGCGCATGACCCGAGAGCTTGCTGAAGCCAACCCCAATCTCTTTATCGAACCTTGTCTTGAAGTCGAGGCGGGTCGCGTCATCGCTTTGTCCGAAATCTGAGAGACTCCACTCCGCATCCTGGGAAAGGGAAGAGAGAAGAGATTGAAATTTCTTGACTCAATTCCCTTTTTCCTGCTTCAATACCCGCAGTCATTTCCTACACCCCTCAGGCTCTGACCATGAGGGGGTCCCAATTTAAGGCAAGATCCATGTGAGTGCCTTCAAACCTTGGAGAGTGAGCCAGTCTGCCGGGGGTTTTAAGGAAAAAAGAACAACCTGATCTCAAAAGGAGGGGCATCATGGCGGTGATCAGTATTTCCAGGGGCACGTTCAGTGGCGGTAAAACTCTCGCGGAGCACGTGGCCGGCCGGCTTGGTTACCCGTGTCTCGGGAGGGAAGAGGTTCTCCTCGAAGCAGGAAAAGAGTACGGCATCTCGGAGAGAGAACTCACGGAAGCCGTCAATCAACCTCCACCGTTTTGGCAGCAGGTGCCGGGAAGGCGAGTCGCCTATCTCATGTGCCTGACGGCGGCCCTGCTCCATCGCGCCCAGGCAGGAAATCTGGTCTATCACGGCCACGCAGGCCACTTCCTTCTCTCCGGCATTTCTCATGTTCTGCGGGTTCGAGTGATCGCCGACATGGAGTATCGGATCAAGGCAGCCATGGAGAGGATGAACTTAAAGCGCGACGAGGCCATCGTCTACATAGACCGAGTGGACAAAGAGCGGATCAAGTGGACTCGATTTCTCTACGGCATCGAGTGGGGAGATCCTTCCCAGTATGATGTGGTGTTGAATCTGGAGCGAATGACCCTTGAGGGAGCGAGTCAGGCGATCGTATCGATGGCTCAACTGGACGACTTCAGGGTGACGCCTCAGTCCCAGAAGGCTTTTGAAGATCTCAAGGTGACGAGCGGGGTCTGGGCCGCCCTGGTCAGAGATGAACGGACGAAAGCCGCTTCGGTGAGGGTGATTGCCAACAGTGGGGTGGTCACTATCACCGGGAAAGCCAGCGCTAGCAAAGTGGTGGATGCGATTCCGATGGTTGCAGGTCAGGTCCCCGGAGTGAAGGAGATCAAGAACGAGGTCGGGATCGGTTCCGACTGGTACTGGTGATCCAAGGGCCTCGCAGGGAAAAAGGAGAGACCAATGTCCATCATAACGATTTCAAGAGGATCCTACAGCAGAGGGAAAGAAGTTGCGGAAAAAATCGCCCAGCGATTGGGGTACGAGTGTGTTTCCCGTGATGTTCTGATCGAGGCGTCCGATGAGTTCAACATCCCGGAAATCAAACTGGTGCGTGCTATTCATGATTCTCCATCCGTCCTCGACCGATTTACTCATGGGAAAGAAAAATATGTCGCCTACATCCGCGCGGCTGTGTTGAAACGCGTACTGAAGGATAATGTGGTTTACCACGGGCTGGCAGGCCATTTTTTTCTTCAGGACATTCCTCATGTCCTGAAGGCGCGGATCATCGCGGACTTCGAAGACCGCGTCAGAGAGGAAATGAAGCGGGAAAACGTCTCTGCTGAAAAAGCGCGATACACCTTGAAAAAGGATGATGAGGAACGCCGCAAGTGGGGTCTTTCCCTTTACGGAGCCGATACGGCGGACAACAGGCTCTATGACATGGTTTTACACATCAAGACCCTGAGGGTTGAGGACGCCGTGGAGCTCCTTTTCCAGGCTGCGAACAGGCCGTGCTTTCGCACCACACCGGAATCGAAGAAGATTCTCGAAGATCTGAGCCATGCGGCCCAGGTGCAGGCGGCGCTGGTGGCCGGATTCCCGTCCGCCAGGGTGACTGCCAAGAACGGGAAGATTTTCGTGAGCAACGTGGAGACGTCCCTTCTCATGGAGAGAGAGGTGATTGGCGAGGTGACCAAAATGGCTCTAAGAGTACCGGGCGTTGAGGAGGTCACGGTCAGCACCACCCACTCCATCACGTCCGACTGATCGCTCTGTCCCTTTTTCCCTCTCCCCAGGGAGAAGGAAAAAGGGAGGGCCATCCTACCCGATGACGCTTCTTCGCCTGTCAGCGGATCAGACCGCGAATACGACGTTCCCCTTCAGAAAGGTTGAGGTCTTGATTCCATCTGAGGATGGTGTGTCTAGGGGATGCGAAAGCATTCCTTCCTGAACTTCGACGACGTTGACAATCAGAAATACAATGCGAGGTGAGAAAAAGGAACATGGGGAATCAGAAAAACACGATCGCTACTGAAGATGCTCACTGTGCGCCGTTCTTTAACAAAACCCCTATTTCCATTGAAAGGGGTGAGGGCCTCTACGTTTGGGATGAAGACGGCAACGAGTATATGGATTTTACAGCGGGGTGGGGGGTCACCTGCTTGGGACACGCCCATCCGGTGATTACCGAGGCCCTCGCTGCGCAAAGCCGAAAAATCATACAGAACCCCAACTCCGGGATCACCTATTCCCCTGCGCGGGCAAGGCTTCTCTCTCTGCTCATGGAAATCCTGCCGAAGGGGCTCACCCGGGTCTTCTTCTCCAACAGCGGCGCAGAGGCCAATGACGCCTCCATTAAACTTGCCCGCAAAGCGACCGGGAGGCTGGACGTGGTTTCGACAGATCTGAGCTTCCACGGCCGAACCATCAGCACGGCGTCGGCCACCGGGCAGGCGAAGCATCGGGACAAATTCAAACCGCTCATGCCCAACTACAGGTTTGTCCCTTTCAATGATCTGAGGGCCATGGAAAAGGCCTTAGACCGTGAGGTGGCGGCGGTCATTCTTGAACCGATTCAGGGAGAGGGTGGGGTCAATCTCCCGGCAGAAGGATACCTGGAGTCTGTCTCCGCACTCTGCAAAAAGAACGGCTGTTACCTGATCATCGATGAGGTGCAGACCGGCTTTTGCAGAACCGGACCCATGTTTGCCATCGATGGAATGAACGTGAAGCCTGATTTCTTCACCCTGGCCAAGGGGATCGCAGGCGGATTTCCCTTCGGCGCCTTTGCCATGACAGAGGAAGTGGCTCAGAAGCTTCAGAAGGGAGATCACGGTGGAACGTATTGCGGGAACCCTCTGGGATGCGCAGTCGCCTACGCGGTGATCAGCCATCTGATGGAGACGGATATCGGAAAGAATGTGGAATCGGTCGGTTCCTTTATTTACGAAAACTTGAAAACCCTGCAGCAGGCTCACCCGGCGATCCTCAGGACGATCAGGGGCAAGGGATTGCTTTTGGCCATGGAAATATGCGAGCCGCAGATTGCCGCCGAGATTCTCGACAAAAGCCTCGACCTCGGGCTTTTCGTCAATCTCACCCAGGGAAATGTGATCAGGGTATTCCCGGCCCTCAATATCAGGAAAGAGGAAGCAGAAGAGGGGCTTGAACTGCTGAAAAAAGCCATTACCATGGTCGCAGAAGAACACGGAAAGGAAGGCTGAAACCACCGTCCAACTTCCTGTGGCTAGAGGTGCGAGGTGAGAAATATGAGCGTGCTGAAGACAGGGTTGATTTTGCTTGTTCTGGTATTAAGCCTCACTTTTGCGGCGTGCGGAGCCACTCCTAAGACCACGGCTACGCCTTGGAACAAAGCGCCGATGAAAGACGGGCTGCCGTGGGATGCCTACCACGCTCCGTGATAGCACACCCGGGCAAGCTCCTCTCTCGTCTGAAGCGAGCTCTGATTCTACATCGTCTTCTTGGGCGGGGCTTCCTGTTCCATCCACTGCTTTGGTTCGGTCTTCCTGCTTCCAGGCGGCGGGGTTTCAGGTTTTCTCATCTGGTTTGATCTCTCGGTCTTGATCGCCTTCCATTTGTTGAGCGTCTCCTGGTGAACCAATTTCCTCTTTTCCATGATTTTCGGCAGGTCCCGGCGCCTGTCCGTGCCCTTGTTCTTGAGAAGCTCAAATCGCGGGGTGAAAGAGAGCATCTTTTCTCTGAGCTGAACAGGAGGGGCAGGCGGCTTGTTCCCGAACACGGAGCTCTGATATCCCTTTCCCAAGACGACCTCGGATTCTCTCATGGGTTTCTTCTGCCGATCCAGACCTGCCACACCGACTTCTCCGTCGAAGACGCCCACGTCCGTTTGCTTGGTATCCACCACCTCTACGGCGAAATCTGTCCCACGGGCTCCTGCGACGACCGTCGGCGTGAGGACTTCGAATTTGGACCGGGAGTGGGCCAATCGGCTAACGTTGGAGAGCATGCGGCCGAACCAGAGGGAGACCGAAGCGGTGACGCTCTTGGTCTAAGAATCTGCAGACAACTCGCTGAGCATGATTTCGGAGTCCTCTTCCAGCCTGATCTGTGAACCGTCGTCGACCAGTATTTCTGCGAAGCCGTTGGCTCCTGTCTTAATATGATCCCCTTGCTCCAGGGGCATATTCTTTTCGACCGGGAGGCAGAGGTTTTCCGCTCCTTTCTGGACGAGAACCCCTCCCTCAAAATCAACCAACGTGGCGGAGAAGGGGGCCGGGGGTTGAGCGCACGGAGAGGGCTGAGGAGACAGGAGAAGGAAAAGAGGGAGGAAGACGAGGGAAAAAGCTCTCTTGCACATGGCCGGCTGGCATCCTCCTTGTTCGGGAATGAGCGCGTGGCAAATTTGAGCGGAGTCAGGCTCAGGTTCAAAAGCACAGTGCATCCGTTTTTCCGCTTCAAGGCTCAAATGGATTTGACTTGAATTGACGAAGACATTGCGCTGCTTTATACTGAAAATGAAAGACCAAGGTCGTGGAGAAAAAGTCCTGACAGGAGATGAGAGGCCTCATTACAAACCCCCGGGCTCTAAGGGAGCACATTTCAGAAGCGCTTCATGAAAAAAGCCTCGGCGGGGGTGGATATCCGGAAGACGTATTTCTTTCGCCCGTCACGTCCTCGGTGCTGTTTCTTCTGGGGGGGCACTGTAACGGGCCTTCAGAGGCCTGCGTCGTCTTCAACAAGCGGTCTTTCAGGGTGCGGCAACCCGGAGATTTGTGCTTTCCTGGAGGAAGAGTGGCTCCGCGCCTTGATTTCCTTCTTTCGAAAGTGCTCAAGTCCCCTCTCTCGCCTCTTGCCCGATGGCGGTTCTGGCCCCAGTGGCGAGACCACCGGCGAGAACAAGCGAATCGGCTTTCCCTGCTGTTGGCAACCAGCCTCCGAGAGAGCGTGGAGGAGATGCGTCTGAACCCTTTTGGAGTGACCTTTCTCGGCCCCATGCCGTCAGAGGATCTGCTGCTTTTTAGACGCGTTCTTTATCCCATGGTGGCCTGGATCAATCGGCAGAAGCGTTTTCTGCCCAACTGGGAAGTCGAGAAAATCGTTTATGTTCCTCTCAGGGAACTTCTGAACCCTGAGTCTTACGCGTGTTACCGTCTTCACTTCAAAGGGGCGGGGAAAAATGGGGAGGAAGGCTATGTTCAGGATTTTCCCTGTTTTCGCCACCAGAATGAAGGAGAAAGAGAAGTGCTGTGGGGGGCCACCTTTCGCATTGTCATGTCTTTCTTGGAGACGGTCTTCGGGTTCAGCGCTCCTTCCATGGATTCTCTGCCCGTGATCACCAACACTTTGAATGAAAGGTATTTGAATGGATCGTTATAACTCTGTTTCCTCAGGCCCCACCTCCAAGAGCAAACACGAGCACTCGAAGGACTATCCCGCCCTGTGCGTCTTTGTCGGTCTTGTGATCGCTCTGTTGGTGACCGGTTATTTCGCGATCAAGAGCGCGGACACGGACATGGCTTTCAGTCCGGGCCCGACCCTCCAGGAGTGGACAAGGGATATTGAAGAGAAGGTGAAGGGCTTTCTGGGGGAGACCTCGAAGGCGCTCAAGATTCCCGGCAGAGAAAGCACGGACTCCAAAAGCCACCTGGTGAAAGGGTACAGGCTCCACCGGCAGAAAAGCTATAACGAGGCTCTGACGGAGATCAACAAGGCTCTGGAGATCGATCCCAGAAATGCGGAAGCCTATTACTGGAGAGGGCGAACCCTGGTCAGCCTGGGAAGGCTGGATCAAGGGGAGGACGATTTCAAGACGGCGGTGAAATTCAAACCGGATTACGCAGAGGCCTATGACAATTTGGGTTGGCTGGCTTCAAAGCAGGGCCGGGTGGAGGAGGGGATCGCTTACCTGACGAAGTCCGTCGAGTTCAAGCCGGAAAATGCGTGGGCCTTTTACAACAGGAGCAGGCTGTTTTTCAGTAAAGGGGATTTGGCAAGTGCCATGAAGGATGCTGAAAAAGCGTGCAGCCTCGGGTATCAGGACGGCTGCAAAGCGTATGAGACCTACAAGCACAGCTCCAAAGAAGGAGGGTAGGGAGCATTGGTCATTGAAAAATGGCCATTGAGCATTGGACATTGAGCAATTAGAGCCATGGCAAACCCGCAAGCCGAGGGCTATCAAAAGGTGGCTGAAACGGCGCCCTGCACCATCAGATCTTTCTCGCTTGAAGATCTTAAGCAGATTCTTGAGATCGAGCGAGAGGCTTTCCCCAAAACCGGTTATCCGAAGGAAGTCATACTGAATTATGCGAAGAGACTCCCGGGCGGATTCATCGTGGTGGAGACCGGTGATCAAATTGTGGGGTACATGATTTTCGATCAGACCGGTCATGTCTATTCCACAGCCGTCAGACCTTCGCACAGGAGAAAAGGCTTTGGGAGAAGGCTTTTCCTGAATGCTTCAGAGCAAAGCTATGGAAAGCTCTGGCTTGAAGTGAGGTCCAAAAACACAGGAGCCATTGGTTTTTATCAGCGTATCGGCATGAGAATTGTCGGCAGGGTTGAAGGGTACTACCACGGGGATGATGCGCTGATCATGATCCTGGACGGTCTGGGGGAAGGGAGGATGACGAGCGCCGGGGAAATCCGATGATCATCAGCGCAAGCCGTAGAACCGATGTCCCTGCTTTCTATTCCGACTGGTTCATGAAACGCATTGACGCAGGGCACTGTGACGTTCCCAACCCTTTCAACCCCGCTCAGATCACCAGAGTCTCTCTCAAGCCGGAAGATGTAGATGTCCTTGTCTTCTGGACTCGCAACGCTTCCCCTCTTTTGCGTCGTCTCGATGAGTTGGACCGCAAAGGGTATCGATACCTCTTTCTCTACACGGTGATGGACAATCCCAGGCCCATAGATCCCCGATGCCCCTCCCCGGAGCAAGCGCTGGCGACGTTCAAGACCCTTTCGGACCACATGGGCCCTGAGCGCGTCATCTGGCGATACGATCCCGTTGTTTTCAGTAATGCAACGAACGCGGAGTTCCACATGAAAACCTACGAAACTCTTGCGAAGCAGCTCCGCGGTTACACAAGACGTTCGATCATGAGCGTCGTGAACGTATACAGAAAGGTGAGACAAAGGGTGACGGCCCTGAGGGAGAAGGGAATCGACTTCTTGGAGTGCGAGGGAGAAGCCTTCGCTGAGTTGATGAGGTTCATGGCATCGGCCGCCCGTGAAAACGGCATGGCCCTTTCGAGTTGCGCCCAGGAGAGGGGCTTGACGGCCTACGGCATTTCACCGGGAAAGTGCATCGATGACGGCCTGATCAGGAAGGTCTTTGGATTGGAGGTGAGTCACACGAAAGACCCGTCGCAGCGTAAAGCCTGCGGGTGCGTGAAGAGCAAGGACATCGGGGTCTACGACACCTGTCTTTACGGGTGCGCCTACTGTTATGCCACAAACAGCTTTGAGCGGGCGAAAGAAAACCACCGCAGGCACGATCCCAACTCGCCGTCTCTTATTGACCCCATCAGGCATGGGAGGAAACCCCTCGCCTTCAAGTGAACGCTTCAGTTTGGGTCTTGCACCAGGATGCAGGCACAAAGTTGCAAAGGCACATAGGCACAAAGCAGAGGACTTCTTCTTTTCTTTACCCTTTGTCCCTTTGTCCCTCAAGCTGTCGGTTTCGACCGACAGCGTTTTATTTTGCGATCATCTTCTTGAACCCCGCCTCGCTGAGCGTCTTCACACCCAGGCGCTGAGCATCCGCGTATTTCGATCCAGGATCTTTTCCCACGACGACAAAATCGGTTTTCTTGCTCACGGATGAAGACACCCGGCCTCCCAGGGTCTCAATGATCTTCCGTGCTTCGTCCCGGGTCATCAAGTCGAGGCCGCCCGTGAGAACAAAAGTTTTTCCTGCAAGAGTCGTTTCCCGGAGTTCGGCTTTTTCCTCGGGGAAGATCACTCCCCCCTTCTTGAGTTTATCGAGGACCTTGAGATTCTTCGGATTGTGAAAGAAATTGTAAATGCTCTCCGCCACGATAGGGCCGATTTCGTGAACCTGGGTGAGGTCTTCCAACCTTTGTTCGGCGAGGTTGTCGATGGATTTGAAGTTCCTTGCCAGGACGGTCGCCAGATGCTCCCCCACGTTTCGGATTCCAAGGGCATAAATCAAGTTGGCGAGCCTCGGTTTGCGGCTTTTTGCAATCGCGTCGAGAAGATTCTGGGCCAGCTTGTCGCCCATCCGGTCCATTTTCATGAGATCTTCTTGGTTGAGAACGTAGAGGTCTGCCTGATCCTGGATGATCCCCTTGTCCACCATCTGCTCCATGAACTTGTATCCCAGACCGTCAATGTCCATGGCGCCTTTGGAAGCAAAGTGAGCCAGGTGCTCCTTGATCTGGGCAGGACACGCCAACCCGGTGCAGCGGTGGACCGCTTCGCCTTCGGGCCTTTCCACCTTGGAGCCGCAAACCGGACAGACCTCCGGCATAATAAAGGGTTTTTCCCTGCCCGTTCGCGTGGTCTCGATGACCTTGACGACTTCGGGGATGACGTCCCCCGCTCTCTGGATGACGACGGTGTCCCCGATTCGAATATCCTTCTTCCTCACCTCATCCTCGTTGTGAAGAGTGGCCCGACTGACTTCTACGCCTGCCACCCGAACAGGCTCCAGGAGAGCAACCGGTGTCAGGGCTCCCGTCCTCCCCACACTCACGATGATGTCTTTCACCACCGTGTGCTCCTGCCGGGCCGGGAATTTCCATGCCACCGCCCAGCGCGGGCTCCTGGAGATTTCTCCCAACCTGCGCTGGAGCTCGAAGTCATCCACCTTGATGACGATCCCGTCGATCTCGTAAGGGAGTTGGTCCCTCATGTTAAGAATTTTTTCGTAGTAGCTCATCACCTGCTCGATGGACGTGCAAAGCGCGATGTGTTCGCTGACCTTAAAACCTATGCTCTGGAGATAAGACAGAGTATCCCAGTGGCCGGACAGCGTCTTTCCCGTGAGCGCGCCGGTGCCGTGAGCGAACATGGTCAATGGTCTCGTGCTGGTTACTTTTGAATCGAGCTGGCGCACGGAACCGGCAGCTGCGTTTCGAGGGTTGGCAAACAGGGGCTCGCCGGCGTTTTCCCTTTCCCTGTTCAGCTTCGCAAAGTCCTCTTTGTTCAGGATGACTTCCCCGCGGACCTCGATCAATTCCGGGACGTCTTCTCCGCGCAGACGCAGGGGGATGGACTTCACGGTCTTGAGATTCAGGGTGACCTCTTCGCCTGCGGTGCCGTCCCCTCTTGTGGAGCCAAGACTGTAAAGTCCTTCTCCGTAAACCACCTCTACTGCAAGACCGTCGAATTTCGGTTCCACCACGTAGGTGATCTTCGCCGTCTTTGACAGCTCCACCACTCTTCTGTGAAAATCCAGGAACTCAGGTTCGGAAGTGGCCTTCCCGAGGCTCAGCATAGGAAGCGTGTGGCGGACGGTCTTGAACGCCTCAAGAGGAGGTGCGCCCACCCGCTGAGTCGGAGAATCGGGTGTCACGAGTTCGGGGAACTGTTTCTCCAGAGAAACCAGCTCGTCGAAAAGCCGATCATACTCGGCATCCGACACTTCAGGCTGGTCCAGGACATAGTACAGGTAGTTGTGCCGATGGATTTCATCTCTCAAGGCCTGGACTCTGCCTGCTATTTTCCTGTCCGTTTGAGTCATGGTTAATCCCTTTCTAAGTTTTTGACGCAGAGCCTTTTGCGGCGCCGGCTTTTCTGGCCAGGGCCTCCACTTCCTTCAAATATTGTTTTAGTCCTCGAGCAAAGATGTCGTTGTGATCGGCGAACGGGATCTTGAGCAACGTCTTGTCTGAAGAAGGGCAGGCCTCATAAAGGGCCTGGCCCTCGGAGAAAGCGATGATCTGGTCGAGTTCAGCGTGGATGATCAGAGCCGGCTTGTCCCAGGTTTTTATTTTGGCGAGGTTTCTGAAGCCCTTTTCTTCCTTGAAGCCTATGGCCTCAGGGTTTATTCCAAGAAGCCTCAAAAGAGGTCCGGCATAGGCAAAGCCGCTTTCTATGATGAGACCGCTCATCCGGTCCTTGTAATGGCTCGCAAGTTCCAGAGCTGAAGCGCTGCCAAGCGATCTTCCCATGGCGATGAGGGGGCCGGTGTAGCCGTGGTCTTTAAGCCATTTCACGGAGAATTCCAGGATTTCATGGCAGTCCCTCATCATGGCCGTGATCGTGGGGCTTCCTGTGGACAGGCCGTACCCGCGATAGTCCACGGCCAGGAAGTTGATACCCATGCGATTGTAAAGGGGTCCCATCTCATCATAATCCGCCACGATTTCCCCGTTTCCGTGGAAGAAAAGGAGATTGGGTGCGCCTTGCTGCGCTATATGAAAACGGCCGCCAACCACCACGTTTTCTTCTACCGGGATGAGCACATCCGCGGCGTTCGGAGGTTTTTCCACTCCGCGGTATTCCCCTCTTGGATGGAAAAGGAAGAGGAGGATTTCCGGGCGGTCCAGGTGGGAGTAGTCGATTCGTGATCGGTCAACCATCGCTTTTCTCCTCTCTAAGCGGTTGGGTCGGAAGGGGCTTGGCCCTTGGACTTCGCTTTTTTTCGCTTGGCTTTACGACGTTCTTGGACTTTCAGTTCCTCCCAGAACTGTCGGGGGTTAAGAATTTTGAGGTTCTGGACATGGCCAAGATCAAGCAGCTCTTTGTCCCCCGTTATGAGGACTTCTGCTCCGGCCGTGATCCCCGCGGCCAGGATGGTCAGATCATCTTTGTCTTGGAGTTTAACTCTTGGGACCTGGGAAGGTTTTGCCAGAACAGTATCTTGTCGGAGAAGCTGGATAAAATCATCGATCGCGTCCTGAGCGACACCGAACTTAAGTTTCAAAACGCGTCCAAGTTCGCTTAGAACTTGCGCTGACAGGAAGAGATCGTGGGATGCGAAAATCTCCCGCAGAACATCCGCGCAGAGCCCTCGGGTCGCCGCAGCACCGGCTAGGACGTTGGTGTCCAGGAAGATCTTCATGACACGGCGGCAAAAACGTCTTCGTCCGTCAAATAGCCGCGCGCTTCTGCGAAGGGCATGATTCTCCGACGCAGAGTTTCAAACTGGCTGGCCCGAAGTTGCCGGCGCAAAGCCTCCCGGGCAATCTCACTTCGATTTCTACCCGACATACGACTGGCCTTGGTCAGGAGATCGTCTAGGTCTTTGTCTAGTCTAATGGTAATGGTACTTGTCTTCATGTCATACAATGGAAGACAACTCAAAAGCCTTGTCAATGTAAAAATACCTTGCAGAACGCCAGCGTCTTTTGAATTTGCCTGGCGGTTCCTCGCCCTCTGCACCTCGCGAAGTCCTCATTCCGTCAATTGCATATAAAGGCAATGGCATCCGGCAGACTCCGATGTCACCTGTCAAGGTCTGACCCCATTACATATGAAGATCGACCACGCGCAGCTGATGGCGCGTTGAACCAAAACCCCGGCGCCTGTCCTCAGGGCTGCACCCGTGGCCAGTTGGCCAGCAGCGCCTGAAACATCGCGCGACTGTCGCCGATCACCTTGGCGCGCCAGTCGGGTGACGAGGGATAGAACATTTCGCGGTAGTCGCGTTTGATTCGGGCTTCGTCCTCTGCGCTGGCATAGCCGTGCTGTTTGCCCTGGTTCTCCAGCACTGTGACGTGCAACGATTTGATCGAACCCAGCGTCTCCTGGCTGTTCATGGTCCCGTACTCGAACGCCGCCGGGAGGTGCGTACCCCCGCTGCGCAGTTGGCTCAGCCAGCCGACGAAGTCGCCGGTCACTGTGTAAAAGTCGTCGCCCGAAGCCCAGTCAATGCGCTGCCCCGCAAAGGCCATCTCCAGCCCCTGGCGGGCGCGCGGGTTCTTAGGCGGGTCAAAGAACAGGTGCAGCGTGCCGCGCGTGCCGTAACCGGTGTGCAAATCCAGCGACAGCGACAGCGGGTAGGCGTTGAGGATGGGCGCAATTTGTGGACCCAGGGCCGCCAGCTGCGGCTCCAGCGCCTGGCCGCCAAAGTAAATGCCCTTGGGCACCTGGTACTGCCCTTGCAACACTGCCTGGCGCAGCGTGCGCATGCCGTGCTGCGCAATCATGGAGACCACCCGCAGGTGGAAGAAGCGGTGCTCCACCGCGCTCACGTCGGCTGGTTGGTCGGGGTTGACCAGCGGGTCCACCAGCGGATAGCCCGCGTTCACCGTGCGGTACAGCGCCGAGTCGGCTGACGCGTTGCGGTTGAGGTCCACGTTGTTCTCGGTGACGCGCCGGTACTGCGCAAAGCCCCAGGGGTTGACCGCGTGCAGCAGCAGCACGCCGGTGTCGGCCAGAGGACCGGCCAGCTGTTGCGCCGTCAACGTCTCCTGCATGAAGAGGCGCTGCACGGCGCTGCCCGTCGGTCCTTCCACCCCGTGCACGCCCGAGCTGACCACGATCAACCGTCGCTTCTGCCCGCCCTGCGCCGGGATGTACAGCCCGTCGACGAACAGGCCCGATGTGCCGTCGCGGCTGCTGACCGGGATCGCAAAACGCTCCACCCTGGCGAAGGCGCTTGCCAACACGTCACCGCGTTTGAAAAAGTCCGCCCGAGCTGTCGCGTAGTCGTCAATGAACCAGGCTTGGGCGGCTGCGTCCGGCGGCATCGGCGCATCCTTCGGCGCCCAGTTGGCAAAATGCCAGCTGCTCCAGGCCAGCGCCACCAGCAAAAGCAACAGCAGCGCGCCCAGTGCGCGCACAAGCCAACGGGTCATGTGGTGTCTCCTTATGGTTTCTTGTTGTTGGAGGAAAGATAAATAAAACTTCCCAGAACCGTTAACGAAAACTTAACGAAATCCCTTCTCCCTAATAAAAGGTTTCCCATAGCAATCCCCTTTTATCAGAGAAAGATGATTGAAATTACCTGATAACTTCTGGGCCGTGCGGGACGTTCCTCACATTTCCACTTTGGTGGAAAATCATAAGACAGTTTCCACATCGCACGCAAAATATAAAATGTAAAGGATGTCCCCTAATCCCCAAAACTTTTCTCACTTCGCACGCAAAATATCAAAATGTGAAGAACGTCCCGCAATACGCAGGTACACTTATCTCCTTCGCCAACCGATATTGACTAATCTCCATCGGTTTTAAAAACTCTTCCAAATGTTCGACAGCCCGCCATTGCGCGGCTAGACGCCTCACTCGGTAAGCCAATCGAGAGCCGCATCGGGGTCCGTGAACAGACGATGTCTGAATCCCAGATTAGCTGCCCGCGTCTCGTAGAACTTCCAGTTCTCATCCTTTATGGAGACAGCGGATAAGACGATGGCGACTTTGTACCTCCGGCTAACCCCAAGTTTTTCATATGCGTCCGGAAGGTAGTAAAAGTCCGTTATCTCAATCTTAAGGGTCAAGTCTCGGTTGTCTAGCAGAAACTTTGTGGCGCCATACTTCGCGGCCTCAGCTAATCCATCGGAAATCATCATCTGATTCTGGCCTACATCGTCAAAAACTCCCGCAATTTTTACACAAACAACCCCTTCCTGCTGCATATATTCGATTTTCCAGTTCATTTTCGCTCCTTTGCCCTTGGCACGAAGCCCGAATGCGGAGTTGAGCCGTGGCCCGCAGGGCCATCGGTTCGAACTCCTTGTTCTCCCCGAGCGAAGCGAGGGGGAACAAGTGATTGTGAAGTTTCTCGATAAGTCCAAGAGTGGAGGGCTGGCTTCAGTGGTGGGAGCAGTGCAAAGTCACGTGGTTGGTATCGGGTCAGTGGTCCACTGAACGCCTAGACCCCACCTAACTCATTAGAAAGAATAAATATTCTATTGACAGAGATATTGCAACCATAAAATAGATCGTTCTGTATATGATGCTTTCTGTTTGATTAGCTAGAAATAGGAGATTCACCATGTTGCCCATCCCTCCAAAATTGCAGGCAGAGTTTGAAGGGCATTTGGCGAGGAGGTCAATTCCAAACGGGTTGCATGGCGTCTACAAGAAATGGCTCCGGACCATCCAGGAGCTGCTGGGCCACAGCGCCGTCAGGACGACCATGATCTACACTCACACCATTAGGAGCCGGACCCTCAAAGAGGCGAAGAGCCCGCTGGATTTTTGATGTCAATGTTCGCAGGAGGCAGGGACATCTTCCGTCTTAAGGCGAAGGCCACGGAGGGGTGCAGCGAATCCATTTTCGCAACCAGGAGTCGATCCTGGCGGTTTCTAGAAAGCAGAGAAGGTGCCTGATGGGAATTCACGCCGGGCAGTAATGTGTTGACAGATCTTTTGGATATGACTAGAATAGTCATAAAGTCCATCGGAGGATTCAGTCTCGATGAAAACAGCGGCGGTGTCGGAACTTAAGGCGAGGCTTAGCGAGTTCCTCGGGCAGGTCAAGGCAGGCAGCGAGGTCCTGATCACTGACCGGGGCAGGCCGGTAGCGCGACTGGTCCCGATTTCTGGGGCAAGCACGGGAAAGGAGTCATTGTCCACGCTGGAAAAACAGGGGCTTATCAAAGTTGGATCAGGCAAGCTTCCTAAGAACTTCTGGAAGATGCCGAGACCTGAAGACCGTCAAGGTCTTGTCCTCAAGGCGCTGCTCGAAGAGAGGGAGGAGGGGAGATGAGATTCTGGGATTCCTCGGCGATCGTTCCCCTTTGCCTGCGAGAATCAAATACCGGCATGATGAAGAGCCTGCTCGACACGGACGAAGACTTGGTGGTCTGGTGGGCCGCCCGTCTGGAATGCCTCTCCGCCCTGATGAGACGGCAGAGGGAAGGGGCTCTCGCCGCAGAGGCGGAGCAAAAGGCTAGGTCTATTCTGCATGTCCTCGCGGCAGGATGGTCGGAAGTGCAGCCCACAGAAGTTCTTCGTCGGCGAGCGGAAAGGCTTATCGCTGTGCATCCACTAAGGTCTGCTGACGCGTTTCAGCTCGCAGGGGCACTGGTGTGGGCTCAGGACTCTCCTCAAGGGCTCGAAGTTGTCTGTCTGGACCGCAACTTGCGGGAGGCAGCATCCAAGGAAGGGTTCAGCGTCCTGCCTTAAGAGTGTTACCTTTTCTGTAGCCCTGTATCTTTTATTGAACGAACAACCCAGGGTGACGCCTCTCCCTCTCACAGCTATTTCATTTGATATCAAGGCATTAGACAAACCATACCTGCGGCACGGACATTGCTCCCGAAGAGGACAATAATGAGAAGAGGATGAAACAATGAGAAAGCACACTGTCAGAGGTATGTCCTTTTTGGCCTTGTTGCCTTTTCTCCTGTTGCTCGGTTCCTGCAGCACGGTCACGGAGTCTGCGAAAAGCGGGTATTACACCGTCAAATACGGCTTAAAGGGCCCCTATTATCTGGACAAGCACAAATACAAAGAGGGAATAGAGGCATTCCAGGAAGAACTGAAAAGCAATCCCGAAAACGCGGAAGCGAATTACTACATGGGCCGCCTGCTTCTTGCCGACAATCGTCCCAAAGAGGCTCAGCCGTGTCTGGAGAAAGCAGCCAGGCTCTCGCCCCAGGACGCGGATTACCATTTCTGGGCGGGCGTGGCGTATGGCCAGAACGGAAAGAAGGATCTCGAATTCAAGAGCTATCAGCGGGCCATTGAATTAGAGCCAACCCATGTGGAGGCTCTCACGTATCAGGGACATGTTTACCTGGAAAGATCAGAGTACCGGAAGGCGCTCGATAACTACAAAAAGGTTTTGGAGCTGGACCCGGACAATCCTTCAGCCCTATACAACCGTGCCCTCGTTCTTAACCGGCTCAAAAGGAGCGCAGAGGAACGGCAAGCGTGGCTTGATTACCTCTCCATGTACTCGGGTGGACCCATGGCCGGACAGGCCACAATCCACCTCAATGAAATGGGCGATTTTCAATACAGAAACTATCTCATCGGCAGCCGCACCATCACCCTGGAAAGCATAAGATTCCAACCCGTGTCGCCTGAAATCGAAAAAAACTCTTATGAATCGCTAGACATCCTGGGCAGCATCATGAAGAACAACCAGAAAGTGTCTGTCCACATCGTCACCTACCAGAAGAACAATTTAAAGCTTGCCGAGGCCAGAGCTAAGAGCGTAAAATCTTTTCTTATCAAGAAATATCCTGAAATCGATTCATCACGTCTCATCCTGAGCTGGTTTGGAGTTTCTGAGCAAATCAAGACCGAGAAGAAAAGTTTCAAAGCGGATGAATCCGTGAACTTTATCACGGCAGTGCAGGATAAAAACGCTGCCTTGAAGAAATGACAGAGCGGATGTCAACATGAAGGGAGATCAAGGGTAAAATGTCAAAAATCACAACCGTAATCATGGTAGTTTTTTCGTTGGTGCTTTTCCAGGCGCAGCCGGACATAGCCGGTGCTCAAACCACGAGCGGCACAGGCAGCACCACGACCGGCGACACGGCTCCTGCTTTTGCAAATGCGGCTCAGGCAGCGCACGCGGCCAACCTTGCGAACGCTGCGGCCCAAGCCGATCCTACGGTGGCAGCGGCAATGACCGCAGTCTCACAGGCAGAGGCGAACCTGGCTGCCGCTGTGGCTTCCGGAAATCAGGCGGCTATTGCGGGCGCTCAGGCTGCGCTGACGGCGGCTGAGAGCAACGCAGCGGCTGCTCTGGCAGCGGCCTCCGGTGAGACCCTTGGGGTTATCGAAGGCATGCGCGGAGATGACATGGGCTGGGGGCAGATTGCCCATGCACTGGGTCTTCACGCCGGAATTATCGGTCTTGGCCACGGAAAGGGAGGTAATGCCAGTTTCGGGCAATCCTCATCTCACGGAAAGGGCAAAGGCCAGGCAGACAGCGAAACAGCAATGGCAGCTGCAAGAGGTGGCAAATCGAGCGCCGAGCACGGACATGCTGCTGCGGCCCATGGCGGAGGCCAAGGTGTCGGCCATGGGGCAGGGCAAGGTGGCGGCCAAGGTGCCGGCCATGGCGGTGGACACGGCGGCGGACACGGTGGCGGCAATGGTGGAGGCAACGGCGGCTCAAAGTAAAAGAAAATAGAAAGACTGAAGAACTTCCTGAAGCAGGCTGGAGTGTTGATTCTCCGGCCTGCTTTGTTTATAAGGGGACATCGAGCGCGCCGCGGAGGCGGGGCTCCTGCAGGTGAGGGAAGGGGAGGGCGAAGGTGAAAGCATTCGAGAAGACCGGACTTGGCGAAACAGAAGAAAAGGCCGTGGGGATCAGAGGCCGCAAATTCACCCTCCTTACGCCCAAATTCATCGAGGAACACATTGACTCTGAAACTCCTCTTCACGACTTTCCCCTGTGGGCTAAGGTCTGGGAGGCGTCGTGGGTTTTGGCCGATTTCATAGCCGGCCTGCCTGCCGACCCTGGGAAGCGTTTTATCGAACTCGGCTGTGGCCTTGGGCTTGTCGGGGTGGTGGCGGCATCGTTCGGTCACAATGTTGTTATGTCGGAGCACAATGCTGAAGCTCTGGGGTTTGCGAGGGCGAACGCGGAACTGAATCACTGCCCGGATGTGGAGATCATTGATCTGGACTGGAACAGCCCGTCTCTCTATGGCCGGTTTGATTATATTATTGGGTCGGAAATCGTTTATCACGAAAAGGATTTTGAACCCCTCAGGAACCTGTTTGAGCGTTTATTGAAGCCGGAGGGTGAGGTGATCCTGTGCGAGGGAGTCCGCAGGACGAGTTTGGATTTCTTCAAGGAGATGCAGCGCCACTTCGATCTCAAGGCGCAACAGAAAAGCATCCGCTCTCCCGAAAAAACAGTTCTCGTCATTCTCTGCCGCATGAAACGCAAGAAGTGAAGGGACAAAGGAAGACAGGCACAGAGGGACAAAGGCACAAAGCGGAAGAAAGGGACAAAGTGACAAAGGGGCAAAGATGCAAAGGGTAAAGAAAAGAAGAAGTTCTCTGCTTTGTGTCTATGTGGCTTTGTCCCTTCGCTCGTTCAGGAGCGACAGCAGATCGTGCCAGGTAGAAATCCTTGGGGCAGGCGGCTCCGGAGGTTCGGGCAGCCCTGTCAGAATCCCGCGGGCATAAGGGACCTGATGATCCATGACATAGGTCGTCCACACGGGCTGAAGCCCCACACCCCTCGCCCCCCTGATGTCCGGTTCAGGATCGTCGCCCACATATAGGATTTGGCTGGGTTCAAAGCCGAACTGCTCGACGAGTTTGAGAAATACCGATGGATGCGGTTTGCGATATCCGAGTTCTCCCGAAATGAGGATGATGCCGAAAAAGGGAGTGATCCCCAGATAATCCAGGATATTTCTTGCCGCAGGACCGTGGGTGAAATTAGTCAACAGTCCAAGGCGATACTTCTTCTTCAGCGTGGCGAGCATAGACTCTGTGCCCGGGATCAAATGGCAGTATTCAAGAAAGGCGGAAAAATAACAGTCAACTGCTGCGGCGATTCTCCAATCTTCGGGTGAAACCTGGTACCCCTGGTCTGCGAGAGCTGCGCTGATCCAGAAACGGTTGTGGGTTTCCCTCCCGTCTTTTTGACACTCCGCAAGGTGGTCCATGGCAGCCTGGCGATGCGCTTTTCTAAAGGCGTCCTCCTCAAGCTGAAACCCGCCTTCAATCAGGCTGCTGAAAAGCCTGCCGTTGGCTACCTGAAGAGTCTGAGGTTCCACCGTGATCAGCGTGTTGAAAAGGTCAAAGCCTACGGCTCGAATTTGGTCCATCATCTCTTGTTTATTGCTCACGGTAGCTCTTCGAACAACAGAGGCCAGGGCGTCCTGGCCTCCGAACATCGTCTGAATGATCGCGTGTCAAAAAGGTTTGGCTGACTATGGCGCTTTCTTTGCCGGCGTCTCCTGCGCGGCAGCTTCCTTCTGAAGCTGTTTGATTTTGTCCTCGTAGACCACAACCTGGTTCTTTTCTCTCAGACCCTTCATGAGCGTATCAAAAGACTTGGACGTTTCCGTCGCCTCAAGGCGTGCTCTCGCTCGTTTGATCCCTTCTTCCAGGGGGATGGCCTGCTTCTTCACAAATTCCGTTACCTTGATGATGGCCCACCCGGTGGGCGTTTTGAAGGGCTTGGAGATTTCGCCCGGCTTCATGGTAAAAGCTACGTCTGTCAAAACCTTGTACTGTTTCTGCGTGACGAAACCGATGTCTCCACCCCGTTTTCCGCTCACATGCTTGCTGTGAGCCATGGCCAGCTGGGCAAAATCCTTGCCTGCTTTGAGATCTTTTTGAACGGCGTTGATCTCTTTTTCCTTGTCCAGATCCACTTCTATCAGGCTGAGGCGGACCCTGTCAGGCTGAACGAATTCCTCTTCATGCTCCTGGAAATACTTCTTGGCCTCTTCGTCTGAAACGGGTTTCTGGCCCTCTTTCAGTGCCTGGAGAAGGCTGTTTCTGTAAAGGCTGCGGGTGTAGTCCTCTATTTTAGCGGCAAGGGCGGGATCTTTGGTCAGCCCCCTTGTTTCCGCCTCCTTTTCAATCAGGATATTCTCGATGTACTGGTTCACAACGTACTTGCGGCCATGCTCGGATTCAGCGAGCTTGGGTGACAGCTTGACCAGTTGCTTCTCATAATCGGCAACTCGCACGTAGCGGTCACCGACTTTGGCAAGCGCATCGGAAGGAGCGGCTTCCACAGGTTTTGGCTTCGGCGTCTCTTTGGATGCCTGTGGAGCGGCCTTTTGTTCATCTTTTTTGGATTCGCACGATCCCAGAGCAAAAACAAGGATTAGAAGCAGGAAAAGAACTAATTTGATTTTCATCCGGAAAAACCTCCTGTGTCTTAAAAGCCTAAGACTTCCCAGATCATTAGGGAGTCCCTCAAACATTGAGCCAGTATTCTAACATGTTAAATTCTATGTGTAAACCCTTGATTAGCGTGCGCCGGCTTTTTCTTGAAACCCAAACCAGTGGTCTGAAAAGGTTGTCGCAGGATCGAGAATCTGATACATATGTTTCCTGAGGTGGATGGAGCACAGGACCCGGATAGCAAAAGAGCTGCTTGAAAGGAAGGTCTGAACCATGTTCAAGAAATTCCTGAAGACAGACAACAGCCCTGCTCAGCTCTTCATACGGCTTGCGCTCGGGGTGGTCATGTTTCCCCACGGGGCCCAAAAGGTTCTGGGATGGTTCGGGGGCACTGGATTCACCAAGACCCTTCAGGCTTTTGCAGGGATGGGTTTCCCTGACTGGTCGGTCGTCGCTCTTGTGGGTGTCGAGTCCTTGGGAGCGGTGCTGCTCGTTTTCGGATTCCTCACCAGACTCTGGGCCATAGGGATCGGCGCGAGCCTCACGCTTTGCATGTTCATGAGTCATGTGCAGCACGGCTTCTTCATGAACTGGTTCGGGCAACAACAGGGAGAAGGGTTTGAATACCACCTTCTTGTCATCGGGATATGTCTCGCACTTCTCATCAAAGGAGGAGGGGCCCTTTCCGTGGACAGGAAGCTCTCCTCCGGCAGCAAATACCTTCACGCGCGACAGTCTAATCGTTTTCTATAATGATTCGTTCTTTCCCTGTGACCTGTGTGAGATGCCTCAGGGTTTCAGATTGATCAAGACTTGCTCGGTGAGGGTGAGTCTTTCAACTCCGGACGAAGTGACGAGGTAGTCGTCTTCCATACCTACCACCCCTTTCCCTGGAAAAACGAATTTGGGTTCAAAGGCAATGACCATTCCTTGTGCCAGCTCCCCCTCGTAGTTGGGTGCAATGACAGGGAATTCATCGATTTCCAAGCCAATACCGTGGCCGATGAACCGAACCTGGCCTTCACCATGGCCCATGAAGTAATCCTCGAGACCGGCCCGCAAGGCGAAGTCTTTGGCCATGGCATAGAGTTGAGGGCATGAGATCCCGGGTTTGGCCTCTCGTGCGAAAAGATCGTGGATCTCCCTCGAGCATTGATGAGCCTTTTCAAGCGCGGCCGGGAGTTCGCCGATCACAAAAGTGCGGAACTGGTCGGCAAGATAGCCGTTGATGCCCACCCCATAATCGATGCCGATGGGTTCATTTTTCCTGACCTGACGAAAGCTCGCTCCCTGGGCCATGGCCGGGGTGTTGCCGCTCCCTCCGTGGGGACTGTTCAGGAAGGTGACCACAGAGCCGCTGTCGCCTGAAAGCACATGGGCGTAAGTCATCTCCTGATTCCATCCTCGCATCCTGAGTATTCCCATGTGACCTTCTCTTCGTGCAATAAAAGCCAAGCGGCCGTCAATTTCCAGCTCGCTCACTCCCTGTTTGATGAATCCCTGAATCTCCGTGTAGCCTTGATGAAGAACGGCAGCGGCTTTCCTGATCTGATCTGTTTCATAGCGAGACTTGATCATCCTCAGTTTGCGAATCGGGACGGAAACATCTACAAAACGGCATTGAGGAAAGGTTTCTGCGAGCCACACATAAAGAGAGGCCGGAAGAACGTCCATCTCGATCCCCACGCGCTCCAAGCGTCGAATTCCAAAATCGTGGAGTGTCCCGCTGAGATGGCTTTTGCCGTTGACGGCGATGATGTTTCTAAGAGGGCATTCTTCCCTCACCCTCTCAAAACCCTTCTGCACCATCAGGACAGCATCCCCCTGCGTTGGGATGAAGAGGATGGAGGACTGGATGGTCCCGGAAAAATAATAGATGTCCACATTCTGGAAAAGGAGCGCACCGTCCAAATCGTGGGTGGCAAGGGCTGTTTGGAATCTTGTGAGCCTTTGATGGATGTCTTGAGCCGGGACTTTCTCCATGATGCTTCTCTCACTCGGTCAATTCAGGAATTGAGGCTCTCCGCGGACCGGGAATCCTCCGCTCACAAGAGAATCCATGATCTTGGCCACGGTGGTCTTTTTCTCGTCAAAGACCACTGTCGCCTTGTAGCGAGACGCCTGGGTATCCCACACCAATTCGTAAGAAAGAACTCCCTCCTCCGCTTTCAGGATATACCTTACCCTGTCCCCGGGGTCCCATCACCCGCCGGCAAAAGGAACGTGGACCTTGAGGAGCACGATCTTGTTATCGGGTTCGGCAGCTGCCAGAGGCCATGCCCAGAGCAACAGCAGGGCTCCAAGCAGAAGGATCATAGCGAGATTTCGATGTTTCATGTCATTACACCTCAAGTAAAGGATGCTCTACATTAATCAGCCCCGTACTCTCCTTCAACCGAACAGACGTAAATCATGGGGCACAGGAGTCTTTAATGCCCCACAGACCAGGCGCGCGGAGAGAAAAAATGGACCGGCGTCACGGACGGGTGGGGGTGATGCAGGGTACTCACCGCTTGAAAGGCTTCCCGTGAAGGTTTTGGTGGACCTTGCCGTACTGCAGGTCCTCTTTTGGCCGGGGAGCTTTTTGTTCATCCGGATAGCCTATGGCGATCATCGCTTCGACCTTCATTTTTTTCGGAAGATTAAGGACCTCGGCGATATAAGCCTCCGATGTTTTTGCCTCATTGTGCATTCTTTCGCGAATTTGAATCCAGCAACTGCCAAGGCCCAGGGACTCCGCCGTGAGCTGGATGAAAATGCATGCAATAGAGGCGTCTTCCACCCAGACAGAGCTTTTTTCCGGATCGGCGCAGACCACGATCCCCAGAGGGGCGTTCTTAATGAAGGCGGAACCCTGGGGTTTGGCATTGGAAAGCTTGTCCAGGAGATTCGCGTCGTCAACAACGACGAACTCCCAGGGATTGTAACCCATGGAAGACGGCGAGCGAAGAGCCGCTTCTACAAGAGTTTGAATCTTTTCGGATTCAACGGGTCTCTTCTGGTACTTCCGGATGCTTCTACGCTTCTGGATCAAGGGCAGGATCATGACAATACTCCTTGCTTTTTTTCAAGCAAGTGTACAGAATTCCCGGACAAGAGCAAATGGAAATCCCACTCAAGGCTTTAAGTTGATTGGCCGCCATAAAAGGGGGAACTATGACTCTCGAAGAGGCGATCAAAACAGCGGTTCTGTACGAAACAAGGATTCGTGATGTTTACCTGGCTGCGGCGCGAAAGGTCTCCGAACCGGCAGGGAAAAGCTTTTTGAAGACCATGGCCGACGACGAGCAGCGGCATCTGGACTACCTCATGGACAGGCTGGAGCACTGGGAGAGGACAGGCAAACTCACCCTTCCCAGGCTGGAGACGATGGTTCCTTCGAATCAGAGCATGGCCAAGCAGATGGCTCGATTCAAGTCGGAGATATCCAGGAAAGCCGGGGGAGACCAAAAGAGAATCCTGAGCCGGGCCCTCAAGGTTGAAAACGAAACCAGCGAGTTTTATGAGACGATGGTGAGGGAAATGACCGGGCGGAATCAGGCCCTGTTCGCGCAGTTCCTGGTCATTGAGAACAGGCACATTGCGGCGGTTCAAATGCAACTCGACTACGCCACCAAGACAGGCTACTGGTTCGATATGAAGGAATTCGATATGGAATAACCGGGGCCTGATGAATGGAGAGACAATCAGCGCCCCAGAAAAGGCGCTTTTGCGTAAAACTCCGCGACGATTTCATTGAATCCATAGGCCAGTACCGTCGCCCCAGCTTCCTCTTCCGAGAACCATCTGAGACGCTGACCTTCCTGAAGAGAAATTTCATCGATGTGCAGATTGGCGGACTTCCAAAAGGTGTGCTCTATCCTGTCGCTGAAATCTTTCACAGAGAAGAGCTCAAACCCCTCGAGGTCAAGGCCCATCTCTTCTTTCATCTCTCGAACAATGCATTGGGCCGGGGTTTCAGCCTCTTCCACGTGACCTCCGGGCACATCCCAGGTGTTGGGATAGGGGATGTGGGGGAGATCGTCGCGCAGGAACAATAGAATCTGCCTGTGCTGATTCACAAGAATAATGCTGCAGCCCTGTCGCTTTGTGAGGGGCCTCAAGAATGTTCTCCGGGCCTTTTTCTGTGTGAAATTCCGGGCGACATCCTAGCCTTTTTCGATTAGAATGAAAAGCCATCTAGCATGAATCATTAAGGAGCGGTCATGACTCGCGTTGCCCTTCTGAAATGTGAAGACTACGATTCCCTTCTGATCAAAGAGAAAATGCTTGAAGCGATGAGGCTCATAGGTCTTGAGCCGACACTCTTTTCGGGAAAAAGGGTGGTCATCAAGCCTAATCTCTTGAGCGCTACAGCTCCGGAACAGAGCGTGGTGACTCATCCGGAGTTTTTCCGGGCCGCTCTGCGAATGGTCCTAGACCAAGGAGGCATGCCGATCCTTTGCGAATCCCCGGCCTTTCAGCCCCTCACCAAGGTGATGAAGAAGGCCGACTATGATCGGATCGTAGAGGAGGAGGGCTGTGAGGTCTCAGACCCCAGGGCCACGGATATCCTGTTCGACGAGGGCGCCTGCCGGTACAAGAGATTCGAGATTTCTTCAGCCGTGTTTGATGCCGACATCATCCTAAATCTGCCCAAATTCAAAACCCACGGGCTCACCTATATCACGGGCGCCGTGAAGAACCTCTTCGGCCTGATCTACGGACTGAACAAGTCCCAGTGGCACTTAAAAGCCCGCACCAAAGAGGAGTTCTCCGATTTCCTGCTGGATTATTACAGCGCTCTTCTAAGGGGGTTTGAAAAACCCAAGACCTTTATCCATCTGATGGATGCGATCATGGGCATGGAGGGCGAAGGGCCTGGGGCCAGTGGGAGGCCCAAGAGGATCGGCGCTCTTCTGGCAGGGCAAGATGCCGTGTCTGTGGACGCAGTGGCCACAAGAGTGGTTGGCCTTCGCTTGAGAGAAGCGCTTACCGTCACCCTGGGAGAGAAGAGAGGGCTTGGGGCTGGCGCTCTTGAGCGGATAGACCTTCAGGGTGCTGGTCTTGATGAGTTTCAGGTCCATGATTATGTTCCGAGCAAAGCAAGCGGCCGGTCTCCCGTGTCCCATTGGCCGCTCAACACAAAAGCCTTTAAAGACCTTCTTGTAGAAAAACCTGTGCCGTCCAGAGACCGTTGCACTCTGTGCTATCAGTGCAAGGCCATTTGCCCCGGAGGGGCCATAGGGGAATCAAAGGGCGAAAGCGGCATTCCCTGCTACGACTATGACAAATGCATCCGGTGCTATTGCTGTATGGAAATCTGCCCGGAAGCGGCCATCGGCCTTCAAAGGGGAAAGCTCCAGTGGCTGGTCCGTAAGTGGAGCAACTGATTCTCTCTTTGAAAAAGGCCATAGGGCTTTCAAAGGCAAAGGCAAGGCAGGCGGGTCATGACTGGTGGAATTAGAGCTGTTCTCGCGGTTTTCTTGTCGCTGGTGGCAGCGACGACGGTCGCTTATTTCTGTTTCCCAGGATTCGTTCTGGACTGTGCCAAGCAATCTCTCCGCTGGCACGCAGGCCTCAGCCGGCACACGATCCAGGTAGACGACCACCTTTGGGCTTATCTGGAAGGCGGAAAAGGAGAGACCCTTCTTTTTGTTCACGGCTTTGGAATGGAAAAGGATGGCTGGGGACTTTTCCCAAAAGCCTTCAGCCCGTCTTACCGCCTCATCCTTCCAGACCTCCCGGGCTTTGGCGAGAATTCACAGTTGGAGTCTGCCGACTATGATGTCCCGAGCCAGGTGAAAAGGCTGAACCGGTTTGTTGAAAGCCTTGGCCTCGACCGCTTTCATCTTGCAGGGTCTTCCATGGGAGGTTACATCGCAGGGTATTATGCCAGCGAGTATCCCGAAAAGGTGAAAAGCCTTGCGCTGTTCGCTCCGGCAGGAGTGAACTCCCCGACCCCAAGCGACATGTGGCGACGGTATGCGGAAACAGGAGAGATTGCCCTTGTGTACAGAACAAGGGAGGACTTTGAAGAGATCCTGAGGCTTCTTTTCTATCGCGTCCCTCCTGTGCCCGGCGCCTTTAAAACCTATTTTGCGGAACACGGAGCATCGAACTACGCGTTTTACGGAAAGGTGCTTCGGGACCTTGAACAGGGAGGAAGGTCTAAGCTCGAGTTGCGCCTTTCCCGGGTAGAGGCGCGAACCCTGGTGGTCTGGGGCGCGAACGACCGTATCCTTCATGTGTCCGGCGCGGAGGTCTTCAGGAAAGGGCTCAGGAATGTAAAGGTGGTGATCCTGGATCAGTGCGGTCACGTGCCTTTTTTCGAGAAACGGCCGGAGACGGTCAAAATCTACAAAAATTTTCTCGCAGCGGTGAAATAAAGCATTATATTTGACTCATTTGGAGTAGGCGGGTTTTTCGGCAGGACCGAAGATCACTGTGGATTTATAACGTCAACCAGGGAGGAAAGAAAATGAGAAAAAAGATTCTGTTTCTGGCGATCGTAATGGTGTTTGCCGCGGCCGCAGTTTTCGCCTCGTCAGCGGCGGCTCAAGACGTAAAAAGAATGACCATTGAAGAACTCAAGGGAATGCTCGGCAATCCCGATCTCGTGATTATCGACGCCCGTAAAGATGGGGACTGGAAACTCAGCAAGGTGAAAATCAAGGGGGCTGTGAGGGAAGACCTGGAAAAGGTGGACACCTGGATGAACAAGTATCCGAAGGACAAGACCCTGGTCTTTTACTGCGCCTGAACGAATGAATACACCAGTGCCCGTGTGGCACAGCCTTTCGTGAAGGCCGGCTATTCCAAGGTGTTCGCCCTCAAAGGCGGCTGGGACGAGTGGGAGAAGGGAAAGAACCCGGTGGACCCGAAGTGAAGCTCCCAGTGCGGCATTCAACCGAGGGGAAAAGGAAGAGAATTGCCTTGACAAGAAAAGTCCCGTTTCACTAAATTCGACGGAACATTCCCCACAAGACTGGCATTCCAAAGCATACCCGTCGATACTCATTGTGCGAGGAGGCATCCCCATGGAGGTGAAGAAGATCCTTTGGCCCACCGACTTCTCTCCCAATGCGGAGAAAGCTCTGGACTACGTGAACTCTTTAAGTCAGAAATACCAGACAGAGGTTCACGTGCTCTATGTCATTCAGGAACTGGCCCAGCACCCGCCCTGGTACGGAGACTTCGACAAGTCCCATTTCGACAAGATCCAGGATTGGGAGAACAAGACGGCAAAGAAAAGGCTGGACGAAGTCTGTGAGAAGTATCTGCAGGGCTGCCCGCTCTACATCAAACACGTTGCCTCAGGAGACCCGGCCCAGGAAATTCTCAGGTTGATCAAGAAGGAAAAGATTGACATGGTGGTCATGGCCAGCCATGGAGCCAAGGCTCACTTCCGATTCGGGGGCGTTGCGGAGAAGGTCTTGAAGAACTCCCCTGTGCCGGTCGTCGTCATCCCTATCGAACCTGAGAAATAAGATACGATTCTCCCGTGGGGCCGAGTTCCTTAATCTGAGCCGGGACGTCCTTTGATCATCGACTTCCATACCCATATCTACCCCGAGCCATCGGCCTCAAAGACCCTGACGGCTGTTCAAAGCCGCGCAGGGATCTCTTGCTTCAGCGACGGTACTCAGCAGGGACTCGTTCAGTCCATGGACAAGGCCGGCATAGACCTTTCCGTGGTCTGCAGCGTTGCCACAAAACCGGAGATGGTCAACCCGACCCATCAGTGGCTGGAGAACATCCGGAACCGCCGGATCATGCCCTTTGCGACCATGCATCCTGATCTTACCATGGAGGTCGAAGAGGTCGAGCAGCTCAAGAAAAGAGGATTCAAAGGCTTCAAGGTCCATCCGGATTACCAAGGATTCTTCGTGGATGAGAAAAGGGCCTACCCTTTTTACGAAGCGGCTCAGGCGGAAGGGATGATCGTCCTCTTTCATGCAGGGTTGGATCGGGGTTTGCCTGACCCGATTCATTCAACCCCTGGGAGGCTTGCAAAGGTTCACAGGGATTTCCCGTCGCTTTGCATGGTGGTCGCACACCTGGGAGGGGAAGCGGTCTTCGATGAAACGGAAAGATACCTCCTGGGCAGGGACATCTTCATGGACACCTCCTTTGTGTTGAAGGTCATGCCTCCAGGTGTTCTTGAACGGTTTATGAAAAAACACCCTGCGGAAAGAATTCTCTTCGGCTCTGACAGCCCCTGGACAGACCAGTGCGAAGAATTGCGATTTCTCACAGGCCTGCCCTATCTGCGGGTCGAGGAAAAAGAGAAGATCGCAGGCAGGAACGCAGCCGAATTGCTGGGGTTGCCGGAACCTCTCAATCCTGCACCACGATAGAAAGCGGTTCTATGAATTCCCGATCTTCCTTATCCAGGACTTGGATGACGGACTTGTACATTCGCTTCTTCAGTTCGCCGAAGATCCCGCGCTTTTTCTCGAAGGTCCTGGCCAAATCCATCGATTCCTTCATGAGTTCATCCTGATCTCTGCAAGCCTTTCGGATGACATGATGTTCTTCAAGTTCGGAAGCGGTGAAACGTCTCCCCGAGTAGACCATCTCCTGATACTTGTATTCAGGAATCGCTTTCCTGGCAAAGGCGATCATGCCGGGAAGGAACGGGATGCTCACATCCACTTCAGGAAAGCAAAAAAAACCTTTGTCTGATCGCATGAAGCGGAAATCGCAGGTGCAGGAAAGGAGCGCCCCGTTTCCAAAGGCGTGCCCGTTGATGGCCGCGATCACCGGCATCGGATAGAGGAGCAGTTTCTTGAACAAGTCGTTCATGCGGTAGAGGAAACTCCGTATGGCATTTAGATCGTCAGCCGCTTTGCGTTCCATGAGCCACTGGAGGTCAATCCCCTGGGACCAGTTCTTTTCGTCGCTCGAGCAGATCACCACTGAAAAAATACCCTTGTCCTCCAGGATCTCATCGAGAGCCTGGATCATGGCACTGGCGTAATCGAGGTTCATCCGGTTCTCTTTGTTGTTCATGGTGAGAACCGCAACCGTGTCTTTCTTTTCCCACAGAACAATGGACATAGGTCCTCCGGTTTATTCTCCCTCTAGGGAATGAGAGTAAAACCCTCGCCTTCAGGCGAAGGCTTCAGTTTAGTTTTTCACCTCGATGCAGGCACAAAGTTGCAAAGGCACATAGGCACAAAGCGGAGCACAACGCAGTGAGTGACATGACTTTGTCCCTTTGCCACTCTGTGCCTTTGTCCCTAAAGCTGTCGGCTTCAGCCGACAGCAGTTGACTTTTCAGCCCTGTATATTAGGGAAAAGCTGGATGCCAATCAAGGGTAAAAGCCTGATGGAGGTTAAGATGGCGGTGGGCCGGAACGGGGAGGGTTGACTTGTGAAATTCGCTGCCCTAGGATGAGCCGAGCACCCAAAGCTCGGCCATGATGGATGCAAAGGCGATGGAGGTGTGAAATGGAAAGCAAAGGCCTTAAGCAAATGGTTCTGGGAGTCATTTTGATCCTTTTCCTTCTGTCCGGTTCCTGTGCCATGAACCCGGTGAGCGGCGGACCTGAACTCATGCTCCTGAGCGAATCGGACGAAATCCAACTCGGCAAGCAGACGGACGTGCAGGTGCGCAAACAATACGGCGTCTACGAGGATCAGAAGCTGAGCGCTTATCTCAATGACATGGGCCAGCGGCTGGCTGGAGTGTCTCATCGCCCCAACCTGCCTTACAAGTTCGAGATTGTCGATGCCTCGGCAGTAAACGCCTTTGCCGTGCCCGGCGGCTATGTGTACTTCACGAGGGGCATTCTGGCCAATCTCAACAACGAAGCGGAGCTTGCCGGAGTGATGGGTCACGAGATCGGACACATCACCGCCCGTCATTCGGCTCAGCAGTACAGCCGTGCCCAGTTGGCGCAGTTCGGTGTGGTGGTGGGCGGATTGTTTCTGGGCGATCTGGTTTCCGGAGTGGCTCAGCTGGGGGTTGGGATGCTGTTCCTCAGTTTCAGCAGGGAGAACGAGAGGCAGGCGGACGCATTGGGCGTAGAGTATGCGAGCAGGGCAGGGTATGACGGCAAGGAACTGGCCGCGTTTTTTGAAACCCTGGAGCGCATGAACCCGGGTTCGGATCGGAGCGGCTTGCCGGGGTGGTTCTCCACTCACCCTAGTCCTGAGGACCGTGAAGTGTCCGTGCGCAAAGAAGCGAAGGAATGGCAGCAAAAGCTGGGGATGAAAGATCCCAAGGTGAATCGCGAGACCTATCTGCGGCATATCGACGGGCTCGTGTACGGGGACGATCCCCGGCAGGGGTATGTGGAGGAGGGAGTCTTTTACCATCCGGATATGAAGTTCCAGTTCCCGGTTCCTGCCAACTGGAAAATCAACAACACCCCCTCCCAGGTTCAGATCATGAACGAGAACAAGGACGGAGGCATCATTTTCTCGGCGGCTGCCGCGGCGTCACCAAAAGACGCGGCCTCGAAGTTCGTCCAGGCGAATCGCGCCTCTGTCCTTTCCTCAGATCCGATCACGGTTGGCGGGTTTCCCGCTCAGCGGGTTGTGAGCGATGTGCGAGGGCAGAGCGGGACCATTCGGGTGGTGTCCTATTTCATTCAGAGGGGCAAATCGATTTTCTATTTTCACGGACTCTCCAGTCCGTCGGCCTTTGACAAGTATTTGAACACTTTTGAAAGAACCATGAAAGGTTTCAAGGAACTCACCGACTCGAAGAAGATCAACGTGAAGCCCGACCGGATTCGCCTCCGCACCACCAAAACGGCCGGCACGGTGGAGAGCAGCCTGCGATCCATGGGAATCCCCAAGGACGATCTGGATGATTTCGCCTTGCTCAACGGCATGGATCTCAGTGAAAACCTGCCTGCCAATACGCTGGTCAAAGTCATTGAGAAGGGGCGCTGACCGGTTGACTTTTCTGAAGTGCCAGGTATGATCGGCTCAACTTCCGGTGCTGCTGAAAGGGGATGGAGTGAAGAGGATTCTCGGATTTATCATCCTGATGGTTCTTGTGACGGCCACATGGTCAGAAGCCGCGAGTCCCAAAGCCGGCTCCAAATCAACAAACAGCACACCGCCTGCCGCCAAAGCAGGACCTATGTACGCACCGAACACCGGGGACAAAGACCTGGATCTTGTCCTGTGCACTCTGAATTTTGAAGCCGGAGTGCATGTGGACGCGTTCGTCTCGGAATTGAGCATCTCCTACGCCATACCCAAGGTTCAGATTGAAGACCTGGTTTACAATATGAGGATGCCCTTCGGTGATGTGTTTGTGAGTGTGTGGCTTGCCTCATCCGTGAAAAAACCCCTTCCCGTGGTGGTCAAGGAGTACGACGTGAACGGGGACAAAGGGTGGGGGGTGACGGCGAAGAACCTGGGAATCAAACCGGGGTCAGAGGCCTTTCATTCCCTCAAGAAGGACACCTCCGTTGAGCTGGACCTTGCCCAGAAGCGGAACAAGGAAAAAAAGGCGGAAAAGCCCGAGAAGACCGAGAAATCATGGTCCAAGGGGAAATCCAAGAAGTGAAACTCAAGGGGGGTCGCCTGGCAAGACCCCGGACATCAGGAGAGGGATGGAGATGAGGGAACCTGTACTCTTAGAAGTTTTTTCCGACTACATCTGACCGTGGTGCTACTTCATTACCGGGCGTATTGAAAGACTTCAGAAGGTTTACGACATCCGGATTTCATGGGTCGCCTTTCCCCTTCATCCTGAGATCCCGGAAGCGGGAATGACTCTGCAGGAGCTTTTCAAAGGTCGTATCGACCTGGAAAGCGTAATGGCCCGCTTGGTGCGGGTGGCCCGAGAGGAAGGGTTGCCCTTCGGCCACCGAGACAAGACTTACAACAGCAGGCTCGCACAGGAGCTTGGCAAATGGGCTGAGTCCAAGGGCAGAGGCCAAGCGTATCACGATGCCGTGTTCCGCGCTTATTTTGCTGAAGACAGGAATATCGGAAAGCTCTCTGAACTCCTGGCTCTTGCCGGTTCCCTGAGTCTGCCCGTAGAGGAGGCTCGGAAGGTCCTTGAAGAAAGATCTTTCAAAGACCTTGTGGATGCGGACTGGCAACGCTCCCACAGGATGGGGGTACAGGCGGTGCCCACGTTCCTGCTGAACGGGCAGTTTCTTGTGGGAGCCGTGCCTTATGAGGCAATGGAGAAACTCCTGATCGACGGCCGTGTCTCCAAACGTCAACAATAGTGTGCAGGAGGGGCTTTACGCGCGCGCGCTGCGTTAAACAGGTTATTTTTTTGTTAACTTTTAAGTTGAAATCTTTAAAAACTTGTATAGACTGTGCCAGCGCAAATAAACAACCCACTCACCATTTAAGAAAGGAGATTGAAACATGAATAAGGGGGATCTGGTAAACGACGTCGTGAAAGTGGTCAGCACCAAGAAAGAGGCCCAGGCAGCAGTGGACTGCGTCTTCGCATCCATCACACAAGCTCTGAAGAAGAAAGGCGCAGTGACCTTGGTAGGTTTCGGGACCTTCAAGGTCGACAAGAGGAAGGCGCGGATAGGAAGAAATCCACAGACCGGCGCAGAGATCAAGATCAAGGCCAAGAACGTGCCCAAGTTCGTGGCCGGGAAAGCCCTGAAGGATGCGGTGAACTAAACCCCTCCAAAGAATTTCCGAGAAGCCTCCATTCAGTCCCTCCTATTGAATGGAGGCTTCTTTGTGTCTGGAAGGAGTTGGTGCTTGAAATGGGGCCGGAATTGTAGTCTCATCCGCAGCATCATGATAGGACGCAGGTCATGGGGATGAGAAACTGGTATGTCCTCAGCATTGTTGCGCTCGTGCTTATGGGGGTGCAGAGATTCCTTTACAAGGTCTCTGCGGAGAGAGAGTGCAATACCGCGTGGACCACTTTTTCCTTCATGGCAACGGTGACGGTTCTGAGCGTCGTTTTTTTCCTTTCTCTGAAAGAATCGGTTTCCGATGCCAGGATGCTCCTTCTGACCGCAGGGATCAACAGTGCCTCTTTTGTCCTCGGCACCATCACCCACATCGAAGCGCTCAAACACGTTCCCTCCAGCGTGGTCTATCCCATCATCCGCCTGAATATGGTGGTCGTGGTCCTCTTTTCCATCCTGTTCCTTCATGACCGTGTGTCTCTGCATCAGGTCCTGGGCATCCTTCTTGCGATCGTGGTCATCGTCATTCTGACGAGAGACGTGGAGGAGATGAAGGGAGCCGTGAGGAGCGTGAGAAAGGGGCTGTTCCTGGTCTCTGTCTCTCTGGTTTCAGGCAGCGTGGCCTCGATCTCAAGCAAGTTCGCCGCAGTTTATTCCAACAAGCTGGGGTTCATGGCGCTTTCCTATTTCTTGGGGACCGTCTTTTCAGCGGCCCTGATCAGGAAAGCAGGGAAAGAAGGGGCCCAGGGGAACCGCAAAGACGCCATCCGGATCGGGCTCCTGATGGGCCTGATCAACTTCGTGGGCTTCTACACCTTCCTGGCGGCTCTTTCCGTAGGGCCTCTGTCTATCATTGTTTCCATTACAGGAATGCACTTCGTGATCGCCGTGTTATTGTCGGTGATCGTTTACAAGGAGAAGCTCAGCGGGATGCGCATCCTCGGCATAGGGCTTGCCATAGTGTCTATTCTCTTTCTTCGCGCGTAGCCCTTGTCATATAATGATCGCTGAGAGAGCGACCGCGGACCGCCGACGGCCGACCGCCGACCACAGACAACGCGCCACGGACAACGGTGAACGGACAAAAGATAACGAATAACGGCCTATTCACTTCTATGGGCAACTTCCGAGTTTTTGCCAGCAACCGATTAGAGATCCTGTCGGACCAGCTGGCGCAGGTTCTCCAGCAATCCCTGCCGTCTCCCTTTGACCCCGAGGTCATCGTGGTTCAGAGCAAGGGCATGGAGCGCTGGATATCTCTGCAGCTTGCAGAACGACACGGGATTTGCGCTAACTGTTGTTTCCCTTTCCCCAACACCTTTGTCCGTGACATCTTTCAGAGCGTCCTCAAGGACCTGCCAAAACCGAATCTTTTTGATCCCGGAGTGATGACGTGGAGGGTGATGAAGGCACTGCCCAAGCTCATCGAGGAGCCGGCATTTGAGCCCCTGCGGATCTACCTGGAGAGCGGACGCAGCGATCTCAAGCGCTTCCAGCTCTCGCAGCGGATCGCCGACCTTTTTGACCAGTACCTTCTTTTCCGGCCTGAAATGATGTTCCAGTGGGAACAGGGAAAAGCCCGGCACTGGCAAGCGGTGCTGTGGCGCGAACTGGTTAAGGGCCATGAACACGAACACCGCGCAGCGCTGGCTAAAGAACTCTTCACGGCCACCGGGGGGGGCATCGACCCTCGCTCCGGAATTCCAAGAAGGATTTGCGTGTTCGGCATCTCCGCACTGCCTCGATTTCATGTTCAAGTGTTTGCTTTCCTGTCGCAGGTGGCCCAGGTGAACCTCTTCCTCATGAACCCGAGCCGGGAGTACTGGGGAGATATTCTGGACACGTGGGAAATGAAGAAAAAAGAAAAGGCACAGAAAGGCGTCTCGGAATCGGAACTCCACATGGAAAAGGGGAACTCCTTGCTCGCTTCCATGGGCAGGTTGGGGAGGGACTTCTTTGAGATGATCCTGGACCTCGAGGCGGAGGAATTTTCATTCTACGAAGAGCCGAAATCGGGAAATCTCCTGGGTTCTGTTCAGCTGGATATTCTCAAGCTCCAGGAGAGGCAGGAAAAGAACAAAGTTTCACCACACGATCTCTCTATCCAGATCCATTCCTGTCACAGCCCCATGCGGGAGGTGGAAGTTCTCCGTGATCAACTTCTACGGATGTTCGAAGAAGATCCCGGTCTTCTGCCCAGGGACATTCTGGTGATGATGCCGGATGTGGAAACCTATGCGCCTTACATCCAGGGCGTCTTCGACACCCCTCAAGAAGATGCCCGCAGAATTCCTTTCAGCATCGCGGACCGGAGCATGCGAAAGGAGGGAGGGATCGGTGAAGCGTTCCTCAATCTTCTTGACCTCCAGGGAAGCCGTTTCGGAGTCAGTCAGGTCGTGAACCTTCTTGAATGCGAAGCGGTGCGCCGCAAGTTCGGTCTTTCCAACGAAGATCTGGAAACGGTGCGCAAATGGATTTCTGAAACACGGATCCGCTGGGGAATTGATGAAACACACAAAGCCGAGTTGGGGCTGCCTCCCTTCCCTCCAAACACCTGGAGAGCCGGCCTCGGCAGACTCCTTCTCGGCTTTGCCATGCCGGGCCGCGAAGAAAGGATGTTTTCGGGGATCCTGCCTTACGATCCCATCGAAGGGGAAGAGAGTCGGATTCTCGGTGCTTTCGTGGAGTTTGTGGAAAAGCTGTTCGAGCGAGCCACCGCTCTCGGGAAACCGAACACGTTGGAATGCTGGCAGGCGGAGCTCACCGACGTCCTGACTGATTTCTTCGAACCGGGGGAAGAGGCGGACCGGGAGATGCAGTTGATCCGCCGAATGCTCGACGACCTGGTCAAAACCGGCGCGGTTTCTCTGTTTGATGAAAAGGTTCCTCTGCAGGTCGTGAGAAGCTACCTTGAGCGCACTCTCGACCAAACAGGTTTCGGATTCGGCTTTATGACCGGGGGGGTGACGTTTTGCGCCATGCTGCCCATGCGAAGCATCCCCTTCCGGGTGATTTGTCTTCTGGGGATGGACGGGGAGGCTTATCCGAGACAGTCCAAGCCCCTGGGCTTCGATTTCATGGCGAGATATCCCAAGCCGGGCGACCGGTCCCGGAGGAATGACGACCGGTACCTTTTTCTGGAGGCGATCCTTTCGGCCAGACAAAAGCTTTACATCAGCTATGTGGGGCAGAGCATCCAGGACAACTCGCCGATCCCTCCCTCGGTGCTGGTGAGCGAACTCGTCGACTACGTGGAGCAAGGTTTCGAGATCCCCGGCCGCACCCTCCGTGACCACCTCCAGATCAAGCATCGTCTCCAGGCTTTCAGCCCTGAATACTTCAAGAACCAGGAGAAGCTGTTCACTTACTCGGAGGAGAACTATGAGATTGCTGCGACCGCGATCGCCGAGCGCGGGGAACCGGCCCCTTTTTTGAGCACAGGGTTGTCCGAGCCTGATGAGTCGTGGAGGAAAGTGGATCTCCATGGCCTGTGCGCCTTCTTCTCCAGCCCCGCGAGGTTTCTGGTCAACAGGCGGCTGGGGATCGCTTTGGAAGAGGCGTCTTCCTACGCGGAGGAAACGGAGCCTTTTACCGTGGACACCCTGGAGCGCTACCTCCTGGAAGAGAGCATGCTGCGAAGACGGCTCCAGGGTCGAAGCATAAAGAAGGACGTCGCTTTGGCCATAGCCTCCGGCCGACTTCCTCACGGGCCTGTGGGACACTGCGTCTATGACGGGTTCAGTGCCGGAGTGGAGCGTTTTGCAGAGGACCTGTCGCGGCTCATCGGCGAAAACGCCCTCGAAACCCTGGACTTCCAGATCGACGTGGGAGGGTTTTCTTTAACAGGATCGCTTAAGGATGTCTTCAGAGAACGGATGATCCGGTACCGCTATGCCCGTGTCAAGGGCAAGGACAGGGTGGTGTGCTGGATTCATCATCTGGTGCTCAACAGCGTCCGCGCCGAGGGATACCCGCGGCACACGCTGCTTGCCGGTCTGACCAAGGAACGAAAGAGGGCTTTCTACGACTATGCTCCGGTGGAGCAGGGAGAGACCATTCTCGAAGGGTTGCTGAGGCGATACGGAGAGGGATTGAGAGCGCCTTTGCACTTCTTCCCGGAACTCTCCTGGTCCTATGCAGAGGCGCGTCTCTCGAAAAAGAAGCCCAGGGAGTGGGCCCTTGAACAAGCGCGTGAGGCATGGGAGGGGGACGGGTGGAACGAGGGGGAAAGGGCCGATGTCTACCATCGGCTCTGTTTCCCCAAAGCCAGTCCCATCGACTCGGCGTTCGAAGAGATCGCGCTGGAGGTCTTCGAGCCTCTGCTGAACTCGCTCAAGACAGAATGAGCGTCAATCAGACAGGCCGCTCACGTGAGAGAGAGAATGTTGCACTACCAAGTCTTTGATCCCCTGAAAACACCTCTTGAGGGAGCGAACCTCATCGAAGCCAGTGCTGGGACGGGAAAAACCTACACCATCACCGGGCTCTTCCTGCGCCTCCTGCTGGAAAAAAGACTGGCGGTCCATCAGATCCTGGTCGTCACGTTCACCGAGGCAGCCACGGAGGAGCTGAAAGACCGAATCCGCAGCAAAATCCGCGATGCCGTTCAGGCCTTTTCAAGCGGCGAAGCAAAGGATCCCTTTCTCGACAAGCTCGTGAAGCGGCAGGCGTCTTCGGGAGACGCGTTACGCCTGTTGCGAGAAGCGTTGAGGACCTTTGACGAGGCACCCATCTTCACGATCCACGGCTTCTGCAGAAGAATGCTCCATGAGAACGCTTTTGAGAGCGGCAGCCTCTTTGACACGGAGCTGCTCACGGATCCCTCCGCCATGATCCAGGAGAGCGTGGATGATTTCTGGCGACGCCACCTCTACACCGCGTCGCCTCTGTTCGTGAACTTTGCGCTGGAGAACCGTTTCACGCCGGAAGAACTGACCCGGCTCTTGAAGCGCAAAATGAACCAGCCCTTTCTTCGCATCCTCCCCGAGCCGGAGAACCGGGACACCGGCGCGCAGGAACAACGATTCAGAAAGGCTTTTTCCAAGGCGGCCGACACGTGGCCCTCGGTCAGAGAGGAGGTCCTGGACCTGCTCGCCTCCTACGAGGGCATGAACAAGAAGCAGTACAGCCCGCCCAAGGTCGGACTCTGGGGAGAGGAGATGGAGGACCTCTTCGCCTATGGGGAAAACCGCACGAGCCTGTTTGAGGAGTTCAAGAGATTCACAAGAGGAGAACTGGAGAAAAGGGAAAACCTGAAAAAGGATTATGATCCGCCGAAACACGCTTTCTTTGATCTTTGCGAAGACCTCTACCAGGCCTCTCAGGACCTGGAGATTCTTTTCGCGGAACGCTTGCTGGGGCTCAAGGTCAACCTGTTCAAAGAGGTGGGCGAGGAGTTCTCCAGGAGAAAGACGGAAAAGAACGTTCAGACTTTTGACGATCTGCTGCTGAAACTCCAAGCCGCTCTGGAAGGCAGAGGGGGAAGGGACCTTGGGATCGCCATCCGACGAAAGTACCGGGCCGCTTTGATCGATGAGTTCCAGGACACGGACCCTGTGCAGTATGCCATCTTCCAGAGCATCTTCGGAAGGGGAGGGAGCACGCTCTTCCTTGTGGGCGATCCGAAACAGTCGATTTACGGGTTTCGCGGTGCGGATATCTTCGCGTACATGGAGGCGGTGGACAAAGTCGACACCCGCTACACCCTTACGGAGAACTGGCGATCAGACCCCGAATTGATCAAAACCATCAACGCCCTGTTCGGGAATGCGAAACCCGCATTTGTCTATGAAAAGATTCCCTTCGAGCCGGCCAAGGCCGCCAGGAGGAAAAAAGCTGAGACTCTCGTGATCGGGGGGAAGAGGGAACCTTTCACCCTCTGGTTCATGGACCCGGGAAAGTGGGCCGAGCCCAACGGCATCATCAACAAGGGGGTGGCGGAGGCTCACCTGCCCGGCTTGGTCGCTGCGGAAACCACGCGGCTTCTAAACCTGGGCAAGGAGAAGAAAGCTCTCATCGGCGGCAGGCCCCTCAGGGCGAGCGATATCGCGGTGCTGGTGCGTGAAAACAAGGAAGCCCTTCTCGTGCAAAAGGTCCTGTCCGCGAGAAACGTCCCGAGCGTTCTCCACAGCACGGAGAACCTTTTCGATTCCCACGAAGCGATGGAGATGGCGAGGTTCCTCTCCGCCGTTGTGGAGCCCGGTGCGGAATCCCTGGTCAAGACGGCCCTGTCCACCGATATGGCCGGGGTCTCGGGTGAGGAACTCGAGCGGCTGACGCTGGATGAAGCACGGTGGGAGCGCTGGCTCGTCAAGTTCAGGGAGCACCATGACCTCTGGCAGGAAAGAGGGTTCTTCCGCATGTTCCGCTCTTTCCTCAAGGAGGAGAAGGTCCTGACCCGTCTGATTGCTTTTGCCGACGGGGAGCGAAGAAACACGAATCTTCTCCATCTCATGGAAGTCCTGCATCAGGCCTCTGTAGAGAAAAAGCTGAACATGACCGGACTGCTGAAGTGGCTTTCCGAACAGAGAGACCCCGACGCTCCCCGGTCGGAGGAGCATCAGCTCCGCCTGGAGCGCGACGAGAACGCCGTGAGACTCGTCACCATCCACAAAAGCAAAGGGCTTGAGTACCCCATTGTGTTCTGCCCTTTTTCGTGGGACGGCGTCAGGCCCAAGAAAGGCGCGGAGCCCCTTCTGTTCCACAACCCGCAGAACCGGATGGAGCTCGTTTTCGATCTTGGGTCGGAGGACCGGGCGGCCCACAAAGCCCTTGCGAACAAAGAAGAGCTGGCTGAAAACCTGAGGCTCCTGTACGTTGCCCTTACCCGTGCGAAATGCCGGGTGTATCTGGCGTGGGGGCGTTTCAAGGGGGCTGAGACGTCCGCGCCGGCGTACCTGCTTCACACTCCGGCGACCGAGGACTCCGACGACCTCGTGAAGGCGCTTGCAGACAACTTCAAACGAATCACGAACGAGGAACTTCTCTTCAAAGTCAAGTCTCTGATGAAGAAGCCTGCAGCCGCCGTAGAGGTGATCAGGGAAATTGAGGATGACGAAAGCCGATTTTCTCCGCTGCCCGAGGAGATGCAGATCAATCCTGCAAAGGAGTTTGCCGGCCGGATCGACAGACAGTGGAGGATATCGAGCTTCTCCGGCCTGGTCTCCGATCGACTCCACAGTGAAGAGGGGACCGACTACGACGCTCTCACGTTGCAGGCTCGGGAGGATCCTCTGCGCACGATGGAAGAGCCTGCAGGTATCTTTGCCTTTCCGAAAGGGGCTAAGGCAGGCACTTTTCTTCATGATGTGTTCGAGCATCTCGACTTCTGCAGCGTCACGGGTCCGTCAAGACTAGACCTGGTGGGAGAGAAGCTTGTCCAATACGGATATGATCGTTCCTGGCTGGAGGTCATTTGCGACATGGTGGACAAAGTGCTCAGGGTCCCTCTGGATCCGGAACGGCAAGATTTCTGCCTCTCCAGGGTCAGGATGGAGGACCGCCTGAATGAACTTGAATTCTACTTTCCGCTCAAGTCCCTGGCTCCTGAAACGGTGGGAAGGATTCTGGCAAGAGTCAGCCTCCGCCAGGAGGTCCCCGAGAAAACGGAGCGCTTAAGCTTTTCACCCCTTCGCGGGTTCATGAAGGGGTTCATGGACATGGTCTTCAGGTTTGAAGATCGCTACTACCTCCTCGACTGGAAATCCAACTTCCTGGGCGCGAGCGTGGAGGATTACAGCACTGAAAACCTGACCAAGGCCATGGAAGAAAACTTCTACACCCTCCAGTACACGTTTTACACATTGGCACTCAACCAGTACCTGAGGCTCAGAGCGCAGGGATATGATTACGACCGGCACTTTGGAGGGGTCTTCTACGTGTTCCTGCGCGGGGTGGACCCGGGGAAAGGGCCTGAATTCGGCGTCTACAGGGACAAACCCCGTCGGAGTCTGATCGAAGCCTTGAGTGAAGAACTGATCGGAGTAAGATGAAAAAAATTCGGATTTGGATCTTTTCAAGGATTGAGGAATGTTTGAATGATCGCTGATCTGGATTCTCTCCAAAAGAGCGGTTTCTTTTCTCCTCTGGATCTTCACTTCGCGAGGTTCATGGCAAAGGTCTGCAAGGCTCCGTCCCAGGAACTCGTGCTGGCCGCGGCGCTTGTGAGCCGGCTTACGAGAGAAGGCCACATTTGCCTTGATCTTTCTTCACAGGAGCCCTTTCACGCTTCGGAGGCGGGGGAGCGCCTTGTTTTCCCTGCAGCGGGGAAATGGGTGAAGAAGCTCAAGAAAAGCGGCGTGGTTGGGGAGCCGGGTGAGCCCAGGCCGCTGATCCTCGACCCTAAGGACCGGCTCTACCTCTACCGCTACTGGGAGTATCAGGAGGAACTCGCAAAGGGAATAAAGAGCCGGATCAACGATGAAAGCCCTGTCTCACCGATGAGGTCTTTTCAGAATGGGTTGAGCAGAGGTTTTCCCTCGCTGGAAGAGGCCGGCATAGACTGGCAGAAGGTGGCGGCTTTTGCTTCTGCACGGAGGAAGTTTTGTGTGATTACCGGAGGTCCTGGTACCGGAAAGACGACAACGGTTGCCAAGATCCTTGCCCTTCTGATGGAGATGGAACAGAACAGGAGACAGGGCCTCCGCACGGCCCTGGTCTCCCCCACCGGGAAAGGGGCTGCCCGGCTGCAGGAGGCTTTGAGGAAAGCAAAGGAGGACCTGGCCTGCGAACAAAGTCTGAAGGCGCTCATTCCGGAGGAAGCTTCGACGATTCATCGTCTTCTCGGGCCCGTGAAGGATTCCCCTTATTTTCGTTTCAACGCGCAGAATCATCTTCCCGTGGACGCCGTTGTGGTGGATGAAGCTTCCATGGTGGATCTGGCTCTCATGTCCAAGCTGGTGCAGGCCCTTCCGTCGCAGGCGCGGTTCATCCTTCTTGGCGACAAGGACCAGCTTTCTTCGGTGGAGGCAGGCGCAGTGCTCGGCGATATATGCGACACGGGAGTGTCCCACCCGTTTTCAAAAACATTCTGTGCCGAAATTCAAAGAACCGCCGGGTATGAGATCCATGGAGCCAAATCCGCGTCTCCAATGAGCGACTCCATTGTTCAGCTCACCCGGAGCTATCGTTTCAGCGACGTAAGCGGGATTGCCTCTGCCAGCCGTTCGATCAATGAAGGCAATGCCGACGCTGCCCTGAAAATCCTGCAGGATGCAACGGCCGTAGATTTGGGCTGGAAACCTCTACCCTCACCGAAGTCCTTGCCCCGTGCGCTGAAGGACAGGGGGTTGGAGGATTTCCATCATCTTTTCCAGGTGAGGGACCCTCAGACGGCCTTCGAGCGGCTGGACCGCTTCAGAATCCTCTGCGCTTTGAGACAAGGTCCTTATGGGGTCAATGCCATCAATCTCTTGGTGGAGCACCTGTTGAGGGGGCAAAAGCTCATCCGCGGAGAGGGGAGGTGGTACCGGGGCCGGCCTGTTCTGATCACCCAGAATGATTACAACCTGCACCTCTACAATGGGGACATCGGCATTGCCCTGCCGGATCCCGCGGCGGACGGAGAGCTTAGGGTTTTTTTCCGGGCACCGGACGGCGCGCTCCGAGCCCTGCATCCTGTCAGGTTGCCGCAGCACGAGACCGTCTATGCCCTCACGGTTCACAAGAGCCAGGGCTCTGAGTTTGACCGGCTCCTTTTCATTCTTCCGGATCAGGATTCACCGGTGCTCACGAGAGAGCTCATTTACACCGGGATCACCCGTGCACGAGAAGGGGTGGAAGTGTGGGGCCGGGAGAACGTTTTTCGCGAGGCGGTGGGCCGCCGCACCACCCGTGTTTCCGGCCTGAGGGATGCTCTTTGGGAATAGGATTAGCCATTGTGTTTGTCCCGATAGAAGGCTAGCATATAGGGGATATAGGCGGGAGGACACAGGGTACAAGACACGGGGTTCGCGGTTGGATTAGTCGGGGGAGCCCGAGGGGAGATTGAATCTCATGACGCGTTTTCAGCCTAGACCGAGGAAGGAATATATCCAGGAACAAAGGGAGAAATACGGCCGACGCATCTTCGGGGTCTTTCCGGCCCAGTACCCTAAGGAGATCTTCTGGGCCATGAACGCGCTGCCCGTAGAGATCTGGGACCCTCCCCTGGAAGTGAGTCACGCCAGCGCCCACCTTCAGCCTTACATCTGCTCGGTGGTGAGATTCGGCCTTGAACTCATCCTTCAAGGTCACTGCGACGGTGTGGACGGGTTTCTTTTCCCCCACACCTGTGATTCCATCCAGAATCTCGCTTCCATTGTGAACGATTATCTGGGGCTCAAGAAGCCTTGCACCTTCTTCTACCACCCTAAAGCTCCCTACAGGGCGTCCTCACGCGATTACTATCTGAAACAGATGAAAGGCCTCGCTTCAAGCCTGGAAAAGCAGCTCGGGCCCCTGAACCTTGAGGAGTTAAAACGGCGGGTCCGCCAAAGCCGGGAAATATCTTTCTTGATCAAAGAGATTTATGATCTGAGGGCAGAGGGGAAACTGCAGAGCACCAACGAGGAGTTCTATCGGGTGCTCCGCCAGGGTGAGTTTCTTTATCCGGAGGACTTCCACCCGCTTCTTTCAGAATTTGCAGAGACCTCGAGGGGAGAACCAAAGAAAGGCCCTGTTGTGATCATGAGCGGTGTGCTGCCCAGCCCTCCTGAAATTCTGACCCTCCTGGATGACCTGGGCGTGCGCGTCGGGGACGATGACCTGTTGAACTGCAGCAGGAGACTGCTTGTAACCCCCGGCACCAGCGAAGATCCTTTTGAGGCTTTGGCAGACGGCTATTTTGCCATGCCGCCTTGCAGCACCAAGAACTCTCCGGTAGAGGAAAGGCTGAAGCATCTTGTGCAAAAGATTGAACGGAGCGGGGCAAAAGGCGCTATTTTCTACACAGTGAAGTTCTGCGAGCCTGAGCTTTTCGACATTCCGCAGCTTGTGGAAGGACTGAGGAGCAAAGGAGTTGCGACCCTGGTCATGGACACGGAATTGAACCAGGGTGTGAGCGGGCAGATGAGGACGAGGGTGGAAGCCTTTGTGGAAATGATTTCCTAGGGCCTTCGGCCTAGGAAATCAGAAAGGGATCTTTATGTCTCTTCCTAAGAAAATCCGTTACTCCTTCATGAAGGATTACGGTGCTCCGGCCCTGATGAAGATGGCCGGCATGAAAAAGAAGAAACGCCGGGGAAAGGCAAGCCCTTTGTTCGGCCCTCCGCTCAGGTGCAACGATCGGCTGAAGGAAATCATCACGAGGCACTATTTCCTCTCCCGCTACGCTGAAGGAGCAAAGCCCGTGGCCTGGGTCACGAGCGGTGCGCCAGTGGAGATCCTCAGGCCCTTTGACTTCTACACCATCTATCCGGAAAATCACGGAGCTCTTTGCGGGGCTCAAAAGGTGGCGCCGGAATTGTGTGCGCTTGCCGAGGAGCGGGGGTATAGCCAGGATCTTTGCTCCTATGCCAGGGTGGACCTCGGTGTTTGCCTGACCGGGAAAACGCCTGTGGGAAGGCTCCCCAAGCCGGATCTTCTTTTTGCTTCCAACAACATTTGCCAGACCGTGGTCTACTGGTACAAGGTGCTGGCTCATCACTGGAAGATTCCCTTGATCCTTTTCGACACGCCCTACAATTTCGGCGGTATCCAGGAGGGGGACGTTGCGTACATGGTGTGCCAGTTAGAAGAGATGATTCCTGAGCTCGAGCGTATCTCGGGAAAACCCTTCAAGGAGGAGAAATTCCAGGCAGTGATCCGCACGGCCAAGGAGACCTCGCTCGCTTGGGGCGAGGTGCTTGCCACCATGAAGGCGAAACCTGCGCCCATGACGATTTTTGATGCCTTCGGCCACCTGGCTCCGGTTGTTTCTCTTCGGGGCCTGCCGGTGGCCCTGAACTACTATCGAACCCTGCTGACTGAACTGAAGGAGAGGGTGGAACGAGGGGTAGCCGCAATCACCAACGAGCGAAAGAGGCTCATGTGGGACAACATTGCCATGTGGTACAAGGTGAGGGATTACGCCAATCTTTTCGCCGAGCACGGGATGAACTTTGTCACAGCCACCTACACGAATGCCTGGGCTGAGACAACCCCTCACATGGATTCGGACCGTCCTTTCGACTCCATGGCGAGAACCTACAGCCTTGTCATTCTCAACAACAACCTGAACCACAGGCTCCATCTGATGGAAAGTCTCATCAAAGAATACCAGGTGGACGGCCTGGTCATTCACTCGGCGAGAAGCTGCAAACCCTATTCGGTAGGTCAGTACGATCTCAAGAGGCTGCTCATGGATCGTCTCGGAGTTCCATCCGTGGTGATCGAGGGAGACATTACGGACTCCAGGGCCTATTCCGAAGAGCAGGCTCGCACACGGCTGGACGCGTTTTTTGAAACAATGGAAAATTAGAAGAAAGTAGACAGAATACAGGAGACAGAATGTAGGGTGCCCAAAGTGGACACCAAGAATCACAACCACGAAAGCACGAAAGTTGGAAAACACGAAAGAAAACAAGGGGGCGTATGAAACCTTCTTGTTTCGTGCTTTCGTGATGGATTCTAAGAAAATCTTTCAGTGACCTGCTACTGACAACGGTCTACTAGCAACATGCGACAAGCAACTTGCGACATGCAACCGACCACCGACCACTGACAACGGACAACGGACTGTTCGCAACCTGCAACCTGCGACTGACTACGGACAACGGACTATGGACGCTTTTGCCGGCATTGACGTCGGTTCTCTGAGCACCGACTGCGTCATCATCAATGAAGAGGACGAGATCCTTTCCTACAGCATCACGGAAACCGGCGCAAACAGCACCGAGGCAGCGGAGAAATCGCTTGAGGAGGCGTTGGCCCGCGCGAGAGTGCAACGCGACAGGGTGAAGAGTATTGTTGCAACAGGGTATGGCCGGATCTCCGTTCCTTTCGCCGACAAGAAGGTGACCGAGATTTCATGCCACGCTCTCGGCGCTTACAAGCTCTTTCCCGACACAAGGACGGTTGTCGATATCGGAGGCCAGGACTCCAAGGTGATCCGGGTGGGTCAGGGCGGCAAGGTGCTCGACTTCACCATGAACGACAAGTGCGCGGCAGGCACGGGCCGCTTCCTGGAGGTGATGGCGGCCAAGCTGAAGGTTCCGCTAGACGAGATGGGCTCTCTGTCTATGGGGGCGAACGGGGAGGTGCGCATCAGCAGCGTGTGCACGGTTTTTGCCGAGAGCGAGGTGATTTCCCTTGTGGCCAAGAACCACCCGAAGGAGGAAATCATCAGGGGCATTCACCGCGCCATCGTGAACCGGGTCTGGAGCATGGTGAAAACCCTTGGGGTCCAAAGAGAAGTCACGATGAGCGGCGGTGTGGCTAAGAACCAGGGCGTAGTCACCTTCCTGGAAGAGAAGCTGGGGCATCCGGTCCGCGTGTACAAAGAGCCGCAGATTGTCGGCGGCCTTGGCGCCGCGCTCCACGCAAAGGGGTTGTAGCCGGTTGCTGGATACTGGCTGCTGGATGCTAGTTACTGGATAATGGATGCCGGCAGCTCGGCACTGCTGAAAAACTTGCTATCGCAATGCATAAAAACCCCCTGTCTTCCCTTTACAGAGGGAAGAACGTACTTTGATTTCCCCCTTTTCTAAAGGGGGAACAAGGGGGATTTGCCCCACTGGTCACTGATTACTTTCAACGGACCACTGACAATTGACAACTGACCACGGACTATTTGTCTTCCTCTTCGTAAACATTCCCGACACAGCAGAGGAAAAGCACAGGATCAGACGCGCTCAGGTTCTTGATGCTGTGCGGTTCCATGGTCGGTACAAAGACCACGTCAAAGGGTCCGGCCGTCCGCTCTTCCTTGACCTGATTTGTTTCGGATTCATGAGAAAAGACCGCGGCCCTTCCGCTCAGGATGAACATGGTCTGATAGTAGAAGTGATTGTGAATCGGAATCTCTCCGGCCGGGCCTATGGTGAAAAAGCGCAGGCCGTATTCAGGAGAGTCCTTGGGGCCGGCCTGGCTGAGCCACCGAATCCACACGTCTTTGACCTTGTAAGGCTTGCCTTTGTAAGGAAAGGTCTCGATCTTTACCGCTGATGGTTCCAGAGCATTGAATACTTCCATGAGAGTCCTCCGAACTTGCTTGGGTAGTGGCAGAGAAAGATCTCCTGGGGTATTCCTTAACACAAATCTTTTTCCATAGCAGCCGGGAAATCGATCTTTCAGGCCGTCTTGACGTTTGCCGCAAACCTAAGTACCCTTGTTTATCCTTCCTTTTTTAAGAAACCCTATCGGCGCGGAGGTGCTCCATGAAAATCAATCCTGATTTTTTGGCTCCCTGTGGGCTTTACTGCGGAGTGTGTGCTGTTCTTTACGCAACGCGGGAAAACAACGTGAAATTCAAAGAGAAGCTCGTGGCACTCTACAAGGGCAGGCTCCCTGAAACCGAGAACCTGTCCGTGGAAGACATCCACTGCAAAGGGTGCCTTTCAGAGGAGCCTTTCGCTTACTGCAAGAGATGTGACATAAAAGACTGCACATCCAAGAAGGGATATGCAAGCTGCCGCGAATGCGTGGAGTTTCCCTGCTCGCTGATCGAGGATTTTCCCATGCCGGTCGGGAAAAAAGTTATCTTGAGGGCCATTCCTCACTGGCGCAGCGCAGGGACTGAGAAATGGGTGGAGGATGAGGAGGCGCGCTACCTGTGTCCGACTTGCGGCCACAAGCTTTTCAGGGGAGCAAAACAGTGCAACAAGTGTAAGACAGCCGTGGATCTGGACGGATAAAGAGATGGAGTGACGGAGTGATGGAGTATTGGAGTACTGGAAAACCGTGGTGCAACGGTTTAACCATCACTCCAGTACTCCAACACTCCAATACTCCGGTTTGGGAACTATGCCTGACTACACAGAACGCTTTTATCGCAACAGAGTCAAATCGGAAGATCTCGTCTCCTTTAGGGTGATGGTGAAGGAGACAGACCTTCTTGTCAGCGCAGAGCGGAAACTCGAAAAAGAGACCCGGGACCTGGTGTTCGAGTCGAGGCACCAGATCGAGAGCTACATGCAAACGCATGCCGACTTCCTCACCGCCCTCGATCCCTACCCCGAAGACCCGTATGCGCCGCCCCTTGTGAAGGAAATGATCGAGCGCACCCGCGAGGTGGGTGTCGGTCCCATGGCCGCTGTGGCCGGAGCCATTGCCGAGTATGTGGGAAAGCATCTCCTCACGAAAACAAACCAGGTGATCGTGGAAAACGGAGGAGACCTCTTTCTCAAGGCCGACAGGCCTGTGACGGTTTCCATCTTTGCCGGAACCTCGCCTCTGAGCGAAAAGATCGGCCTGGTCATTTCGCCGAAACTCATGCCTCTCGGAGTCGCCTCCTCTTCAGGAACCGTGGGGCACTCCTTGAGTCTGGGAAAGGCGGACTTAGGCTGTGTCGTTGCCCCATCGGCCGCTCTCGCGGATGCTGCGGCCACAGCCCTGTGCAACAGGATTCAAGGTCCGAAGGATTTGAGCAGAATCGACGAGTGGGCCGGAGTGCTCAAGGGGATTCTCGGGGTCCTCGTGGTTCTGGGAGAGAAAATGGCAAGCTGGGGGGAAATAGAACTCGTGGCGCTATGAGTACGGTCCACGGCGCACGGCACACGGGGCACGGAAAATCACATCAAAACCGTCCGCCTTATGTCTTTGCCCGTGGACCGTGTACCTTGCGCCGTGTACCGTTTATAGTTCATAGAGCGTTTCGTCTTTTGCTGGCGGCCGTCTTTTGAGGCCTTTGCCCGCTTTCTTGTCCCCGAAGCTGAAGGGGTCTTCTCCTTCCAGAAGATCTCCCATTTCCTGCTCGATCTGCTCCGGATCCTCGCCCGCTTCCATCCTCCGCAAAGCTTCTTCCATACCCGGACCCAGGTTCATGCCGGTCATGTCGCTGAGTTTACGCATGAGGTTGGCTGCCTGCTTGGGGTCGTTTTCATCCAAGTTCTCCGCTTCGCGGCCGAGGGCGTTCATGGCCTGCTCCAGCTTGGACTCGTCGATGTCCGGCATGGGGGTGTCCTCTCCCTGTTCTCGCTGGCGCACCCTGGAGAAAAGGGACATCTGCCGTTCGAGTTTGACCTTGCGGCACTTGGGGCAGAGGGGTCTTTTGTCCGTGTTGACCGTGGAAGAGAAAAAACTGAAAATCATGTGGCATTTCTTGCAGTAGAACTCATAGATGGGCATGACAACTCCTCTGGAACTAAATTGGCTGCGCTTCCAATAATCCCGAAAACGCCCTTTTCCGTCATACCGGTGGAAGTCCCTCGACAGGCTCGGGACCCTGAGTCCCTCGATTTCCCTCGGGACCCTGAGGGTCTCGAAGGGCTCGTCGAACGGGCCGGTATCCAGTGTTCTTAACTCGTTACAATTTCACTGGACCCCGGTTTCCACCGGGGTGACGACTTCTTACGACTCCATCGATATCCAGTCACGCCGTCATTCTACAAGAAAGCTTCTCTCAGTCAATCCCCTTTAGAAAAGGTTTGATTCAGGCTTGTCTTTTTTTTTCGTCCTGATATACTTTGATGAACTTTCAGCAAAAATGGGCACATGTGCATGAGAATCGGTGTCCTTTCCGACACACACATTCACCATGTGAGCAAGGATTTCAGAGAACTTCTGGATCGTCACTTTTCGCAGGTGGATGTGCTCTTTCACGTGGGAGACTTCACTTCTCCTGTGGTCGCGGAGTTTCTGAGTTCGAGAAATTTCCACGGCGTGCACGGAAACATGGACCCCTTTGCCATCAAGGCCGTGCTGCCTGAAAAAAAGATCGTGGAAATCGGCGGCTTCCGGTTCGGCCTCATCCACGGGTGGGGCTCGCCCCGGGGTCTGGAGGAAAGGGTGCTCGCTCAGTTCAACGAAGTGGATGTGATTGTGTATGGACACTCTCACAAGGCCATGAATGAGGTGGCCCAGGGAGTGCTTCTTTTCAACCCTGGGACCGCGACCGGTTTCAGCTCATCCGGAGTGCACACCATAGGGATCCTGGAATGCGGGGACACCGTGAAGGGGGAAATCATCGACCTGGATTGAGAGGCCGTTGCAGGAGGTGAAAGTTCATGAGTGAAGAGAGCGGCATGAAGGTCCTCTGGGCGCCATGGAGGATGGGATACATCCTCGCGGAGAACAAGGCGGACGGGTGTATCTTCTGCCCGGGTGCGGACCGGAGCGTAGATCAGGAGCGGCTGATTCTCCACGTGGGACCGCGGACCATGGTGGTGATGAATCGATTCCCTTACAACAACGGCCATCTCCTTGTTGCCCCGGTCAAACACGTCCCCAGCCTTGAACGCCTGAACCAGGATGAGACGCTGGGCCTCTTGCTCATGGTTCGCAAATCCATCGAGATTCTGAAGCAGGTCATGAAACCGGACGGTTTCAATGTGGGACTCAACCTGGGGCACGTGGCCGGAGCCGGCATGGAGAACCACATGCATTTCCACGTCGTCCCCCGCTGGAAAGGAGACACCAATTTCATGACGGTGATCGAGGACGTGCGCGTGATTCCGGAACACATCAAGGCGACCTACGCGAAGTTGGTCCCCTTGTTTCAGAAATGCACTTAAGCGAGGAGGAGGTTGAACATGACGCATCTCAAGGCGATAGTCTTTATCCTGATCGGCCTCGCGGTTATCGTTCTTGTGGTTCAGAACAATGCCGCTCTGTCAACGACCGTCAAATTCCGGATGAACCCCTATTTCTTTCAGGAGAGCATGACATCGGACATCACCCTTTACGAGATCGTCATCGTGACTTATCTCATCGGTGTGCTGTCGATCGGCCTTTATGGCATTGCCGAACGGTTCCGCTTGAAAAAAAGGATCAAACTTCTCGCCAGAACGCTGGAGGAAAGAGAAAAAGAAGTGAACAATCTCAGAAACCTGCCCATCACTTCGGAGCATGTCCCTCCGTCCCGGCCGGATGCCGCATGAGGTCGGCTGCAGGGGAGGAGGGAAATTGAAATGCAGCTGCTCTGGGACTGGTTTCTGGAGCCCGCCAACCAGCAACTTTGCCTGATCATCCTGGTCAGCCTCATCCTGGGAGGCATTGCCGGCCGTTTTCTCAGCTACCGGAAGGAGAAGAGGACCCGGTTTCTGCAAAGCGAAAGCGACAAGGCCTTTTTCAAGGGCATTCAGTACATCCTTTCCAACGACCATGACCAGGCGATCGAGGAATTCACCAAGTCCGTCCAGATCAATTCCGACACCATTGAAACCTACGTGGCCCTGGGGAATCTCTACCGGTCCAAAGGGGACATTGACCGGGCGATACGCATCCGCCAGAGCATCATCCTGCGGCCCAACATCGATGAAACGCTCAAGCTGAGGGCTCTGATCGATCTGGGGCTGGACTACCGCAAGGGAGGGTTCATGAACAGGGCATTGGAAGCCCTGAACCAGGCGCTTCAAGAAGAACCGGGGAACCTGGAAGCCCTGGATGCGGCCGAAAAGATTTACGAAGACATGAGAGACTGGGAAAACGCCTACGGGACCAGGAAAAAGATCGCGAGGGTGAGCAAAGGCAACCACAAGCACATCCTTGCCCACTACCAGGTGGAACTCGGCAAAGAGGGCCAGGAAAAGGAGGATCTCGCAAAAGCAAAATCCTGTTTTCAGAAAGCCATCTCCATCGACGAGAGGTGCCTGGATGCGCACCTCCACCTGGGGGACTTGCACTTTAAGAAGCAGGACTACAAGAAGGCGGTGTCCGAGTGGAGAAAAGTGGTCCGCATCGCGCCGCAATTCAGTTTTCTTGCCTACCGCAGGCTGGAGGGGGCCTACGGGGAGATGAAGAACCTCAAACCGGTCGAAGAGTTTCTGAAGGAGTGCGCGGAATCCAGCGGGGATGCCTTCACCCACATGGCCCTGGCCCGGTACCTTTTCAATGAGCAGGACTATCAGGGAGCGGTTCGAGAACTCGACAGTGCCCTGGCGCTGGATCCCTCCTTCTGGGAAGCGAGAAAGTTCAAGGGAGAGATCCTCCTGAAGCAGGGCATGAGGGAGGAGGCCCTGAGCGCTTACCAGGATCTTATCCCCCGCCTGAATGTGCCTTACCTGAAATTCCAGTGCAGCAACTGCGGCTTCAGGCCCGGCGACCTCCAGTGGCAGTGCCCTCAGTGCAGGAGCTGGGACACCATCGGTCTCATGGATTCCACGGAGGTGGACGAGGGCGCCGCCGCTTCGAAGACCGCACCGGAGGACAGGCCGTGAGCGACCTCTCGCCCATGCTCAAACAGTACATGGGGATGAAAAGCGCGTACCCGGACTCGATCCTTTTCTTCCGCATGGGCGACTTTTATGAGATGTTCTTTGATGATGCAAAGAAGGCCTCCCGCCTCCTTGGAATTACGCTCACTTCGCGAGGCACGCTCAACGGCGAGAAGGTCCCCATGTGCGGCGTGCCCCACCACTCTTCGAAATCCTATATCGCCAAGCTGATTGAAAACGGCTGCAAGGTGGCCATCTGCGAGCAGGTGGAAGACCCTCAAACAGCCAAAGGCATTGTGAAGAGAGACGTCATCCGGGTCGTCACCCCTGGTTCTGTGCTGGAAGAGGGGGAAGTAGACAGCAAGTCGAATCTCTACATGGCGGCGCTTGCGGGCAGTGAAAAACCCTTTGGCCTGGCCCACCTGGATCTGTCCACCGGGGAGTTCCGGGTGACGGAAATCGAAGAGTGGGAAGAGGTTCTGGACGAAGTGGGAAGAATCAAACCGGCCGAACTTCTGCTCCTTGAAAAGGACGACCTGTCTCTTCGAAAGGGCCTTTCGGCCTACCGCCTCGAGGTTCTGGCCAGGGAGAATTTCCATGAGGACCTGGCCGCAGGCCTTTTGAAAAGCCAGCTCGGCGTCCGATCTCTGGCTCCTTTCGGATGCGAGGACATGGAGCGGGCGGTCCTTGCGGCAGGGGCGCTCATCCACTACGTTCAGGCCACGCAGAAGGTGAATCCCGACCACATCAAGGATCTGGTCACGTATCGGCTCGGCGATTTCATGTTCCTTGACGAGGCGACTACCGCGAATCTCGAGCTTTTTAGAACCGTGAGAAGGCAGTCCGTGAAAGGGTCTCTGTTTCAAATTCTCGACCGGACGGTGACCCCCATGGGAAGCCGCCAGATCCGGAAGTGGATCGGCTATCCGCTCCTGGACCTGCGGGAGATCCGGCTCAGGCTGGCGGCGGTTGCGAGCTTCAGGGGCGATAGGGTTTTCAGAGAAGAGATCAGGGAGCACCTGGATGGGGTTCTGGACATGGAGAGGCTCAACGCCAGGATCTCCATGGGACGGGCAAACGCCCGGGATCTCGTAGCGCTCAAGCAGTCCAGCCGCCGGCTGCCCGCCATCAAGGAGAAGCTGGCCGGGTCTCCCAGCGAGCGGCTCAATGAGATCGCCGGGAAATTGGACCCCCTTCAGGACGTGGCAGAGCTCATTGAGCGAGCCATCTGCGAGGATCCCCCTGTGTCCCTGAAAGAGGGAGGGCTCATCCGGGAGGGATATCACGAGGAACTGGACCGACTGATTCGCGCGACCCGTGACGGCAAAACCTGGATCGCTGATCTGGCTGCCGCGGAGCAGAAGAGAACCGGCATTTCCAGCCTCAAGGTGGGTTACAACCGGGTGTTCGGGTATTACATCGAAATCTCCAAAGCGAACCTGCACTTGGTTCCCCCGGACTACATTCGAAGGCAGACCCTGGCCAACGGCGAACGGTATGTGACGGAGAAGTTGAAGGAGTATGAAGACCTGGTCCTGGGCGCCGAAGAAAAAAGAGTCGCCCTGGAGTTCGGGATTTTTGAAGATGTGAGAAGGCAGGTGGCTCTCGAGAATCAGCGCATCCGGGAGACGGGAAAACGGGTGGGCGAGGTGGATGCCTTGGCCGCTCTTGCAGAGGCCGCTGAATTGAAAGGTTACACTTTGCCTGAGGTGAATGAGGGAGCCGTCATTGAGATTGTGGACGGAAGACACCCGGTGATCGAAGAGACGGTGCGGGACGAGGATTTTGTGCCCAACGACATTCACCTCGATGATCAGGAGCAGCAGGTGCTCATCATCACGGGCCCGAACATGGCGGGGAAGTCGACGGTCTTGAGGCAGGTGGCACTCACCGTGCTCATGGCGCAGATGGGGAGTTTTGTCCCTGCCTCTCAGGCGACCCTAGGAGTGGTGGATCGCATTTTCACCCGCATCGGGGCATCGGATGACCTGACCAAGGGCCAGAGCACGTTCATGGTGGAGATGAACGAGACGGCCAATATCCTGCGTCATGCAACCCCAAGGAGTCTCGTGATCCTGGACGAGATCGGAAGAGGAACGAGCACCTATGACGGCCTCAGCATTGCATGGGCCGTTGCAGAGGCACTTCACGACCGTGACGACCGAGGGGTGCGGACGCTTTTTGCCACGCACTATCACGAGTTGACGGAGCTCGTGGCCACCAAGCCCAGGGTGAAGAATTTCAACATTGCCGTGAAGGAGTGGAAGGATCAGATTATATTCCTCCGAAAACTGGTCCCCGGCGGAACGAGCCGGAGCTACGGCATTCAGGTGGCCAGGATCGCAGGCCTTCCTCACCAGGTGATCGGCAGGGCCAGGGAGATCCTGGAGAATCTGGAGCGGGGAGAGGGCAACGAGGTGGGGACCCCTCGAATGGCGGCGGACCGGAGCGGTCGAGAGAAAAAAGAGACAGCGCAGTTGAGTCTTTTCGGAGCGCAGGACCAGCGCTTGAGAAAATGGGTTCAGAATCTGGACCTTTCCTCCATGACCCCTCTGGAGGCGCTGGTCGAGATCAACAAAATGAAGGAGTACCTGAGTCGCCAGTCATCATGATCAGCCGTTGGATCCTCATTCTCCTGATTCTTCCCCTCCTGTTCTTCGCGAGGCAGGTCGCGCTTGCCCAGTCTTCTTCAGGCGCGAAAGCTCTGCTGGAGAAAGCGGACAAGTGTACGGATACGCTCCTGCAGGCCAAAGACAAGAAAAAACTTCGCCACAAATGGACCGAGTGCGTTGACGCCTACCGCGACGCGGCTTCCCGTTTTCCTCAGAGCGAAGAGGCAGGGTGGGCTCTTTACAAGGGAGCCAAGCTGCAGGAGAGCCTTTTCGGATACTCCAGCAAGCCGCAGGACCTGGACGGTGCGATCGAACTCTACAGGAGAGTGGTCAACGAGTATCCCCATCATCGGGTTGCGGACGACGCCCAGTACAGGATCGGGGAGATTTACTACCACGAAAAGAACGACATCACTCAGGCCTATCTGGAATTCCTGAAGGTGGAGAAAAAGTTCCCGAAGGGAGACATGCGGCCCAAGGCGCAGCAGATGGTCGAGAAGCTTTCAGGGATGATCAGCAAAAAGGAGAGCCAGAAGGAGATCAAGGAGGCGAATGCCAAGGCGCCGGGTCTCGCCCAGGTCCAGGGCATTCGGCACTGGTCCACGCCCAATTACACCCGCGTGGTCATTGATCTGGAGCGGCCTGTTCAGTACGAGCACCACCTTCTCCCTGAAAACAAGGAGCAGAAGAAACCGAGGCGCCTGTACCTGGATTTGAAGAGCGCTCATGTGCCGAGCGACATCGACAGTGCGATCCCCACCCAGAACGGATTGCTTCAGGGAGCCAGAGCAGGGCAGTATACCAAGGACACGGTTCGCGTGGTCCTGGACATCAACAACATTGAAGGGTTCAAGGTGTTCCCTCTTCACGACCCCTTTCGGATCGTGATCGACGTGCGCGGCGCGGAAGCGAAGGAGAAAGAAAGGGCAAAGGAAAAGGAGCCGGAACCTGAGAAAGAAAAAGAAATAGCCAAGGAGCAAGGAGAAGAAAAGGACAAAGAAAAGGGGACGGAAAGAGCAAAGGAGCCCAAAGAGGTCGCCAAGGCGGAGAAGAGGAAACCGAAAAGGGGGGTTGCCAAGGCCAAGGAACCGGACAAGACCGTTTCTCTTGCAAGACAGCTGGGCCTCAATGTCAAGCGAATCGTGATTGACCCTGGGCACGGGGGCAAAGACCCCGGTTCTTACATTGAAGGCCAGATCGTGGAGAAGGACATCACCCTTGCGCTCGCTCAGATCGTGGAGAAAAAAGTGGAGGAGAAGTTCGACATTGACGTGATCCTGACGAGAGACAAAGACACCTTCATTCCCCTGGAGAAGCGGACGGCTTTTGCGAACATAAACAAGGCGGATCTTTTTATCTCGCTCCATATCAACGCCCACAAACAGCCGGAGGTCCACGGTTTTGAAACCTACTTCCTCAACATGGCGACCGACGAGCGGGCGGTGCTCGTCGCTGCACGAGAAAACGCCACCTCCGAGAAGAGCATCAGCGACCTCCAATCCATTCTGAACGATCTCATGCTCAACACCAAGATCAGCGAATCGAGCAAGCTGGCCCACGAAGTCCAGAGAGGCGTTCTGGGACAGGTGAAAAGGAAGTACGAAGACACTAGAGACCTGGGGGTGAAACAGGCGCCTTTCTACGTGCTCATCGGTGCGGAAATGCCGGCGATCCTGGTGGAGACCGGGTTCATGACCAACCCCGTGGAAAGGAGGCGCCTCCAGAACCGGAAGTATCTGGAGACGCTGGCTGACGGGATCGTCGCCGGCGTGGAGCGCTACATGAGAAGCCTGTCTAAATCCACAAGAGGGTAGAGGAGCTACTTCTTCATTCGCAGGAACGCGTCGATGAAGGGGTCCAGCCCGCCGTCCATCACCTTGTCCAGGTTCCCCACCTCCACATTGGTGCGGTGGTCTTTCACCAGCCTGTAGGGGTTGAACACATAGGAGCGGATCTGGCTTCCCCAGGAGATGTCCTTCTGGTTTTCGTGGAGCTTCTGCTTCTTCTCGTCCAGCTTCCCCTTTTCCAGCTCATAGATCCTTGCCCTGAGGACCTTGAAGGCCATGTCCTTGTTGCGGTGCTGGGATTTCTCGTTCTGACACTGGACCACGATTCCCGTGGGGAAATGGGTGATGCGTATCGCTGAACTCGTCTTGTTGACGTGCTGGCCTCCGGGACCGCTGGCTCTGAACGTGTCGATGCGCACATCCTTGTCCTGGATGTCGATCTGGATGTCCGTGTCCACCTCGGGATACACGGAAACCGATGCGAAGGACGTGTGGCGCCGTCCCGTGGCATCAAAGGGCGAGACCCGGACCATCCGGTGAATCCCGTTCTCGGACTTCAGAAACCCGTAGGCATAGGGTCCCGTGACCGTGAAGGTCACATTCTTGACCCCGGCTTCCTCTCCTGCCAGATAGTCGATCACGGACACCTCAAAGCCTCTCGTCTCACACCACCGGAGGTACATTCTCAGAAGCATCTCGGCCCAGTCCTGGGCTTCGGTGCCTCCTGCCCCTGAGTTGATGGCCACGATGGCGTTTCTCTTGTCATCCGGCTCAGAGAGGAGGAGCTGAAGCTCCAGGTCTTTGATCTGGGACTCGATCCGGGAGACATCCTGTTCGACCTCCTTGAGGGTGGGCTGGTCGCCCTCTTCAAAGGCCATTTCAGCGAGAAGCTTGGCGTCCTCCGCCTCGCGGGCGTAGGTGTTCCACTGATCGATCTTTCCTCGCAGAAAGACCCTGTGCTGGCTCAGACGGGTGATCTCGTCCTGGCTTTTCTGCCAGAAATCGGCCTGGGCCATGGTTTTTTCGATTTGGTCGAGTTCCTTTTGCAGTTCATCCAGGTCAAAGATGACCTCGCAAGAGGTGAAGCTGGTCCCTGATGCTTTCAATTCTGGCAATGACTTCCTGAGGCATAATCATGCTCCTTTCAATCTACCGGGTTCTGCGGATTCGTTTCCTAGTATACCAATAAGCGAGAAAAATGTTAACTCCGCTGAAGAGGGTCAAGGCGATGGCGAAGAAATCCCCATACCGCGTGTAAAGAGTCAGTCCGGAACCCGGAAGAGGGATTTCCTTCGTGAGAAGCGCTTGGGTGAAGAGGCCGCTCTGCTCCACGATTTTCCCGTTCGGCAGAATAAAGGCGCTGATGCCGGTGTTGGCGGCTCTAACCACCGGTCTTCGGTTTTCGACGGCCCTGAACACCGCCATGGAAAAGTGCTGATAGGGCGCGCTGCTCATGCCGTACCAGGCGTCGTTCGTGAGGTTGACGAGGAGCGTGGCTCCATTCTGGGTCATGGCTCTCCCCAGTTCGGGGAAGATGCTCTCAAAGCAGATCAGGATTCCTGCAGCCGCCTTGGGGAATTCCAGCGGCGCCACCTTGTCGCCCGGAAGGAAATCGCCTGCCGCAACCACGAGTCGCTGAACAAAGGGGAGAAATCGCTTCATCGGCACATACTCGCCAAAGGGAACCAGGTGCACCTTGTCATAGGAGCCGGTGATCTCTGCATTCGGGGAGGCAAGATAGGCGCGGTTGAAAAAGGAGACAGAGCCTTTTTCCCTTCTGTAGGCGGGGCTGCCGAAGATCACGTGAGCCCCCGCTTCCCGGGCGGCGCGCAGAACGCTTCGGCTCAGAGGCTCTCCATCCTGAAAGAAAAGAGGCACCGCCGTCTCAGGCCACACCACCAGGTCCGGGCCGAAGGGCTGCGACTGTAGGGTCAGCGTTTTGTAGATCTGAAGGGTCTTTTCCTGATACGCGGGATTCCATTTGACGGACTGGTCGATGTTGCCTTGCGCTATGGCGACCCTGATGCTCCCCTGAGCCGGGCGGGAATCCGACATCCGGTAAAATCCATACCCCAGGGTCAGGGCCAGGGTGAGGAGAACGACAGGAGCTTCGAGTTTCCAGCGACCGGGGTTTTGCTCAAGGAGCAGCCCATAGATCAGGGCGCCGGAAAGCACGATCACAAAAGAGGTGCCGTAGGCCCCGACGAGATCCGCGATCTGGATGGCTTCGAGATTCGTGTATTGGGTGTGCCCAAGGAGACACCAGGGAAACCCGGTGAGAAGGTTGGCTCGCACGTACTCCAGGGCAACCCAAAGTCCGGCAGCCTTAAAGGAACCCAAAAAGGACCTCCCGGTGAGCGAATAGCCCCAGGCAAAGAGCGCCGGGTAAATGGAAAGATAGAGGGAGAAAAGGATCAGGATGCCCACGCTCACAAGAAGCGGAAGGTGGCCGTAATGCCCCATGACGATGATGACCCAGTAGATCAGGGTCAGAGAGTGGGCGAGACCTGCGGCAAACCCCAGCCGGAGGGCGGCCATGGGAGTCTCGGTTTCGAGGCTTTTCAGGAGAGGCACCAGCGCGAACCACGCCAGGAAGTAGAACGGACTTGGCGGGAAGGAGGCGGTCAGCATGAACCCTGAGAGAAGGGCGAGCAGGAGTTTCTTAACCGTGGTGCGCTTCATGGCAAGGCAATCCTGATTCAGGTGAAGGCTGAGACGTCAAGGCCGGCCAGCCTCAGCCAGGGAGGGAGGGGAAGAGGTCTTTCGGTTCACGAGGATCTTTCCTATTTTTCGGGAGTCAGCGGATTGAACAGTCATTTCAAGATCTTCAAAAGAGACCTTTTCATTGACTTTAGGGATTTTTCCCAACAGGTGGATCACCAGCCCGCCCACGGATTCGAACTCCCCCTCAGGCACGGGGATGTCGAAGTGCTCGGCGAGCTTTTCCACCTCGAGGCGGGCATCCACGGAAACCGTGTTTTCGTCGAGCACGTTCAGAAGAGGCCGCTCCTTGTCGTGCTCATCCATGATTTCCCCCACGATCTCTTCAATGACGTCTTCCATGGTGATGATCCCTGCCGTGCCGCCATACTCGTCGGTCACAATGGCCAGGTGCGTTTTTCTTTCTTTCAGTTCTCTGAGGACGTCGCTGGCCTTCTGATTGAAAGAAACGAAATGAGGTTTCCTCAGGATTTCAGGCGGAATCCTCGATTCCGGACTATTGGAGCACATTTTGAGGAGGTCTTTGGCGTGGAGAATCCCCAGGATTTCGTCGATATTGTCTTTGTAGATCGGAATCCTCGTGTGGCCGCGGTCGCTGATCAATTTGATTGCATCGCTGAGGGAGATGGTCAAGGGCGCGGAGATCACCTGGGTCCGCGGGACCATGATCTCGTAGGCTTTGGTCTCTTTGAGGTCCAACACCGCGTGGACCATCTCGGAAACCTCATCGGAAATGAGACCCCTGGCCTGCCCCTCATCCATAAGACCGTAGATTTCCTCGGTCAACTCGGCCTCTTCATCCCGGGGCTTTGTCTTCCGAAAGAGGGACTTAAAGCGGCTCAGCAACCCTTGCTCCGAATCCTCTTCCAAATAAACTCACCTTCTTCTCAATAGAGAGATGTGCAGGCGGCAACCGGGCTTGCACTTGGTGCATCTTATGTCCCCCTGTCTTTTCTGTCAAGGAGAGTAAAGGCGGTTGAGTAAAGGCGGTGCAAGGTGCATGGTTCGAGGTGCACGGAAAACAAAAAAAGGGACCAATAAGGATTCTTACCGTGCGCCGTATGCCGCGTGCCGTGGACCGTAAATTGATTTTGCTTGACATTACAGGAGGATTTGCTAACTTGAGCACGTCTTTTGCTTCAGGCATTGTTTTTGAATTCTCTGGACACGTTCCAGGAAGCCTGACTGGCGGGATCAGCGGGCATAGCTCAGTTGGTAGAGCACAAGCTTCCCAAGCTTGGGGTCGCGGGTTCGAACCCCGTTGCCCGCTCCAGTTGATCCTGCAAGCACGGCCTAATTCCCTTTTTGAGGTTGCCCCCTCAGCAGGGGTGATCGACTTCGAATTGCGGACGCTTTGTTGGTGTTGTCTGATGCGTTTTGCGGTATAACAGAACAAGCGACCAACCAGTTCACAAACAGGAAGCGGGCCCCATGGCCCGCTTCTTTTTAGAATAGGCGCCTGAGTTTTTTCAGAACCAGCGCAGAAGGCTTCGAGGATAGGATAAAGCAGCTGCTTGGGGTTTGCGTTGAGACCCATATGGAAATAAAGACCCAAAGCATTGTCAAACAGGTGGAGAGCCTGATAGAGCCCATCCTCGAACAGATGGGCTATGAGCTGGTCGACGTGGAATACGTTTCAAGCTTCGGGAGATGGATCCTGAGGCTCTTTGTCGACAAGGAGGGGGGCGTCACCATCGGAGATTGTGCCCGCATCAGCGAGGAACTCGGGGATCTCATTGACGTGAAGGAGTTCATCCGGCACGAGTACAACCTGGAGGTTTCTTCGCCCGGTCTGGACAGACCCCTCAGGAAAGAGAAAGACCTGTTTCGCGCTCTTGGAAAGAGAGTCAAGGTGCGACTGGCCGTTCCCCTGGAAGGCAGGCGGAATTTTACCGGCATCCTTCTCCGCCACGCAGACGGAATTCTGCACCTCGAGGTGGATGGTCTGGAGGTGGCTTTGTCCTGGCCTGACGTGGCAAAGGCGAATCTCATCTACGAATTCAAGTCAACCGTCGGAGAGAAAGCATCATGATTTCAGAGCTAAAAAGAGTCATCGACCAGGTGAGCCGTGAAAAGGGACTCGACCGGAATGTTCTCATCCAGACTCTGGAGGAGGCTGTGAAGGCGGCAGCCAGGAAAAAGTGGGGCCCCAATTACGACATGGAAGTGACTTACAACGAGGAAGCGGGCGAAATCGAAGTGTTCGAGTTCAAGACCGTCGTGGAAAAGGTCACCAACGAGCACGTGGAGATTTCGCTTGAGGAGGCTCATGACGTAGATCCGGAATCCGAGTTGGGAGACAGCCTGGGCATCAAAATGGACACGGATGAATTCGGTCGAATCGCCGCCCAGTCCGCCAAGCAGGTGATCATGCAGCGCCTCAGGGAGGCGGAGCGGAGCAATGTGTACGCGGATTTCAAAGACAGGAAAGGCGAGATTGTCCACGGCATCGTGCAGCGATTCGACAAGGGCGCCATCGTCGTGAACCTGGGCAGAACCGAAGCGGAACTTCCAGTGAAGGAGCAGATTCCCAAGGAATCCTATAAACAGGGAGACCGAATCCGCGCTTACATCTGTGAGGTCAAGCAGTTCAGCAAAGGACCGCAGGTCATTCTCTCCAGGACCCATCCCGCTTTGCTCGCCGCTCTCTTTGAAAATGAAGTTCCTGAAATTGCCGAGGGGATTGTCTCTGTGGTGCAGGTGGCGAGAGAGCCGGGGAGCCGTTCCAAGATCGCCGTCAGCTCGAGGGACGGCGACGTGGACCCTGTGGGGGCCTGCGTGGGGATGAAAGGGAGCCGCGTCCAGGCGGTGGTTCAGGAGCTGCGAGGCGAAAAAATCGATATTGTCCCCTGGGATCAAGATCCGGCGAAATTTATCTGCAATGCCCTGGCCCCTGCGGAGATCGTGAGGGTCATTGTCAGCGAGGGTGAGAAATCCATGGAAGTGGTTGTCCCGGATGACCAGCTCTCTCTGGCCATCGGGAAAAGAGGGCAGAACGTGCGCCTGGCCTCCAAGCTCTCGGGATGGCATCTGGATGTGACGAGTGAATCCAGTTACAACCGAGCCCTGAAAGAAACCTACGATTCGCTTCTCCAACTGGAGGGAGTCGGAGAAAAGACCGCCCTGGCCCTCTACCAGGGAGGGTTCCGATCGGCTGAAGAAGTCGCCAACGCTCAGGTGGCGGACCTGATGCAGCTGGCGGAGATCGGCGAAGAAAAGGCGGCGAAAATCGTGCAGAGCGCGCTTGATCTCGTGAGAAAGAAGGAGGAGGCAGGGGAAGAAGCGGAAAAAGCCGAAGCCCCCGCAGACGCAGAAGTTGCCGCTGCAGAAGAGGGCCCGGAGACGACGGAGGAGCTTGCCGAGGAAAAGAGCGCGGATGAGCAGGGGTAGAGGGCATGTGCCTGTGAGGACCTGTGTGTCCTGCGGGGCCAAGCGGAGCAAAAAGGAAATGCTTCGTTTCGTTCTCAGCCGGGATAGGGGGTTGCTCAGGGATGATTCCGGTCATGAGCTCGGCAGAGGGGCTTATGCGTGCAGGGCCCCATCGTGCGTCGAGGCGCTGATGAACCGCAAACGCGTGGAGACCGTTTTCCGGGTTCCTCGCGAGCAAAGGAAAAAGGCCGGATGAGTGCAGAACAACAAGAGGGTTGTGGGGGTTGAGAATCCAAAGGATCTTGGGGGTGTCAATGGCGAAAGTCAGGGTCTATGAGTTGGCCAAAGAGTTGAGCATGGATAGCAAAGAGCTTGTGGAGAAGCTCAAGGCAGGGGGAATCTCTGTCAAAAACTACATGAGCACGCTCGACGAGGAGGTGGTGGCAAAGGCCCGGGAAGTAGCACTCGGCGTGGTTTCGGAAGTGATTGAGGAGAAAAGGATCCGGCCCACGGTCATTCGTCGTCGCAAGAAAACCGTCACCGTCGAGGCGGAAAAGGTCCCCGAGAAGATGGAAGCGGCTCTCAAAGCCCCGTCGGCGGAGGTGCCGAAAGCTCCTGTGGAAGAGAGGCCCGCAGCAGCAGCGCGAGCGCCTGCGGCCAAGGGTCGTCGTGGGGCAAAGGAGGCGGTCGTCGAGGAGGCTGTTGGAGAGGAGCCTGCAGAAGAAGCGGAAGTGGAGCCTGTCGTTGAGACAAAGGAGGAGAGGAGAGTGGAGAGGGAGCCCGCCGCTGCGGCGGAACAAGACGTGACTGTGGAACCGATGAAGGCAGAAGAAGCGATAGAGACCCCCATATCCAAGGTCTTGGATAAAGAGAAGATCAAAGACAAGCTCAAGAAACCGAAGAAGAAAAAGCTGGATCTGCCGGCCAAGATCATCCGGAGAGCCGAGGAGAGCCCTCTCAGACCGGTTTTCGAGAAGAAGAGAGAAGCGGCCGCTCCTGTTGAGGAGAAGGTCTCTTTTAAGGCTCCTGCCTTGGACGCCGAGGCGGCGGTTCCTGAGGAAGAAAAGGAGAGAAGAGGAAAGAAGAGGAAGGAGAAAAAGGGTGTGGCGCGCGAAGAGGAGACCCCTCGGAGCGTTATTCGCCTTCGCAAATTCGAGGTTTTTGAGAGAGCGGATCTCTATGAAGGCCGCCTGATCAAACGCAAGAAAAAGGAACTCCCGGGCAAAGAGGCCCCCAAAAGAATGAAGCAGCCGGAACTCGTGGCGCCGAAACCGGCCAAGCGAAAGATCAAGGTCCCGGAAAAAGTGACGGTCGCCGACCTGGCCAAGGCCATGAGCGTCAAGGCGGCGGAGCTCATTCGGAAGTTGATGGCGCTGGGCATGGTGGCCAACATCAACCAGACGATCGACTATGAGACGGCTTCGCTCCTGGGCGATGACTTCGGGTTCGAACTGGAAGCGGCCCGTTTTGATTTCGAAGAGAGCCTCACGGAAGTGCAGGACAAGCCGGAGGAGTTGAAGGCGCGACCTCCGGTGGTGACCATCATGGGTCATGTGGATCACGGGAAGACCTCCCTGCTCGATTACATTCGGAAGTCCAACATCATTGCGGGCGAGTCCGGGGGCATCACGCAGCACATCGGGGCGTACTACGTGGAGCGCGAGGGGGGAGACATTGTTTTCCTGGACACGCCGGGGCACGAAGCGTTCACCGCCATGAGAGCCCGGGGAGCTAAAGTGACGGACATCATCGTGCTGGTTGTGGCAGCCGATGACGGGGTCATGCCCCAAACCAAAGAGGCGATCAATCACGGTCGGGCCGCCAACATTCCCATTGTGGTGGCGATCAACAAAATCGACAAACCCGAGGCCAATGTGGAGAGAGTCCGCAGGGAGCTGGCCGAGCTGGGACTGGCGCCCGAGGAATGGGGGGGACAGACCATTTTCGGAAGCATATCGGCCAAGACGGGTGAGGGCGTGGATGAACTCCTCGAACTGATTCTTCTCCAGGCCGAGGTGCTGGAACTCAAGGCCAATCCGGAGAAGCCCGCCAGAGGCACAGTGATCGAAGCCAAGCTTGACAAGAACCGAGGGCCTGTGGCCACGGTCCTGATTCGAAGCGGAACCCTCAAGCAGGGCAGCTTCTTCATCTGCGGGGAGCACTTCGGCAAGGTTCGGGCCATGCTCAACAACAGGGGCAAGCGGATGATCGTCGCGACCCCTTCGATGCCGGTGGAGGTCTACGGTATCTCGGGAGTGCCCATGGCAGGGGACGAGTTCATCGCCGTACCGGATGAGAAGACGGCCAAAGAGGTGATCGAATATCGCCTGACCCAGTCCAAGAAGTGGGAGGGAGAGAAACGGGGAATTGTCAGCCTGGATGATCTCTTCCAGAAGATCAAAGAGGGAGAGGTCAAGGATCTCAACCTCGTCATGAAGGCGGACGTGCAGGGATCCATTGAGGCGATCTCGGACTCCCTTGCCAAGCTGATCTCCGAGGAGGTCAAACTCAAAATCATCCACTCCTCCACAGGCGCCATCTCGGAAACGGACGTTATGCTGGCCTCGGCTTCCGGGGCGATCATCATCGGCTTCAATGTTCGGGCCAACCCCCGGGTGACGGAACTCGCTGAAAAGGAAAAGGTGGACATCCGATACTATGACGTCATCTACAACTTGATTCAGGACATTAAGCTGGCCATGGCCGGACTCCTGGCGCCGGTTTTCAAGGAGAGTTTCATGGGCCGGGCGACGGTCAAAGAGGTGTTTCACATTCCCAAGATCGGGACGGTGGCCGGCTGCTCTGTGACCGATGGCCGAGTGGAGAGAAACGCCAGGACGCGCCTGCTGAGGGATGAGGTGGTGGTCTTTGAAGGAAAGATCGCCTCCCTGCGGCGCTTCAAGGACGACGTGAAGGAAGTGCAGACGGGTTATGAGTGCGGCATCACTCTCGAGAACTTTCAGGACATCAAACCCGGGGATGTCTTTGAAGTGTTCCAGGTCGAAGAGGTCAGGCCGGAGCTCTGATTCATGGTCGTGGGCACCCTGAAAATCGAATTCCGGATCCAGGACAACCACTCGCTCAAGGGCAAGCGGAAGATCGTTCGGAGCATGGTGGACAGGGTGAAACACAAGTTCAACGCCGCGGTGGCGGAGGTGGGCTCCAACGACAACTGGCAGAGGATCGAAATCGGGGTCACCACGGTAGGCAATGACCGGCGTCACATGGATTCGTCGCTCAGTAACATCCTGGAATTCATCGAATCCATGTACTTGGCTGAAATCGTTAATGTGGAAACAGAAGTCATAAACTTGTAGGCTTTCGCTGCAGCCGTGGGCCTGCATTAGGGTAGAGAGAGACGCGGATGTTGCCGGGCAGAAGAGCCAACAGGGTCGGTGACCTGATCCTCAGAGAGATTGCCGATCTGCTGATGACCAGGGTCAAGGATCCGAGAGTAAAGAAGGTAACGGTGACGGGAATCGTCGTCAGCAAAGATCTCCGGTACGCCAAGGCGTTCTATAGCCTGATCGGGAATGAGCAGGAGATCACGGAAGCGCAGAAGGGGCTGGAGAGCGCCACGGGATTCATCAAGCGAGAAATCGGCCTCCGCATGGATCTCAAGTACATTCCGGAGATCGTCTTCAGGCATGACCCGTCGCTAGCCGAGGGGGACCACATGGAGAAACTCTTTCAGAGGCTGAGGACGGAAGAATCTTCCGGTCCTGGGACGTAGAGGGGAGGCGTGGTTGAACCCTGTGACGGCGTGCTGATCGTGGACAAGGAAGAGGGCGAGACCTCCTCCAGTGTCGTGAGGGAAGTCAAGAAGCTCCTTCAAGTCAGCAAGGTCGGTCATGCCGGAACGCTCGATCCCTTTGCGACCGGCTTGCTGCTGGTTCTGATCGGGCAGGGGACAAAGCTCTCCCCCTATCTCATGGCCGGGGACAAAACGTACTACGGAACCCTGACCCTTGGGACTGAAACCGACACCCTGGACCGAACAGGTCGGGTGACGAACGTAAAGACCGTTCCGAAGCTCGATCCGGAGCTTGTCAGGGAAAGAGCCAAAGCCTTTGTGGGTGAGACGGAGCAGACCCCCCCGTCGTTCTCGGCTCTGAAGGTGCAGGGGAAGAGGGCCTATGCGCTGGCGCGAAAAGGATTGCCGGTGAACCTGGAGAAGCGGCGGGTGAGGATCATGGAATGGACCATCCTGTCGCTGGATCTCCCTGATGTGACCTTCAGGGTGGTTTGCTCTTCAGGGACCTATGTCCGCACCCTCGCCGCGGACCTGGGAAAGGCGCTGGAGGTGGGGGCTCACCTCAAAGCCCTCAGGCGGACGGCCATCGGGCCTTATCGGGTGGAGGACGCTCTGGGCTCCGGAGCCATGGGAGCCGCCGCAGAGACGGTGAAAGGAAAGATCATCCCTTTGCGGAATGCGTTGCCCCACTTCACGGAAGTGGAGGTGGATGAAAACACCGCCCTCCGGGTGCGAAGAGGGTACCAGCCCGCATGGGAGGAACTGGGTAAGAAAGCGCCTTTCCCTCAGGAAGACGTGAAACTCGTGAACGGCGCGGATCTGGTAGCTCTTGTGCGTTTCGAGCCCGGGGCAAAAGGTCGCCTCCGCGTTTCGCGAGTCTTTGTCTGAGGGCGCGTAGGTTCAAAACAAAACTCGGCAGGTTTCTAATCTAAAGGAGGTATGCAACGTGGTGCTCAAAGCGGAAGCAAAGAAAGAGATCATCGATCAATTCAAGCTGCATGAAAAAGACACGGGTTCTCCGGAGGTCCAGGTGGCCATTCTGAGCAATCGCATCAACATGCTGACGGAGCATTTCAAGACCCACAAGAAGGATCACCATTCTCGAAGAGGGTTGTTGAAACTGGTCGGTCAGAGGAGACGGCTGCTCAACTATCTGCGGAGAACGGACGAGAAAAGATATTTATCCGTTATCAAAGAACTCGGCCTGAGGAAGTAGGACCGGTTCATCAGAGAGGACGATCCTGAAGCAGGCCCGGGCCGAAGGATCTTTTGTCTCACTTCATTGAAAGGATGGAAGTACACATGATCAAGAGTGCATCAAGGGAAATGAATGGGCAGATGATGCATATAGAAACTGGCCGGATCGCCAAACAGGCCAGTGGCTCTGCCGTGGTTACCCTGGGCGAGACCGTGGTGCTGGTCACCGCGGTGGCAACCAATGAACTCAGGGAAGGCGTGGATTTTCTACCTCTGACGGTCGAGTACCAGGAGATGTCCTATGCAGGGGGGAGGATTCCCGGCAACTATTTTCGAAGGGACATGGGGAGGCCGAGCGAAAGGGAGACGCTGGTGTCCAGGCTTATTGACCGGCCGCTAAGACCCCTTTTCCCGGACAACTACTATTACGAAACCCAGATCATTGCCACCGTGCTCTCTACGGACCGGGAGAACGAGGCGGATGTGCTCGCGCTTGTGGGGGCCTCTGCAGCCCTCGAGGTGTCGGACATCCCTTTCCGCGGACCGGTGGGAGCGGTCCGGGTGGGAAGGGTAGGGGGAAAACTGGTGGCGAACCCCACGCTTTCCGAGCAGGAGGAAAGCGATATCCAGCTGATTGTGGCAGGGACGCGGTCCGCCGTGGTCATGGTGGAAGGGGGCGGAAACTTCGTCTCCGAATCGGACATGATTGATGCGGTCTTTTTCGGCCATCAAGCACTGCAGCCCCTCCTCGACATGCAGGAGGAGATCCGCAGGGCGGTCGGAAAACCCAAGAGAGACATTGCTCCTGCCCCGAGAGACGCGGCTCTGGAAGCGAAAATCAAGGAACTGGCTCTTCCCCTTCTGCAGGAGGCCTCGACCACTGCCGACAAAAAGGAAAGACAGGACAAAAGAGACGATGCCGCGACCAAGACTCTGAAAGCCCTGGCAACGGAGTACGAAGGAAGGGAATCGGAAATCAAGGAGATGCTCGCGGAGATCGAGAGAGCCCTGGTTCGCCGAATGATCCTGGAAGAGGGGAGGCGAATCGACGGCCGGAGCTTCACCGAGGTGAGACCCATCGAGTGCATAGTCGGGGTGCTTCCTCGCGTTCACGGCTCCGCCCTTTTCACCAGAGGGGAGACTCAAGCGCTCGTGCTGACCACCCTGGGGACGGAGATGGACGAACAGAGGATGGAGACGATTTACGGCGTCCGATTCAAGCGCTTCCTGTTGCACTACAATTTTCCCCCCTATTCGGTCGGGGAGGCCAAAAGATTAGGAGGCCCCAGCCGCAGGGACATCGGCCACGGAGCGCTGGCCCACAGAAGCCTGATGCCGGTGCTTCCTCCCAAGGAAGAGTTCCAGTACACGATTCGGGTGGTTTCCGAGATTCTGGAATCCAACGGCTCGTCGTCCATGGCGAGCGTGTGCGGAGGCTCCCTGTCCCTGATGGATGCAGGCGTGCCCATCAAGGAACCGGTGGCCGGCGTGGCCATGGGCCTGATTTCTGACGGCCGCAGGACGGCCGTTCTGACGGACATTATCGGCGACGAAGACCATTACGGGGATATGGATTTCAAAGTGACCGGGACCGCGGGCGGTATCACGGGTCTTCAAATGGACATCAAGATCGACGGGGTCACGCGCGAGGTCATGCAAACCGCCCTGGAGCAGGCCAGACAGGCAAGGCTCCACATCCTGGACAAGATGAAGGACGCCATCAACAAGCCGAGGGCCCAGGTTTCCCAGTATGCGCCCGTGATCACCATCCTCCAGATCAAACCTGACAAAGTTCGGCTGCTGATCGGGCCGGGCGGCAAGGTCATCAAGGAAATCAGCGCGGCCACGGATTCCAAGATCGACGTGGACGACGAGGGCCGGGTGATGATCGCCTCTCCTGACGGAGACCTGTCAAAGATAGCGATCGAGATGGTCGGCAGGGTTGTTCAGGAAGCCGAAGTGGGCAAATTGTACAAGGGCAAGGTCAGGAAGATCATGGACTTCGGCGCCTTCGTCGAGATCCTGCCCGGGACCGACGGCCTGATTCACATCTCCCAGCTGGACAAAGAGCGGGTGAACAAGGTCACGGACATCCTGAGAGAGGGAGATGAGGTCTTGGTCAAAGTCCTGGACATCGACAAAAATGGAAGAATTGCCCTGTCCCGGAAAGCCGCGCTGGGTGAAAGCCTGAGCGATGTATCATAAGACGGTTCTGAAAAACGGGATCCGGATCGTCTCTGAAAGGCTGGAGCATTTCCGTTCCGTGTCTCTGGGCATCTGGGTGAACGTGGGCTCCAGGGATGAAGGGGAAGAGGACAACGGGATCTCCCACTTCATCGAGCACATGACGTTCAAGGGGACCCGCACGCGGAACAGCCTGCAGATCGCTAAGGAACTGGACGCCATCGGAGGGTTTTCCAACGCCTTCACAGGCGCGGAGTCCACTTGCTTCCACTCCCGGGTGCTCAACAAACACCTTGAGAGGCTTGCCGATATCCTCTCCGACATATTCCTCAATTCCCTCTTCGATCCCCAGGACATGAGCAGGGAGAGGCAGGTGATCCTCCAGGAGATCAACATGCTGGAGGATACTCCGGATGAGCAGGTCCATGTGCTGTTCAATGGATTTTTCTGGTTGAATCACCCGCTGGGAATGCCCATCATGGGCACGCCGGCAACGGTTGCCTCCATGAACAAGCAGACGGTTCTTGGCCACATTCGGCGTTTCTACACGCCCGGCCGGATCATTGTGGCGGCTGCCGGCAATGTGGATCACGACGGTCTCGTCCGGTACCTGGCCCCTCTCTTCGAGTCGCTTCCCGCGGCGACCGAGGCTCCGGTGCGCACGGCTCCGAGCGGTCATTTCGGCGTCTCGTGCCACCCCAAGGATCTCGAACAGGTCCACCTCTGTCTGGGAGGCAACGGCCCGCATCTGTCCAGCGAGCTTCGGTTTGCCGGGGCCGTGCTGAACGCCATCCTCGGCGGCAACATGAGTTCGCGGCTTTTCCAGGAGATCCGGGAGAAAAGAGGTCTGGCCTACAATGTTTTTTCCTTTGTGTCGTCTTACATCGATGCCGGCATGCTCGGCATCTATGTGGCCACGGATCCCAAGGAGGTGAACCGGGCGCTTAAAGTGATCAAGAAGGAGATCAGGAAGATCCAGAAAGGAGACGTTTCCAGGTCCGACCTGGACGCCACCCTGGAGCACCTCATCGGAGGGATTTTGCTGGGTTCCGAAAACACGGATGCCCGAATGATCCGCCTTGCAAAGAACGAGGGGATCTTCGGCCGGTACATCTCCTACGACGAGGTGGTCGCGGATCTCCAGAAGGTCACGGTGGATCAGGTGGTGGAAGTCGCGGTTCAGGCCTTTGAAAAAAATTCGGTTTCCCTGGTCACGCTAGGCCCCCTGGAAAAAGAGAATCTGGACTTCAAGAACGTCTCCTTCGGATAGAGGCTGGTCTTCTTGGGAGAAAGGGATGAGTGACTCTCCGGACCATGTGACCCTCAGGGTGATGCGCCTCGAGGGAAATCAGGACATGGCCCTGCCTTCCTACGAAACGGCGGGTTCTTCGGGCCTGGATTTGCGGGCTGCCGTTCCCGGGGAACTAACCCTTCATCCGGGCGACATCCGATTGGTTCCAACCGGGCTGGCCATCTCTCTTCCTCCGGGCTATGAGGCGCAGGTTCGGCCCAGAAGCGGGCTGGCCCTGAGGCACGGTGTCGGGATGGTCAACTCGCCCGGCACGGTCGATTCGGATTACCGGGGCGAAATCGGCCTCGTTCTCATCAACTGGGGCAAGGCCCCCTTTGTGATCAGGAGGGGCGATCGCATTGCCCAGATGGTCGTTACCCGTGTTGCCCGTGCAGTGATCCTGGAAGTGGACCGGCTCGAGACCACCACGAGAGGGGAGGGAGGGTTCGGCCACAGCGGAGTAAAGTAATCAGCACCGGGTTCATTCGTGCTACAAGTTGCGTAAAGAGCTTCGCGGGGTTCTTGAGGGACTGTAAATCCGAAGCACGAAATTCGAAATCCGAAACAAGTCCCAAATGACCAAAATTCCAATGACAAAAACAGAAACGCTGCGCTCTTCGAACGGCATGTTTTGGATATTTGGAATTTTGGATTTCTGAACCTGATTTTTCTAGACTGGGTGCGATATTGAAAGCAGGATCATTGCGATTTGCGGTTCTTGCCTCGGGAAGCAGCGGGAATGCGTGTTATGTGGAAGCCGCAGAAGCGCGGGTCTTGATTGATGCAGGGTTGAGCGGCGAGGAACTGGTCCGGAGAATGGAAAAGGCCGGGATCGACCCGGCTGGACTGGACGCCATCCTCCTGACCCACGAGCACATAGATCACATCCGCGGCGCCGGCCCCCTGGCGCGGCGCTTCGACCTGCCCGTTTACGCCAATCGGTTGACCTTGAAAAGGGCATTGAAAACCCTGGGGAACCTTTCAAAGCCTGTCGTATTCCAAACGGGTTATCCGATCACCCTTCACGGTCTGTGCATTGAGACTTTCACCAAGTGCCATGATGCAGCGGACCCGGTGGGGCTCGTGGTTCACACGGACGGAGCAAGACTGGGGATCATCACGGATCTCGGGCGGAGCACCCCTGTGGTCGAGGACCGGCTTCGAGGGTGCCATGCCCTGGTCCTGGAGTTCAACCACGATGAGAGAATGCTGGAGGAAGGGCCTTATCCGCTGGAGCTCAAGCGGCGGATCAAGGGGCCTGAGGGACACCTCTCCAATGAGCAGGCCGGGGGATTGTTGAAGACGCTCTGTCATCATGCGTTGAATACGGTTGTCCTGGCCCACTTGAGCGAGACGAACAATCATCCCGAAAAGGCGATTCAGGCTTCGAAGAAGGCCCTGTCAGGACTCAGGGCCAGGGTCCTGGTCAGCGACCAGGCCTGCGTGCTGCCGATGATGGAGTTGGCTGTCTGAGTGCGTTCCAGGTCGGTTCATGGAACAGAAACCCCGTCAAAGAAAAGAGCGGAGAAAAGAGTCTTACCGGTGTAGCTGCTGCGGGAAGGAGCAGCCTTTTTGCTGGACCTGCTCCTGCGGTTTCCAGATCTGCAACACCTGCATGGAGGAGAACCTGTGGGGGTTCACGTGCAGCGGAGTCAACTGGCAGTGTCCGGACTGCGGCTCTCTCCGTCCCTTTTAGTGGGCTCCTGAAAAACGCCCATCTACGGCGTTGCCCTCACCCCTCGTCGTTGCGACGTACTGGAATGTACGCCTCAATCCTCGGGGTTTCGGCCGCCTTGCATCTGGCCGTTTTTGAGGAGCCCGCGAACCTAAGGGTTTTCGATAGACGCCGGGGTGTCGAGTTGGGGGGTGAAAGAGAAAGTCAGCACAAAAAAAGGAAACAGCAATGCGATGAAGCTGGGTGAAACAATCAAAAAGCAAAACCGAGTTCACCAGAGAGTTCTGGACATGAGCACCTATGCTCTGGATGACAACAAGGTGGTCGTGGAGGGCATCTTGAGGGATGAACGCTTCAGGCCCATCTACGAGCTTTCGGGTCAGAGGAGGGAGAAAGGCGTGGTCCATCACATGATCATACGCCTTCTGATCGGGGGGCTCCCGCTGCGGATCCTCGACGCGGAAGCGGAGATGCCGCATATCCCTATGCCGCTCTGCGTCACCACCCGCGAGAGCGTCAAGAAAATCATCGGATTCAAGATCAAGAGCGGATTCGGAGAAAAAGTCCACAAGCTCATCGGAGGAGTGGAAGGGTGTGCTCACTTGACCCATCTCCTGACCGTCATGGTGCAGGAGGCGCTCCACGGGTACTGGACTCACAAGATGAGAAAGCCCGAGCCGCCGCCCGGCTCTTTGGAGGAGATTGAGGGACTGTCCTATCTGTTGAACAGCTGCAGCATGTGGCGAAAGGACGGCCCCATCATGCAGGAGATCAAGGAATTTCTTGAAGGCCGTAAAGCCTCCTCATGATACGAATGAGTCCGTATCTCCATGTGGTTCTGCATCAGCCCGAGATCCCGGCAAACGCGGGCAACATAGCCAGGTTGTGCGGGGCTGCGGAACTTCGCCTACACCTGATTCACCCTCTGGGTTTCAAGGTGGACGACAAGCACTTGAAGCGGGCGGGGCTTGATTACTGGTCTGAGATAGACCTGTGTTATCACGAGAGCTTTGAAGCATTTCTGGCGAGCAAGAAAGAGGGGCGGCTGATCGCCTTCAGCAGCCATGCGTCTGAGGACTATCCGAAAGCTGAAGTTCATCAAGGCGATTATCTGCTCTTCGGCAAGGAGACGGTCGGTCTTCCCCTGTCCATCAGGGAGGCGTATGCGTGTTACCGAATTCCCATTTGGGGAAAGGTTCGGAGTTTGAATCTCTCCACTGCCGCTGGAATCGTCGTTTATCATTACTTGCACAGGATGGGAAGATTCTGAGCATCTATGAATGAACCTGATGAGAGAGGGAAAGCCGTGACAACAAAGCGAGGAAAGGAAAAAGTGAGTTCGGGACATGAGAAAATCGACGATCTGTTGAAGTTCGCGATCGACGTGATCCACCATTGCGGAGAAAAAGCCCTGTCCTTTTACGGCAAAGGGCAAAAGGACGTGAAATTCGATGAAGGGCTCGTGACCGAGGCGGAGCTTCAACTGAGAGAATTCTTTCAGGACCAGCTTTTTGCCCGTTTTCCGGATCACAAGGTCTACAAGAGCGACCGGGGCGACGATGGGTACACTCACGGGGCAAAGAGGTACCTGTGGATCTACGATCCTCTGGACGGGGTCGCCAACTTTCAGGCAGGAATCCCGGTGTGGGGAACGTCGGTTGCGCTTTTCGAGAACTACTGGCCCGTGTTCGGCATTTTTCATCTGCCGGTCACAGGAGATCTTTTCCGCGCCCAGGCCGGGCACAAGGCCATGTGGGGACAGAAGCAGATCCATGTTTCCTCTCAAGAAGAGATCAACGATGAAAGCCTCCTCTTGACCTACTCGCGGTTTCACCAGCGGTATCAATGCCGTTTCCCTGGCAAGATCCGGTCCCTGGGCTGCACGGCCGCCCACATCTGCTACGTGGCCATGGGGCGCGCTGAGGCGGCCGTTCTAGGGAGCGAGTCCTACAAGGATCTGGCTGCGGCAGCTGTGATCCTCGAAGCCGCAGGCGGTAAAATGTACAAGATGGACGGAAAGGAATTCTTTCTGAGCGAATACATGGATGAAGGAAGAATCGAAGACCATCTCCTGGTGGTGGCTCCGGACAAGTACGCCGAGGTCCGAGGATTCTTGAAGGAGAGCTACTGAGACAGCGGGCCTCTCGCAGAGCCCGCAGCGTTGTAACCGTTTAGCTCTTTGAAATGGATGGCTCAGGCCACGGGAGTCCCTCCAAAAACAGAAAATGAAGAGTGTGCGGGAAAGACTCTGCAGATAAGGGGCAGCGAAGGCGGGCGGCGAGGTTTACCCGCCTCTGGCGGCGCCGAAGGCGACCAGGGTTTCACCGGCACCTGTCAGCTGGGTATGACATGGCGAGTACCCCGGTAGCCCTCCGCCCGCCTCACCCATGACCTGGAGCTTGCCTCTGAGGTGTGGCGTCTTCGTTGTTCTGTTTTTGGAGGGGCCCCCGTGGCCTTTTTCTGTGTTTATTTCAAAGAGCTAAACTGTTGCACAGAGTTCCCGCACACCGGGCAGCCTTGCATCCCCAGGGGTTTCTCAAGGTGGCTTTCGGCGAGAACGGCTTGATTCTCGAAAATCTCGAGCGTGGGGCCGTCGGCAGTGACACGGCCGTTGTAGATCACGATGGTGCGCTCGCACAGGTCGACGACCATGTCCAGATCGTGGGTGGCGATGATTTTGGTGTGCTTGAAGGTCTTCAGGAGTTCGATGAGTTTTCGCCTTGCCCTTGGATCCAGGTCGGAGGTGGGTTCATCCATCACCAGGATGTCGGGAGACATGGACAGAACCGAGGCAATGGCAACGGCGCGTTTCTCTCCTCTTGAGAGCTTGTATGGGGGGCGGCTCTTCAGATGGAGCGTATCCACCACGGAAAGGGCGTTGAGCACCCGGCTCTCCACTTCTGCGGTGGGAAGCCCCAGGTTCAAAGGGCCGAAGGCCACGTCATCATAGACGGTAGGCATGAAGAGCTGATCGTCCGGGTCCTGGAAGACCATTCCCACCGTGCGTCGAACCGTCTGCAGTGTTTTCTTGGTCAGCGGATAGTCCCCGATGCGGATTTCCCCTCCCTTGGGTGCCAGATACCCGTTCAGATGCAGGAGAAGGGTCGATTTTCCCGCTCCGTTTGCACCCACAATCGCAACCGATTCCCCGTGCACCACGCGAAAACTCATCCCTTGAAGGGCAGGCGTCCCGTCCGGATAGGTGTACCTGAGATCCTTGACTTCAACGATGTGGTGACTCATGAGATAAACCCCTGGATCCATGTGCCGAGAAGCCGAGGCCCATTGTAGAGGCGCATCATAACGAAAAGGACCGACCACCCGAGAAGGAACATCACCTCCCACCCACGGACTCTCATAGGGTGAAAAGGCCGGATGGTGCCTTCAAAACCCCTGCAGAGCATGGCCAGGTGAATCCGCTGCGCACGACCCATGGTGCGCAACAGCAGGTGCCCGGCCATGGAGCCGAACACCCTCATACCCAATCCTTTGCCCTGAAAGGAGCGAAGGGAGCGGGCTCTGACCATTCGGGAAGCCTCGTCGACCAGAACAAAGAGATACCGGTAAAGGAAAAGGAGCTGAACCACGAAGACCTGGGGGACCCCCATCTTCTCCAGGGCCATGCACACCGAGTGGTAGCCTGTGGTCGCAATGAGAATCAAGGCGGCTCCCACGGTCATCGTGAAGCGCAGCAGGATCGACATAAAGGAGACCCATCCTCCCGAGATGCCGACCGCCCCGATCTGGAGGAGCACCTCCCGATCAAGGAGGGGATTGAATATCCCGATGAGGACCGCGAAAGGAGCGGCGAAGGTCAATTTTCTCAGGAGATAGGCTACAGGTAAGTCCCCGAGGACCACCAGGAAAAGAGGGTAGACCAGAAAGGGAACGAGGGCAGAGATGTCATGCTTTCCGAAAGAGACCACACACACGATGAAAACCAGCGTCGTGAGCACCTTGATTCGAGGGTCCAAGCGATGGACGAAGGTGTCCTGCCTGGAAATCGTATCCATGGTGCCGATGTCAAAGAAGGTGGACTCAATGTTGGACATGGTGTTTCTTTCTTCTTTTCAGGAGAACGCCGATCAGAACCAGGGCGATCAGGGTCAAAGCGCCTCCAAGCAGGCCGGAGAGACTGGTGGCGGGGTCCACGGCAGGCCACGCGTCTCCTGCCTCTTCCTTCTTGGATCCCCTGAAGCCGTAGTCAGGCAGAAAAGCGGTCTTTTCCTGGAGGTCTGCAAGCCAGCTGTAAAGGCCGCTTTTCGGTGGCTCAAGCTCTTCTTGGCCGGCGCTTCTGGAAATGGACCATTCCAAACCGTCCGGGTGAGTTGAAGCAAACCAGGAGATGAAACCGCCCGCCATCGCCGCCGCCATGAGCAGTCCAGCCAGAACCCTTTTGAAAGAAGAGGTTCCTCCGGGCTTCAAAGCACCGCTCAATTCCAGGGTCTCCGGTTTGGCCTTCCACACAAACACAACGACCGCAGCGGTGACAAGACCTTCCACAATGCCGATGGCGAGATGGATGGGTTGCATCATCAGAAGGAAGGTGATGAAAGGAAGATCGGAAATGCCTGAAAAAAAAGTCTCGAAGACAACCCCCAGAGCACCGAGTTGAAGGCCCAGCACAGCGGACAGGGTGGCTCCGATCACAAGGCGTCTCTGGCTGACCTTGCCTCGCACGACTGGCCTGTAGATCAGAGGGTAGGCTACAAAACAGGGAAAAAATCCCAGATTAAAAATGTTGCATCCCAAGGCCAAAAGCCCTCCATCCGCGAAAAAAAGAGCCTGGACCGTGAGCACCGAGGCAAGGGTGAGAAAGGCGGCTGCAGGCCCGAGCAGGATGGCAAGGATCATGCCTCCTCCCAGGTGGCCGCTGGAGCCGGTGCCCGGGATGGTGAAGTTGATCATCTGAACGGCAAAGATAAAGGCGCCCAAAACCCCCATGAGAGGGATTCTGCGGTCATCCATGTCCTGTTTGACTTTTCTGGAACTGTAGCCGATCAGTCCTGCTGTGGCCGCCCACAGGGTGCCGCCCACGGCAGGGGAGATCAGGGCATCCGCCATGTGCATGAGGTGCTCCTTCTGTCCGGTGGAGTTTCGTCTCCCCCGGGTGAAAAAAAACCACGAATGCGGGTATCTTCGTGATACGGGGACCTTCGTGGTTCAAATCGTTCTGCTGAAGTGACAGGAGATCACGCTCTGCGGGCTTCGGCCTGCAATATTTTGACTCACCCTAAAACAATCACCCGCCGGTGTCAACCCCATTTCGCGCCCCCCTCTCCGGGGTTGAATCCCCATTGAAGGTTTCAGGTTTCTCTTGATATAATCGCTCAAAACAACGAGAGGGGGAACCTGAGTTGCCTAAACCCGAATTCCACCCAGGACAGCAAATCGAGGATTACATTGTTGGGCAGCGCCTTGAGAGAGGCGGGATGGGCGAGCTCTATCTTGCAAGAGACCTTGTTCTCAAGCGAAAGGTCATCATTAAAGCGCTTTCTCCCCCTTTTTCTCAGAAGCAGGAGTACAGGAATCAGTTCCTGAGAGAGGCTAAGATCCAGGCAAACCTTGACAACCCCCACGTGGTCCAGGTGTTCAGAGCGTTTATCTATCAAGGGGTTCCCTGTCTGGTCATGCAGCATGTTCAGGGCACGGACTTGGAGAAAATTGTCAAGAAAGCAAAAGCCGTCAGAGAAAAGAGACAGGAAAAAGGCGCTCTATCCGTAGAGCGAGGGATCCACATCTTTCTCCAGGTGCTGGAGGGGATCGGGTTTGCGCACAAGTACAATATCATCCACGGAGACATCAAGCCTTCCAATATCCTCCTCGATCCACAGGGGAGGGTCAAGATCGTGGACTTCGGGCTCTCTTTCATGCTGGCTTCCGGCAAGAAGATGAGGGGAGATTCGCTTCCCGGCGGAACGCTTCAGTTCATGTCCCCTGAGCAGCTCCTGAATGAAGACGTGGATTCCCGCTCGGACATCTATTCGCTTGGCGTGACGTTCTTCTTCATGCTCACCGGCCAGTGGCCTACGGGTGAGAGAAAGAGACTCACGGATCTCCTGGAATATCACATGGAGGGATCTCTCGAGGATCCGGAAAGAATGCTTGATGAAGTGGGGACCATTCGTCCCAGGATCAAAGCCGCTATCTTGAAGGCCCTCGATAAGGATCAGGCCAAGAGGCCCCAGAGCTGTCTGGAGTTTTCCCTGGCAATCAAGGAAGACGCGCCTCATGAGCTGTATTCCGAGCTCTTGCGCCTAAGCCTGCTGGCGACAAAAGAGATCACGCCGGCGGAAAGAGCTTACCTGGACAGGATCGCGAAGAGGAAAGGACTTCAGCCCGGGGAAGCGGAAGCTCTTGAAAGAAGCATCCGGCGAGAGATGGGCTTGGTGAAAGCTCCATCCCCTTCGGAATGAAGCCTTATATCCACACATTGTCCGCCGCGGTCCTCTGACCGCCTGCGCTACCGGTGTTGACGGTCCCTGCAGGTTCCACGAGCAAAACGCGGCATTCTTTTTCGGCGAACGGTTTGTGCTCCCATCCCCTGGGGACAACGAACATTTCTCCGGTGGTCAAGTCGACCTTTCCATCGCGAAACTGAATAGACATGTTGCCGTCTACGACGATGAACACCTCATCGGTGTCCTCGTGGCGATGCCAAACAAAGTCCCCGCTGAATTTCACCACCTTGAAATGAGTGTTGTTCATCTGAGCGATGATCTTGGGTGACCAGTGTTCCGAGAATTTGGAGAGCTTTTCCTTTAAGTTGATGGGCGTGTATTCCATGAGAATCCCCGAGAAGTCTCTGAGTTGATTGTCCTGAGACGCTGAAATCCGCGGTTCACAAGGCTTTCATTGCAACGGCTCCTGCCGTGATCAGTGCCGCCGCGAGCCAGCGGCCAAGACCAAAGTGTTCTTTCAACAGGATCGCCCCGAGAGCCGTGCCGAAAAGCACGGAGGTTTCACGCAGCGCCGCCACCAGCGCGATGGGCGCGTGTGTCATGGCCCAGAGCGCCAGGCCGTAGGCGCAGACGCTGCATAGGCCGCCGGCACATCCCTTAAGCCACCCTTGGACCGGCGTAGAGAGGATCGCCCTGGCATTGGTTGCCAACCCGATAGCGAGGAGAGGAAACATATTCAAAAAGAACAACCAGAGCACGTAGCTCCAGGCGTGCTGGGACGCACGAACTCCGAGTCCATCCACGATCGTGTACGCAACAATGACAACGGCGTTGAGCAGTGCAAAGGCCAACGAGTGTTTCTGGCTGTTGGCCGATCTCCAGCCGTCGCGCGCGAGCCACAGAATCCCCGCGCACAGCAGGAGGATTCCCGACCAGCCTCCGCCGCCAATCGGTTCACCGACAACGAAAAAGGTCAGAACCGCTGTAAACAAGGGGGCGGAGCCGCGCATCATCGGGTAGGCAAAGCTCAAGTCCCCCGTCCGGTAGGCGCGGGAGACCAGGCTGAAGTAAGCGCAGTGAATGGCGACGGACGCCGCCAGGAATGGCCAGCTGGCTTGTGCCGGCGCCGGCACAAAAGGCACGATCGCGGCGGCGATCACACCCGCACCAGTCACAAGAAGGGTGGTCTCGACAATCTTGTTGTCCCCTGACTTGATGAAGGCGTTCCACGCGGCATGCAGCAACGCGGCAAAGAGTACAATCAACATGACGTGGAGAGACAAGATTCGCTGTTCCTCTGAATTGGATCCGGTTGGATCCGGGTCGGACCAAGCTACTCGGTTGATATTCGAAGGTTATCACCCCAAAACAAGGCGTTTTCAGGCCTTAGAGCATCATTCTCATGCCTCAAAATGCCATTGTAAGGAGCCGGAAGTTCCCTGAGCACATAACCTCCATCCCCACCAACCACCTCACGCCCTATCGCCTTGAACCCCAGCTTCTCCTTCGTCATCGTCACAAATGATTCACTCCCCACCGCAACACTCTCAGGCCACTTACCGTCCCGCAACTGTCCACCCGCGCTCAACGAGGCTGCTTTTTCATTCCAAACATGAATCGTAATAAACTGACCCGTTTTATAAGCAGATCATACATGGCAATAATCACGATAAATGACAATGTGCCAAGAGTGGAGTATTTCACCATAACACTCGTTTCCCAATGGATGATGTAGAATCCTATCACTACGATTATTGTTAACAAGTCATTGTCGTTGCGTCTTGCTTGTTTGCCGGCATTTGAGGAACAGGGCATTTGCACAAATATTCCTTCATCTATCGATACATTTTCACCAGATTAAAGAGCCTTCACACACCAATGCTGCGGATGATCATCCACAGCATTGTCGCGGCCGCGCGGCCTCGACAACGAACAGCTTACCGGGAGGCGGGCGCCTTTCCCGCCTATCCGGTTCAGCGACTGGTTCGACCCCGTGCTTCTGTATTCTCCTTTTCTTTAATGAGTCGCAGATCGACGCGATAGCCGAGAGCACGCGCGTATTTGCGCAATGTGGCGAGCGAGGGAGAGTGCTTGCCGCGTCCCGATTCCAAGCGAGCAACGGCGGACTGGGTTGTGCCCATGCGATCGGCAATCTCCGCCTGACTCATACCTGCCGCCGCTCTGGCTTTGAGGAATTCATCAAGGAAAGCAAACTCCTCTTCAAGCTTATCGAATTCAGCCCTCACGTCACCTCGAGCCAGGGCACGAGACTTAAGTTCTTTGTGTGTCAGCATCTTTGACCTCCTTCATACGCCGTCGAGCGATGCCAAGCTCCTTCGGCGGTGTCTTCTTGGTCTTTTTCGTGAACTGGTGCAGGATCATGATTCTCTTTCCGATCATCGTGCAGTAGAGTACACGAGCAATCCCCTCTGTAGCTCTTAGCCGCAATTCGAACAGCCCCCCGCCCATTGCCCGCGTGTGAGGCATACCCAGATCAGGCCCATAGACTTCCATACGGTCGGCGTATCGAAGGTAACGCGCAAGAAGGCCAGCCGGTAAGGCAAGAATGTCCGCCTGAACGGACTCGCTGTAATAGGTGATCGCCCAGTTCATAGATGAATTATAGCATAAATGCTATATGAGGACAAGATGATTCTTGATGATTCTTGATGGTCGAACGTTTAAGGTGAGGGGCTGGACAAAAGGGCAGCTTTTGACCAGACCCTCTCGACCTCAAGGTTAGGCATGCACACGATTTGAAACCTCGATCAGATTCATGTCTGGGTCGCGGAAATAAATCGAAAGAATCGGGCCTGTGGCCCCGGTTCGTTGAACAGGGCCTTCAATTACCGCCACCCCACATGCGCCAAGGTGGTTCACCACATCGGTTAATGGAACTGACGTAAGAAAGCACAAGTCCGCCGAGCCAGGGGTTGGTTGTTGAGCTTTCGGCTCAAATTCTTTTCCGTGCTGATGTAGGTTGATTTGCTGTTTGCCCAAAGACAGGGCCTTACGCCCGCCACAGAAAGTAATGGTTTCCACGCCCAACACTTTTGAATAGAAAGACACAGTGGCGTCGATATCTCTGACGGTCAGGACTAAGTGATCAAGGCTGTCAACTCGCATGCAGTTACCCGTATGCCCAACGTCGAGATCAGCCGACGTGAAACCCGCGTGGCTGGAGTGGGTGTTAGCCCATTTTTAGCTTCAAGAAGTCAATCGTTCGCGTCCACGCCAACACCGCGGCATCTGGCTTGAACGCGTCGGCACGATCCTCCTCGAAGAACCAGTGTCCTGTGCGAGGGTATGTGTGACACTCGAACGCCAGTCCGGCCTTCAAAAGGGTTCTCTCCAGTTTCCTGATGCTGGAGGGCGAAACCCATTCGTCGGTCTCGGCAAAGTGGGCCAGGAATGAGGATCGGCTCTGGGAGTAGTCCCCGCTGCGCGCAGCGTAGAAAGTCACCGTCGCAACAATTGCGAGATCCGAACGTTGGGCGAGCCAGTAAGCCCAGTGCCCTCCCATGGAGAAACCCACAACAGCGATGTCATCCGCCCCCGCTTCTCTCCGCAATTCACCGATCATGCGAATCAGGTACTTGTAAGCGGGCTCTTTGCGGGAAGCGGTTACCTTGGCGCGGAGCTTCTTGGCTTCAGCCACGGTGCCGGCCACCCTGCCGTCGTAAAGATCCGGCGCAAGCGCCACAAACCCCTTAGCCGCGAACCGGTCGCACAGACGGCGGAAGAAGCTGTTGAGGCCCCACCACGAATGAAGGACCAAAACCGCGCCCCTGTGGTCAGATTTTGGTGCCGCCAAATACACTGTTCCTTCCTCACCTCCGGCTAACGACGCAAATCACCCGGCGCGCAAGCGATCGGGTGCAGTTGCCGGGTTACGCGACGCCCCACGATACAAGTCATTTCCCTCGGCCCAACCGTTTACGTTGCAGAACTACGATCGCCACGGCTACGAGTCCAAGACCCAACACCAATGTCATCCAAAGAATGATGTCACTGAAAAACTGTTGTCTATCAGAATAGCCGCCTTCATAGAAATATTTGCTTTCGCTTCTCCATATTTCCGCTATTGCGAGAAGCAAACCGCATGCAAATCCGAAGACTGCGCTCCTGGCTACCGTGAGGTTCAATATGCCAATTACGGCTCCCAGCACTCCGCCGAAGGTACCCAAATAAACTGCCCCAATAAATGCCGCAAAAGTAGGCGAGTTACCGAGAATACCTATGCCGCGACCAAAAACCCGTTCGGCCAGCGCAAAGCCAGCCGCACCGATGATCGCGCCACAAATCGAACCGGCTAATAAAGGCAAAATGAATCGTTTCCGCAGCATAGGGGTCTTGTACATTCAATAAATTACCTGGCATGCCTAACACTCAGCTTGAGAGGTGCGAATGGAGCGAAGCGGAAAGAGCTTCCTTCTCAAAGCGGATGTTCGCCCAGAACGGCTACTATTCATGGTGCGTCCACATGCGGATGACTTTAATCGTCTTGATATCATCAAGGATTTGGTAGACCAGTCGATGCTGGATATTGATCCTCCTGGAGCAAGCGCCGGACAGATCACCAACCAATCTCTCATACGGGGGCGGAGTGCGATAGGGGTCCTCTCTGAGAATGGCGAGGAGGTGTTCGGCCTGTGGTTTCAAACCTGAATGCGAGAGTCTCTTGGCGTCCTTTTTGGCCTGTTTTGTGTAGACCAGCCGCCGACTCACCAGTCAAGCTCCTCTTCACACTCTTTAACGGGGGTTTTCAAACCCTTGCGAATGGATTCCCGCATCCCTGGCATGGACGACAGATAGAGTGTCTCTTGGACGGCCCGCCAATCCTCTTCAGAGAGGAGGACCGCTGAATTTCGTTTCCCAACAATCTGGATTGGGTCATGGGATTCTGCGACATCATCGACAAGGGTGTAGAGTCTTTTTCTGGCTTCCGTCGCTGTCAAAGTAACCATTGTATCTCACCTCCATTTCTGACCGTACGCCATATCGTACGTCAGACGATGAGACATGTCAAGCCTTTGATAGGCCAACGAGCCTGTCAGCGGCGGGCTATTCCAAAGCCCGTCCGCTGCTTGGCGTATTGGCATTTCACAATCCTTTCTCTGCAATGACTAACATTTCAAAATCTTCACTCGATAATTTGTCGTCCCGGCTAAAAGCACCAAGTTTCGCACCGAAAATATCAATGGCATTGAAATCAAGGGTTTTTAACAACCAGGTTATTTCCGATGGCGTATAATATCTTTCGTTGCAATGGAGTTCCTTTTTATTCCCAAGATCATCCTCTGCATGGATCGTGGCGTGTTCTCTGAAGGTCATCAGATCGAATGAAATGCTGCCGCATTTTGCGTTCCCCTCCTTTGCGCTTGAATCAAGGAAATCTTTGACGGAATGGAACAGGGGAAATAGAGCATTTAGAGTAGTAAATATCAGTTTCCCTTTGCGTGCTAGGGCGTTGGAGGCATTCCGGAGAATCTGATAATTCATTTCATCGGTCTCCATCAGCGGAAATCCTCCTTCGCATAACATGATGACCAAGTCAAATTCGTGTAAGAATGGAAGATTTCTGGCATCATGCTTTTGGAAAAAAATCTGCAGATTATGCATTGATGCTTTTTCTCTTGCTCGTCTTAATTGCGAATCTGAAAGATCGACCCCCACAACAGTATAGTCTCTTTTTGTTAGTTCAATTGCATGTCTGCCTGTTCCGCACCCAATATCCAGTATTCTGATGCTTTTATCATACTTGATCTCTTTTTCAATAAAGTCGCACTCACCAATGGTGCCTTGAGTGAAGCACTCGTTATCATATTTCATTCCGTAGTTTTCGAATAATTCTTCATACCATTGTTTCATGTTGGTATATCCTTAGTGTTTTGGTGCTAACGTCCAAATCAGCCGCGCGGGTTGTGCGTCGGCTGAAGTGATGGGTTAGGAAGACGGCCATGCCTCCAAAGTTCGTTTCAAGAACATATCGACACGGATCCTGATATCTTCGATCTCGTTACGCGACCAAGATGAATCGCTCTCGAACCCCTCGCCGTCCGAAGTGAGAACCCTCAGATGATGCGTAGGGGCACTGTCGCTCCACTCACGGCTCTCAACGTCGATACGTTTGAGTGCGGACATCGGATACACGGATGTAGCCCTGCGCACGAGCGGAGCCCCCGACGAGTAAGTAAATGTCTTCCGCGTCGCATCGAAGGCCATGCGCGAACTCAACCCGGCGACTGCCGCGAAGATCAGGAACCCGCTCAGCGCGACAGCGCCGATAGAGATGAACGCTGCGACCAGAAAGAATGGATCGAGGCGGCTCTGCCAGTCGATGCGCACGAGCAGTTCGTAGGGGGCCAAGAGCGGGAACAGGGCAAGCAGTGCGAAGGCCAGGCGTAAGCCCCTGCGCATCGGAGAGCGAATCTCGATGTGATCCGCGTGTTCCACCAACTCGGGCATGAAAGGTCGCTCTTTTGTCCTACGAAAACCTCAGCGGCGGCTGGAAGCCGTCCGCTGGAGTGAGTTGTAATTTTGTTGTTTCGCTTTCCCCCCTTGGTCTGGGAAATGATCCGCTTGATAAACTCCCGGGCTACCCAAAGGGGTTATATCCTGGTTTCTTGTACAGCCTTTGCTGGTTTTCAAGGATGTCCGGTCTATAAACTTTCTCTGCCCATTCCTCCGGTTTGACTTCTTCGAATGCCACTGAAACTGACTTTTCCTCACACTTTGCAATAGCGACAACGTCCTTAACGATCTCTTCGGCGAGTCTAGTCTTCTGCTCTTCAGATCTTCCAGGATAGAGCTTTACGATAACATGAGGCATCATTTCACTCCTTGGTTTATCACATAACGGGCTGCTCAGGGGCGGCATGCTTTTTCGCCGTCCGCTGAAGCAGCGTGTTGGGACTTTGAGCCAGCCCCAGTGACTGCTTCGGCGTGCAGTTTTAATCCTAGCGCCCCTATGACTTTGAGGATTGTGTCGAAGCCAGGAGTTCGTTCTCCAGACAGTGCCTTGTAAAGACTTTCGCGGGACAAGCCGGCATCCCGCGCCACCTGAGACATGCCCTTCGCACGTGCAATATCTCCCAGTGCCTTTGCAATGAACGCAGCATCCCCGTTAGCCTCCTCCAAGCAGGCTTCAAGATAAGCAGCCATATCCTCTGCAGTGCGAAGGTGCTCGGCAACATCGTATCGAGTAGTGATTGTCTTGGCCATGGTTTGCTCCTAAAGGTTCCGCGCTAGGCGCAAGGCAGTTTTGATATCCCGTGCCTGGGTACTCTTGTCACCACCGGCCAACAGAATAACAAGCTCCCGCCCCCGCTGTGTGTAATACACCCGATAACCGGGTCCATAATCGATCCGCATCTCTGAAACGCCTTCACCCACTGGCTTGACATCTCCAGGATTTCCGGTAGCTAGACGCTCGACTCGCGCAAGAATTCGAGCCCGCGCACGGATATCGCCCAACCCGTCAATCCATCTGGCATAAGACTCGGTCTTGCGGATTTCGATCATGGAGGGATTGTAGCCCATGGGCTACATGCTGTCAAGTGTTATCAGGTAAGTGTGATCAGGTAGGAGACCCAACGTAAAGCTAAGGGGCGCGGTGGCTCTTTACCGCGTCCCTCTTAAGCGCCATGTTAGGCGTTCACATCGTTGCTTTTAGTGGGCACTGTCCCTATTTCCGCTTACCGGTCCAGCTTGAAAATTCTTATGGCGTTGCCTTCGGCAAGCGCGGCTGCGGTCTGCGGCTTGAGCTGCGCAAGGAGCTCGCGGAAGCGTTGAGCACGCTGACCGTAGTTCACGGGGTTCATGCCGGGTGCGTGAGCCACGTCCATACCGATCATGAAGCGGTCCGGGAAGCCTTCGTACACCTCGCGCATCTCCGGAAACAGCACCCCGTTCTTCTCTATCAGCGCGGTATACTCCTCCATCCGAGGCCAGCCGATTCCGTAACCTGATTTTCCCACATTGGTCATGCTGGCAAGGTCACAAAAAAGGTTCGGATGATTCCCCAGCATGGCCCGGATGACGGGTGCCTTGCTGCGACCGCAGTTGTGCGCCCAGACGTAGCGGACCTGTGGGTTTTCCCGAATCAAACGGGCGAAGTCCTCGACAAGTTGTGGTGCGCCCTCCATGTGGAGGACGATAGGCAGGTCAAAACGGCCGGCTAACTGGCTCAGGCGCTGCATGAAGGGGGAGTAAATCGGGTTCTCCAGCTCGGCGTGCCGTCCCGATGAGTAGGAGAAGTGCTTCACAATCACCTCGCCGATGCCGAGGAAGCGCCCCGTGGCAAGCTTTGCCTCAGCCTCGTTTAGAATTGTCTGGACGGCTGCATCGGGATTGAGCCACTTGTTCGCACCGGTCAGTTCCGGCCTCTGCATCCCGACAAGAGGAAAGAAACGAACGGGGTATTTGCTCGCCAGCTCCAACGCAAGTTCGTCATTCCCAGGACGATCAGCAGAGCCTGCCGGGCCGGGGTAGTAACGCGCCATTACGATCTGTCGCGAGACGTTATTGAGATTCATGACGTGAATCAACATATCCGAATCGAACGACGCGCCGAGGTGGCCGTGTGCGTCGATCATGGGTCCAGTGTAGAGTTCGGCAGCCATGCCCACGCGGACCACCGTGATTAGAATTACAGTGGCGATTACCAGATTTCTGTTGCAGGTCCTCATCGGATATCCCTTTTACCTTTGGAACTGCATTGCCGCCTAACGTCGAAATCAGCCGCGCGGATTTTGCTTCGGCTGAAGTGAGGGTTAGGCAGCGCGTCAAGATAAAACTGTTCGACTACCAAGACTCTCGAAGTTGCTGAATGACAGCAAGCGCTTCGGTACGATTACGTTGAAAGAGCTTGGGTTCGATTATTCCAAGCCCGGCTTCAACGCCTACTTCCACGAACGCCACACTTCCGGGGGCAAGGTCTAATTGAATGGCAGCATCACGGTAGTTCATCGGATTTGCTACATAGTCAGTATCGGGATTCACCACGAGTTTATGGACCCCAGGTGGTACCCGCGCCACAGTGTAGGTTTGCCATCGGAGCTGGCCCACCAGGTCATTGAGCAAACGGATGTCCACAAAATCTGCCATACCAAACATCAGCTTGTTAGCCGGTGGAGCCAACGGCAGGTAGTACTGGTAATCTCTCGGTCGGTAAAAGTATACGTAACTCTGTTCTGGAGTAGGCCACTCTTCGACAAATCCGCTGCTTGGCTGCGGCAGTTTCAATCCTGTGGATTGAGCCCATTCTAATGCTGCACTCAGCCAGGTTTCACCCTTGCCAACCGAAGAGCGTCCCCAATGAGTCATGGTGTCGCCGCTGTCTAGAACGAAGAAGACGGCTTCCTTGGTCTCACCTTTAACAAGTCCACCTGCTCCCGCGCCGAATCCGGCGCCGATAAACCATATGGCGCCTGTTTCCTCGGCTTTTCGCAGCCCGTAAACCAGCGTGCGCTGATTATGTAGCCAGATGGTTGGCGGTCCCAGACGCTCCAGAATGCGCTGTCGAGATAGGTTCTCGGAAGCAACAAATTCCAGGTCGTAATCGGCAAGCGGTCTTCCTTCAAGTATCGTCGGTTCTGTCGGAACAGGAATGACTACGCAGCCTGCGAGGCACATAGCCACCAAAATAGGCCAAAAAGCCTGCGTTACCGGTGCGAAACGCAAAACCAGTGCGCTTAGCTTAGTTTCCGGTTGAGTAAATGAGCAACGCATACGATCTGTGAGGCCTAACGGGCTGCTCAGGGGCGCGCGGCTTTTTGCGCGTCCCTTGCAGCAGCAAGGTTGTACCCTGTTATTGCTCCAAGTGCTCCTTAATGGCGCGGAATGCCTTGATCATAATCGGATCACGAGGGGGTCTTTTATCAAGAAGACCATGTTCTTTGGTATCGCTGATCACAAACAACCCTCCGGCCTTGATACCAACGGAATGTGCGCAATGACAGAAAGCTGCATACTCAAGTTCTAATGCGATCGCATCCATGTCGATTCTTGACTCGTCCCCATGCCAAAAGGTCGCTGGGACGCTTACGCTCTTCCCGATCCGGAAGGGGATTAGATGCCGCTGCAATACCCCCGATATCATCTCGGTCATTTCCGCATTTGGGACCACGTATGTTCCTGCACCAAGCCTTGTGGTTACTCCATCCAATGTTTGCACCTGGGTCGGCAGGACACATTGGCCAACTCCCATCCCCTCTCCAATGCCATAAGCATACCCAAAAAAGACAGCCTCCTTCACGTTTCCATCCCTCAGTACAGTAACAAGATCGCAAATAATGGGAGCACCATAGAGTTGGAACATCACACTGGCATCCCCTCCAGCTCCCTTGAGGACATATCGTTCGTACACGTCGTGCCGATGGAAGAGTACCTTCCCGAAAATATTAACAATGGCATTAACTTTTTCCCTGCCGCTTGGACCGGCAAACAAATATGCGCGTTGCGGCAATAATTTGACCCCAAACTCCGCCTCTGCCCAAAGCCCCATTTGATCTTCTCCTGCACAACGTCGAAATCAGCCGTGCGGGTTTCGCGTCGGCTGAAGGGAGGGGTTAGACCAAACTTCTTGATCTCGCTTGGTAGACGCGAACAATAAGATCCTCCGCAACTTGATTCTTAGCAAACGGATTGAGGGTAAACGCCGTGATCGGGGAGAACGAGATTTCAGTTCCAAACTTGCAGGGCGTCACCAGTTTTAAGGTTATGCGAGATGGATTCATATAGGTGGTTGCGTTGACATTCATGATGTTCGAGAGCGCGATCCTATCTTCCTCACTTCGTTTCCGGACAAGAAGGAACTCTCCATCGTCGTAGACCTCGTCAGCAAGATCCCAGACTAACTTCTTCATTAGAATAAAGCCGATGAGGGCCATCAAGAGCGGAAAGAATAGAAACAAAAGGGGCATCTCAAGGGCTCCGCCGAAGATGCCAATAGCGACGAAAACAGCTAGAAAGCCAAACCAGAACACGGGAAAGACCAATTTGTGGAATACCGTAAATCGCGAAGAGATCTTGTTCACTGAAAAAATGCTCTCCCGGTCTAACACTAGTAATAGCTGGAAAAGTTTCCTTGATATCACCTTTATAGCATGCTAAGAATTCCACCTATTCGAATATTAAGGCATAAAACATGGAAAAAAGGGCCACTTGTTTTCCATGTTTGACATTATACGAGCGGGAAAGATGGAAAGCAATCCGAAATTTAGGTATGTCAATAGGTTATATCTATTTCCGAAAGTGTCTCCTAGCGCGAACATCTGTCCTCCGATTCTCCCGAAATAGGCTCCTCCCTTCATAATAGAGTTTGTTTTTTGCTTCGAGAAGGCGCTGTATCCGCGCCATCGAACGGCCTCCTCCCCAGCAACTGCACAACCAAGTGCATCAGGTATCTGAAAAAGGAACAATTTGCGGTGGAGAGTTGCTTTAGGAGGGTAAGAAGTTTATATTGTGGAACATTCTGAATCATCACATCGCAGAGAGGACTAAAGGAATGAAAAAGATCGTGTTGCTCAGGCATGGGGAAAGCACCTGGAACAAGGAAAACCGCTTCACGGGTTGGGTGGATGTGGGGCTCAGCGAGAAGGGAATGAAGGAAGCGGCTGAGGCAGGCCGAACGCTCAAGAAGGAGGGATACGTCTTTGACGTGGCCTACACCTCGGTTCTCAAAAGGGCCATCAAAACCCTGTGGCTGGCTCTTGAAGAGATGGATCTCATGTACCTCCCGGTGATCAACAGCTGGAGGCTCAACGAGCGCCACTACGGAGCGCTTCAGGGATTGAACAAGGCGGAAATGGCGGAGAAGCACGGAATGGAAAAAGTCCAGATTTGGCGAAGAAGCTATGATGTGCCGCCGCCTGCGCTCACCCCGGACAATCCCATGTTTCCTGGCAAAGATCCCCGCTATGCGGACCTGAAGCCTAAAGAAGTCCCTCTCACCGAGTGCCTGAAAGACACGGTGGCCAGGTTTCTGCCTTACTGGCACAAAACCATCGCACCTGAAGTTAAGAAGGGAAAGCGGGTTCTCATTGCGGCCCATGGCAACAGCCTGCGGGCGCTCGTGAAGTATCTTGACAACATCCCGGACGACGTGATCCCGGGTCTGAACATCCCGACCGGCATCCCGCTGGTCTATGAGCTGAAGGACGATCTGACGCCGATCAGGAACTACTACCTCGGTAATCCTGAAGCAGTCAAGAAAGCCACCCAGGCCGTGGCGAATCAACTCAAGAAGTGAGAAGGGCTAGGAGCGAACCATGAAAAAGAAAACAGTGCGAGACATTGATGTCAAGGGCAAACGCGTGCTCGTGCGCGTGGACTTCAACGTGCCCTTGAAAGGCGCCAAGGTCACGGACGACACGCGAATCCGCGCGGCTCTCCCGACCATCAAGTATCTTCTTGAGAAGGGTGCGGCCGTGATCCTCATGTCCCACCTCGGAAGGCCCAAGGAGGGCCCGGATCCCAAGTACAGCATGAAGCCCACGGCGGCCCGGCTGACCGAACTGCTGGGAAAACCTGTAGCCTTTGCGGAGGACTGTGTAGGGCCAAAAGCTGAAGCGGCGGCCTCGGCCCTGAAGCCGGGGGACGTTTTGGTTCTTGAAAACACGCGGTTTTACAAAGGGGAGACCAAGAACGACCCCAAGCTGGCCGAGCAGATGGCCAGGCTTGCGGAGGTCTACGTGAACGACGCCTTCGGCTCTGCGCATCGCGCTCATTCCTCCACTGAGGGCGTCACCCGATTCCTGCCTGCCGTGGCCGGGTTTCTGATGGAGAAAGAGCTCGACTATTTGGGCGGCGTCTTGGAAAATCCCGGAAGGCCTTTTCTGGCGATTCTGGGAGGGGCCAAGGTCTCTGACAAGATCGGCGTGATCAGTTCCCTCCTTGAAAAGGCGGACACGCTCCTGATCGGCGGCGGCATGGCCAACACCTTCTTGAAAGCAAAAGGCCTTGTCGTGGGCGACTCCCTCGTGGAAGACGAGGTCCTTGGGACCGCAAAGGAACTTATGATTAAGGCAGGCGCAAGGATGCTCCTTCCTGTGGATGTCGTTATCGCACAGGCCATGGAGGCCGGTGCGGCCACTCAGACTGTGGCTGCGGACAAGGTTCCCGCGGGGTGGCGCATTTTGGATGTGGGCCCTCAAACCGTGAAAAAATACAAAGAAGCCCTCCTTTCCGCAAAAACCGTGGTCTGGAACGGGCCCATGGGTGTTTTTGAGATGCCTCCCTTTGCAGCCGGCACCAAGGCGGTGGCGGCGGTGCTCGCGGATTTGAAGGGTGCGACCACGGTGGTGGGAGGCGGGGATTCTGTGGCAGCCGTCACCCAGGCGGGCCTGGCGGATAAGATCAGCCACATCAGCACAGGAGGCGGGGCATCCCTTGAATTTCTGGAGGGAAAGCCTCTTCCCGGCGTTGTGGCGCTGAAGGACAAATAGGGCTCGACCTCGCCGCTGAGCCGCAGAGGGCGCAAAGAAGTGTTTTTAAAAAGGTTCTGCCCTGCCAATGCAACCTAAATCCTTCTGACAGACGTCTATTGCATTAAGGGCTTGTTCTTGGAAGGGAGTGGATCTGTTTTCAAAAACAAACGATTCTCGAAAGGGTTGACTTAAGGGCGGTTTTACCGGATAATTCCCCGAAATCCGGTCAGGGGTTGGATCATTTGATTTTAATCAAGGAGGTTTGCTATGGCAAAGGCTAAAGTGTTCTTACCGCTTGCTCTGGTGTTCTTTCTGGCTGTTGCAGCGGTTGCGGCGGACAAAGTGAACGTTCCGCCAAACTTGCCCCCAATCAAGTTTGAGAAGCCGCCGTCTGCGGAGGTGCAGAGCTATCTGGGTCTTCCGAACCTGGAACCATTCACTCTGTCTCAGATCCAGGGTAAGATGGTCATTATTGAGATTATGAGTGCTCTCTGACCGGTGTGTATAGAAAACACGCCTGTAGTTAACAGGCTCTACGGTACGATGCAGGACGACCCGACACTCAAGAAAGATATCAAGCTCATGGCCATTGGAGTAGGAAATAATCCCAAGCAGCTCGAAGCATTTAAAAAAGTTCACAGAGTCAAATTCCCGCTGATCACGGATGAAGAAGGCGAAGCCTGGACGGTTCTCGGGAGCGCGGCAACCCCGAGCATGGTCATCACGACCCCTGCAGGAAAAGTCCTTGCCTCGCACGTGGGGCCCATCAAGGACTTTGATGCCTTCTTGAAGGAGATCAAAGAGCTTCACAAAAAGCTCTAGTGCTGATTTAAGAGTCGAAAGGAGCGCACGGCGTGAACCAATTCCCCTTTGCCAGAGGAATCGTTTTGGGCTGTGCGCTTTTTTGTTTAGCCCTTTGAGCCGGAATTTCTCAAGGCCTTATTGAAACGCGCTGAATACATACCATGGATGCATCCGAACAGAGAAACCCCAGCACCGCCGGTCTGAGCCTCACGACGCCCGCGGCGGATAGGCTTATGGTCAAGATCTCGGGCGATTGGAAGATCACCGAATCGCTCCCCTCTGCATTGGATGCAGAGAAGTCCTTTGACTCTGCCAAAGGTATCCGGCGCGTCGCCTTTGACACGAAAGATCTGGGCCAATGGGACAGCGGGCTTCTCACCTTTCTCATTAAAATCTTCGAGGCGTGTGCCAAGGCAAAGATCGAGGTCGACAAAAACGGGCTGCCTGAAGGGGTCCGCAGGCTGATCGACCTGGCCACGGCAGTTCCCGAAAGAAAAGGGGCGAGAAAGGAGGCAAAGAAAGAGGCCTTTCTCTCCATGGTCGGGGGGGAAGCCGTTGCCTTCTATCGTTCATTGCTGGAGATCCTCGATTTCCTCGGGGAGGCGTCCCTGGCTTTCGCAAGGCTTTTGAGAGGCAAAGCCGCCTTTCGCCGCTCAGACCTATGGCTGCTGCTCCAGGAGTGCGGAGGGCAGGCTCTTCCCATTGTGTCTCTCATCACCCTCTTGGTCGGCCTGATCCTGGCTTTTGTGGGCGCCATCCAGCTCAAACTATTCGGCGCCCAGGTTTACGTGGCTGACATTGTGGCCATCGCCATGGTGCGTGTCATGGGCGCGATCATGGCAGGGATCATCATGGCAGGACGAACCGGGGCGGCCTTTGCCGCTCAGATCGGGACCATGCAGGTGAACGAGGAGATCGACGCGCTCGAGACCATGGGTATTAGTCCTGTGGATTTTCTGGTGCTTCCCAGGATGATCGCGCTGATCATCATGATGCCTTTGCTCTGCCTTTATGCGGATCTCATGGGTATCCTGGGAGGAATGATCGTGGGCGTAGGGATGCTTGGCATCAACCCCATCGAGTATTTGAACCGGACCCAGGAGACCCTTAATCTGACCACATTGTGGATCGGGCTTTTCCACAGCGCCGTGTTCGGTGTGCTGGTGGCTCTGTCCGGATGCCTTCGGGGCATGCAGTGCGGCAGGAGCGCTTCGGACGTGGGTTATGCGGCGACTTCGGCGGTGGTGACGAGTATTGTCTCGATCATTGTGGCCACGGCGATCATCACCTTTATGTGTGAGGTGCTCGGACTCTGATGGCAGGAGAGGCGGCAATTGTCGTGAAAGACCTGGACATGGGCTACGGCGATTTTGTGCTCATGCGAAACCTCAATTTTACCGTGAACCGGGGAGACGTGTTCATCATCATGGGCGGGAGCGGGTGCGGGAAGAGCACGCTGCTCAAGATTCTTGTGGGTCTCAAGACCCCTTCCCGGGGCCGGGTGTTTTACGGGGACACGGATTTCTGGGGTGGGGACCCGGGGACCAGGGAAAAGATTCAGAGGCGATTCGGGATACTGTATCAGAGCGGGGCCTTGTGGAGCTCCATGACTTTGGCGGAGAACATTGCTCTTCCGCTTGAGCAGTACACGGAGCTCAAGCCGAGCCAGATCCGGGAGGTTGTTTCTTTAAAACTGGCTCTGGTGGGACTGGCGGGGTTTGAGGATTTCTATCCTTCGGAGATCAGCGGAGGGATGAAGAAGAGGGCGGGGCTGGCAAGGGCGATGGCCATGGACCCGGACATCCTGTTCTTCGATGAACCTTCGGCGGGACTGGATCCGATAAGCTCCCGCCTGCTGGATGACCTGATCCTGGAACTCCGGGAAAGCCTGGGGACCACCATTGTGGTGGTGACCCACGAACTGGCGAGCATTTTCGCCATTGGAAACAATTCGGTTTACCTGGATGTGGACGAGAGAACCATGAGTGCGAGCGGCGATCCCAAGAAGCTTCGTGAGGACTCTCCGAATCCAAGGGTTCACAAGTTTCTCACGAGAGGAGAAGAGTAAGAAAATCTGGAGTAATGGAGTAATGGAGTATTGGAGTACTGGAGTAATGGATAAAAGAAAAGGAATAATGGAAGAATGGAATGTTGGAATGAAAGAGCATGATTTGAAAGGTTCCTTACCAATACTCCAACACTCCAATACTCCAGTACTCCATTGGTTTATTACTCCATCACTCCAGTACTCCGTTTGTATCCACCTGGGGGCTGGCCGATATCCCGGGCTGTTGTGATGAATCAAAGTCTGCGACGGAGACAGTTATGAGTAAACCGGTAAATAAAACGATGATCGGGCTTTTTGTCGTGGGGGCGATCGCTTTGATCGTTGTGGCGATCGGGGTCCTGGGCTCCGGCAAGTTGTTCAAAGAGAGCGTTCCCTATGTGATGGTCTTTGAAGGGACAGTCAAGGGTCTCAATGTGGGGTCGCCGGTGGCGTTCCGTGGAGTCAAAATCGGCGCAGTGACCAGCATCCGCATGCGCGCTGATCAGGCAGCCAAGACCTTTACCGTTCTCGTTTATACGGATTTCGATCCAAGTCAGATTGAAATCGTCAATGTAGTGGCTGATGAGAAGGTAACCCTGAAGGATCGCTATGCAAACATGAGAGCCCTCGTGGCTCGGGGGCTCCGCGCTCAGCTGGAAATGCAGAGCATTGTGACAGGCCAGCTTCAAATAGCGCTTGAGTTCTACCCTGAAAAACCGATGGTCTACGCTGGAATTGACAAAACCGTTCAGGAGATTCCAACCATCCCCACGCCCCTTCAGGAACTGACCAAGAAGCTCGAAAGCCTCCCTATTGATGAGATCTTCAATAAGGTGAATTTGGCCATGGACGGCATTGCGAAGCTTGTTCAATCCCCTGAGCTCAAGGAAAGCGTTGCGAACCTCAACATTGCACTGAAAGACGTGCAAACTCTGGTGCGCAATGTGAATGACCAGGTCAAGCCGTTGAGCGCGGATGTTTCTGAGACCCTCCGAGACACCCGTAAGCTCATCAAGAACGCGGACTCTCAGGTGGCCTCCTTGGGGCCAAACCTGAATGAGGCCATCGGGGACGGTCGAAAGCTTATCAAGAACGTGGATCGAGGTGTGGATGACGTGCGGGTCGGTTTGGCCGACACGATCAAGATAGCAACTGCAGCGCTCAAGGAGGCGGGGAAAGTGCTGGAAGATCTTGAATCGTCCACCAGGGCCGATTCCGCCCTTATGTACCGTCTGAGCGAAACCCTGCACGAAGTGGAAAAAGCAGCCCGGTCCATTAGCACCCTGGCCGATTATCTTGAAAGACATCCTGAAGCCCTTCTGGGCGGCAAAGGAGATGGTGGAGGAAAGTGATATGAGAACACAAAGGTCGAGAATCCAAGCCGTGATCCTTGTTTTGGCGTTGGCAGTCTCCCTTTCCGCCTGTGCAGGGAAGAGCGCCTCTTCGAAGTTCTATGTTTTGAATCCTTTGCCGCAGTCCAAGCAAAGCGGGGCAGATGGAATTGCGATCGGGGTTTTCCCTGTGGCCATGCCTGAGTACTTGCAGAGGCCTCAGATCGTGACCCGTGTGAGCGAGAATGAAGTCAAGATCGAGGAATTCAGCCGGTGGGCGGAGCCACTGAAGGAGACCTTTTATACGGTTCTTGTGGACAACCTTTCCACGCTTCTCAATTCCAAGAAGATTATCAAGACAGCCCACATCTTGAATATTCCGCAGACAATGCAGGTTGGGGTCGAGGTGGTGCAGTTTGACGGTGTGCTGGGCGGTGATGTGGTGCTGAGCGTGAAGTGGGCCCTGTTCGCGGAAGAAAGCAAGACGCTCCTTCTGGCAAATAGATCTTCCTTCAGGGAGCCTACGGGAGCTGCGACCTATGAAGCCCTTGTTGCAGCCCACAGCAGGGCTGTCGCAGCCCTGAGTCGTGAAATCGCAGAAGCCATTAAGGCAAGGAAATAGCAGACCCCGAATCCCCCTTTCATCTCCAACAGCCAACCTCTTGGCCGACGACAGTTCGGTCACTCCCTGCCGCGGGCATAAAGCTGCAGCCCTTGCCTCGTGCACCTGCGCGCCGGACACCCGTCCGCTCGGAAGGATTACTCCGAGTCCTTGCGCGTGGGGATAAGGCACTTATATTAGTCTGTAACTCAGGAAACGCGAGCAAGGTTGCATCGCGCAACCCGCGAGAGACTTTTTGGATTAAACCCATCAATCAATAAAGCTAAAGGAGAAAAAACATGAAGAACATACCTGGAAGATTGACGGCGGTGGTGGCAGCCGTTGTTGTTGCCTTTGGATTTACATTGTCCAACATCCCCCCGGTGTTTGCGGATGATGCGTCGAACGCGAAGCAGCTCGTGGCAAAGTCAAAGCTTACCTTTGACAAGTTTGTTGGAACAAACGAAATGGGGGCTTTCCGCGACCTGCTGAAAAAAGCGAAAGGTGTTTTCATCTCCCCCCAGATGCTGGAGGGGGCATTTGTTTTCGGGGTGTCAGGCGGCAGCGGAGTGCTCCTGGCTCGCGACCCCGGGACAGGGTCCTGGAATGGCCCGGCTTTCTATACCGTTGGTGAGGTAAGTTTTGGCTTGCAGGCCGGAGGCAAGGCGTCCGAGGTTGTCATGCTGGCCATGACGGATCGAGGAGTCAACGCCCTCCTGTCTCCCAGTGTGAAGCTGGGTGCGGATGTTGGTGTGGCGGCAGGGCCTGTGGGAGCGGGTGCCAGCGCAGCCACGGCCAATATCAGTGCGGACATTCTGACCTTCGCACTATCCAAAGGGCTGTATGCTGGGGTTTCGCTGGAAGGGGCTGTTGTTGCGGTCCGGAACGAGTGGAACGGGGCTTATTACAGCAAGCCTGGAGTGACTCCCGCCGATATCCTCATCCGCAAGGACGCGAAAAACCCCGAGTCGGCCAAGTTGATCGGGGCGGTTTCGAAGGCTGCAGGTGGTGCGAAAAAAGCCGAGATTGAAACAAAACAGGCGGTTCCTCCTAAGGCCGGCGGGAAGACCTACGAGGTGCGCTCTGGAGATACGTTGCTCGGGATCGCGAAGAAACACGGCACCACGGTTGACGATCTCGCCAGACTAAACAACCTCAAGGACAAGAACTCCATTTACCCCGGCCAGAAACTTCTTCTTCCTGGGAAATAGCAATCTGGGCCTCCAGCGCCGGAGAAGGTGAAAGCGATAAGAAGACCCAGCAGGGCAAAGACCGCTGCCTCGATGGTTCCGGTTCCGGTGCGCGCGCCCTTGGGGTCGCACGTCAGGTGCCTGGCTCCGATCCGGCGGCCGACACTCAGCAGAATCAGCATGCCGACAAACAAAGCGAGAGCGAACAATGCGCTTGCAACCATTCTGTCCATGATCAACTCCCGGTGAGGTGAAGTGAGAGGCGTAGGACCGACCTACCGTGAGCGGAAGTCTAGAGAATTCAGACGCATTCCCCCTCAGGCCTCTGTTCAGGGTTCCAGGGAAAGGCTTTTTTGTAATTGATTTCAAGAGGCTTCGTGGATAGGGTTAAGCCTGCAGAGGAAACACATGCTCACACCATGGAGTGCAATTATGGACCGATTGATGCGTTATGCATCGACCCTGCGCTTCCCCAAGCTCTTCGCGATTACGGCCGCGTTGTTTGTCATTGACCTGCTTTTCCCCGACATGGTGCCGTTTGTGGATGAGATTCTGCTGGGGCTCATTTCCCTTCTCTTTGCATCGCTCAGAAATAAACCCAAGGCCCTTCCAGACAACAAGGGGACCGGGAGTTCATGAAGCCGGCTGCCAGAAAGAAGCTCATCATCGTTTTGGGCACTCTCGTCCTCTTGGCTTTCATTGCTACCCTTCTTATTCCCAAGCTGCTCGATCCGGACCGCTACCACGATCATATTGTCTCAGAGCTCGAAAAGGCCTTAGGCGGGAAGGTTCGCATCGGCGACATCTCTTGGGGCATCCTGAAGGGCCTTTGGCTGGAAATTGACGGATTTGAAGTCACCGGCGCCTCAGCCATTCCCATGGACTTCAAGCTCACCCGCATACAGGCCGGAGTGTCCATTCTCCCGCTGCTCCAGAAGAGGATTATTTTGAACCGTCTGCGACTGGACGGCCCTGATGTTCAACTGCGGCTTCAGCCTAGTCCCGAACAACCAACCCAGGAAACGAAGGGTCCGACCGCAGGCGCTCAGCCTCGAGGGATCGCTCTGCCTCTTGAAATCGAAGATCTGGTGGTTACGACGGGCAGAGTGCGGATTGAGGACGGCCTGACGCTGCCGGGCAAGCCGATAAGGCGCGATTTTGATGAGATAGAGATAAAAGCAAGAAACCTGGCTCCGGGTCGAGAAATGCCCTTTGACATCTCCCTGAAGGATAACGCTCTTCAAGGTGTCGGGGTCTTCAAAGCGCAGGGCGCCTTTGCCGGGCTTACGGATTCCTTCTCCCTTCAAAACCCCAAACTCACGGTCCGCGCCACACTCTCAGGCTTTCACACAGAGGCTCTTAAGCCTTTTCTCGGAAACGATCCCTGGGTTCAGCGGCTGAGCGGCAGCCTGTCTGCTGAAGTGAACTACGAAGGAGACCTCATCGGTCGCCACCGGCTAGGGGGGAGCATAGACCTCAGCCGACTTGCTTACACCGATCCGTCTCTATGGGAAAAGGCCATTCCGGGAGTCGAAACAAAGATCGCCTTTCAGACGGATTTAATGGCCGATGATCTCACGGTAGAGAAGCTGGAGGTGAAGGCGGGCAGCTTTCTTTTGCGGGCCGGGGGCAGCGTTCTCGGTCTCAAACAGCGTCCGCTCATCAAGAATGCGTCCTTTTCCGCTGCTGTGCCTCTGCTTGACTCGGTCCCCTTGTTTCCATGGAAGGTTCTTGGTGGCAGCGCAGTCTTTGTCCGCTCGATTTTTGAGGGCGGAGGCAAAGTCGAGATCGAGCAAGCGGTTCTTCCATCGATTGACCTTGCGGCGCCCCCAGCCACTGCGGTGGCTTTACTGAATGGGATTGAATCGATCTCTCGAATATCGGGCGTGTCCGTTGAGCTGTCACCCGGCATACCGAGAATAAAGAACATCGATATCCATGTGCGGCTGGCGCAGGGCACTGCTCAGGTGCAGGTGCTGAGTTCTCAGTTCACCACAGTGGATTTGCCGAGCGTCTCAGGAAAGGTCTCAAAGCTTTTTGAAGCGCCGCTGATTGATGTCACGGTAAAAGGGCCAGTGCAGGTGAGCAACCAACCTCCTGAAGACCTCACCGCTTTTTTCCGGCGCTGCGGGCTGGAACAGGTAAACGGTTCTGCAGATCTTGATGCAGCGGTGGTGGTTGACACGTCTCAGCCGGTGAACGTTGAGATCCTCGGGAATATCGGGCTTAGGGATGTGCAGGCAAAAACCTCTTTCAGCCCTGCACGGCTCGAAGGACGCCGTGCCGACTTGACCATAACGCCGGAAATTGCAGACATAACCAATCTATCTGCATCCGTGACAGTGCCCGCCGCGATATCATCTCCAGGAGGCCGGTTCGATCTTCAACTGGAGGGGCGTGTCGATCAATGGTCACGCCGGCCTTCGGTGACCCTGAAACGCATGAAGACCTCACCCGTGGCCCTGCCGGTCGTGGCAACCCTGGTCCCATGGGACAAACTGGGAGATCCCGCTGAGCCTATCAAACAAACCTTCCTCAATGGGGGCACTCTGGCGATCGATGAGATCGCCCTGCCTAAAGTCGAGCTCTACAACCTGCCCAAGAGCCCGGCCCCAATGCTTTCAGGGGCCAAGGTAGCCGCCGCCTTTGCCGGAATTGTGATCGAACCTTATCCGACCATGCCCGTGTTCGAGGACGTCAAAGGCCGCGTCAAGATTGAAAAGGGTGTGCTGACCGCAACCGGCGTGCAGGGGAGAATGGGGCCTCTTTCGTTACATGACCTGAATATCCGCGTCAGCCACATGGATGCGCGTCCAAAAGTCGCTGTAAGGGCAAAGGGGCCGGTGCAGCTTGCGGCGACGAGCGATGAAAAGATCGAAGATTTCCTGAAGAGGTACGGCCTGAAATCCCTGGTCGTTGCTGCCGACGTAGATGTGCGGGCCGATTTCAATGAGGCTCTCCAGGATAGCTGGGCCGCAGACGCGTCTCTGGCCCTTGGGCGGGTGCGGGCCGAGACCTACACCGGGGGTGTGGTTCTGGACAACCTTCAGGGCCGTGTGACCGTGAACCTGAAAAAAGCCGTCAACATCACAGTCGAAAATGTCAAGGGGCAGATCAATCAAGCGCCGATCCGGCTCACCGGCAAAGTCCTGGCTGTGGGAACACCGAACCTTGTAGTCGATGTCAAAACCAATGCCAAGCAACTGGATCTGGCTCATCTGCGTGAACTGTTCCCTGCCCTGAAAAAGCACGGCTTAGCCGGCAAGCTTGACATGGATCTATCTAAACCTGAGCGGATCACTGGATGATCCGCAAATCTCAATAGCCCCGGGCCAGGGCGTTGCCGATGCCGTTCAGGATCAGGCAAGAGGAGTGGGCTCGGTATTCAAAGGGGCAACCGACTCTCCCGGCAAAGAAGAGAACAAATGGATAAAGAAATAATGCAGTCGCACCGCTCGCACCCTTCGCTCCAGCACCTGGACATCTCCCCCGAAAGGGATAGCCTGGTTGTCAACATGGCCCACAGTCTGGGCAAGATTGAGGTGACGCCATGATGGACTTGCAACCTCCTCCCCCTCAACCAGGTGCTGGAGAAAAACGCAGGGGACCTGGCCGCCAGGATCTATCTGAAGCGCTTCTATTTTGTTGCAGAAAAACTTCTGAAGTGATAGAGAAAAACGAATCTCAATACAAAAGGAAAGGGGAAAGAGGAATGAACAGAAGAAATAAAGGAGTTTTTGTTTTGGCGTTGGCGGTCGCAATCACGGTTTGGTTTGCTTCTCCTGCGGTGTCGCAGGACAAGCCGGCGGACAACATGCAGATCCTTCTTGAAAAGATCAGGGCAGACAAGAAACTCCTTGTTGCGGCGAACATGGAACTGACGGAACCTGAAGCAAAGTCTTTTTGGCCGGTTTACGATAAATTTCAGGATGAGCTCTTCCTGCTTCGTGCGCGCACTGCACGATTGATCAAAGATTATTCAGACTCCTTCAAGGACATGAAAAATGAAAAGGCGAAGGCACTGCTGGATGAGTCTATAACCATCGAGTCCCTGGGTCTGAAACTGCGGAAGGCGTATCTTCCCAAGTTCCGCAAGGCTCTTCCCGAGAAAAAGGTGGCTCGCTACTACCAGATCGAGAACAAGATCCAGGCTATGCTCAATTATGAATTGGCAAAAGAAATTCCCCTTGTTCAGTGACATAAAAGCGTTCAAAGATCGGAAAGGAAAGATTATGAGAAATTGTAAATGGGTAATGGCCCTTTTGATCGTGCTCGCATTCGGTGTGACAAACTTGATGAACGCAGGTTCCGCTGCAGCAGCGAGTGCTGCAGAAATCGAAGGCAGCGTGAACTCGGCGGTGAAAAAACTTGTGGCGAAAAACCCCTGGACAAAGGAACTTGCCGAAAAGGCAAAGGGGGTTCTCGTTTTCCCTAACGTCGTCAAGGGGGGCTTCATGGTCGGGGGACAGTTCGGTGAGGGCGCCCTCCGGAAGCAAGGAAAGACAGTGGCGTACTACAACACGGTCACGGCTTCCTACGGGCTTCAGGCTGGGTTGCAGAGATACGGCTACGCCCTCTTCTTCATGACCGACTCCGCCCTCGCCTATCTGGACAGGAGCGATGGCTGGGAGCTGGGTACGGGACCAAGCGTTGTGATTGTGGACAAGGGAATGGCCGGCGGCATGTCAACCACCACGGCGAGTTCCGACGTCTACGCCTTCTTTTTCGATCAGGAGGGGCTGATGGCGGGGCTGGGCCTGCAGGGAACGAAAATTACCAGAATAAAGAAGTAGTCTTTGATGAATGGGTAAAAGGCCCTGTTCGTCCTTCTATACATCAGGGCGAACGTTTCGCAACCGGCGTAAGTCGCTGGTACTCCGTTCATGGTGAGGTATAGAACCATGAACGGAAAGGGCCTGACAAATTCTTGCTAAGCCGTCATCTTTTTGTCATTAGGAGAACAGGAGGGGGAGGCTGTCGGCCACGAGAAATCCCTTGAGCGTGGGCACGACCTTCCCCTCAAAATCCTCTACGACCCCGGCCTGGCGTAGATGCCTGAGGACCTCTTCGGTCCCTTCGCGGCCCTTGAAGATCTCGCGGTCCACCCCATCCTTTGTTCTGAATCCCAGGAGAAGGGTCTCCAGGTAGATCTGCTCCGGAGTGAGGGTTTCCGACCCTGCCACCGGCGGTTTGCCCTGCTCCAAAGCGCCGCAATAGGCTTCCAGGTCCTGGAGATTCCACCACCGGACTCCATCCCGATAGGAATGGGCTGATGGGCCGAGGCCCAAGTAGGGAGCGCGCTTCCAGTACTTCAGGTTGTGCCGGCAGCGGTTTTCTTGCCCCCTTGCGAAGTTGGAGACCTCGTAGTGAATGTAGCCTTTTTCTTCAAGAAAAGCCGAGGTGAGGGCAAAAAAAGAGTTTTCCTTCTCTTCGTCTAAAGGCGTTATCTCCCCTTTGGCTTGAAGCTCCCAGAAGGGAGTGTTCTCGTGGATGGTGAGCTGATAGCACGAGAGGTGCTCCGGGTGGTAGCTCACAGCCTGCTCCAGGGTTTTCATCCAGCTCGACTCGGTCTGCCCGGCTACGCCGTACATGAGGTCGAGTCCTACCTTTGCAAAGCCCGCGGCTTTGAATCCCTCGATCGCCTTTAGAGCTTGAGCCGCCGTGTGCCTGCGCTTCAGAAAACGGAGATCCCGGTCGTCAAAGGATTGAACCCCCAGGCTGATGCGGTTGATCCCCTGATCCCGAAGAAACGGGGCCCGATCTGAAGTGACGTCATCGGGGTTCACTTCCATCGTGAACTCCGCGTCATCGGAAATGGAAAAGTTCCTGCGCAGGGAATGCGTGAGCTCGGCCAGGCCACGCTCGGGGAGCAGGCTGGGCGTGCCTCCGCCGACGTAGAGGGAATCGATTCGGGAAAAGCGATCCCTGTACAGGAGCATTTCTCTTTGTACCGCTTCCAGCCAGGCAGGGATGGAGGAAAGGGAGGTCCCGGAGCAGAAGTCGCAGTAAGGGCACTTGGTCTTGCAGAAGGGGACGTGAACGTAAAGCCCGGGATGGATGGACTCAGTCATTTCTGGTCTTGAGCACAGCGACAAAAGCGCTCTGAGGGATCATCACGGAACCGACCATCTTCATCTTTCTTTTTCCTTTTTTCTGCTTTTCCAGGAGTTTTCGTTTCCGGGTGATGTCTCCGCCGTAGCATTTGGCGGTCACGTCTTTGCGATAGGGGTTCACGGTGGAACGGGAAATGATCTTGCCGCCTATGGCCCCCTGGATGGCGATCTTGAACTGGTGCCTGGGGATCTCCTCCTGGAGCCGGTCGCACACCTGCACCCCCCACTCCCTGGCGCGATCGCTGTGCACAATGAGGGAGAGGGCGTCCACCTTCTCCCCGTTCACGAGGATGTCCAGCTTGACCAGCTTGCTTTCCCTGTAGCCGATGAGCTCATAGTCAAAGGAGCCGTAGCCCTGCGTGACCGTCTTGAGCTTGTCGTAGAAATCCACGATGACCTCGGCCAGAGGCATGTCAAAAAGGATTTCCAGACGGCCCGGGGCAGGGTAGTTGAAACGGGAGTTGACTCCCCGGCGCTCCATGCAGAGCTTCATGATGGCGCCCAGGTAGCGCTCGGGCGCGATGATGCTCGCCCGGATGAAGGGCTCCGCACAGCTCACAATGGTGATGGGGTCCGGGTAGTACTGAGGGTTGTCCACGGAGATCGTGCTGCCGTCCTGCAGCGTGAACTGGTACTGAACGCTCGGCACGGTCATGATGAAGGCCTGGTCGTATTCCCTCTCGAGCCGCTCCTGAACGATCTCCAGGTGAAGCAACCCCAGAAACCCGCAGCGAAACCCCTGGCCCAGGGCCGCAGAAGAGTCTTTCTGGTAGACGAATGCCGCATCGTTGAGCTTGTACTTCTCCAGGGAATCGGAGAGGGAGGGGTAGTCCTCCGAAGAGATGGGGTACAGGGAAGAGAACACGACCGGTTTGACGTCCTTGAACCCGGGCAGCGCCGCGGGCGCTGGATTCGAATGAAGCGTGATGGTATCCCCGATCCGGGTGTCGCTCACGGTTTTGACCCCTGAGATGAGGTATCCCACCTCTCCTGCGGAAAGCTGGTCCCTGGGTTCCCGGGTGAGCCGAAAGATCCCCACTTCCTCCACCTTGTAGCTGGACTGGTTGTGCATGAACCGAATCACGTCCCCGGGACGCACCGTTCCCTCAAAAATCCGGCAACTCACAATGGACCCTCTGAAGGAATCGTATCGCGCATCAAAGATCAGCGCGGCCAGAGGGTTCTCAGGCCGGCCTTGGGGTTCCGGGATTTGCTCGACAATCGCCTCCAGAATCTCGTCGATCCCTATTCCGTCCTTGGCGGAACAGAGGATGGCCAGGTCCGGATCAAGCCCCAGTTCCTGATCCATTTGCTCCTTCACCCGCACCACGTCTGCAGAGGGCAGGTCGATCTTGTTGATCACGGGGACAACGGTCAGATTGTGCTCCATGGCCTTGTAGAGGTTGGACAGGGTCTGGGCCTGAACGCCCTGGGACGCATCCACAAGGAGCAGCACGCCGTCGCAGGAGGCAAGCGCCCGGGACACTTCATAGGAGAAGTCCACGTGGCCCGGCGTGTCGATGAGATTGAGGGCGAAGGTTTCACCGTTCTTGCTCACGTAGGGAAGGGTGATGGTGTGGCTCTTGATGGTGATCCCTCGTTCCCTTTCGAGATCCATGGAATCCAGGATTTGGTCTCGGAAAAGGCGGTCCTCCACAAGCCCTGCGCGCTGGATCAGGCGATCGGCCAGGGTGGATTTCCCGTGATCAATATGGGCGATGATGCTGAAGTTGCGGATCTGTGTCATGATTTGTCGTGGTTCTTTAAGAGCGTTGAAGGGGTCACGCTTTCCTGCTGAAATCCTCCGGTGGGAGAGGAGGTTGTCTAACACATCTTCCATATAGGAGGCAAGGGGCATTGTCAACAGCGTCCGTGCTTTTGGCCAGAGCCAAATACCGCCCAGGCGAGGGCGAGTATTCCTTTGGCTTTTCGAACCATCTCCCTGTATAATTGAAGCGAAATAAAGGAAAGGAGGGGGGTTCCCATGCCTTGGCCCAAGAATCCGGTGATCTACGAGATCAACACCTGGGTGTGGCTTCACGAGTTGAAGCAGAAAGTTCACCGATCGCTATCCCTGGGTTCGATCCCCGGGTCGGAGTGGGATGCCCTCGCTTCAACGGAAGCGGAGGCGGTGTGGCTGATGGGGGTGTGGGAGCGAAGCCCCATCGGGACTCGCATCGCCCGAACCCTGCCTGTGCTTCAGGCGGAGTACCGAAAAGCCCTGCCGGACTATACCCCGGAAGACGTGGTAGGGTCTCCCTACTGCGTGCACCGCTACGAGGTGGATGAACGCCTCGGTGGCGCGCAGGGACTGGCCCAAGCGCGTGCCGAGCTTGCGAAGCGAGGCATGCGGCTGATTCTTGACTTTGTGCCGAACCACGTGGCAACGGATCACTCCTGGGTGTACGAGTTTCCCAAGTACTTTATCCAGGGGAGCGGGGAAGATCTCGTCGGCGTGCCCAATGAGTTTTTCGTGGCGGACGGAAAGGTCATTGCGTGCGGCCGGGATCCCTACTTTCCGCCCTGGACCGACACGGCCCAGGTGAACGCGTTTCACCCGGGACTGCGCCGGGCGGTCGTCGAGACGGTCTCCTCTATTGCCGATCAGTGCGACGGCATACGCTGCGATATGGCTATGCTGATGATCAGCTCGATCTTTGAGAGAACGTGGGGGGATCGGGCCGGGCCGCGCCCGGAATCCGAATACTGGAAGGAAGTGATCGGGGCGGTGCGGGAACGGTATCCTGACTTCCTCTTCGTCGCCGAAGCCTACTGGGATCTGGAGTGGGAGCTGCAGCAGCAGGGGTTTGACTACTGCTACGACAAGCGGCTTTACGACCGATTGATCTACGACAGCGCGGAGAACATCCGACTTCACCTGGCGGCGGACTTGAGCTACCAGAACAAGCTGGTCCGCTTTCTGGAAAACCACGATGAGCCGAGGGCCGCAGCAACCTTTTCTCCGGACAAAGCCCGCGCCGCCGCTGTGGCTGTGGCGACGCTGCCCGGAGCCAAGCTTTTTCACCATGGCCAGTTTGAAGGCCGGAGGGTCAAGCTCCCTGTGCAGCTCGGCCGGCAGCCCAAAGAGGCGGCGGATGAGGATCTCCAGGCCTTTTACAGAGGTCTGGTCAAGGTGATCGCCGGCCCTGCCTTCAAAAACGGAGGCTGGAGCCTCTGCGAGAGGAGCGGCTGGCCGGAGAACCCGGGTTATGTCCATCTTGTCGCCTGGTGCTGGCGCCAAGGGGAAGAGAAATACCTGGTGGTCATCAATCTCTCGCACACGAAATGCCAGGGCCGCATCCTCCTGCCATGGATCGACCTGAAGGGCCGCACGTGCCTGCTCGTCGACGTGATGAGCGGGGCGCGCTACGAGCGGGACGGAGATGAGATGGTGGATCAGGGGTTGTATGTGGACCTGGAGGCCTGGAGATTTCATTTTCTGCAATGGGAAGGAACGGTTTTTTGATGGAGAGAAAGATGCTCAGGCGAATCATCGCTTTCCTGATGTTGTCCGGTCTCTTGTGGATGTCGGGTTGTGCGAAGTACGCATCGACACCGGATTCGACCGATTATGGTCCGTACTATCCCTACAGTCAGAGGGAGATTTGCGGGCGGGGTGCGGTTTACTGCGGCCCAGGGCCTTAGAGACCTTTGCCCCGGCCGAGGTAAGCTCAAGTCGTCAGATCTCCTGAACCCACCTGGCCGAAAGCCCCCGCAAAAGAACAAGAACCCGCTCGGCGGCGGCCGGCTCCATGGTTCCCATGCCGCACGCCGGCGTGAGCAAGGATTGCTTGGCTACTCGGCCGGGATCCAGGCCCAGGGCAAGAAGTTTCGCAAGACCCTCTCGGAGACGGCCGGACAAGTCGTCAAGGTTTTCCCTGCCGGTGAACCCGAAAGTGGGCACGATGCCCCAGGCAATGGCCCCGCCTGTTTCGATGAAGCGGCGGAGCTCGGCCGGGTAGAGGAAAAAATAATCCAAATAAGAGAAGGCGTCGAAGCTCACGATGTCCGGCCCGGCTTCAAGGATCATTGACCAGTCCGTGTTGCCGCAGCAGTGAATCCCGATAATCGCCTCAGACCTTTCCCTCGCGTAATCCACCACCTCTTTGATCATCGCCACCACCTCGTGGCGCTGGATCGGCGTAAAGGCCGAACCATACCCGGCCAAATAAGGCTCGTCCAGAAACAGGATGGGTTTCTTGCCCGACTTGCAAAGCTCCCGCACCTGCCACAGAGCGCGGATCGCCAGGGCCTTGACTAACGCTTCGGACAACTCCGGATAGGAAAAGAGGTTCCTTCCCTCCTGATCCCTGATCGCTGCGGCGAAGGTCACCGGCCCGACCGTGTGTCCTTTGATGAATGGGCCGTACTTTGCAGGCTCCCGATCGATCAGGGCGAGCATTTCATAGAGACCGGGTACGTAGTCTTTGCTGAGGGCAAAGTGCCCCACGTCCTCAGCGAGAAACCGGTCATAAAAGGCTAGCAGTTCCTGTTCCCCTTGCCCATGCCCGGTGATGAGCACCTTGCGGTCCTGTGTGACTTCGAGAAAGGGGAGACCCTCCGTGAATTGGACCACCATGTCTTCAAGGTGACTGCGCTGCACAAACTGAGGCCAGAAAGGGATGGATGGGCATGCTTCGAGGATGCGCCGACAGGTGCCGTCCACGTCGAGATAAGGGACGCTGCCTATGCCGGTGGCTAAGAAGTGGAAGTCGAATGCGGTGCGCTGGGTCATTCCTCCAAAATCCCCCTCCTGTGCCCCTTTACAAAGGGGGAGGTGTTACCCCTCTCCCTTTTCTCGGGTACCCTACCTTTGTTTAGGCATGAAAGACCGCAGTGAATGCGTGGGTGTCTTACGGGGAAACCCTGTCCTCGGACATCTTGCGTATGTTAGCCAGCCAGGATTCCAGGATGGCGATCGTTCTCTCCTTCCTCTGCTCTGCGCTGGGAGCCGGTCGCGGCGGGGAAGGTTCGGCCGTCCGCATGTCCCTGAGCTCTTGAAGCCGCGTGACCGAGGCCTGGTCTCCAGGATTCTGGGCAATGACTTTTTCGTAGATGCGGACGGCTTCCTGGATCTGTCCCTGATTGACATACACCTCGGCCAGAGTCGGTGTTGCAATTTCGGACAGCACCTCCTCGTCCAACCGCAATTCGGGCTTTTCCGCTTCAACTTCCAAGGGCTCAATCCCGTTCGGAACGGGGGATTCCGTCGTTTCGGCCGCGATCGGTTCGGAGATCTCCTCCTGGATTGTCGCAACTTCAGGCGCCGGAGCGGCTTCCGGGATTTCCATCTCCTTCAGAAGATCCAGAGCCCTCTCGTCCTGCGGACGAAGGGCCAGGTAGGTCTTGAGGGACCGAAGCGCCTCCTCGTTTCTCTTCTGGTTGCGGTAGATTTCGGACTGGAGCCGATAGGCTGAAGCATACCGATCCAGCTGGGACACGGTGGTCTGGATTTCCGCTTCAGCCTGCGAAAAAAGACCCTCCTCGACATAAGCCTCTGCAAGAATCAGCCGAAGGGACAGGTCGCCCGGATGGTTCTGGAGCGCCCGGATGCACTCCTGGATGACGGTCCGGGTGTGGCCGAGCCTCTTGAGTTCCGTCAGAACAAGGCCGAGCGTCTCGGCGGAAGGACCACGGTCGAGAATTTCCCTTAACAGCCGATCATACTCTGTCATGATCTCCCCGTCCTCCTGTGGTTAGAATCTTCGATCGAGATTTCTCTGCGATATGCGGAGAAGCTGAAAATCCGAAATCCGAAGCACGAAATCCGAAACAATATCCTAAGTCCCAAATTCAAATGACCAAAACATGGCCGCGCCGCGTTTCTGTTTTAAACATTGGAGCATTCGTATTTTGAATGTGTTTCGTGCTTCGGATTTCGATATTCGAGCTTTCTTATTGTTTTCGTTTTCCGTTTTCTTTTTTTGTTCCAAATCGGTACATGATCTCGTCCTCTTTGACGAGTCCCATCTCTCTTCTTCCGAGGTTTTCGACGTATTCCCGGTCGGAGCGCAGGCGCTGAATCTCGTCGAGGAGCTCCCGGTTTTCGCGCTCCAGTTTGTTGATCTTTTCCAGATAAGTCTGCCGCTCCCGGTCCATGCGGTAGAGGTGAATGAAGCCCCTTTCTCCAAAGCCGAGCCAGGCCGCCACAAGACCAAGAAACAGAAGAGCGAGCAGAGAGAATTTCAGGATGTTTTTGCCGTTCACGAGCGGTTCCCCAGCGTGCCGATCAGGGAGATTTCTGGGCTTTCCATTGCGCCGCGATGACGATGGATTGCACCCCGACCGATTTGGCCACATCCATGGCTTCCACTACTGTGCCATGCTTGACGTCCTTGTCCGCCTGCAGAACGAGTTGAAGATTGCCCTTCTCCTGCACCAGGGATTTGAGCCTCTGCTCCAGGTGCTTCATGTCGATCTGCTTTCCCTCGAAGTAGGCCTGGCCCGAACTGTCGATGACCACCGTGGCTTTGTTTTCTACCTGGCCGGCAATGACTTTGGACACCTGAGGAAGCCTGATGCGGACCCCGGAGGCGATGTCGAACTGGGAAGTCACCGCAAAGAAGATCAGCAGATTGAGGACAATGTCCACAAAGGGCGTCAGCAAAATCGTTTCTTCTTCCGGTTTCTTTCTTGAAAAATGCATTCTGAGAGTCCTGCCCGGCGAGCCGGCCGCATCCGCTCCGGGTGCCTTTGCCCGTCAGCTCTGAGCGGTGCTCGTGTTCTGCATGATGTCGATGATCTTGAAACAGATCTCCTCCATCTCGAAAATCAGGGATTCCGCCCTGTTCTGAATCATGCGGTGACACACGGTGGCGGGGATGGCCACACAGAGTCCTGCGAAGGTCGTGATGAGCGCTTCCGCAATTCCTCCGGCGAGAGTCCCGGGATTCCCCGGCCCCACCACGGAAAGGACGTTGAAAATCTTGATCATGCCGGAGATCGTCCCCAGGAGACCCAGCAGGGTGGAGACATTGGCGATCGTGGACAGCATGGTCAGGCGTTTCTCGAGCACGATCGCCTCTCTGCCCCCCACGTCTTCAATGGATTCCTTCACCAGCCACATGCCTCTGCTCGCGTTCTTGAGTCCTGCAGCGAAGACGCGGGCAATGGAGGAGCCGTTTTGCTCGGAGAGGAATATGGCTTCCGCGATCTTTTGTTTTCTCAAAAGGTCCTCGATGTTGCGGATGAACTCCGTGGGAATGATGGTCCTGCGTCTCAGCACCCACAGCCGTTCCAGAAAGACGGCCAGGCCGATGATGGAGCAGAGGATGATGGGGTACATGAACATACCCCCTTTGACGATGAAATCAATCACGCGCCGCTCTCCTGCAAGATGGTCTTCAAATGCTGGCCCCATCATCTATAAAAAAACCGGAAAGTCAAGGAGCATTCCCACCTATCTTATCCTTGACACCTCGCGAACACTTGATGCATTGTGAGATTGAAAAAGGGTCACGCCGGACGAGGTGAGGCTTGGCTGAAAAGAAGAAAAAGAATGCCGTGAACGAAAAAGGCTTGGTGTCGAGAGCGCCGCAGGCGGTCAGAGAGATTATTTCCCTGTCGGGCAGCGTGGCGCTCAGCCGCATCCTGGCCTTGGACAAGCCGGAAGACTTCGTTCGGAACATGGCCCATGTGGACTTCTACTGGGTGGTCAAGAAGGTCGGGGAGGAGGACGCTCTCCCTATCCTCCAGATGGCGTCTTTAGAGCAGTGGGGATTTCTTCTCGATCTCGAGCTTTGGAAAAAAGACCGGCTGGATCTCGGTCAGGCGCGCGACTGGATAGGACAGTTGCTGCAGGCGGATCCTGATCGGCTGGTCCGGTGGCTCTTGGGCGAAGGAGAATACTTCAACTACTTTTTCCTTTCCAAAATGCTGCAGGTGGAATTCAAGAGCAAAGACGAAATGCACGAGGTGGAGGATGGCTTCATCACGCTGGACGGCATTTACTACATGAGGATTCTTGATCCGGAGCACGAAGAGGTCGTTCGGAGCCTCCTTCAGCACCTTGCGAGCAAGGACTACACGCGCTATCAGGCGATCCTCATGGGCCTGTCCGGAGTGGCGCCCGCCGAGGTGGAGGAGGAAATGTACAGGCGCCGAAACGTCCGCCTTTCAGAAGACGGCTTTCTGCCTTACGAAGAAGCGATCTCCGTGTACACGGTTCTGAAAAAGGATCTCGTCAAAGAAAAGCCTCCTGCGGCGATGGGCGATTCAGCATTTTCCGAAGAAGAGCATGCCGAGGCGCCCCTGATGCCGATCCTTCACGTTTCGGACAACCATCTCATGGTGGAAGCGATGAGGAGAAGCGGGGATCCTCTGCTGCTGGACCGGATCCCCCTGGAATTCGCAGGACTGTGCAGCCAGGTTTTTTCTGCAGAAGGGATTTCCGAGAACACGGCCGAGGCCCTTGAGAACGCGGTGCGAAAAGCAGCAGGCTATGTGAGCGTGGGGCTTGAGCGGTGGTGCGGGAGGGATCTCGCCTTGTGCGAGCAGGTTCTGCGGGAAAACACCCTGCTCGACCTTTTTCGCTCGGGCTTCAGCATGGCCCTCCAAGTGAGGTGGGAGACGGAGCAGTGGCTCAAGACGGCCTGGTTCGCCCGCCGGGGCTTCAGGCCCGCCTTCTGGGAAGAGGAGTGGGGCGCCACCCTGGTGGGAGTCGTGCAGAAGCGGCCTGTTCTGTTTGACGGATCGCGAACGGAAGAGCCTTACCGGGTTTTTGAGAGTCTTGACGAAGTCGAGACATGCCGGAAGACCATGCGGCGCCTTAGGGTCCTTGACCGGCTCCTGGAGGCACTCGTGGACCGCCATCCTCTCGAGGAAAAGTGGTCGAAGGACCCCCTCTTCACCTTTCACAGCCTGCTTTTCAATTACTGGGCCAGGAAGCAATTGGGCTTCCCGCCGGGATTCGCCCCTCTTTCCCTTGGTCAGGTGAGAGACCTTTTCAGGCTTCTTCGCTCGGACGCTCAGAAACCGCCCTTTGGGATGCCGGGCTTCAAGGAGGTTTTCGTGAAAGACCTCATGGCCTGCGCTCCGGATTTAGAAAGCGTCGACCGAGCCCTCCTGGTGGAGACCCTTGGAGTCCTCTGGGACAAGTTCACGGAAGAGTACGCGCTGGTGGGGACGGCGGACCTGGACGGCCGGTTCCTGCGCTTCATCCTCTCGTCTCCTTCGTCCGGTCCAAAGTGAAACCGTAATTTCTCCTCCCTAGGTTGACCAGCATCCAGGATCCGGTATCCTTCTTCCCTCCTTCCATCACTCCATTACTCCAATACTCCGTCTTCCTAGGTTCTTATCTCCTGCATCATGAAGATCGAGTAGGACACGGCAAAGCAGATCAAGCTGAGCGCGATGAGCGCTGCCAGATGAGGATAGACCACGACCAGACTCTGCCCGAGAGACAGAGGGTTCTGGAAGCGGGACGAAGAAATCTGCTCCATGGGACCCATGAGGACAAAGGACCGGGTTGTTTTTCTCATGGGGTCCACGATCGTTGCCGTGGCGTTGGAGTAAATGAACATGGGGGAAAGCAGGGACACCCCCTCTTTGATCTGCGCGTTGGCCACCACGGTCTCCGGGTCCGCTCCTTCTCTCTTCTCCACAGGAGCGACGGAGTTGGCCACGACGCTCGCCCCGAGCGAAACGAAGAAGGAAAGAAAGATCCACAGGGCCACGGAGGCCAGGAAGGACGTGGCCACGCTCCTGAAGGCAATGGAAAAGAGAATGGCTAGGCCAAGCCAGAAAGAAATGTAGAAGATGCTGATGCCCACATAGATCGCCAGGCGCAGGACCTCTTCCACGCCGGGCACCACGCCCACCAGGGTGAGACCGAAACCCGAAATCACCATCACAACGGAGAGGACAAGAACGGCGATCGTGGTGGCGCCTGCGAGGAATTTGCCGTTGATCACGGCATCGCGGTAAATGGGCTGGGACACGAGCTTCACGAGGGTCCCGTGGGCTCTTTCCCCGTTGATGGCGTCAAAGCCTAAGACCAGACCGATGAGAGGTCCGAAAACAGCGACAAATTCCACGAGGGAGAAGAGAGCCCCCTTCATGCTGAAGAGCATGAGAAAGACGAACTTGGGCTTGGCGACTCCCTCCAGATTTTCCTTGAGGCTCACGCCCGCCATGTAGCTGATGATGAAGCTGACCATGGCGATGAGGGCAAAAAGAATGACGAACCGGAAACTGCTGAAGTTGTCGGAAAGCTCTTTTCGATAAACCGCACCGAGCCCGCTCATGAATCAAACCTCCTGGAAATACTTCATGTAGATTTCCTCGAGAGTGAATTTTTCCTCTCCCACCCCGAACTTCTCCCTGGCCAGGGCCTCGACGGAGCCTGCGGCCACCATCCTGCCCTTGATCATGATCCCCACCCGGTGGGAGATCTTCTGGACCTGCTGCAGGTGATGGGAAGAGAGAAGCACCGTGATCCCCCTCTCCTGGTTCAAGGATTGAATGAGCTCGATGAGCCGCACTGCGCCGTCCGGGTCAAGGCCCAGCGTGGGCTCGTCGAGGAACATCACCTTGGGTTGCTTGAGAAGCACTTCCGCTACGCCGAGGCGCTGCTTCATTCCGCGGGAAAAGGCGCTCACCTTCTTGACGCCGTTCTCCGCGAGCCCGACCAGCTTCAGGACCTCGTGGATGCGGTCCTCTGCTTCGCTTCCGGGGATCCGGTTGAGCTCCGCGATGTAGCGCAGGCTCTGCACCGCATCCATGTCCCCGTAGAACCCCACGTTCTCCGGCAGATAGCCGACGATCTTCTTGACCTCCATGGCCTTTCGTTCCGGGTCCAGCCCGCAAACCGTGGCCGTGCCTTCTGTGGGACGGCTGAGACCGAGGAGCATGAGAAGCGTGGTGGTTTTGCCGGCGCCGTTGGGACCGAGAAAACCGAAGATCTCTCCCTCCACGACCTGGAAGTCGAGGTGGTCCACGGCCGTCTGGTGGTCATAGCGTTTCGTGAGCCCTGTGGTCTGAATGATGGTTTGCGGTTCCATGGCTATCGCCTTCCCATGCGCACGAAGAGAACGACAAGCCCCAGCACCACCAGAACGATGATGGCGATTCCGACCCAGCCCCAGACGGTCGAAGCCTTGACCGTGACCCGGAACTCCAGATTCTTCGAAGCTTTTTCACCCTCCACGCCGACCGCAACGGAATAGTCGCCCACCAGGGCCTGATCCCCAGGAGTGACCACCAGCTCGATCTGCTTGAGTTCGTTGGGAGCCAGCTTGTCGAGCTTCTCCGGCTTGAACTCCACTTTCCAGTTCTCCGGCTTGAAGGAGAGCAGCTTGATATTGTTCTGCGGGGCGGAGCCCGTGTTTTTCACGTAGAAGGAAATGTTTGCAGGCTTTCCGGTCATGGCCGTGAGAGACAAGAGCCCGGAGGCGGTTCCCACCTCGATCTTGTGGGTCCCGGTGAGAATCACGTTGAGTTCCGCTTCTGCCGTACCTTCAGGGGCGCCGACCTTCACTTGGATCGGGTATTTACCGGCTTCGGCCAGGGGATAAGGCTTCACCTCGACTCCCACGCTCTGGCGGGCGCCTGCTTTCAGTCTCAAGCTCGAAATCAGCTTGTCCTCAAAGGAGGGTTTGAAGTTGATGTCCCAGTTGGTCGGGCCCTGGGCGCTCAGGTTGAAGGTGCTGTCCTTGTCGGTTTTGTTCTCCACTTCAACGGAAAACTCGAACTTGGCATCGGTCGGCCCCTGAAGCACCGGGTAGGAGGTGGTGAGGTTGACGCCCTTGGATTTCTTTTCCTTGTCCTTCTCTCTCAGCACGACGGTCACGTGACTGACGGACACCAGCTTTCCGTCCTGGGTCTGGCCCCTGATCCCGAAGGTGTACTTGCCCGGCCCTGTGCCTTCTTCGGCCTCGGCTTTCAAGGACAGGCTCTTTGACTTGTCGCTGGGAACGAATACGCCTGAAACGTCGAAGCTGTAGGTCTTGATCCGCGCTTTCCAGCCCTTGGGAACCTGGGGCAGGGACAGATCGATAAATTCGTCCTGTTTGCCCTGGTTCGACACCGTCAGATCAATGCTCACCTCTTCACCCTCGGGCACCGCGATGGACGTGTATTCAGGCGCGACGAGAATCTGCCTCGGCGGAAGATCTTTCTTCTCCTTCTCCGTTCCCCACACAGCGGGTGAGAAAAGAAAAACGGCTGAAGCCGCGAAGACAACGAATGCCAGGACAAAACAAGGAACGACCTTTTTCCCTTTCATACGAGCAATCCCCCTTAATCTTGATTGGTGTTGGCGTGTTTGGAAAGCGAGTCCGCGTCGTAACCCGCCTTTTTGTAATCATCCAGGGCTCTCATCTTGAGGCCCTTGTCCTTCACTTTTTCGGAGTGCTTGTCTGCAAGTTCCGCCGCGTGGCTCCACATTCCCGCAGACTCATACTCTTTGATTTTCCGCTCGACACTTTGATGATCAGGCGACGCCTCGGTCACGGCCGAGTGGCACCATGAAATGATCTTCCTGACCGCTGTCCCGCATTCGGGGCACTGGGCCAGCGGTTCTTCGTCCACTCGCTGCAGCGCCTCAAAAGGCTTGCAGCAGCAGCCGCATGCCTTTTTGGAATCCTTGGCTTGGTATTCGTAAATGGGCATAGAGCGATATTACATGGCTTTTCAAATTCGACCTAATTTAATCAAAAAAAATTCTTTGTAAAGAGATAAAAACCCCTGAAAACACTTCTGTTTGAGCAAGGCTTTTCGCGGGGACCCTCCGGAGGGATCGAAAGGTTGACCCTTCGACGTTGCCCTTCGAGGCCCTCAGGGCCGTGAGTGCGATCGAACGGCTAAGGGTCAACCCTGAGCACGCTCCGTGCCGATGTCCTACGTGGCATTATCATTACAGAGGGGTATTGGACGAGCCAAAGGGTTGACTTCAAAGCCGGGGACCTCTATAATCCAAAACAAAAGGACCGTGGATCATGGACGACGAAGAGTTCCGGAAAAAATACTACCATCTCAGAATTCTCAAGAGCATTCAGGAATACCTGAAGGCGGACACGAATGCTGCGGCCGCGGTCTATCCGGTGCGGGTTCCTGAGGAATTGCTCTATCAGCTCGCGAAGAGCGAAGGTCCTGAGAAGGCGGACGAAGTGATTCACAGGATTTTCAAGGCAGGGCTCACGGCCTGGAGCGAAAAGATGTATCAGGAGGTTTTTGGCTCTCAGGAGAATCTGGAAACCTTCATCGAACTGCTCAAGAAAAAAAACACGGATTAACTCTCCCAGCTTCACCTCATTCCTTTGATCTCAACCGGCTCGTGCATCAAAACGCAATTTGCAGTTTGACATTGGGTAAGTTGTTTATATAATCACCTCTTTGCTTGATTTCTTGAGGAAGGATACTTACTTTCATGGCACCTCATCCGGGTTCCCACCGGGAAATCCCCAGCGTTCATAGGATGATGCCAGGCAAACAAACACGAGGAAGAGATGAAAGCGAGCATTGAACAGATCACTCCGGTAAAGAAGAGGCTGACTGTAGAAGTTGAGCCCGAAGAGGTGGACAGGAAAATCGAGGAGGCTTACAAGGAGCTCAAAAAGAGGGCAAAAGTGGATGGTTTTCGCCCGGGGAAAGTGCCCCGCAACATCCTGCAAAGGTACTACGGGGACCAGGTGACCCAGGAGGTGAAACGAGGACTCCTGAGCGAGACCATGCCGCAGGCCTTCGAGGAAACCAAAATATTCCCTGTGGCCATGCCGGTCATAGAAAATGAAAGCCTGAAAGCGGGAGGGGGGTACACGTACGTGGCCCTCATGGAGGTGCGGCCCGAGTTCGAGCTCAAAGACTACGTGGGCCTTGAGGTGGACAAGGAGATCGTTTCAGTCAGCGAAGAGGTCGTGAACAGCCAGATCGAAGAAATCAGGCGGGTCAATTCACGCCTCAAGCCTCTCGAAGAGGACCGGGGCATCCGCAACGACGACTGTGCGATTGTGGAATACGAGGCCTTTGAAGGGGACAAACCGATCGAGGGCATGAAAGCACAAAATTTCCTGGTCAGGGTGGGGAGCGACCAGTTCCACGCCGAATTTGAAAAGGGCCTCCTGGGCTTAAGAGCAGGAGATTCTACTGATATCACGGTGGATTTTGCACAGGACCACGCCAGCGCGAAGCTTGCGGGGAAGAAAGTTCTCTTCAAAGTCAAAGTGACTGACGTGAAAATCATGGAGTCTCCCGAATTGAATGACGATTTTGCCAAAAGCCTTGGCGCTGATTTCAATGACCTCGAGACCCTGAAAGACAGGATCAGGGAGGACATAAAAACCAGGGAAGAGAAGAGAGCGGACCGTGAGCTCAAGAAAAGGCTGCTTGACAAAATAGGCGCCACGGTGAGCTTTGATCTCCCTGAGAGCCTCGTGGACTCCGAAATGAGGTATGCGGTTGAAACAGTTAAACAAAACCTTCTCCGCATGGGTTCGAGCTTTGAGAAATCCGGGCTCACGGAAGAGAAGGTCAGGGAGGATTTCCGGCCTGTTTCCGAGAAACGGGTCAAGGATTTGCTTATCCTGGGCGAGATAGCCCGGCTGAATGATTTGTCTCTTTCCGAGATTGAAGTGGAGGAGGGTTTTGCCGACCTGGCTAAAGGAATCGGCCAGGATCCCAAGGTTATCCGCCAGTATTACGAGGCCAAGGGTCTTCTGGAAGGCTTCAGAGACCGGCTTCTGGAGGAAAAGACCTTGAATTATCTGGTTAGGGGTGCTAAGATCAGGGAGGTCGAAGCAGCCCAGATTAAAGATGCTCCCCGGGGATAACATTTCAAAATTATTATATTTCTTATCCCTTGTTTCCTTGCCCTATTAAAGAGAGAATATGCTGATACCTATAGTCGTAGAACAGTCGAGCCGCGGCGAGCGCGCGTATGACATCTATTCAAGGCTTTTAAAGGACCGGATCATTTTCATGGGCGAGCAGGTTCATGACAGCATGGCCAACACGATCATCGCCCAGATGCTTTTCCTGGAATCCGAAGATCCGGACAAAGACATCAACCTTTACATTAACTCCCCGGGCGGGTCAGTGACTGCCGGATTGGCCATATACGACACCATGCAGTACATTAGGCCGGCCATCTCAACGATCTGCATGGGCCAGGCCACGAGCATGGGGGCTCTTCTTCTTGCCGCCGGTGCAAAAGGAAAGCGATATACCCTGCCTCATGCCAGGGTCATGATTCACCAACCCCTGGGCGGGGCTCAGGGACAGGCCACGGACATTGACATCCAGGCCAAAGAAATTATGAAAATCAAAGAGCTTCTCCATAAAATCCTGGTCAAGCACACGGGACAGAGCATAGAAAAGATTCGCCAGGACACGGAACGTGATTATTTTATGGATGCTGGAGAGGCCCTGAAGTACGGTATTGTGGACCGCATCATAACAGAGCGGGACATGGGAAAGGGACCGAAGGCTTAGTGCTTCGATTCGCAAATACGGTATCAGAGCCGAAGGTTTCAACGTTGACGAACAGCTCCCTCAGCACCAAGTCCTGAGGGAAAAAATCGATCAGCGGATTTGTGACTCGATGGATGTGGGAGAGAAGCGGTATGCAAAGAAAAGATGATTCGAGCGACGATCTGTTGTGCTCTTTCTGCGGTAAGAGCCAGGATGAGGTGAAGAAGCTCATTGCCGGCCCCTCGGTTTACATTTGCGATGAGTGCATCCAGCTGTGCAACGAGATTATTGCCGAGGACTACGGCCAGGAACTCGACACGGATGCGGCCAGCAGGCTTCCCAAGCCCTACGAGATCAAGGCCATCCTGGATGAGTATGTCATCGAGCAGGAACGGCCCAAGCGGATCCTTTCCGTGGCGGTGCACAACCACTATAAGAGGATCGCCACCAAGGTGGACATGGAGGGCATCGAGATCCAAAAGAGCAACATCCTGCTCATCGGTCCGACCGGGTCAGGCAAGACCCTTTTGGCCCAGACCCTGGCCAAGATCCTCAAGGTCCCCTTCACCATTGCGGACGCGACGACCCTGACCGAAGCCGGGTACGTGGGCGAGGACGTGGAGAATATCATTCTGAATCTCGTACAGAACGCGGACTATGACGTGGAGGCTGCCACCAAAGGCATCGTTTACATCGATGAGATCGACAAGATCGCGCGGAAGTCCGACAGCCCCTCCATCACGCGGGATGTCTCCGGCGAAGGCGTTCAGCAGGCGCTGCTGAAGATTATCGAAGGAACCATGGCGAGCATTCCGCCCAAGGGCGGGAGAAAGCACCCGCAGCAGGATTTCGTCAAGGTCAACACGAACAACATCCTGTTTATATGCGGCGGCACCTTCAACGGTCTGGACAAGATCATCAGGAACAGGATTGAGAGCAGGGCCATGGGCTTTGAGGCGACGATCCAGAGCAAGGAATCGGATGACATCAACAAGATCATGCCCTTTGTTCAGCCTGAAGACATGATCAAGTTCGGAATGATTCCCGAGTTCATCGGCCGGCTGCCGATTCTGACGACCCTGGACGACCTGAGCCTGGACGCCCTGGCCAGGATTCTGACGGAGCCGAGAAACGCACTCGTGAAGCAGTACAAAAAACTCTTTGAGATGGAAGGGGTGAGCCTCAAGTTCACGGAGGAATCGCTCCAGGCCATTGCCAGAGATGCGCTCAAACGGAAGTCGGGCGCCCGCGGCCTTCGGGCCATCCTGGAGTCCGTCATGCTGGACATCATGTACGATATCCCGAGCATGCACGGAATCAGGGAATGCGTGATCAACGAAGAGGTGATTCACCGCAAGGGAGCACCCCTCTACTTGTATGAAAATCAGGTAGGGTACGCCTAGCATGTTCAATTTGAACAGAAAGAGAATGCCTGATATGGAAGAAATCCTGTGTCCTTTGCTCCCCTTGAGGGATGTGGTCGTGTTTCCCCACATGGTGGTTCCGTTGTTCGTGGGACGGGATAAGTCGATCAAGGCCCTGGAGTGGGCCATGTCCCACGAAAAAGAGATCTTTCTCTCCGCCCAGAGGGACGCCAAGGTGGACACCCCTGCGCAGAAGGATATCTATCTTTTCGGAACCCTGGGGACCGTACTCCAGCTTCTGAGGCTGCCCGACGGTACGGTCAAGGCGCTGATCGAAGGGAAACAGAGAGCGAGGATCGAAGAATTCGTGCCCAACCAGGACTTCTTCATGGTGAAAATGAAGAATTTCTACGAAGACGACGCGGACGAGCAGTCCGTCGCCCTCATGAGGGGCATTGCCGAGAGCTTTGACGAGTATGCCAAGCTGAATGAGAAGATCGGCAAAGACCTTGTTTCCACTATAAGTTCCATAGAAGATCCCTGCCGGCTCGCAGACACCATCGCGGCCCACGTGACCATGAAGCTCAGGGACAAGCAGGAGATCCTTCAGGTCGAAGGGCTCAATCCGAGGCTTGAAAAGCTCTTTGACAAACTCCGGGATGAGATCAACATCCTCAGGCTGGAGAACCGCCTCAAGAAGCGGGTCAAGAAGCAGATGGAGAAGACCCAGAAGGACTACTACCTGAATGAGCAGATGCGGGCCATTCAGAAAGAGATGGGCACCAAGGACGACTTCAAGGCGGAACTGGCCGAACTGGAGAAGAAGATCAAGCGCAAACGCCTGTCCAAGGAAGCCCACACCAAGGTGTGGCAGGAGTTCAAGAAGCTCAAGATGATGTCTCCCATGTCCGCCGAAGCCACGGTGGTGCGCAACTACATCGATTGGATCATCGCTCTGCCCTGGGAAGAGCGGACCAAGGAGAAGATCGACATCCAGGAAGCCGAGCGGATACTGGAAGAGGATCACTACGGCCTGAAGAAGCCGAAAGAGAGGATCCTGGAGTACCTGGCCGTGCAGGGTCTCACGAACAAGATCAGCGGCCCCATCCTCTGCCTCGTGGGTCCCCCGGGCGTGGGAAAGACGTCCATCGCCAAATCCATTGCCAGGGCCACAGGCCGCAATTTCGTGCGCCTATCCCTTGGCGGCGTGAGGGATGAAGCCGAGATCAGAGGCCACAGGCGCACCTACATTGGAGCGCTTCCGGGAAAAATCATCCAGTACGTGAGAAAGGCGAAAACCGTGAACCCCGTGTTCTGCCTCGACGAAGTGGACAAGATGAGCACGGACTTCCGGGGCGACCCGTCTGCAGCGCTTCTTGAAGTGCTCGACCCCGAGCAGAACAACATGTTCAACGATCACTACCTGGACATCGACTACGACCTGTCCGAGGTGTTGTTCATCACCACCGCGAACACGCTTCACAACATTCCTCTGCCTCTTCAGGACAGGATGGAGATCATTCGCCTTCCCGGATACACGGAGCTTGAGAAACTCAACATCGCAAAACAGTTCCTCATCAAGAAGCAGGTCGAGAAGAACGGCCTCAAGGATGTGGCCATCACGTTCTCGGACAAAGCCATTCTCGCCATCATCCGCAATTACACGCGCGAGGCGGGCGTTCGAAACCTGGAGCGGGAAATCGCCTCCATCTGCCGGAAAGTGGCCAAGGTAGTGTTGAAGAAGGGCAAAGAGACCAAGATCAACATCACGGCCAACTCGGTTCACCACTACCTCGGCGTGATCCAGTTCCGTTTCGGCAAAACAGAGGAGCTGGACCAGATCGGCGTGACGACGGGCCTGGCGTGGACCGACACGGGCGGGGAGCTTCTCCAGACCGAGGTGGCCATCATGCCCGGAAAGGGAAAGCTGGTTCTCACCGGAAAGCTGGGAGAGGTGATGCAGGAGTCCGCGCAGGCGGCCTTGAGCTATGTGAGGTCCAGGTCGCGGCAACTCAAGCTTCCGGACAAGTTCTACGAGAACATCGACATCCACATCCACGTCCCGGAAGGGGCGACGCCCAAAGACGGGCCTTCTGCGGGCATTGCGCTGGCCACGTCGATTGTCTCGGCGCTCACCAGGAAGCCGGTGAGGCATGACTTTGCCATGACCGGCGAGATCACGCTCAGGGGAAGGGTGCTCCCCATCGGCGGCCTGAAGGAAAAAGTTCTGGCCGCGCACAGGGGGCTGGTGAACCGGGTGATCATTCCCGAAGACAACATGAAGGACATCGAGGAGATTCCCAAGCGTATCCTGAAGAAGGTGGAGCTCCTGCCGGTCGCCCACATGGACGATGTGCTGAAACAGGCGCTTGTCCTGGGTGAAGGCGAAGAGTTTTTTGCGCCCCAAGAGGAGTGCGAGCCTTTCTGCCTTGAGGCGATGCAGGAATCGAAGCCTGCTGTGTCGGACGAACTGACCGCACACTAACAGGTTGCTGAAAAACGCTCATCTACTGCGTTGCCCTCGCCGCTCGTCGTTGCGGCGTACTGAACTGTACGCCTCACTCCTCGGGACTTCGGGCGCCTTGTATCTAAGCGTTTTTGAGCAACCTGTTGGAGGGGTTCTTTCCAGCATCCTGAAGGAATTTCTTTCCTTCACTTCTCCTACCTTGAGGCCCGTCCTCAGTAGTCACGCTGAAGGCGGGACGGAGGATGGAGGAGGGGGTTGAGTTTCTCCCGGACTTGATCCGGGGGGAGGGTGAAACGCCCCTTGAGCCTAAATACAGTTAGCAAGAATTCAAAAAGCTTGACAAGGGATTGGACCTGTAGATAATGAGACGTTTCCAGGTTGGGCGGATAGCTCAGCGGGAGAGCATCGGCCTTACAAGCCGGGGGTCGCAGGTTCAAATCCTGTTCCGCCTACCACAGGAACGGCCGAAGGCCGTTCACCGGTGGCTCATAGCCGGTGGCTCTTGGCTAAGAACGAACCTGAAGTGTTTGCCTCTTGTGTTGATTAGCCACAAGCCAATGGCTATTAGCCAAGAGTGAAACCGAAGGTTTCCACGGGGACGTAGTTCAGTTTGGTTAGAACGCCGGCCTGTCACGTCGGAGGTCGCGAGTTCAAGTCTCGTCGTCCCCGCCACAATAAAAACAAGGACTTAGGCCGCATGGTTTAAGTCCTTGTTTATTTGTAGAATTGTCATTCCCCGCTGTATTCCCCGCATCGCATAAGCTTTTCCTGCTCCTTTCCGTGATGGATCTCATCGCCCAGGGTCGGAAATAGGGCATTGCCTGCCGAAAGCTTCCCGTTCATATCACAGCCCCGCTGCTGTTGAATCATCGGACGCTGAGTGGGACCCCTCTGAAGACTCGCATGTTTGGAAAGAAACCTAACCTCTGATTCACAGCCATTTAGTCAGTGCTTCTTTAAGAGCCAGCGAACCCACGCGTGTATACTTTCTTGCCGGTTGGCGGGAAAAAGTGCACAGGCAACGGGTACGATCTGTTTTTGGACAAAGAGGTATTGCCTATTTTGGAGATGCATAGGGTCTTAGGCAATTGCTTCCTTTGCTGAGTCGTCAAGAGATCAGGTGGACGCCTTTAGACCCACACATGAGCCTGTGGAGCGGCTTCGGGCTTCCATGTCGCTTTTATTTTGCGTGCCAGCCCATTTTCCTTTTGACGCTTTTCTGAAAAGGAGACGAATCGATGCAGGGCTTCATCGATTCGAATGAGGCATGGAAATTGAGAAAAATGACCTTGGGCACGTGATTTGCTTCCTCAATGGATAGGGAATAAGAGGGCGATCCTCAGGCAACCTTTTAGATGGAGGGCTGCATTGAGATGAAGCAGGTCCGCTCTATGATCAAACAAGCCAATGCTTGCCCCGCACAAGGACTGTTTGCTGAGGTCCAGAGGGACGTACGAAGAAATTCTCTCGTTTCTGGAAAGCAATCGAAATCTCCAGAATAGAGAGAAGTTCACTGAAGCAGTCCGTGAAAGACTTCGAGATGTCAACGCGGATCTCAAGTCTGTTCGTGGTTTTCTCGTAAGTTCACTGAGAGAGAAAGGAATGAGTGATTTGGTTCCAGCTCTTTCCGGAGAGATCCTGACCTCAGTGAAAGCCCGAAACGACTTCCTGGACATCTCTTCCATCAAGATCCATTTTTGTGACGGGAAAAGACACAGGTACACGGTGGACTTGGATGTCGTGTACCAGATTGGGGGCCTTGCAAGGATTGAAAAAGGGCCGGAGAAGGGCAACGACCTGAGCGACATCCTGTTGGCTGAGGAGAAATGAAAGGGGATCGCAAAGCAGGAATCCAGGTGGAGGCGGTTGGCGCCGGCTTGACCTGATCGGTGGCAACAAAAAGGAGTGTTGGGATAATCAGTTCTAATGGGTCTGAGACGTGAAGGTTCAATGGGATAGGGGATAACATGACTATCAAGGTGTTTATTTATGACGGATCGGTGAAGGGACGTTCAGTGCAAATCAAAGGGGACTCGGCATCGGTTGGCAGGGGCCCCAGCAATGATATTCAGATCGATGAGCCCTCTGTTTCGAAGAGACACGCCAGGATCTTCAAAGCTCGAACCGGATATTCCATCGAAGACCTCAGAAGTCAGAATGGGACATGGATCAATGGGGGCTTCATCGCCAGCGGCAAAAAGATCGCGATAGAGAGCGGGGTTCCAGTCTCAATCGGCAATGTGCTGGTGAGCATGGGAAAGGCTCTTCCTCCTGCGTTCAGCTCCTCGCACTCCTTCATTAATGTCGTGGGATCGGCCACAGGGCTCGATGGAAAAACCATGCTGAACGACACCCTGATGACCAATCGCAGAAGGCTTCAGCAGGTCTTCGAGATTTCGAGACTGTTGGTACAGTCCCTGGACATAAAGGATGTCTGCGAGAAGATTCTCGATTCACTCTTTCTTCATTTCAAGAAGCTGGAAGCCGGGGCGATCCTGTTGCGAGACGAACGCTCCGGCAGGCTGAGCCCTGTTGCCTCGAAGATACGGGACAGCCGCAGGAACAGGGGGTTGTCCATATGCCGGTCCATCGTGAGTAAGGCGATTGAGCAATCAAGAGCGGTTATGATCACCGACACTTCCAGTGATCGGGATGCGAAGCCTGCAGGTAACGTCGCGCGCAGTCGAATGGTTTCCGCTATGTGTGTCCCGCTTGTTACAAAGGGCGGCATACGAGGTGTCATTTATGTGTATTCCGATCATTCCCCCCAAGGGTTTAGGAATGAGGACCTCCTGTTCGTGACGAGCATCAGCAATCCGGCCGCCGTTGCAATCGAAAACGCCTTGCTTCATGAGAAATCGAAGCAGTCCGAGGAAGAACTGAGAAAATCCCGGGATGAGTTGGAAGTTAAAGTTCTGGAAAGGACAGCAGAGTTGGCAGAGGCAAATGCCAAGCTGAGCAGGCTGTCTTTGACAGATGACCTCACAGGTCTCTTTAATCATCGTTATCTCGTCAGAGCTCTTGAGGCGGAGTTTCTGAGAGCTATTCGATACAAACGAAGCCTCTCAGTACTTCTTTTTGATATCGACAATTTCAAAGAGGTGAATGACATCTACGGTCACATCTGCGGTGATGCCGTTCTGGTGAAAATAGCCTCCCTCATCAGGGGGTGTCTCAGAAGCTCAGACATGGCTGCGCGGTATGGTGGTGACGAAATAGCCGTCCTCCTTCCGGAAACAGAAAACTCGAAGGCCGCAGAAGTGGCGGAGAAGTTGCGAAGGTCAGTTGAGAAAACGTCTTTTGAACGGGACGGGAGAACCTTTAACATCACTTGCAGCATCGGGATTGCCTCGGCCCCGGACAGCGGCATCCGTGATTGGAATGCCCTTCTGGACAGGGCAGATAAGGCTCTCTACATGGGTAAGGGAAAAGGCAAGAATGTCGTGTTCACGTTTAACAGCGATAAAAGACAAATCTCTGACGGGTATCGGCCCACTGCCCACGCCTGAGAATGCACAAAGGATCGAAAGAAAAGGGACGTCCATGAGGTGCTCTTTCTGATAGATGCTTGAGAAAGACCTCCAGAGGTTCGGAAAGGTTCAAGCGGCGAATGGATCTTCTTTTGCCCGAAGATAAGGATTGACTTGGAATTGAAAAATGGTATCCTCAAAGCGCCTAAATTCTGAACGGTAAGTCTCTACGTTAACGAGCGTTTTAGTCCAAAAACCGTCATCCCGAAGGTGTCCCGACTTCGTATGGACCGGGGGGCTTGTTTAGAGCCTAGACAACACCTTCGGGATTTTGTTTTTAAGGAGGATACCTTGGAGAAAGCAAAAAAGCGCAGAGAGAGCAAGACTAAGGTTGCAAAGCAGGTTCTTCACGTTTTGCATGGCAGAGAAAAGAGCAGGCTGGAAAGGCTCCTGGGCGGGGTTGTTTTGATGCGGGACAGCGGTCAGTTCCAGAATGAACTTAGACTTTTCTATATGTACGTTGCGGCTCTACATGTGGAAAAAAGGCTTTGAAGGTCATGGTAAGGGTTTGGCGGAGAGAGGCGTTCCATGACCCATCCAAACACGGTTAGATCCACAGAGGAGCTTGAGAGTTTAATGAAAGGAGGGAATGACCGCCTTTGGGTGCTGAAGCACTTTCCGGAAAAGTTCACGCCTGGGGACGCACAGGAGTTATGGAAACTCATTATGGAGGCTGTTCACATCGGTGTCGGGATGTACGAAGACGCACCCGAACAGGTGAAGCAGATTCTTGAGCCGATTAAGCATCTGTACGATGAGCACCTGACAAACGCTGGGAAGGCATCGCAGAACTTAACGGGAGTGGGGAGGAGATCTTCATGGCAACCACCATTTCCGCACAATGACACAACACACTAATCAAGAAGGAGATCAATCATGAGAACTAGAACGCTTCACTTTGTGGGTATCCTGTTGGCTGTGTTTTTTTTAGCTTCGACTGTCGAGGCGCAGCAATATTTCCATGACGGGAACGACCTCGCCAAGCTTATGAAAGAGTACGAGAAGGCAGAAGCTAAGGACCCTAACACGAACTATATGGAGGTTCGGCATTATGGCGGCTATATCCTTGGAGTACATGATGCAACCACCAGTTTGTACGGTGACAAGGGAAAGGTCACTATACAGCAGATGCTTTCCATAGTCGCCAAGTACCTGAAAGCTCACCCGGAGAAATGGAATGGACCTGCGAGCGATCTGGTTGTTGAGGCTTTGAAGGAAGCGTTTCCAAAGAAGCCTTAGCGTAGGCCTTGGCTCTTCTGAGCCTGCAAATAACCCACGACCGGGGACTTGTCGCTTCAGCGGGCCGTCCTTAGAAGAGAGTTTCACTGAGAACCAGGAGGGAGAGTCATGGAAAAAGCGAAGGCAGTTCAACCGAACGAAGTCCAGTGGGAACCCCATCCGCAGCTCAAGGATGTGAAGGTCGGCTACTTCCTGTCCCACAAGGAGGACAAAACAGACCTCACGTGTTTCCTCGTGCGTTCCCCGAAAGGCTCGCGCATTGAAAACACGTGCACAAGAATTCCGACGACATCCTTTTTGTGATCAAAGGAAAAGCGACCCTGTGGATCGACGGACTGGGCGACTTGCCCATGGTCCCGGGCTCTTTCTTCAGAATCCCGAAGGGTGTCATGCATCATCCCCATGACATCGAAGAGGATCTGCTTATCTATGATGTGTTCTATCCCTACCTGGCGTGAGGCTGTGAGGAGGTGGACCATCCAGCTGAGAGGGGCAAGTAGCTTACGTTCCCCATTCTTCCATCATTCCTGTATTCACTTCAGTTCCCCCGGTCCGCCGTCTGGAACGTGTTGCACTGACCTATGCTGCCGGTTTCCAGCCCCCGCTTGAACCAGTGCATACGCTGAGCTGAGCTTCCGTGGGTGAAGGAGTCCGGTGTCACGTACCCCCGTGCCTTCCGTTGGAGCCGGTCGTCGCCGATAGCGCTCGCCGCATTGAGAGCTTCCTCGACATCGCCCTGTTCGAGGATCTTGCGGGCCTTGTCCGCATGGTGGGCCCAGACGCCGGACAAACAATCCGCCTGGAGTTCCATCATGACAGATAGCTTGTTGGCCTCTTTTTCGCTCACCCGGCCGCGAAGTGAATGGACCTTTTCGGCAATTCCCAACAAGTTCTGAACGTGATGCCCCACCTCGTGGGAGATGACATAGGCCTGCGCGAAATCCCCCGGCGCACCGAACCTGCTCTTGAGATCGCTGTAGAAGCTGAGGTCGATATACACTTTCTGGTCCGCCGGGCAGTAGAAGGGGCCGACCGCAGCCGATGCGAAGCCGCAGGCTGATTCAACGGCGCCGGAAAAAAGCACCAGCCTGGGCTCTTCGTAGGTTTTGCCCATGCTGCGAAAGAGCGCATGCCAAGTGTCCTCGGTGTCGGCGAGCACCACGGAAACGAATTCGGCCAGCCGTTTTTCCTCCGGTGAAGCGGAATAGGGTGCGGATTGGGTGGAGGTGCCGGCTCCAGGGACGCTCATTTGGGTTTGGTCTAAGATGACAGAGGGATCGACCCCGAAATAAAGGGCCACCAGCACCAGCACGATCGTGCCGATGCCTCCCCCTGCAGCCCGCCGCGACACGTGAAATCCGCGGCGATCTTCGACGTTCTCGCTTCTGCGGCCGCTCGTCCAACGCATAGGGGTCACCTCCTGGCGGTTGAATTCAGCCTGCCTTTGTGCTTAGCCCGATGTGGGCGCTTTGGTGTAAAGTCTAGGAGCCCGCTCGGCAGAAGTCAAGCCATCGAGCATCCAGCATCCTTCTTCCGCATGCTTGTTCGCTTTGAACGATTTGAACGGTGTCAACGATTCCACCTTTCGATCATTCCAGTATTCCCGCTTTCCACTTCTGTCTCCTGTCTTCTGCATTCTGTCTTCTTTTCGACTTTAGGCACTTCTTCCTGTGTCCCCACTGCGCCTTTTGTTGCCTTCCGTGTACCTTGAACCGTGTACCGCGCCCCGTCCTCTTAGTGGTCCATCAGGTTCCTTCCGGCAAAGAGGACCGCCTCGGTGACAGGGCTGAACTGATACACGATTGGATTTGAACTCAACCCGATCTCCCGCAAGGCTTGAGCAATCGGGTGATTCTCTCCGAGTTCCAGGATTGCGGATTGAGGGTCCCTGCTTTGGGCAAATTCTAGCGGGTCCACGACCACGTTGGCTTTGACAGGGATTTCGTCGGCAATCGATGTGGTGACGAACCTTGTGATTTTCCCTCTCGTGGTGGGGAGAATCTTCCCCTTGAGGGTCAGAATCTTTTCTCCCTTTTCAGAGAGCCGGCACTCAATCCATTCCCTGCCTCTTTCAAAAGTGATGTCTGCCAGGAATTTCGGATAGCCGTAGAGTTCGACTCCGCCGAATCTCGCAATTTCCGTGGTGACCGGCAATTTCCAGACATAGGCGGTGAAACAACGCCGTGCCAGCTGCCAAAGAGCCGTGAGCCCTGGCATCTGGGGTTTGTCAAAGGTGATCAGGAAGGCGATGCTGAACTCGTTGTAAGGGTCTATGTCTGTCTTGCGGTACTCAAAGGCCGTGAACGCGACCATGCTTTTTCCCGGTAACATTTCTATGGGATTCATTGCAGGGTGGGGAAGGAGCTTCTTCACTTTGTCGGTTGAAGCCGTATAGATCGCTGTGATGGAAGTGTTGTCGTAATAAAAGACAGGCAACTTGAACATCCTGCCCGCCTGCTCGAATTCCCACTGTTTGATGCCCTTGAATAGCTCTCCTCTCATTTCTTACCTCCTCACGCTAGCCTTTCCTTCTACAATGCTGTGATCAGCAATTCCGCCCTGGCGTTGGACAAGGGAAGCAGGGACAGCACAGCTGCATCCCTCATGGCCTTTTCCAGACCATAGTCCCTCATGTATCCGTAGCCGCCGAGAATCTGGACGGCGTCGGTGCAAACTTTGACTGCCGATTCAGTTACCGATACCTTGGTCCCTAACGCGGCAACGAGGTCCGTCTCCTGTCCGGCGAGGTGGGAGACAGCTCCCCAGCACGTTACGGCGTCCGCCCTCATCCTGCCCAAGATGTTACGGATGTGGGAGTGGTCAATGATCACCTTGCCGCCCTGGTACCGTTCGCCTGCGTACTTCAATGCTTTTTTCAAAACGCTGGTCATGAGCCCGCATGAGGCTGAGGCGGTGACAAGGGAAAGGTTGGAAAGAAGCGCCCGGTAAAACGACAGAGCGCCATTCCCCTGTGCGATGACCTTCGCCTCCGGCACCTCGTGATTTTCAACGTTCAACTCGCAAACGGGCATGGCCCTCAGACCAAGAGTAGGCTCAGGCGCTCCAGGAACAAGGGTTCTAGGGTTCGCCCTGGAGAGGGATGCCAGCGGCGTGCCGTGGGCGGTCTTCGCAAAGAGAATGAACCAGCCGGAGGTCGCTCCGTTCACCGCTAAACCTCCTTGCCCTGAGAGCTGAAACACTTCTCCATGGGTCGCTGTGAGGGTTGCTTCAAAATCGTTCGTGAAAGTCGGTTCAGGGATTGCGGCAGCAAGCGGCTGTGCGCTGGCAAGGACCTCTTCCACGAGCGGCCCGGGAGTTGGTGTAGCCGCTTCGGAAAGCGCCTTGAGTGCGGCTGCGTGAACGCCGAACACCATGGCGTGGCCAGCGCAGGACTCAGCCAGGGTCTTGACCAATGCGCAGAGGTCCGCCGGCCGGAATCCGTGCCCTCCGCTAGCCTCCGGCAGGATGAAGCGGTCAAAGCCCGCTTCAAGGCCGCTGACAAAAACCTCTTCGGGAAAGCGTGGGTCAGCGTGGTCAGCCTCCATCGCGGCAGGGGCAATGTGCCGGGAGGCAAATTGGGCTGCTGTCTGAACCACTTGACCTGTTTGGTGTTGTTCAGTGTTCACCGTGTTTTTCCCGAACAAAGGTATTGATGAAAATGTTGTGCCGGTTGAGCTGGTTTGTCCCTTCATAGATCTGGGTCAGCTTGGCATCGCGGTAAATCTTCTCCAGTTCGTTCCGGTGCAGGGACGATTCGAGCCCTGCGATCTGGAGCGCCTCGTAGGCAATCTCCACGGCAATGTCGCTGCCTGAGACCTTGGCGATGGAGGAGTACTGTTGAATGTGGCGCAGGTCTTCAGGGTCCACATACTTTTCCAGTTTCTCCATCACGGCTTGGGATGCGCGTTCCGAGCGGATCGCTTTTTCGAACAAGGAGGTGAGGCGCAAGGATTGGGGGATCACGTCGAGCAGGAGCTTGGAGGAGGGGAGTTTCATCAGCTTCGGAACGCCCAGGAAGTCGAAGGTCATGCAGCTGTCCAGGTAGGCCTGCCTTGCAAGATGGATCTTTCGCGCCATGTCCGCGAGCTTGATCTGAACCCACTGGTGCTCGATGAGCCGCCTGCCGCCGCTTTTCTTCTCTTTGGCGAAAGCGACGGCTCTCTCAAAGGCGCCGCGGGCCGTTCCTGTGGCGATAGCTCCCACGGGGCCGCGGGAGGCTCCGAGAACGATGTCCGTGAAGCGAACCCCTTCTCCCTCCCTGCCGATCAGGTTGCTGCGGGGAACAAAGCAGTCCTCGAAAATAAGTTCTGCAGCAGGGCACGCCTTCATGCCCATCTTGTCTTCCACCTTGCCCACTGAGAATCCGGCATCGCCCTGCCTAACCAGAAAAGCGCTCTGGGTCTGCACAGCCCTGGTTTTGTCAAGGGGTGCGATGACTGTGGTGTACTTTGCGACCGAGCCGTTGCTGATGAACACCTTTCTCCCGTTCAACAGGTACCCGCCGGGTGTGGGCTTCGCTTCAGTGACCAGTCTCGCTTTTCGGAGGAAGCCTGCATCCTCCTCGTCGGAGCCGGCTTCGGGTTCTGTGATGGCCGCTGCAAAGAGTATAGGGTCACCGCGTTTGTCGCCCCGCGCAACATCGGCAAGAGCCCGGTCCAAATGGTAGAAGTCCATGCCCAGAAGTATCCCCGATATCCCGAGGCCCTGGGCGCCGAAGATATTGGCGATCCCAGGGCAAACCGCGCAGAGTTCTTCCATCACAATGGCCATGGCCGTGGACATCTGGCCTCCGCCGCCAACGCCTTTTGGCACGAGCATGGAGAGGAAGCCGTAGGGCGTTGAGTGTTTGACCAGGTCCCAGTCAAAGTAGCGCGGATCCTGTCTGCACTTGCGGTCGATCTCGAGCGCCCTGGGTCGAGCATAGCGTTCGCCATACTCCCGCGCCTTCTGCTGCCACACCTCCAGTTCCTGAACGTATTTCGGCATGAGAGAAGAAAAAATCTTCATGCGCGGCGCCATCTCGCACAGAGTTCTTTTCGAGATTTCAGTGTCCAGGTAATCGGTCATTGGGTAGAAAGACCCTTTCCGGCAATCTTGGCCGGAGACAGAAAACTCCCCTCCGCGAATCGAACCTTCCTAAATCCGAAGCACGAAATCCGAAATACGAAACAATAGCCAATGATCAAAATTCAAATGATCCAAACGATGGGGAGCGTTGCATTGGAGGCTTCTGTTTTGGTCATTAGAACATTGTATTTTCATTTTTGTCTCGGATTTCGAGATTCTGATTTCGGATTTTGCTCCTGCAGATTGGCATTCTAGGCACGAGGTTTACGACTCTGCAGGAGCTTGCGTTGTCTAGCAAATTCGCACAGGGCGCCTGCGCTGTCAAATCGAGGCCTCCAGCCCAATCGCTCTTTTGCCAAGTCAGCCGATACGAGGATAGAGCCTCTCGTCGCCACATCCACCCAATCCCTTAACCCCTGTGGCGCGAATCCAAGAGCTATGGCCATCCTGACAAGAAACGAAACCAATCCTTGATTGAGGTAGATCACTTTCTTCTCCAGGAGCCTAGCCGCATCGTCCAGTGTGATAGGATTTCCTCCTGCCAGGTTGAAGGTGCCGGATCGATCGTAGGACAGGGCAAGGACAAAAGCCTCAGCCACGTCCTGGTCCCAGCAGTGATCGATCCTGTAGCCCTTCTTAGTACCTATGAGAGACCGCGACAGGTATTGTTTGCCCATAGGGTTCCTGATGCTCGGGCCTAGAAAAGCGGACGGACGAAATCGGATGATGCTGATCTCCGGGTGCTGCCCCTGCAGATCATCCAGAAATGTTTCAATTTCTCCCTTGGCTCGCGAGTAGTACCAGTCGGTGTTGGGCCGCAGAGGGGATTCCTCCGTCAGGACCTCGGGGTTGTCCGGGTGAGCCCCATAAGCGGCAATGGAACTCGCCACGATGATTTTGGAAACACCCGCTGCAACCGCCCCCTGGAGCACCTTTTTGCTTCCTTGGATGTTGATTTCATCGATGGTCTCTATGGTCATTCCTTTTGGGGGCTCGACGACAAAGGCAAGGTGATAGAGCACGTCCACACCCTTGAGCAGCGTGTTGAAATCGGCGGTGCGCATGTCCGCAAGCTGAAAACGGCATTTCGGGGAATGAAAAGGGCAGGGGGCGATGTCCAGGCCGAGAATCGAGTCGACACTCCGGTGCTTGCCCAGCAGAGGGAGGATAAGCTGACCTAGGTAGCCGGAGACGCCGGTGAGAGCCACTTTCATGATCAAAGCCCCTGGTCGGCAGGACTGCAGGAGGCCTGCCTCTGAATCTCTGTAAGTTCTTCTATCCTGTTTTCATCTGTGATGAGGATGCGGATGAGAGCCACGCCCCTGTTGCTTGGTGACATGACCACCTGAGCGTTTCCGGGGTTTTTGTAGGACATGCCGGGCCCGACAAGGAGAATGTCCGCTTGGTTTGCCTTGACCTCCTGGTCATTGATCGCAAAGAAGTTGTCCGTTTTCGACGCAAAAAAGGAGAGGGACCAGTAAGTGTCCGGCACTGAAGCGCTGAAGCGGAGAGGTGTCTTGGACACATCGTAGGCGCACACCGAGTAAAGCAAATCAGGACTGGGCCTGACAACCACTCTCGAATCAGCCGTCACCCTGGGTTGGTGGTAGAGCACGTTCGAGCTCTGGCCCAGGTCTTTGCCCTTCCAGCTAAGGGCGACCATAATAGCTCTCGGGAAAGCCATAACCATGAGGACGTGAAAGGCAGCGGCCAGGGCCAGGGTCGCCAGTATCCTGAACAACCATTTCCTCATCTGCAGTCCACCTTCGTAATTTTCGGCAATGACGCATTCCTTGTGTTCTCGCGCAGCGCCGGTGCCGGGTTGTAAGCCCTGAGGGTGAGGGACATGGTCCCTTCCGTGGCTGAGGGCAGCCAGTTCAGGTCTTTTGGAGTTTGGGATAGATAAATCTTGAAGCGGCCCTGCTCATCCCGCCGGAGGTTCTTCATGTTGTAGGAATAACGGTTCAATGCGTTGGGGATCAGAAAATGATCCTTGTCATAGGCCGTGATGCTCCACCACCGGGCAGGGAGATCACCGCCCTCGATGATGTAGTCGCACTCCGGACGCAGAGGCTCGCCTTCCTCGTCGGTGAAGGCGTTGTAGTAGATCGCCTCGGTCCTGCTGAGCGCAAACAGGGCTATTCGAGCGATGGTGGCGCGGAGGTACATGTTTGCTTGGACGCTGCCGATTAAAGGGTGGGTGGTCCAAGCTCCATCCTTGATCGTTTGAACCTTGGAAAGGGATTCGACGACCCACACGGCTGAACCCACGCCGATCACCAGTGCGACCAGGACAACCCCGAGAACCTCAAATAGATGTTTGACTTTCATCCCAGTCCTGAGCTTAAGACCTTGGAGTACTGGAGCAGTGGAGTACTGGAGCAATGGTTTAAACCCAATACTCCATCACTTCATTACTCCAACACTCCATTCTTTTGATGCTGTCTCCTGTCTACTGTCTTCTCCCCTTCTAATCTTTAAACAATTCCGTGCTGAGATACCTCTCTCCTGTGCTGGCCAGGATGACTACGATCTTTTTGTCCTTGTTTTCAGAGCGACGGGCAACTTTCAAAGCCGCTGCAACCGCTGCGCCTGACGAGATCCCGGCCAGGATGCCTTCCACCTTGGCCAGGTCCCTGGCCGTCTCAAACGCCTCGTCATTGGTGATCGTGACGATCTCGTCAATGATGCTTCTGTTGAGCACTTCAGGGACAAAGCCTGCCCCAATCCCCTGGATCTTGTGGGGGCCTGGTTTGCCTCCTGAAAGGACAGGGGATGCCGCGGGCTCAACAGCCACTGTCTTAAAGGAGAGATTGCGGCGCTTCATCACCTCCGACACTCCGGTGATGGTCCCTCCGGTACCCACGCCGGCCACCAGCATGTCCGCTTCTCCGGCGGTGTCCTGCCAGATCTCTTCCGCTGTTGTTTTGCGGTGGATCTCGGGATTGGCCGGGTTGCCGAACTGATTGGGCATGTAGGCCTTGGGGTTTTCCGCAAGGATTTCCTGAGCCCTTTTTATGGCGCCCTTCATCCCTTCCGTTCCGGGAGTGAGGACCAGTTCTGCCCCGAGGTGCTTGAGGAGCTTTCTCCTTTCCACACTCATGGTTTCCGGCATGGTCAGGGTGAGACGGTATTTCCTAGCTGCGGAGACAAAGGCCAGGCTAATGCCCGTGTTCCCGCTCGTGGGTTCCACGATCAGCGTGTCGCCCTGAATCAGCCCCTGCCTCTCTGCGGCCTCGATCATGGCCAATCCAATGCGGTCCTTGACGCTTCCCACAGGATTCCTGAATTCCAGCTTGGCCAGCACAATGGCCGGCAGTCCCCCGGCCATCCGGTCCAACCTCACGAGAGGCGTCCCTCCTATAGTGCGCGTTACATCGGAAAATACTCTGTTCATTTTTCTCTCCTCATGCCCGTTTTCTTCTTGCGCTCGTTTTTTCTTTGAATACGAGCTCGGGTTTTTTCAGATACACCTGGGTGTCCGGAGGCACGGACTCGGTGAGCCACACATTCCCGCCGATCACGGAGCGAGCGCCGATGACCGTGTTTCCACCCAGGATGGTTGCCCCTGAGTAGATAATGACGTCGTCTTCGATGGTGGGGTGTCGTTTCCTGTTCCTGAGGCTTTCCACCTCTTCTCTCTGCACGGACAGGGCGCCGAGAGTCACCCCTTGGTAGAGTCGCACCCGGTTCCCGATCTCGCAGGTCTCGCCGATGACCACACCGGTTCCGTGGTCAATGAAGAAGCTCTCTCCGATGTGAGCTCCGGGATGGATGTCGATCCCTGTCATGCTGTGGGCAAACTCGGTCATGATCCTCGAAATCAGGGGAATGCCCTGCTCGTGGAGCTGGTGGGCGATGCGGTAGACGGTAATGGCAAAAAGCCCCGGGTAGCTGAAGATGATCTCGTCGAAGCCCTTGGCCGCAGGATCCCCCTGGTAGGCTGCACGCACATCCTTGGCGAGCATGGTCCGCAATCGTGGGAGCTGGTGCATGAAGACAATGGCTGCGTCCTTCCCTCTCTCCTCGCAGTGGGTGCAGGGCTGGCTGTGGCGGAGGCACTCGTGCCGGATAGAAAGGGTGATCTGTTCGGTGAGTGCTTCGAAGAGAGCGGTTGCCTCTTGCCCGAAATAGTAGCTGAGGTTGATGCTGTCCACCCGGGAGCGGATGAAGTATCCCGGGTACAGGATGCGCCTTGCTTTTTCAATGACGCCTATGGTGGCCTCCCGAGAGGGTATGGGCTCCGGGCTGATGTGATCAAAGCATTCTCCGGTTCTGCAGCTCAGCACGAGCTCGTCCACGATGCCTGGGATCTCTTCCCGCCGGTGCTCTGAGGCAACCACCTCTGCTTTGCACTGATCCACTCTTGCTAAGTCTTCCATATCCACCCCCTTGGTGCTGTTCCTTGCAGGTTGCTGAAGAACGCTCATCTACCATTCGACAGGCTCATGGCCCTGAGCAACGTCGAAGGGCGGCGTTGTCCAGCCAGAGGCTGGCAAGCCTCGTCCCTCGTCGTTGCGACGTACTGGACTGTACGACTCACTCCTCGGAACTTCGTGCGCCTTGTATCTGAACGTTCTTGAGCAGCCTGCGAGCAGGGCCTTCTCCGGCATTCTGCCGGTAGCTCTGCCATGGATCCTAGAGATTCTAGCGGCTTTGATCAAATCCGCCAACAGGGAAATTTACGTGCAAAGTTAATCATCCAAAAGTCCTGCGCCTGTCATTTTTGATTTGCACTGGAACCCGTCAAGATAATAGACTCCCTTTCTTTAAGGGGGAGACTCCATGGAGCGAAGAACATTTCTAAAGGTGTTGGCGCAGGCCGCTGCCGTGGCATTCTGTTGGCGTAAAGAGAAGGTGGCCTTTTCTCAGCCTCTTCCCGGTGCCAGGCTGCCTGGACGAGGGATGCCGAGCCGGGTTTTTTTGGCAGGCGTAGGACGAGACGCCACCCCTCAGGCGGTGAGATCTGCGGTTCGCGCCGCAGCGGAATCAGCCACGGACTTCTCGTGGCTGTCTAGGGGCGATACCGTGTTCATCAAGCCCGCCCTCAACTCGGGCAACCCCTATCCGGCCACCACGAGTCCGGAGGCCATAGGAGCGGTTGTGGAAATGCTCAAGGACAGGGGAGCCCGGCGAGTCATCGTGGGAGACATGTGCGGCATAGAGCACGTGAAGCTCTCGCAGCAAGGCCTTTCAGGCAGTTCGCGGAGCCTCATGGAGGCATCTGGAATGGCACGAGCTGCAACTGCAGCCGGTGCTGAGCTCCACTTCTTCGAGGAAGCCGGGTGGGCCGCTTTTTATGAAGACTTCCCTGCCGCCGGCGCCCACTGGAAACACGGTCTCATGATGCCGAGCATTCTCAAGGAGGTCGATCACATTGTTCTCATGCCCCGCTGCTCCAGGCACGTGCTTGCAGGCAGCACCCTTGGCCTGAAGGCTGCCGTGGGCTACTGGCGCACGGACACGCGACTGGAATACCACCGGGACGCCACCACATTCCAGGAGAAGACGGCTGAAGGAAACACGGTCAATACCCTTCTCAAGAAACAGCGTCTCGTGCTTTCCGCGGCAGACAAGATCCTCACCACCTTCGGTCCGGACAAAGGTTTCGTGTTCCAGCCCGAGATCGGCCTGGTCATGGCATCGGACTCGGTGGTGGCCCACGACATGGTGTCCCTGGCGTGGCTCTTGGAAAACAGGGTCGGTGTCCCTTCGTCAGAGAAGGAAGGATTCAAAGACCCTTATGGCAGACAGTGGATGGTCAGTGCCGCCAATCACTGGGTGGTGAGCAAGCTCGGTGGCTTGGGCCAGGCTATCGGCTCGGAGAGACTGAACCGTAACGACATCAACACGATCTGGGATGACCGGGTGCTGAATCGCGCCTACCAGGTGTTCGGGGGCATGCCTAGCGTGATCCTCGATGCGGCCAATGCTGTTGTGCCCGAGGCGCTGAAGAAGAGGCTGGCTGAATGGACAAGCCCGAAAGCGTGAAAACCCAATTGAAACGCTTTAACAGAAGATCTTTTCTGCAAACCTGCGGTGCGCTCCTGGGCACGGCGCTAGTGTCGGCAAAGGTGCCTCGCTGGTTCGGCATCGCTTCTGCCGCGGCAGGGAAGACGCCGATCCATGACAGGGCTCCCAGGCGGCTCATCTACATTGCCATAGACGCGCTCCACCCCAAATACCTTGAGCTGAATTCAAAGGGTGAGCTCGGGGGCAAAGAGGGCGACTGGTTCATGCCCTCCCTTCGCGCCTTCCTTAGTAGGGCCGTGTGGTATCCGGAGGCAAAAGCGTATCTGCCGGCTGCCACGGACATGAATCACCTGAACGCGCTCGCAGGCACCAACACGGCACAGAACGGAATCATCGGCGTCTATGCCCAGCCTGTAAGCTGGGACGAAAAAGGGAAAGCCGTCATCAGGCATTCCCACCTCTCCTTGGCAAGGGACGACCAGGGCCGCCCCGTGGACACGCTCTTCCACGCTTGGAAGCGGCGCTGGCCCGGATCAAAGACTCTTTTCATCACGGGTAAGGGTTGGATGGGCGAGATGTTCCGCCAGCCCGAGCCCCAATCCGGCATCGACATCCTGGTGACTGGAACGCAATTCCCCCCGTATCTGCAGGCTCCGCACAAAGAAAGCTTCGCAGACCCAATGACAGACACGGATGCCGCGTGCGATCCGGAATCAGGAAGCGCGGGTTTTTTCGGCTGGAAGGAATTGCGCTGGCGCGATGCCCTGCGTCACTTCAGCCCGAGCACGGTCATGTCCCGCCTCTGGGCAGGGCAGGGCGGCAGGCTCACGCAGCAGATGGTGAAATACCCGGAGTACTTTCCCCATGATCGCTGGATCGTGGACTCCACCCTGGAGATCTTCAGGCGACAGGACCCGGACATGGCCTACATCCTCATGGCACAGACGGACGACGCATGCCACTGCATCGGGAGCGGGTGGGATCCTTCGGAGTTCGTGGCATCCCAGGAGCCGGTGGACCTGGCGAAAGGGTGTGAAATCAAGCCCGAGTACGCCCTGGTGAGCGGCCGCAACCCGCTGCTTTTCAGGGAGGCGACCCTCGACGCGATTCGCGATGTGGACATCCAGTTCGGCAGGCTGATGAAAGGCTTCGAGAGACAGGGGATCCTGCAAAATGCCACCATCATTCTCCTGAGCGACCATTCCGCCGTGAACCATCTCTACACTGCGGACTTCTCGACGACCGATGTCATGAGCATCCTCGAGAAAGCGGGCCTGGTGCATGACGACAATGTCTATGCCTTTAGCGTGAGCAGCTATGGCGTGATTTACTGGCGAGAGAGGAAAGAGACCGTGCCTGAGGCCAGAAACTTGCTCCTCAAGCACAGGGCGTGGAACCCGCAGACAAAGAAGGAAGAGTGCCCCTGGTGGGTCCTGGACCGGCGCGATATGAAGGAGGGCGTGAAGGACATCTGCCTTCCCGGCGAGCTCTATCACACCTATTTTGCGGAGACGGACAGGGAGATGAGCATGATATGGCCTGATCTCATCGTGCTCGCGAAGAACGGGTGGCAGATCCCGGCCTACAACGGCCATGTGCCGAACGTGGGCTTTAAGGCGCCCTCGTGGACCCCGGCGTTCCGCGTGTACAACGGGGGCCACGGATCCGTGGACACCCTCCCCATTATGGCAGCCATTGCCGTGCCGGGCGGGAAGGCGGGCGTACTTCCGAGGCCGATCCGGATCGGCGATCTTGGCGCCACGGCCGCATCGCTCATGGGGCTCAAGCTCCGAAGCACGGTCATCGGCCAAGATCTGAGCGGCGACCTGGTTTCAAAAGTTATTTAGAAAATTAAGGGCGTCCCCCAAAGTCCCTGAAGTAACGGATTAAGCCCAATACTCCATCACTCCGTTACTCCAACACTCCATTTAAGCGCCTTAGCGTCTTGTGGTGTTGAGACCCACGAAGGTGCCGCCGTTCTTTTGGCACAGGACGCGCATGAGGGTTGCGAAACGCACTCCCGTAATTCCACGGGGATCGTTGAGCACCGTGGGAAAGCCGACCGCGTGAATCCTGACCGGGCGGGAACCCTTCGGCCCCGCTTTGTTCATCCGGTCCACCGTCTCCACCACCTGCTGCATCTTCTCTCCCGAGAATTCATCGCCAAGTACGTAGAGGCTGATTTTCTTGTTGGGGTCGCGGAACTTGGTGATCGCTGCCTCAATGCCCTCCACAGGGCTGCTGTTGCTGAAGGGCCGCCAGGTGGACAAAACCTTGAGGATCGCTTTGCGCCGGGCCGGCGAGTCAGGGATCCACTGCCCCTCGTACTGCGGGAACATGAAGATGCCGTCATCATTCATGACCTGGATGCCCTTGACCGTGGGATAAAGGTTCAGGGTCTGCTGCATCTTTTCCTGCATATAACCCCATGCGCCGCTCTGCATGCTCCCCGAGGTATCGATGATGAACACGATGTACTCGCTGTCCACCGGGATCCCGGCGATGGCGGAAGAAACCTGCCTCGGCCGCTCTTGTTTCAAACGCTTCATTTCTTCAGTGAGCTCCTGAAGCGCCCTGGCGAGTTTACCCTCGATGATGTTCTGCACTTCGCTGTTCTGCCGGGAGGCGGTGAACTCTCCCTCGATCCGTGAGAGATCCCCCTGCAGTCTGGCCAGTTTGCGCTTTTCTTCGGAAAGCTGCTCCTCTTTGCTCTTGAGCCGGCGGTTGAGAACCTCTGTCTCTCCTCTCAGCTCATAAAGCGTCTGTTCGAGCCGCAAGATCTTGCCCTCCAAATCTTCGCGGATCTCTTCCATGACCACGGGCGCACCGAACTTTGATAGCACAAACAGGAGAATGAGGGCACCGAAGCCGCAGCAGATGCAATCGAGAAAAGAAAGGCTGAATGTCTCCATCCCTCTTCTGCTTTTTTTCATGGCCAGTCCCTCGAAGGGCAGATGAAGGAACCCCCTGTGAAGGTGGCCAGCCTCCAGAAAGCGCTCGCGGCTGCCGGGTCTCCCTCCATGGGGTACAGGAGGATGTTCACCGGGACTCTGGAGGGGAGCAGACGGAGGGCTTCCTCAAAGAGTCTCAGTCTTGCCTCACCCGACACTCTGCTGCCCCACGGCCTTTCAGCCCCCATGGTGGGGAGACCGTCGGTGAGGAGGAAGATATTGTCAGGCGCGGGATCCATGAGCCGCAGAGCCTCAAAAGCTTTGTGAAGGCTGGTCCCCTTTTCCGGTGTGGTCTGTTTCATGCGGCGGACGACTTCGTCGAGCGGCTTGACATCACCTGCATCCAGCCATTGCTTCTGGGTGCCTGGGATCGCAGGGCCCGCCGTTTCGTTGAAGAAGTAGACCTGGAATTTTGCATTTTGAGGAAGCTGGGTGGTCAGCCAGTCCACGGACGACACGACCTGACGCCATTTGGCGGATGCGAGTTTTGCGGATTCAGGCAGGTTGCGCCTGCGAATGACTCCCACGAGGGTTTCATCGAGCATGCTTGCGGACACATCCACGAGAACAAAAATATGCTTTCCCCCCATCTTGAGGTCAGTCAGGTACTGGCGGTCCCCCTGGCCGGGAAAAGGCCTGAGCTTGGACCCGAATTCCTCTGCAGATGCTCCCCCTCCGGGCAAGCGCTTGAGGTCTTGCTCAAGGGACTTCAGATCCGCTTTCAGCTTGTTGATGTGTTCTTTGAGGGCCAACGTGTCGTTCTCGTAGAATGCCACCTCCTTGGTTTTCTGTTCGATCGTCTTGATCACTTCCCGCGACAGGCCTTGCGTTTTCACTGTTTCTCGATCGATTTTATCGGCGGTGTTCCGGGCTTGGACAAGGTGTTTCCGGCCCTCCAGCACCTCCTGTTCCATGCGCTCCACCTCTGATTTCAGGTCTTGGGTGACCTGGTGACGTTCAGAGGTGCTTCGGGCATTGGCAATGACGAACAAAAGGATGATGGCCCCAAGACCGCAGCAAATGCAGTCTATGAAAGAAAGGCTGAAGACACTGAGGCTTCTACGTTTCATCGTTTTTCAGGCAGGCGATGAGTTGGAGGGTCTCTTCTGATTCACCGGTCTGAATCCTCTGGCCAAGGGTCAGCGGTGCAGAGCCCGTGATCTTCACGCCGTCCAAAAGGGTGCCGGAGGGACTGAGGTTAGTGACCACGACCTGTTTCCCCTCTCTCCTGATCGTGCAGTGCCTTGAAGCAGGGTCTTCACCGTCCTTCAGAATGTGAACCCGGGTCGTTCCCCTTTCGGAGCTGATCACCAGAGGGGAGTCTGAAATAGGGTAGGCGACGGCTCGATGCAGCAGATGGGTGGGAAGCCATTCACGGTCTTGAGGGGAGTCCACAGATCTCTTGCCTCTTCGGGAAACCCCGTGCCACGGCCGGCTGTCCAGGAGGGCAACGCCGCTTCTGCCGGACTGAGCTTCGAAGAGGCCGGAGAGCTTTGCCGCACCTTTTGCGCCCGCCCCCGGCTCCAGGGCAAAGAGACGCGTGTGCGGCAGCGCGGCCAAGCTCTCTTTCCACCCTGGAATGCGGGTGATCCGGTGGGTGACCCAAAGGGCCGTCGCCGCATCCCGCAGACCCGCTTTTGTTCGCATGGACTCAACGGCTCCCGCCGTATCCGCGAACACGGGGCCGCTCTTTTCCGTGAAAAGATCCCTGGTGAGGGTCACGCTATGCCTGTGGAGACCGGATTTCATTTCGAACGGCACAGACTCCTGGTCCTGGAGTTGGGCGAGGACTGCGGGAAGCCGGTCATGAAGCTCCTGCTCTGAGGAGGCGTCGTAAAGGGGATCGAAGCGGGTCTTTTGCACGAACTCCTCGGCAATGGATTTCTTCCATTCAGAAACAAGCTCACTCAACCCTCTTGCTTGAAGGGACACGGTCTCTGTCCGGGTGAGCCGCTCCCCCGGTTCCAGAAGAGTGATCACCGCTCGATGAAGAGACAGATCCACGTGGACGATCAGGTCAAGGTCAGCGGGTTCCACTGGCGGAGGCAAGCGCGAGGGTGACGAAGCCTCGCACGGGAATGGAAAGCTCGGAGGTCATGCCCAGGATATACCCGAGCTGCTCCTGGGTGAAAAAAGAGGGCACCGCCATGATGACTTCGTCCCCGTGAGGCCTCACCGCGCGCCATATCTCTTTGAGGTGACTGTACACGAGGTCCGCACGGGTGAGCCCTTCGTAGCCGGGCTGGGAAAGCGGTGACCCATCCAGGAGGTCCCAGAAGACGTTGCTCGCGAAACGGGGGCTCCGGCAAATCCTGAGATCCGCCGCCTGCCCCACAAGAAGCCTTTTCTTTTCAGAAAGGGCGATGCCGGGGCTCTCCAGGCTTTCTCCGTCCACCTTGAGAAGCTTGCCGGATCGGGCCTCGGCCGCCATAATGCCTGCATCGTTGATTTCTAAACCAATCACTCTCATGATCTGAACCTAAGGTAACAGTTTATCTTTTTGAAATGGATAGCTGAGGCCATGGGGGTCTCTCTCAAAACAGAACAACGAAGAAGCCACACCTCAGTGTCCAGTTTTAGGCCATGGGTGAGGCGGGCGGAGGGCTACTGGGGTACTCGCCATCGAAGACCCCGCTGGCAGGTACCGGTGATACCTCGCCGCCCGCCTTCGCTGCCCCTATCTGCATAGTCTTTCCCGCATACTCTTCGTTTTCTGTTTTGAGAGAGACCCCCATGGCCTTTTCCCGTGACTATTTCAAAAAGCTAAACTGTGACAACTTATGGGACATGGAGGTGACGGGTCAGGTTCTCTTCACAGTACGCTTCGGTGTCGAGCACGTAGCGCTCTTGAATCAGCTGGAGCTGGTGGATGAAAAACATGATCAAGAGACTGATCAAAAGCGCAATGAGCGTTGAGTTGAAGGCGATGCCGAGACTCCTGGTCACATCGAAGATATCTCCTTCGAGGGCTTTGTGAGCGTGGCCCAGGGCCTCCCCGATGCCTCTCACGGTGCCGAGGAACCCAACCGACGGAACGGCCCAGGCAATGTAGCGGATCATGGAGAGTTCCGAATCCAGTCGCTCCCCTTCAGCGGCGCAATAGGCACGGGTCGCTTCCGACACAGCCTGAATGCTCCGGGTCAAACTGAAGCGCTGCAACCCTGCGAGCAATGCCCTGGGAAGCAGGGAGTCCCGCGGGCCGGGAGGCAGCGCCTGAATCTGGCGGGAGAGGTCATGGGCATCTTCCGGGAGAATGCGCATTCCTTCCGCCGCCGGGATCAGGTCGCTGTCCAGAAGTGTCCGGTTCCGAATTGTTTTGATTCCCTTGTATCCGATGATCGCCAGGGCCCAGAACATGAGGATGAAGCAGGTCTCCTGCTCATAGTCCTGGAGCACCACGTAGACCGAGGTTGGAACCACGTGGGAGGGATCGCTCTTCATCATGGCGGCCTGCGCCTCCAGGAACACCCCTGCCTTTGGCCGGATCACGCCGATGTAGACCGCATGAACCATGATCACCGCGATCACAAGGGAGAGAAATTGATAAATGGACTCCGTGGAAAGGGGAAAGGATTTTTTCATGAGCCTCCTTGGTCTGCGTCAAATGTCCACCGGGAAATCCACCGCCTTGTCCGCGTCGATCTTCTCGGAAGGCACGAAATCCTCAAAAGCCGGAGAGGGCTCTTTGGGCTTCTCCGGGACCGCTTTCTTGTCCGATGGACCGGGAGAGGTGCGGGGAGGAACTCCCTGCGCCGGCCCTTGCGAAACCGCAGGAGCCATATCCCCCCTGTTGGATTTCGAGGCATCTGGAAAACCGTCCGACGCCGTGCTCGCCAAAAGAAAGAGCACGGGGACAAAAGCCCAGGTCTTGCGTTTCAAAAATCGCCTTCTCGCCCAAGATGTCATTTTTTCGTAGCGACCTCGTCGGCATACCGGCAGACACGAAACCCGAGGTCCTCCCGCGGGGCACTGCTGTAATCCCGATAGGCGGACCGGAGCGCGCTGATGCTCCCGTGTTTGTAGCTGGAACCCCGAACGACCCGATGCTCGCCGCCCCCGGGGCCTGTGGGGTCTTCCTCCGCTGGCGCCGTCTCTTGCGGATAAATGGAATAGTAGTCATGGCACCATTCCGAGGCGTTCCCGGCCAGGTCGTGGACTCCCAGCGCGTTCGGCTTGAAAGAACCCGGAGTCGCGGACACAGGGTAGCCGTCATTATAACCCTCCACGTAATCATTAATCAAATCTTTGGACGAGACATCGCCGATGTTGGCGGCTCCCGGTTTCGGAGGGAAGGTGTCTCCCCAGGGGTATTTCTGGAAAAGGCCGTTTGCCGAAAACCGGGCACAGTACTCCCATTCCGCCTCAGTGGGCAGACGATAGCCCGGGCCTGCAGGTTCGGCGGCAACGAGCCGGTCCCCCCGCTTCACGTAAACAGGAGGCAGGGATTCCCTGGCGCTCAACCAGTTGCAGTAGAGCGCTGCTTGCTCCCACGTGACCCGCACAACGGGTTGATCGTCTCTGTTGAGGGACTGTCCGCCGAAAGAACCCGAATTGTGCTCCGGGAAAAAAACGCGGAACTCCTTGTTCGTCACTTCTTTGATCCCCATGTAAAAGGGCCTCTTGAGCACAATGGAGCGCGGGGTTTCATTGGAGCGCCGGCCCTGCTCCCTTCGGCTGGAGCCCATGGTGTAGGCCGAAGGCCGGACCAGCCTGAGGCGGTATCCTGTGGCCGTTTGTGCTTCCTCGGCGAGCGTCTGAGCGGAAGGCAATGATTTTTTCAGGACAACGCTGAGCTCCTGAGGGAAGCCGGGCCTGGGCGTGAGACGGGTGGAGAAGGACTCGTACCCCTCTTTCTGTATCTCGATGCCGTGCTCCACGGCCAAGAGCTCAAGCATTCGCGGCACGGCTCCCTGGGGTTTACCGTTGATCAGGAGCAAGGCATCCGAAGGCTCCACTTTGAAATGGACCGTCCCTTTCCTGGGGGTCAAGGCCAGAGAGAATTCTTTGCGCTCACCGGGGGAGAGGCTCACTTCCCGGGAAAGCTCTTCGTACCCCGGTTTTGAAATCCGGAGCAGGTGCTTTTCCCCGGAGGCGACGGCTGCATCGAGGGGCGTGGTCCCGGCGTATTGGCCTTTAAAAGTGACCGTCGCACCGCTCGGGTCTGTGCGAAGCAAAAGGGTGCCGTCCGCCGGGACAAGCGGGATGGGCTCCAAGGTCACGGGCTGATTGGCCTTGACCTCGAGCTGGACCTGCCGGGGTTTGTAGCGGTCCATGGAGAGCTTGAGGCTGTAGACGCCTTCATCGAGGTCAAGGTGAAGAGGGGTGTGTCCCACCACCTTCCCGTCCAGGGACACCTGGGCCCCTTCCGGAATGGAGCTTATGCGGATCCCCGCCCACCCGGGAACCAGGGGAAGAGCCACGTTCTGCAGGGTTCCCATGCCCTGCACCTCCACCTCCGTCTCCAGGGGCTTGTATTTTTCGGCTTTGACGACAAGCCGCCGAAGACCCGGCTGAACGTCGGCCACTGTGGCCGGGGTGATCCCGACCGGTTGACCGTCCAGAAAGACTTGGGCCCCGGTGATGACTTGGCTGGCTTCATTCGCATCGTGAGCGGTCACTGCGAGCCGGCCCGGCAGCTTGTCCATGGCATATCGGAACGTCTGATTCTTTTCGTCTCCCACGGGCAGGGCTTTTTCAAGATCACGGTACCCGTCCTTTTGAGCTCGAAGCAGGTAGGTGTCCGGCTGGAGGAGGTAGTGCTCTCCGATTCGTACACTGGGCCATCTGCCGCTTATGGCCAGGCGATCCGGCTCAGGGGTGATGGTGATGGAAACCTGCTTGACCGTTAGAACAAACCAAACCGAACCGGCCAGAAGGGCGAGCACCAGCAAAACACCGATCCGGATCAAACGTCCGGGCCAGGAAGATGGACCCTGCCGGAAAGGGGAGGGCCGGAACGGGATGGGTCGAATCTCGATGCCGGAGGGCGAAGCGCTGTCCGCCGTATGGGCACGGGCTGGGTCTTGATGGGTCACTTGGAAGAGTCCCTCCACAAGATCGTTTCAAACTTTTTCCCGGCACGCAATGGTGACCTGGAGGGGTGCTTCACCGGGCTTCACAAGGACCTCCTGCCGGACGTCCTTGTAACCCTCCCTGGTCCCGACCACCGTGTACCTGCCCGGCCGAAGCAGCAATTCCTGGGCCGTGAAACGGCCAAGCCTTCCTACCCTGTAAACAGAAACTTCCGTAAGATTGTCGGACACGAGGGTCACCCTGATTTGGATCTGCGCTTCCTTCACCAGTCGCCTGAAAGCCTCCAGCTGGTGATTCAAGCGCGGGCCCTTTGGCTCGATTCCTTCGGCCCGGTTCAGCACCTCACCCGCCCTTGCCAGAGACTCGTCAGACCACAGAGCCTCGGGCTTTTGCAGGTAGAACTGCAGACGTTTGTCTATTTCCATTCTCTGCAGGCTGCGCTCCCTGCCTTGAACTGCAAACTGAAGGGTCCTGTCGAGCGCCAAAGCGGCAGCGTAGAGGTCCGAAGCTTTTGCCCAATCCTCCAGCGCCTCAGCCTCCGCGGCTTTCGCTTGGAAATCCCCCATGCTCTGAAGCCGGACAGCCGCTTCGACCTGGGCCTGGGCCTCAAGGAGCTCCGGGGCGTTCGGCTTTAATTCCTGGGCCTTTGTCAGCTCTGAGCGTGCAAGGGCGTAGTTCTTTTCGTGATAGGCTGTCAACCCGCCGGACAGGTGACGATAAAACCGTTCTTCCACCGATTTTCTGCTGCCCTGATCCTTTTCCCTGCGAGCCGGCAACGAACCCTCTGCCTTGGTTTCCGCTGCCCCCTGGTTTTGGCCGGCAACAGCCGGCTGTCGCTCTTCCTTAGCGTGTTTTTCCGGGAGGGGAGGGCTTTTCTCTTCGCTTGCGAGCGCCGGTTGCGGCGGTTTCCCGAGAACCGGGGCTGTCGTTTCGATGAGCTCTGGGTGGGATCGGTTTGACAGGTGGTTCAACAGGAAACCGCTCCCGCAGACCACGGAAGCCAGAATGCCCAGCGCGAGCGCGGCTTTCCACAGGGTCCTGGGGCTGCGTTTGGCTGCTGCTTTGCGGTTCAAAGGGAGAGGTTCGATAATGGTCGGTTCCGGAACTCCAGCCGGACCTCTTCCTGAACGTACGGTCGCGGGACTCTCCGTGTTCTTCGGCTTCACAGTGTTAAACCAGGGTTCACTGCTTTTCCGGTGCTCCTTTTCCGTCTCGGGATGCCCGGTCGTCAAGGCCGGTTTCCGCGTCATAGATCTGGCGGAGCAGCTCTCGCCATCGACGGTACTGCTCTTCGGCTGATCCGGTCAGCTCATAGGTCTTGCCCTGGAATTCCATGACAAGCGGTTTCATTTCATTGTCAAAAGATTCGCTCAGCTCCTGAATGGCTGTCCTGTGCATCTCCGCCTGGCTGGAGATGTTGATGCCGCTGACGAAGACTTGACCCCCGATGAGGACGACGGTCCCTCCCAAGACGGCTGAGCTGAAATCGCTGCTGCTGCCGACCAGGACGCCCAGGGCTATAAGCGCCACACCGGCTGCTATGCGCGTGTAGGCGTCGCGCTTCACCTTGGCCATGGCCACTCGCTCGGTGAGGTTCATTTTGCGCCAATTCTCATAGGAAGGCCACATCCCGTTGTAGAAGTTCTCGGAGTACCCGTTCAGTGCGTCCACGAACATGGACTCCCGTTCCCTGATGCTCATGAGCCGTTTCATCATGGGATCATCGTCGGCGGGCATCCGGTTCACTTTGGTGATCTCCTTCCGATCCGTCGTGAGGTAACGGCCGAACGCATCAGGAGCGAACTCCTCGGCGAACTTGAGTTTGGACACGGTGCGGATGTTCCTGACCTGCTCAGGGGTGAGCTTTTCCCTCTGCTCTGCCAGGGCATTCGCCACCGCGTGGTAGAGATCCTGGAAGGGGTCCTTCTGTCCCGGTTGAAGCTGGGCGTAGCTCGTTTCAGTGGCATCGGCTCCGAATTTCTTATCGAACCAGAGCCGGCCCGTGGCATCCCGGGCCTCCACCTGGAGGACGAGGCGCTCCCCGTTGCTTTCGATAATTTTTCCTTTGACCACCACATCCGCGGTCACCGATTCCTTCGGCAGGACCCGCACCATTCCCCACTGGCTGCTTCGCTGGAGAGTGCTCTTGAGATGGTAAGGGATGAAGTGCTCTTCGGCCTTGCGGACCTGGGTATTGGTCCCCTGCTCCTTTGCTTCTTCCTCGGTCATCTCCACGGTGTCAAAGGTGACGATTCCCACGTCCAGCAACTCCTCTTCGTGAATCTCGCTCTTGGCGGAGTACAGGGGGGTGGGTGGAACGTTTTGTACCCCGAAGCTCGCACATCCGGAGATCACGGCCAGGCAAAGGAACAGAGCGCAGAAAATCACCTTCATGGAAGAACCTCGTCAGCAGGCACGGTCACTGCCTCCTGCTCTTCTTGTAGTCCTCGTATTCTTTCCAGAGTTTTTCTTTCAGCACAGGGTCGGTTTCCTTTTCCGCCGCTTCCCGGAGTTGCCGCGCAACGATGTCATCATCCTGAGAGCTGGAATCAGGCCCCCGGCCCGTGAGGCGTGTGGAATCGTCTTTGCCCGACGGGCTGCCGGAGGGGCGAGCCTGTGTGCCTGTCTTGGCCTCTTGAACCCCGGAATCCTTATCCTTGGATGCCCCGGGGGCTTGCGCTGCGTCTTCGCCCTGCGATTCCCCGCCAGGCTGTCGCTTCTCATCACCCGAGTCCGACTGCTCAGACGAGGATTCTTCCGCCTCCTTGATTCCCTTTGCAGCTGCGGCAGCCTCCCGGGCAAGGCCTCTCATCTTGTCTCCTGAGGCTGTCCTGATTTTGTCCATCTCCTTGAGAAGCATTTCATCGAAGGAGGCGAGCGATTCTTTTAACTGACGGTCCAGGGCAGCGACCCGGTCTGTCTCTGCCTCCTCGGGGATCTTGAGATCGCGCTTGGGTTCCGACGGGTCGGGTCCAAGCGCAGGTGCGGTTTTCTGAGAAGATGCGCTCGCGGCAAAAGCCTTTTCCATGCTTTCCAGAATTCGGCGATTCTCCTCTCGCATCTCTCCCACGCGTTGGAGGTAAATCTCATAGTTCCTGATCAGTTCGGGCGATGCGTTACCTGATGCTTTCAGCAGTTCCAGATCAGCAGCGATTCGGTCGTAGGTCACATGACTGAGGCGCAGAGTCTCCCGGGCGTTTTCCAGTTTGGACCGGGCTGATTCCTGAGAAGCCCCGGCCATCCCCGTGAGGGTGAAGAAAAGAATCAAAGCCGTCGCAATATACCGCAATATGTCTTTCCCCTGTCTCGACAAAGCCCTAAGCCCCTCACGATCTCTGTTTCATGTGAACCAAAGATCGACAGCCTGCAACCCCGGAAACGGCGTGATCCCTGCAGCAGGCCGCCGAGGGTGAACAATAAATAATCGTAAAGGCTTAAGCTTTTGATGTCAAGCTCAGCTTCAGGGCATCCATTTGCCTTTGCCGGGGTGCCCTGTCTTGCTATACAGGGAGTGCGGGGACTATGTTGTGGGTGATTCAGTTCCAGTTGTCATTCGGCATCAAGCATGCGTCAACGGACAACGGGCCACTGACCACGGACATGTCTTACAGAATCCGATTGAACCACCACACGGAAAGCAAGCCGGCGATGAGCGCCAGGAACGCGGCCGCGGCTGAAAACAGGGCGGTGATCTCGGTCTCCCGGGTCACAAACACCAGCCGGCTGCTCAGGGTCTGGTAGACCTTTTTCAGGTCCTCTGCACTGCCTGCATAGTAATACTCGCCTTGCGTCAGTTCCGCGATTTTGGTGAGGGTTTGTTCATCGAGCCTTACGCGCATGGACCATCCTTCAAACCGGATCACCTCGCCTTCCGTCGTGCCGAAGCCGACGGTGTAAACGCGCACCCCGCGCTCGGCTGCAATGCGCGCCGATTCAATGGGGTCAGGGCCGACGTTCGATTGGCCGTCGGTGAGAAGGATGATCACGGCCGACGTGTAGGAGCCGGGAGGGACCGGCTTGAACTCCGGCTTTTCTGGTTTGCCCGCCTGGTCAAGCGGGGCTGCGGCCTGGGATTCGCGCCTGGGATTCCACGAGCGCAGGTCGAACTCTGCGTCAGGGAAAATCGCCTTGAGCGACATGAGGATTCCTGCGCCGACGGCGGTGGCCCGTTGCAGCTGGAACCGGTCAATGGCCGCGAGAATCTCCTCGCGATTGTCCGTGGGCGCCTGAGCGACCGCCGCTGTGCCGGCAAAGGTGACCACCCCGATGCGCGTGCCTCGCGGCTGGTCGGTCACAAAGGATTTGGCGGCGGCCTGTGCAGCCGCCATCCGGCTCGGTTCCACGTCAGTGGCGCGCATGCTGCCGGAAGTGTCCATGGCAAGGATGACCGTGCGTTGATGGGTCGGCAGGGTGACGACCGCGGACGGCCGGGCCATGGCGAGGATCAGCAGGGTCAGCGCCAGCAGGAAGAGGAGCGGGGGGATGTGGCGCCGGTATCTCAGGCCGGCGGCCATGGCTTCTTTCACCAGGTTCAGGTTCGCATACCGGAGCGCCGTCTTTTTCTTGCGGCGCAGCAGGAACACATACGCAGCGATGAGTGCCGGCACGGCCGTCAAAAGCCAGAGCATTTCAGGCCACAGGAACGACATGGGTCCCTCCCAGGTGCTGCGGCAGGCTTCCTCCTGCCGAAAGCTGCCGCCGCCGTTTGCGCAGGTCCGCGAACCTCAAAATCGCATCGACCAGGTCGTCAGTGGTGGAGAGCTCCAAGGCGTCTACGCCGGCGTCGTTGAAAGCCGTCCGCAGGGCCGCCTCGCGCCGGCCTGCCGCAGCCACAAAGCGCTTGCGGAAGCCTCGGTCGTGGGTGTCCACCCATGCCAGGTCACCGGTCTCAGCGTCCTGAAAGACCAGTAGGCCCAGGTCCGGCAGCTCCATTTCCAGGGGATCGTAGAGACGCACTGCAACGATCTCGTGGCGCCTGGCCAGGAGAGCCAGCGCCCCCTCCCAGCCGGGTGCACTGATGAAATCGGAAACAACGAAAACGATCGAACGCCTGGGGATGACCTGGCGGCTGGCCTGAAGCAAATCCTTGAGGTCCGTCGCGGCCGAGCCGCGTTGCTCGGGCCGGGACAGCATGCGGCCGAGGATGTGCAGGACGTGGCGCCGGCCGCCCCGGGCCGGGATCACCGTGTCCACCCGGTCGCCGTAAAAGAGCGCGCCCACAGGATTGCCATGGCGGGAGAGCAGTCGCGCCAAAACAGTCACGAACTCGATCGCCACGGAGCGTTTCTCTACCCGTTCGGAGCCGAAACTCACCGAAGGGCTGAGGTCCAGCAGGAACCAGGCCGTCACGTCCCGGTCTTCGTTGTACACGCGCACGTAAGGGGTCTGGAGTCGTGCAGTGACATTCCAGTCGATGTGGCGAACATCGTCGTGGAACTGGTACTCGCGCAGGTCCGCCAAGTCGACCCCGAACCCGCGAAACAGGCTGCGGTAGTCGCCGTGGAGCAGACCATCGAGGCGGCGGATGACGGTCCACTCGAGCCACAGCAGAATTTTTTCAGGGTCTCGCGCCTGCTCGGACATGGGTCTCCAAGGGCTTCTCAGGAGCCGGTACGTGCTGCATGACTTTTTGAATGATCTGGTCGGCCGTCATGGCATCGGCCAGGGCCTGGTACGAGAGCACCAGCCGGTGCCGGAATACGTCCGCCACCAGGTCGGTCACGTCCTCCGGAAGGACATAGCTTCTGCCCCGAAGGAAAGCCAGGGCCCGTGCCCCTTCGATCAGGTGGATGGGGGCGCGGGGGCTGGCGCCATAGGAGAGGTAAGGGGCCAGGTCGGGAATGCCGAAACGGCCTGGGTCGCGCGTCGCGGCGGCAAGGCGCACCGCGTACTGGATCAGCGATGGGTCAACAAACCCGGAGCGGCACTCGCGCTGCAGCTCCCTCACCTGATCGGTCGTGGCCACGGCCGTCACTTCGCTCTCCGTCCCCGTGACGCGGTTGACGATGACAAACTCCTCTTCCTCGCTCGGGTAGCCGACGAGCACCTTCATCATGAAGCGGTCCACCTGGGCCTCGGGAAGCGGGTAGGTCCCCTCGGTCTCGATGGGGTTCTGCGTCGCCATGACGAGGAACGGCTGCGGCACCCGGTGGGTCTCGCCGGCAATGGTGACCTGGTATTCCTGCATCACTTCGAGCAGGGCGCTTTGCACCTTGGCCGGGGCCCGGTTGATCTCATCGGCCAGGAGCAGGTGGGTGAACACGGGGCCGAGCGCAGTGGTGAATTCGCTGGTTTTCTGGTTGTAGATGCGTGTGCCCACCAGGTCCGCAGGCACCAGGTCCGGCGTGAACTGGATCCTCCGGAAAGTCCCGCGAAGGGTCCGGGCAAGGGTCTTGACCGTCAGGGTCTTGGCGAGGCCCGGCACGCCCTCGACCAGCAGGTGCCCCTGGGCGAGGGTGGCCACCAGCACGCGCTCGAGGAAACGGTCCTGGCCTACGACGATCTTCTTCACCTCGTAGAGAATGCGCTCCATCAGGGTGGAGACTTCCGAACGGCCTGTTTCAATTGTGTTCATTGTTGTCCCTTCCGTTCGATTTCAGAGCAGATGACCGTTTACCTTCTTGAAATGGATGGCTGAGCCCATGGTGTTTCCCTATGACTATTTCAAAAAGTAAACTGTTAGGGCAGGATGCTGAAAAAGACCCTGCTCGCAGGTTGCTCAAAAAAGTCCACATACAAGGCGCCCGAAATCCCGAGGAGAGAGTCGTACAGTCCAGTACGCCGCAACGACGAGGGATGAGGGCAACGCCGTAGATGGGCGTTTTTTAGCAATCTGCTAGAACGGCGGCAGGCCGATGGCGGCAGCCGCGCTTTCCATGGTTACGGCAAACCCGATGCCGATGAACACGCGTTGTTCGGTCGGGTTCAGAATGGCTGTAACAATCCCCACCACTTCGCCCTTCGCGTTCACCAGTGGTCCGCCGGAGTTGCCGAGGTTGGCGGCTGCATCGAACTGGATGAGGTTGGTGAGCAGGCGCTGGCCTTCGGGCGAGCGGAACTCGCGGTTCAAACCGGAAACCACTCCGGCCGACACCGAGGGTCCGATGCCGAAGGGAAAGCCCACGGCAACCACGTGGTCGCCCACAGCAAGATCGCGAGTGGAACCCAGATTGGCCGGGGTGAGATCATCGGGGATGGTCTTCGCCTGAAGCACGGCCAAATCGTTTTCAGGCCGAAGACCCACCACCACGGCTTCAGACTCCATCCCGTCGGCAAAGACAACCTTGACCAGCTTGACGCCCGAGACCACATGCAAGTTGGTGAGGATCAACCCCCTGTCGACCACCACGACTCCAGAGCCGACCTTTTTTTCGATTTCGTCATCTCCGTCCGGATCAGAGTCCAGGCCCCGCACGCGCACCACCGACGGCATGATGATGTCGTAAGCCTTTGCCGCAGGCGAAGGCAAGGTTTGTGTCTCGAGCGTGTGCAGCACAGCCCTTTCGACATCCTTCTGGGTGATCCGGCGCGGCGCAGGCGCCATGGACGCATAGCCCCAGGCAAGGAGCAAGGCCAGAAGACCGCCAGCAAGGAGCCAAGAAAGGCGGTCGTGGTGCCGGATTAAACGGGCGAGAAGGGGCGGGCGAGACGGTGCGAAAGCGATTTCAGTGGCAATATCATTGAGTTCAGATCGGCCCGGCGGGCTGATCCCTCCCGATAGGTCCGGTCTTTGACATCTCTTTGAACTGCTGTAGAGTGCGACTCGTTTCATGGGCGGCCTCACTCCCGGTCAAGGCGTTGCCAGTTTACATCTTCATGAAAATATTGTAAAAACATATTCACGGCTGCCGCAAAGACAAGCCACGCAGCGGCAAGATCCAGAAAAATTCTCTACAAACCAAACAGACGCCCCTTTTCGTGCTGGCTTCCTTCCCTTCAGGAAGTCAAGCGTGACCCGCGGCGCCAAAGCACCTAGGCAAAGCCGCTTTTCTCTCTTACTACTTTAGCGAAGTCCAAGGTGGGATTGTAGGTCACAGGATCTTCTGTGGCAGAGGTCAAAACAAAGTGAATACATTGAGGAGACCCGGAAAGGAATGAGAACGAAAGCAAACGGATAGGGAGGGAGGAGAGAATATGAAGAACTTAAGAAAAGAGCTGGCCATTTCACGGAAACGTTTGGATGAAATCAACCAGCTGCTGGCCGACCCCAAGAACCCGCTGGTCAACGGGTTATTGGAAATCGTCAAGCGCTACGGCGGTCCGGAAAAGATCAATCGCCAGGCGGACGAAGCACGGCAATTGGATCATCTTGTACATCGGCTCCAGCAGCAAAACTCACCCTATGTGGCCGACCTGAAGTGGTTGCAGGAGCAGGTCGATCAAAAACGCTTTGTCAGCTTAGAAGAGTACCGCCGGCGCTTGCTGGGCCCCAGCGCAGCCGTCGCCAAGATCAACAAAAAGAATGCGGTGACTATGGAAGTCAGCGCGCTGCAATATTTCCCCTGGGTGATCACAGAAGCCCGACGGGCCATTGAAAAGCGTGAACTCATGCCGGGCCGTTTTATCCGGGTGCGCAATATGGCCGAGCAGGTAGAAGATCAGGGGGACACCATGGCAGTGGCGGCGGCTATGCAAATCTTGGGTGCCTCTTATGTGGAGACCCTGGACACCAAAGGCATTGACGGTTCCAACATCCATCTCTGCGGTCCGGAAACGATCACCGGGTATTTCGGCGGGATCGGTCAGCCCAACCATTATCCTTTGAAATGGGTGGATGAATATCTCAAGTATTACACGACCTACGGCATCCGCCAGGTGCTGAATATCAATTCCGGGACCATCCTGGCGGCCTATCTGCTGCACAAACTGGGGGTCGACAACGAGTTCAAGATTTCGGTCTTCGTGGGCAATGACAATCCGTTTTCGATCTTGTGGACCTTGATGACGGCCAAACTGTTCTCACGCCGCAGCGGTGCCACTTCCCTGATCGGCTTTAACCTCTCCAACTCGGTCAATAACGAAACCATCCGCCAGGCGGCCTACGTGCGCCGCAAACTGGGGTTGGAATCCATGGTACGCTTTGAGCATCACATCACGGAAACGTGCAAATCCATTGTGAAGCAACCCTACAACCGCAGGGAGGAACTGGTGGAGATCGCGAAGGAAGTTCCGAACATCGCGGCAAAACATGAAGGCGGCGACCCGGAAGCGGAGCAGTGCATGGACCATCCTTCGGATATTCTGGATTACTTTATGCCCAAAGCGGATGTGTTGAAAAACGGGCTTATGGAAAAATTCGAGCGCAATTACATTGAAAAACACGTATCGCTCAACAAAACGGCCGATGCCCTGATCCGGGCGGGCATTGACGTCGTCGTGGCCAAGAACGCACATTATTGATCGATCCATGGGAGGCAATTGCGGCCCCAGCATTTGACCCGGTCAGGTAAAGGTCCAGTAGCGATGGAAATTGAATAACTTAAGGGCGTCCCTCTTCCCACACGCGAATCCTCCGGCCCTCAACTTGCTGTGCCAAGTGTGCGCTTGACACACAAGGCCAAATTCCCTCATACTCCCACCCATCTGAAGCCAGTTCTATCACCTCACCAGAATAAAGATTTTCCCCCATTCTTTACAAGATTGACGAATTGTCATTTTCGTGTGCTTTTTTAGACGTCTCCACGTAAACACCCTGTCGATTTTTCATTCCAAAGCGTAGACAAGCTTTAAGTATCAACAACTTATATTTCCAATCATAGGTGGCATGTTAAATGCAAGAAAATTCAAAGGAGGAGGTTCCTTCGATGAAAACTTCTTTCTGGAGAAAAAATATCAGCCGACGCGGATTCCTTAAGGGGGTCATTGGGGGAGTCGGTTTCTCAATTTTTCACTCCTTTCATCATGCCAGTCAGGTAATCGCCAACCCAACGAACCCACTCTTCTGGGTCAGGGCAATTCCGGACCAACCCTTTATACCTCAGAATGGAAACAACCACATAGGAGTTGATTCGCTCCTTCAATTGATGGGACAACAGGGGTTGAAATTCTACCGCTCCTCTCAGGAAACCACGATGAGCGGACCCTTAGGAATAATTGATTCGAATGATGTCGTCTTGATTAAGGTGAATGCCCAGTGGAAGTATCGGGGGTGCACGAACAGCGATCTGATCCGAGGGCTGATTCAGAGAATTCTTAACCACCCTGATGGTTTCCATGGTGAAATTGTAATTATGGAAAACGGTCAGGGACGAGGAAGCCTTAATTGCGACACCAGTTCCTCTTACGGAGGAGATACATCTGTCCGTGCCAATGCCAATGTTGAAAACCACAGCTTTCTCTACCTCGTCAACACGGTTTTTGGTGATCCCCGAGTTTCTTCCTTTTTACTCGATCCGGTGCGAGGCAAGTTTATCAATAACACGGACCATACGACCAACGGCTACCGGCGATATGAGAACGTCTCTTACCCTTGCTTCACAACAGCCGGAGGCCGCCGGGTGGAACTGCGGGAGGGCATCTGGCAGGGGACCGGTCATAGTCAAAACCTGAAACTCATCAATGTCCCGGTTCTCAAGCATCACGATACAGGAGGGTCCGAGATTACCGCATCGCTCAAACATCTCTACGGCGTCGTTTCAATGTCCGACGGCCAGAGCTCTTTCCGTCATTACAGCGGCCTGGGGGAAACTTGCGGAAAGATGATGGTTTCCGTCCGGACGCCAGTTTTAAACATCATTGATGCCATCTGGGTCTCTCATTCCTCGTTGACAGGATATCCGGTGAGCACCACTTTCCGTTCAAACGAGATCTTAGCCAGCCAGGACCCTGTCGCCCTGGACTATTGGGCGGCCAAATATATTCTTTATCCCATCGACAACAATTCCCGGCATCACCCAAACTTCTCCAGCATTGATCAATGGTTGACGAGCGCCAGGGATATCATCAATCTGCGAGGTGGGTTATACAAACCGGAAAGTGGAATCCTGATTGGCAGCGTGACAAAGACCGAGGGTGAAATGGTAGCATTTTCCGTTGTCCCAAACGATACCATTCCTCCATCGCCCCCCAGAGATCTCCGAATCGCTAGGGGGTAAGCGGCAAACCGCCTTGATCCCGTAGGGGGACAAACAGCACACCATTTAATTCGATACGTACTCCTAAAGCAGGGCACACCATGCGGGGCGATTTGCTGAAAGAATTGCTATTTGACCCGCAACCCTCCATTCGATCGCGGAGGTGTGAGAAACGAAGGCGTCAAACGGACGTGTCCATGGCGTTCTCCGCTTTCCCTTCCGAGGTTCCAGGCTTACCCAACATCTGCGCCAGCAGATGGAAGAAGATCACTGCCACTGCAAGGGGCACCGCCACCGTCACAAACGCCGTAGGGATGCCCAGGGCTTCAGTGGTTCGCTGCCAGGTCCGAAGGAGGAACTTGTCGCTGTGGTAGAGAATAGGCCCCAGAAAGGCCACCGTCGCCATGGCACGCAGGATCAGGGCCCCAGAGACCCAGATGGGGTTCGCCCCCCGGGTGGGAGGCTGCACCAGACAGGGATCTGAACCCTCCTTGAAGGCCACGGTGGCTCCCAAAAGGCCGCCCCACACCATGCAGTAGCGGGCCACTTCCTCTGTCCACACCGGTGCGTTTTGAAGAATGTACCGGGTCACCACCTGGAAGATGACGAGAAACAGCAGGGCAAAGAAGAAACCGGTGGCCGTCCACTGACAGCCCACGTCCAAATAATCACTGCACCGTGCGAGGGTCCTGCGCACCCCATATCCCCCTACCTGTTTGCATCCGAGGCCTTGATGAAGGCTGCAGCAACATCGGCGCCCACGATCTTTTCATAGGTCGGCCGGACGAGTTTTGCGAACGCGGCTCTCTGCCCGGGAGTGCTGCGGACGACTTTTGTGCCCGCCTTTTCCAGATCGTCCAGCCCGGTTTTGTCCACCTGGATCTGCCACGCCCGGTTGGCCGCAGTGGCCTTGGCGCTGGCCTCATCCACGATCTTTCTCTGCTCTGCCGTGAGCTTCTTGTACCAGTCCTCGGAACAGATGGCCAGCCGGAGAGGCGGCGCATAACGAAAATCCGAAAAGTGCTTGAGAACTTCCGTGTGCTTGAAGAGGATGGGAACGACAGCCGGGTTCAGGTACCCGTCGGCGATGCCGGTTTGGAGCGCATTGTAGATTTCGGCCCAGGGCACGATCACGGTGTTGGCCCCCCAGGCTTCGAGGTATTGGGCCTGGGCCTTGTCCATGGCGCGAATCCTCATTCCCTTGAGATCCTCAGGCAAGTTGATGGGCTTCTTGGTGTTTGCAAGGCCCCCGAAGCCGCCTACGGCCACCATGGAGAGGACCCTCACGCCCTTCTTGGTGGTGCCGTCGTTCACCTTTTTGAAAAGATCCGTCCTCTGCAGGGTCCGGTCCAGGTGTTCCATGGAGTCGAAAACGAAAAAGAGGTTGAAGCCGAAGATGCTGGGCTCCAACTGGCCTGCCTTGGCCAGATCGGACATGCTGACTTCCAGGAGACCCTGGGTCACCTGGTCCAGCTTTTCCTCCTCAGCGCCCAGCGCATCACGAGGGAACTCCTTCACGGCCATGCCGTTGGCCTTCAAGTGGTCACCGAACGTTTTGGCCCAAACGTAGGTGCCGCTTTTGTCCATGTCAGGCGGCGAATCCAGGGCGATTTTGACCTCTGCAGCCGGGCACACCCCGGCCAGGGCCAGCACACCAAAAAGAGCAAGACAAAGACCGAGTGTTTTTTTCATGACAACTCACCTCCTTAAAGTTATTTCCCCTCCAAAGAGGGGCCGTTAGTACCCAAAGTAACGCGGGACTACGAGCGAGATCTCGGGAACCAAAATCAGCACCAGCAGGACAAGGGTCTCCACCACGAGGAAGGGCATCACGGCACCGCACAGCTTCCAGAAATTCTCGCCGGTGATCGCGGACACCACCACCAGCGAACCGCCCACAGGAGGGCTCGCCAGGCCCAGGGTCATGTTGAGGCACAGCACGATTCCCAGGTGAATGGGGTCCACGCCCTGAGCCACGCATGGGGGCCCGAGCAGGGGCACGAGCAGGGCCAGGCACATGGGCGGTTCCATGATGGTTCCCGCGATGACAAACAGGAGGTTCACCATCAGAAGGAGCCACACCCTGGTGAGCTCAAATCGTGTCACCAGGGAGGCCAGGGCCTGGGGCCACTCCAGAAGGGCGCCGATCCAAGCGGCGCATGCGGCCGCAGCCATGACCATGAAAATGCTGCCGCTCAGAACCGCCGTGTGCTTCATGCTGATGACCACGATGCGGGTATTGACCCCGCCGTAGAACAACCCTGCGGCGATGGCGGCCACCACGGCCAAGGCGGCTGCCTCGCTGGGCGTGACCACACCAATGACAATCCCCCCCACGATGATCACGGGCAGCATGAGGGCAGGCCCTGCCCGAAACAGGGTGGGGAAGAAAGGGGGAACGATCTCCTGGGGCCCGCCGGGATGATGATGGCGGCGGGCGAAATACCAGTTGGCAATCAAGAGGGAAACGCCCAGCAAAAGTCCGGGGAGAAACCCTGCGGCCAGAAGCCCGCCGATGGACACCTGCATCAGGGCACCGTAGAAAATCAGGATGATGCTCGGGGGGATGATGGGGCCGATGATGGAGCCTGCCACGGTGATGGCCGCAGCGTACGACCGCGGGTAGCCCTTCTGCAGCATGGCCGGAACCAGGGTGTTGCTGAGAGCGGCGGCATCCGCCGTCGCGGACCCGGAGATGCCTGCGAAGAAGATGCTGGTCAGCACGTTCACGTAGCCCAGACCGCCCCGAAGCCGGCCCACGAGGCTCATGGCAAAATCGACCAGGACCCTGGTCACGCCGGTGCGGTTCATAATCTCCCCGGTGGTGATGAAGAGACACATGGCCATGAGGGCAAAGACATCGATCTGGGAAAAGACCCTCTGGGGCAGGACCGCGAGGTAGCGCACCTTGTCCGTGGCCACGAATCCAAGGACGCTCGATGCCCCGACCACGTAAGCCAGCGGTGCCCCTGCAAGCATAAAGAGAACGCTCAGAATGAGGATCGCCCAGACCAAATCGAATTCCTCCCAATGCAGGCCTTTGGCCGCAACCAAAGACGGGCTCAGGAACCAGTTCATCAAACTCTTGAGGTCATGGCCGCGGGATCACGCCTGCGGGCCGTGCCCCGGTGTGGACGCCGTCGCGCACCACGAACACGCCTCGGACCAGCACATGAGGAATGCCCTCCGGGTACTGGTGCGGCGAGACGTATGTGGCTTTGTCGATCACACGCTTTGGGTCGAAGAGCGTCAGGTCCGCCCAATGCCCTTTGCTCACAAGGCCTCGGTCCCGGAGCCCGAGCTTTCGGGCCGGGAAGCCGGTCATCTTCCAGACCGCCTCCTGCAGGGAAAGCACCTTCTCCTCCCGGACATAGTGCCCGAGGATCCGCGGAAACGTTCCATAGTTGCGGGGATGGGGCAAGCCCTGCGACATCGAACCGGACAGGGAATAGCCCATGCCGTCCGTGCCGATCATCATGGCAGGGTGACGAAGCTCCCGCAGGCGATTCTCTTCGGACATCATGAAGGTGACCATGGCGGCGCGCAGACCGGTTTCGAGGAGTGCGTCAAAGAGCCACTCGTGCGGGCTCTTTCCTTGCTCTCTGGCCAGTTCCGCAACGTAGCGGCCTTGATATTCGGATTTGCCCGGCGCAAAGCTGATGAGCACCTGGTCCCACTCCATGTCCTTGGCAAATCCTTCCGACTGCATGGACACGGTCATCTTTTGTCGGACCCCCGGATCTGCCAGCCGCTTTGCGACCGCCTCTTTCCCGCCCTCGTGGGCCCACTGGGGGAGGAGGGCCGAGAGGGCCGTGCTTCCGGCCAGGTAGGGGTAAAGGTCGGTAGTCACGTCCAACCCCTGGGCCCTGGCCTTATCGATCAGGGCCAATGCACGGTCCACCGTTTCCCAGTTTTTGCGGCCTGCCACCTTGAAGTGGCTGATCTGAACCGCGGCACCCGAGTCCTTGCCGATTCGAATGGCCTCGGCAATAGCCGTCAGCAGGGTGTCCGCCTCGCCCCGGATGTGGCTGAAGTAGATCCCACCGCGATCTCCCACGGGGCGGGCAATGGCGGCGATCTCCTCGGTCTGGGTAAAAGAGCCCGGCGGATAGATCAGACCGGTGCTGAGGCCAAAGGCCCCCTCGTCCATGGCCTGGGCCACTGCTGCGGTCATCCTGGCACGCTGTTCCGGGGTTGCCGGCCCGGGACCGAAACCCACGACCCCTGCCCTCACGGTTCCCTGCCCGACCAAGGGGACGATGTTTAGGGAGGTGCCGGTCCGGGAGAGATCCTCCAGGTAAGTCTTGAAGCCGGTCCACCGTTCCCACGGCAATCGTTCTCCGGCCCGGCCCATGGATGCGTCCATCTGTCGGATCAACTGCGCCCGTGTTTCTTCAAGGAGGGGCACTGGGGAGTAGCCGCACTGGCCCACGACGGCCGTGGTGATCCCCTGGTGAACGAGGCTGTCGGCCGTGGGACACACAGGGAGCGAGAAATCCGCATGGGAATGCATGTCGATAAAGCCGGGGGCCACCACCAGGCCCGTGGCATCAATAAGCGTCGCCGCCCCGGCAGCGGGCAGGAGGCCCACTTCAGCGATGCGGCCGCCCTCTATGGCCACATCCGCGCGGAAACCCGCAGTTCCTGAGCCGTCGACGACCAACCCGTTTCTGATCAGGATTTCGAACATCTCACACCGCCGATCTCAACCCTTAGCCTCAACGGTGTTTAGGCCGAAGCTGAGGGCGCCGCTGCTCTCCGACATTGTCCCGAAATTGAGCCCAGTGTCGCGTCTCAATAGCACCTTGATTAACGTGTCATTTCGATCCCGCTCCACGAGCGGGAGAGAAATCTGGCGTTCAGCGCAGTCAAAAGATATCTCCCTTCGGTCGAGATGACAACTTACTTGCAGGACACGATACTTGGAAGGATGAGAAAAAGTTGCTTCAGACTCCGCGGAGTATAGGGAAACTCATGGTTTTGTGTCAACACAGAAAAGGCTTTCACCCTTGGAGCAAGAACCCATGGGCTCCCGCCCGTGGGACTCACCTGCTGAACGCCCGTTTCATGTTGACGAGGCATGGATAAATGACGGATAAGGGACAAGAACAACTTCCGGCTACCGAGATCCTGTTTTCACGGGGGACCCTTATGGAACTGAGCTCGCGTTTTGTCGGCACACCGCTGAAGGACTTTCATACGGAGATCACCTGGCGCCAGACCATGAACTTTGCGGCGGCAGTGGACGACAACAACGATTGTTATATGGATGATGAGCGGGAGGGAGGGATTATTGCGCCTCCCATGTTCAGCGTCGCCGTGACCTGGCGCATCCTTGAGCGGATATGGGAGTACATTGAAGCAAAGGACTTTCCCATGGAAATCCTGGTGACCCAGGTTCACCATACGGAAAGCCTCGAATTTCATCGTCCCCTAAGACCCGGCGACCGGCTGACGGTAAAGGGGCAGGTGGCGGCCATTCTCCCGCACAGGGCCGGCACAAGGGTCGTCGTGCGTTTTGACGCTTTGGACCAAGCCCGTGAGCCGGTTTTCACGGAGCACATCGGTGCCCTGATGCGCGGGGTGAAATGTTCCGATGAAGGCTTGTGCGCGAATCCGCTCCCCGAGGGGGTTCTTCTTGAAGAGAGCGCAGAACCACACTGGGAAAGCCGGATTCCCATAGACCCGTTGCGACCCCATATCTATGACGGCTGCACGGACATTGTATTTCCCATTCACACGTCAAGAGCCTTCGCCCGTCAGGTGGGCTTGCCGGGCAACATCCTGCAAGGCACGGCCACACTCGCCTTTGCCGTGCGTGAGATCATCAACAGGGAGGCCGGAGGGAACCCGCTCGCTCTCAAGTCACTCTTCTGCCGTTTCACCGGCATGGTCTTACCGGGAACCGTGATCAGAGTACAACTGATCGGCAAAAGCCGGAAGCATGACGCTACGGACCTGCACTTCATTGTGCTCAATCAGGAAGGGCAAAAAGCCATTAGCGGCGGCTACGCCCTTGTGAAAAAGGATTCATCCGTTCACCTGTAGACCTTGAAAAGAGGAGGAGTTATGGACACGACGTCTCAGCACACCCGGTTGCCGCGTCTCAATGATTACATCAAACACTGGGCTGAAAAGACCCCGGACAAGCCGGCCATGATCCAGCACGAAGACGGAAAAACCGTGACTTACAAAAAATTCCTCTCCCTCATCGATTTCTTCGCGCTCCGACTGCTGGACATGGGCATCAAGAAGGGGGATCGCGTGGCCACCATGCTCGTGCTCGTCCCGGAACACATGATGCTCATGTACGCATGTTTAAAGATCGGGGCGATCCTGGCGCCCCTGGATTTGCGCCTCAAAAACGAGGAGGTGGTGAGGGACATCAACAAGATTGCGCCAAAAGCCTTCTTCTTCCTGGGCAAAACGCCGGTGCGAGATTTTCGTGAGGTAGGGAGAGCCGTCAAGGAAAAGTGCCCCTCCGTCGAGCACCTGGTGCAGTTCACGCCTGACCCCAAACCCGGTGACCTCCTGGAGGGGGCCATCGCCATCACAGAGATGATGGAGAAAAAGAAACTTGTCTTCCTGAAGCTCAAGGATCTCTTTGCACGGCGGCTTGAAAAGGCCTATGCGGCCGTCGAGCCCCGCACACCGGCGCTGATCATCTATACTACGGGCACGACCGGTGAGCCCAAGCCGGCGCTTCTCTGCCATGAGAACATCCTTGTCCAGAACGAAATCCTTGCGCGGGGCATGGGGACTGAGAGGGGAGGCGATTTCCGCCTTCTGATCAACCTTCCTCCCAGTCATGTGGGTTGTGTCACCGAGTGCTTCATGACCACCATGTTTCTGGGGGAGACCACGGTCCTGCTCAGGATCTTTGATGTAAAGATGACCCTGGAAGCTGTGCAAAAACACAAAGTGAACATCCTCGGTCAGATCCCTACCCAGTTCCGCATGCTCTGGAGCCATCCGGACTATGGCCGGTACGACCTGAGCAGCCTGAGGTTCGTGGCCTATGCCGGATCGGCAGTGGACGTGGAATTTCTCAAAAAACTCTCCACCATGGCGCCTGCTTTTGGCACCGGTATTGGCATGACCGAAAACGCCGGTTTTGCCACCTTTACGCCGGAGGGCATCTCAATCGAGGAGATGGCCGGCCAGGTGGGGCGTTGCTTTCCCGATCTCGCCCTGGTCACCGTTCGAAAACCTATGGACAAAGACGGCAGGGCAGGGGAAGAGATTCCAGACAGTGAGGTCGGCGAAATCTGCTATCATCCCCCTATCGTGTTTCTGGGATACTTCAACATGCCGGAGGAGACTGCGAAGACCATATCCACGGAGGGTATCCTCTACACCGGGGATCTGGGCTATTTCAAAGACATGGGAACGTACCGAGCCCTTTACCTTGCAGGACGGCGCAAATTCGTGGTCAAGCAGAAAGGGTACAACGTGTTCCCGGATGAGGTGGAGTCGCACCTTGCCGGGCTTGAGGGAGTGGATGTGGCAGAGGTGGTCGGCATGCCCCACAGGACGTTCGATGAAGGCATTTTCGCCTTTGTACGACCGAAAAAAGGGGCTGAGATCACGGCGGACATGGTCATGGAGCACGCCAAGAAGATCGCTTCCTACAAACGCCCGCAGCATGTAGAGATCTGGCCGACGGGAAAGGATTTCCCCATCACAAGAAGTACCAAAGTGGATAAGCTGGCGCTTAAGGAGGCTGCGAAGATCATCATTGAAGACCTTCGTCGCCAGGGCAAATGGGATGCAGTATGAACTCCGATCGGGATTTGATTGACCAGATCGACAGACTTTTCCATCCCCGGTCAGTGGCGGTTGTGGGCGCCCCCCGAGGGATGAAAACCGGAGCCGTTTTTCTCATGGCCCTTTTGGAACAGGGGTTTCCCGGGCCGATTTACCCGGTGAATCCCCAGGCCGAAGAGATCAGCGGAATCAAGGCCTATCCCAAGGTGGCCGATATTCCCGGAGCGGTGGATTTGGCCATTATCCTCGTGCCCCATTGGAATTCCATCCATGCGGTCAAGGAATGTGCCGACAAGGGAGTCAAGGGAGCGGTCCTTTTTACCGCCGGATACAAAGAAACCGGTACCGCCGAAGGCAAAGCCCTGGAGGAGGAGCTGTTGCGCGTGGCAGGAGAAGCGGGGATGCGGCTTGTCGGCCCAAACGGCATGGGTCTCTATTGCCCGAAAACCGGCCTTTCGTTTTTTCCAGGGGTCTCCAAGGAGCCCGGGCCGGTCGGGATCGTCTCCCACAGCGGATCGCTGACTAATATTCTGGGGAGGTTGGCCCCCGGGAAAGGGATTCGTTTCAGCAAGGTGATCAGTTCGGGAAACGAGTGCGATCTCACGGCAGCGGATTTCTTGACTTACTTGGGTCACGATCCGGAAACCGGGCTTGTCGGCACTTACATCGAGGGCATCAAGAACGGCCCCTGCTTTCTGAGAGCCCTTAAGCAGGCCTCGCTCAAAAAGCCGGTCATTGTCTGGAAAGTGGGTTTGACGCCCGAAGGATCCCGGGCCTCGGCGTCCCACACCGGTGCCTTGAGCGGATCTCGAAAGGTGTGGCAGGCCGTAGAACACCAAACCGGGGCAGTTTCCGCAAAGGGTTTTGAGGCCTGGGTGGATGCGCTGATGGGTTTTTCCCTGCTCCCGGAAAACGTCGGCAAAAACATGGCGGTGATATCAGGCCCCGGGGGGTTGGCCGTGTCGGCGGCAGAGGCTTGCGGGAATGAAGGACTCTGTTTGGCTTCCCTTTCCAAGCAAACCCAGTCCCATTTGTCCGGTTTCGTACCCTCCACCGGGACCAGTGTCCGAAATCCTGTTGATGTGAGTCTGAGCGCCCATTTTGACCTCACCATTTTTAAACGTTCAGCCGAAACCGTTGCCCGGGACCCCGGTGTCGATACGGTGGTGATTATCGGATGTGGTCTGACCCCTGAGGATAGTGAAACTTTTGTCCGGTACATGATCGAAGTCCGACAGGAATGCCGGAAACCGCTGCTGATGGTAGCCATACCCGGTCATGACCTCAACCTGGGCGAGCAATTCTGCCAGGCCGGGATTCCCTTCTTTGATTCGGCCGAGCGGGCCATGAGAACCTACGCTCTGGTTTTCCGCTATCAGCGCTGGCGTCAAGAACAGGCTGGCTTGAGGTAGCGAATTTGTTGGGAGATTCCCTCCCTTTTATGGTATTCTCAATGTACGAAAACGAGCTCTGGATCCTGGATAGGGAAAGATCAGGTTAAATGAGTCTTGATCAATGTCAAAGAATCACGGACGTTCCACTGTCCTCGTAAAAGGGAGGAGAAATCCATATGGCGAACCACAGGGCGAAAAATTATTTTTGCACTGCTGTCTCTGAGTCTGTTCAAATTACTTTAAAAAACAAACCTTCCTTCAACGGTGAATCAAAAACCGAACTGTTTGTGCAATGCAATCAGCTTGAGTGCCAGTATGTCGACCTCAATCGATCTCCCTGTCCTCTGCGCCTCGATCTCTTTGCCGAAGAGGTTGAAAAGCGGGGGAAAAAAGCGCAGAAATCTCCAGCCTATCTCTAAGGATGCAGACCCCCAGGATCTTCCGATATCCCCATTTGCCGTTGAAGGTGGCGCTGGGTATGGTTCTGGTTTTTGCGGTTCCACTTCAGGCCCTTTAGCCGAAGGCCCTGAGCCGGCTTGTTGATAGAAGGTGTTGGATGACATGGCCCTTGTCAGTTTACAAGATGTGAGTGTGAGTTTCGGCGGCAAGCACCACGTGATCGGCTATCTCAAAGACTTTCTCTTTTCCCCGGACCGTGCCCGCAGCCCGGTGCGTATCCTCTCGGGCGGGGAGAGAAACCGGCTGCTTCTGGCGCGTCTCTTTTCCCGTCCCTCCAATGTGCTCGTGCTCGACGAGCCCACAAACGATCTGGATATGGAAACTCTCGAACTGCTGGAAGAGCGGCTGCTGGACTATTCGGGCACGATCCTGCTCGTGAGCCACGACCGGGAGTTTCTCAATGGAGTGGTCACCAGCACCCTGGTGTTCGAGGAAAACGGCGTGGTGACCGAATACGCCGGCGGCTATGACGACTGGCTGATGCAGCGGCCTCAGTCATCTGAAAAGAAGCCGTCCGGCCGCGAAGGGACAAACGGAAAAGCCGGGGCCCGGAAGCAACGGGAGCGAAGAGAAAAACCCCGGAAGCTTACCTTCAAGGAGGCTAGGGAGCTCGAGACCCTCCCCCGGCACATCGAAGAACTTGAATCCGAGCAGAAGTCTCTCTATGAGCGGATGGCGGCCCCGGAGTTTTACAGGGAAGGCGGAGAAAAGATCAGCCGGGCGAAGGCAAGGCTGGAGGAGCTGGAACTGGCCTTGGAGGAGACCTATGCGCGCTGGCAGGAGCTGGAGAGTGTCCGGGAAGGAGTCGAAAGCTGATCGTAGGTTTCCGATTGACGAATCCCGGATAACGGATAACAGATAACGGACCCACGGATAACGAATAACTCCCGGCTGCTGCTGGACCGAACGGCGAGCAGGGGAGATACAGGCGAGGGAAGGAGAGGGAAAACAGAATGGGACTTCTGATCATCGACGAAAACAAGTGCGAGAAGGACGGCATCTGCGCCCGTGAATGCCCCATGGTCATCATCAAGCTCAAGGACGGAAACGGGTTTCCTGAAATGGTCCCGGGCGGGGAAAGCATCTGCAACCGCTGCGGCCACTGCGTCGCTATCTGCCCTAACGGCGCCCTCTCCCATGCCGGCGTGCCTATCGAGAAAAGCCCACCGATCGAGCAGGAACTGGAGATCAGCGAGGAACAGGCCGTGCAGTTCCTCCGCTCCCGCCGCTCCGTGCGCTTTTTCAAGAAGCAGCCCGTGGAAAGGGAGAAGCTCCAGCGACTCATTGAGATCGCCCGCTACGCCCCGTCCGGCGGGAATCTCCAACTGGTGGAATGGATGGTGTTCACAGAGGAGCACAGCATCAAGGAGATCGCGGGACTGACCGTGGAATGGATGCGCAAGGTCATGGCAAAGGCCCCCCAATCGGTTCCGCCTTACTTTCCATTGATCATCGGTGCGTGGGACATGGGATACAATTCCGTGACATGGAGCGCCCCGGTGCTGATCGTGGCGTCCGCGCCCAAGGAGGCGACCACCGGCATGATGGACGTGTCACTGGCACTCTCCTACCTGGAGCTGGCGGCTCAGAAACTCGGGCTGGGGACCTGCTGGTCCGGCCTGGTCGAAGGCGCCCTGCAAGGATCCGCCTCGGTGAGGCAGTCGGTAGGGCTCCCGGACGGGCATCCGTATCACTACCCCATGATGGTCGGTTATCCAAAGCGGAAGTATACTCGCCTGCCCGAGCGCAAGACACCCAAAATCACCTGGAAGTGACGACGGGCGGAGTGCGTTCATCTGGAAAGGAAAAATACGGTGTCTGCAAATGAACAGTCGAACGTGTTTCTCAACGCCAAGTCCGTAGCGGTCATCGGGGCCACGGAGCGGCCCGGCTCCTGGGGCGTGGCCCTGGCGGACGCGCTCGGTGCCGAGGGACTGCGCGTCCCAGGATTAAGCGCCGGGCTGCAATCCAGGATGCGGGAACTGGGAATGCCCATCCGCGCTTCCGTGAAAAACCCTGTGGACATAGGCGCATCCGGCCTTTTTTCGACAAGCAGCCCCTGCGATCGGATGACAGAGAAAGAGATGGACACCATGCCAAAGGGTAAGATGATCTTGTATTGTGGCGACACGGCGCTGCGGGAAGCAGGATCCTACCTCGCAGGGGTTATGGCCCACGGCTCCATCCCCTTTGATTATCTTGCTTCCAATCAGAAATTCACTGACGAGTTTCTCTTTCGTGCCTATCGGGGGATTGTCCTGAGCGACTACCCGGCGATCAACTTCACTCCGAGTCAGTTGGCGAAACTGGCGGAAAAGGTCCACCAGGGCATGGGGTTGTTGATGATCGGGGGATGGGCGTCCTTCACAGGAGCGAATCGGGAGTACACGGAAACGGTTTTGAGAGAAGTGCTTCCGGTCCTTATGCAGGAACAAGACGATCGTGTGAACAGCTGGCAGCCGTGTCTCATTGAAAAAGAGAAGGACCATGCGATCGTGGATGCTTTGCCGTTTGACGAATTCTCGCCAAGCGTCGGCGGGTTCAATCGCTTTCAAGCCAAACCCGGTGCCGAGACGATTTTGACCGTCCGTCAAATCGGGGTGTCTCGCAAAGAGGGCCAACTTGTCCTCAGCCCGTCATTCGACATCGATCCACTCCTGGTCGTCGGCAGTTTTGGTTCGGGCCGCGTCTGCGCCTTTGCCAGTGATGTTGCGCCTCATTGGGTGGGCGGGTTGGTTGACTGGGGAGACTCGCGACTTCCCGTCCGCGCGGAGGGGGCGGACCAAAGGGAAGTGGGAAACTGGTATGCCGCCTTTTTCGAATGCTTGATCCGCTGGGTGATGAAGGAAAAGTAATGTACGCCGCCTGGAACCCATGAAGAAGTCTACGAAGTGGTGATGACGCACAAGAAGGGCGTGCTCACTTAGAAGATCCTGACCGTGGAATGGAAGATGAGGAAATCCACGATCTTTTCATGGGGCTAGCGGGGGTGGGGGAGTTCAATGACAGCGAACCAACTTTTTTCGCATATGGAAAAACGTTTCGGGAAGTACCGCGACTGTGGTGTGGTCTGCAGCAATGGATGGGACATTAAGAGCGTGGTTTGCGAAATAGACTGGTACATGCTCTACCACGTCATGACCGACCGGAACGCGCTCTATGTGGTGCACCACCCTGTGAGCGACTTCGCGCTCAGGCTGAGCGAGATCAATCCCGAAGAGAAGCAGGACGACATCCGATCCGAGGCACAGAACTGGCTTCTCGAGTTCAAGGCCCGCGAGCTTGAGATGAACCTTGCCGTGGCCCACACCATGGCCGACAGGATGCTCGAAGCCGAGCTCTCGGACTGCCTCGAAGGAGCCAAGGGCCAGGAAATCGTCGCGCGCATAAACGGTTTCTTCGACCGGTTCTTCAATCCCCATCCCGCAATGGTCATTCTTCCCGCAGCCCGGCGGTTGCTCGATCAAGACGCTGCAGCACAGGTGGTGCTCGGCAGCTATAGCTACGAGGTGAGGCAGGGCGTGATCTATGTGGACCAGTGCGGTATGGAAGAAACCGACCAGGCCATCACCATCCCCCACTCTCTTGTGGATGCGGCGGCGATGAGCCTGTGGAAAGCGGCTGCCTTCGATTTGATATCTCAACAGTGAAACGGGTCGTACTCTGGACGCGGTAGAAACTCATCCGACGGCGAGTCGTCTTACGCCGGGCCGGGCGGCCGGCTCAGTACCTCAGTATCCTGACCTCCCTCTTTTCTCTTCCCTCCAGGTCCGAGTCTACATCTACCCATTGCTCCAACAGGACCTCGCGATAGTTTTTTGGAACAAAGGCCCTGCCGCCGTCTCCGATGAGGATCGTGACGGAGTGCTCCCTCCATGTGTCAAGCAAACCCGCAAGGACAAGGGACTCGATTTTGGTGTAGAAAAGGTCCGAGCAGAGGATGAGTTGAGCCTGCCCGATCGAGCCGGTCTCAATGCGGTTCTCGGAGTCGAACTGCAGGCTCACCCTGTTGTGTGCGCCGTTTTGACGGGCGATGGCGAGCGCGATCGGGTCAACGTCGTTTGCCGTTACCTTGAGGGCGCCGGCTTTTGAGGCGGCGATGGAAGCGACAGCTCCTCCGCACCCGATCTCGATCACGTCCTTGTCCCTCACGAGATCCGGTTGATTGAGAAGAAAGCGGGCAAGGACCTGGGCCGCCGGCCAGACCACCGCCCAGAAAGGCACCGGGCATTCCTGCCCGGCTTCCTTTTCCCATGCTTCCCAGAGGGCGAAAACCGACTCGGACCTGCGGGCCTGGATCTCGGGGCAGCCGGTCACAGGACGAAAGGGGCAGAGTTCGTTCAGGAGTTTCGGGGAAGGCATGGGGGGCAGGAGAGGGCGTTGGTTCATGGGAAAGGCTATGACCGGCTCAGACGGTGAAGGGCCGCAAGGGCGGCTACGGCCTTTTCAGGAGACGGGAAAACCGGAACGCCTTTTTCCTCCAGCCACATCAGATTCTCGTGCCTTCCGGACTCCATTCCGGCAAGCCAGAGGACGATGGGCTTCCCCTCTTCCGCAGCCCGGAGAAAGACTCCCATGAATTCCTTGGGGACCGTAAGGAACTCCGGGTGAATCTGAATAGCCAGGGCGTCGACATCCTTATCTGCAACCATTGCGTCGAGTATGGTGGTGTAGATGCTTGCCGGATCGTGAAACTGTATCGTGAGGCCGAGGTCCCAGGGGTTGGCCGGGATGTCCCATGCAGGAAAGATGGCTCTCAGCTTGTCTAGCGTGGAGCTGCTTGTCTCAGCGAGCTCCAGGCCTTGCTGTTCGAGGAGGTCCGTGACGATCACGCCCTCTCCTCCGGGGAAGGTGGCGATGAACACCCGGTTGCCTTTCAGGGAGAGAGGGCCGAAACGTTCCAGGCTACGGGTCAGATCAAAAAAATCTTCCAGGCTGTGAGCGCGCAACGCTCCGCACTGTCTCATAGCGCCTTCGAAAAGGAGGTCATTCCCCTGCGCGAGGTTCCCGGTATGGGACAGGGCGGCCTTGGCGCCTGCCTCGCTCCTGCCCGACTTCAGGACAACGACGTGCTTTCCCTGTGTGGAGGCCTTACGCACGAGCCTCAGAAACTCCCTGCCGTCTCCCCCGATACTTTCCATGTGAATCCCGATCACACGCGTCTCCGGGTCTTCAATCAGGTAGGTCAGGGCGTCCACCTCGTTGATATCCATTTTGTTGCCAAGATCGATGAGTTTGTTGAGGTGATAATTGAAATCCTTCAGGAGCCATCCGGAGCGAGGCTCGTAGAGACCAGACTGAAAGATCAGGGAAAGACCACCGGCTTTGATGGCCTCCATGGGATGGAAGCTGATGCAAAGGCCCGCCTTCACGTTGATGGGGCTCAGAGCGTTGGGGCCGATGACCCGGACGCCGTTCTGGCGAACCATGCGGGCCATCTCCGCTTGGACGCTTTTGCCTTTCTCTCCGGTCTCGGAAAATCCCCCTGCGATGAGGGTGACCCGCTCGATGCCCTTTTCTACACACTCCTTCAAGACCTGCGGCGCCATCGCATAAGAAACCCCTATGACGGCAAGATCAACGGTCTCGGGGATGTCCTTCACGGCCGGATAAGCCTTGACTCCCAGGATCTCCTTTTCATTGGGGTGGACCGGATAGATTCTTCCCTTGAAGCCGAGCTTGAGCAAGTTGGAGAGAAGGGAGTAGTTGGCGCGCATGGGGTTGTTGGATGCGCCCACAATGGCGATGCTCTCCGGCTCAAAGAACTTGGTGAGAAAGTGCTCATGGTTGCGTTGGAGGTCCTTTGGCGACATGGTGTTCCTTCCTGTGCTCCGATCCTGGTGGATACTCTCACCGGGTGAAGAAGAACTAGGGGCTCTGTTCCCTCGCTCTGCGCAGCATAATCAATCTGCAAATGATCGGCAATATCTTTCAGAACATATCTTTCAGAACATTGAGAAGGGGGACTGCCGTAGGATCAAGACAACGATTTGAGATTGTGTTATATAGACTGAAAAGCGTTTTCAGACCTTCAAAGAACTTGATTCCGAAGTTTCACCCCGGACCCCTCCGGCAGGGGATGCAGGAGCGTGTTTCGTGAAAAGAAAATTGCGAGGGCTCAAACGCAGGGATATCCAGCTGGATTTCAGCTTGTACCGGGTGGACGTGCCGATCCGGGGCCTTCCGGACATGAAGCTGAGCGTAGTGCACCTCTGGCCGGAGGAGGCGGAGAAGACGACGGTGTTCGTTCACGGTTTCGCCGGGTGCGCGGAGACGTGGGAATACCAGGTGAACCACTTTTCACACCGGTATCGCGTTATCGCGCCTGACCTGCGCGGCCACGGGCAGAGCGACGCCCCTTTCTCCCAGTACACCATGCCGGAGCTGGTCGAAGATATCAAGACGATCGCTGAAACGCTCGACCTGCCCGAGCGATTTATTCTGGTGGGCCATTCCTTCGGCGGGTCGATCTGCGCGGAGTACGCCAAAGCTTATCCGGAGCGCTTGGAAAAACTGATTCTCATTTCCACGGCCGGGGAATATCCCCTTCCCTGGGGGGCGTCGTTCCTCTCCCGTGTTCCTGCCGCGGTTTTCCGGCCATGGTGGAAGTACCGCCCCCGATGGAACGCGGAGATACACGTCATGAAGCGGATGCTCTTGAACAACATGCGCAGCTGGGAGGGCTGGTCAACCCTTCGGGACATTCAAACCCCCACGCTCGTCATCACGGGCGAAAGGGACCGTTATTTCCCCCGCCAGGTCTTTGAAGAGGTGAGCAAGACGATCCCTAGGGCGGAGGTCATCGACGTGGGGGTGTCCAAACACAAGGTGCAGCTCGAACGGTACAGTGCAGTCAACCGGGCCATAGAGCGATTCATCGGTGAAGACGCAGACGCGCACCGCCTATCCTGGCGGGACCAGACGGCCCGGTCCGATCAGCCGGAAAATCGCCCATGGCTCAAGAGTTACGGCACCACCACGCCCCGCACGGTTCCCATTCCCCGCCAACCGCTGCCCCGGTTCCTGGAGGCGGCGGCGGACAACGTGCCGAAGCAAACGGCAACTCTGTTCTACGGTGCCGAGCTGACGTACCGGCAACTGGACACCACGGTGAACCAGTTCGCCCACGCGCTTCACGGACTCGGCGTCCAGCCGGGAGAGCGTGTCATGGTGGTGCTGCCCAACATGCCGCAGATGATCGTCGCCTACTATGCGACGCTCAAGGTCGGCGGCGTGGTCGTGCTGCCCAACCCCGATGCGAGCGGTGGCGCCATCATCCGGCAGATCAAAGAGACCGGGGCCAAAGTGTTGGTGACCCTGAGGGAGTTCGGTGGGCTTGCGAGGGAGGTGAAGGAACAGGTGCCCCTTACCGTGGTGTTCGCCGATGTTCGCAGCGCGGTTTCGGGGGGCGTCTATCAGTCGCTTCTGGCACGATGGAAGGCGGCGGGGCTCGGTGAGCAGGAAATGGCCGACAAGAGCTACGGGGGATACCTCATGAACCAACTGATGATGGATGCGCCCCGCACTCCGCCGAACGTCGAGGTCTCGAGCGAGGCTCTGGCCGCAATCCTCTATACGAGCGGAACGACCGAGGAGCCCAAGGGCGTTTGCCTGAGTCACGCCAACCTGGTCGCCAACGCGATACAGACCCGCCACTGGATACCCCAGTTGCATTACGGCAAGGAGACCTTTCTGTCGGTCATCCCCTTGACCCACAGCTACGGGATGACCACGGCGATGAACCTGCCGATTGCCATGGCGGCGACGATCGTTCTGCTCACGGTGTTTGAGCTCCAGGAAGTCCTAAGAACCATCAAAATGAGCAAACCCACCGTTTTTCCCGGTGTCCCCTCCATTTTCATGGCGATTAACCGGGCACCCGGCGTGTCCTCTTTCGGATTGTCGTCGATCAAGGCCTGCGTCAGCGGTGCGGCGCCGCTGCCGGTGGAGGTGCAGGAGGCCTTTGAGAGACTCACGGGGGGCCGGCTCGTGGAAGGATACGGGCTCACAGAAGCCTCGCCGGTCACGCACGTCAACCCCCTCGAAGGGGTCCGGAGGGTGGGCTCCATCGGCATCCCCGTCCCGAGCACGGACGCCAAGATCGTGGACCTGGTGACGCGGGAGCAGCTGCCTGCCGGACAGATCGGAGAGCTTGTGGTCAAAGGCCCCCAAGTCATGCGGGGTTACTGGAGCCGCGGCAGCGAGGAGGACACCGAGTCGGTTTTGAAAGACGGATGGCTCTACACCGGCGATGTGGCCTCCATGGACGCAGACGGTTTCGCCCAAATCATCAGCAGAAAACGGGATACCATCCTGGCGGGCGAGTACAGCGTGTACCCGCGTGACATCGAAGAGGTGCTCTACGAGAACAGCAAGGTCCAGGAGGTCGCCGTTGTCGGTGTTCCAACAGAGTCCATGACACAGAGAGTCAAGGCCTTTGTCGTCCCCCGTCCAGGCACCCACCTTTCCAAGGAGGAGCTGCTGGATCTTTGCCGCAAACGGCTGCAGGAGTACGCCGTGCCGTGGGACATCGAGTTCCGCGAGGAACTGCCCAAGTCCTTTGTGGGCAAGGTCCTGAGGCGCTTGCTGATTGAGAAATGAACATGGGAAACCAATGCACCTGTCAAGGAGGCTAAAAATCAGCACCGCCGGAGTCGCCATTCTGCTTGTCGCTGCAGGGATCGTGGTGTTCCAGCCCCGCTGGCTCCTGGCCGCCCTTGCGAGGCTGTCCCCTGAGGTGGTCTATTTCGTTGAGACCGAAAAACAAGCCGTGGCGCTGACGATCGATGATGGGCCGGACGCCGTTGCCACCCCTAAAATCCTGGACATGCTCAGACTGCACGGCGCGAAAGCCACTTTTTTCCTCATCACCGATCGCGTCGCTGGAAACGAAGAGATCGTCTTGCGGACCGTGCAGGAAGGGCACGAGCTGGCCAACCACTCCACAGCGGATGAGCGGAGTATCTTTCTCAAGAGCTCCGAGTTTGAACGGCGCTTCTTGCTGGCCCACGAAGTCCTTTCCCGGTTTTCCGCTGTTCACTGGTTCCGACCCGGGTCAGGGTGGTATTCGAAGAAGATGCTCTCTATTCTCCACAAGCACGGCTACCGCTGCGCCCTGGGCTCCGTCTATCCCTTTGATCCCCAGATCCCTTCCTCTTGGTTCATCAAACGACATGTGTTGCGGGGGGTGAAGCCCGGATCTATCATTGTGCTGCACGACCACGGTGCGCGTGGCGAGCGCACGATCGCAGTGCTCGGCACCATACTTCCGGAGCTCCAACGCCGCGGCTTTCGCGTGGTCACGCTGTCGGATCTGTGGCAGGGCTCGGGCCAAGAAAAGACCCCGAGACCCTAAAGGCGGCTCCGGTGCCCTTGGGGATAGATGGGGCATTCTTTCTGAAACCCAAGGTTAAGCACTCCTGCTTTTGAAGCATAGGAGAGAGCTGATCCTCATGTAGCTCAATTCGGAAGGAGGAGAAGAAACCATGGATCAGAATCCCTGGTTCAGCCCATACCCGCTGGGACGCCTCACGCTGCCGAATCGCATGGTCATGGCTCCCACGACGCGAGGTTGCGCTTCTCAGCCGCACTGAAGTGTCGCAGAGACCTGGATGCCGGTGCCTTTTCTTCCATACCAGGGCTCCCTCCCGCTCTCTGAGACCTACTCATTGAGCGATGCTCAGGATCAGCTGGCCCTCCACGGTGCCCTTTTTCACAGGGTGCTGCTCTTGGTTCGTCGCACGGGGAACCGCTTCGGAAACGTACCGGTAGACTTCGTCTACAGTTATGGTGCCGTCCTTGTCCGTGTCCGCTTTCCCTTTCAGACCTTCTACAAGGTAATAGGTGAAGACACCCTGCTTGAGATTGTCATACTCGGCACTGACTTCATTTGCGCCGCTCGCCGTGATAATGACACGGCCCTTTCCGCTTGCCACCCTGTCCAGGAAAGCATCGGATATGGTCGCTCTGATTCCTGAAACGTCAATGGTACGGCCCCCGCTGGCTCCGCTGTAGCAGGAGTCGGCGATGAAAACCAATCGCTCGGACTGAATTCTGCCGAAGATTCTTGAGACTTCGGCCATGGGCATGGCGGTGGCATAGAGGTCCTTGGGATCGGCGTCGCAGGGCAGAAGATATTTCTCAAGTCCATCTCCGTCAGGGCTCTGGACATCTTTTTCCGTTGCACCATGGCCGGCAAAGAAAATGATCACCATGTCGTCTTTCCCCGCTTTGTTCTTGATTTGGGTTCCCAGGATGCTTCTCATGCGAGTCAGGGTTACGTCCTGGTCCAGCAGAAGAGTCACGTTTTCGCGGGGGATTTGGCTGAACTGCACAAGATGGTCATAGAAGACTCTGGCGTCGTTCACTGCATACTTTAGTGGACGAACTTTAGAATACCGGTTGACTCCAATCACCACAGCCCAAATGTTTTTACGTCTTTCCGTATATTGCACATTAAGCCTTTTCTCCGAACTCAGGCCTTGAAGATCAAGGGCACGAATGGTGATCTGGTTTTCACCGGGCTCAAGCTGAATGCTCTCTCTGAAATCCAGGCGTTTCGGCGTGCGTTCCTTTGCGCTCCTTGCACCGGCCCCGCCCTCTCTTATTACAACACGCTTGCCGTTGACGATGATTTCCAGCTTGGACAGCCCTTCGTCGTCTTCAGCCACGCCGGATAGGTGAATGATCTTGACCTCCACTGTGCTCCCTTCAGCGGGGGAGGCGATCACAATCACGGGCGGGTTTTTTGAGCCGTCTTTGAGCCTGATCATGAGGTCCTGTTCCGTCTTCTGTTTTTGTTCAAGCTCCTTGGCCAGAGCTTCTGACTTCTTTCTCTCTTGTTCGACCTCCTTTTTCATCGCTTCGAACTGGGCAAGCTGCTCTGTCAATTTTGCCAGCCTCTCTTCCAACTTGGCGAGGTTCTGTTCTTTGTCGTTTCCCTGCTTCAAAGGTTGAGAAGCCGGTGGGGATTTTGCCGGCAAGGATGTATCCGCCTGAGGTTTTGGAGCCACCGCCTCTTGAGACGCTTTAGGAAAGGGCGCAGGGGCTTCTTTAAGGCTCTGGATTTCTTTCTTTGTTTGCTCGATCTCTTTTGAGGCCTTATTCGCTGCGAGCAGGACTTTGACCATGCGATCTGCTTGGGCAAGAGCATCAGCGACAGCCTTGTTTTGGGGTTCCCGTTGCCACAGCTGCCGGAGGAAGTCTGCAATCGCTTGATAGTCGTCTTTTGCCCAGACAATGATCGTTATGCTGTAAGAACCAGCATCGTCCCTATACCATTCAGGGTTTCTAGGGTCACCTGAAGGGTAGAGTTCACCCGATCTGTACCCGAGATAGAGCTCTCCGGAGTCGGGTGCCGGCAGAGTGACGCCGCCGTAATTTCTGGGCAGAGGTCCGAAATACGTGCCCTGGCCTATTCTTGCCACCAGGGGCCAGCCATGTTCAGGGCGCGCATCGCGGGAGGTGCATCCCCCACGCGTGCAATGATCCATGGTGCCAGCAGCCAGAATCGTATAGACATCCAATTCGTCCAAGTGAACTCCGGTTGGCTTCATGCCGGGATTCCCGGCCCAGAGGGTGAATTGCTTGTAGGACTTGATGCTGGAAGGTAGAGAGTCAGGCATCTTGACCACAGGTTCTGTGGCGCAACCCAGGATCAGAAGCATCATAAGGCCAGTAGCGAAACCCTTTGTTCGAGAGACGATTGGGCTCTTCATAGGGTCCTCCCCCTTTTTCTGGTAGGGAAAAAAGTCATGGAGAATGCCGGGAAGTCTATCAAATGCGCCTCATTGTATCCCACATCGCGACATCTCTCAACAGCATGTTTTTTTGACCGTTGAGTGCGGACTTCTAAGGCGGTTCAATAGAGATTGATTGTGAGAGGTTATCGAGTTAGGATTTTGTCCCATAAAATCTTGGTCACCTTTGAGGGCTTATGGACAGCCGGGAAAGATTTCGTCAGGCCATGGGGTACGGCAGACCCGACCGCGTCCCTTACTTCCATGAAGGCATGGAAGAAGACGTCATTCAAGAGTGGCGTAGACAAGGGCTGTCATCCGGCGCGGATCTGTATGAGATGTTTCACTTTGATCGTCGCGAAGAAATCGAGCCGGAGCTGGAAGCGCTTCCAGGGTTGAGAAGGTGGCCGAGCACCATATCCGATCTGCATAGACTGAGAGGTGCATTGGATCCCGACGAGCGCAGCCGTCTTCCAATAAGATGGAACAGCCTGGTCCACAAATGGCGAACCAGAAATCACCCTCTTTTCCTGCGCGTTCACCGCGGCTTCTTCCTTTCCATGGGCGTTGAGGGTTGGAAGAGGTTCACGGAAGTGATGCTTCTCACCATAAGGGATCCCGAGTTTGTCCGGGAGGCCATGAGGATTCAAGGCGAGTTTTCCGCGCGGATTGCAGAGCGCGCTCTCAAGGACGCGGAGTTCGACGCAGCGGTGTTCACGGAGCCTATTGCTGAAAACCGCGGGCCGCTCATCCCACCGAAAATGTATGAAGACCTCGTGCTCAAGAGCTATGAACCGGTCCTTGCGGTTCTGCGCCGGTACAGGATAGGTACGGTTATCCTTCTCACCTTTGCCAATATCCGGTCCCTGCTCCCGAGCATTGTGAAAAGGGGATTCAACTGCCTCTGGGCTTGCGAAGTGCCTCAGAAGGAGATGGATTATCGCGAGTTGCGTCGCGAATTCGGCCGTGACCTGCGGCTGATCGGCGGCATTGATCTGGACGCGCTTCGACTCGACAAGGAAAGCATCAAGAGAGAGGTCTACGAGAAGGTGCCGCCCCTTTTAGCGGAGGGCGGTTTCATCCCTTTGGCGGATGGCCGGGTTCGCAAGGATATACCGCTGGAAAATTACCTCTATTACCGGCGCCTCTTCGAGGAAGTGACCCAAGGTTGAGGGAGTTGCTAGAGGCGACACGCCTCCGGCCTGATCAGAAGCACGGGAACATGGGAGTCTTGCAGAATGCTCAGGGCCACGCGGGCCATTCGGTAGCCCCGATCGAAAAATCCCCCCTAGGCGATAGGGGATTCCACGATATCGATCCTGAGTTCTTTCACACCCGGGATACCCTTGACCACCTCATGGATACGGGCGTTGGTGCTCTGCAAACCCGTGGCTACGAGGGCCGAAGTCGTGAAGACCCGGCCTCTTACAAAGACTTTCCCTTCCTTGGCCTCCACAGCGGTCTCGACTCCTCTTGTCCGTTCATCAAGGGCCAACCGAGCCTTCACCTGGCAGGAGAGCGCCAAATCTAGAACAGCTTTTTGCTTCTCCGGGCTGTCTTTGAATTCCGGCTGACCGAGGGCGTAAAGGATCAGTCCGCAGGCCGTGTCCAGAGTAACCTGATCCAGGTTGATGACCACGTCATAGAGCATGGGATCCGTCCAATCCACATCATAGAGAAACTTGGTCCACTGCTTTCTCTTTTGATCGACATTTTCGATGTACTTTGTCGCCTCTTCTTCGGTGAAGCCTTTCTTTCCCATCACGCTCTTGACCCGGTAGGGCAGGGGGGCAACGAGGCGGAGCTTGAGCACATTAGGGACTTCAACAAGGAGAAAGTGGCCTGCCAGCCCATGGTAGATGAAATCTCCCTGAAGGGCCCGTTCCGCCAAAGCGGATTGAACCGCGCTCAAATAAATCCGTCTTTTGTCCCCTGCGATCCGTTCGATCACTCGGGGGCCCTGGCTCAGCTGTTTGGAAATTTCGGATTCCGAGATTCCGAAACGGGTGGCCGCATCCTTGATCACTTCCAACCCGATGACGGGGTACCCTGTTTTTCCGGAGAGCAGATTGGCAAGGGCTTCACCGCCGCTCAACGTTCCGCGGGATATGGTGATAATAGGCATGGCTTACCTCCTTTCCTCACTCGGCCGTTTTTTTCGGTTTTGTGAACCGGTGTCGTTTTGCCGGTCCAAACAAAACGACACACCGCCCTGGTCATTGCTCGGTTTGCGAAAGAATCTCCCGGATCGGTCGTGCCTGCAGAAACCCTTCCCGCAGGCCCCGGTCTGACAGAGCGGCTGCAACATTCCGAACAACCTCCGCTGCGCGGCCCCATTGCTCTCTCGCCTCGCTCGATCTCTTTAGCCCCTCAAGCGTGGACGCCAGAGAGTGGTGTGCCTGCCAGAGCTGTCGCGGGTTTTCAACCTCTGCAAGAATGCGGACTGCTTCGTTTAAGGTCGTGACTGCATTCTCGTACTCGTTGCGTCTCCTTTGAACCTCTCCGAGAAGACGCAGAAAGCTCCCTTCCCGTTTTTTCATATGCTGCCTTCGAACACTGTCGAGGTTCTTTTCAATGATCGCCTCAGCCGCACCGATATCGTTTCGATGGAGAAGGATCTGGGCTGCGAGCAAATTCAACCGCGATTCCCACTGATAGCGGTTCATGTCGAAATCCTCACTTCTCGACTCTTGTTCCAGGGACTTCAGGCGCTTCCAGGCTGTGTCCTCATCCCCCTGATCGAAAAGGGTTTCCGTCAGGCCCATCACGGCCTCTCCCAGACCATGGGCCCATTGCCTGCGGCCGAAGGGATATTTCACCATCAGCATGCGAGCGATTTCTTCAGCTTTTGCATTCAACTCCCGTGCCCGCTCCAGTTGATAGACCTCCCCGTAGCAATAGGCAAGGCAGTTGTAGAGGGTGTCGAGGCGATAGTGCGCCCCAAATCGTTCGCAGATTTCAATGCCTTCTCTCAAGCCGGCCATTGCTTGCTCAATCTGCCCTATCTCGGCAAGAGCAACCCCTCTGATCCAGATCACGTTTGAAGTGATGTTGATATTGTACGAGCTCTGCAGCAATTCAATCATGCCTTCGGTGAGCTCAACGGTTTTCCTCGGCCTGCCAAGATGCCTTTCCCAAATAGATCGGACGAGGCGAGATCCGAGAATGGATCTTGGGTCCCCCGATTCCAGGGCTATGGGTTCTGCATCGAGCGCCGCCTGATTCCCTCTGTGCCGTTCGTAAACCAGTGACCGAAGACTCATCGTGCTCAGGATAGTGCTCTCGAGGCCTTTGTGCTGTGTCTCCCGTGCCCTGGCGAGCCCTTCTTTTAACGTTCGCTCCGCTTCTTCATGGGACGGCCACATGTACATCAAGTAGGCAAGGGATACCAGGCCCTCCCTTTCGAAGTGAGCCATCCCGTGACGCCTGCTGAGTTCGAGCGCCCTTCTAAAGCTGGCCGCTGCAGCATCTATGGCACCCACGCCCATGTGGCTTTGTCCCCGTTCGTACTGGAGTCGGGCCTCCTCTTCCGGCCTCAGTGCCAACTGCGCCTTTTCCGAGATCTCTAGCGCCTTGTTCAGGAACTCGCATCCGGCCTGGACGGCTCCGTGCTTGTTCGATTTTTCACCGGCCAGAATCAGATAGTGCACAGCCTTCTCGGCATTCCCACTGCGTTCGTAGTGATGGGCAACCAGCTCATAATGTTCCTCCAGCCGATCGGCATAGAGCTCCTCGATGGACTGGGCAATGCGGCCATGGATCTCCCGGCGTCTCTGTTTGAGCAAACTGTCGTAGGCCACCTCCTGGGTCAGTGCATGTTTGAAGATGTACTCTATCTCCGGATAAAGGGCCTTTTCATAAAGGATCTCGAGTCCGACCAGGTTGGTCAGCTGAGACCTCAGCTCATCTCCGAGCTGCATGATGCTCTTCAAGAGACGAAAGGCGAAATCCCTGCCGATGACGCTTGCAATTTGTACCGTTCGTTTGAGATCGTCGCTCAATCGATCCATTCGAGCAGCCAATACCCCCTGGATCGTGTTGGGAATCTCGCACTGGTCAATGGGGTTCCTGCGCAGGTATCGATCCCCTGCCTTCACGAGATCCCCGCGCTCAAGAAGCTCCCTGACGATCTCCTCTACGAAGAACGGATTACCCTCGGTTTTCTCCACGATTCTTTCTTCAAGCTCCGGCTCCAATGCCGGCCCGCCAAGCACGTTTCGAACAAGTCGCACGGAAGACTTGGAGCTGAGGGTCTCGAGACCCAGCCTCTGATAATGCGTCCCTTGCGCCCACAGGGGAGCCGCCTCCGGACGATAGGCTGCAAGCAAAAGGATCGGCTGGTCCAGAATGCAACGAGAGAAATAGGCCAGGAGTTCCTCGGACATCTTGTCCAGCCAGTGGACATCATCCACAAAGACGACCAGCGGCTTTTGCCGGCTCCGTGCAATGAGAAGCTTCTTCACGGCCTCGAAGGTCCCAAGTTTCCTCCCCTCCGGTTCGAGGACTTTGAACATAGGGTCTTCCACCCTGAGGGAGAGCAGACTTCGATAGAAGGGGATCATCGGCGCAAGGTCCTGGGTCGCTTCTTCTTCGATTTGCTTGCCGAGCTCCTCCTCCGTCCTTGCCGCTTCAACACCAAAAGCGCCCTTGACGATGTCGATGACCGGGAGGAAATTGATGTTCCTGCCGTACTGGATACAGAGGCCGCGCAGGAATTTCACGTCGTCGCCGAGGGCTTTTTGAAACTCATACAAAAGACGGCTCTTGCCGATGCCTGCCTCCCCTACCACATCGACCACTTGGCCTTTGCCTTCCTTGGCCTTTCTGAACGCACCCCAGAGGGTTTCCATCTCGAGTCGGCGGCCGACCAGCTCGGTCATGCCTCGCGCCAAGCTCGCTTCAAAACGGGTTCGTACGCCTCTTTGCTCAGAGAACACGCGATAAAGACGCTGCGGTTCGGCTTTGCCCTTCAAAGGGGTCTCCATGACAAAGTCATCGAGAAAATAGTTTCGAATCATATGGTGAGTCTCTTGGCTCACCCAGACCTGCCCCGGCGCAGCTACCTGTTGAATGCGCGCGGCCAGGTTGGTGGTATCGCCTACAGCCGTATAATCCATGCGAAGATCATCCCCGATAGAGCCCACGATCACCGGGCCGGAATGAAGCCCCATGCGCATCTTGAATTCCACCCCGAATTCCCTCCGCAGCTTTTCAGCATAAGCCTCCATCGCCTTTTGCGCCGACAGAGCGGCGCGGCAGGCTCTCTGAGCATGATCCTCGTGGGCCACAGGAGCGCCGAAAAGCGCCATGACCCCATCTCCGGTAAACTGGTTGATCGTGCCCTCGTACTTGTGGATCTCCTCCATCAGAATACTGAAGCACCCGTCCATGATCCCGTGGACTTCCTCGGGGTCCAGCTTCTCCGAAAGAGCGGTGAAGTCGGCCACGTCCGCAAAAAGTACGGTCACCAGCTTTTTCTCTCCCTCTATGGAATCCCGGGTGGTGAGGATCTTTTCTGCAAGGAATTTGGGGGTGTAGGATTGGGGTCGATCGTAGTCGATAGAAGGGCCTTGTTTAAGCGCTATCAGGTCGTGGCCGCATTCACCGCAGAACTTGCTGCCAGGCGGTATTTTGGCTTTGCAGTTAGGGCATTGCCGTTCCAGCTTTGCCCCGCACTGCTCACAGAACTTCATGCCTTCACGATTTTCGGTTCGGCAGTTCGCGCATTTCATCGCCATGCCTCCTGAACGGAGGATCAAAGGAAAGGGTTGGAAGCTAAAAGCGGGAAGGACAAAACGACTCAATAAGAAAATACCTCCTTATCCGGAAAAAAGCAAGAGGCAGGCGCTACCTTGGTCCGCCCCAATTCAGAAGGACCTTGGGTGTCAATTTCAAGCCCCCGAAATGTCTTCACTCTTGACACGGAAGATCGGAAACCCTTATACTTCGACCTTCTAAAAGACAATCCTGATAATCTTGTTGAGGGAAGAAATGAAAAAAATCCGTGTGATTCAATACGGGCTTGGCCCGATAGGCATCTCTACGGCGCGCACCATTCTTTCCAGAGATAACCTTAAGCTGGTGGCCGCGGTGGATATCGACCCGGCCAAGGTGGGCAAAGACCTGGGCGACCTGCTGGACGGCAAAAAGCTGGGCCTCAAGGTGGTGAAGACCGTCGCCGACGCCCTGGCCAAGACCAAGGCGGACGTGGTGATGCACACCACCCACTCCTACTTTGACCTGTTCAAGGGGCAGATCCTGGAGATCCTCAAGGCAGGGCTGGACGTGGTTTCCACATCGGAAGAACTCTCTTTCCCCTGGCTGGCCCACCCCAAAGAGGCTAAAGCAATTGACGCAGCCGCCAAGAAGGCCGGCAAGACCGTGCTCGCCACGGGCGTCAATCCCGGTTTCCTGATGGACTCGCTGCCTCTGTTTCTGACGTCGATTTCCGAGCGGGTGGACAGGATCCAGATTTCCCGGATTCAAAACGCCTCGCTTCGGCGGGGGCCCTTCCAGAAGAAGATCGGCTCCGGTTTGACCAAGGAGGAGTTCAAGGCTGCCATGGCACAGGGGCGCATGGCCCACGTGGGTCTGGTGCAGTCGGTGGGGATGATTTTCGACACCCTGGGCAAGAAGCTGGTCAAGTATGAAGAGACGATTGATCCTGTGCTTGCCCAGAAGGCGATCAAGACGGACTTCTTCGAGGTGGAGCCGGGCCAGCCCTGCGGGCTGAACCAGGTGGCGCGCGCCTACGATGAAAAGGGGGAGTTCCTCACCCTCACCTTTATCGCGGCCCTCGACTCCGACGTGGACGAGGACCGGATCAAGATCAGCGGGCAACCCAATCTGAACGTGGTTCTCAAGGGCACCCACGGAGACGTGGCCACCCGTTCGATTGCGGTCAACGCCATCCGGCGAGTCAAGGAGGCGGCTCCTGGTCTGGTGACCATGCGCGACCTGCCCATTGTGACGATCGGATAGGGGGGCGGCTTGGAAGGAGGTCAGGGAGTGATATGGACCTAACGGATTGGATTATCAGAGCTGCGATTTTCGGTGTGCTGGCGGCCGTGCTGATCGGCACCTTCCAGAATCTTTACGACGCCATCAAAAACCGGGGAAAGAAGTAAACTGCTGTCGGCTGAAGCCGACAGCCCGAGGGACAAAGGCACACAGGCACAAAGGGACAAAGGGTCATAATGATTTTTCTGCTTTGCGCCTCTGTGCCTTTGCACCTTTGTGCCTGTTTTCATGCGTCTGCAGCGGTTGCCGTGCTCACGACCCCTGCTCGTTTCTTTCGATATTGACTCACCACGCACAGGGCCAGCAAGCCGATGCCTATGACGTCGGTGACCGTTCCGGGATCCACGAGCAGGAGGCCTCCCACAGCGAACACTATCCGTTCGATCCAGCTCATAGGCGCCACGAAATATCCAATGACAGCCGCTCCAATGGCCGTCATCCCCGCACAAGACGTGATCAAGGTCTGAATGATCGCATACCACGTCGTATTGACCCAGAGCATCGAGGGGTTCATGACAAAGATGTAGGGCGTGATAAAAGCGCCGATCGCCAGTTTGGTGGCCGTGATGCCGGTCTTTAAAGGGTTGGACTTGGCGATGCCGGAGCCGGCATAAGCGGCCAGGGCGACCGGCGGCGTGATGTCGGCGACGATCCCGAAATAAAAGACAAACAGGTGGGCCGCCAGCGGGTGCACCCCGAGTTGGATCAGGGCTGGGGCAGCGATAGTGGAGGTGATGATGTAGTTGGCGGTGGTCGGCACGCCCATGCCAAGGATGAGCGACGTGATCATGGTGAAAAAGAGAGTCACCATGAGATTGCCTCCGGCCAGCTCTACCAGCCCGTTGCCCAGCTTGAGACCCAAACCGGTGAGCGTGATGGCCCCGATGATGATCCCCGCCGAAGCGCAGGCCAAGGCCACACCGATGGCATTCCGAGCCCCGAGCTCGAAGCCGTCGGCTATTTGCCTGAAACTCATGCGGGTGGCCTTCTTCAAGGCGCCGGCGATGATGCACGTCACCAGCCCCATCAGCGCGGCGTAAAGCGGCGTGAACCCGACCGAAAGAAAGATGATGATCGCAAACAGGGGCACGAACAAGTGGCCCCTTTCCCGCATGACATTGCCGAACTTAGGCAGCTCGTCGCGGCTCAGGCCTCGCAGGTTGCAGCGCTTGGCCTCGAAGTGAACCTCCATGAACACCCCGAAGAAATAGAGACAGGCCGGGATGGCGGCCGCCTTGGCGATGTCCAGGTAAGGCACATTCAAGAACTCCGCCATGATAAAGGCCGCAGCGCCCATGATGGGCGGCATGATCTGGCCGCCCGTGGAGGAGGAGGCTTCCACCGCCGCCGCAAACTCGGGCCGGTAGCCCAGGCGCTTCATCATGGGGATGGTGAGGCTCCCGGATTCAACCGTGTTGGCCACGGAGCTGCCGGACACCGTGCCCTCCAGCGCGCTCGTCACAATGGCCATCTTGGCCGGTCCTCCGGAGGCCCAGCCCGCCACCGCGTTGGAGATGTCGATGAAGAGCTGGCCCAGCCCGGATTTTTCACGGAAAGAGCCGAAAAGGATGAAGAGATAGATAAAGGTTGCCGCCACCCCCAGGGGAATGCCCAGGATGCCTTCGGTGGTGAGGTACATGTGCGAGGCGATGCGCTCGAGCGAATACCCGCGGTGCGCCATGAAGCCTGGGAAATAGGCCCCGAAATAGGTGTAAACGATGAAGAACGCCGCAAGGCAGACGATCGGCAGTCCCACCACCCGCCGCGCCGCCTCCAGCGTGAGCAGGATGCCGAAGCCTGCGGCTATGAAATCCATTCGGGAGTAATCTCCGCCGGCCTCCATGATCCGGACATAGTTCAAGGCCATGTACAAACCGATATAACCGGCAAAGGCGACAAGCACCCAGTTGAACCAGGTCAGGCGATTGGAACTGTCACGGGAGCTGGCCGGGAAAAGCAGGAAGGTCAGCACGAACGCATAACCCAGGTGGATGGAGCGCTGGAACTGAGCAGGGAACAAGCCGAAGGCGGCCGTGTACACCTGAAAGATCGACCACGACACACCGATGACATAGACGATCCAGCGCGAGGCTCCGACCAGTTTGCGGGCAGTGGCTTCCTTGTCGACCTTCTTGAGGATCTCTTCGATTTCCTCTTTGGAGACGACCTCGACCCCTACCATAGTGGTGGTCAGGCCACCGGCTTTTTCCCGCTCTTTTTCATTTTCACTCATGGGATGCACCTGCTCTTCATGAGGTCGAGACATCGTGATTTTCGAACGCGCAGGGTCAACGCGCTTCCGGGTTCCGCCAGATCCGAGAGGCGGATGTCGCGACCCTTGTAATGCACGGTGTGATCGGCCACCCGGCCCACCCGGACCGTGAGTTCGGGAGTGGGGCGGTTCACGGTCCATTCCAGCCAGCCGTCTTCGGCGACGCGGAGCGTCCCGTCCTGCGTCGATGCCTCCGGCATGCCGGCGCCGAAAGTGTCGAACCTCGATCGGACGATGACCAGGTGATCGGCCTCCACCCGCAAGGTGTCGTAGACGGGCCGGCGGTTCACGGAGTGGACAAAGGAAAGCACGACCTCTTGACCCGGCTGGACGCGGGCACAGAAGACAACACGCCCGCCGCGGCCGTCGACGATTTCAAGCACAGGGAACAACGGCCAGAGCAAGAACCAAACCACTCCCCCCGCACCGGCTACGATCAGCCCAGCAATGAGACGACGACTCATCAGCGGCGCATAACAGACGGCAAGGGGCCGGAGGGGAGTGAAATCCAGCATGAATGCAGTCTCAACTGATCCCCCGGCCCCTGCGGTCCGGAACCTCCTGTATCGACCCCTGTCGTTTTGGCCGAAACGATGTTTATTTCATCAGTCCTTTTTCCTTGTAGTACTTCACCGCTCCCGGGTGGAACGGGATGGAAACACCCGTGACCGCGGTTTTCATGTTCAACTCCTTGCCCTTGGCATGGGCCGCGGCCAAGTCAGCCTGGTTCTCGAACAGGGCCTTGGTCAGGTTGTAGACCATCTCCTCTTTCAGGCTGCTGCCGGCGATGAGCACTGCGTTCACCGCCACAGTGGACACCTCCGCCGTCTGGCCTTTGTACGTGTTGGCCGGGACCTTCACTGCCGCCAGGAAGGGATACTTCTGGGTCAGCTTGGCCGCCACGTCGGCCGGGATATTCAGGATCCGGATTTCGTTCTGGGTGGCGACGTCCATGATGCCTGCGTTGGGGATGCCGGCGGTGACGATGAAGGCATCGATGTGCTTGTCCTTGTAAGCTTCAGCGCTCTCGGAGAAGGACAGGAACTGCGCGTTCACATCTTCTTTTTTCATGCCGTAGGCGTCGAGGAGCTGCCGGAAATTGGCCTCTGTGCCGCTGCCCGGCGCGCCCACGCCCACCTTCTTGCCTTTCAAGTCAGCGATGGATTTGATCGGGCCTGCGGCGGCGACCACCACCTGGATGACTTCAGGGTAGAGGACCGCAATAGCGTTCATGGCCTTAAGGGGTTCCTTGAAAGCCTCGGTCGCATTGAAAGCGAAATCCAGGGTGTCGCTCTGCACCAGGGCCAGTTCGACTTCTTTCTTGTTGACCAGGCGGACGTTCTCGGCCGAAGCCCCGGACGTCTGGGCCGTCACGTTCATGTCTTTGATCTTGGAGTTCCAGATCTTGGCCATGGCGCCGCCAAAGGGGTAATAGGTCCCGGCGGTGCCGCCGGTGGCCAGAACCAGGTTGTCGGCCGCGTAAACCGTAGCCACAGCGCCCATCAGGAACAGAACCGCAACACACACACCGAACACTCTTTTCATGGAGCACCTCCTTGATATGGTTGTCTTTCTTGATCTTTCGTCCCAGGGATCCAACGCATGTCAAACGAAACGAAGTATAGGGGATCGCAGCGCCCGGCGTCAAGGGGAAACGCGAGGTGTTTAGCATTGACGGAGGAGGGCCGATTCCATAAGCTAAGGCATATCAAAACCGTGAGAGGGAGCCGGGGATGGGGGCCGAGACGGGAAAACATATCGAGGAAACTCCTTGGCACATCTACGTCGGCGAGATACCCTACACGGAGAAGGGCGATTTCTGGGTAAGCTTCGAGAGCAAGCCCAACCTGGAAAAGACGAAAGCCAACATCTACGGCAGGTGCCTTCCCTGCATCCAGCATCTGTATGATCAGCTCAAAGCCGGGTCGCCCGAGATTGACCTGGGCCGTGCCTACCACTGCTGGAAGGTCACCGCTGTTCTGAATGGGATTGAGGAGTGTCTTTCGCTGCTCCGTGTGTACGAAGAGAAATTTCCCGAAGGTCATGTGTACGGCAAGTTCGGCGGCAGCCGGGCTTTTTCTGAGACCAAGGTGGTGGTGTTTCATGCGGAAGAGGTGCGTGCTCGGGATCTCGTTCAAGAGCGCCTCAACGCTTGTGTTCCGGAGATCAACAAGGACGGGCGGGTGGAAGTCTCCAGAGCGTGCGCCGTGCTTTATGCCGACATTCTGGGGGATTGGCGGGAGTGGCAGCCGGTCACACCCCTCAAGCACCCTGAGAGGGTGGAGGCTCTGATGCAACGGATAAAAAAAGCGCTCTTCTGGTCTGCCCTGTGAAAGGGAGTTTGACCCAAGGATAAGACGGCTTCCGTGTTTGTCTATTGTTGTGTCCCAGAAATGAGTTGTCATCTCGACCGAAGGGAGAGATTTTTCAACTCTTCTGGAATCTCAGATTTCTCACTTCGTTCGAAATGACATTTCATCGAACGTCCATATGGGACACAACAGTAGGAGGTTCGGAAATGGCCAGAATGTACCCGGAGCAGATGGAGGGTTTTGAAGAGGCCACGGAAGGCGAGAAAAAGGTCTTCGCCTTCATTAAAGAGGCGGCAAAACCGCACAAGGATTTCACCTGCTGGTATCAACCCTCCGTCGGCAGCCAAGGAAAGGTCCCTGACTTCGTTCTCTACGGGAAGAAGGTGGGGATCCTCGTGCTCGAGGTGAAAGACTGGGCTTCACACCAGATCCTGTCCTACACCCCACACCATTTCACGGTTCAGTTTTCCGGGAAGAGTGAGCAAAAGACCAACCCGCTCAAACAGGCGAAGAGCTATACCCATGCCCTTATGGAAAAGCTCAGAGAGATCCCTGATTTCATCTCCAGGGAGCCGGCCCACGAAGGAGGGTTGAAAATCCCAGTTGGAAGGATGGTGGTCTTTCCAAACATTTCAAGAGAGGAATACGAGGACCGGGGAATCCGCTGGCTTGTCCCCATGGAGATGGCCCTGCTCCGGGAGGACCTCGGCCCTGCAGGAGAAATCCTCTGTGACCCTTCGGGCCGGAAGTTTCAGCAAAGGATCGCCGGCGCTTTCCCTTTCTTCTTCAAGGGGCTGACAGGGAAAGAGGAGGCCAAGCTCCACTTTGCCCTGTGGCCTGAGGGCAAGATCCGACTGCCTGCACGCCAGGGGGTTGGGAAGGAGCACTTCCGGAGAGAGGTGGCAGCCCTTGACGAAGCCCAGGCAAGGCTGGCCTTACAGCTGGGGTCGGGACACCAGATCCTCAAGGGGCCTCCTGGGAGCGGAAAGACGCTGGTCCTGGTCCATCGCTGCTGCCAGCTTTGCAGGTACGAGCGGAAGATCAAGAGGGTCCTGCTCGTCTGTTTCAACATTGCCCTAGTGAGCTACCTCAAGCGGCTCATCCAGGAAAAAGCGATAGGCACAGGCGAAGGCGGTGTTCAGGTTTGCCACTTTTTTGATCTCTGCGCCAGGGTGCTGGGAGAAACCGTTCGGTTTGAGAACGAGAGTGCAGAGTACTATGATCTCGTGGCGCAGGAAACCCTGGACAGGGTTGCAGCTGGAAAAAGCCGTGTGGAGCCATTCGATGCCATCCTGGTCGACGAGGGGCAGGACTTCGACGACCTGATGGTCCGGGTGGTTCTGGCTTTGCTCAAACCCGGCGGGGACTTTGTCCTCAGCCTGGACTCCTACCAGGACCTCTACAGGAGAAGGCCGTCATGGAAATCCGTCGGCATCAGGGCCGGCGGACGGACCCACTACCTGAAAAAGGTGTACCGCAATACCCAAGCGATATTCGATTTTACACAGTGCCTCATCGGCGAGGCGCCCAGGGTCAACACGCAGCTTGCGCTTCTTCCCGAGGGCCTTTCCTTTCCAGGGGCCGCACCTGAAATTCATAAGTTCGAGGACATCCAGGTGCTCGAGAACTTCCTGATCAGAGACCTGAAGGGGTGTGTCCAGGGGGGTGAATACAAGAGATCGGAAACAGCGATCATCTACGACGACAAGGTCTACGGACCGGACCGGTTCTCTTACGACAACCGGGCATTGCCCATGCGCCTCTTCAGAAGTCTTGAAGGGGCAGGCATTCCGAGCACCTGGGTTTCGCAGGATGTCCGGTCCAAGGAGATGTACGATGTCACCACGGACCGAGTGTCCCTGATCAGCATTCACAGCTCCAAGGGCCTGGACTTTGACCTGGTCTACCTGGTGGGTCTCGATCATATCCGGGGGACCGAGGAAACGAGGCAAAATCTTATGTGCCTGCTTTATGTGGCCATGACGAGGGCCAAGTACCGGCTGGTCATCCCGTACGTGGTGGAGACGGACTTGATCAGCAGAATAAAGGGCTGTGGGCTGAAGCAAGAGATGTGAAAGACAAAGGCACAGAGGCACAAAGGGACAAAGGGATATACTGTTTTTTCTGCTTTGTGCCTTTGTGACTGCGTGTCTGCATCGTGGTCGAGGCGCTCAGTCCCTTCGTTTCCTCTTTCTAACTTTTCGCTTGAAAGCATCGGGTGAGTTGAAGCATAGGTTATTCTCCAAGGAGAGTCACATGACTAAAGAGCGTGGCGGCAGCATCATTTTTCTTGCAGCGGGGATTTACGGCCTTGCCTATTCCATCGGGCTCCCCTTGGGGAAATGGAATGCGCCGGGCCCTGGGGTTTTCCCCCTCAGCCTCTCGATCTTGCTCTGCGCCTTTGGTGTGGCATGGTTTGTCCAGGGAAAAAGGAAGGAGGGGGGTGAGCCGCGAGAGCAACAGGGCCGGCTCCTCGGGAAATCAAAGACTCCTCTTCAGATCGTGGGGATCACTGCGGCCTTTGTCTTTCTGCTGGAGCCTCTGGGCTACCTGTTGGCATCCATGGTTTACACCTTCATGTTGTTTTTCCTCGTGAGCCGCTACCGGTTGTGGACGGCCGCGGGCCTGGCCGTTGCGTTCGGAGGGGTAAGCTGGATCTTTTTCACGAAGATGCTTTCTACGCCTCTGCCCACAGGGCTGCTCGGACTTTGAACCCCATGGCTGAAGGACCCGGTGAGAATCTGGAGACAGTCGAATGGATGTTTTGAACAACCTGGCGGCAGGGTTCCAAACCGCACTGACCTTCAAGAACATTTACCTCTGCTTTATCGGCTGCTTGTGGGGCACGGTGGTCGGTATCCTGCCTGGCATTGGTCCCCTCGCAGGGATCGCTCTCCTCATTCCGGCCACCTTCGGGATGGACGCAACCGGCGCCATCATCATGCTGGCCGGGATCTACTACGGGGCCATGTACGGGGGTTCGACCACCTCCATTCTCATGAACATCCCGGGAGAGTCGGCCTCGGTGGTGTCGTGCCTGGATGGTTACCAGATGACCCGCAAGGGACGGGGAGGGGCTGCGCTGTTCATTGCAGCATGGGGTTCCTGGATCGGCGGTACCCTGGGCATCATAGGCCTCATGTTTCTGGCCCCTTTTCTCGCCAATGAGGCGGTGAAGTTCGGCCCTCCTGAAATGTTCGCCCTGCTTCTGATCGCCTTCATTCTGATGGGATCGCTTGGAAAGGGTTCCTTTTTCAGGAGCGTGCCCATGATCCTGCTGGGCCTGCTGATCGGGACCGTGGGTATGGACCAGCTCACGGGGACCATGCGGTTCACGCACGGAATCAAGGAGCTCTATGACGGCATCGGGTTCATTCCCGTGGCCATGGGGGTCTTCGGGATCGGAGAGATCCTCGCTTCCACTGAAGAGAGCCTGGTGCACCACGCCCACAAGGTCCGATTCCGGGAGCTTCTGCCCAGCCGCGAAGAGCTCCGCGCTGCCTTGGGCCCCATTTTCCGCGGAACAGGGCTTGGCTTCTTCATCGGCCTCTTGCCCGGTTCTGCGCACGTCCTGGCCAGTTTCCTCAGCTACACCCTGGAGAAGCGTCTGTCGAAGAAGCCGGAGGAGTTCGGCACAGGACGCATTGAAGGCGTGGCAGGACCGGAGACAGCCAACAACGCCGCTTCCGAGAGCGCCATGATTCCTTTCCTGGGGCTCGGCATCCCCACGGGGCCGGCGCCTGCCGTGATGATGATCGCTCTCCTGATCCACGGGGTCCGACCAGGCCCTCTCTTCATCTCGGAGCAGCCCCAGGTGTTCTGGGGGCTTGTGGCCAGCATGTACATTGGAAACGTGATTCTGATCATTCTGAACCTCCCCCTGGTCGGGCTCTTCATCAATCTCCTGAGAATCCCTTTTCGGATTCTGTTCCCCGTCATATTGCTCGTCTGCCTGGTCGGAACCTATGCGGTCAACGCGAGCGTCGTCGAACTCATCATTCTCTTGGTCTCCGGGGTGTTGGGCTATCTCTTCCGCAAGCTCGACTTCGACATCGCTCCGTTCATTCTCGCCATGATCATCGGCCCCACTATGGAAATGACCTTTCGGCAATCGCTGATGCGAAGCGGGGGGGCTTTTGCCATTTTCTGGAAAAGCCCGATCTCTCTTGTGCTGCTGGCCTTGTCCGGAGTATTGTTGCTGTGGAACATCTACAGGGCCTTGAGACCGAAGAGAGCTTCCTGGGAAAAAGTTCTGGAAGAAGGGACATAAGGAAGTTCCGATCAAATACACACAAAGGGAGGTAACAAAAGTGAAAAAGAAGATTCGAGTGGCATGTGTGCTTGTGGCCGTTGTGCTGGCCGGCGTGGGTGTTTCTTTCGCAGCTGATTACCCGACCAAAGCCATTACCCTGATCAACCCGCAGGCTCCGGGAGGAACCCTGGACATTCAGGCCAGGGCATTCGCATCGGTTGCGGAAAAGATCCTTGGGCAGCCGGTCGTGGTGGTCAACAAGGTTGGCGCGACCGGGATGGTGGGAGGCTTGGCAGGAGCACAGGCAGCACCGGACGGTTACACGCTGACCGTAGGGTCGGTCAACATACCCAATGCCTTGGAATGGGAAATTGCCAACGGCCGAAAGCCGGCTTTCACGAGGCGTGATTTTGCAGGGATCGGGACCTTCACCATGAGCCCGACGCTCCTCATCGTCCCCATGGATTCCCCCTACAAGACCCTGGCCGATTTCGTGGCAGCGGCCAAGGCCAAGCCGGGCCAGCTGGCGTTCAGTTCCGGCGGCCTTTACGGGATGAGCCATCTGCCCGCGGAGATTTTCGGAAAAGCCGCGGGCTTGAAATTCCGGCACGTTCCCTACGGCGGCGGAGGACCGAGTCTGACTGCGGTGGTGGGCAACCAGGTCGATTTCAGCGTCAACTACCCGGCCAACACCATTCCTCTTCTTCGAGGCAACAAACTGAGAGCCCTTGCCGTCATTGGCGCAAAGAGGCTGAAGTCCGTTCCTGAAGTTCCCTCCGTGAAAGAACTGGGGATCGAAGCCGAGTACTACGGATGGGTGGGTCTTCTCGCCCCTGTGAAGACGCCGAAACCCATCGTGGATAAACTGAGAGAGGTGACCAAGACCGTGGTACAGAGCAAGGCGTTTGTCGACATGATCGAAGAACCGGGCGACGAGGTGAACTACATGGGTGGGGAGGAGCTGATGAAATACATGGATGTGGAGTCAGCCAAAATCGCCGCCCTTTACGCGGACATGATCAAAGAGGGAGCCAAGTAGAAGTTCTAGACGAGGAAAAGTGATGGGGAACAAATACGTGGTTGCGTTGAAGGATGCCGTGACCGGAGTGCTTCACGGCGGCGGAGGAACCTTCCGCGTGCTCATTGACCGGGAAAGCAGCGGGGCCAAGCACTTCTCCTGCCTGGTCAACACCATGAACAAAGGAGTGAAGGGGGATGCGCACAAGCACGAGGTCGAGCATCTCTGGTACATTCTGTCCGGCAAAGGGACGATGACCATTGGAGAGAAGACCCTTGAGATCGGCCCTGAGATGGCTGTGTATGCTCCGGCCGGGGTCTTGCACCGGCTCGATGTGGGACCTGAGGAGGATCTGACCTACGTCGTGGTTTATGCGCCGCCCGGCCCGGAGCAGGAGCTCAAGAAATTCGGCGCCAAAGCCTTTGACCAACGGTAAAGGGGTTTCGTCGAGGTCGAATGAACGAATCTTGGGCGAAAGATCCTGAACTGATCCAACGAGCAAGGATCGTTCTTGTTCTCTTTCTTTCCAAGAAATCCAAGGGCGAGCTGGTTGAACTCATGATGAACTGGCTGGATGATTCGGATCTTTATCGTTTTTGTCACAGATACCTGGATCCATCGGATCTGGCATATATCGAAGACAGCAGGCGGAGATGAAAGAACGAAGCCTGCCCGCATTCTGTCGGGAAATCATCTCCGCCTTGGGAGGGAGGTAAGCCGCGTTGGAGGCCAAGAACGTGTCCACGGGACGCGACATCATGATGGAATTTGCCGATCTGACCGGCCTTGCACCGGAAAGCAAGGCCCCGCGGCGCTACTTGTGGACGGACGCCTTTGCGGTGTGCAATTTCCTGGAACTCCATCGCCGAAGCAGGGATGAAGAATACAAGCACCTGGCACTGCGCCTTGTGGATCAGGTCCATCACGTGCTCGGCCGGCACCGTGAGGACGATAAGCGCAAGGGGTGGGTCAGCGGGCTGAGCGAAAAGGAAGGGGAAAGACATCCGACCGCAGGCGGACTGAGGATCGGGAAAGGGATGAAGGAACGCCATCGCAGGGAGCCCTATGACGAGCGCCTGGAGTGGGACAGGGACGGCCAGTACTACCATTACCTGACCAAATGGATGCATGCGCTCAACCGTGTCAGCCGGGCTGTTGGAAATCCGACCTACAACGAGTGGGCCATTGAATTGGCAAAGGCGGCCCATACACGCTTCACCTACCTCCCAACGCGCCGCAGTGCAAAACGGATGTACTGGAAAATGAGCATAGACCTGTCACGGCCGCTCGTGCCTTCCATGGGGCAGCATGACCCGCTCGACGGCCTCATCACCTACCGGCAGCTTCAAGCTGCAGCCAAGAGGGATGAGATAAGCACGGCGGGCCGGGATCTCGAATCGGAGATCGCCGACATGGTCCAGATGTGTGAGGGAATGACTTGGGATACAGACGACCCGCTCGGCATCGGCGGCCTTTTGTGCGACGCTCACAGAGGGGCACAGTTGAGCGCCGTTCTTGGTGTGGAGGAAAACGATTTGCTGGTGAACCTGCTGGAATCTTCCCTGCGGGGCCTGGGGCATTTTGCTCGGGGATCTTTGCTCATGTCCCCTGCGGATGACCGCCTCGCTTTCCGGGAACTGGGATTGTCCATCGGGCTTCGGGCGGTGCAAAGACTGCAAGCGCTGATCGAAGCTCACCCAAGGCTCTTTGGCAAGGGGCACCCGGTGCATCCGAAGATCAAAAGCCTGACGCGCTACCTGCCGCTCTGCGAGGGAATTGAAAAGTTCTGGCTGAACCCGGCCAGCAGAGAAAACGAGACCTGGAGCGCGCATCGCGAGATCAACATGGTGATGCTGGCCACAAGCCTGTCGCCGGAGGGGTTTCTCACCGTTTCCTGAGCGGGTGCCGGGGGTGCACCGAAGCAGCGGATTCCCTTGACTTCCAAAGTGGTTCTGGAGGCGCTGATGAAAGCATAGGAGGAATTCTGGAAAGCGTTTTCACGGGAGACGCCGCCCCAGGGGCGGCGTCTCTTTTTCTCCATGACGTATGCCGGTCTTTTTGGACTCAGATGCCTACATACCTCTCATCATGGTCACCGTGCTCAGGCCAAAAACACTGAGAACAATGGATGTCAGAATCAGAGTGAGGATCCAGTAGGTCACGAGCACGGCAATGATCGAGACAACCAGGTACGCAATGGTCTTGTCCTGAGGGGTTTTCATCATGTGAGGCAGGCCCAGGTACATGAGGTAAAGGCCATAGATACCGCCCGCGAATGCCAAGATCCCCAGGGCAGGGACAATGGACAGAATCCCCGCCACCCACGCCGGCGTATAGGAATAGGCGACTAGCTGAAGAGCACGCCCCATGTCTTGCTGGGAACCAAATTTGGGAGCCAGAAAAGCAATCACGTAAGCCGAGACGTAGACCCCCACGAAGGCCAGAATGAACTGGATCAACCCCATGGCGAGACCCCAGGAAAATGAAGACATCATTCCCATCCCGATCACCCCAAGCCCGATGATGTAGGCGATTGAAGGGATGAGGGCCAGAGGGAGCACGTATCCCTTAAAGATCTCTGCGGTGTTCGGTTCTTCAGCGGCGATGACCGGCCATTCCGTCTTCGGGGTCATGATGATGTTCTTGGCTCTTTGAAGAATATCCATCGTGTTATCTCCTTTCTCCTTTCAAACTCTTGCACCGATTTTCAGGGAAGTCAAATGATGCGTTCTCCTCCTCTCTTCCTGTTGAAAAGAGCTCCTCAGGTCTTTTTCCCATTGGTCAGGAGTTTCTCCCAAGAAAATGAGTAATCCCCCTATAGACAAACGATACAAATAAAGAGAAATAGAACGTGAGCACAGGTTGAATCTCACGCTCGTACATCCTTGTTGTGGATCAACTCGTTTAGATTCCTTCGGGGCCAGAAACTTCGGGATAGGGCATTCACCAAAGATCAAGACCGGGTAAACGCCTGAGGCAAGCAATCGGTCGAGATAGAAGCATATCCCGCAGATGCCCGTTCCCAGATGAGGGGCTCACTTGCCAAAATCCATGAACTCGGAGCACAAGTGAATGGAAAGGGATTCGTAACACAATTGTTCACAAAAGGAGATGTGGAATGGGGCAGGGCGAGAAAGAGAACAAGAATCCGACGCGTACAAGCATGGGGCAAGAAAGAAGCAGGCGTATCCTGGTGGTCGACGATAATAGAGACATTCGGAATGTCATCTCCCAAATGCTTCGTCTCCTGGGATTTGACGTGGCTCTTGCCAGCAACGGGATTGAAGCTCTCGCTGCCTTTATCGAGAGCTCTTTCGACCTGGTCGTAACCGACCTTCAGATGCCTACCATGGATGGTTCGAAGTTAGCCCAGCTCGTTAAAGAGAGATCACCAAAAACCCCGGTCATACTTATAACGGGCACTGACGGGGAGACTGTTTGGAAGAAGGTTACGAAGGGATCTGTTGACTCCGTAATATTCAAACCCTTCAAACTCAAGGATTTTCAAAGCGCCGTCCAAGGAGCGCTGGCGTCCAGGCAAGGAGAACAGGGAAGCTTGGGGATGGGACAGGGAGGATAGAGCGATGAAAATACAGTGCCTTTCGTGCGGCCAAGAAATGAATATGGATCATCAAGCGTTCAGTAACTTCAGGGGTTCCCTCAAATGCCTGAATTGCAGAGGCGTGATGGAAATCCAGACCATGAGGGGGATTCTCATCTGGGGCTATCCATTATCGGATGCGAATCCCGATGTTACCGGCAGAAGCGCTGAAAGCCGTCTTCAGGCGGAGCAAGATGTGTTTAGACCGCTCCAAAGAAAAACCGGTTCGCAAAACCATATGTAAGCCTCAAAGCCATGAGAGGTGCCTCATGAATCGCGCTGGTAAGCCGCTGCAAAGGAAGGGGGAGAGGAATGTCTTTTGTGCTCTCTATAGGGGTTGTCTGGATCATGCGGTCAAGGAGTCCTGGCCACATTGGGATTGTGGTGATTGCCGGCATAAGCTCGATCAGGGAGCCAGGCCGGAGATGAAGCTTATGGCGACCGACTCAATCGAATACTACGACTTGAGACTGGGGTTCTGAGCATCCCCATTCAAAAACAAACCCAGCCCTCAACGAAACCACTCAGCACCCCCCCAACTGCCTCTCAGGAGATACTCCTGTCTCTCGGGAGTCCCCCCTGCCAAAATGAGCTATTCCCCTACAGACATAGCTGAAAGAAGCCCGTAGAATATGACCGTATGAGAAGGGGTGGATTAGCTTTAGGCTTCATGGTTTTGGGACAGGACCTCCAGGCCTCGATCAGGATGAAACATGGGCGTTACCACCCAAAAAGAGACAATGATCACGAGCGGGACAAAGCTTCGGGAGTTTCATGAGCTGACAAGTTCGTTGTCCAAATCTCTGGATATCAAAGAACTCCTTGGGAAGATAATGGATTCTCTGCTTTTGCATTTGGTTGAAAAAGCCCGGGACGGGTTGCAGGCAAGATTTGAGGAACGAACGCTCGAATTGATGGAAGCGAACAGAAAACTGAGGGAACTATCTATCACTGACGGTCTGACAGGACTTTTTAATCACCGATATTTTATGCAAACACTTGAGTCAGAGCACAGAAGGGCCGTGCGGTACAAGAGAAGCCTCGCCTTGCTCCTTCTTGACATCGATCACTTTAAGAAGGTGAACGACACCTACGGGCATCCCTGCGGAGATCTTGTGTTAAAGGCATTTGCTGCACTGCTTAAGGGCTGCCTGCGAAGCGCAGATGTAGCGGCCCGCTACGGTGGAGATGAAATCGCGGTGATATTGCCGGAGACAAGTGAGTCGAAGGCCTCGGAAGTGGCTGAGAAGTTGAGGCGACAGGTGGAAAAGAGTTCCTTCGAATGGGAGGGGAATTCATTTAGACTTACGTGCAGCATTGGAGTCGCTGCAGTCCCGGAAACTAAAATCGATCACTGGAATGAGCTCTTAGACAGTGCGGATAAGTCTCTCTACCGGGCCAAGGGAAAAGGCAGAAATCATGTGATTGCCTTCACTCCCGGGCAAGGAAGGGCAGTGTCTGGAAGGGCGAAATCCCCCCGGCGGCGAGTCCTTGCGGTTCATTAATATCCCACGGCGACCGATTACCAGGAAAGGACCTTCTCGTGAAGAAACCAACCAAGATTTCTGAACCCCGCTCCCGATGGGGCAAGGACGTTCTGTCGGGAGCTTGAAATGCCGTTACCCTTTCCTTATCTTGTCATTTCCCAACTTCACCCTCCTATCAGAGCAAAACACACCTTAACCCGTGGTAGCCGTACCACGACCAGTGAATCAAGGTAACAGCTGGAGTTTGAAGGCTCACAGGATTAACCTTCTCAGGCTTAGAGGAGACTACCGGATGAAGAAAGAATACATCAGACCGTTTCTGTGGGGTGGCGCGCTTGGCGCGATTGTGCTGCTGATCGTTATTTTCTCGGCAGGATGGGTGGTGACCAGCGGCTCTGCGCAGATCAAAGCGAAACAAATGGCAGCGAGTGCTGTCATGGATCGCCTGGCGCCGATTTCCGTCGCGCAGTTTATGCAGGATCCAAACAAGGAAGAACGATTGGTTGATCTGAAGAAGCTGGACTACTGGAAGAGAGGGGAGTACGTGCAACAGCAGGGTTGGGCGACAATGCCCGGGGAGAAGGAAGCCGACGGCAGACTTGCCGATGAGTGCGCCAGACGTCTCGCGGAACTCAAATTGTAGGGACGCCTCTAAACCAAAAACTCAGGGGTCGGGCCGGCCGATGGTTAGGTCTCGACCCCTTTTAATTTTCTTAGGGTTCTATTCCTTGCTGCTTGAGGCGAATTCGTCGTACCGGCGAAAGCCGGTATCCACAACACAGCAGTAATCAAAGCCATTCTTGCCCCTTCTGGCAAGTCCTGCGCTGAGGGAGGCGGCTGTTGTAGGATGATCCAGGAATCAGGACGCTGCGAGAAAAAGCTTTTCAAAATTTCAAACCTATGGCAAATTAAAATAGGTTCACATCAGCGTGAGTGAGTTATTGCCCGCACGGTTTGGTTTTGGCGAAAGCATGACAAGAGGTGCTCACCGTGGCTGAGAAGAAAGAGAAGCCTAAAGCAGCAGCCGGTAAAAAAGCCGCTGGAAAAAAGGCCCCTGCAAAAACCAGAGTTGACAAGAAACCGATCTCTCCGGGCACAACGCAAGGCTTTTACATAGTCGGCATAGGCGCGTCGGCAGGGGGGCTGGAGGCTTTTGAGGCGGTTTTCCGTAACATGCCTGAGAACCCCGGCATGGCTTTTGTCCTGGTTCCCCACCTTGATCCCACCCATGTCAGCATTCTGCCTCAGCTTGTGCAAAAATGTACGCGTATGAAGGTCATGCAGGTAGAGGATGGGTTAAGAATCCTACCGAACACCGTTTATATCGTTCCGCCCAACAAAGACCTGGCTATCCTTCATGGAACCCTCCAGCTTATCGAACCGACCGGGAGCCGCGCTGTGAGGTTACCCATCAACTATTTTTTCCGGTCTTTGGCACAAGACCAAAGAGAAAAAGCGATCTGTATTGTTCTATCCGGCATGGGCACGGACGGCGCTCTTGGCCTGAGAGCGATCAAGGAAGAACTCGGGATGGCCATGGTCCAGACCCCGGAAACCGCCAAGTTTGACAGCATGCCGAGGGGCGCTATTGAGACCGGTCTTGTGGACTATGTTTTACCGCCGGAAAAAATGGGGAAGCACCTGCTCGAGTATGCAAAACGCGCGACCAATAGCTTAGCCCCGAGGGACTTTCCCAAAGACGGCGAATTGCCTGATGCAATGCAAAAAATCTATATCCTCCTCAGAGCCCAAACAGGCCATGACTTTTCCCTTTATAAACCCAATACGATCTGGAGACGCATTGAGAGAAGGATGGATGTCCATCAACTCGATCACATCTCGAAATACGTCCGTTACCTTCAGGAGAATCCTCGGGAGGTTGAAATTCTGTTCAAAGAACTCCTGATCGGTGTGACGCGCTTCTTCAGGGACCCTGAAGCCTTCGAAATTCTCAAAAAAAAGATCTTGCCGGAATACCTCAAAGACAAACCGAACACAACCTCCCTCAGAGTGTGGGTCCCCGGGTGTTCGAGCGGTGAAGAGGCTTATTCCGTGGCCATGATCACGAGTGAATGCCTGGAGGCGCTGGAACGACGTTTGAATGTACAGATCTTTGCCACGGATATCGATGCGGATGCCATTGCCTTGGCCCGCGTTGGGATCTACCCGGAAAGCATTGCGGCGGATGTGGATGCCGATCGTCTGAAGCGTTTTTTCTCAAAGGAGGATGGAACCTACCGCGTCAAGAAGAGCGTCCGGGAAATGCTGGTTTTTGCTCCTCATGACATCATCAAAGACCCGCCCTTCACAAAGCAGGATCTGGTTTGCTGCCGAAATCTTCTCATCTACCTTGACTCGGTATTGCAGAAGAAGCTCCTACCCCTTTTTCACTACAGCCTGAAACCGAAGGGTATTCTTTTCTTGGGCTCATCCGAAAACATCGGGGGATTCGTGGATCTCTTCAGCTCAGTAGATAGGAAGTGGAAGATCTTTACCCGCAAAGATTCAGCATCTGCTCCCTACACCGTCGTGGAATTTCCCCCCATGCAGCCGCTGGAAAAGGCCCCTAAGCTTCACAGCTGGAGAAGCGGCGAAACCGGCATTCGCCGTCTGGCTGAGGGTTTCCTGATTAAGAGGTATGCGCCTCCGAGCGTGCTCATCAACGAAAAGGGGGATATCCAGTACGTTCATGGAAGAACGGGCAAATACCTGGAGCCGGCGTCGGGCGAAGCCAAGTTCAACATCCTTGACATGGCACGGGAAGGTTTGCAGGGAGAGCTCTCTCGCGCCATTCGAAAGGCGAACGCGGAAAAACAGGACGTTACCTGCAAAGGTCTGCGCGTAAGGGGCAACGGCGATATCCAAACCGTTGATTTATCCGTCAAGCCGGTGACGGAGCGGGGAGCCCCGCCGGGGTTGCTCATGGTCTTTTTTGAGGAGGTGAGAGCCGCGGGAAAGTCGATAAGGGCTGAGACGAAAGGTCGGTCCAAGAAGAAGCCGCAGAAGCAGCTTGAAGTCGTCGAGCGGGAGTTGCAGTACGCAAAGGAAAGCCTTCAGAGCACCATTGAGGAACTGGAGACGATCAATGAAGCACTCAATGCAACCAATGAAGAGCTTCAGTCGACCAATGAGGAACTGCAAAGCGCTAATGAGGAACTGCAAACTTCGAAAGAGGAACAGCAATCGCTTAACGAGGAAGTGGTGACGGTGAATACGGAACTCCAAAGCAAGGTGGATGAGCTGTCAAGGGTCAACGATGACATGAAAAACTTCCTCGATAGCATCGAAATACCTACCATTTTTTTGGACAGCGAGCTGAAGATCAAACGCTTCACGTCCCACGCCGTAAAGTTGGTCCATTTGATCCAGTCGGATATCGGACGCCCCATCAGCCATGTCGTTTCCAACCTGAAATACGGTAATCTGGCCGAGGATACAGAGGAGGTGCTCAGAAAACCGGGGCTCAAAGAAATGGAAGTGGAGGGGAAAGATGGGCGTTGGTATTTGATGAGGATCTTACCTTATCGAACCACAGACAATGTCCTGGACGGTGTGGTCATCAGCTTCCTTGACATCCATGAGCGGAAGACGGCTGCTGACAAAATCGAATCGCTGAACCAGTCTCTCCATGAAGCAGGTGAGTTCGCAAAAGCGACCATTGCTACCCTTCGAGAGCCCCTGGTTGTGCTGAGCCAGGATCTGAGGGTGATCTCGGCAAACCCCAGCTTCTATCGAACGTTTCAGGTGAAGCAGGGGAGCACCGAGGGGCGGCTCATCTATGAACTCGGAAATCGGCAGTGGGACATTCCTGGGTTGCGTGAACTTCTTGAAAGGATTATCCCGGAAAACGATTTTTTTGAAGGCTATGAAGTTGAGCACAGATTTCCCGACATCGGTTTTAGGAAAATGCTCCTCAATGCGCGGAGAATAGCTCCTGACAAGACCGGCAGGGCGCTGATCCTCCTTGCCATCGAAGATGTGACCGAGAAGACCGCCAGAACTTCAAGAGGATAAAGGCGTGAGAAAGACCGGCGCAAAGAATGACCAGGGGTTCAAGAAACTCCGAAACCGCGCGGAGAAATCTCTCCGTAAGGGATCCGTTGATCTCGGGAAATCTCCTGTGGCAGATGCCCGGAAGCTGATCCATGAACTGCGTGTTCACCAGATTGAGTTGGAAATGCAGAACGAGGAGCTTCGCAAAGCACAAGTGGAGCTTGCGGAGTCAAGGGAGAGGTACTTTGACCTCTACGACTTTGCCCCGGTCGGGTATTTTACCCTGGATGAGAAAGGCTTGATTCTGGAGGCTAACCTTGCGGGTGCAGATCTACTGGATTCTGAGAGGGCATCTTTGATGAGAAAGGGATTCTCTCAGTTTGTTGCGCCGGGCTCCCAGGAGGTGTTTTATGCTCACCGGAAACAGGCCCTTACGACCGGGGACAGGCAGTTTTCCGAGATCGAGCTCAAAAGAAAAAACGGCCAATCCTTCTATGCTCAGCTCCAAAGCGTCGCAGTGAAGGGGAACGAAGGCAGCGCCATCCAGGTTCGAACAGCCGTCGTCGATATCACTGAACGGAAACGCGCGGAAGAGGCGCTCTTAGAGGCTCAAAGCCAATTGGAACGAAGAATTGCAGAGCGAACCGCTGATCTGACGGCGACAAACACGGAACTTCAAAAAGAAATAGAAGAGCGCAAGCGGATGGGGGAGGCACTGCAAAGATCAGAGAAGGAATTGCACTTCCTTTCCTCTCGGCTTTTGAGTATTCAAGAAGCCGAAAGGCGACGCGTGGCACTTGAGTTGCACGATTCCGTCGCACAAAACCTTGTCGCGTCGAGCTTATTTTTGAGGCTCTGTTTAGATGCAACGCCGGATTGTCCCGCACCGGGAGCATCCCTGGAGAGGGTTTTCTCCATGCTTGGGGAGTCTATCGATGAGCTGCGCAGAATTATCGACGGTCTCCGCCCCTCCATCTTGGAAGACTTAGGGATTTGCAGTGCTGTCGATAGCTATTGTGCCAAATTCCAGAAGCGCAGTCATGGCATTGAGGTTAAACTAGAGATTGCGGCGCAGGAAGGGGATATACCCAAAGAGCTCAAGATCGTGATCTACCGGCTTTTGCAGGAAGCCCTGAGCAACGTTTTGAAACACAGCGGGGCAAATAGCGTTAAGGTCTTCCTCAGGAAAAGGGATGAGGGAATTGAACTCGGTATCGAGGATGACGGGGCTGGTTTTGATGCGGAGGGTCCCCAAACACACGGATGGGGGTATGGAATAGGGCTGAGTAGTATGAGGGAGCGGGCTCACCTTTCAGGGGGGGCCATTTCAATACAGTCGCGGAAGGGGATAGGCACAACCGTTCATGTTTCATGGCATTACTAACCTTCTCACAATCGGGTTCTGACATGATTAAAAAGAAAAGCGTATTGGTTGTCGATGACCACCCTCTGGTCAGGGAAGGCCTCAAGGTCATCATAGGACGGAGCTCGAAGTTCGAGGTGGTCGGCGAGGCAGGGTCGGCGGCAGAAGGGTTCCGGATGGCCGAAGAGCTCAAGCCTGATCTCGTGCTGTTGGACATATCGTTGCCTGATGAGAGCGGCATTGAGCTGACCCGGAGAATAAAAAGTGCTTTGCCCAAGGCGCGTATCTTGATTGTCAGTATGCATTCCAAAATAGATTATATTACTGAAGCATTCAAGGCTGGGGCGACAGGGTATGTGGTTAAGGAATCAGCCGCCGAAAGGCTTTTAGCCGCACTGGAATCCGTTGTGGCAGGGGAGCGTTACCTGGATAGTCCCGTCTCTCATACTGTGATTGAGAAACTCATAAAACCTCCGGAAAAGGATACGAAAATCACCAATAGCGTATATGCGAGCCTGACTTCCCGAGAGCAAGAGATCATGGGTCTGCTGGCCAAAGACCTTTCCGCCAAAGAGATCGCAGACAAGCTTTTCATTAGCCCCAAAACGGTTGAGAACCACCGTGGTAACATCATGAAAAAACTCGGGCTTCAGAGCTCCATTGAACTGGTTCGCTTCGCCGCGAAGCTTGGCTTGATAGACGTGGATGAATGGAAAGACTAGGTCCCTGTCAAGGACAGAGATTAAAGGCGGCACCAAATAAGATTGTAGACCCGTGGCCCTTTGTCTCCCCAAAAGGAGCGGAGGGTTTTTTTGTTTATCGTGCGTTGGGAGCAAGCTATGAAGAAATGGTCGTTGTGTCATTGGTTGTCCATGCTAGGGATGATCTCTGGCGTGGTTGTTTTCGCCGGGTGCGACAGCGGTGAAAAAGCGCGGGATGAGCTCACGGGGAATAGGGCCGTGAAGCAGTATCATCAATCCACAAAAGACATAGAAAAGATCGTTGACCGGCAGACGGAAAAGCACAAGGGTATCCCTGACGATGAAAAGCAAGACAGCAAAAGCGAATGATAAGGTGAGGAGAGAAGGGATTATGGAAAGACGCGCTTTCCTGGTGAGATTGGCGGCCATGAGTGCAGGATTAATATCTCTGTTGAAGGGAACGGCGGCGTGGGCCAAAGGCTTGCCCTCTGATTCAGGGGGAGCGCCGGTTGGGGCTCCGGGGGCGGACTTGGTACAAAAACCGGGGCAGGTCAAAATACTCCCTTTTGAAACCGGAGTTGTTAATCCAGGTTAACTTGGTTAACACCGTAGGGAGTTAACTTGTACCCATGAGGAGGGAGGGAGCCATGAAGGAAAAGGAAAACCCTTTAGGCGTTGCATTCATTCTCTTGCTCTTCATCGTCCTGCTTGCGGCTTGTTCAGGAACAATGAAGGGTAGGGTCCAGCGGGGGGGTGAATCAGTAAGTTTTCAATTTGAAGATAGCGGATTTGGGACTGGAACGCTGAGAACAACACTTTCAGACGGAGAAGCATTTAAAGGCAAGTATGCAGACGAATCTAGCAGCGGATTTGTAACAGGGTTCGATACGGAGGGAACAGGAGCGACCATCGTGCATCGGGAAGCATTTGAAACAATAGAATCGTACTCCGGAAATATCGACGCCATTCTTTTCGGGAACAAAGGCCATACAATGAAATGTAAGTTCCGAGCGGCCAATTCTTTGATGGGCCTTCCTAGTGGAGGAGACGGAAGGTGCCAAGTATCCGATGGCCGTGTGATTGATGTTCAGTTCTGAAATGAAAACATGGTCCGTGGAGGGGCTAGGTGGTAAAGGCCATCCATTCTTTTTCTGCTAATCGTGAACGCCTCCTCAACCCGTGAGGCGATGAGCTTCGTATCGGAATCGCTCGTTCGGAGAGGAACTGGGAACAAATAGGTTAACAACAGAAATCCTTAACGGAGGCGATCATCCCAGCGGTTTTATTTCAATGGCATCGGAGTATTTTTTTGACTTCGCTTCGCCTTCAAGTGTTTGCAGTATTTCGTCGATTTGGGAAACTGAAAGATACCCGAGATCTTTCAATATCATTCCCAGCGGCCTTCTCTCTGCCCCTCCAGTCTCTTGCGCTCTCTGCCTCATAAGGGCTTCATAGAGCTGATCCGCTTTGATGAAACCCTTTTCAATCGCAATGTATCCAAAACGCCTCTCCGGTAATTCAATGCCTTTACGACGCTTCAATGATTTTTCTTTATCCTCTTTCACCAAAGCCTCCTGAGATACCCCTTGGTTTCCTGACCAAAAGATACCAGACTCTTGATAAACTATTTCTCCAGGTTTCTCAAGATCTCTAGATTGCTCAGAGCCATACCTGCGCCCACAGCCACCGCAGAGAGAGGGTCAGCGGCAATCTTAATAGGAAGCTTTGTCTCCGATCTGAGCAGCATATCCAGATTCTTGAGCAAGGCCCCACCTCCAGCGAGCGTAATCCCAAAATCAATAAGGTCGGCCGCCAACTCCGGAGGCATCTGTTCCAATGCGGCGCGCACTGCTCCCACTATAGCGTTGACCTGCTCCCCAATCGCCTCCCTCACCTCATCAGAGTCCATGGATAGAATCTTTGGGATACCCGTTGTCAGGTCTCTCCCCTTGACTTCAACGCTATCTATTGCATCTCCCGGAAACGCGTTGCCAATGGTCGTTTTTATTATCTCAGCCGTACTGCTACCGATGAGAAGGCGATATTTCCTCTTGATGTATTCTAAAATCGCCTCGTCCATCTTGTCCCCGGCCACTCTGACCGAAATGCTATAAACAATCCCTCCAAGTGAGATAACAGCAACCTCCGTTGTACCACCGCCAATATCCACTATCATGCTCCCTTTGGGCTCTGTCACAGGAAGGCCCGCCCCTATGGCGGCGGCCATGGGCTCCTCGATAAAATACACCTCCCTGGCACCGGCAGACTCTGCTGACTCCTTCACCGCTTTCTTCTCCACCTCAGTGATCCCGCTTGGAACTCCGATGATGATGCGGGGCCTTACAAGTCTATGTCCGGCATGAGCCTTTCTGATGAAATACCGTAGCATTGCTTCAGCGATATCAAAATCGGCAATCACCCCGTCCTTCATGGGACGGATGGCGACAATGTTTCCGGGGGTTCTTCCCAGCATAGACTTGGCCTCTTTCCCTACCGACAGAACCTTTTTGGCCCCTCTGGCGTCCTTCTTCATCGCAACCACTGAAGGCTCATTAAGGATGATGCCCTTTCCTTTCATGTAGACAAGGGTATTGGCGGTGCCGAGGTCAATCGCTAAATCATGAGAGAAAAGGCCGGATATTGATCGCAGAAACATGGCTTCTGATCTCCTCCATGAAACTCTATGCTGGAAACATGCTAATCAAATAGGGAAAAAGGTGTCATGTCGTGAGAATTCGTAAAACCGCCTGGCATACTCATTCTCAGTGGGCGATAATAGAAGCAGCATGACGAAAATCGCTTAACGTTAATAGTGTTCATTCGATTACTTACAGGTCCTACCAACACGTTCTCTGATGCAAGCCACCGGAGTCTCCAATTCGGCTTGATCCATCTTCATCAGGAAACCAAAATCAAGATTAGTCTGCAACAGCCCTCTAATGATTTCAATCAACCTATCCTTCGTCAGAATCTCTTCAGGCTTCTTTCGCTTTCATTCGCCTTCGCCAGGATACTCTGCAGCTTGCTGCAGAGAGGAATGGCGAGGCGACCGCGCCGTAGCTCGTGAGAGCGAAGGCGGGTGGGGCTTCGGCGCAATTCCGCTCCAGAGATACCCCGCAGCTTGCTGCGGGGAGCTGCATTTTACTGATCTCCTGGAGGTGCATGGCTGGTAAGAAAGGGCCATTCAAACGGGATACTGCGGTCAACCTGATCATATGTTTACGAAAGTGTAAAGCCTATTGCGCAGGAAAATTGAAGCTTATTTGTGAGTACTAAAACCGAGTCAAGCGAGATCCAGTCACAAAACGAGTCGAATTCAATATATTGTGGTTCATTTACAACCTAAATACTATATTCAGATAAAATATCGACAATTTATTGCTTTATAATTTAAATATTGACAATTATATATAGGTATGTTTAAATAAAGCATATGCAACAATATAAAATTTGTTGAAGTTCCAGGGAACCGTTTAGCGGAATCGGAAGAGTGCTGAGTTGAGGCGTCATTTTCTAACAACTTCCGGAGTCGATCTGGAGTCGTCAGCGTCTCCAGTACAAGATTACTGACGGTGATACTCGCCCAGGAAAGATCGACAAAATGAAAAGAATCGATCAGTATCAGAGTGTTGAACTGTCCGTGGATGGCCTTGATCACCCCTACCATTTCAAAATCTGGCATGTTCGTTCACGCTCGAACGTTATTCTGGTCAGAAAGGATTCAAACCTACTACCTCACTTACGGGTTGGAGGAAGGCTTAAGATGAAATACTATTCTCCAGGTGAGGCATATCCTAATGGCATTAGAGAAACGACCATCAAGGATATTTCCCGCGAGGAACAAGGTCGCTTCAAAGGGCACTTCTTAGTAGACTTAGAGCCCTCGCAATAACGGCTACTCCCTCTCTGGGGTGCTTGTTAGGGTCTGGAGGGTTTGGAACCCATAACCTTAGGAGGAAACAGAAGGCCATACGGCACTCCCGGAGACCCCGACGCAAGTCGGGGTTTTCTTTTGAATCATGATTCGCGGCATTTCATTGTCTTCGATCAGTTACAGGCGATTCTTCTACATCCGAGAGGAAACTAAAGCGTCTCAGAGTTTTGACCTGATCGAAGCAGAGAGCACAGACTTGGGATAGGTAAAAAGCCCTAAGATGCAGGTTACACGACCATGAACGGCTCGATTGGTAGTCTCTTGAAGAACGTATAAGCATTTCAAGGCTGAACTTCTCCCATTTCCCTCTCGTCAGGTCTGAAACCCTGGATTGACTGACGCCTACAATCTCCGGAGCCTTGGCCTGCCTGAGCTGCCTGGTTTTGAGCCACTTCCCGAGATCGATCATAAAATCAGAACACAATTGAAGGAGTCAAGACGCTTCGGGTTCTATTGCCTCTCCACCTCGTCTCTTAGCGCTTGCGGCAAAGCAGCTGTGAGCTCGGGGTGTGCTTCAATGATGCGTAGAATATCAGCCAAGTCTTTTTGCCTCCTGCTCCTCCTGCGCTCCTTGTCCATATAGGCCCAGGTCTTTCCTCGCAGAACGTCTTCAAGCTTTACGACTTTAATCTTATAACCTAACACACCCCGTATCTCTGAATCGGCTATGAAGGCCTGATACCGGGGATCTGTCTGAAGCGGAATGCGCAGTTCCGACGCATCGCTGCTGAGTTTCACGCTATGTTTAAATTGCTCCACTGCAAGGCCCCGGTTTCAAGCCTCCTTGGCAGTCGCCTCCACATCTTGAACGGTCACCACGATATCGAGATCCAGACTGACTACGGGCTCGACATAGGCATTCACAGCAAGGCCCCCAATGAGGCAGTATCTCGATTCTGTCTCAGCAAGAATATCCAGAAGAGTCTGGATGATGTCTGACTTCCCTTTAGCTAGCGAGCTCTGAACCAGCCACGGAATTCACGGAGCTATTTATGCCCATTGATGGAGGCATTCACCTACGGAGTTCAAATTGAGACAAAGAGACGTGATTGCCATTGGCTTTGAGAGGGCAGGATCGCTCAAGCAGCGCATAAGGTCTCATAACCATTGCTTGCCGCGGAAGACATCACTGATGTATAAGGGAGTTCGGGTTACACAAGCAATTCTCTTGAGGGAGGAACTTCGGATGAAAGAAGTGGATTACATGGCAGTGGCAGAGAAGGTGATGAAGCAGGTCAAGGAAGGGGCGTTCCTGACCGTCAAGGCAGGCAAAGCCACGAACACCATGACCATCGGGTGGGGGCTGATCGGTTATTCGTGGCGAAAGCCGATCTTCATGGTGCTTGTGCGTACCTCGCGACACACCTATGGATTCATTGACAAGGCATCCGACTTCACGGTCACGGTGCCTACCACGAACATGCGCGATGCACTCATGTTCTGCGGCACCAAATCCGGAAGGGATGTAGACAAGTACAAGGCATGCAATCTGGAACTCGCTAAAGCGCAGAAGGTCGTGTCACCCATCATCAAGACCCCGGCTATTCAATTTGAGTGCAAGATTCTCCTGAAGACTCCCATGGACCCCAAATGCCTCGACAAAGAGTGCCAGGGCCTCTATCCGGCAAAGGACTACCACACCCTTTACTTTGGAGAGATCGTGGAATGCTATGAAACGGAGTAGAGGAAGAAGTGCCTAAAATGAGCTGAAGTGACTAAAGTGCCTAGATTTGAGAATACAGTGACAAGAGACAAGTAACAAGTGACAAGAGAAAAAGAAAAGAAGGAGAATCCCTCGGCGTCGCCCGGGACCCTGAGCCTGTCGAAGGGCTTGGCACTCGTCACTCGTGACTCGTAAGTGATCAACATGAGAGTTTTGCTCATCTCCGCCAACACTGAGAGAATCAACCTGCCCACCTATCCCCTGGGGCTCGCTTGCGTGGCCCAGGCAACCATGGACCGCGGGCATGAGGTGGAGTGCTTCGACCTCATGGCGGAGGTAGAGCCTGAAGAGGCTGTGACGCGGACCATGCAGCGTTTTCAGCCGCAAGCCATCGGCATCTCCATCAGAAACATCGACGACCAGAACATGGCCAACCCTCGGTTCCTGCTCGAGCAGACAAGAGTCGTGGTGAAATTATGCAACAGTGTGTCGGAGTCTCCCACTGTTCTCGGTGGTGCAGGGTACAGCCTTTTCCCCGAAAGCAGCCTGGAGTACCTTGGGGCTGACCTGGGAATCCAGGGGGAGGGAGAAAGCGCATTCCCTTTGCTGATAGAGGCTCTTGAGAGAGGCAGACCTCTTTCGGGTTTAGCCGGCCTCTACCTTCGCGGCCACGGCCTTCAAGCAGAAAGAAGGTTTGCAGAAGATCTGGACAGCCTTCCGCTCCCTGATCCGCACCTTTTCTCGACTTCCGCTTATGAAGGAGAGGATTTCTGGGTTCCTGTTCAGACCAGAAGGGGATGTCCCATGAGATGCAGCTATTGCTCCACCGGGACCATCGAAGGCCATGCACTTCGGAAACGTTCCCCGGAGCAAGTAGTCCGATGGATGGCACGCTGGGTGGAATCAGGGTTTACGCGTTTCCAGTTCGTTGACAACACGTTCAACCTTCCGCCGGCTTATGCGCTCACTCTCTGCTCCCGTCTGGCAGAAGCGGATCTGCCCATCACCTGGCGTAGCATTCTTTACCCGGGCAAGCTTGAAGAAAGGCTCGTCAAGGCCATGGCCAAGGCCGGATGCAGGGAAGTGAGTCTCGGTTTCGAAAGCGGGTGCGATGACATCCTCAAAGAGATGAACAAGCGCTTCCTGTCCAAAGATGTTCGCGAGGCTGCCAGAAAGCTTTCCGATCAAGGCATCCACACCATGGGGTTCCTGATGTTGGGAGGACCGGGCGAGACCAGGGAATCCGTCGAAGAAACCCTGGCTTTCGTCAGTGCTCTGGATCTGGATGCCTTGAAAATAACCGTCGGGATCAGAATCTATCCTGAAACAGAACTAGCGAAAGTAGCGGTTCAGGACGGCCTCATTGAGGCGGATGACGATCTTCTTTTCCCGAAGTTCTACATGGTGAAAGGACTCGAAGGGTGGCTCAGGGAGACGGTCTCCCAGAAGCTGAAAGAGCACAGGAACTGGATGATGTGAAGGAACCCTCTAGCTACGGCGGAACAGCGTGCCCCACAGCCCGCCTGCCAATATCAATCCACCGAAGATGAAATGAGCCAAAGTCAAAGGCTCCTCCAGAAACGCCGCACCCATGAGGACTCCGTAAAGAGGAAGCGTGTTGTAGAAGACCATGGCCCCGCCTGCGCCCAAAGCCTGGACAGCACGGTTCCAGCACAGGTAGGCGAGCAGGGTCGGGACAAAACAGATATGGACCATGGCGGCGATCGTCTCCAGGCGCAAGTTCAGAGGAATGATTCGGAGTTCGAATAGGGCGGCCACGGCCAGAAGAGGCAAGGCCGGAAGGTTCGAAAGGGCCGTAGCCGAGACCGGGGATCGGTTGCGCATGACTCTGCGGCCGATCACGGAGTAAAACGCCCAGACCACAGCGGAGGCCAGAAGAATCAGATCCCCGGGGTTGAACTGAAGGTGAAGAAGGAAAGAGAGCGAACCGCCTGAGATCAATCCTGCAACGCCGATCAGACCCAGGATAGCCCCGACCTTCTGCCTCAGGGAGACCGGCTCACTGATGATCCATCCGGCAATGAGGGCGGTGATCAGCGGTGAGAACCCCTGAATCAGGGAAGAGTTGACCGCCGTGGAGTATCGCAGCCCCAGGTACAGAAGCGGGCTGAAGGCGACGACACCCGCGACCCCCATGGCGAAAATCCACCACTTGTCTTTTCCGTACCGGCGCTCCTCTTGCGGCCTAGCCTGAAGCAGGAGGGTGAACACAGCAGTGGCCACCGTAAACCGCAGCGCGGTTAAGGTCAGCGGCCCAATGTCATTACGAAGCCATCGGCCCAGAACAGCGTTGGTGGCCCAGGCCATGGTCGCCAGGTTCACGAGGATCACGCCCCATGCCCGCGTTTTCCAGGCGCCGGAATGCGTCACAATGGTTTCTCCATTTCGAATCTATGCTGCGCTGTCGCCGTAGCGGTGATGAAGACTCTCAGATCTTTACTCTAAGAGCAAGTCAAAAATCCGTCACAATTGCTGCGAGGATCGGGGGAGATTTTGAATAATTCGACAAGATGAGGTAGTCTCATGTACTATGCGAAACCGGAAAGAAACAAGACCAAGGAGGAAAAAGCCATGAAAAGAAGGATTGTGTCAGCGGCCGTTGTTCTTGCTTGCGTACTCTGGGTTTCGTGCACGGGATTGCAACAGACGGGTGTAACGGAGCCCTACTCAAATTACCTCACCACCATCAATCCAAAATTCATGGTTACTCCGCAGGAAGCCCTGCAATGGCATGAGCACAAGGACAAAGCCGGCCCCACCTATTCAGGGAACCTGTCCTGGAAGAGCTATATGGCTTTTCTTGAAGACAAGCTGAAGAAGTACGGCGTGGTGGACATGACGAAGAACACCTGGACCTATGATCGGTGGTCCACGTCTGAATGGCCTGACAGTTCCAACTGGACCCTGATCTCGAACGGGCAGCCTGTGAAGGTGGCCCATTACGGCGCCTATTCCGGTTCAACTGGTTCTGAAGGAATCACCAGAGATCTGGTTCTCTACACACCGAACGCGCCGCCGGAATCCTTGAAAGGCAAAATCGTTGTGTTCAGGACCATGCCTCATCCGGCGCCTCCTTTGGACAACAACTACAAGGAATGGTTCACACTGAATGACTACGAATACCGCAGTTCGGAGGACTTTCCGCCTCTCTTCACCCAGGTCCCGCCCAGTGAGTCCGTAAGCTATGACGTCTGGTGGCAGTTGAGGCAGACAGCCCTTGTGAATCGCGTTCTGACTCAGACCCAGGCTGCCGGAGGCATCGTGGTTTTCAATATGACCTACGATCGACTGGCCGGGCTCTACACCTTCCCCATCCCCACCCTGTCCAACACCCCGACTCTTTATGTGGACCGGATAGCAGGGGCAAAAGTCCTTCAAGATGCGAAGGACGGGAAAAAAGCGACTCTCAAACTGCTGGCCAAGGTCGAACCCACAGAGACCTACCAGTTGCTCGGGTATTTGCCCGGCAGGCATTATGGAACAGCCCAGGATGAGAAAGTCCTGCTGACCACCCACACGGACGGGCCTGCAGTGCTTCAGGACAACGGAGCGTTTGGGGTGCTGGGAATCGTCGCTTATTTTTCGCACATCCCGCAGGCGGAACGGCCCAGGACCCTGATGATCTATCTCGACAACCGCCACTACATGCCCGGAATGGAAAAAGCCTTTGAAAAGGAGGATTACTTTGCGAGGAAACCGGAGGCCAAGAAATCCCTTGTGGCGCTTGTGGCCACCGAGCATTTGGGCCAGATCGAATTCAGGGAGACGGAGACAAAGTATGAGCCCACGGGCAAGGTGGAGCCTTCTTTTCTCTGGGCACGGAACAATCAGAAACAGATCGACATGGCCGTCAAAGCGGTGAAAGACCACCGCTGGCCCCGAGTGATGGTCCAGTGCGTGGAAAGGCCGGGCAAAAACGGCGGATCCCAGGGAGTGTGGTACGGCATGGGCAAAATCGCTCTGGACTGGAATTTGCCGGCCTTTGCAACGATGGGGACTCAGGGAGCTTACTGGGCGACCACGGCGCGGATCAACACCTTCAACAAAGATCACTTTTGCACGGAGGTCGCCGCCATGGCGCAGCTGACAGGCGAGTTGATGAAGGCTGAGCTGAAATAAGCCATGAAATATGCGTTTCTCGCTTTAGTCTGGCTGGTGTGGTGCTTCTTTCACAGCGCCCTGATTTCCCTGAGGGTCACCGGGTATTTGAAGCAGCGCCTGGGGGATCGATTTCGCTATTACCGGCTCGTGTACAATGCGTTCTCCCTGATCACGCTCATTCCCGTCGTCCTTTACTCAGACAGCCTCCGGAGCGAACCTTTGTTTGTGTGGGACGGAGCCTGGATGGCGCTGCAAGGTTTCATCCTGGCCGTCTCGGTATTCTTTTTCCTTGCAGGAGCGAGACAATATGACGGGCTGAGTTTCCTTGGTCTGCGCCAGTTGAGGAGTGGCAGCTCCTGCGCGGGCCTGAGTGAAACCTGCGCCCTGAACACAAAAGGCGTTCTCGGAGTGGTTCGGCATCCCTGGTACGCCGGCGGCATCCTCATCATCTGGGCGAGGGATCTGGATCTCTCGCTGATCATCACCAACGTGATCCTCACGGGGTATTTCATAGTCGGCACGCTCTTGGAAGAGCGCAAACTCCTGGTCGAGTTCCCGGGAGCCTACAGGGAGTACCAGCAACGGGTATCCATGCTTTTCCCTTGGCGATGGTTCATCTCAAAATGGAATCCATAAGAGAGTCATCTTCACCGGTGTTCGCAACCTTTGGTGCGGGTTCCCCGCCCGTCTTGTCTTTAGATCCACGTGAAAGCCTGCGAAGTAAGAAACGCTACAATAATGTAAATATGTAGGAGGCAGCCTACCGAATTGTAGTTTCATTGCCTGCCATCGACTCCCCTCTGATTCGAAATAATGACATGTTTTCAATTTGTTATTTGAGCCGGCGCCTCTGGCACCCTCATTGCTTATGAGAATGGAAAGAGAGCTCTTCTTAAAGGAAGAAAAATCACGAAAAGGGAGGCAAGGAGGCATGGCGAAAAAGAAAATCAGTTGGACTGGAATCCTAGGAATGAGAGTGCCCGTGTTCATTACGTTGGTGGTACTGCTTGGTATGGCTTCCGTGGAAGTGTGTTTTGGGCAGGATAAGAAGGAGGAAAGCGGCGTCTTGGCTCTTAAGAACTTCAGCGCGACCGCTGCGATCACTTCGGATTATGTTTTTCGCGGCCTTTCGCAGACAGACGAAGACCCCGCAGTCCAAGCCAGTTTCGAGTATAAACACCCTGTGGGGTTCTACGCCGGGGTCTGGGGATCGAGCGTCGACGAGTCCATTTCCGAAGGGAATGTGGAGTTGGATCTGTATGCGGGGTTCAAGAGGGAAGTCGCGGAGAACCTCACCTTTGATCTCTCCGTGATCTATTACTGGTACCCGGGGGACGGCCGCGAGCCAGAGAAAGACTATGTGGAAGGGCATGCCGGTTTGAGTTACGCGTTCGCAAAGGTACCCCTGGAGCCTAACCTGGGTCTTGGGTTCAATTACTCACCAGACTTCTACGGTGAAGACGGTGACGCTTACTACGTGAGCGGCACATTGCGCCTAAGTCTTCCTTATCAGTTTGGCCTTGGATTTGAGCTCGGGTACCAGATCGTGGAAGGAGACAAGACAACCGGGAACGGCCTTGGACTTGATGGGGAGGACGGCTACGATTACGTGTTCTGGAGGATCGGACTTTCAAAGGAGGTGCTTGGTTTCGGGCTCGACCTGAGTTACTATGACACCAATGAGAGTGAGTACTTCGGGAAGATCGGAGAGGATCGTATTGTGTTCACTATTTCCCGATCCTTCTGAGCCACCCGAAAGCAAGTGTGTTCGCCAGCCGAGGCTCTTTCCGCAGGTTCGGTAAGGGCCTCGGCCGATTCGAAAGTCCGTTCTAATTCGTTTGCCTCCTCTCGGAGACGCTACCTCACAAAAGCTCCTTTATTCTCTATTTGAAGTATTATGCTAAATTATACATAATTAAATCCAACTGGCGTGTTTTCCCCGTGAAGGACTTTTCAATGAGGGGATATATGGGGATTTTTTCCATGACGGAGATTTCCATTCCTGTGATCCAGATGGTGCTTTTATTGCTGCTGAGCACAGGAGCGTTTTTTTCGGTAAGCTGAAGCTGGCCCTTCTCATCAATTATCTGTTCACCCTCTACTGGGGCTACGGGATGAACAGGGATTTCCCGGTTGGCTCAGGATACCAGCATCTGAGCGAATTCACGATCCTCTATGTCGGCTTTGGACTGATCATTGCCGCCGTGGCCCTGGTCAGTCTGATTTCCGAGCACGGGCGAAATTGACCCACCCTTTTCATCACTGATAAAAGAAAACCAACCGCCTCCGGACCCCGGTTTTCACCTGGGTGACGACTTTGATGACTTCTTGCGAAAGAGGGCGGGCAGCGCGAGGCTTTTGCGTGATGGCTTTGACTGAGGAGAGGCTTTAAGATAATTAAATTAAATAAATTAATAGCTTGATATATTTAAAATATTATAAAAAAATATATTTAAGATAGAAAATTAGGTAACTTATACTTTGGTTAAAAAAAACTAATAAATAGTTATTGATAATGCTCTTAAACTAAACTATCCTCGTCTATAAGACGAGGGTAGTTTAATGGGCCGTGGAAGCGCTAGCCTCATCTCTGAACGTTTCGACCCTTCGGGATCAGTTCCTAAAGTCACAACACTTAAAGATCATACGGGAGATTCTATTTTGGCGCAGATCATGACAACCAGAGAATTGGCGAAGTACTTGAGATTGCATCAGATCACCATATGCAAGTTGTCCAAAGAAGGCAAAATCCCATCGATTCGGATCGGCAGGGTCTGGCGATTTGACAAGGAAGTCATTGATGAATGGATTGCCAAAGGCTAGGAAGGAGCCTTTATCTGAGTCAAAGACCTAGGCCGCCTTCTTGTCATTGACCCGGGAGGGTCGAAGGGCATGACGTTTCTGAGCTGAAAGCAGGGCCTTTCGCATGCGGACCGCCCGCGGCGTGACCTCCACCATTTCGTCTTCCCGAATAAAACTGATCGCCTGCTCCAGGGTGACGGACTTGATGGGAGAGAGAATGACGTTTTCATCTTTCCCGGCCGCCCGCATGTTGGAGAGTTTCTTTTCCTTGCAGGGGTTGACGTCGATGTCCTCACCCCGGTTGTGTTCACCGACGATCATTCCCTCGTAGACCGGGTCGCTCGGCACGATGAAGAGGCGGCCCCGGGGCTCCAGGTTAAACAGGGCATAGGGCACGGCGCTGCCGGTGCGGTCCGCCACGATGGATCCGGTAAAGCGGCTGGGGCACTCCCCTCTGAACTCCTCGTACCCGTCGAACAGGGAATGCATGATGCCGGTTCCGCGGGTGTCGGTAAGAAACTCGTCGCGGTATCCGATCAAGGCTCTAGCCGGCACGGAGAAGTCGATTCTCACCCGGCCCTTTCCGTTGTTGACCAGGTTGAGCATTTTTCCCCTGCGAAGGGAGAGCTTTTCCGTGACCACTCCCAGAAAGCGTTCTTCGCAATCGACCAGGAGCCGCTCGATGGGTTCGAGCTTGCGGTCGTTCTCGTAGCGGTAGATGACCTCGGGCCGGCCCACGCAGAACTCGTAGCCCTCCCGCCGCATGGTTTCGATGAGGATAGCCAGCTGGAATTCGCCCCGGCCCTTCACCACGATGCTGTCGCGGTCTTCGCCCCGTTCCACCTGGATGGCCACATTGCTGCGGGCTTCTTTGAGCAGGCGCTCGTAGATCCTGCTCAACTGAACATAGGTCCCGTCCTGCCCGCCGAAGGGCGACGTGTTGACCGTGAACTTCATGGACACGGTGGGTTCGTCCACGGTGATCCTCGGCAATGCGCGGGGAGCGTTCCGGTTGCAGATGGTGTCCCCGATCTTGACCTCCTCGATGCCTGCAAGGACCACAATGTCGCCGGGCTCCACTTCCTCCATTTCCCGGAGCTTCATGCCGTCGTAAACTTGGAGCTTTGAGACCGTGAGCGGCGTGCTTGCGCCGGAGGCGGCGATGCAAACCAGGCTGTCCCTGGAACGCGCTGTTCCATTAAAGATCTTTCCAACCGCGAGCCGGCCCACGTAATCCGAATAGCCCAGGTCGGAGACGAGCATCTGGAACGGGGCCTCAGGGTCGTGGGAGGGGCCGGGGATTTCTTCGAGGATCGTGTCCAGAAGCAGGTGTAGGTTCTCTCCCTCTTCCTCCAGGGTTTTCTGGGCGATGCCGTCGCGGCCGACCGCATAGAGCAGAGGAAATTCGAGCTGATCGTCCGTGGCATTCAGGTCGATCAGAAGGTCGTAGATTTCATCGAGGACCTCGTCGGGTCGAGCGTCGGGCCGGTCGATCTTGTTGATGACCACGACGATCTTGAGGTGAGCGTCCAGCGCTTTTTTCAGAACAAAGCGGGTCTGGGGCAGGGGACCTTCTGACGCGTCCACAAGAAGAATCGCGCCGTCGACCATGGACAGGGCGCGCTCCACCTCACCTCCGAAATCCGCATGGCCGGGAGTGTCAATAATATTGATGCGGACCCCTTTCCACATGACGGAGCAGTTCTTGGCCGCAATGGTGATGCCGCGTTCTCGTTCCAGGTCCAGAGTGTCCATCAGTCGATCGCTGACCTCTTGGTTGGCCCTGAACAGGCCGCTTTGACGGAACATGGCGTCCACCAGGGTTGTTTTTCCGTGGTCAACGTGGGAGATGATGGCTATGTTTCGCAGGATTTGGTTTATCGCTCTGTGCATGATTCTAAAGGTGTCCTCTTTAGGTTGACCGAAATGGGAAATATAACCCCATAAAGAAGGATTACAAGTGTTTTACCGAAAATAAATCAACATAAATCAAAAAGTTTGATTGCTTATTGGAAAAAGGGGATTATAATAGAATCATTCAATGAGGCTCGCCCTTGTTGGCGGGCTCTTTTCCTTTGAGGGATACCTATTCGTTGAAATCTCTTTAGACCCGTTCCCGTTTGCTAGTATCTAGAACCCATCTCAAACGGTTGCAATGAATCGCTGCGTGGACGGCTAAAGCCGTTCCAAACTGTCGCAAACTCTCCAGACTAGGAATAGGGTATCCCGAAATCACAAGGCTCTTTCGCGAGGGGATGTCTCAGAATGGGATTTCGAGGCATTCTCGTTCAGCACTGCAAAAGCCGGAGATATCTTTCGGGTCATTGAGGAACGGGCTTTCCGCATCAGCAAGATGCAACCAGAGGAGACCATTATGAACGAAATCGTTTTGTGTGCCATGTGTAAAGTGCGGGGGGTTTGCGGGAAAGGGGTGGACCGGTCGGCTGCCGCGAAAACCTACAGCAACCCGGTGGATAAGCTGACTTCCACAGCGAGCTGGCCCACCATCTGGAGCAAATACTGCTATTTTTGCGACAAGAAAAACAGCGGGCTCATCAGGGCCTAGGGTCTAGAAGGGTCAAGAACCCGGCTGTGCCGAACAGGAAATGATGTTTCACAAAGGGATGAACCTTTATGAAAGGAGAGAGGACTAATCTGCGTATGGACAAACACTTGAGAAACAGAAGAAGGACAGTGAAACACAAGACGAACAATGAGGCAAAGGGTCTCGGCCTCATCGGCAAGAGATTCGGTGAGCTTGTCGTTCTCAGGCGTTCGAGAAGCGGTAGGGTAGGAGCCTGGATTGCCAAGTGTGATTGCGGGAGACTGGCGCTGGTGTATGACTACCTTCTGAAAAGCGGGGACACAAAAAACTGCGGATGCAACTCAGCAACCAATGAACTAGGGGTCTAACGGCTTCCTGCCAAGTTTTTTCAGCGCACCGGTTGCGTGCGAAACAAAACAAAAACAAGATTCGAAACATTTTAGCTTTATTCAAATGGCGGCCGGAAAAGGTCATGGGGGCTATGGTGTATTACGTCTTAATCCAGGGTCCTTCCTACCGTGATTTGGATTTTGAGGCCAGGGAACAGATTCGCGAAAAGCTGCGAGAGAACCTGGAGGCTCACGGCGTTCGATTCGTGCAATATGACTGGGTGTGGGATGAAGAGAACCGGTGTCTCCTTCTCGTGGGACAGTACGAGAAGGCGGAAGATGCCCGGTACTGGATCGGTGCGCTCGAGTCCATGGGTTTTACGGTCCTGATTCGAACTCATTTGCCGGGAGAAGATGCGGAGAGGACGACAAGGGCAGGGGTCAAGATCACGCTGAGACCGGTTCGGAGCAAGGACAAGGAACTCCTGCGCTTTTTTGTGGAATCCCTCTCTGAAGAAGACCTTCACTTTCGTTTTTTCAGACACATCGAGCCTACCGAAGCTCTATTGACGAAACTCGTCGACATTGATCCCACAAAGCAGATAGCTATCTTGGCGTTGGTCGGGAGTGGGGAGACAGGGAAAATAGTAGGGGTCGGCCGTTGCTTCATTGATCGAGAGAGAAAGACTGCCGAGTTGGTCCTCACCGTAGGGAGGGAGTATCAGAACAAAGGCATCGGAGGCGAACTTCTGCTCCATCTGATCTCGATTGCGAGAGCACAGGGGCTCAAGGGCTTGACCGCGCAGGTTCTTGTAGACAACGCTGCAATGCTGCGTCTCCTCAGGTCCCTTGAGGGAATCGAGTACGATATTCAAAGGAGGGTGGAGGAGGGTGTGTTCCTCCTGGATATGGTTTTCAAATAGGCCACGGGGTTGCTGATGAAATACTACGTGTACTATGACGGCTACGGCAATGCGAAGAAAGCCGTCGGCGAGGAGGAGCTTGCCGCGAGGTACGGGAATAATCCAGACTCCTTGCTGAAGGAGATGCTCGGAGCAGGGGAGGGGGATCTTGGCGGAAAGGGCTATGTCTCCGTGGTCAACTTTGAGAGCGAGCAGGAAAGGGACGAGTACCTCGAGAGCCTAGGCGAGAAGATCTCAAGTTTCGGCGGCTGCCGCTCGCAATGCCAATAGCCTATGCGCCCGCCGCCGGTGAGGGGTTGAAAAGAGAGCGAATAAAAAAGGGCTTTCGGAAAAACCGAAAGCCTTTTTGAGTTCTGGAAGAGAGAGACGTTCTTGATAATTGACGTTCTTGTTTCATATCACGGCGCGGTCTTCACTCCTATTAAATCCATTTATGGACCTGCCCAGAATGTCAATATTTCAAGGATGTCCCGCTCCCCCCCGCTCCCCCCGCTGCTGTGTATCTTCAATTCTGAGATCCCTTGGTGCGTCTGGTATGGTGAAATCAATATCGGCGATGACTGTGGTAATCTCTGATTCGTTTCCTGAGAGAGTCACTGCGCTAACGCCCAAAACGAATTTACCAGCAATGAAGGGAAATGCTGGGATGTCATCAGGAAGCCTAATCTCTGTAACAGGCCCAACATCCGCATAGTCCAGATTATGGAGAACTGTTCTGCAGGTGGCCCAATAAAAACGATAGCTTACTTCAGGTGTTTCCGAAGGTTGCCAACGAGCAACTTTTGGTAGGATTCTTGCCATGCTCCTTAAGACAGCTTAAACAGTGAGGCTGTTATCTATCGCACCTTCCAATTGAAGATAACTATATTCTGACGGATGGAACACTAAAGGACTATCAAAACCCCATGCGATATGCTAAACGCAATAGGTGCGGCCAAAGCTGTCGGATAGGGCTCTACAAAAACAGAGGCGGTAGTGCGCCAACACTTCGATTTGAACAGTTTTGTATATCTGCGGTCGGAGTCAGTCTGAGAACCAGTGCATCGGAAGACGATTTGTTGACTCTAATCTTCCACCGTAATGGCCTTGGGTGCTTCAGGTACAGTGAAGTCAACATACACTCTGGCTATGGTAATATCAGATTCGTTCCCCGATTCATTGACCGACGTAATCCCCAGTTCAATATTTCCCGAGATCTTAGGGAACGAAGGAATCTCATCTGGAAGAATCACCATGGTTTTGCTTTCGACCTCAAAAGAATCTGAGTCATATCCCACCGGACCTTGCGTAGACCAATAAAGCTTGTATTTTGCAGCTTCGGTTGAAGGTTCCCAGCGGACCGTTCTCTTTCTTATTTTACCCATTTCCGAAACCTCCCTTCTAGTGTGTACGAGATTGCAATAGGCAGCGAAGGAGTTTTCCCAGTAGGAGTAAATCCCTGTCAGGGACGAATGACCCTAAACCCATGTTAGAGGCCAGGGAAAACGCGAATTAAACATTTTAATTTTTATCTTTACATTTTGTGTTTTCAAATTGGAATCGGCCGAAGGTATGATTTCTTGAAGAAAAAGGTTGTAGTCTTTGTGTGGACTACCTTCTAAACTTCTAGGCTGTGGGCCTTTGAATGTCCTACGACAAAAGGGTGCCTTCCAGAGCTTTTTCCTTGTGCTTGTGGCGAGGGCTCTGAAGTCGTTGCGATGACATACGGTAGGTAGGATTTAGAAATCATGCCGATGAGGATATCACGAGCCACTGTCCTTTGATTCGGTAAGGGCATTGATTGCGCATCGTATACTTGAATTTGGCCAGCGTGAAAACGTAGCGATTACCAAATGCATGGGGCCGCAGCTGTCCCCTAGGAATTCCTCCTGTTTCTTGCCTTTTAGCTGACCCTAGCATTGTGGGCGATTACAAAAGCTAATCGCTTGTCAAATCGGGCAAATAAAAGGTCTGGACATCCCTCGCCAAAGGGTCTATCCTCCTCTCGATTCCCAGACAATTCAGTCTTCCAGTCAACTTTCAGCATAACCGCAACCTTCTTGAGATGGCCATGAAAGGGCAGAGGCCGGTGGCGATGGTATTCAACTCCACGCAGCCCATGGTTACTTGTTTAACCAATTCCTCTCTCCGTTTTTTAACCAGAGGACAGATGAGTGGGGCGGATCGGACGAGAATCGTTTCAGGCTTCTCAAGGAGGTGCTCTCCCAGATCAGGAAAGTCATACCGCAAAAGATGCCCGTGATTATAAAGCTCAGTGTGAATGATTATACGCCGAAACAAGGTGTAACACCGGAGCTTGCCCGCCGATACAGTCAGAGGCTGGTTGAGGAAGGGATCGACGGTATTGAGCTCAGTTGTGGCAGCGCTGTTTATTCGTTTATGAACATGTGCCGGGGAGATGTTCCTGTGAATGAACTTGCCCTGAGCGCTCCCACATGGCAGAGGCCCATCGCCGATTCATGATAAAGCGGCTGTCAGGCAAATATGATTTGGTTGAAGGCTATAATGCTGATGGCGCAAAGGTTATCAAGCCGGCAATGAATGGAATCCCGTTGCTATTGGTCGGAGGCATGAGGACGGTCTCTCGGATGGAAGCGCTGATTTCTGGTGGGATTGCCGACTTCATTTCCATGTCACGCCCCTTTATCAGGGAACCCCACTTGGTCAAGAGGATCAAAGAGAAGAAGGCGGACAAAGTATCCTGTGTTTCATGCAACAAATGCCTAGCGGCCGTACCAAACAGTCTGCCTGTTCAATGCCATGATAAGAGCTTTCCAAAAATCTGAATGCAAGGGAGACAAGTGAGAAGGTGACCCAACCGGCAATTCAGCCTTCTTCAAATAGACTTGCTTACGGTCAAACTCGCAATTCCTAGCCATCGGCTTCGGGGCCTTGAAGTGGAACTCACGGTAAATGAGAATATCTAAGGGACAGCCTGAGAAGAGGAAAGTGACCTTTAAGGTCAGAGCGCCCACCGCAAAAGAAGTCATTGTAGTGGGTGATTTCAACAACTGGAATGCCCATGAACATCCTATGAAAAAAGACGATGAAGGGTTTTGGAAGGTGACAGTGCTGCTTGCTCCCGGAAGGTATGAATACAAATTACTGATCGACGGGCGGTGGTGGGAAGATATTACAGGCGTGAACAGCATCCCGAACCCCTTCGGAACTCTCAATAAGTTGCTTTTTGTGTCTGAAAAGTAATCCCTCCTCCATCAAAGGTGACGATTTCCTCTTCCGCCGGACCTAGCGTGGTGCAAAGTTCCAAAATCAAGGAGAGGCCGTAACTGTCCACTTGCGGAGATTCTTCAGATTAGCGTGCTTGGCGACCGGTTTCGTATCGAAATCGCTCGTTCTGAGCGGTGTAAGTGGCAACAGACTGGCAACTCAAGTCATAAGATCCACAGAAATGAGAAAGGCGGTGACATTAAGGCAGCCCAGAAGAAGCGATCAAATCCCAATGAAAAGCCGCTACTTTATTCCCCTCACCGGAAAAACTTCCACGCCACCAGTGCGCCAACCGCCGCAATGACAAAGGCAAGGCTTGCAGGCAGTAGCGTATCGGGCGTGAGGAGGGCGGAGAGAGAACCAGCCTGGGCGACGGTATCCGCAGCATAGGACGTTATGGCAATACAGGGCACTACGCCCAGGGCCGAACCCAAGACGTAGTCCCGCAGGCGGACGCGGGTCACCCCTATAGCCCAGTTGAGCGGTGGCGCCATGAAAAGTGCGAACCGCAGCAGAAGGATCGTCCTGAATCCCCGGCGCGCCAGACGCTCGTCGAAGGCCTGAATGCGCTTGAATCTGGACAGCAGTGCCCGCCGGACCGCATCCCGCATGAAATACCGGGCGATAAGAAACGAGCAGGTCGAGCCCGCCACAGAGCCGATCCACCCCAGGAGGAATCCGTTGACAGAGCCAAACAGGACACCTCCTATGGCGATGAGCACAATTTCCGGTAGGTGGAGGAGTACCGCCCCAACGCAGAGCCCCACAAACGCAACCGGGCCATAGGCACCAAGGGATTGCACCATTGAACGGACTTGTTCAAGAGAGACATACCGAAAAAGATCATATGAGGCGCCAGCCCAAGTCAGGCCGCCCAAGACCAAAAGGCCAGCTGTTGGTTTTATCCATCGTCTTGCCTTCGTATTCCACATATGCCCTTGCCTCGTTTGATTGGAAATACTGCCCTCGGTGGGCCATGTGCCGCCTCTGGGGCTAGCCTGGCTGTTCCATGCCCGCTGCACTATGAAAAGGGTAGTGCGAGAAGTCAATAATTATCAATGTCGACATGTTGCCTTGCTGGCGATTCAGGGCGAGGTAAGGTGAGGTAAAAGGAAGTCACTTTTTTCAGGCTTGAGTATTGGAAATTCGCACTTGCGGTCAGGCGAAAGGTCAGCCCACCCTATTGTGGTTCATTCGCCTTCGCCATTCCTCTCTGCAGCTTGCTGCAGAGAGGAATGGCGAGGCGACCGCGCCGTAGCTCGTGAGAGCGAAGGCGGGTGGGGCTTCGGCGCAATTCCGCTCCAGAGATACCCCGCAGCTTGCTGCGGGGAGCTTCATTCTCTTGCATTGCTATCTGTGGGAGAGGGCAGGATGGGTGAGGGTCCTGACTGCGTATCGTTATGTTGAATTCTGAGATGGGATCGAGAGCCCACGATTAACGTGTGTAAAATTGAGGAGGTACCGATTCAGCCAATTCGGCAAAGCGAAGAGACCATGCTTCGGCTCGCGCTGTCTATAATCTGCTTCCGAGAGCCTGGGGTTTTGGGGAATCGATAGCTTCTAATCGGGCGACTATTCCGCATAGGGTTTCTAACTTGAATGGCTTGACCAGTCTGTAATCAAACAGGTTCACCTGGGCTTCATCAGGAAAGCCTGTAATTGCAACCAAGGGAGTGTTCGCCCGATACGAGGCTCTAATGTGCCTTGCTACTTCGTTGCCATCCATCTTCGGCATCCGGATGTCAGTGATGACCAGGGCAATATCGGAATGGTCATTGAATAGCTGGATGCCTTCTTCACCGTTTTGACCAACTTCTACGACGTATCCCATGTCTGACAAGAGCATGGAGAGGATCATGCGAATACTCTGCTGATCATCGATAATTAGAATTTTTTTCAAAGGATTTGCCCCGTTCTGCGCAAGACATAACTCTTCCAATGCATGGGATTGCGAAATCCCTGCCATGACTTAAAGGTAAAAAAAATAATTTCGAATGACTTCTATTGCGTTAAATTAAGATGTCGACAAGGAAAACATTCCCCATTATCGGCACCATCTGACAAGAATTGTGTCGAAACCTCATTCCGGCAACAAGCTGCGCTTCGTATCGTAATCTTCAATTCACAGGTGTGTCTTTGGACGCCAGTTAGAAGGAGAAATCGTCAACGTTCGGTTCGATAGCGGTGCTTTAGCGCCGTCAAATGCAACTTGTTAAGAGTCAACCCGACCCGATCAGTGGGCACATCCCTGGTGAAGCTGCACTAGAGCTCCCCTGACGTGTTGGCTTTACGTTTTTTCAGCGAAGAATTCCGTTCTCAAACGCCTTCCAGGCCCAGCCATATCCGAACAGACATGCGAGAAAACAGCAGAAACCGAGCAAAGGGATGACGTGTCTAACTAACTCCAGTTTGATCGGATTTCTGCACCACTCAACCTTGATTCCGATATCCATGTTTGGCCTCCTTCCATAAAGACTGGCGTTACGACTACCAGTTCGATGTAAATCGAGATCACAGGTGTTCCCCCCTCTTGGGTCGCTTAGGTTCTTTCCATCTCTTGCAGTAGTTCCTGCCCAATTTGCAGATAAGCACTTCCCAGGTTTTCAATCATATATTCTTCAAAGGCAAAGGTTATGCCAAAAAGGAAGGGAGACTTTTTGCATTTAATTTCAACTAGCTATGAGGGTAAGCTTTAGAACATATAGTTTTGTATGTAAGAAACTACCAATTTCATGGCTAAGGGATTGCCATTTAATGGTAAAGCTTTACACACTTCTAAAGCGGTGAATCAGGGTGGGTAATTGTTTGGCATAACCAAGCTCTGAGGGGGATCGGATCCAGAAGGATGGTCCATTCGAAAAGATTTGAATGGCCTTCCATGGAAGTCTTTCTTGGTTCGTCGGTGTATTGCAACCCCGCGAGATTGGCGACCTGACCCGGAACCTGATCATACCAGTGAAATCATAATCCTCGGGTTACCCGCAAAAAAGGGCATGATCAGTATCGTATACTTAAATTTTGAGCCAGTTATGAAAGCGGGCGATTGGCAATTCAAGTCGCTAGACACCCAAGAGCGGAAAGAAGAGACGTGTGGATATGTCTCCGCAGCTGGCTGAAGTCCTTCAGAGGTATCTTGTAGACAGGAAGAAGGAAGCGCTCAGGAAGGGCTGGGATGAGCCTCCGGAATGGCTGTTCTACAACGATGATGGCACAGGCGCTTTGATATTGCAAACCTAAGAGAGAGGATATTCTAAAAGGCGCTGGAAAAGGCCAAGCTCAGACGGGTCACGGTTCCCTCTCTCCGGCATACCTATGCGACCCTCAGGATCGCCAAGGGGGATAACATCCTGGACGTGAGCAAACAGCTGGGACACCATTCCCCGAAACTCACCCTTGACGTTTATTCTGATTGGATCCCAGGCTTGAAGAAAAACGAGGTTGATGAACTGGACAAAAAGGCTGCACCCCAGCTGCACCCGAGTACCGTGAAATGCTTAAACCAAAACTTCAGGAAAACCGTGAAGAGCCTTGTGTGGTGCTGGTGGGCGATGCGCGACTCGAACGCGCGACCTTTGGTTCCGGAGACCAACGCTCTATCCACCTGAGCTAATCGCCCACGATATCGTTCAAGATGTACCAGCTTTAGGGAGCCAGGTCAACACGGAAATGGGAGTCTCTCGTGGAGAAGGCAGAAAAGGGCTACGCGAGAATTAGAGACAAAGGCCTCTGGATTCCGGCATTCGCCGGAATGACAAGAGTATGAATACGCAGAAGGGTGAAATCCCCCCACCAGAGGCGGGCAAGCCTCAATCCCCCTTCAGCAAAGAGGGAAGGGAAAATGAACGGGGAAGAAATGGCGGTCGCGGTGGACCGCCCTACGGAGGAAAAAAGGCGAAACCAGATCCTCTCCTTGCGCGCACATAAGAAGCTGAAAGCTGAAGGCTGACTGCTGAAAGCCGGCTATTTGCCCAGGGGGAAATAGAACATGCCCTTGTCAAAAATCTCTCCAATAAGAGGCATGACCATCTCTGGGAACACGCCGATGACAAGGACGGCCGCTGCCATGACCCCGTTGACCACGTAGGTGCCGAAGGGCAGGGTAGGACTGGTGATGGTGAGGCGCTCACCGGGCTGCATGTACATGACCACCAGGATTCTCAGGTAATAGTATGCGGAGATCGCCGAGTTCACGACCATGATCACGGCAAGGACATAGAGCTCTGTGGTCACGGCGGACTGGATGATGTAGAACTTCGCGGCGAATCCGATAAAGGGCGGCACCCCGGTCAGGGAGAACATGAAAATGGCCATGAGGGCTGCCAGTCCGGGCCTGCGAATCGAAAGACCGGAAAGAGTCTCCAGGGTCTGGGCAGCCTGTTTTTCACGCTCCAGAGCGACGAGCACTCCGAAGGCTCCGAGGGTCATAAAGGTGTAAGCCAGGAGATAAAACAGGATGCTGGACCCCGATGAAAAAATCGTGGACATCCCGGCTCCGCTCAGGGGCACGCCGGTGGCTGCAAGGGCCGCCACTCCCACAAGGAGATACCCCGCGTGAGCGATACTGGAATAAGCGAGCATGCGCTTCACGTTGCTCTGCGCAATGGCGGTCACATTTCCGAGAGTCATGGTGAGCACGGCGAGGATAAAAAGAACGGCCAGCAGAGTCTCCTGGGACCAGAGCGGGGCAAAAGCCGTGATGAAAAGCCTCACAAGCGCTGCAAAGGCGGCAGCCTTCACTCCAGTGGCCATGAAGCCTGTGATGGGAGTGGGCGCGCCTTCATAGACATCCGGGGTCCACATGTGAAAAGGCACGGCAGCCACTTTGAAAAAGAGGCCTACCAGGAGAAGGCTTATTCCCACCATCAACACAAGCTTTGACGTGGCATCGCCCGTCAAAAGGATGTTGGCGACGCCAAGGGCCATGTCTTTGTACCCGATGCTGCCGGTCATCCCGTAGAGCAGGGCCATCCCGTAGAGCAGCACAGCAGAGGCAAAGGCGCCGAGGAGAAGGTACTTGATGGCGGCCTCGTTGGAACGCACGTTCTTGCGCTCGCTCCCCACTAGCACGTAGATCGAAATGGACATAGTCTCAAGGCCTACGAAAAAGATGAGGAGGTCATGGGCCGAAGCCATGAGGCTCATTCCGATCACCGAGAGAAGGAGCAGGATGTAGTATTCGCCTCTTTCCTGGCTCGCATCCCAGTACGACAGGGAAAGAATCGTGGCAGCCAGGGCGGCGATGAAAAAGAGCGTGTTGAAGAATAGGGTGTAGCCGTCAGGAAGAACCTGGTCAAAAAAGGCGCCTGCAGAGGGCACGGAGGCACCCAGCCAGGGAGGCAGTCCGACAATCCACCCCACAACAAGGATCACGAGGAGGCTGATCAAAGTGAAGGCGCCGACCACCTTGGATCGGTACTTGAGGACAGAGGCATTCAGCAACAGGGCTGCCACGGAACCCATGGCATCCAGGACCATGGCGCCCAGGGCCGCGAAGGCCAGAAGGATCGGTGTCAGGATCGACAGAAAGTCGTAGGTTGCCAGGGAAGGGATCATTGCCTTTGTCCTTTGAGTGCAAACAGAATGCTTTCCTGGGCGCTTTGCGGGTTCCATTGAGCCAGGGTCTGCTTGTGCCCTTTGTCGATCAGGAGGATAGTGTGATCGATGGTGGCCTGAGACCGGTCCAGAAAAGTCTTCGGGTAAACTCCTATCCAGACGATGAACACTAGGATCATGGTCAGGTACACGATCTCCCGTTTGTTCAAGTCGGGCAGGTTTTTGTTCTTGTCGTTCGTGATGGGGCCGAACATGACCCGCTGGAACATCCAGAGCATGTAGCAGGCGGCAAAGATCACGCCCGTCGCAGCGAGCACGGCATAGTATTTGGCATAGGGAATGTGGGAGGTGTAGGTGCCTATCAGGATCAGAAACTCTCCCACGAACCCGTTGAGACCCGGGAGGCCGACGGAGGAGAGCATCACCACCATGAAGAAGACCGCATAGAGAGGCATGACCTTGGAGAGCCCGCCGAACTCCGCGATGAGCCGGGTGTGCCGCCGCTCATAGATGACGCCGACCAGGAGGAAGAGGGCGCCGGTGGAGAGGCCGTGATTGACCATCTGGATGAGGGCGCCCTGAACGCCTTCGGAGGTCAGGGCAAAAAGCCCGAGCATCACGAAGCCGAGGTGGCTCACGCTGGAATAGGCCACGAGTTTCTTGACGTCGTCCTGCATCATGGAGACCAGGGCGCCGTAGATGATGCCGATCAGGGCCAGGACCATGACGACGATCATGGACTCGTAAACCGCGTAGGGAAAAAGGGGCATGGCAAAACGGATGAAGCCATAGGTTCCCATCTTGAGGAGCACCCCGGCGAGGATCACGGACCCTGCGGTGGGGGCCTCCACGTGCGCATCGGGAAGCCATGTGTGGAAAGGGAACATGGGCACTTTGATGGCAAAGGCCACGGCAAAGGCGGCAAAAAGAAGGATCTGGAGGTCCGGTCTCAGAGGATGCTCGGCGAGGCTGTTGGTGATCGCCACGACGTCAAAGGTCCTGAGCTCCGGCTGAATGACCACGTAAACAATGGCGACGAGCATGAGGACCGAGCCTGCCATGGTGAAAAGAAAGAACTTGATGGCGGCGTAGATCTTTCGTCCCCCGCCCCAGATGCCGATCAGGAAGTACATGGGAATCAGCATCAGTTCCCAGAACACGTAGAAGAGGAAGAAGTCCAGGGCCACAAAGGCGCCGATCATGCCTGTCTGGAGGACGAGCAGGAGGATGTGGTATTCCTTGACCCTTTCCTTAATGGCCGACCAGGAGGAGAGAATCACCACAGGGCCGAGGAGAAGCGTCAGTTCCACGAGGAGAAAGCTGATCCCATCCATCCCGACACTGTAGTTGACGGTCAGACCTCCGATGTCGAACCACCGGGCTTTCAGTTCGGTGAACTGCATCTCGTAAAGGTTGGGGTCGAACTGAAAGAAGAGGACAATGCCGAGCACAAGGTCCGCGACCATGGTCCAGAGGGAGATGCGCCGGATCGCGCTGTGCGATTCAGAGGGAGAGAGAAGGACAAAAAACGCTCCCGCCAGAGGAATGAAAAGAATGATTGTTAAAAGCCAGTTCTCCACGTCACCATCCTATCAGCGTAAACCAAAATGAACGCACAGCACGAGCAAGACCCCGAACACCATGTACAGGGCATAGGTCTGGACCTGGCCGGACTGCATCCTCTTCCAGAGCTCAGCCCAAAGCCTGGTCACGCTCCCGACCCCGTTGACCGCGCCGTCCACAATCCCCACGTCCACGAAGCGGAAAAGGACCTTGTCGGAGAAGAGTTTTAAAGGATCAATGATCAGGGCCTTGTAAATCTCATCCACCCAGTACTTGTTGAGGCTCGCTTCGTAGAAAAGGTGCATGTGTTCGGCAAAAGCTTTGATTTTGTCCGTGTGCGAGCGGTACAGGAAAATGACGACCACGATGGCCGTAAGCGCAATGCCCACCGAAAGAGCCATGAGCCCGTATTCCAGGGCATGGCTGAACGCATGGGCTCCTGCCTCGTGCACCGTGGGCCACATGGGCTCAAGCCAGTGCTCGAAAAGGGCGCTGCCGCCGAGAGCCTTGGGCCAGTTCAAGAACCCGCCGAGAACGGAGAGCACGGCCAGGATGACGAGGGGCAGGGCCATAGACCACGGAGATTCGTGGACGTGGTGCTCCACGTCGTGTTCCATGCGGCTCTTGGTCATGAAGGTCATCATCATGAGCCGGGTCATGTAGATGGCGGTAAGTCCAGCGGCCACCAATCCGACCACGTACACAGCCGTGTTAAACGTCGTCGCGTGAACCGAGTTGGAAAAGGCCTTCCAGAGAATCTCGTCTTTTGAGACAAAGCCTGCAAAAGGAAAGATCCCTGCAATGGCCAGCCACGCGGCCAGCATGGTCATGAAAGTGATCGGCATCTTCGAAGAGAGCCCTCCCATCTTCCGCATGTCCTGCTCCCCGGAGAGGCCGTGGATCACGGAGCCTGCGCCCAGGAAGAGCAGGGCCTTGAAAAAAGCGTGGGTGGTGAGGTGAAAGATGCCTGCCGCATAAGCGCCCACGCCCATGGCCGCAAACATGTAACCGAGCTGGCTCACGGTGGAGTAGGCCAGGACTTTCTTGATGTCGTTCTGGGTCAAACCGATGGTGGCGGAGAAGATGGCCGTGGCGATTCCGACTGCTGCCACAATCGCGAGCGCCTCAGGGGTGAGCACATAGAGAAAGCTCATCCTGCCGATCATGTACACTCCGGCCGTCACCATGGTGGCCGCGTGGATCAGGGCGGAAACAGGGGTGGGGCCTGCCATGGCGTCAGGGAGCCACACATAGAGGGGAAGCTGCGCGGATTTACCTGTTGCGCCCACGAAGAGAGCAATGCCTATGAACGTCGCGATGGAGACGCCCAGGAGCGTGCCCTTGGTCAGGAACTCCGCGTTCGTGGGATCCGCCATCCAGGCTCTCATGCCGTAGAAGTCGAGCTGGCCCGTGAAAAGGAAAAGCGTGAAAATCCCGATCAGAAAACCGAAGTCTCCGATCCGGTTTACGATAAAGGCCTTTTGCCCGGCAATGGCTTTTGCTTCATCCTCGTACCAGAAGCCGATGAGGAGGTAGGAGCAGAGGCCCACGCCTTCCCACCCCACGAACATGAGCAGGATGTTGGCGCCCATCACCAGGATGAGCATGGCAAAGGTGAAGAGGTTCAGGTACGCAAAGTATCGGGCAAAGGCATGGTCGTGACCCATGTAGCCTGTGGAATAGAGGTGGATCAATCCGCCCACTCCCGTAACCACCAGGCACATGACCGCAGAGAGGCGATCCAGCACCAGGCCGAAGGGCGCGGAGAGATCTCCCATCACGACCCAGTCAAAGGCCTCCTGGTGAAGGTAAGAGCCCACGGGCAGGGACATGAGATCGAAAAAACCCCAGACAGAGAAGAGGAAGCTCCCAGCCACGGTCAGGCAGGCGACCCAATTCACCACGGTGCGGGAAAGCTTTTCCCTCAGAAGGATCCAGCCGATCCCGTTAAACAGGAATCCCAGAAGGGGCAGGAGCGGGATCCAAACGAGGTAAGCCCGGGTTACAGCAGCGATGTGAACCGCGTGTTCCATTCAATCACCATCTCATCACATTAAGCTCATCCAGGTTCACGGTCTCCTTGTTGCGGAACAGAGCGAGGATGATGGCCAGTCCTGCGGCCACCTCGCAAGCGGCAACCACCATGACCAAAAAGACAAAGACCTGGCCGGTGGTGTCCCACCGGTAATAGGCAAAAGCCGCAAAGGCGAGGTTCACGGAGTTGAGCATCAGCTCGATGCTCATGAACACGGTAATGGCATTTCTGCGAACCAGGGCCCCGATCATGCCGATCCCGAAGAGAACCGCGGAAAGAGCAAGAAAGTGATCGAGTCCAATGACGATGGGGCTCATCGGGAACCTCCTTGCTCAGGGTTTTTCCTGGCCAGGAGCAGCACCCCGACGATGGCTGCCAGAAGCAGAATGCTCGCCGCTTCAAAGGGAAGGAGATACCTTGAAAAGAGATCCCTTCCCACGGAAGCCGTGGTGCCGAATTCCTGCAACTGGGTAAGCCTTGCCTTGGCCGCGGTCCGGATAAAGGCCGCAATGTCCGCTCGGTTCAACTCTTTGAACCCGGCCGGTGCGCTGAGCTGGGCCAGAGTCCACTGGCGGGTGAGTCCTGCAAGCAGGCCCTTCCTGAGAGATTCAATCCTGTCCGGTTTCATGGAGCGGAAAGGTTCCGGCCACTGCGCCTTGGCCATGGTTTCCGGTTTGGCCAAAGCGGTCAGAGCCTGAGTCGCGAGCTGGACCTTGTCGCTTTCCGAAAGAGGTTCTTTCTGGGGCGCCACGTTCAGATTCGCCCGTCGCTCCCCGAGGTCGAGCAAAAACGCGGCCATTCGCTCGGGCTGCTCTCTCTGAAGAAGGAACGGGCCTCTTTGCGAGGAGGGATTGCTCAGGGAGTGGGCCACCCCGATCAAAACGAGGATCACGCCGAGGGCTGCGGCCACAGCCAGGGCTTTGCCGGGCTTGGGCTGCACCTTCCTCAGCTGTTCCTGATCCAAGCGGATCAGCATGATGATCATCAGGAACAACACCAGGACAGCGCCTGCATAAAGGAGAACCTGGAGCGCAGCCAGGAAATGCGACTCCAGGAGCACGTAAAGCACAGCCACTCCGAAGAAGCACAGCACCAGGTAAAGGGCGTTGATCACCGGATTGCGGTGGAGCACCACCATGAGGGCCGATGCCACGGTGGCGGCAGCGGTCACGAAAAAAGCAATGGCGTATATCCAGTCTGTGAGCATCTTACCAGTCCAGGAGCTGTTTCTTGGTCATCACTAAATCGTTGGGGGTGGTTTTGCACAGGATCATGTCCTGGGTGTCCATGAGAATCGCGTTGCACGGACAGGCCTCCACGCACATTCCGCAGAAAACGCATCGGAAAAGGTCTATTTCAAAGACGGCCGGGTATTTTTCCACGGCCGGGTCGTCGCTCTCTGCTGCCACGATGTGGATGCACTCCGAAGGGCAGATCGTGGCGCAACACATGCAGGCCACACACTTTTCGTGGCCGTCTTCTCTCTTGTTCAGGCGGTGGCGTCCCCGCCAGCGCTCGGAGATAGGCCGTTTCTGCTCGGGCCACTGGAAGGTGACCACTTCCTGTTTGAGAAAAGTGTTCAGGCCGGGAGTTTTTCGGATCATCCAGCCGATCCCGGGAATAAAGCCAAGAAGGTTGGCCCAGAAATGCCGGGAAGTAATCCCCATCCCGCGACCGACTTCCGGGTAATAGATTCTTTCCCACGGGGTGTATTTTCTAGGTTTTTTGCCCATCAGATCCACCCCCGCAACACGGCCAGAACCGCACCTGTAGCAATGATATTCAGAAGAGCCAGAGGCAGGATCATCTTCCACCCCATCTTCATCAGTTGATCGTACCGCACCCTGGGATAGGTCCACCGGATCATGAACAGGAGGTAGATCCACACACAGAGGAACACGGTGAATTTCGCGCCCTGGAGCAGGGCGATCAGGATTCTCAGAACATTGAGACCGAGGTTCTGAGCCAGCCACGTGCCGGCCCACGGCCCGGCCCACTGCCAGAAGTGATAGCCTTGTCCGTCGATCCAGGGAATCTGCCAGCCTCCGAAAAAGAGAACGGTGAGGATGGCGGAGAGCAGGATCATCTCCACGTATTCGGCGAAAAGGAACATGGTGAACTTGAGGCTAGAATACTCCAGGAAATAGCCTGCAATGATCTCGCTTTCTCCCTCGGGCAGGTCAAAGGGGATTTTCTTGATCTCCGCCATGCCGCAGGCCAAAAAGAGCAGGAAAGCGGGAAACTGGGTGAAGATGCCCCACAGGGGGATGATTCCCCAGAGGAGTTTCCCCTGCTGCTCCACGATGGTGTTGAGGGAGAGGCTTCCATAGACCATGAAGACCCCTACGGCCGTAAGGCCCAGGGCGACTTCATAGCCGATCATCTGGTTGGCGGCCCGGAGGGCTCCCAGGAAACTGAACTTGTTGTTCGAAGAGTAGCCTGCGAGAAGGACCCCGTAAACGCCGAGGCTCGCGATGCCGAAGACAAAGAGCATGCCCATGTCCAGGTCCGCGACGATGAAGTAGAGCGTGTAGTCGGAAAGGTGAAGGGCATCGCCGGGGAACAGGGAACCGATCAGCCAGAGGCTGTCGGCGGGAATATCTTTCCACTGGATGTGGAGAGGACCCACAAAGGGCAGAACGCAGAAGACCACGAAGGGAATGAAAAGGCAGATCATGGGAGCCAGGGTGTGGAGCACCCTGTTGGCTCCTGCCGGGACAAAATCTTCCTTCATGAACATCTTCACTGCGTCTGCAATGGGGTGGAGCAGACCGATCAGCGTGATGTTGGTGCCGAAGAGGCGCACATTGGCCCGGTTGGGGCCGATCCGGTCCTGGATCATGGAGGACAGCTTCCGCTCAACCCAGGTGCAGAGACCGGCCAGGTTGGCCACGCCCGCGAAAATCGCGATTGCCCAGATTGCGGATACGACCATTTGAAAGAGTATGTCGAGCGTCATCCTCTGTTCCTCAAATCCTCACTCGCTCGCCTTCTGCACGGCTGCAGCCAGCTTCCCGATGATCTCAGAATGGCTCAGGGCCTGGCCTTTGGGTTTCAAGGCTGGCGCATAGCTTTGCGAGAGACCCATAGAATTCACGACCGTTCCAGCCGTCTCCGCATAGGAGGCTGCGGGAAGCGCGACCTTGGCCGCCTTCACGGCGGGCGTCACAGAAGGGGAGATGACGACGGCCGGCGCAGGCAATCCCTCAGGAAGGGGCGCAGAGCCGAGGGTCTCGAAAAGAACGACAACTGCCGATTCATCGATCCCCGTGTCCAGGGGTTCCGCTATCCCGAGGTCTGTGAGGCCCTTGGTGTTTGCGTTTCTGTCGCTCTGGCGCAGAAGGTTGTCTTCCCACCCGGGTGTCCCTGTGTTGAGCATCACCTTGGCGCCCAGAATTTCCTGAAGTGAGAGAAGGGCTTTTCCTTCTTCAAGGGACAGGCTTGCGGAAACGATGACAGAGAGATTCTCTCCTGCTTCTGCCATCAACTCCCCGGCAGCCTTGAGCGCCTCTTTCCATGAAGCTTCCTTTTGGCCGCTTCCGTTGCTGACCCTGGGCACGGTCAGGCGATCGTCGTTGATGAGATGATAGTTGAGTCTTCCCTCGTCGCAGGCCCAGGCCTCGTTGACCTGAACATTCACCCGCGGTCGAATGCGAAACGCTTCTTCACTCCTGTGATCGATCCAGATGTTGCAGCCCCTGCTGCAGTGGGGGCAAATGGAAGCCGAGGGCTGCAGGAACCAGACCCTCTGTTTGAACCGAAAATCCGCACTGGTCCAGGCGCCCACAGGGCAAACATCCGTGAGGCAGAGGCTGTAGGGGTTGTCCACGGTCTTGCCCGGGAAGGTGGTGATCTCCATTTTGTCCGAACGCTTGACCATGGCAAGGCTTTCGTCGCCGGAAACGTTGCGCACGAAACGGATGCACCGCGTGCACAGGATGCAGCGCTCGGAGTCCAGCACCACGTGCTTGCCGAGTCGCCGGCGCTTCTGCTTCTTGACCTTGTCTTCCGGCGATAAAAGGCGGGAAGGCATGAGGTCGTACTTCATGTAGTACTCGTGGAGCACGCACTCGCCGGCCTGATCGCAAATGGGGCAGTCCAGGGGATGGTTCTTGAGAATGAATTCCATGACCGCAGCCCTGGCGGCCCGCACCTTCTCGTTTTCCGTTTCGATCTCCATGCCTTCGGCGACGGTCGTGGCGCACGAAATAGAGAGCTTGGGCGGGCCCGGCTTCACATCGACCAGGCACATGCGGCAGTTCCCGCTTATGGCAAGGTGAGGATGGTAGCAGAAGTGGGGGATGTAGATGCCGTTTGAAAGGGCGGCTTCCAGGATCGTGATCCCCTCTGCAACCTCCAATTCGCGACCGTTGATCTTGATTTTCGGCATAGGTTGATTCGACTTCTTCTCTTAAGACGTCCACTTGACCGGGTAAGGTTTTTCCTTCGGTCCTTTTTGTGTCCGGATATAGTCTTCGAACTCCTGTCGGAATTTTCCGATAAAACTGCTCACCGGCCCTACCGCCGCATCGGCCAGAGGGCAGATGGTGCGGCCGAACATCCCGTTGGCCAGGGAAAGGAGCAGGTCCAGGTCCTCGATCTTGCCTTTTCCCTTCACGATGCGGCCTGTGATCTGGGCCATCCAGCCTGTCCCCTCTCTGCAGGGGGTGCACTGGCCGCAGGACTCATGGGCGTAAAAGTGGGTGAGCACGTGAAGGGTGGTCACCATGCAGGTCCCTTCCGCCATCACAATCACGGCACCGCTTCCGAGCATGGACCCCGCAGCAGCCAGGGCCTCGTAATCTAGGGTCACCTTCTGGCATTCCGCTGCGGTCAGAACCGGCGTGGAACTGCCGCCCGGGATCACGGCCTTGAGTTTCATGCCTTTCAGCATGCCTCCGCAATGATTGTCGATGAGCTCCATGAGGGGCACGCCCAGAGGCAGTTCAATCACCTGGGGCTTGTTCACATGGCCGGAAACGCAGAAGAGCTTGGTGCCCGGGCTTTTCTCTGTTCCGAACTTCCGGTAAGCCTCAGGGCCGTTGGCGATGATGTAGGGAGTCGAGGCAATGCTCTCCACGTTGTTCACCGTGGTGGGCATGTCAAAGACGCCGCGCTGGGGCGGGAAGGGCGGCCGGATTCTCGGCTGTCCTTTTTTCCCTTCAATGCTGTTGATGAGGGCTGTTTCCTCTCCGCACACATAAGCGCCTGCGCCCGAGTGAACGTGTACGTCGAGGCGGAAATCGGTTCCAAGGCTACGGTTCCCCAGGAGGCCTTTGGCGTAGGCTTCTTCGATCGCGGCTTCCAGCCGTCGCTGCGGCTCGGTAAACTCTCCCCGGACGTAAATGTAGGAGGTGTGAGCCTGCATGGCCCAGCACGCGATGAGGATCCCCTCGAGGAGCATGTGGGGATCGTAGCGCATGATGTCCCGGTCCTTGAAGGTGCCGGGCTCTCCTTCATCGGCGTTCACGCAGAGGTATCTGGGCCGGTCGTCCTTGGGCATGAAGAGCCACTTCCGGCCCGTGGGGAATCCCGCACCGCCCCTGCCGCGCAAGCCTGCATCGAGCACGGTTTGCGCCACGGTTTGGGGCTCCATGGCCATGGCCTTCTTGGCCGCCTCGTATCCGCCGGACTGAAGGTAGGTCTCCAGCTTGTGGGAATCAGGTTTTCCCCAGTTTCGGCTCAGGATTTTGTAATCGTCGTTTGCCATGGTCGTTCAGTCACACCGGATTCGAGCGTTACGTCATGCTCTTCAAGATCTCGTCCACCTTGGCCGGCGTGAGATCTTCATAATAGTCGTCGTTGACCTGCATCATGGGCGCGTTGCCGCAGGCGCCCAGGCACTCCACCTTCACCAGCGTGTAGCGGCCGTCCTTGGTGGTCTGGCCTTCGGCAATGCCCAACTTCTTGGAGAGGTACGCGAAGAGATCCATGCCTCCCCGAAGCGCACAGGAGATATTGGTGCAGACCTGGATGAAGTACTTCCCAACCGGCTGCTTGTTGTACATCGTGTAAAAGGTTGCCACTTCATAGACACGGGTCGGGCTCACGCCCACGATTCCTGCCACGTACTCCATGGCTTCCGGGCTGACATACCCGAATTCCCGCTGGGCCAGGTAGAGCGCAGGCAGCAAGGCCGCTTGCTTGGTCGTGTACCGGCCGAAGATGCGGTCCAGTTCCTGCTTGGCTGTGGCTGAGAATTCAAGACTCATGTTATCGATCCATCTCCCCGCCGATCATGTTCACGGAACCGTAGATGGGGACAATGTCCGCCACCATGTGGCCTTCCAGGATTTTGCCCATAGCGGCCACGATCGTAAAACAGGGAGGCCGCACACGACATTTCACCGGCTTGTTGCCGCCGTCCGAGACCACATAAAAACCCACTTCGCCATTTCCGCCTTCCGCATACCCGTAAGCCTCGCCCTTGGGCGGGTGCACGTCGTCATAAACCAACCTGAAGTGGTTGATCATGCCTTCAATGGTCGTGTAGACCGCCTGCTTGGGCGGAAAGATGAAGCGTGGGTCTTCCACGTTCACCGGGCCTTTGGGCAGCTTGCCGAGGGCCTGCTCGATGATGCGCATGCTCTGCTCCATCTCGGCCATCCGCACCATGTACCGGTCAAAACAGTCGCCGTTTTCGCCCACCGGGATTTCAAACTCGACCTCGCTGTAGGCGGCGTAGGGGTGGGCCTTGCGAACATCATAAGCCACGCCTGTGGAGCGGAGGAAGGGGCCAGTGATGCCGTAGCTGATGGCGTCTTCCCGGCTGATCACTCCAACGTCCACCACGCGGTCGAGAAAGAGGCGGTTCTTGGTGAAGAGGCCGTCGATCTCCTTTAGAATCCGGCGGGTTTCCTTGATCGCCGCGTAGGACTGGGCTTCAAACCCTTCAGGGATGTCCCACCGCATGCCGCCGACCCGGGTCCACGAATACGTGACTCTTGCGCCGGTCACGCTCTCCATCAGGTCGTAATAAAGCTCTCTGGCCTTGACAAAGTAGAGGAAGCCGCTGAAGGCGCCCAGCTCCATGACCGCAGCGCCGACGCAGGTCAGATGGTCGGTGAGGCGGTTCATCTCGGAAAGGATGACCCGCAGGTAGTCACACCGGGGCGTGGGTTTGATGCCGCAGAGTTTTTCAACGGCCATGACATAGGCCACATTGTTGATCAGGGGAGAGACGTAGTTGAGCCGGTCCGTGTAAGGAACGATCTGGTTCCAGCGGTGGTCCTCGCACTCCTTCTCGAAACCGCGGTGGAGGTACCCGGGTTCCACGTCTGCCGAGATGATGGTCTCTCCGTCCAGGAACAGCTTGATCTGGGTAATGCCGTGCATGGCCGGATGGGAAGGGCCCATCATGACTTCGATGTAATCGGTGTGGAGGTCTTTGCTGCTGTCAACGGTCATGCGATCTCTTCCCTATGGTTTTTCCTGAAATCCCGGCCCATGCCCGTGGGGGGTTTCATCCGCCGGCCTGCTGAATCTCCGCTCCTCCGAGGAGAGGAGAGGGATGCGCGGCTGGCGTTTGTCAATGGGGTAGTCCTTTCGCAGCGGATGGCCCTCGAACTCGTCGTAGAGCAGAAGATGGCGAAGATCCGGGCTATCCTTAAATAGGATGCCGTACATTTCGTGGCACTCCCGCTCGAACCAGTTCGCCCCTTTCCAGATCGGGCTCAAACTCTGGATAGAAGGATCAGATTCCGGCACTCGCGACTTGACCCTGATCCGCTTGCCTGTGGTCATGTTCCGGAGGTGGACGACGACTTCAAACCGGGGCAAGCCCTCTTCCCTGGCGAGGTAATCCACTGCAGTGAGATCCACGAAAAGATCAAAGCCCAGAGCCTTGCGCACGAACTCGAGGACGGTGAACCAGGAATCGCGCTGGACGCGAACCGTGTCGTCTCCGGCCTGGCCGTGCAGCTCTTCTACAGCCTCGGGGAATCTCGCTTTGATTTTTTCGACTGCTTCGATGCTCATTTCCTGGTCTTTAACCGCCTTAAGGCATCAAGGGCTTGTATTTCGGGTGCCGCAGGTGTTCGTCGAGCTTTTCCTTCTGGATCAGATCCTGCAGTTTCATCAGTCCGTCAAGGACCATCTCCGGCCGGGGCGGGCATCCGGGGATGTACACGTCCACGGGGATGACCTTGTCTGTTCCCTGCACGGTGGCGTAATTGTCGTAGAAACCGCCGGTGCACGCACAGGCGCCGAAGGCCACGACCCATTTGGGAGCGCACATCTGCTCATACACGCGGCGAAGGATGGGGGCCTGCTTGTGGGAAATGGTCCCCACCACGAGCAGAAAATCCGCCTGGCGCGGTGTGAAACGCGGGAATTCCGCACCGAACCGCGCAATGTCGTAATGGGAACAGGCCGTGCTCATGAACTCCATGCCGCAGCAGGCCGTGACAAAGGGGTACTGGAAAAGCGACCACTTCCGCGCCCAGTTGATGAAGAACTCAACCTTAGAGGCAACCGCGGGGATGCTCTGGAGTTTTGTCTCTAATCCCATTCCAGACCGCCTTTGGCCCAGACATACCCCAGGGCGACGAAAAGGATCGCGATGAAAATGATCATCTCGATGAGGGCAAAGAGCTTGAGCTCGTTCAGCACGACCGCCCAGGGATAAAGGAAAACCGCTTCAATGTCGAAGAGGATGAAGAGAACGGCGATACCGTAAAACTTGACGGCGAAGCGCTTGGGCCTGAAGCCCTCCGAAGGGTGGCCGCATTCGAAAGGCATCTGCTTGGTGACGCCGCCTCTCTGGTAGGGGCCCAGGAATTCGGAGGCAAGCCAGAAGAAGACCACCAGAAAACCCGCCAGCACCATCATGACCAGGATCGGAATGTAATCCGCGATCGCCATTCGATCTATCCTTAATTATACAACTGTTCCTGCTAGAGGCGTTCTTTGCGATATTGAAACTGGAAGGTGAAACTATGAACGCGCAAATATACCCTTTTCGTCCGGCTTGTCAAACAGAATGTGACGGAAATCAAAAAAATTTTTGGGAGTGTTGGAGTGACGGAGTGATGGAGTATTGGGTTTAAACCATCACTCTAGCACTCCAGTTCTCCATTACTCCGAGGTCTTGATAGCAGCGGCCAACTGTGAAGGGCGACCTGCCAACTGCCAATGGACGACGGACAGTGGACGACGGACGGGACGCCTTTGATTGCTAAGCACGTTCACTCACACTGATCTCAAGCTAAGGACAATAGGAAATATTCTTGACAGAAACAGGGAGTTATGTTACCAATAGTAAAATTTTGTTAGATTAAAGAATCAAATTCCAACAGGTGGAGCCCTGCAATGGCAAAAAAGCCCCAATCGCAGAAAGAGCAGCTGGATACGGAAGACGAACTGCTCAACTTTGACCTCGAAGAATTGGCTGGTGATGAGGGTTCAGCCGAAGAAGAGGTGATAGAACTGGTGGAACTCGTGGAAGCCGATCAGGACGAGGAGAAGACCAGGGAACTGACTCTCAAAAACCGCATAAAGGAAAAGCCCGCGGTCAAACCAGCCAAAGCGGCCAGACCCGCTGCTGTCAAAGAGGCGGCAGTTCCCGCGCCAGCGAAGAACCTGCCAGAGGATGAAGAAGAAACAGATCTGGATCTCTCGGATTTGACCCTGGACATGGATGTGGAAACGACCCGGGCGGCCCAGACCGTTGGAGAGGACGAGATCAGCGAGGCGGACCTGGAACACCTGCTGCAAGAGACATCGGACGAGGAGATCACGTTTGATCTATCGAGTGACGAGGAAGGCGATCGAGAAGCAAAAGACGAGGAGGTCACGGACGCCGACCTGGAAGCTCTTCTTCAGGAGGCGACCGCTGAAGGGATAGAGGAGGCCAAGGAGGAGGAAGAAGTTCTGGAGATCGTTTCCGAAACGGAGGCTGTGGAGGAAGTCCAACTTGAAGAAGAAAAACCCTCCTTGATGGATATCGAGTCGATCGCAGATTCCTTCGAGGAAACGCAGGCTGTGACAGAGCCCTTGATCGAGGAGGAATCGCCGCCCGCGGCACGGGCGGGATTGGATCAGCCGGTAGTGCCAGAGGTGCTGGAGGAAACGGTGCGAGAAGAGATCGCCGTCGAGGAACCTTCCGTTGAAACGCTGGCAGGAATCTCCGAGGAGAGGCTTGAGGAGATCATCACCAAGGTCGTTCAGGATGTGGTCGAGAGGGTGGCCAGGGAGACCATGGCGAGCGTGGCTGAAAGAGTGATCGGTCAAGCCATTGAAGCTTTGAGAGCCAGCCTGGAAACCTCCTCTGAGGAATCCTGAGAAGAATTGTCAGTCCCTCAGACCGTCTCTCCCGCGCATGCGGGAGTCCAGTCGTCTTGAATTTCATGGATTCCCGCCCTCGCGGGAATGACACAACAGGACGCTTTAGGTCCTGTTTCGAAGACAGTCATTTGAGCAAGAATTGTCTTTAAAAGTTACAGATATTGTGGTTAAAAAAGGGTTTGCGCGTTGAGCAAACCCTTTTTGATTTCATTGAGGAGTCTGAGTTGATGCAAAAGGAAAACATGCCCAAGGGTTATGAGCCGAAAGAGGTCGAAGAAAAGTGGTACAGGTACTGGGAGGAGAGCCGGCTGTTCAGAGCAGAGGCCAAATCCGACCGGAAGCCTTTCTGTATCGTTATCCCGCCGCCCAATGTGACGGGCTCCCTTCACATGGGCCATGCCCTCAACAACACACTCCAGGATATCCTGTGCCGGTTCAAGAAAATGCAGGGACACAATGTCCTGTGGCAGCCCGGGACCGACCATGCCGGGATCGCCACTCAGAACGTCGTTGAAAGGGAACTGGCTGCAAAAGGCACGGATCGACATCAGGTGGGCCGCGAGAAGTTCATCGAGCTCGTGTGGGAATGGAAAGAGAAGTACGGCGGTGTGATCATCAACCAGCTCAAGCGGTTGGGGAGTTCCTGCGACTGGAGCCGGGAGCGCTTCACCATGGATGAGGGCCTGTCCAGAGCGGTGAGAGAAGTCTTTGTCAGGCTTTATGAAGAGAACCTGATCTACCGCGGCGATTACATCATCAACTGGTGCCCGAGGTGCCGCACGGCCCTGGCGGATCTGGAGGTGGAGCACGAGGAAATGGAGAGCTCCCTCTACTACATTCATTACGTGTTCAAGGATCGCCCCGGCCACCTGACCGTGGCAACGACCAGGCCGGAGACCCTTCTGGGCGATACGGCCGTTGCCGTGAATCCCGAGGATGAACGGTATCAGGGCGTCGCCGGGTCCCAGGTGATCTTGCCGGTGCTCAACAAGCCCATCCCCGTGATTCTCGACAAGTACGTGGACAAGGAATTCGGCACCGGAGCCCTGAAGATCACGCCGGCCCATGATGCCAACGACTTTGAGATCGGAAACACCCATCACCTGGAGCGAATCAGGGTCCTTGACGACGGCGGGAACATGAATGAACTGGCCGGCCCCTACAAGGGCATGGACCGGTTCGAATGCAGGGAAAAGATCGTGGAGGATCTCAAAAAGGCGGGCCTGCTGGAAAAGATCGAACCCTACCGAAACGCCGTGGGCCACTGCTATCGATGCAAAAAGATGATCGAACCCCTGCTCTCGAAGCAGTGGTTCGTAAAAGTGGGGCCCCTTGCGGAAAAAGCGATCAAAGCCGTGAAGGAAGGGCGCACCAGGATCATGCCCCTCAACTGGGAGCTCACTTACTTTGAGTGGATGAACAACATCAAGGACTGGTGTGTTTCCCGGCAAATATGGTGGGGGCACCGGATCCCAGGGTGGTACTGCCAAGAGTGCGGTGAAGTGATGGTGGCGAGGGAGGAACCCAAGTCCTGCTCCAAGTGTCGAAGCACCGACCTTGTCCAGGAAACGGATGTGCTGGACACCTGGTTCAGTTCCGCCCTGTGGCCTTTCTCGACCCTGGGCTGGCCGGACAGGACGGAGGAGTTGAAGACCTTTTATCCCACCACGACCATGGTCACGGGCTTCGACATCCTCTTTTTCTGGGTGGCCAGAATGATGATGATGGGAATCCACTTCATGGGCGATGTGCCCTTTCGCGACGTTTACATCCACGCGCTGGTGCGGGATGCGTACGGCAAGAAGATGAGCAAGTCCAAAGGGAATGTGATCGATCCCTTGAATGTGATCGATCAGTTCGGCACGGACGCGTTTCGGTTCACTCTTGCGGCGCTCGCGGCGCAGGGAAGAGACATCAAGCTCTCGGAGGAAAGGATTTCAGGGTACCGCCATTTCGTGAACAAGCTCTGGAATTCCGCAAGGCTGGTGCTCATGAATCTCGATGGAGACGATCCGGCAAAGGCCGGAGAGATCGTTCATTCCCTCGCGGATCGCTGGATTCTCTCGAGGCTGCACCAGGTGAGCGAGGAAGTCACGAAAGCGCTGGAAGAGTACCGCTTCAATGACGGCGCAAGTCTCTGCTACCAGTTTGTGTGGCATGAGTTCTGCGACTGGTACCTGGAAATGGCCAAGGAGGGCATCTATTCGGAGAACGGAAGCATCAGGAAATCGACCCTTTCGGTTCTTGTGACCGCACTGAAAACCGTGGTGAAACTGCTTCATCCTTTCATGCCCTTTGTGACGGAAGAAATCTGGCAAAGGCTTCCGGGGGTGCAGGGAAGCATCATGGTGGCGCCCTTTCCCGGAGGCGCGGAGTTTGCCTTGGATCCGCGGGCGTTGGAGGAGATGAATCTGGTGATGGGAGCGATCACAGGCATCAGAAACATTCGCGGGGAGATGAACCTTCCACCTTCCAAGAAGGTGGATATCGTCATCGAAGCCCCGGAACTCAACGATGCGGAGATCCTGCGGCACAACATTCCTCACCTTCGAAGCCTTGCCAAGGTGGAGTCCATCGATATCGGATCTTCTGTGGCCAAGCCAAAAGGATCGGCCACCGCCGTGTTCGGCCGGAACCAGGTTCATGTCATTCTTAAGGGCCTTCTGGATTTCGAAGAGGAGAAGAAGAGGCTGCGAAAAGAGATCGGCAAAGTGGAGAAAGATCTCGAAATGCTGGACAGGAAACTCTCCAACCCTCAGTTCAGAGAGAAAGCGGCAGCCGAGATCATCGAAGAGGTGCAGGAGAAGAAAGAAGCGTTCGGGCTGAGGTTGGAAAAGCTAACGCACAATCTGAAGTTCTTCGAATCGATTTAAACCCAAGAGATGTCAGCTTTCAGCTATCAGCCGTCAGCAAAACCGTTGGTCTTAAGCTGAGCGCTGAAAGCTGACAGCTGAACGCTTGGCTGTATAAAGAAGGTCTTGTCCCATGGAGCAAGCTTTATCTCAGAACGTCGATAACCTCGCCTCCGTGCCTTATGCCATGGAGCTTGAAGGGGTCTGTTTCTCCTATGAGAAAACCGAAGTTCTGAAAGATGTGAGCTTTCGACTGAGGCAGGGCGAGTTCCTCGGCATTATCGGGCCGAACGGCGGGGGCAAGACAACGCTCGTCAGACTCATGCTCGGGCTTCTGCGGCCGGATCGGGGGAAGATAAGGATCCTGGGACAGGAGCCGAACGCGGCAAGCCGCAGGGTAGGGTATGTGCCGCAAAGCATGGACCTCAGCAGGGCATTCCCTATTTCCGTCATGGACGTCGCACTCATGGGGCGGCTTGCAAGAGCTCGCATGGGTAAGAGGTACACCCGGGAAGACGAGGAAAAGGTTCGGCAGGTACTCGAAAAGGTGGGGATGTGGGAGCACCGCCGCAAGCACATCGGAAAACTGTCAGGAGGGCAGAAGCAAAGGGTCTTTATTGCGAGGGCCCTGGCCACGGACCCTGAAATTCTGTTCCTGGATGAGCCCACAGCGAGCGTGGACCCGGAATTCCACGTCAATCTGTATGACATCCTCGAGGAGCTCAACAAGCGGGTCACCATTGTCGTGATCACCCATGACATCGGCGTGGTGTCGAGCTACATGAAATCCATTGCCTGCGTGAACAAGCACTTCATCTTTCACGAGGGAAGCCACATCACTCAGGACATGATAGACATGGCCTACCAGTGCCCTGTGGAACTGGTCGCCCACGGGATGCCGCACCGGGTTCTCCCTACCCACCAGGAGGACTAGACGTGTGGGATGCGCTCCATCTGGAGTTCATGAGGAACGCTCTGGCGGCAGGGCTTCTGGTGAGCCTCATCTGTGGGGTTTTGGGCACCCTGGTCGTGGTGAACCGCATCGTCTTCATTTCAGGCGGCATTGCCCACGCCGCGTATGGCGGGATTGGACTCGGCCTGTATTTCGGAGTATCCCCGGCCCTTGGAGCGACGCTTTTTTCCGTAGCGATTTCCATGGTGATGGGGGTTGCGAGCATCAAAAGCAAGGAAAGAGCCGACACGATCATCGGGGTGATGTGGGCCCTGGGCATGGCCCTGGGCATCATCTTCACCGAGCTCACGCCCGGTTACAACGTGGATTTGATGAGCTATCTTTTCGGGAGCATTCTTTCCGTACCCGGCTCCGACATCTGGTACATGCTCTGCCTGAATCTGGTTGTCCTCTTATTCGTGTTCTATTTCTACAAAGAGCTGGTGGCCATGTCCTACGACGAGGAGTTCTCCTTTGTGGTCGGCATCCCGGTGAGAGCTCTTTATTTTGCCCTTCTGGGCTTGATTTCCCTGTCCGTGGTGATGATCATACGCGTGGTCGGCCTCATCCTGGTCATCGCCCTCCTGACCATTCCTCCCTTCATTGCCGAGAAATACACCAGTTCCTTGGGGAAAATGATGGTGTTCTCCTCTCTTCTCAGCATGGTGTTCACCCTCGCAGGCCTGTGGGTTTCTTACCAGTTCAATCTCGCCTCAGGCGCGACGATAATCATGGTTGCAGGAGTAGGTTTCTTCCTTTCGCTCGCGATCGATGCGTTGGCCGGTAAACGACGACAGACCGCCGACCAACAATAGCTGAGAGCACAGAGCAAAGAGCTGAGAGTTAGCTCTAAGCTCATAGCTCTACGCTCTAAGCTCTTTGCTCTACGCTTTAATGAACTTTGAGGCAAAGTGTGGCAGGGCAAAAGCTCCACGATGAATCTCGGGCGAGTAGTATCGCAAACTCTTAAGTCTTTTCGCCCTTGCTTCATCAATGTCTTTGATCGGGTCCCTACCCAGAGAACAGAAGCTGAAACCGATGAGTCCGCTTGGATAGGTCGGGACGACAGTGAAGTAATATCCTGTGACCGGGTAGAGCTTCTTTGCAAAGGAGAAGACCCCTTCGATGACCTGGCGATGGAGGTAAATCGACTCGCACTGGGTCACGGCGATTCCGCCGGAGGTAAGAGCCTTCTTCATGCTCAGGAAGAAAGGCCTCTGAAACAAAATCTGCCCGGGCCCGAAAGGATCTGTCGAATCCACGATGATGACTTCATAGGCCCCCGGATGATTGGCGGCAAACTTCGCCCCGTCCTCGTAAAAGATTTTCACCCTCGGATCATCCAGTGAACCAGCTTGGGAAGGAAGGTACTCACGACACACGTTCACGACTTCTTCATCGATTTCGCAGAGGTGAACGGATTCCACCTCCGGGTGCTTGAGAACCTCACGGACGACTCCGCCGTCTCCACCGCCGATGACCAGGACCCGGGAAGGTTTCGGGTGAACGAGCAAAGGGACATGGCTGATCATTTCGTGGTACGCGAACTCGTCGAACTCCGTGAGCATGGTAACCCCGTCAATCACCAGCATTCTTCCCAGCCCCTGTGTTTCCACAACCCATATGTCCTGGAACTTGGAGCGGGTGCGGCACAGGAAATCGCTGATCTTCACGTTCAGGGTGCAGCCGGGCACGAATTCAATGCTGTCCTGAAACCAGAAACCCATGAATTGATCCTTCTTGGGTTCAAGGGAGACCAAGTCCTTTGTTGTTGGGGTAACTCTTGCCATTGCTCCAACACCTCGAACATGAAATTAGAACGCTTTTATGGTGTGAAAATATACGGAAATCTCCCGGAACGGTCAATCGAATAAATCCAACCTCTTTTTCTCGTTGACTGTAAGGCCCCGATCTTCTAATAGATGATTGTACCTACTGTATTTTGTCTACTGACTTCTGTATTCTTCAAATCATGGAGGTTTGCATGGCTAAACACAAGAAAGCAGAACGCAAACGGGAGATTGACCGTCGGCGCAAACGCAAAAAAGAGAGATTGAAAGAGAAAACTAAAGAACAGGCTCATCAGAGAGGCGGCCACTCTCCCGCTTAGGACACGAGAACAACGGCACTGGGGTTTAGGTCTCACCAGGAAACCGGGACATTATGAAGGTGAAGGAGATCAACAGCCGGCAAAATCGCGATTTCCAGGCCCTCTTGAAAATTCTGAAAGGGCAGGGGGTCAAGAAGCAGGGCCTGGCTTTTTTTTCCGGTCCCAAGCAGGTGAGCGAGATCCTGGCGGAGTTTCCGGAGCACTGTGAAGGGCTCATCCTCAGCGAAAAGCACAAGATGCCGGAAGACATTCCCACCCCGAACCTTCAAGCCTATTCTCTATCTGCTGAGCTTTTCAGGGAGGTTGACGCCTTTGGAACCAACCACCCGGTTCTGATCGTTCGCGTGCCATCTCTTCCTGCATGGGACGCGGATTCGTCTTCCAAGGGGTGCACGCTGCTTATCCCCTTTCAGGATCCGAGCAATGTCGGGGCGGTCATCCGCTCCGCTGCTGCATTTGGGGTCACGAATCTGGTGATGCTGAAGGAGGCTTCACATCCGTTTCATTACAAATCGACGAGGGCAGGAGGAAGCGCGCTGTTCAGGGTCCCGATTTTCTATGGTCCGTCCATTCAGCAATTGGGCACCGCGAAATTTCCGATTATCACGCTTTCCGCCGAGGGAGAAGATATCCTCAAATTTGCCTTCCCGGAGAGCTTCTGCCTTTTGCCTGGCATTGAAGGGCCTGGGCTTCCGCCGCAGGTCCGCCACCTGAAATCCCTATCCATCCCCATGGAGAGAGGTGTCGAATCCCTTAATGCGGCATTGGCCACCGGCATCGCTCTCTATGAATGGCAAAGGAACAGGAAAAAAGATTTGCAGGCACAAAGATGCAAAGGCACATAGGCACAAAGCAACAAAGAAAGAAGAAGATGAACACAGGTGACTGAGGGATATCTTTTTAAAGATTTCTCTGCTTTGTGCCTTTGTCCCTCTGTCCCTTTGCTCCTTATTACTCCACTTGTTTCTTGACAATGGGTCCCCTGGCGAGTAAAAGTTTTCTTCTATTTTTTTAAGGAGAAATGCTCATGGCTTCAAACACACAGAAACGAAAGAAAATCATGAAAAACAAGGCAAAGCCCAACAAAGCCAACCGCAGAGCCGATGCGAAGCGCACGCAGAAAAACCGAGAGGTCCTGAAGCAACTGGCTGGGAAGTAGAACACACAGGTTTGACGGAGGATGGGAAAGGAATCGTTCAGTTAGATCGCTCTTTGATTAGCCTCATCACCTCCCTTTCAAAGGCGTCCGCCATCTTCTCCCAGGAGTATCGTTCTTCAACAAATTTCCTGCAAATCTGAGGATCGAACCGATATTTTTCGGGGCGATTGATCACGTCTTCAAGCTTTGTTTTCAGGTCCTCGCTGCGGACACCCTCGAAAAGAAGGTTCTTGTCAAACGAGCCGACAGTCTCCGGTATCGCGCCTATCGGCGTCCCAAGCACCGGGGTCCCGCATGCCATTGACTCGAGAATGACGAGACCGAACCCCTCCAGTTCCCGCGTTGGAAGAACGAAGAAATCAGCCGCCTGATAATATCGAGATAAATCTTCTTCCGAAACGCGACCAAGCAATTTGACCGTGCGCTCCAGACCATAATCCTTGACCATGCCTCGCAGGGATTCCTTCAGGAATCCTTCCCCTCCAATGAGGAGCAGGCCTTTTTCTCTCAGGATATTGCTTTGACTGAAAGCCTCAATGAGGTTTTCAATGCCCATACGCGGGACCAGGTTGCGAACTGTGAAAATGACGGTTTTGTCGGGGCCGATATCCATCTCTTTCCTGACGGGGTTCTTTCCGCTTTCGGGAAGAGTGAAACGATCCAGCTCAATGCCTGCAGGAATCATCACCACCTTCTGTTGTGGCAGATGGTGAATCTCAGAGATCTGCCCTGCCGAATAGCGGCTCAGGACAAAGATCTTCAGTGCTTTGGAAAGAACTCGCTTTTCCATCTTTCTCATAAAAAAGGCAACGGTCTTCGCAGAGCATGGAGTTTCGCCCTGCATGTTCCGTTTCTTGATCAGGTACTCTTCATGCCATGGAGAATAGAAGCAATGCACGAAAGGTTTGCTGCGGATAGAACTTGAAAGGAAGGGTCCCAATGCGACTAAGCTTTGATGCGCGCAGACAAGATCGAAGTCGGTTTCGTGGCTCGACCTTTTGGCCTTGCCATAGGCGTTCTTGATTTCAGAGAGAAAGAAACTTATGCCTTCGCCGGCAGCTAGGTCGAATCGATGCGCAAAAAGATTCGCTTCAATTTCTTGGTGAGAGGGGAGGGTTTTTTCGGGATTGCGCGTGAGCACATGAACTTCATGTCCCCTTTTGCAGAGTTGGTGGCTGAGGTGAGAGGCTACTCTCCCCGCTCCGCCGATTGTGTCCGGGAAGAAAACATCGGCTAGCATGAGAATTCTCATCAGGTTGCCCACCTTTTTTATCACTCTATTCGTGCCATCATCATCGAAGGAGTACCCATCCGATCAATTTGTCGGCGTGGCTGTTGCTGATCGAAGTCGCTCGATGTCCACCTGAGGACTCAGATCGTGAAATACTCTAAAGGGGCCCCAGGCTCGTTCTTTCGATGAGGTATTCAGAGCGCCCAGTCCCCGTCTGAATCGATCCGCGTTCCGTTGATCAGAAAAGACAAACGTTGGCTTTTCGGCTCGGGCGACATGCGCCGTGTATTCTGCGTGACGGTCATATTGCGAATCATCAAAAGCAGGAGTGTAAATCAACCGCTCATTGCTCAGGTAGACCAGGGGATAGGCTGTCGTGTAACTCGCATATCCGGAAATCAGGCCGTTGAATTGAAGGAACCGAGCGAGACCATGATAATCAGGATATCGTGTTTGGGTATCCCAGAAATCGGCAAGGCCGTTTATGAGTAGAATGAATGCAACAGCTGCAGTGCTTAAGCGCCTATCCAAGAAACCCGCTATTCTCTGGATCGCCAAGGCCAATCCGAAGGGAATGAGCAATAACATCGGGATGAGGTACCGGTCTCGATTTAACCCAAATAAGACCACGAAACAATAAGTGATAATAGCGGTTAGGAGGACGGCACGGGGAATTGCCTTCTTATTACCTCGATATCGCAAGAAGGTCCACAGAGCAAAAAGAAGAACAGAGAGGTTGATCAAACCACTGATTCGGCCCCACACCGTTGCATCGGGCGCCCACCCCAACAGGGAGAGCGTGAACTGGGGGAGGCCCAGCAACGCCTGATATGAATTGTAGGCCCATTGCTCCAGCAACTGGAGGAAGAGTGAAATAATGCCATCAGAACTCAGTATATGACTGGCGGCTTGCCGATCGAGGGCGGAAGGCCTGGCAAAAAGCCGAAGGATCGTAGCACCTGGCTGCGAAATGTTGTGGTGAATGACTGGGAGCAGACCTATGAAGCAGCCCGCAAGGCTGAGCCTTAGAGGTTTTCTCCCATAGGCTCTTTGCTGGCAAATCAAGGATGCCAGGACAGGCGGAAAAGCGAGGGGAAACACCCAAAGGGCGAATCCGCATAAGAACCCTCCAAAGAGAAAACGCAGGCGCTGGCTTTTGCTATTATTGCTCTCTCCCAGGCAGAGCAAAAAAATCCAGGGGACAAAAGCCATCGATTCGGTAAATCCGCCTAGAGCTGAATGCGGGAAGAGCTGACCGGGGAGGGCTGCGAAAAGGCCCGCCATCATCGCTTCCCTTTGCCCCAGCCAGGACCTGGCGAGGAAATACATGCCGGCGCTGTAAACCATATGGATGGGAATAATCACGGAATGCAGCACGATCGGGGAGGGGGCAAACAACCAATGAAGAGGAGCAGCCAGATAGCTCGCGATGGGCCCGCTGTAGTGAGCCTGCCAGAAAAAGATAGGGAATTCCTCTCCTCTGCTGATTTTCAAAGCCATGAGACCCATGATCGCGTCATCGCCCTCCACCATGCGGCCTTTGGTCAGGCACCATGCGAGGCTTGCCAGAAAAGCGACAGCCAGCACCAGGGTCAAATTTCTTTTTTCCGATCGATCCATGCTCAACAGGGTTGCCGTCCTCCAAATCAATCCGAGGGGTTTCCTCTGGCGGAAGAATACCAGTCCAGATCGCCGTCGACCATCTCCTTGACAAGGCTCCTGAAAGGCACTTGCGGTGCCCAACCGAGTTTTTTCCGAGCTTTTGAGGCGTCGCCCTGCAGGATATTCACTTCTGAAGGACGGTAGAGATTCTCGTCTACGACCAAAAATCTCTTGTAGTCCATTCCAACGCACTCGAAAGAGAGTTCGAGAAACTCTCGTACCGAATGGGATTCCCCTGACGCAATAACATAGTCTTCAGGGTCTTTCTGCTGGAGCATCATCCACATGGCCTTCACATAATCCCGAGAATGGCCCCAGTCCCTTCGGGCCTCAAGATTCCCGAGGCGAATCTCCTTTTCGAAACCTAGCTTGATCTTGGCTGCTCCTGAGGTGATCTTCCTTGTAACAAACTCTCCCCCTCTGCGGGGTGATTCGTGATTGAACAGGATTCCCGAAAGAGCGAACAGCCCATAAGCTTCCCTGTAATTCCTGGTTAGCTCAAAGCCCGCCATCTTTGAGATCCCATAGGCGGATCGGGGATGAAAGGGCGTTTCTTCATTTTGGGGACTTTTTGCCGCGTTCCCGAACATCTCACTCGATGCAGCAAAATAGAATCTGCATCGAGGGGCCTGCCGCTTGATAGCTGAAAGGACGTAGTGAGTGCCGTTCAGGTTGGTATTGATGGTCGAAAACTCATCTTCAAAGGAGTAGGACACGAAGCTCTGGGCCGCAAGGTGATAGCATTCGTCAGGCTTCACGTCGGCAACAATGTCGAAGATTGAGGCATAGCTTTCCATGGAAGCGCTGTGGATCTTGATCCGATCCAGAAGGTGCCTGATGCGCCACATGCGTGCCTGGGGATGTTCGATGGCTACCCTTCTCACAATCCCGTGAACTTCATATCCTTTTTCAAGGAGAAGTTCAGAGAGGTAACTGCCGTCCTGCCCCGTGATTCCGGTAATAAGTGCTTTTTTCACGTTAGCTCCCTTTCATTAGATTTTCGATATCTGCGAGATAAGGTCTCCATGCTCTGCGGCCACGCAACGGCTCTGTCCACCTCAATCCCTTTTCGACGATCTCGTCGTAACGAGCGGTATTCTCCAGAGCATTTAAAGCGTCTCTCCAAGCGGTCGGCTCATTCGGTGGAGCGCTCAATGCGCAATTCCCGGTAGTTTCTACGAGAACCGGAATGCGGCTGACGATGGCCGGTCTTCCGCAAACCATTGCTTCAAGCGGTGGATACCCGTAGCCCTCCACTAGGGATGGCTGGACAAGGCAAAAGGCTCCTCTCAGTAGAGCGGGAAGGTGTTCCTCCTCAACATGCGGGATCCACTTGGCACGGCTCCCAACGTGCCTTGATTCCCAGTATTGCCGATTCAGTTCCAAGGCACCCGCAAACACAACGGGTCTCTCAAGTCGCGGGGCGATCTCCAAAAGGATTCCAAGGTTCTTGTGAGGCATTCCGTTTCCTAGAGCCAGAACATAGCCTGATTTGAGGCCGTAAGCCTCCAAGATCCTGTCGTCTTCTTTCTCAGGTTCAGGCCGGAAGACCTCGTGAATCCCAGGATGCCTGACCTTGGGATTGCGTCCGCACGAAGAGAAATACTTCTGCGTTTCCGCCATGCTCCAAGCGGAATCATACCATGTGATGTCTGCGCGTTGCAGTGCCTTTCTCAACCTGTATCGGTCAAACAGGGTTTTGACACGCCTGCGATAGAGAGGGTGGGTCAGGTCAAGGACGTCATGGATGACATGGGCCGCGAGGCAGTGAACCCCGAACAAGGGAAGCTTGGGATAGAGACTGATGTAGAGGCCGAAGTCCCGGCTGAGTTCAGAGAGGGCGGTTTCAGATTTCAGAAAGGGTTTAGGGATCTCTTTTGTCCTCACCTTTCCAAGCCGTTTCAGCAGGGAAGGCATGACGTCCAGGTTTTGAACGGCCAGCAGCACTTCCGTGCAAAGGGCCGATGCTGCCAGCGATTCGGTCAGCCCCTGGAGCACCCTGGCGATGCCGGTAAAACGGCCGTGAACAAATTCTCTTGCATCGATGAGAATGGGAATCGGCTGGGTGGAGATCATAGGTCTGTCTTAGAGCCTCTCAATCTCTTTTGGTGCGCCTTGACGCGCGGTTCCAAGGAATTCTTTGAGAAACGTGCAGAAACCCTGTAGAATGTCTTGAACAACCGGAGCAGGAAAATGAGGCCGATGGATCTTACCCAGCAAGAACTGCGGAACAAAGAAGCCTTTTCCAGCAAGGAGGCTTTGGAACAGTACAGTCAATTCTATCTTTTCCCCGTGGAGGAAAGGATTTTCAAAGCGCATTTTGGAGTTCAAGGGCGGGTCCTCGACATTGGCTGCGGTTGCGGAAGAACCAGCCTCTTTCTCAAGAGAATGGGACATTCCATTACTGGCATAGACCTCGTTCCTGAGATGATCGAGGAAGCCCGCAAGCTGGTTGAGGGCGTTGATTTCAGAGTCATGGATGCCTGCGACCTCCTGTTTCCGAACGAGAGCTTTGACTATGTTCTTTTTTCCTTTAATGGGATTGACTGCATTTATCCATCAGCCAAACGAAACTCGTGCGTGAAGGAGATCCATAGAGTCCTGAGGGGGAGCGGGGTTTTTGCTTTCAGTGCGCACAATCTGCTTTCCCTTAAAATCTTTTTCCCGACAAATCGGTTTCGATTAGGCAATCTGCTCCTAAACCTCAAGAATAGGCGGATTCTCTCTCAGTACCGCCTGGAAAGACACCCTTCCGGCTTGCTGGATCTCTATTTTACGAGCGTAAGACAACAAAAACAGCAGCTCCTCGATATCGGTTATACAGGTATTTCCGTCTACGGTCAGCAATCCGATTATCCTCTATTTACCCGCTTTTACGATACTTGGTCCTATTACGTCTGTCGGAAAGCCCGCCCCTGAAGCACTCTTTTGAGTGATGTCGCAACGTTGCAGAGAATGGATTTCGCAAAGCTCTTGTATAGTTTGACGATCATCACCTTCCGAAAGTGGTCAGTGGTTTCCGTTTTGAAAGGTTCTTTCCCTCTGAGAAAATCGAACTCCCGAAATCCATTTTTCGCAGCATAGTCAATCAGGTGATAGAGAATAATCGAACCGGGTGAATAGGCAGCGTACGCTGCGTCAAAGGCCGGCCTTACCCAATGATAGACTCCATCGTAGGCAAAACCGAAATGCTGCGCGATGGCTCTACCTTCCAGCTCCAAAACCCCAAATCGAATAGCGTCCTTTTGATACATCTGTCGAAGGAGCTGCCTGTGAAATTCAAGTTCTTGAGGAAGGCGCTTACGCAGCTTCCTTTCGTCAAAACGTCGAAGGTAAGCCTCGAGAAGGCTCGCCAGTGCTTCTTCCATCTCCGGAAGTTCTGTGTAATGCCGAAAAGTGATGTTTCCAAGCTTTCGAAGTCTATTGATCTTTCTCCTCAGAGATTGGTTTTTTTCAATCCTCAGAAGCACAGTTTCCGGGTCATTATCGATTCTTATGTAGGGGCACACATCAACCACTTTCTTCTTAACGATAAAGTGGGAGCCCTTTTTTTCCAAGGCAGCAAGAAGAGGTGAAGTCTCCGGGATGCTTTCAAGCACTATTTCGTCCCAATCGGTGAAATCATCATACAGATAACTGAGCAACACCTCATATCCCGCGGGGTATTCCTTGTGCACGATGAAGTCGCAATAGTCCGGGCGATTGTTCCCTATAAAGGCAAGCCTCCTGAAGATCTTGAAGTCTGTGACCATTAAGGGGGCGATGGCCCTCACGGCGTCTCCATCTGTTAGAACGAGGATAGAAAGTGTACGTTTGCCGGCATAAGCGTTCCACCAGCTCGAGGCCCATTCGTGCGTCAAGAAGACAGTATTGGTTACCGCCTTAGTGAGAAGGCTGTTCCAGACTGGTTCTAGATTGCTAAACCCCGGGAAAGTACTAACCCTTTTGATATCCATAAAAAATATCTTTGATGTGGTTGATGATACGTTTTATATACATGGGAAGAATTTTCATTACCAGGATCGAAGGAGTGGTGTCATCTCTCACGACGCTGATTCTTTTCAATAAGTGCAAGTCGTCTCCAGCTGTTACCAGTCCATTGTCCAGAGTCACTGCCGCGGTATAGCCGTTCTTCTTGAGAGAATCTATGACATTATCCGTGTAGTCACCGAAGGGATACGCAAAAAAAGTGACCGCTTGGCTCCAGATCGGCTCCAAATCGCCCTTGGATTGCCGAACCTCGTACTCAAGCTCTTCTTCAGTGCATGTGGAAAGCGGAGCATGGGTCATGGCGTGGGATCCCAATTCAACGAGACCGCTTTTCTTCATTTCTGTAATCTCACCGGCAGAGAGCATCAGCCGCTCGCCGGCCGAGATTGGAAACCCCGCGCCCAGTTCGTTTCTGAGCTCGGCCAACATCTCCTCTCTTTGTATTTGATTAGCCTGAAAGAGGCGTTTTCGGATGAGGGTACTGACTTCTTCTCTCCGGGATTTCGTTGTAAGGTTCCACTGCCTGCCTTTCCAGTAAAAGGGCCTCATCGGTTTGAGACGATTCAGGAGGTACCAGGGTTCATTCTGCCAGAAGAGTCTTGATCTCCCGATCATGGCTGGTGACACAAAAAAAAGAGCCGGCAAGCCGTGCTCTTTAAGGGCTTTGAATACGTTCGTGTACGTATCTCTGAAACCGTCGTCGAAAGTCAGCGCTAGCGAGTGGGGGCCTAATTTTTTTCTATTGATCTGATCCACCAAAACCGAAAAGGGAACGATAGAAAAAAGTCGAGAAAGCACTCTCATCTGATGCTTGAACCTACTCAGATCGACCTGTGTTCCACAGGAGGAACAGAAATCGGGATTGCCTTCAACCACGCGGTGGAAACAGAGAATCACCGCCGTTCTCTCTATCCTGTCAGACAAGAAGCGAGCGAGGTGGAACATACCGGTGAAGAAGATTACACTGCAAAGGCCGCGGCGAATGATTCCCTCAAGCATATCCGCACACCTCATCGAAGATTTTCAGCATGTTTTGGATATGCAGCTCGAGTCCAAAGGAATCCGCGCGTCTAAATGCGGCTTGCGCGAGGCGCATTCTCAGGCTTTCTTCTTCCAGTAATTTCTTGATTGCATTTGCAAGCTGTTCCGAACTGCCCGGCGAAAACAACAGCCCTTCTTGGCCGTTCCGAACGATTTCAGGAATGCCGCCCACCGTGGTTGCAATGACAGGGGTTCCGCTCGCCATCGCTTCCACGAGCACCCGGCCGAAGGATTCGCTTTCAGAGGCAAGAACGAGCACCCATGCGGCTCGATACCAGGGGCGAGGGTCATCAACTGTTCCAAGCCAGTGGATGCGGTCGCTCCATATGGATCTTCTTGTGATCTCGTCAAGAAAAGCCCACCAGTTGCTGTCTGACTGATTTCTTGTCCCAATGAACACCAAGTGAAGGGTAGGATAGAGAGAGGCGACTTCCTGAAAGGCGTTGAGAATCGTGTCGTGTCTCTTTGAACGGTGCGTTCCGGCGACAACGAGGATGACCTTATCGTGAGCCGGGAAGGGGTGGGCTGGTTCCACGGAGGGGTCTCTCAAGTGTCGAATGTTGATACCATTGTAGACGACTCTGACCTTTGTTTGAAACCGAGGCATAAAACGACGGGAAGTGGCATGACTGTTGGCAACGATAACCGTACAAAGCCTGAGTAAAAGAGGGTCGAGATAAGGATCCGGTTCGGTGATCCGGCAGTGCCAAACCACAGGAGTACCCAGAATCCTACCTGCTATTGCTGCATAAAATGCGGCGCGTGAACCATTCGCGTAGATCAGCGAAGGCCGTAGAAATGAGGCCAATCGAATGCACTTCCGAATAGTGAAGAGCATTTGCGGGATTCGCCATGGTCTTATCGGAACCAAAGGGACAATGGAGGATAGGATTTCCTTTTGATCCAGCATTGTTTGGAGTTTCCCCTTCATAGGGACAGCAGCATAGGGTTTCCATTCCTTCGGCAAATTCACCAACAGATCGAGGAAAGAGTACTCTCCTCCTCCTACCATTTCGCCGTGATTAGAGATTGCAAGGATGGACTTAGTCACTGAATATCTCTTTAAAACGTCCCCAATCTTCAGCTAAGTCCATAGTCAATTTGACTATGGGTATAAGCACTAGGCAACTAAGGTCTGCGCCGCTTTTTCGCCATATTCCAAAATGGCGCACCAGCTGGACAACACTAAAAAGAGGGATGAAGGACAGGACAAAGACTAAACTCCACGCGCAAGAAAAAACAGGAAGCACCAGAAGAGGGAGGAGGAATTTAACGCTCAGTGAGGATCGCAGAACAGTAAAAAAAGAGTACTTCTTCGGTGCTTCGTAGCCATCTATTCTGGTAAAGAAGATATCGACCCTGCCCCTCCTGATAAACCACTTCCATATTCCGGGGAGGCTCCCGCGTGGTTTATGGGTGACTACCGCTGCCGGTACAAAAAGGCAGGGCCCGTGCTTGCAAGCTTTTTTTGCGAAGAAATCATCCTCACCTCCCCACTTGAGGCGTTCATCAAAACCGCCGATAGATTCTACGACTCTTCGGCGATAGGCGGCGTTCAAAGTGCTGATCTCAGCTGTCGGTTCTATTTTTCCACCGGATTTGATAATTCTTCTTATTCCACCCCCAGGAAACCCAATGATGGATTCCGCCCAGCCGATAGGGCCAGAGGTTGAGGGAACCGTCACGCCTCCCTGCGCTCCCACCACGTCGGGGGTTTTGAATACCTCCAGTAGGTCTGTCAGCCAGTCTCCTTGAATCATACAGTCATCGTCCAGGAAGACGAGAATATCCCCGGACGCGTGGTGGATGGCCATGTTACGGGCGAAAGGAAACCCTCTATCGGCGATAGGGTGGGAGACATATTTTATGCCCTCGATAGTGGAAGGAGTATCGGTTTCTTCAACAGCGACAATTTCAAACTCGGTGGTTGAGCGCAAGGATTTTAAATTGGAAACAAGCCGCTCCAAGTCCGTGCGGCGACCGCGGGAACAGATCAGAATGGATGTTAATTGCAGTTTTCTGGGTTTGTCTTCCAAGTGGTCCTGAACCTAATAGAGCAATTCGTCTCAGTTCGGATTGCGTCTGGAATTCCCGCTAACCAGACGCAACGCTCTTGAGATCCTGGCCTCTTCAGAATCCGGCCTGCAAGTATCGCATCTGCAGCCCGGGAGGGCGATAGCACCTTCATGCAGCGTTGTCATTCTTCTTCTTATCTCGCAGTATTTCTCGGAGTGCCAAATCTCTTCAAAGGGTCTGTCATTAATGTTTCCCAAGGACACACTGCAATCGCAACAAGGCACCACGTTGCCGTTAGCGAGGATCCAGCAGAAGGTCCAGCCCTTGTAACAAGGGATGGATCGCCTCAGATGAGATTTACCAGGGGAAGCAATCCTCACCTGATTTTGCTCTAAGTCGCTGAGCATGGTGGAGAGATCAGTTGAAGAGATGTTATGGGTGCTTTTGACAGACCCGATGATATTCTGAAGTTCTCCAAGTTGAGCATCATCAAGAAACAGCTCTTTCATCTGCTCGTGGTCAAAGATTGCAGGCTTGAAGTGCACAAAGTCCATCTGGTACTTGCTTCCCATGTCGAGCATCTTCGGGATCTCTTCGAAATTGTTCCTGAAGATCACAAATAAAATCGACACCACCGAGCGCGATCTGGATTTGCTCCTGAAATCCCGAATAAGAGCTAAGATATTCTCAAGCTTTTCGAAAGCAGCAGGACTTTGGTTGGGATGCACTTCAACATATGTCTCGGGAGAAGCGGCGATGAGGCTGAACCTGAGGTTGACGCCTCTTTCGAGAAGCTCCGGTATATGGCTCTCTTTGATCACGGTCCCGTTCGTGACGACGGTCACATCTTTTCTGCGATCCGTCAAAGTTCGGACAAAATCCATCAGGTGAGGGTGAAGAAAAGGTTCCCCACCGCCCGTAATCGTCACGAGCGGAACTTTGAGGGCTACAATTGAATCTGAGAGTCTACCCAGTATCTCTTTCTTAAGAATTCCCTTCTCATCGCCTTTAACCCTATGCTCCACAAGAGGGCTGTAGACCGAACACATCAAGCAATTCAAATTACAGTGGTCCGTCAAGTTCACGTAGACCTGGTAGGGGCCTTGAAACACCTTGTTACAACAAATGCCCGACAAGATTCGGGCCTTGCTGGCTGCTTTCGTGATCAGGTTTTTTCTCATGCGGGTTTTACCTGCTCTGGCAAAGGAGTCGGTTTCCCCTATTCAGGGGCAAGGCCATTAAAGATTTCCATTGTCTGCTTTGCTGTGAGAGTCCAGCTGAATTTCTCGGCTTGACGCTTGGCCTTTGCTTTCAAATCGTCGACATCAACTCTGGCATGGATGACCGCATCGATTTTGTCTGCCATGTCAATGGGGTCCTTGGGGTCAAAAAGAAGGGCTCCCTCTCCGACCACCTCGGGGATAGATGTTGCATTGGACGCGACCACGGGTGTGCCGCATCGCATTGCTTCCAAAGGCGGAATGCCGAATCCTTCGTAAAGAGAGGGGAAAACGAACAAATCCGCTCCGTTATAGATAAAGGGAAGATCCTCATCGGGAATATATCCGGTGAAGAATACTTCTCCAGAGATTCCGAGTTCCGTTACTTCTTTCATCACGTGATCCGTTTCCGTCGTCTTTTTCCCGACGATGACAAGTCTTCGCCTCAGGATCTTCCCATCCGCCTTCAGGATCTTGAAGGCTTTCAAAAGGCCGGAGAGGTTCTTTCTGCGACTAATCTCTCCCACAAAGAGGAGATAAGGGAAATCGATTCCGTATCGTTTCAATACAGTCGAGACATGAGTCTTTTCAATCGTGTGAAAACGCTCATCTGCAGCTAAATGAATTACCGCCACTTTCTCCCTGCTGAGTTCGAAATTATTGCAGAGATCCCCCAGCGTGTAATGGCTTGTGACGACGATTTTCGATGCATGCTTAATGGCTCGCGCAACGCTGGACTGAAGTTTCTTAGAATAGCGGCTCTTAGGGTCATAGAAGTTCATAAAAATGAGATCATGGATCGCCACGACCTTTGGGATATTTAGAAATCTCGGGACAGAAAAATCCGGGCTGAACCAGACGTGGAGATCATATTTCCATGCCGCGTAAGGGAGCAAAACGATTTCCCACATACCTTTCCCTATCGAGCGTTGGGGCAGGCGCAAGATGATCTCACGGGTGTTTCCTTCAAAACTATCCCAAGTGTGAGGGCTCTTTGCGAAGTTGAACAGGTAGTAGCGATTCGCCCGATCAAGGCGCGTCAATGTCTTGAGGAGGTCAGAGGTATATTGACTGATGCCGCCCCTTCTGAAGGAAAGAGTTCTTATATCGATTCCGATGTTCATTCTCGCCTCATCTGGAGCTCAAGACCAACGTCCTATCACAAGAACCGTATGCCTCCCGGCGTTTTTTTCCAACGACGCCAGGCCTTGAATCCTCTGGCAATGCCCATGCAGAAAGCCGTATGTCTCAGGGACAAATGTCTGAAACCTTGCGTAAGGTTCTCTCTGTTCCCAATGTGGTTGCGATAGAGTTCCCAAACAAGGCCTGTGAGTGCTGCCGGAGGAACATGTTTCAACAAGAAATAAAAATTGTTTTGCACGAAGTCGACATAGTAGGAGAAGGAAATGAGGTTCGAATTCGCGAATCGAGTGTGATCACAACCGCCCTCCGTCTGCCAGTAATGAATCAGCGCAGCTTCTGGGTCGAACAGAATGCGATAAGGCAGCTTCCGCAAACGAATGCAGAAATCGGTTTCTTCGCGAAAGGCATTCCCCACGAAGGTTTCGTCAAAGCCTCCAACCTGAAAGACAAGATCTCGTCGAAAAGACATATTGCCACCCGGAGCCGACTCGACCTCTCGGAGACTCCAATTCTGGTCAAAGCGAATATAGCGCCAGTGAAAGGAGGATGTATAATATCTCGGGTCAAGCTTTTTTATCTCACCGTGAGGGGAAAGAAGCCGTCCCGCTACGCCGCCCACCGTCGGATCCGCATAGTGTCGTGCATGGGCGTCAAAGAGTTCGGGCAGTGGCTCGATGTCATCGTCCAAGTAGAGAATGATGTCGCCTTTGGCTTGCTGGGCTCCCCTATTACGGGCCTTTGTGAGGCTGGGAGTTGGGAGCTTAATTACGCGCGCTGGGGCGGGCAGGTCAGCAAGAAAGACTTCCGTTTTTTGTTCATGGGCAGGGGTCTGGTCAATAATCAATAGTTCAAGGTATGATTGCTTGAGGTTGAGAAGGGTGCTAACTGTATCACAAAGACGCTGGTCCCTGCGATAAGTAGGAATAATGACAGAGATATAAGAATTATCTGAGTGTTTCATCGTAAAAGTGCCAGTCGTCCCATCAGATCAGTCCCTCTGCGAAATAATAGAAACTAATTCCCAGGGGTTATGATTTCCACACCGGTTCGAATTGCGATATTCCAATTTCACCCCCCAGAAGACGAAACCTTCCTCGCGATCTTTACCAGGAAGGGTCCAAGAATAATTTTGGAAACAGCTTTCCAGAATCGAAGATGAAAAAAAGATGCATTGCGAAGTTTAATAGCCTTTTTCAAAATATGGAGCGAAGTTCTCCGGTTTGATTGGGCCGCTATGGATGCCATTGCTGCCAGCCACCCGGAGCAATCGCCCGCCATGGCGGTGTATCCTTCGGAATCCGGTTTCCAGCGATCCGCTGCGGCATGAAATAGATCGTGGAAAAGAGTAGCATTCCTCTTGAGGTCGCAAAAGGCTGGGATTGGCGCCAAAGAGAGTATGGCTCGCAGCCCTTGGATGTCCTCCAAAGGGATTTTCGTTTTAAGTAGAGATTCAGAGTTTCTGCGAGCTATCTCATGCGCTGCCGTTTTTTGGATTTCCACCTCTTTGCAACTTAAGCCATGCGAATGTTTGCGCCATAGTACTAAGTGCTCGGGAATGACCAGAACGAAGTGATCCATAATGATTCGCGAATAGAGGTCGTAGTCCTCCGAAGGCTGCAGGGATTTATAACCTCCGAGTTCGCGGACTATTGAGATGGGAAACATCACTGAGCTGTGGATGAGTTGGTTATTCAAAAGAAGCTTCCACCTGAGCAAAAAGGGATTTAGAGGAGGGCGGACCTCTTTAATCATGTTACCATACTCATCGATCACTCTTCCCCATGTCGCCAAAAGAGCGATTTCTCTGTTGGCTTCAAGAACTGAAACTTGCCGCTCCAGGCGCTGTGGTTCGCAGAGGTCATCAGCATCCAATGGTGCGATATACTTCCCACGCGCAATTCGAAGACCTGCATTACGAGACTCAACCGGTCCAGAGTTCTTTGCGTTAACGATGGTTCTAATTCGCGGATCCCTATAGGAATTGATAATATCAACAGAGCGATCAGTCGAACCGTCATTTATGATAATGAGTTCGAAACTGGTGAAAGTCTGATAAAGAATGCTGTCTATGGCCGCACGCAGAAACCTTTCCGCATTAAATACCGGCATTAACACTGTTACTTCGGGATGATCCATTTATATCTTCAGCCACCTTTCTGGAACTATATCTTTCGAGTCGAGTGCGGTCGTTCTAAACCATTGCCGGGGAGCGATGACCGCTTTGTCAGGATTATTACTTAGCCACGCTCCCCACCACGAAAAAGAGCTATTAGCGATGATATGATTCCTGCAGGTGCTCATTAGCCATAGATCTTCGAAAGACCGTTCCCCTAAAGAAGGCTCTAAGAATGTCACCCTGCAAGGTACTTCCAGATTCTGAATGGCCCATGGTGGGTCATCACTGAAAACGAAAAAATGGGGATTGGTTATCCTTTGGATGAGAATGTCGACACATGTGTTGTAGTACTCGGGAGTGCAAACTCCGTGAAATACAATCTTATTCTTCAGCAAATAATCGCCCCTTCTAACATGAATGCTTACTGAGTTGCATGATGTAGTAGCCTCTGCAAGGCTTTTGATTCGATCACTAAGCGGTTTTCGCAGGGTAAACTCAGTCCTAATAAGCTGTTCGACGTCTGCAAAGTATTTTTCGCTTTGCCAGTAGCCATCAAGATAGATACCGTCAGATAAAGTAAGGATGCAGGGGTCAAAGGCAAAACTAGCTTCTTTAACGTAGGATTTTGGGCGATAGAACTTAATGCCCAGCAATCTTGTCATCGCCATGCGAACGAATACAGGTCTCCCGATTGTCAGGGTTAGGATTTCTCTAGGCGAGGCCATGTCTTCTGCAATATTGAAGGCGCTAAGGACATAAGGCCTGCTGCCTGGCTCTTTAAACCAGGTTAGATCTAGTTTGAGTTCGACATTCAGGGCATATGCAAGTCTTCGGGCAGCGGAATACTGAAACATCTGATTTCCAAGGCCACCCATGAGTCGCACGATGACCATCAGCTTGTTTTCCTCCGAAGTAGTCCCATTATTTCCTGAACCAGAAGCAACCGCAACCATATCGTTGTGCGTTCACCAAATCCCTGGATGGTGCTGGTATGAGGCCGCCGTCTTTGGGCTCATCGGGGATGAGAGCGAATTCGCGCATCTCAAAATCTGTAAAATAACCGATGATTTGGTCATAGCTATAGATCCTGTGGGCATTGAACATAAGCTTCGGCTGGCCAACAGGAACAACAAAGATGAGATCTCCGCCGATAGCCGTCACCCGTTTCAGTTCTGAGATGGCTTTCAGGTCTCCGTCTGGATCTAAGGGACCTCCGTACCTGCCTAAGCCGATGTGCTCTACCACATGCATGGAAGAAAGGGAGGAAATGGATCTGTCCTGGAAGGGCAGAGCCATGAGATCTGCGTGGTCGACGCTCAGATTGTTTAATTGAAGTTCAGGGGGTCGGAAATCGTAATACCGGATTGGGATAAGGGCGGATAGGATTGCGGCAAAATAGAGAGATGAAGAGATATCAATATGTTCAGAGGGCCTTGTTCTTGCCAGCACTCTAGCGGCCCATGCTGTATGATAAATGTAATGTCTGTCAAACGCGCTTTTTGACGTGTTCTCTCCCATGCGGGGATACCGATCTGTCCACTCCACAGGAAAACGGTGAGAGTTGATTAAGGTTTTGAAGCGGATGAACTCACGTCTGAATTTACAGTATTGCGCAGTCCGCTGACCTAGGTAACGTATATGTTTAATCACACTCCATCTCCCTAAGATCAGTAAGGCCTGTTTTTCCACCTTTCAGAGTCAACAAAAATGGTGTTTATATAAGTGTCGGCTATCGGCAGATATGACTGCTGACGCATATAATCAACAATAGCGGTTATTTTTTGTTCTGTTTTATCCTCTGTATAGGTCAAAGTCTCCACACAAAACACCGGAGGTCGATATCGTGAGAAATCAAAGGACTTAAGAATTTGGAGATCCAGACCCTCTGTATCTAAGGAGATAAAGTGCGGCGCGGTTTTGAAATATTGCTTGAGGACTGCGTTTATTGATGCGAGCGGGGTGTTGATGACCTCTGAAATGCGCTGTTTGCCATAACTTTCATACCGCTTAGCTTCTTCCTCTGAGAAAGTACTTAGGCTCTTGGAACTCATGACATAGAAGTCGGCATTTTCCTTCTCGTCAAAGCTGATTCCTATCTTCAGGCAGGTATCTCGTTTCCGCTTAGCTTTCAGTTCAGCAAAAAGCTCAGGATCAGGCTCAACGCATACGCCTCTCGATCCTTTAAGATAGAAGAGGTAGGTATTATTCAGCCGCGAAGGGTGATGAGCTCCCACGTCCAGATAAGTCGGCTGGGGGATCTGAAGCGCTTCCATAAGGTAGGCCACGATCAAATCCTCTCCGCACTGGGAGAAGCTGAGCTTCAGATATTTCAGCAAAACGCGAAGGAGAATCGTCATCGGACCATTACCCATTCCAAAACGGGCGCCAGTAACCCAGGTCTCTTGCCCATCCAATGAGGAGAGTCGCTAAGCCCTCCCTGAATTGTGAGATAAAAGAAAGGAGCATTTTTTCCTGGTTCGAACAGCCATTGCCTGAAGTGAAGACCCCCGATCAGTTCAATCCTATAGGTTCCCTCGTTGAGGAACCTCCTGGGGATTTTCCCCATCAAGAGGTTGACGCCTTTGTGCATTTTTGGCCAGTGACTTTCACCTCCATCCGTTTGATAAGACCAAAAGATCAGACTTCCGCTCTCTGAATAAACTGCAAACCCAACCGTTAAAGCGACTTCGATTTCCTGGACCTCACCTTCGAGATTTATCCAGATATCCGAATCATTTGAGGCAGGCATTGATTTCTTGTTTCCGGAAGCGTCGGAAATAAAGAACCGCAAAGGTCTAAACCAGTCATTCTCAAATTGGTTGCCGTGATTGGCCCATTCGTTAGCCTGAACGTCAGTTTCTAGGGATAAGAGGTACTCCCTTATGAGTGCTTTCACGTTCGAGTTGGTCTGCTTATTTTTTCCATTCACCAAGAGGAGAGCCTTTGAGCATAGCTGCTCTACCGCATTCATTTGATGACTGACGAACAGCACCGTTCTTCCCTGACCTGCGACATCTCCCATTTTTCCCAAACACTTCTTCTGGAACGCGGCATCCCCAACAGCCAAGACCTCATCTACCAGCAATATCTCGGGCTCCAAGTGAGCGGCCACGGCAAAGGCAAGGCGCATGTACATTCCGCTTGAGTACTTTTTCACTGGGGTGTCGATGAACTTTTCGAGTTCGGCAAATGCAACAATTTCGTCAAACTTCCTTGTAACCTCCCATCGATCCATCCCTAGGATAGCGCCGTAAAGGTAAATGTTCTCATGTCCCGTCAACTCGGGATGAAATCCAGTCCCTATCTCGAGGAGGGAGCCCACTCTGCCCCGCAATTCAACCCTGCCTTCCGTTGGCTCTGTGATCCTCGACAAGATCTTCAAAAGCGTGCTTTTTCCTGCGCCGTTGCGACCGATGATGCCAACCACTTCTCCTTGTTTGACTTCGAAGGAGACGTGTTTGAGAGCCCAGATCAGGTCATCGCCACGCGATGACCGCTTAGAGCCGGGAGCAGAGAGCATAGAGTCAGAACAATTCTCAGCTCTTTGCTCTTTGCTCAAAGCTCCGCGTAAGCGGACGAACGGGGCCTTCGCAGCGTCCACAAGGGTTTCGCGGAAAGTTCTGTAGCCTTCCCGCGCACCAATGCGGTACTGCTTAGAAAGATTTTCAACTTTGATAACAGGTTCACTCATGTGAACGACCGCCCACCAATGACCGCCGACAGCAGGCGGCAGCCGCAAAAACATAAATTACGACTACCGACGGCTGCATTTCTTGGTTCTTCTTTATCCCTTTTTCTTTTGCCTGATTTTAGACACTTTAGGCACTTTAGCTCACTTTAGGCATTTCTTCTTGCTCTTTACCACTTTCAGATAGCTACGGCGATTTTTTCAAGAAAAGCTCTCACCTCTTCATCGCTAGGTGCATTGCCCAGGTAATCAATGGACTCCGAGTAATCCATATCGTCGAAGTAACAAAGCTGCTCCCTGAAGAGCTTTGAGCTGAAATGCCCGGCAAAAACGCTTTTTGCTTGGTGAATCAGCTCTTCGAGTTGCAGGTGGAACTGAAGAATAAAGAAGAGGTCCACATAGTCTTTCCACTTGCTGCGCCTGCCCAGAGCATAAGCTTTCATCGCGCCCAGGTCCTTGATGAAGGGAAGACTGATTTTCCCTTTGTCCCAGGAGATCGGGTGCTGGACTTCAAAAGGAAAATGAAAGAAAGTAACCTTCGTCTCCTCAATGAGTGCGGAATACTCATCTCCCGTGGCAGTAAAGGTTCGCTGAATCTCAAACCCCTTAGAAATCAACTGCCGCTCAAGGTTAAAAGGCTGAATAGGCTTTCTGGACGCCAAGTCAAAGTCTAAAGAACGCCTGTGTCCGATCTGAAGTGCTAAAGCTGTGCCTCCGGCTAGGTAAAAGCTTCTTATTTCGGGAAACAGTTTTTCAGCAAGCGCACTCTGTTTCGGAGTCAGGACGTTTTCATGCATTTTGCGAAAAGACCTTCAGAAAGAAGTTAACCGTCTGGGCACGGTAATTGTGCCTGGCCTTATTGATCTGGCTTAGAAAGATCTCCTTGACACGTTGCCGGCCAAAGAGATGAAACAAAAGTTCAACCTCCTCCATCTCTCCGTTGGTGAGAACTCCCTCGACAATCGCTTTATCAGAGAGATTCTCCTTAATGGACACCCACCACCAAAGATATGGCCTGGGTTTTACAAGTTGTTCATAAATCTCTTTTTCCATAGAGTTTCTTTTCGATGGCTCAACCGTGATCCGTGTACCGTGCGTCGTGTACCGTCCTCAAACCACATCCGCAAATACCTTTTCCATCCTCCTGAAATAGTAGAGCCCGCCGAGGAACAGGGCCAGGATGATCAGCGTTGAAAGACCGAGAAGGCCCCAGTCAATGGGCTGATGACCGAGAAGGGCAGCGCGATACGCGTGGATCACTCCGCCCATGGGATTGAGCGCCAGAAGCCACTGATAGTTCCCATGCACCAGGCTCACGGGATAGATGACCGGGGAGACAAACATCCAGACCTGGACCAGAAAAGGGATCGCGTATCGAATGTCTCGATACTGGACATTGAGAGCCGAAAGCCACAACCCGACCCCCACAGCACAAAGGAAAGTGAGGGCAACGAGAAATGGAAAAAGAAAAACACCCGGACCTGGGAGAACCTGGTACCAGATCATGAGGGCTGCCAGAACAAACAGAGCGATGAGGAAGTCGAGCAGCCCGGCAAGGGCAGCAGAAGCAGGCACAACAATGCGCGGAAAGTACACCTTTGTAATGAGGTTCGAACTTCCCACCAGGCTGTTTCCGGAGGCGGACACAGCATTCGCAAAATAAGTCCAGGGCAAAAGACCTGCGTAAACGAAAATAGGGTAGGGGAGTCCATCAGAAGGCATCTTTGCAAGCCGTCCAAAAAACAGGGTGAATACGAGCATGGTAAAGGCCGGCTGAATGACCGCCCAAAGGCCTCCAAGAACGGTTTGCTTGTACCGCACCTTTATGTCCCTCTTGGTCAGGAAATAGAGAAGTTCACGGTAGTTCCAGATCTCTCTGAAGTCCACAGGGACCCAGCCAGTTTTCGGTTCAATGACCGTTATGGTAGGGGCGGTTTCGCGCATATCAAATAGTGTTTATAGCAAATGATCACATATTATGCGATATTAAATATAATATTTCAACTTTTATTTCAATTTATACAAGCGAAACAACATGGGAAAAAGGAGGGGAAATATATCAGCAAAAGGTCAGGATCTGTTTGAAATAATAGGGAAAATGGTAGATGAAATCACCGATAACCACGGGGTGCGCCCTCTCGCGATGGGTAGAGGAGGCACCAAGAGCCCGACAAGTTTTCAAAAGCTTAAGGCTCTTTCCAGGCCCTCACTGCACCTTTTTCATCAAAGGAAACGTAGCCGCCGTAGAGGTTCGGGTAATACCAGAAGGTCTTGACCCCCTTGATAATTTTCACGGGTTCACCCAGGATTTTGGTCACCTGGGCCTCCTTCATTCCGGTTTCAAGGCTCCGCCAGTTCTTCTTGTTCTGCCAGCCCTGGTCCTCTGAAAACTGCCTGTTTCGTTCTTCCGTGCACTGCTTGAGTCGTGATTCCAGTTCGTTGACCTTCGCTTCCAGGGCAGCGTTCTCCTGTCGGAGTTTTGCAATATCCTCTTGTTGAGAGAAGAGGGGTGAAGCCCATACGAATGAAAGAATGATTCCGCATACAAGGAAAAGTCTCAAACTTTGTGGTTTCATAGAGGATTGATTATCTCCTTTCAGAAAGAAAAAGAGGCCTTTGGTGCGAGAGGAGAGAATCGAACTCTCAAGGGTTTCCCCACTGGATCCTAAGTCCAGCGCGTCTGCCAATTCCGCCACTCTCGCAAGAACGACCACCGACCGACGCCGGCCGACCGCCGAAGGCAATTCAAAGACGACCGACCGACGACGTCAGACCGCGCACCGCCGAGAGCTAAGAGCAAAGAGCTGAGAGTCGGAACCTCAAACTCTGCGCCATTTGCCTTTATTCGTTTACTCTAAGCTCCCTGCTCTATGCTCTACGCCATTTAAGACAACCGACAGCCGATAGCTCACCGCTGATTGCCAAATATTCTCATTTTTTTCCGGAATAGTGTCAAGGGCTAACCGAGCTTTGAAAAGCCTGCTGGAACTCTTTGATGGACTTTTGGATCAACCCGTCATCGGCAAAGCTGTAATACGTGTTGTGTCCGATGATCACGTGATCAAGAACCTGGATCATCAGGAGCTGGCTGGCCCACACCAGGTCTTTGGTCAGTTTTCGATCTTCCGCGGAGGCAGAAGGATCTCCTGAAGGGTGGTTGTGGACAAAGACAAGCGCTGCAGCCTTATACTCTAGAGCCTGCGTCATGATTTCTCTAGGGTAGACCGCGCTTCCTGTGAGGCTTCCGAGGAATACATCCTGATCGGCGATCAATTCGTTTTTGCGGTTGAGGTAAAGCACCCTGAAGACTTCCCTCTTTAGATCGCGCATGGAGTGAAAAAGATAATCGAAAACCGCCTTGGAGGACCCAAAGAAGTTTTTGCTCTTCACGCCGTCTCGCAGGTACCTGGCCGCGACGTGATGAACAAGGTTCAGGTAAAGAGCGTTCTTGGGACCTATGCCGCTGATTTCCATCAATTTGGGGATCGGGGCCGAGAGCACGCCGGATAAGCTCCCAAACTTCTTCAACGCTTCCCGTGCCTGAAGCTTCACGTCCTTTCGGGGAGTCCCGAGGGTGAGAAGAAACTCCACTATTTCTTCATCGGAGAATCGGTCGAGGCCTCCCTCTGCAAACTTGTCCCGAAGCCTCTGCCGATGACCTTCGCCACGGTTTTGCCAGTTTTCTTTTTGCATGAGACACCTGCTAATGACGACGGCAGACCACTGACCGCCGACAGCCGCCAAAAGAATGGAGATGACCGCCGACGGCAGACGGCCGAAGGCGGACCGCTTCATCCAGAATTCCTCGATTTCAGGATCGGCACAAGGTAGCACATGTCCTTGGATTTGTTAAGCTGCACACGGCGACCGGAGAGATTTCAGTGAAGAGCTTTGGCGATTGAACAAGGAGAGGGATCTGCTATAATGCGATCTTCGTAGAATGAGCGAAAAGGGATAAGAATTGTCGCAAAAGTGCGAAAGGTTGGAAAGGCAATGGGTCTGATCAGGATTCTTTCTGAAAAGGTAGCCTCTCAGATTGCGGCGGGGGAGGTGGTGGAGCGTCCGGCTAGCGTGGTGAGAGAATTGATCGACAACAGCATCGATTCGGGGGCCAGCCGAATCCTGATTAAAATCGAGAACGGAGGAAGGAACTTGATTCGCGTGGCCGACAACGGCGCAGGCATGGATCGGGATGACCTGCTTTTGTGCGCAGAGCGACACGCGACAAGCAAGATCAATGAACTTTCGGACCTCTTCAGTGTGCGCACGCTCGGGTTCAGGGGGGAGGCTATTCCCAGCATTGCCGCAGTCTCCCGAATGGCGATCACCTCCCGCACGCCTGATCAGTTGGCCGGCTTCCGGCTGAAACTTCAGGGCGGAAAGATAAAGGAAATCGAAGAAACAGGTGCACCGTTAGGAACCACGGTGGAGGTAAGGGACTTGTTTTTCAACACGCCGGCCCGCAAAAAGTTCCTCAGGAGTGCGCCTACGGAGACCGATCACGTTGTGGACACCCTGTCGCGCATCGCACTCCCCTTTACAAAGCTATCCTTCAGGTTGGATGACAGGGACAAAATCCTGCTGAGTCTTCCTTCCGTGGACAGCGACGTGAGCCGGCTTTCCGCGCTTTTCGGGCACGAGGTGGCTGGTTCCATGATCCCGATGATGAGGGAAATCCAGGGACTGCGTCTCAGCGGATATCTTTCTCCCCCTGAATGGGACAGGGCAAGGGGAGATCATTTGTTCATGTACGTGAACAGAAGAAGCGTGCGGGAAAGGCTTTTGACCCATGCGGTGATCGAAGGCTATGGGTCGCGCCTCATGAAAGGACGCTACCCCTATGCTGTGATCTTCATAGAGATCGATCCTGCTCTGGTCGATGTGAACGTCCATCCTGCCAAGCAGGAAGTCCGGTTTCACCAGAATCGCCTGGTCCACGAGGCGGTGAAAACCGTGGTGGAGGAGATCCTGAGGCAGAAGGCCGCTGCTCTTTTCCGGGTTCCGTCTTCTGCAAGCGAGGGCGCGATGGAAAGGGTCGGAAGGATTGAAGAGCCCATCGGCGAATACGCCTCAACCCCTGCCGAGGTGACGATTTCTCGCGAACCGGAGCCACAGGTTCAACTGATGATCAAGGAAAGCCCTGTCGTTCTCGGTCAGCTCAAAGAAACTTACATCCTCTGCGAGACCAAGGAAGGCCTTCTCCTTGTAGACCAACATGCGGCTCATGAAAGAAGGGTCTTTGAGAAATTGAAGAAATCCTATGACAGCGCAGCCCTGGAGTGCCAGCCTTTCCTGATCCCCCCCACGGTGGAGTTCTCCCCTTCGGAGAGCAGAACGATCCTGAAGAAGATGGAAGAGCTTTCTCAATTGGGCATTACCCTCGAACATTTCGGTGGCTCCACTTTCATGGTTCGGTCCGTGCCGAACATCCTGGTGGATGTTCACTGGGAATCGTTTTTGCGGGAAATCCTACCGCTCTTGGAAGAGCAAGGAGCCGTGAAAGGGGATCAGGTGGTCGAGAGTCTCCTCTCCCTCATGGCTTGTCACGGAGCCATCCGCGCGGGCCAACGGCTGTCCAAGGAGGAGATGATCGCCCTTGTGGAGCAACTGGATGAAGTGGAAGTGCCCACGAACTGCCCTCACGGGCGGCCTGTGTTCAAGAGGCTGAGCTACTATGAGATAGAGAAGATGTTTCGGAGGATTGTCTAACAGGTTGATGAAAAACGCCCATCTACGGCGTTGCCCTCATCCCTCGTCGTTGCGACGTACTGGACTGTACGACTCACTCCTCGGGATTTCGGGCGCCTTGTATCTGAGCGTTTTTGAGCAACCTGTGAGCAGGCTCTTTTTCAGCATCCTACCAGTAGGTTTTTGCCGAAGAGAGCGAAGAGTTTACCGAGATGGCTGAGAAAAAAGAAAAAGTGGTGGTCATTGCCGGTCCCACGGCTTCGGGGAAGAGCGGGCTGGCGATGGAACTTTCGCTCCTTCTTCAGGGCGAAATCGTCAATGCGGACTCCGTGCAGGTTTACCGGTATATGGACGTGGGCACGGCAAAGCCTTCTCCATCGGAACGAAGAGCGGTCCCTCATCACCTTGTGGATGTTGTAGATCCTGACCAGGAATTCAATGCCGCTCTCTACCGATCCCTCGCCATCCCAATAATCCGGGATGTCCTTGTGAGAGGGAAAGTGTGTTTCGTCGTGGGGGGCACCGGGTTGTACATCAAAACATTGCTGGGCGGGCTTCTCCACTGCCCGCCTGCGGACCACGTGCTTCGGCAACAGCTTCGGGATCAAGCGGAGGCGCAGGGCCTCGAGACTTTATATAAGAGACTGGAAGAACTGGATTCTGATTCCGCGAAAAAGATCCATGCCCACGACCGGGTGAGGGTTCTTCGAGCCCTTGAAATCATTGAACTCACGAAGAGGCCGCTCTCCGCCTTGGTCCAGGGCCACCGCTTCCAGAATTCCGCTTTCCAAGCGCTCAAAATTTGTTTGCAAATCGACCGGAAGGAGCTTTATCATCGGATCGAGGAGAGGAGTCTCCTCATGGTTGAAAAGGGCCTCGTCGGCGAGACGGAGAACCTCTTGGCCAGGGGATACGCTCCTGATCTGAAACCCATGAAATCTCTGGGTTACAGGCATGCTGTACGGTACCTCGAAGGCCGTTATGATCGAGAGGAGATGGTGCGGCAGCTCCAGCGGGACACCAGGCGTTACGCCAAGCGACAGCTGACCTGGTTCCGAGCCGACCCTTCCACGACGTGGATAGACCCTCAGAGGAAAGAACATCTTGTTGAAACGATTACATCGTTTGTTCGCGACCCGTGAACGGCGGCCGGTTCTTCCCTTCGGAAGAAGAGTCCTCTTTTTCTTGATGCTCGGCACCGTTCTCCTCGGGGTGCAGAATTGGGTTTATGCGGGGACCTACAGCCAAACTTCTGAGCAGGGACGGGTGGACTGGACCAACGGGATGGTGGAAGTCTGGGCCACAGGAAAGCCTCCGGCGCTTGTTCAGACCCCGGCCCAAGGCCGGGCGCTCGCGGAGAGCGAGGCGGAGATCCTGGCGCGAAATGATCTGATCAGTCTCCTGCAATCCATTCGGATCGATTCCAAGAGCACGGTCAAAGAGGCGATTGACCAACAGGGCGCAAGGGACGAACTCGTCGCTGCGATCGTGAAGGACTCCTACGTGGTCGAGAAGTCCATTTCGGCCGATGGAAAGATCCGAGTGACCGTGGCGATCAGGTTGAACGGGTCCTTTGCGGATCTGGTTCTTCCGAAAAGCATCATGACGATCAAGACGGTGGAGCAGTCCCCGAAAAAAGAAGAGTCCTTTACCGGGCTCATCATTGACTGCCGCGGAGTCCCTCTGAGTCCCGCGCTGGTCCCTATGATCGTGGACGAGGACGGGCAGGTGGTCTATGGAACGGCCTATGTCAGCCGGGACTATGCCCTGGAAGAGGGAATGGCCGCTTACGCCAGAGGGCTGGCAAAGGCCCGGGACAATCCAAGGGTCGGAGCTAAACCGCTGATTGTGAAAGGCTTGCGAACCGTGAAGGCCCGGTCCTCGGACATCGTCATCAGCAACGCGGATGCAGGCAAGATCAGAAGGGCGGGGAGCAACATCAGTTTTCTTCACCGTGGCAGAGTGTTGTTTGTGATGGAGTAGAGCACGTGGCGAGTCTTCTGAAAACCTGGCGATCTGTTAGAATGAAAAAAGCGGTGTTGAAAATCCTGAGTCTGATCTGTTGCATGGGGTTCTTTCTTGGCGGATGCGGACCCCGCTCCGGCTTGTACCCGGAGAGCACCTTGGGCACGCCTGAGCACCACGTGTTCAACGGCTTTGCCTTGCTCAGAATGGAGCGACCCGAGGATGCTCAGCGGGAGTTTGAGCAGGCGCTCAGGCTCGATCCACAGTGTTCGGGCGCCTACAGGGGCATGGGGTGGATCGAAGGACGGAGAGGCGATCTCCCTGCAGCGTTTGCATCCATGACCCATGCCAGGGAGATTGCGAAGACAAACGAGGAAAAAGCTCTTGTGGAAGTGGGGTTCATGGGCCTTTACACCATGCAGAAGGGGCCTGACTGGGTCCAGCGCGTGGAGCAGAGTTTCTGGGCCGCCTGTTCGCTTGAAGAGGATCTGCCGGAGGCCTATTTCGAGTTAGGCATGGCCTACAAGCAGGCTTATCGTTACTCGGATGCGGAAAAGGCGTTCCGGAAGGTCATTTGGATCCACGGTTCTCTCGTTTCCGAGGCAAAAGAGGAATTGAAGTCAATCCAATAAATCCCGAGGGGCGGCCCAAGACCTCCCTCAACCCTGAAATAATCCGACACACGGATTGCTGCCGACATGACGATCCCCAATCTGATTACCGCGTTGCGCATTATCCTGGCTCCCGTGTTTGTCATCTATTTGATCAACGATCGGCTGAACGCGGCTCTGGTTGTTTTTCTCATCTGCATGATCAGTGACGGCATCGACGGCATGGTGGCCAGGTTGTTCAACCAGAAAAGCCGTCTTGGGGCCTACCTTGATCCTCTGGCCGATAAGACTCTTCTGGTCACGGCCTTTGTCCTGCTCGCTGTGAGGGGGTACCTCCCTTCCTGGTTGACGGTTACGGCGATCGCCAGGGATGTGATGATCCTCCTGGGCGTCCTGGTCTTTCACCTGAACCGGATGGAGATCAAGATAAGACCGTCCGCTGTGAGCAAAATCAACACCTGCTTTCAATTTATCACGCTTTCCATGGTGCTCCTCAAAGGCTGCATTCTGTTTCCGTCCGTGATCTATGATGCTCTTTACTACGTCACCGCTGCACTCACGATCGGTTCCGGCCTGCATTACATGCTGTACGGGCTGAAGGCCATGGGGGAAGGGACGGGGAACAGTGTCGCCCGCGGGGAACGGCGGGAGAAGGCGGAGGAATCGAAATAGGGCTTGACAGGGTTCGGCAAAGCTGGTAACTGATCTCTCCCGAACGACAGGCACGTAGCTCAGGGGGAGAGCACTACCCTGACACGGTAGGGGTCCGGGGTTCAAATCCCCGCGTGCCTACCACAGAAGAAGCAACACTGACAAGTGTTTCCAAGATAGGACCCTCTGAAACCACCAGTTTTAGAGGGTTTTTCTTTTGTGAGGTTTGAAAAACCACGTTTTTATTGATTCTCTGAAGGATACCTCTAAGCATTTTCGACTTTCCCCTCGGCTTCTGCTACCATTTTGCTACCATCGCCGAAAATTGCCCTCTCCAATCTGCAAGCGGCTTCTTGATTTGCGGGTTTCATCAAGTGGGCGTATACGTTCAAAGTCACGGTAGGGCTTGAGTGTCCTAGCTGGCTTTGAATGTATTTGAGGTTTTCCCCCTGCTCAATCAGGATGCTTGCATAGCTGTGTCTGAGGTCATGAAATCGGACCTTCCCTTCGATTGCCCCATTCTCCAGCTTTTTCGCAATTCCGGCCTTTATCAGGGCAGGGATAAAATGACGGTTCACAAGGTTATGATGTTCAATAGGGTTGCCGGCCTCGTTGCAGAATACAAGCCCGAGGTCATTCCTACCTGATGCAAGTTTCCACTTCTTGAGGTCAATTATCACGGTAGGAGCAAGGTCAATTCTCCTGTTTGACCCTTTGGTTTTCGTTTCAAAGAATCGGCCATTGTTGAAGGTCCGTTGAACGTGAACTTGCTTAGCTTCCCAATCAATATCCGGCCACTTTAGCCCCAGGATTTCTCCTTGTCTCATCCCGGTGAAGGCGGCTAGGGTGAAGAGCATTTTATATTTCTGCTCCTTCACTTGGTCCAGAAGGGCCTTGATTTGAGCAGGGGTTAGGACCTTCATTTCCTTTTGCTCGTTCTCGCCCTCATGCCCACGGACGCGGGGCCTCTCGGCCTCTCTGAGAGGGTTGAAGTCAATATATCTGTGCCTCACGGCATAGTTGAAAATCTGTCCCATGACCATGAGGCTCTTTCTCAGGGTTGCAATGTTCCAGCCTTCCTCTTGACGCGCCCGAATGTATTTCTCAACAGTTGCGGTGGTGATCCTGGTTATCTTCATGGGGTCCAACGAAATGCCCTTGTGCTCCTCTTCCTCAGAGTAATGAAAATGATTCTTGACGATGCCCTCATACACTTCAAAAGTGTTTGCTCTCAGATTAGGCTGTTTCGCTTCAATAAACTCCTTTGCCACAGCGTTAAAGGCAGGGACTTCTTTAATAGGGATGAAAGTTCGCTTGCCAACCTGGTCCTCAATCGCCCGTAGCTCCTCCCTCGCCCTTTTCTTAGTGGTTTTCTCTGGAAGAGTCTTCCATCTTCTCTTCCCGTGCTGGTCATAGAAATCTATGACCCAACGCCCGCGCCTCTTTTTGATGCAAGCCATGCTATTTCCCCCCTTTCTTTTTTCCGGTCTTGAGATACTCCTCAAGCGCCTTGATGATGAGCTCCCTCAAGGTTAGGTTCTCCTCAACTGCCCGGAGTCTGGCTTTCTTGTGCAGATCATCTGGAAAATTTCTCACATACAATGCCTCCATCCTGTTTGCCTCCTTTCCAAGGTTATAGCTTAAAGATAACGTTTGTTATCAGTGTTGTCAAGCACTATTTTCGACAAAATGCACATTTCTTATGGGCTGGAGATTAGCGTGTTTACTGGATTTCAGGCGTTTCGGTATGTTTTTGGCTTGATGATTTGATAATTGCTAGTGTCGTGGTAACTCTCAGGGGTCACGGGCAGGGTGTCAGGGTCACTCCTTTTCACAAAACAGTCTCCCGTTGTCATTTGCGCATCTCTATGACGGTGTCTGGCTCTTTTCTTAGTTTTGGTCGATTCAATTCAGGGTCACTTGCATCAAGGCACATAAATTGAACCTCTGCTTTTGGGAAATTGCCAAAGATGTAAGGAGGGCCGGCCTCACTGGTAGATACGACCTGCAACTTCTTCCCTTGGCTTGCACAAAATTGGTTTGCCTCTTGCAATGCTTCTGCTTTCAGGGTCCCTGAGCCAGAAAACCCCGTGGCCGCCTGACGAGAAACCATATAGGTATCTTGGCCCATTGGGACGACTCCTGAATTTGCCGCACACCCCCATAGTCCTAAACACAGCAACACAACTGAAGCCTTTTTCATTTTCACGCCCCCCTTTCTCAATTCTGTCTCAACACAAACAGCCTCTCTTTAAGACGATGAGAAAGGTTACTCAGGACGGATTCGCACGTTCATTTTTTCACGGATTTCTTTCCCCTCACAGATGACGGACAGCATGACACCCTGATCGCCCACGGGAAGGTATTCATGGTCACACCCCCTCCACTCCTCTACCAAAAAAACTTCCGGAAAGATGTAAGTTGTAAATAAGCCTCCGGGGAAGATAATGCCAGGTTCCTTTTTACCAACGTGACAGCGGTCCATGTAGTCAAGGCCTCCGTTTGTGGCCCCACCGCGAATGTAGAATGATCTATTCCAATCTATGGTCAATTCTTTGTCAGTTTTGTTCTTCACATTTAGCAGAAACGAGGTAAAACCTTTATGAAATTTCGGGGATGGCTCTATGGATGCATCAAAACAGTTATTGCTAACCATCCGGCTATTGCCTGGGTCTTCCCATGTGTATCTGACGCATGCTGAAATGCATAAACATAAAAGCAAGACTGTAATTTTTTTCATGGGATTTCTCCGTTGGATAAAGGTTAGCAAACAAGAATCCCGAAGTGGTGCTCACGGTCACAACGTTTCGGCGATCAGTCTACCCAATCGGCACTAGATTTGCACTATTATTGTAGTAACTCTTTCCTCCTAAACCCCTCTGTCACCCCACCCATAACTCGCAGAGGGGTCTGTTATTGCAGGGTATTCACCGAGTAAGAGTCCTTCTCTCGGTGTCAGCGGGTGAGGTTTGTGTGGGTAATTTTCTACCATAAAGTGGAAATTATCTTCTCACATTAGTGGAGTTAAATTACTCACTCCCCTGTTTCTCGGAAATGTGGCTTTCTCAAGGTAGATCTGTGTTGTCCCACCTTTAACCCTTTTTCAGGGGTTGACCTATGGAGTATCCCCTCAAATTTGGCCTCTTGCCCTCGTAGTGCCTTCAAGCTAGGAGGCGATTCCAAGCTGAGAGCATTGTCATGTTAACCCTTTTTGCTGGAGGTCTCGAATGATAAAGGTCTCTGTGTTTTTATGCGTAATCGTATTAGTCATCGGAGTGGTAGGCTCTGCTAAAGCTACCCTGTGGGATCGTGGTGGAGGACTCGTCTATGATGATGTGCTGAACATTACTTGGTTGCAGAATGCGAACTATGCGGCTACGGAGTTAACTGAATCCCGAATAAATCAGATTATAGCAGACGTCGGCTCAGTTGCCGGGCATACATTACATACAGGCGATTTCGGGTTACCAATAGGGTATATGACCTGGTGGGGTGCAATGGCTTGGGCGCAGGATTTAACCTATGGCGGCTATACGGACTGGCGCCTACCTAAAACGGTGGACGGACTCTCAGCAGGTCCCGGGGGTTATGACGGGACGACGACCGCAGGCTGGAACATAACGACGAGTGAGATGGGGCATCTATATTACGTATCCTTGGGGAACAAGGGATATTACGCAACCGATGGGACGAATCCTCAGCCGGGATGGGGCCTCACAAACACCAGCTTTCAATCTGGTGGTCCAGGTGGTCCCACCGTCTCCTTCCAAAACTTACAACCCTATATCTACTGGTCGGGTACCGAGTATTCAATCAATTTGAATAATGCATGGCTATTTGATATGAGGAACAGCCCCTTCTGTGGCGGTCACCAGTGGACCGGTTTAAAGGAGAACCACATTTACGCAATGGCTGTTCGTGACGGTGATGTTGCCCCCGTCCCCGAACCCGCCACCATGCTCCTACTCGCTTCTGGATTGGTGGGGCTTGCAGGATTGAGAAAGAAGATTCGACATCAATAACCCTTCTAACATCGAGTGAAGGAGGTTAAGGGACATGAGATTCAAAGGTGTTTTGGTTATTGCTCTCTTGGCATTGTTATGCCTTCCGGTCACACAAAGCTTTGCTGAGACTTTTTCCTTGGTGAAGACAATTGATCTACTTCCCTTAGTCGGAGATGACGGATCAATTGAAGTTGATGTGGTGGGTAACCAACTTTATGTGGCTAACTGGAGACAGGACAAGTATTTCCGCATTGATCCTGTTACCTCTGCTGTTCTCGGTTCGTTTTCTCTTGGTAGTGGCATTCTCATGGACAACCACGGTTCAGAATACAACCCAACTACTGGACTTATTCTTCACGCAAGCGACAGGGATGCCGGAGGAACGCTTGGATATGACGCCTTCTTTCAGACAGATACTAATGGTGTCTTAAAGAAGGGTCCCTACCAACTGTTCTCCGGGTCAGGATATGCAACCAATGACCCTGAGGGTCTGACTGTCGATCCGAAAACTGGCCGTGTTTGGGTCTCACTGGAACCAGGAGGAGGGGGACCTGATGGGATCTTTCAGATCAATCCAAACGATGGAACAGTTATCAACCATCTTGATGTTGGTCCGGCCTACGCACTGGGATTTAATCCTAACTCAGGGAAATTGTTCTTTGCTGACAAGAATGGACTTATTAAAGAAGTGGACCCGGACGGTACTGACCTAGCAACTGTATTTAACCCTGGGGTTGGAGCGATCTTTGGAATGGCCTTTACACCGAGCGGCGATCTAGTTTTGTTGGACTTCGCGGCCGTGGAGTACGGGTATCCACTCCCCAGTGAACTTCTGCTTTACGACAGTTCGTATGATCCTGATAGGATATTCACAACAAGGACCCCTGTCCCCGAACCCGCCACCATGCTTCTCTTGGCTTCTGGACTTGTCGGACTCGCAGGGGTCAGAAGGAGGTTCAGGAAGTAGTTCTCTATTCGGTTTTCAAAGAACATGAGCGGGGCTTCTGTTGAAGAATTCCCCATTTCTAAAGCGTTACCGCGTTTTGAGGCGTTACCTCCTTTTCGGCGGCTTTAGGCTTCGCTTCGGGGCAGAAAATGGTGTTATGGTACCGGCCCTGGTAAACCCCACAGTAAGGGCATTTCTGAATTTCTAATTCTTTTACGTCTTTCATGGGGTCCCCCCCCGGTTTGTTGGCTTGCGGCCCGTAACGGCCCCCTCCCTGGTCACGGTAGGGGCAAATAAGGCTTTAAGGCTCCCGTAAGACGTTACGGCCCCCTTGCGTTACGGCTAAAACTCCCTTACGGCTAATCCTTAGCGTTATCGTTAACGCCCCCGTTACGCTTACGGCCTACCCCTTACCTTACGAGATAAGCGATTCTGAGGCCACCTGGGGCCGCCCTTTCCTTACTGAAGGCGTAGCTTACAGAGAATTCCGGAAGTCAGATCCCGGCTCCGCTCCTTGTGAGAGAGTAGGGCCAAGGTCAGATCTGTATGCTCCATGCGAGCCTCTGAGTCGGTCAGGTCACGGTTGATGCCCACGACACAATGAAAACCTCAAGGCCAGGGTCCTCGCCCCCGTTCTCCTCTTTCCATTTGGCAAGGGCCGCTTCTTCATCTTCATCGGGTTCAATCCAGCAATAGGCCACGCGCTTGCCTCTCTTTTCGTCCGCTTTTGCTTCCAAATTCTTGACTCGGCGCTCCATCTCATTCATTTCAACTTCGACTCCAAGTGTTCTATTCTGTGAAGGAGGTCTGCAATTTCCCCCGTTTTGATTGCCTGTTCCAAAACAACCTTCGCGGCTGAAACCCGAGCGCCAGGGTTCGCATTCTCTTTGCCCATTATCAGCCTCAGCGTTTCAACGGCTTCGCCACTTGCGGCTTGAAGTCTCATAATTGCGTTATCAAGGACCGTCTTCCGGGCATTGTGATATTTCTCTGAAAATGAAGGGTCCTTCAAATAGCGCCAAACGGTGACTTCAGAAACCCCGGCCAGCTTTGCGGCCTCTGTCAAACTAGGCGCTTGAAGCAATGCCGATAAGACTTTTTCGCATCTTTTCGCCCGAGAACCTTGCATTTCGTTTCAGTTCCTTTCAATTTTCTGGTTGCAGAGTGGTAGCAGTGGGTTTTTTCTCATTGAATTTCAGCCCCTTTCCCTCGACCCCTACCTTTGACAAGTGATGTTCACAGTGCTTGCATTTCGGGTCTTTGTCCTTCTGATGCCACTGGCAGACCGGCTCCGCGACCCGCCTCCCGTAAGCATGGCAGAATAGAAAGGAATGTTTTTTAGCGTCATCAGCGGCATCAACGTCACCTCCACTGAAATCACTTGGTTTTTCAGTGACGCTAGAAAAACCCTCAGCGTCATCAGCGTCACCCTCAGCGTCAGTCGGAACATCCTGTTCCTCTTTTGGAATGACGCTACTGACACTAGTGACGCTATTTTGCGCTACTTTCTTAATGATGAGATTTCGGCTCTTGCCCGAACGCTCAGGGAATTTAACGTCAATGCCTAGCCTCCTTAGAAAGCCTGAGAGTCTTCTTAGTCTCGTGCTAACCCTCGTTGCATCTTTAGGCCATGCTTGATGCTTGAGCAGTTTGTCATCCTGGTCCCGCTCTAGGCTTTGGAGGAGGTCTGAGGCTGTCCCAGTCCATTGCTCCTGACCCTCGAACCATTCACGGAAAGCCACTGCAAAAATATCCGAGTCCAATGCAGAGGCATAAGCGCCCTTCCTGTTCTCGTTGTATGCGGCAAGGAAAGCCCCTGGCGACCACGGCAAGGCCGGTTCGGATGCTACTATCCATTTCGCAAAATCGGCCATCCTAGGAAGGGAAGGGAGGGTCACGGTTCGGTAGTTCTTCAAGGCTGTGCTCACTGCATTGAGAAGCCCTCCAAGGATGCCAGGGCGGGCCTCATCGAATTTGCGGTTCAATGCGTCTTCGGTGAGGCGGGCTTCATCCTTTATCGGAGGCAGGGTGATAAAGATGCATCGGTCTGAGAGGTCATGCCTGTGAACAATATCCGTGATGCCATTAACGATGATGGGCCTTGTTGCGGTGAACAGAGTCTCATCCTTATTGGTGTAAAGTTCCCGCGTCGCATATCCCCCGCCTGTTGAGATTCTGCAAAGCGCATCTGAGAACCAAGGCTGAATTGAAGACAGGTTATCAAATATGAGAACCCATGAATTAGAAGCGGATATGACAACGTCACGCTCATTTCTCGGATAGGATCGAAAGCAAGACGCGGAAGGGTCAATCAGGCTCTTTAAGAGGCGGCTTACAGTTGATTTGGCGCTCCCCTGTTCGCCGTTCAGCACGAGAATAGGGTAGGGGCCTTTCGGCCTGAGTGCTCCTACAAGCCACGCCACAATGAGAATGAAGGAGTTCTCATCGGCAAGGTTCAGGAAGGGCCTCAGTCCCTCGATGCTCCCGGCGCTCGGCTCTGGCAGGGGAAGCATCCCTTTTGACCTAGTGAAATGAACAGGTGAGACATTATACAACCCACATTCTTTTTCATTGATGACCACAGCTCGCCAGAATTCATCACAGAGGTCAAGCCACACGGTCCCGTAAACCTCGCCAACACGGACAAAGGTTTTCGTCTTCTCACCCTGGAATTGCCCGATCCCCTCGATGGTCCCCAACGCATCATTCAAAGCCTGTGCGCTCGGTGGCTTCCCCTCAAGCAAGTAGAATTGATTTCGAAGCCAGCGTGAAAATCCTGATGACCGGACCGGATGAAATTCGAAATGCCCCTTCTCTGGAATACCGGCGAACACCGCGCCCTCATCGTCATGGAAAAGTCCTGCCTGTGCTTGCACGATAGCGCATAGCGTTTGACTCTGAGAAGGGTGCTCTTTCTTAGTCGGCATTGCGTTTCCTCAGCCATTCCATGACTTCAGATTCAATGAAACGGATGTATTTGCCGACCTTCACCCTAGGAATGCTCCCCGGTCCGGTCTCCCTGGTTCGGGAGTAAAGCCAGGATTTGTGAACCCCAAGTTTTTCGGCAAGCGCGTCTGGTGTGATAAGTTTCTCGTTCATCAAAAGCCTCCGTTGATAATGGTTTAAGAAATGAAAAAGCCAGGAGTGGTCAACCACGACCATCATCCTGGCTAAAAACATATCATCTAAGATGTATGGAAAAAATTCCCGAAACCTTAATGATTTTCAGAAATGAAGGTTTTAGGGGTTTTTCTCCTTTTCCCTTGTGGGTCTTCCCGGCCCCTTAGTGAAGCCCTTCTCCCTTAGTGATTTCCAAATCACTTCAAGGGTCGTGAAAGGTAAATCAAAAGCATCTAAATGCTCGGTCAATTCATCACGGGTGACCTTCTTTTTCTGGGCGACCAAGACGGCTTCAACCGTTGCTTCAATGGCCCTTTCCCATTTCTCCTTTTGTTGCTTGAGCATTCCAAGTTCTCTGCGTTCTTCACCTGAGATAGGATCTCGGATATCCCCCCCAGGGCTAGTGTCACCCGAGTTTTCAGCTTTCTCCAGCTGATATTTCCTAACTGCCTTAAACATTCTTGCAGGTAAGTGCAAACCTATCCGATCCGCCCAGTTCACAAACTTGGCGGGAGATATTTGCCCATGTCTAGCTAGTAGCAAGATTTCTGAAGCCCTATCCATCAACTGTTTCCTTGAGTCCAACTCCTGGGAGAAACCAGGTCGTACCCAGTCATTCATGTAGGACTCATCGAACTTTCGCTTATAATGAATATTGTCATAATTCCAATCATCCCCTCCCGGCACCATGAAAACATGTCCCCTGAGTTTTTTGTGACGCACAACCTCTGCGGGTGGCTTAATGTTAAGCGAGAGAAGCAAGGCTTCATCAAAATCCCAAAAATCCATCTTGGCCCAGTAGTCGTAATCGGGGTTTCTGAAATGCTTCTTAAATGTTTCCTCTCCCGATTGACAATCTGCTAGCCACTCCGCCACTTGTCCTTGCAACTGTGCCTTTTGTTTTTCTGTTAGCTTTCCCGCTTCATCTTCTGTTGTCATTCGCCGCCCCCTTCGCGGCCCTGAGTGGTCCGGGGAAAGCCGCCAGGGAAGCGGCCTTTCGGGTGATCATCCCTATCCCCGGAAAAGTGAATGCCTGTTTACGTTTCTGCTACCATCGTGCTACCACACTGTAGAAGTAGACCATACAGAATGAAATAATACGAGCAAAGACAATGCTCATCAAGGCATTTATAAATATCGAAAGAGATTGGAGAAGAAACAAGATTAGATATGAATAAAGGCAACGAAAACAGTAGGTTGTACAGACTGACACGGTAGGGGTCCGGGGTTCAAATCCCCGCGTGCCTACCAAAAGAAAAAAAGAGGCTGGCCAAAACCAGCCTCTTTTCTTTTCAAGGCCTTGAATGTTTTTTCACGATCGCTTCAGCCGAACACCAGGGTCCGGCCGGGCATCACTTCTTGCACTCTTTGGTGGTATCACCCCACCAGTTCTGGGCCTGGGTCGCCTTTGTGTACTCTGAACCGCAGTCCTGGTAGCCGCTCCAGCTGTACTTCAGATGATCGTAGTTCTTGTACATGGAGTCGTGTTTCCAGAACTCCGATGAATCCGCGCTAGCGCAGGCGCCGAGGAATGCAACCAACACAACGAGCAAAAGCAACTTCTTCATGACTCAAATCCTCCTTCGTTTAATTAAATGTTTGAAATACAACCAAAAAGATCACTCTATATTGGATATGAAACTGTCTCTGTAATGAGCCCCTGTTTCCTTGATATAAAATTCTCTTACGGAAAGATGAAGGATTTCAATTACCAGCACAGTATCTTTATAACCACTCGTCCTTCGTATTTCAAGAAAAAAACAAAAAAATTTTTCCCCCTTCAAGCGCAGTGCGAAGGAGACTTCGACAGAGCAAGGCCTTGAGTCGCGTCTCCCAAACCCCTTACTGGAAAGTTTTTCCTTGAAGGTTCAAGGCACAGGGACGAGGAAGTGTCCGCAGCACAGAATTTTGTTGACATCATGGTCAAAATACATAATAAAATTCGAAACATTAAAAGTCAGACTCCAACAGGGGCCCCACCGTTCCCTGTTGAGAATTACGCAGGCAAAAGGATCGCTTTTTGTCGTGGGTGTCTCAGGGTTAGTGAAAATCATTTGTCTTTCCAAAATTTAGGCGAGATGGAATGAGGCATCTGGGTAAAGTTTTACTTTGGATGCCTTATTTTCTTTGAATGTGCAGGGCATGAAAAATTTTAGTGTCAATTTGAAGGGACGACCGTTCAAGGAGATTAAAGCCGAGGAGCTTAAAGCCCTTGAGGCGTTGAAGCTTCTGGAGGCAAAAGGCCTGGACAGGGTCTTGGCGGTCAAGGTGAACGGCGAGAACCGGGACCTCTATTCGTCTCTGGAGGAGAAGACGGAACTCGAACCCATTGATGTGGATTCCCCCGAGGGGCTGGAAATCTTGCGGCATAGCACTTCCCACGTTATGGCCATGGCCGTGAAAGATCTTTTTCCAGGCGTCAAGGTGACCATCGGTCCGGCCATCGAAAACGGTTTCTACTATGATTTCGACTATGAACGGCCTTTTCGGGATGAAGATCTGGCCAAGATCCGGGAGCGGATGGATGAAATCGTCAAGGCCAACCTCCCCTTTGAGCGGAAAGAGTTGAGCGCACAAGAAGCCCTTGATTTCTTCAACAAGCAGGGAGAACAGTACAAGGTCGAACTTATCCGCGATCTCGGCGTGGACAAGGTGTCGCTTTACACAAACGGCACCTTCACCGATCTCTGCCGGGGGCCTCACATCCCCTCCACAGGCAAAATCAAGGCCTTTCATCTCACGAAAGTCGCGGGCGCCTATTGGCGCGGGGACGAAAAAAGGCCGATGTTGAGCCGCATCTACGGAGTGGCTTTTGCCGACAAGAAAGCGCTCAAGGATTATCTCACAAAGCTGGCGGAGGCGAAAAAAAGGGATCACGTGCGCCTAGGAAGTCAGCTCGGGCTGTTCAGCACTCATGAAGAGATCGGTGCGGGAATGATCGTGTGGCATCCGAAGGGCGGGATGCTGCGTCACATTCTCGAAGAATTTGAAATCAAGGAGCACTTCAAGCGGGGTTATGAACTGGTCAAGGGACCGGAGATCCTGAAAACGGAATTGTGGAAGAAGTCAGGCCATTTCGACAACTACCGCGAAAACATGTACTTCACGGAGATCGACGAGCAATCCTACGGCATCAAGCCGATGAATTGTCTTTCTCACATGCTGATTTACAACTCCACGATCCGGAGTTACAGGGATCTGCCCAAGAGATATTTTGAACTGGGGTTGGTCCACCGTCATGAAAGATCCGGAGTGCTTCACGGGCTTCTGCGCGTCAGAGAATTCACTCAGGACGATGCCCACATCCTGTGCACGCCGGAGCAGTTGGACGGGGAGATCAAAGGGGTCCTGGATTTCGTCAGAGACATGATGGGCATTTTCAAGTTCAACTATGACCTGGAAATCAGCACCAGACCAGAGAAATCGATCGGCTCGGAGGAAGACTGGGATCGGGCGACGCGGGCGCTCATCCATGCGATGGAAGACACGGGGATGCCCTATCAGATCAACGAAGGGGACGGCGCTTTTTACGGGCCCAAGATTGATGTCAAGCTGAGAGACGCCCTGGACAGGAAATGGCAGTGTGCCACGATTCAGTGTGATTTCACCCTGCCGGAGCGGTTCAATCTCTTTTTTGTGGATAAGGACGGGCAGAGACGCCGGCCGGCCATGATTCACAGGGTCATCCTGGGGGCGCTGGAGCGGTTCATCGGGGTCCTCATCGAGCATTACGCCGGTGCGTTTCCGGTGTGGCTGGCCCCGGTGCAGGCCAGCATCCTCACCGTCACAGACAGGAACATTGCCCACGGAGAGAAGGTCCTGTCTCTGCTCAAAGAAGCGGGAATCAGAGCGGAAGGGGATTTCCGCAATGAAAAGTTGAGTCTGAAGATCAGAGAGGCCCAGCTCCAGAAAATCCCGTACATGCTGATTGTCGGCGACCGGGAATCGGAGATGGAGGGCATCACGCCGAGGTTGCGAAGCGGAGAAAACCTGCCCCTCATGAAACCGGTGGAGCTGATTGAGAGGATCAACGAGGATTGCAAACAAAGGAGGTAGGGTTATAGTTAAGAAAACCGATGAGGTCAATGTCAATGAGAGGATCCATGCCAGGGCCGTCCGCCTGATCGGTGCGGATGGACAGCAACTGGGAATTCTGCCGACCCAGGAGGCTATGGACAAGGCGATTCAAGAAGGATTGGATCTTGTGGAGGTAGCCCCCAATTCCGACCCCCCTGTCTGCAAAATTATGGACTATGGGAAGTACAAGTACCAGACGAGCAAAAAGCTCCAGGAGGGAAAAAAGAAGAGTAAGACGCTCCAGTTGAAAGAGGTGCGGGTTAGGCCGCACACGGATGAGCACGATCTTGATTTCAAAATCAGGAACATCAAGAAGTTCCTTGAGAAAAAGGACAAGGTGAAGGTGACTGTGCTCTTCAAGGGGCGGGAAATGGCTTACATGGACGCCGGCGTGGCGCTGTTGGGTCGGATCAGTCAGGATGTGGTCGAGCAGGGCACTGTGGAGCAGCCGCCGACTAAAGAGGGGTGGCGTCTCACGATGGTCCTGGTCCCGAAGTAGTCATTGGGCCGAATCCTCTGGTAACCGCCTTTGCGATCATGCGGTGAACCGAGAGTGCCGGCATAAGACCACTCAAATTTCCCCTACTGGAAACGCGATTTTTGAACCCCGGCTTTCCCTTGGAGGCGGGGGAGGAATACTAATGCCTTTAATCCGCCGGCGCCCGGCGCCGATGGCAGAATAATTCAATGGGTGCGCATCCGATCGAGGGATGCGTGAGAGGGAGGAAAGACATGCCAAAAATTAAGACCAAGCGCGGAGCCGCAAAGCGCTTTAAAAAAACCGGGTCAGGAAAAATCATCAGGAGCAAAGCCTTCGGCAACCACATTCTGACCAAAAAAACCACCAAAAGAAAAAGAAGCATCAGGAAATCAGGGGTGCTCAATTCTGCGAACGTGAAGAGCGTGAGCAGACTCATTCCCTATCTGTAAGAGGGGCTGAAGAGAATAAGGACGATTTCCGGCCAGGGAATCCCTGAGCGGGAAAGCGATTTTTTTTGAAAGCGAGGTTGAATCATGCCTAGGGTAAAAAGAGGAGTCAATGCCAGGCACCGGCGAAACAAGGTGCTGAAAGCCGCCAAAGGTTTCCGCGGGGGGCACAGCAAGCTCTTTAAGACGGCTTTCATCACCCTGAACCGGGCAAAGGCCTTTGCCTACAGGGATCGAAAGCTGAGAAAAAGAGACTTTCGAAAACTTTGGATCGTGCGCATCAATGCGGCGGCCCGGGAGCACGGTCTCTCTTACAGCGCCTTCATGGGCGGCCTGCAGAAGGCGGGCATTGACCTGGACAGAAAAGTGCTTGCGGAAATGGCGGTGCATGACCCGACGGGTTTTGCACGCGTGGCCACCATGGTGAAGTGAGAACTTCACAAATCGAAGGCCTCGGCTGTGGGATTATCGAATCCATGGACTTCAAGACTCTGTTGATTGGAAGGTGAGATCCTTTTCGAATGAGGGATCAAGTTCTCGACATTGAGAAAAAGGCGCTTCAGGAGCTCGGGGAGGTCAAGGACCTTTCCGGGCTGGAGAAGTTTCGGATCGCTTACCTTGGGAAAAAAGGGGTGCTCACGTCCCTGATGAAAGAGTTGGGTGATCTCTCCCCTGCAGAAAGACCTGAAGCCGGCCAGCGGCTGAACCGCCTCAAAACCGGACTGGCAGAACGTTTTGAAGAGGCTCGTGAGCGGCTCCTTTCGAAAAAGGAAGAGGATGTCTCCCCTCTGGATGTTACCTTGCCCGGCCGGGAACCTGCCAGAGGCCACCTCCATCCCATTACTCAGGTGATGAAGGAGATCTGTCAGATCTTCGGCAAAATGGGTTTTCGGGTGGTCAAGGGGCCCAACGTGGAGCTGGACTACTACAACTTCGAGGCGCTCAATATCCCGCGCGATCATCCGGCTAGGGACATGCAGGACACCTTTTACGTTTCCGAAAATGTGGTTTTGAGAACGCACACCTCACCCATGCAGGTGAGGACGATGGAAAAGCAGGCGCCCCCCGTCAGCATCATCGCCCCGGGCAAGGTCTATCGAAGAGACTCCGACGTTTCTCACACCCCCATGTTTCACCAGGTCGAAGGCCTGCTCGTGGACAAAGGCGTGACCCTGGGGGATCTGAAGGGGACGCTGACGACCTTTGTCCACCAGATGTTCGGCCGGGACACCTCGCTTCGTTTCAGGCCGAGCTTCTTTCCCTTCACCGAGCCGAGCGCCGAAGTGGACATCCGCTGCGTGATCTGCAGGGGCAAAGGGTGCCGGACGTGCAAGAACACCGGCTGGCTGGAGATTCTGGGTTCGGGCATGGTGGACCCGGAGGTGTACCGCTTTGTGCACTATGACCCGGAAATCTACTCTGGGTTTGCCTTCGGCATGGGAATCGAGCGGGTGGCCATGCTCAAGTACGGAATCGACGACATTCAGCTTTTCTACAGGAACGACGTGCGGTTCCTGAGACAATTTTAAAGAATGGAGTGATGGAGTAGTGGAGTATTGGAGTAATGGGGAAGACTCAAAAAAAAGAAATCCAACACTCCAATTCTCCAACACTCCAATTCTCCAAAAATTGAGCGAAGCGAACCGGGATCTCTCATGCGTGTAAGTCTCAACTGGCTCAAAGACTATGTGAACATTTCGCTGTCAGTCGATGACCTGGCCGATCTCCTGACCATGTCCGGTCTGGAGGTGGAGGCCAAGGAGCCTCTGGGTCGGTCGCTTGAGGAGGTGGTCGCGGCAAGAGTTCTTTCCGTGAGAGCCCATCCCAAGGCGGACACTCTGTGGCTCTGCGACGTTGAAGCAGGCCGCGGCGCCGTGCAGGTGGTATGCGGAGCCCCGAACCTGCGGGTAGGGATGATGACCCCCATGGCTTTGCCCGGGACAAAACTGCCGGGAGGGGTGGAGGTGAAGGAAAGCCGCATTCGCGGTGAGGCCTCCGTCGGCATGCTTCTGGCGGAAGACGAGATGGGGTTGACGGAAGATCACTCAGGCGTCATGGTCCTTCCCGAATCCCTTTCGCCCGGCACCCCTGTGTCTCAGGCGTTGGCCCTGGAGGATTTGGCCCTGGAAATCGGCCTCACGCCCAACCGTCCTGATTGTGCCTGCGTCATCGGCATTGCCCGGGAGATTGCAGCGCTCACCAAAGGAAAACTCCGTAAGCCGGAGATTCGCTTCAGGGATAGTGACCGCCGCATTGAAACCCTGACCAGCGTGACGCTTGAAGACCCTGAAGGCTGCCCCAGGTATGCGGCCGGCATGGTCTGCGGGTTTGAACTCAAGCCTTCCCCGTTTTGGCTGAGATACCGGCTTCATGTTTCAGGGATCCGGGGCATCAGCAACGTGGTGGATGTGACCAACTACGTTCTCCTGGAAATGGGACAGCCTCTGCACGCCTTTGACTATGACCGCCTCAAGGAGAACCGCATCGTGGTGCGGAAAGCCGGGGAAGGGGAGGTCTTCACGACCCTGGACGGCAAGACCCACACCATGAACAAGGACAACCTGATGATCTGTGACGGGCAAAGGCCGGTTGCCCTGGCCGGGGTTATGGGCGGGCTCAACTCCGAGATTTTTTCCGAATCGAAGAATGTCCTGATTGAAAGCGCCTTTTTCGATCCCATCACCATCCGAAGGAGCTCCAAGCGCCTGGGCCTTTCGACCGAGGCCTCGTACCGTTTCGAAAGGGGCGTGGACATCGACGGGGCTGTGCCGGCCCTGCGGCGGGCCATGATGCTCATTTCGGAACTTGCCGGAGGCGAGGTCATACAGGGGATCATCGACAATTACCCTGCCCCTCGCAGGCCGCGGGAGATCGATCTGAGAGTCGACAAAACGAATCGCTTCCTGGGAACGGGGCTCTCTCGGGAGACCATGGGGAGTTATCTCCAGGCCCTTGAGTTGGAAGTTCACCCCTTGGGAGAGAACGTCCTCCGGGTCAAGGTGCCTTGTTGCCGGGTGGACCTCACCCGCGACTGGGATCTCATGGAAGAAGTGGCTCGCATGGAAGGGTATGACAACATTGCGGTCACCAATCCTCCGATCCGGCCCTCGGATGAAAAAGAGGCTCCGGAAGTGACCACAGGGGATCGGGTCAGAGAAATCATGGTCGGTCTCGGGTTCAGCGAGGTGATCTCTTTCAGCTTCATCGCTCCTGAATCGGCCGACTTCCTCGGCGCCGAGAAGGATAGCGCCTTGCGATGCTTTGTCCCCCTGCTCAATCCTCTCACTGTGGACCAGTCGGTCATGAGGACATCCCTGATGCCCGGGCTTCTTTCGGCGGTGAAGACCAATCTTTCCTACGGGGAGAAGGACCTCAAGCTTTTCGAGTGGGGGAGGATCTTCATCCGGCAGGGGACCGAGGAACTTCCCCGGGAAAGGCTTGCGCTCTCGGGTGTGGTCATGGGGTCGGCTAATCCCAAGGACTGGTACAGGGAGGAAAGAGCCGCGGATTTCTATGATGCGAAAGGCGTTGTGGAAGCGCTTTTGAAAGCCCTGGGATCGAGAACCCTTGTTTTCGAGAGAGGCGACATCCCCCCGTGGTATTTGAAGGAGGCGGCATCCCTGATCCGTCTCGCCGATCAGCGGCTCGGCACGGTAGGCGAGCTTGCCCCTGAAGTGCTCAAGCGCTTTGATGTGGATGCGCCAAGGGTCTTTGCTTTCGAAATCGACGGCACGGTCCTGATCGAGAAGGTGTCAGGAGACAGGACCTTCGAACCTCTTGCGAAATTCCCCGCCGTGTACCGGGATCTCTCCCTTGTTGCGAAGAAAAGCGTGGAGTGCGAAAGAATCCAGGCGATCATCCTTCTCGAGGGAAAGGAACTGGTGGAGTCTGTCGCTCTCTTTGATCTGTTCGAGGGAGGCAAGATCGGTCCCTCGGAAAAAGCCCTGGCCTTCAGGATCTGCTATCGATCCCGAGAAAGCACCCTGGACGGCAAAGACATCAACAAGCTTCACGAAACCATTGTGGAGAGAATCGGAAAAGAAACAGGCGCCAGGCTGAGGGAGGTGTAGCCAGACGATGCAAATCCCTGAAGAAAAGAAGTTTTTCAGGATAGGCGAAGTCAGCAGGATCATCGGCGTCGAACCCTATGTGCTGAGATACTGGGAAAGCGAGTTTCCTCAGATCCGCCCTGTCCGCGCGGACACGAACCAGCGCACCTACCAGAAAAGGGATCTCGAACTGATCCTGGAAATCAAGAGACTGCTCTATGAAGAGAAGCTGACCATCGAGGGCGCGCGGCAGAGGCTGAAGCAGCGGAAAGAAAAAACAGGAATCGCAGACGCCGGCCTGATTGAAGAAGTGAAGACGGATTTGCAGGAGATCCTCAAGACCTTGTCCTAGAGCAGGCCATTGGCCCCAACCAAGATCTAGCCTGCTGTTTGAGGCTGGAGGAGCGCTTCGCTTGACGTTTGAGGCAAAACCGTTTCTGCCTCCGACCTCTATCCTCCAACCTCCAACTTCTGCGCGAGTTGGAGAGAAATTTTGCCGTAGGATTCCAAAGAGGAATGTGATGAACCTGAAGGGGCGCACGGCATTGATCACCGGAGCCGGCCAGGGGATAGGCCGCGCGTGCGCCGAGGTCTTCGCTTCGCATGGAGCGGATCTCGTCCTGTTGGACAAGAATTCAGCAACGCTTCATGGGGTGTGTGAAAAGATCGGGAAAGCTGGCCGAAAGGTCGTGCCTGTAACCGTAGACCTCACCGACATGGACACTCTGCGCCGGGAACTTGAAACACACTGCTCAGGCTTCAGCATCGACATCCTTGTCAATAACGCGGGCTTTGACCGGCCGGGAGCAACAAGCAAGGTTGATAAAGCCGGATTCGAAGCGGTGCTGGGAATTCACCTCACCGTGCCGCTGCTTCTCATTCAGTTTGTCCTCCCCTCCATGCGATCGAGGAAATGGGGCAGGATCATCAACGTCAGTTCGATTTACGGTCTTATCGGCGGAAAAGGGGAAGTGGCCTATTCCACGGCCAAGGCCGGATTGATCGGTTTCACCAAATCTATTGCCCGCGAAGCGGGAGCGGACGGAGTCACGGTCAACGCTGTCCTGCCCGGTTTGATCCGCACTCCCACCATTGAAACCTTCATGGCGCAGAAATTCAAGGATGCGATCATTCAAGAGACCCCTCTCGGCCGGATGGCTGAACCGGAAGAGGTGGCGAGGGTCATCGCCTTCCTTGCTTCCGACGATGCTTCCTTTATCACGGCCACGGCCATCCCCATATCCGGCGGCTGGGGAATCTAAAGGCGTTGGAGGGTTGAGGGAAGAGGTTGGAGGCAAAAAATAAATTCTAGCGGGGTCTGGGTCTTGCCTCAAGCCTCCTGCCTCCAGCCTAACGCGCCTTTGCTTTTATGTGTTGACAGTTACAGCGCTTTTCCCTATAGTCCCCCTTCGAAAGCAACAAATTCACAGCACCACGTTGTTCGCAGAATCATAACCCAAGAGCATTCAAACAGGTCTATCATCGTTCAATAACCTCAAAACAAAAGGGAGGAGAAATGATGAGTAAGAGAAGGTTCTCAGGGATAGTTGTTTTCGGCTTGGTTGTCACTTTGTCGCTTATGATGCTTCCTGCCAGCGCCGAGGCAAGGAACATCAAAGTCGGCATCATCGACACCTACAGCGGGCCGGCTGCAGTGTTTGGCAACGATGCGCTTAACGGCTTCAAGATGGCGGTAGAGGAGATCAATAAAGAGGGAGTCTTAGGCGGCAAGATCGAATTCACAACTCGCGACGAGAAGTTCAAACCGGACATCGCAATCAGTATGGCCAAGGAACTGGTCATGAAAGAGAACGTGGATGTGCTGGCTGGTACGATCAACAGCGGAGCGGCGCTTGCGGTGTCCGAAGCGGTGGCCAAGACGGAAAAGGTTCCTTTCATTGTCTGGATTTCAAAAAGCGAAAAAATTACGGGTGAGCTCGGGCATCGTTATGTTTTCTCTTGTGCTGAAAACACGGCTATGGCAGGGAAAGCAGGCGGCGTGGGACTGGCCAAGAAGCCTTACAAGAAGTATTGGCTTGCGGGCGAGGATTATGAGTATGGTCATGCCATCGCGGACGCCGTCTGGAGATATCTTAAGGCCGCAAAGCCTGATGTGGAGAAAATCGGCGAGTCTTGGTGGAAAACCGGGGAGGCTGATCTCGTGCCCTACTTAACGGCGATAGAGGCAGCGAAGCCGGACGCAGTGATATTCTGCACGGGTGGCAGTGGCATGACGAATTGCATTAAACAAATCAACGCAACCGGTTTTTCAAAGAAGATACCCTCCTGGTTCCATACAGCCATAGACCACGCTGTTCTGAAACCCCTTGGAGCAGAAGCCGCCGAAGGGATAACAGGAACGATTCAGTATCTCTTCTACTACCCTCAGACCCCCGAAAACAAGACCTTCGTTGAGGCTTTCCAGAGAGCCTACGGCAGCCCGCCGGGATTTCCTGCTTTCAATGCCTATGTCACAGCCAAGATGATTGCCGGGGCATATAAGAAAGCCGGGAAAATAGACAAGGAGAAATTCATTGATGCGCTCGAGGGCCTGAAAGTCGCAAGCCCAGCGGGTGGTATAGTGGAAATGCGGGCCTGTGATCATCAGGCGATCTATCCCATGCATTTTGGAATAACGAAAAAACTCCCTCAATATGAATTCGTCACGGCTTCAGACCTCGTGACCCTGACGGGAGATGAAGTGATGCCCAAATGCGAAGACGTCTTGAAGACCCGTAAGAAGTAGTCTTTCCGGCCGGGGAGGAGAGATCTTCTCTCTCTTCCCCCTTCAAGGAGAAGCCTATAGGTCATGGCCTTTGATCTGAGCGCCATCGGAAGCCAGTTTTTTGTGGGACTGAGCCGGTCCATGATTCTCTTCATTGTCACGGCCGGCCTGAGCTTTGTTCTGGGCGTGCTCAGGGTTCCCAACGTGGCTCACGGTTCCCTTTACATGATCGGGGCGTTCTCCGCCTTCAGCATCAACAAACTGGTGCCTGGCTCCGCAGGGTTCTGGCTGGCCCTCGTGATGGCTCCCCTGGTGGTTGCTGCGGTCAGTTTCATTGCAGAAAGAGCGCTTTTCTGCCACCTTTATCAGAGAGAGCATTTGATGCTCCTCCTGTTCACCTTCGCTCTCAGCCTCATTCTCGGGGACCTGGTCAAGATTGTCTGGGGAGCGGAGTACAAGTCCATCATGGCTCCGGCTTTGTTCACCGGATCAGTCCCTATTTTTGGTGCATCGATTCCCAAATACAATCTGTTTCTCCTCATTGTTGGGCCTATTGTGGCCATTGGCCTTTGGCTCTTTACGAACAAGACCAAGCTGGGAAAGATCGCCAGGGCGGCAGCAGTGGACCGGGAAATGGTGGGGGCGGTGGGGATCAACGTGAGCTGGGTCTTTGCTTTCGCCTTTGTTTTCGGTTGTTTCATGGCAGGCCTGGGCGGCGCCCTGATGGCTCCCACCATCAGCATCACCCTCGGTATGGACCATAATATCATTATTGAAGGGTTTCTTATCGTCACCATCGGCGGCCTTGGAAACATGTGGGGCGCCCTGGTGGGTTCGCTCATTTTCGGTCTTTCCCAGGCGTTCGGCGTGCTCTTCTGGCCCCAGTTCGCCATTGTTTTTCCTTACACGGCCGTGGTGATCGTGCTGCTCCTGCGGCCCACAGGGATTCTCAAATCCGTGTGGTAAGGAGGAGTCGGCGTTGCTCAAAGCACTTTCCCTGAAATCCCTTTTGCCCTCTGCGGTTGTCCTGGGTATCCTACTCCTGCTGCCGCCCATACTCCCGAGGTTCTACACCTACATCCTTGCACTCATCTTTGTGACGGCGCTTCTGGCCATGAGCCTGAACATGGTGGTGGGGCACGGAGGTTTGTTCCAGTTTCATCATGGAGTGTTTTACGGGGTCGGAGCTTATGCCTTTGCCCTGTTGCTCTTCAAGGCGCATATGCCCATGTGGTTTGGGTTCATCGTGGCTCCTGTCATCGCCGGCTTTGCAGGCCTTCTCATCGGATGGTTCTGTGTGAGGTTGACCAGCCTTTACTTCGGCATGCTTCAGATCTCTCTGGGTTCGCTCCTCTGGGCCATTGTTTTTCGCTGGTATGCTCTGACCAACGGGGATGACGGCATCCACGGGGTTCCTATTCCAAGCTTTCTTTCTTCGACGTCGAATGCCTATTACTTTATCCTGTCCTTTTTTGTGCTCTGCCTGGTGGTGATGTACCTGATCTACCGCTCTCCCTTCGGCATGACCCTTCAAGCTATCCGGGACAATCCGGCCAGGTGTTCGGCAGTGGGCATTAATGTTCGGCGCCATCAGCTCATGGCGATCGTGATTGCGACTTTCTTTGCAGGGGTGGCCGGTGTTCTGTTTGTGGTGCTGGAGAAATCGGTTTTTCCGGACTTGCTCTTCTGGGTCCTTTCGCTCGAGATTTTCATCATGTGCCTTTTGGGCGGATGGTTCACTTTTGCCGGCCCCATTCTTGGTGCGGCCATCACCGTGGCCCTGCGGACCTTTGCGGGCATTTACACGGATTACTGGACCTTGATCCTCGGAGTGCTTCTGATCTTCCTCATCTTCTTCCTGCCCGAAGGGGTGATGGGCTTTCTTGTGCAGAAGTTCAGGAAAGGCCGGGACAAAGAGCAGGCGCCGGCAAGGGGACAACATGCTGAAGGTTGAGAACCTCTACAAATCCTTTGACAAATTCCTTGCGGTCAACGGGGCGGTGCTCACGGTCGAGCAGGGTCAACTCGTTGCCGTGATCGGCCCGAACGGTGCAGGCAAGACCACGCTCTTCAATTTGATTACGGGCATGCTCAAACCGGACAAGGGTCGGTTGGTTTTTAACGGAGAGGACATCAGCAAACTGCCCCCCCACGAGATCTGCAGAAAGGGCATTGCCCGTTCTTTTCAAATCGCAAACATTTTCCCGAGGCTGACGGTCTTCAAAAACGTTCAGGTGGCCGTGCTTTCCCAGCAAAGAAAGAGCAGCACGCTCTTCCGGCCTGCGCAGGGGTTGGCCGTGGAAGAGACGCGCCGGATCCTTTCAAGCGTAGGCCTTCTCGACAAGGCCGATCACCTTGCCGGTTCCCTCTCTCACGGGGACCACAGGATCCTGGAGATCGCCATCGCTCTTGGCAACGAGCCTCAGATGCTCATCCTGGACGAGCCCACGGCAGGCATGTCGCCCGACGAGACATCGGCGACCATGGCCCTCATCAAACGGCTTGCCGATACCCGCGGGCTCACGATTCTCTTCTGCGAGCATGACATGGACGTGGTCTTCAACACCGCACAGAGCATCATGGTCATGCACTACGGCAAAACGATTATCCAGGGTAAGCCCGAGGAAGTGAAAAACAACATGGAAGTTCAGGAGGCTTATCTCGGGGGCGCAGATGCTTGAGCTGGAAGGAATCCATACCTATTATGGCCTGAGCCACATTCTTTTCGACGTGTCTCTCAAGGTGCTGGAAGGCCAGGTCGTCTGCCTTTTGGGAAGAAACGGGGCCGGCAAAACGACCACCCTGAAAAGCATCCTCGGTTTGGCGCCGCCCAAACAGGGCCGGATTCGATTCAAGCAGGAAGATGTGACGGGCAAGGAACCCTATGTGCTCGTGAGAAAAGGGATAGGGTATGTCCCCGACGACCGGAGGATCTTCGCCGATTTGACGGTCGGGGAAAACCTTATGATTGCAGAACGGAAAGCGAGAGAGAGGGAACCCTGGCACAAAGAAAGGGTTTATGAGCTGTTTCCACCTCTGAGAAGGCTTGATTCCCGGAAAGGCGGGCTGCTGAGCGGCGGAGAACAGAAAATGCTGGCCATTGGACGGGCGCTGATGAGCAATCCGGATTTCCTGCTTCTCGATGAACCCACGGAAGGCATTGCTCCTGTCATGGTCCGCGGGTTCGGACAGACTATCGTTCGTCTCAAGGAGTTGGGATTGACGGTGCTCCTCGCGGAACAAAACGTGAAGTTCACCCTGAAGCTGAGTGACATGGGTTACATCATCGACAACGGCCGAATCTGCTATCAGGGAACCGTGAAGGATCTGGTCGAGAACGAAGACGTGAGAAGGACGTGTGGGATCTAAAGACAGTGACAAGTGACGAGTGACAAGTGACAAGAAGAAAGTAACTCGTTACTCGTCACTTGTTACTGTAAGTTCAACGGACCACGGACAGCGGGCAACCTCCTCATGAACCATTTCGTCATAAGAGATATGACCCCGAGAAAGCCTGCTCCCGGCGTGGAGATGCGCGTGATCAACGGTGAGAAGATGACCATGGTTTTCTTCAGGCTGCAGCCCGGAGCAGGCGTGCCTCTCCACGCTCATCCCCACGAGCAAATCGGCACGGTCCTGAAAGGTTCGATTGAGTTGGTGGTGGCTGATGAAAAGAGGATTGTCCTTGAGGGCGAAGCCTATCATGTGCCTTCCAACGTCCTTCATGGAGGAAAATGCGGCGCCTCTCCCTCGGAGATCATAGAAGTCTTCTCGCCGGCGCGAGAAGATCTTCGCTGAATTGGCCCAAGGCTCTCAACGCCTTGATCTCCACCCCCTGTCCTTCCTATTTTTTTTGAGCGGATGCCCCCAATTTGGAGAGTAGCGTGTTTCGGTGAACCCCGAGAAGGAGGGCGGCCTGGGTTCTGTTTCCGTCCACGCTCTCGAGAACGTCCCCGATGTATTCCTGCTCAAAGGCATCCACGGCATCCTTGAGGCTCAGGCCTTTTATCTTGGGCTTGGCCACACTCAGGATCGAGATGTCCTGAAGCTGAATGACCGAATCCCTGGAAATGGTGAAACATCTTTCCACGAGATTCTGTAACTCCCGCACGTTTCCCGGCCAATCGTATTCCGTGAGGGCTTTGATGGCTTCTTTAGAGAAGGTTTTGGCCGGCTTCCCGGATCTCTTGGCATTCATCCGAAGGAAGTGATCAACGAGCAGGGGGATGTCTTTTTTCCTTTGTCTGAGTGGCGGAAGCTGAATGGGCAGGACATTGAGACGATAGAAAAGATCTTCACGGAAGGCGCCTGCCTGGATGAGCTGGGTCAGATCCTTATTCGATGCGGCGAGGAATCGAACATCCAGCTTGATGACCTTGGTGGTTCCCAGCCTTTCAAATTCCTTCTCCTGGATGACCCTGAGCAGTTTTGCCTGCATGTTCACATCAAGGGTATCGATGTCGTCTAGGAAGACCGTGCCTTTGTTGGCGATTTCCAGCTTGCCCAGAGTGGTTCGCAGGGCACCGGTGAACGCTCCCTTGTGATATCCGAAGAGTTCGCTTTCGACGAGGGTAGGGGGAATCGCTGCGCACGCGATCACCACAAAGGGCTGGTCTTTCCTCGGGCTCAATCGGTGGATGGCTCGCGCCACCAGCTCCTTCCCTGTCCCGCTCTCTCCCTGAATCAGAACGGCCCCATCGCTGTCCGCAATGCTGGAAATGAGATCGAAAACCCCGTGCATCTTTTCGTCTTCACCGATGATTTCATCAAAGGGTCGAACCCGTTCCAGCTCGTTTCGGAGATAAGTGACCTGCTTCATCAGGTTCCGCTTCTCCAGAGCCCGGTTAATGATGTTGATGACGTCGTCGACAAGGAAGGGCTTGATGATGTATTCGTAGGCGCCCAGCTTGATGGCTCGCACCGCGCTCTGAATCTCCTTGACCGCCGTGACCATGATGACTTCGGGGTTGGGGTCCAGGGCCTTGAGTTTTTCCAGAAGATCGAGACCGTTGACGTCGGGCAGCAGAATGTCGAGGAGAATCAGATCCACGGGGTTCTGGGTGAGGAATTCCTCGGCCTCCTTACCATTTTCGGCGAGAAGCACGTTGAAGCGATCCTTGAGAACCATCTTGAAGGACTGACGTATGCCGTTTTCATCATCGACGACAAGTATGGTTGCGAGCTTGTCCATAAATCTCATCACTCCCAAAAGGTGATCCGCATACCCGGTGGTGCAATCAGGAGTCTTTACAAACGAAATTCGTTATAATAAAATAAAACGCATTTACTCAAAGAAGACGTTAAGCTTACTTCGTGAACATATTACATCATCATGTAGGCTGAATGCAATAAAGACTTCTGAACGTGGTGTACCGTGGAAAATCTTGAGGAGTCATTCGAGCAAACATGGAAAACTCAGAGAACCCGATGGGAAAGATCTGGGGGCGAACTTGATCCTTTTTGTTGAGCCGATATCGAAAAACATTGATCTCTACGTTCCAGCCTATCCGCTCCCCCTCATGGAGCTGGCAAGTTTCTCCAAATCGACTATGCCGCAATCCAAAATCGAGGTCATTTCCATGTCCGTGGACTACGGTTTACCCTTGTCCAAGACGGGAAAGGAACAGATTTACAAAGAGTTCATTAAGGACATGGCGGAAATGAAACCAAGGGGAGTGGGGATTTCTTGCACGGCCATTGTTCAGGCTGAAGAGGCGATTCAATTGTGCGAACGTATCAAATCGCACGATCCCGGGATATGGGTTTTCCTAGGGGGATACTTTCCAACGATCTACTATGAGGAGATCTTTTCGCGGACCCGCGCTGTGGATTTCATTGTGAGAGGGGAGGGCGAGGTCCCCCTGCTTCGAATTGTGGATCAAATAGAGAAGGGCAGAAATCCTCTTGACGACAGTATCCCAAACCTCGTCTGGGAAGAAAATGGAGTTCTGCACCGGACGAAGGAAGAAAAACCCTTTGATCTGAAGAGAAAGGCGACCCTTGATCTGAGCTTGCTGCGGCTTCCGAAAAAATACGACGTTCTTCCCTACGCGTTTAGCAGAGGATGTCCCTATCGATGCGATTTCTGCATGGAGGGACTTATCCGCCCTGTCCGCAGAGAGGTGCCTGCGGACATCGTCAAGAGAGACCTGGACAATTTGTCACGGCAGAGCAATGCGCAGACGCTCCTAGTGAGTGATGCGCTGTTTACAAGTTTCGATATGTTTTCTATGCTGAAGTCCCTGGGCATGGAGATCAATTTTGAAACTCGCTGCGATGTGGCGGATCCAAGCGCCATATCGAAAATCGCTGACGTTTGCGGGATCATTGCAATCGGGCTTGAATCGGCAAGCTACAACTCCTTGAGGCGCATGAATAAAGTCAAAGACAAACCCCACTTCGACCAATATATCGCGAACACCCTGGCCCTCTTCAGAGAAGCGAGCGCCTATGAGATCCCGCTCATGGTTTTCATGATTGCAGGCTATCCCGGTGACACGGAAGAAGACCTTCAGCAGAGCCTGGCGTTCGCGGCCGAACTTTCGGAGAGGGCCGGTCCAGGGGGGCATGTGTTCAAAATAGGGGAGTGCAGGGTTTATCCGAAAACAAAACTTCACAGCGTCGCGTCCTCCATGGAAGGAGTTGTTTTTGACGATCAAGGCGTTTTCGGAGATAACATCGTGAGGCAACCTTCCAAGAGTCTAGATTTCGAAAAAGTGCGGTCCTATATGAGGCAGATTTTCAATCTGTCCAACAACACCGCCAAGCTCGAGAAAGCCTTATCCAAGGTGATGCCGCTGTTTCGGATTCCGGCGCTTTCGCTGAACGACCCTTTGATCCCTGACCCATGCTATCGCGGAGAGGGAAGGGAAATTCTGAATGTGCAGGGAGACAGTTTATCGGTCTTGCGGAGCTTGGTGCCGCAGTTGAAAGACAAGTACAAGGACTTGTTGTCTGAGGTGAGGCAAACGCGAGAACTTAGCGCTTAGAAGATCTTTTCCTTTTGGGACCCTGGACGATGGAAAGAGAAGTCAGCTGCATCAATTCGAGAGCCGTCCTGGATTATGTGGCGGAATATTATCCAGGGGATCACTCGTTCCTCCTGAGAGGCTTGGACCCTGAAATCGATTCGGCCCCTGATCCGGAGAAGTTTCTGCGGGATCCCAACAATTGGATTTCAAGCGGGATTGCGTCCGAGCTTTACGAGAGAGCGAGCAAATTGTTTCACGACGATGACGTCGCATACAAGATCGCCAAGCACTCTGTGGAAAGGACCAACCTCGGCTATGCCCAGAGGATCATTGTGAAGGCCTTTGGGTCCTATGAGAGGGCCTTGCGGAACCTCCAGCGGATCAATGACAAATGGAACAGAAACAAACGAGTGGAAGTCCTGGAGATCAAGAAGAATGAAGCGAGGGTGAGGCTCCATTGGGACAACCGCATGGCCGTCTCCAAACATCTCTGCCTGATGAATCGCGGAGCTTATACGTTTCTGCCGCTCATATGGGGAGGCAAACCCTTGAAGCTCGAGGAGGTGTGTTGTCAGTTTAAGGGCGCGCCTTATTGCGAGTACTCTCTGAGTTGGATCCCACGGAATAAGTTTCGTGAAGTTCTGTCAAGGTTTTTCACGTTGAAGTCCGTCCTCATGGAAACCATCAAAGAGATGGAGGATGACAAGAAAATCATCGAACAGAAATATGAAGAGGTCAACCGACTTAATCAGGAACTTAACAGAAAAATCAGACAGCTGACAGCGATACAAGAAACCGGAAAAGCCATTCTGTCTGTTTTGGATATCGAGGAACTCCTGGGCGTCATCATGAATTTGCTCTCCAGTGTATGCCAGATCAACCGGGGCATCATCATGCTGGTCAATGAGGAGAGTGCAAGTCTGGAGTATATTCACGGCATAGGGTTCGATCACCCGACCTTTGAGGCGATCAAAGATTACAAGGTCCCACTCCATCGCGTCAGCAACATGCTGGTCCGAGTCGCCAGCACAGGCCGCTCGGAATATATCCCCGAGATAAAAGAATCGAGTTTGAAGAGAGACAATATTCTTTTAAGACAGGGAAGGCCCGTCTCTGCTTTTGTAGTCCCCCTGATTACGCGCTCGAAGGTGATCGGGGTCATGGCGACAGATGGTATTGACGGGAAAGGGGTCCCTCAAGAGACCAGGGAGATCCTGGAGATTTTTGCTCCGCAGATTGCCATCGCCATAGAAAATGCCAAGCTCTACAAAAGCGTTCAGGATAAGATGGAGGAACTCAAACACTCCCAGGCCTTGCTGAGTCGCGCAGAGAAATTCTCTTTCCTGGGAAACTTGGCTGCGCGACTGGCCCACGAAATCAAGAATCCCATGACCGCCATCGGCACCTTCATCCAGCTTTTGCCTCACAAATACGATGATGAGGAATTCAGGCGCGATTTCTATCAGGTTGCAATGGAAGAAACCATGAGGGTGAACAATCTCATTACGGAGCTCTTGGACCTGGTGAGACCAAAAGAGTCCCATTTTGCTTACGGAGACCTCCATGAACTGATCAATAAAATGATTCTCCTTGTTTCCCCCCAAAGCAGGGGAAAACGCATCGACATTTCACGCCAGTTTGACGAGGCGATTGGGCAAGTCTGGATGGACTCAGAGAAAGTAAAACAGGTCATCTTAAATCTTTTGGCTAACGCGCTGGATTTCACGCCCCAGGGGGGCAAGATTGAAGTCATTACCAGGCATCAGCAGGACAAGGACGTTCATCGTAGGGCATTGATCGAAGTGAAGGATAACGGTGTGGGAATCCCTGAGTCAGATATCAATAGAATCTTTGACCCCTATTTCACGACCAAGCACAAGAGCAATATGCACAAGGGCACAGGGCTTGGGCTTTTTATCGCGTACCAACATGTTCAAGATCATACAGGAACCATCGAAGTAAGAAGCAAAGTCAATGAGGGGACGACGTTCCTCATCACCCTTCCTGCAGAACCTTCCCCTTAATTTTGTCGGGGGTCAGACGGGCACAGACCTCGATGGAGATCAGCGAGATCAGGATCCACTTTGTTACTCTCCCCTTCTTGGGGGAGTTTTCCCATTCGCTCAAGAACGGTGACTTTTCCAAGAATGTCCTTGTGGAAGTCGTCGCCGAAAGAGGAGAGGTCATCGGGTACGGCGAAGGCGCACCCCGGCCTTACGTCACCGGCGAATCTCAAGCAAGCATCCCTCAGAGCGTGGAGTTCCTTTTGAACAGCGCCCCTTTCCCTTGGAGCCTTCAAAAGGTTTTGCAGGTTTGGGATTATGTGGATCGATTACCGGAGACCAGGGCGCACAACGCCGCACTTTGTGCCCTTGAAACAGCGCTGTTGGATGCCCTGGGGAAGTCCGAAAGCCGTTCCACGATGGATTATTTTCAAAAGGAGTTTTTCTCTGAAACGGTTCACTACGGGGCCGCGCTTCCTCTTGCAAACAAAAGGAAGATCGTAGAGGCCAGTACCATGGCGATGGGAATGGGGATCCGCAAAGTCAAACTGAAGATGGGAGCGGATTTCGTGCAAAATCAGCGGGCCTTGGATGGGGTGCGAGGGGTTTTTGGAGGGGACTGTGACTTAAAGGTTGATGTCAATGGCGCTTGGAATCGTGAACTCGCCTTTCGACATGTTCCACTTGCCGCCGAATACGGAATCCGGGTCATTGAACAGCCGCTCATGCCAAACGACACAGGGATCGGCGAAGTGGCAATAAAATTGAAGTCGATGAATGTGAAAGTTATGGCGGATGAGTCTGCCTGCTCCTTTCATGACGTGAAAGCCTTGGTTATGGACGGTCACTTCAACATGGTCAACGTGCGCCTGTCCAAGTGCGGTGGCTTCAGAAGGTCTCTGCGAATCATTGATTTTCTGAGAGGCCAAGGAGTCTCCTACCAGGTCGCTTGCCAGCTGGGTGAGTCCGGCATCCTGTCTGCAGCCGGGAGGGTCTTGAGTCTGCATTGTAAAGACGCTCTTTACCACGACGGCTCCTACGATCAATTCCTGCTCAAAGAGAATGTGACAACGCAGAATGTCTCCTTTGGACGGGGAGGGCAGGCGGGTCCTCTCGGCGGCGTCGGCTTGGGTGTTCAAGTGAACGGCTCAAGTTTGAGGCGCCTATCAGGCGGTTTGGAACCTATTTCATTCAGGCGGCCGTGATCCTAATCTAATTCCGCCTCAACAGGTCACATCCCGTAGTGACGGTTTTTCGGGGACCCTCCGTTTCGGTGCCTTTCAAAGAGGATTCCCCGAAGGGCGTGCGGAAAATAGTTGTTGAAAAACAAGGGGAGAAAAAGCTATGATTTCGCAAAATTCAGCAAAAATAAGAATCAGTTACGCAAGGAACGAGAAAAAACCCAAGGCAATTGAAGAGGTTTTCTGATAGAAAGCGCTTTCATTGAATGTCCTGAAAGGGGTTGAAGCCCCTGGCTTGGTCAAGAGAAGGGATTTGTCCCAGCTTGAAAAACGAGGTTGAGCGTCTCGACCAACGAGAGCGGAGGAGATGAGGGCGATGAGAAAACGGACGATTCTGGTAGTGGACGACGATCAGTCGATCCTCCTGATTCTGTCGGATTATCTCAATCAAGTCGGCTATGACGTGCTCACCGCAAACAACGTGGCGTCTTGCCTGGAGATCTTCAGCACTCGGTCCAAAGACATAGACCTTGCCATGCTCGACATCAAATTAGGAGCGGAGAACGGTTTTGACCTGGCAGACACTCTGGAGGACAAGTTTCGATTTCACCGCTACGTGTTCCTCACCGCGTTTTTCTGGGAGGAGAAAACGCTGGAGCAGTTACTCCAGAGAGGCAAGCCCTACTTCGAGAAGCCACTCAAGTTCGAGAAAGAGCTTTTGCCTTTCCTCAAGCAGTATTTCGGCGAAGAGCAGAGAGGATCTTAAAGGGGGAAAAACCGAAACAGCATGGGACCCAGCAGAAGAAGAACCTATGTCATCGACAAGAAGCTGCAGTACAGGCTGCTCGGACACAACGCGATTTACTTCTTCATCACCCTCGCAGAGCCCTAGGCCTTTCCCTTTTCACTCCTCTTGTCTCTGAAATTTCGGATCCTTCGCTCTCACCGCGCTGGGATCTCCGTGGAAAGTGAAAAGGGGAAAGGGACGCAATTCAAAATCTCCTTTCCTGCCGCCTCCTGAGAACGTCATCTTTTTACCCCTTTCCTCGACGGCCATTTATGATAGTCTCGTAAAAAAGCCGGGTAAGCCCATTCCGCTCGTGGTTCGATACCTCACCACGAATGGAAATATAATCCTTGCAGGATAGTATGCCCGTTCACCCTGAGGTATCGAAGGGCGAACGGGCTGTTTCATGAGAGCACCATTCTTTGCCAGTGATCTCCCGCGGAGACAAAGCATGTCCAAGGCCTGGGCGGTTTTCTTCCTTTCATCCGCCAATTTCTTCCTCTCCCAGTTCTATCGCTCCACCAATGCGGTCATTGCGCCGCAGCTCATCGCCGATTTACGCCTGGACACAGAGGATTTGGGCCTCCTGTCCGCGGCCTTCTTTTACGCCTTTGGTTTGGCTCAAATCCCTATCACGGTTTTTCTTGACCGGATCGGCGCAAGAGCCATGATGACCGGCTTTTCTCTCCTGGGCATTGCAGGAGCTTTGGTATTCTCCTGGGCCGATTCGCTGGCCACGGGGATCCTGGGCCGGGCCCTCCTGGGTGTCGGCATGGCGTGCAACCTCATGGGAACGCTGAAACTGCTGACCCTCTGGTTCGATCCTCTCCGCTTTGCGACCCTTTCCGGCATTGTCCTTGCCGTAGGGACCCTGGGGAATATGGCGGCCACAAGCCCTTTTGTCCTCCTTGTGGACTGGGTGGGATGGCGGCAAGCGATCCAGGTCCTTGCGGGTTTGACTCTCCTGCTGGTCATGCTCTTCTATGCCATCGTAAGAGATTCTCCTGATGGCTCGCTCCGGAAGCAGCGCGCTGCCGCCTCGCCGGCAACCCCGTCGCACCTGCTTGGCGACCTTCGCCTGCTTCTCAAAAACAAGGACTTCTGGATCATTTCCTATGGGACCTTTGTCCGGTACGGTATATTCGCCGCCTTTCAGACCCTTTGGGCAGGCCCCTTTCTCATGGAAGGAATCGGCCTTTCCGCGGTCACTGCAGGCCATGTGATTTTTCTCATCAATGTGGGGATGCTCCTGTCGGGTCCTCTGTGGGGAGCCGTCTCCGACAGGGTCTTCAAGACAAGGAAGTGGGTGGTGTGCGCGGACCTGGGGATCCTCTCTCTCTTGCTTGGGTTCATGAGTGTTGCCGGGCCTTATACAGGAATGCTCCTCCTCTTGGCCCTGTTTTTCAGCTTTGGGCTCTTTCAGCCGGGCACCCTGATGTTCGTGCAGATCAAGGAGATCATGCCGCTCAGGATGGCGGGGACGGCCATGACAGGGGTCAATTTCTTCACCATGGTGGGCGCGGCTTTTTTTCTTCAGATCCTTGGCGGCCTCATGCAGGCCCTCTACCCAGAGGCCTCCCGAAGCGTCTCTGCCTTTCACACCGCATTCGTTTTGTGCGCGGCCCTCACCGCCAGCGTGGCGGTGGCCTACCTCTTCACCCGCGAGGCCAGGGCTCAGGCCGGGTAAAACCCCCCCTTCGCAGGACGGCAAAGCAGCGGCTTGCCTCTACGGTGCGGTCTTTCGCAACTTCTGGGAGGAAATCGCCCCTGCGAAAAGAAGGAAACCCACGGCATCGACCATCGCAACAGGGTAGATGAGGATCAGGCCGCTGGCGATCAGCATCAGGCGCTCATAGAGGGTCGTTTTCTTGAGGAGCCAGTTTTCAATTCCTGCCGCCAGCGCCGTGAGTCCCAGGAAAGAGGTCACAACGGTCCAGATCACGTCCAGGGGTTGGCCTCTGAGAAGGAGGCCAATGCCCTTGGGGTCCAGGGTGAACATGAAGGGGACAACAAAGGCCGGCAAGGTGTATTTCCACGCATACAGGGTCGTGCGGTAAGGGTTGCCTCCGGTGAGCGCAGCGGCTGCAAAGCAGGAAAGAGCGGTGGGCGGAGAAACCTCGGAGAGAATGGCGTAGTAGAAGACAAACATGTGCGCCGCATAATCCGGAACGCCGAGCATGATCAGGGCGGGCGCCGCGATGACCGCTGCAATGATGTAGGATGCTGTGACAGGAACGGCGAGGCCGATCACCCAGACAATGAGGGCCGTGTAGATTGCCGTCAGAAGGAGGCTGCCCCCGGCGTAGGAAATGATGATGGAGCTGAATTTCAGGCCCAAACCGCTCAGGGTGACCACCCCCACGATAATCCCGGCCCCGGCGCAGGTCGAGGCAACGCTCAAAACGCTGATAGAGCCGCTTTTCAGAGTTTGAATCAATTTCTTCGGGTAGATGGCCGTGTCTTTGCGGCAGAAACTGGCGGCAAAGGCTATCACCGTTGCCCAGAACACGGCGAAAATGGGGGTGTAACCCATGACCATAAAACCCACGATGGCGATCAGGGAGATAAAGTGAAACCCGTAGAGGAGCGTGAGCCTGCCGAGGCTGAGCGTTTTGTCAAAAGCCACCTCCCTGACGCCGAACTTCCTTGAATCCAGTTCCACCATGAGAAAAATGCACCAGTAGTAAAGACACGTGGGGATCGTCGCCATCAGGATGACATCCAGATACGAGAGCTTCAGGAACTCGGCAATCAGAAAAGCGGCCGCACCCAGAACAGGAGGGGATAGGATCGCGCCGATCCCTCCGGCAGCAAGAAGGCCTCCGGCCACATCTTTGCTGTAGCCTGCCTTGGCAAGCATGGGGTAAGCCACGGACCCCAAGGTCACGGTGGTCGCCACACCGCTCCCGGAAGGGCCGCCCAGAAGAAACGAGGCCAGGGTCACGGTCCTCCCTGCGCCGCTGGGTTTGCCTCCCATGGCGGCGAAGGAGAAATCGATGAAGAATTTCCCCGCTCCCGAATATTCGAGAACCGCGCCGTAAAGGGTGAAAAGGATGATGAAGGTGGAGGAGACATCAATGGGCACGCCGAAAATGCCTTCGAGCGTCATGTACATGTGGCCCACGATACGATCCAGGTCATAGCCTCGGTGGGTCCAGGGCTTGGGGAGATAGGGGCCCACAAAGGCGTAGATCAAGAACGCGAGAATCACCGCAGGCATGATCAGCCCGGTGGTTCTTCGCACAGCCTCGAGCACGAGGAGGATCAGGAGCACGCCAAAGAACTTGTCCCAGCCGTTCGGAACCACAGAGCGATAAATGAAGTCGTCGAAGTCCGCGAGCATGTAAACGATCACCGAGACTCCGAGAAGGGAGAGAACGAGAGAGGGGAGAAAATCCCACAGGCTGAACTTGTTGTGGTAGCGTTTGGACGATGGAAAGACCAGGAAGGTGAGAAAGAGAACGAACATAACGTGGATGCCCCGAAGGACTTGGGTCATGACGATGCCCACGGCCGCATACAAATGGAAGAGGGACATGATAACTGCCACCAGGGTGATGAACGTGCCGACGATCCCTGAAATCGTCCGCACGGGCCCTTCTTCTTCCTGGATGAAATGCTCCGCCTTCTTGAGCGCCTCTTGGGTTACGAACCCTTCCTCTTCCTGCGCCTTCTTGTGCTCTTCCACGGGTTCTCTCCCATGTCCTCATCAGGGTTTGCCCGACGTATTGCGTGTTTCTTTTTGAAGCAATCTCCACCACCAAAAGCGTGCCTGCGAGACCCGGTCCACGCGGACCAGGATGCGGTCTCCAGGAGCGGCGAGAGCGTGGAGGTCCAGGGAGCGCCTTCCGATTCTTAAACCTTGATCCTGCCTCATGCTGGTCAGAATCGAGAAGGTCGGACCCAAACTCCGTTGCATGGCCTGTTCCGGTCCCGAGCCTTCAAATCCGTAATACTCCATCACCGCAGGGGTATCGGTTTTCACGGCCTTCAGCACAAAGTCCCCGTTCAGCACTTCGAAGACTTCCTCCACAGGAGCGCCGTAAATCGAGTTGGTGTAGAAGAGCGTGATCCGCTCTGAAGGGTCTATGGTGAAATAGAAAGAACTGCCAACGCTCGCATTCCTGAAGGTGAGAACCGTAACGGGCCTCACAAAAAGGAAAACCCCTCCCGCTGCGATGAACACGCCGATCCAAGCGAAGAGGGGCAGGGTTTTCTTAGACAACTATTTCAGCTTGACCCCTTTCTCCTTGAAATACTTGGCAGCGCCGGGGTGGAAAGGAAGGGGTGATCCGTCGGCCTGGGGCGCCAATTCCAGCTCTTCGGCCATTTTGTGGACCGCCACCAGTTCCGGTTTGCGTTCGAAAAGCGTCTTCACGATGTCATAGGCGACCGTGTCTTTCATGTCTTTGTTGCAGATGAGCAAGTTCGACACCCGCGCGATGCCTACCTCCTGATCCTGTCCCGGATACATCTTTGCCGGGATAACGCCCTTGAAGTAGAGAGGCCCGTATTTCTCCGTCATTTTGGGGACGGCATCCGCATGGGCGATGAGTTTCATCTTGACTCCCGGCGTGGCGCCAAGGTCGGTGACGGAGGCGGTGGGCAGGCCCCCGTCCCAGAAATAGGCGTCGATCTTGCCATCCTTTAGCGCGCCCGCGGATTCCGAGGCGCCCAGCTTATCGCGCTTCATGTCCTTGTCAGGGTCCAGCCCGTACGCTTCCAAGACCCTGAGAGCCTTCACCTCGGTCCCGCTTCCGGGAGCGCCCGTAGAAACTCTCTTGCCTTTGAGGTCCATGGGCTTGTCGATTCCCTTCCCTTCGAGGGTAACGAGGTGCATATTGTTGATGTAGAGCACGGCGAGGGTCATGATGGGAAGCTTTTCCTTGAACTTGCCTTTGCCCTCCAGGGCATCCCATCCGACGTCGGCCATAATGAGAGCCATGTCCGCTTTTGTTGCACCGACCAGAAGACAGTTGTCCACAGAGGCCGCCGTTACCTCGGCGGTCGCTTCAGCGTAGGGAATGTGTTTTGAAAGGATATTGGCCATTCCGCCGCCCATGGGGTAGTAGACGCCTCCAGTGCCGCCGGTGGCAATGGACAGACGGACTTGCTTTTGTGCAAAGGCGGCGGAGACACAGAGCGCCAACAAAATGGTGAAACCCAAAGTGGCCATGCGCTTCATGGGACAACCTCCTACTCTTTGAATGTTAACGGTTTATGGGGTGGGAAATCGGAAAAGGCCAAGCCTCTTCGATCCACTTGGACAATGGGGCACCGTAGCAAAGAGACGCAAAGAGTGTCAACAGTAAATTGGTAGATCTTCCTGGCGAAGGCGCCGTTCTGTTCTTGACACAGGCGCTTTGCGCGGTCTAGAGATACAGAAGGATCCCGGCCGCCTGAACGGGCAAAGGACCGGTGAAAGGCCTGTAACGATGAGCAAGGAGAGGGATGCATCATGGCGTTGAATGAACTTCTTCCCAAGGCGGTCAAGCTCTACCCGAACAGAGAAGCCGTGGTTTGCGGCACGGTAAGAATGAACTACCGGGACTTCGGCGAAAGGGTGTGGAGGCTCTGTCGTGGCCTCAGCGGCCTTGGACTTCAAAGGCAAGACCGCATCGCCATTCTCCATGAGAATTGCCATGTGTTCCTGGAAACCTATTTTGCCGCCGCCCACCTGGGCCTGATCCTTGTTCCGCTCAATTTCAGACTCTCTGAAAAAGAGCTTGCCGCGATCCTCACGGACAGCGGAGCCAGGGTCCTGATCGCCCAGCACGGGTTCAGAGACAAGGCGGAAAAGCTTCCGGCCTCTGTCTCCGGTCTGGAAACGATCGTCTGGTCCCAACGGGTTCCGGGAGCGGCCCCAGGAGAAAAGGAATACGACTATGAGGAGCTGCTTCTGGAGCAGGAAGGGAAACCCCCTGCGGATCTTGCTTTGCAAGACACCGAGGTGGCCCATTTGTACTACACGAGCGGCACCACGGACCGTCCTAAGGGAGTCATGCTGACCCACAAGAACGTCAAGAGCCATGCCCTGGGAGCGATTGCGGAGCTTCACCTCACGGATAAAGACCGTTGGTTTCATGTGGCCCCCCTCTTTCACCTGGCGGACGCCTGGGCGACCTTTGCCATCACTTGGGCTGGAGGGAAGCACGTGATTGTGCCCTCCTTTGACGCGCTCCAGGTTCTGAAACTCATCCAGGAGGAACGGATCACCCTGAGCAACCTGATCCCTACAATGCTCAACATGATGGTGAACCATCCTGAGGCCGGGAGCTTCGACTACTCGAGCCTTCGCGTCATCCTGAGCGGGGGAGCTCCTATCGCCCCTGAGGTCGTGCGAAAAATCATCGACACCTTCAAGTGCGACTACATTCAGACCTACGGAATGACAGAGACGAGCCCCTATCTCACCGTGTCCGTTTTGAAAGATCATCTCAAAAGCCTGCCCTGGGAAAAACAACTGGAGTTCAAGGCGAGCACGGGCCGGGAATTTATCTATGTGAGCTTGAAGGTCGTGGATGAAACGGGTAAGGAGGTGGCTCGCGACAATCGGCAGGTGGGAGAGATCATCGTCAAAGGGGACACCGTGACTCCCGGATACTGGAATCTTCCGGAAGAAACATCCAAGGCCTTTCGCGACGGTTGGCTTTACACAGGGGACCTCGCCGTCGTCAACCAGGAAGAGTATGTCACGATTGTGGATCGCAAGAAAGACATGATCATCACCGGAGGGGAGAATGTCTACTCCACGGAGGTGGAGAACGTCCTGTACAGCCACCCCGCAGTTTTGGAGGCTGCGGTCATCGGCATCCCGGACCCCAAATGGGGTGAGGCGATCAAGGCGTGCGTGGTGTTGAAACCGGGGAAGGAGGCAAAAGAAAAAGAGATCCTTGCCTTTTGCAAAGAAAACCTGGCTCACTATAAAACGCCTAAGAGCGTGGATTTTCTGGAAGCTCTTCCAAGAACCGGTTCGGGAAAAATTTTCAAGAAGGGCTTACGGGACCCGCACTGGAAAAACGAAGGCCCCAAAGTGGGCTGAGGCCGCAATCGTTCGCAACGGGGCACGGCGCAGGGCGTAACATCCAAGGCAAAAACGGTGCTTCAAGTGAGCTCGGTTTTTCCGTGACCCGTGCACCGTGAGCCGTCTGATCCTTTTGGTTTTGATCTTCGCTCTATGCTCGCTGCTCGTTGCCGTTCCCGTCGTCCAGTCCCATTTTTCCGGGGTTCAGAATGTTGTCGGGGTCGATGAGCTTCTTGAGGGAACGCATCAGGCCCAGGGCTGCCCTATCGTGCTCAAGGGCCATGAAGGGTGCCTTGGCAATGCCCACCCCGTGCTCCCCTGTGAGGGTCCCGCCCAGACTGCACGAAAGCTTGAAGATCTCCTCCGCAACCTCTCTCACTTTTCGACGCTGGTCGGGATCAGCCCGATCGTACATGATCCTGGGATGGATGTTGCCGTCACCGGCATGGCCGAAGATCACGAAAGGGAGCGCGTGCTTCTCCACAATGGCTGATATCCCCGACAGGAGATCCGGGAGCCTGGAGATGGGGATGGCCACGTCCTCCGAGATGTTGTTGGTGCGCAGCTTCGCCGCTGCGCTGCCCACGGATTTGCGGAGCTTCCAGAGTTTCTCCGCATCGGCTGCGGAGGCGGCTTCCTGGATTTCCGTGACGTGGTTTTTGCGAAAGACCTCCAGGATCCGTGCCATCTGAAAGTCGGTCTCTTCCCGGGTGTATCCGTCCGTTTCCGTGAGGATCACGGCGGCGGCATCGGGAAGGGGAAAGCTCGCAATCTCCCGCAGAACGCGTATGGAGTTGGCGTCCATGATTTCGAGGACGCTGGGAATGATGCCGGAGTGCATGATATCGCTCACGGCCTGACCTGCGTCTCGAAGGCTTGAAAACATTCCGAGAGCGGTCTTGTGGCTGAGAGGTCTGGGGCTGATCTTCAGGATGATCTCTGTGATGATCCCCAACGTTCCTTCAGAGCCCACGAAAAGGCGGGTCAAGTCATAGCCGGAAGAGGACTTCATGCAAGCGGTGCCTGTGCGCATGATCTGACCGTGGGGCAACACCACCTCCAGACCCAGCACATAATCCCGGGTGACGCCGTACTTTGCCCCGCGAATGCCGCCCGCGTTGGTGGCCACGTTTCCCCCCAGGGTGCATGCTTTGCCGCTGGCAGGGTCCGGAGGAAAAAAGAACCCATAGGGCGCAAGGGCGTTTTCCAGGTCGGCGTAGACCACCCCAGGCTGCACCACCACGGAGCGGTCCGCGATCCGAATGGCGATGATTTTGTTCATCCGGCACAGATCCAGCACCAGGCCTCCGCGGATGGGCACGGCGCCGCCAGCCAGGCCGGTTCCCGCGCCTCTGGGAATGACCGGAAGCCGGTTCTCATGGGCAAGGTGCATGATTCTCGAAACCTGCTCGACATGGAGCGGCCACACGGCCGCCTCGGGTCGGTGGTCATGGTCCGAAGCGTCGTAAGAATAAGAAACCAGGTCAATGAGCTGATCGCTGAAGTGATCCAAGCCCACGATTTCTTTAAGGGCTGACTTAATCCTCTCTTCCATTCTTCCGGTCTCCCGCACTGGGCAAAGGCAAACGGGCGTTAAGGTTTCGAGACAGGATCTCTTTGCAAAGGCTTCAGCTGGTTTCCGGCACCAGGCACAATCCGACCTGGAAAAAGCCTCTGAAGTTTCCCCGCTGGATCTCCGTGATGTGGCGTATCTCAAAGTGCATGAGGACGGTGGCTTCAGGGGAGGCATAGGCCATGCTCATCCTCGCGCCCGGTCGGAGGTGCTGGAGGATCTCCGTTTCGGTGTGCGAAACGAGCATGCCCAGTCCGCGCGGCGACACGTCAAGAAGAAGACAGCGGTGCGTGCGGCCGGAAAGCGTGAACTCCAGAAAGGTGTTGGTGGTATAAGGCTCTGCGTAAGCCCTGTCCTGTTGACGCCTGTCTTTTGGTCTAGGCTCCATGGGTCTTTTCCGCCCCGGGTTTTGCCTATCATATCCTAAGGCAGCCTTTGGTCGCAACCAAAGACTGTCCAAATAAAACTTTTGCGTTGCAATGGGTTTTGTGCTAATAAATCAAATTTGCATTCTTTCAAAAGGATGATTTCGGGGGTCATGAGGATGTCTGAAGAGAAGTCGGAGAACGAGGAAAAACCAGTCGAAAGTTTTGCGGAACTCTTTGAGAGCTACAATGGTCACAGGACCGAAAGGGTTCAGATCGGCGAAAGAATCCGCGGCAAAATCATTTCCGTCGGCAAAGACACGGTTTACGTGGACACGGGGACCAAGATCGACGGGGTGGTCGAAAAGAACGAACTCGCGGACGAAAACGGAACTGTGCCTTATAAAGAAGGAGACGAGATAGAACTCTATGTCGCCTCCTATGACGGCAATGAGATCCGGCTCTCAAAAGCCGTGTCCGGCGCAGGCACTATGAACATGCTGAGAGACGCCTTTGAGAACTCCATCCCCATGGAAGGCAGGGTGAAGGGCCAGATCAAGGGGGGATTTCAGGTGGAGATCGCGCAGAAGAGGGCTTTCTGCCCTGCCAGTCAAATCGATTTGAAGTTTTCGGAGAGCCCGGATCAGCATGTGGGAAAACCTTACCTTTTCCTGATCACTCAGTTCGAAGAGGGCGGCAAGAACATCGTCGTTTCCAGACGCGAGCTTCTCAAGCGGGAACAGCAGCAAGCGATCGCCGGTTTCATGAAGGGCTTGATCGTCGGTGCGGAGCTGGATGGACGAGTGACGAGAGTCATGCCTTACGGGGTTTTCGTGGAGATTTTCCCGGGTGTGGAAGGCCTGGTCCATGTTTCGGAGGTGAGCTGGTCAAGGGTGGAAAAACCGGAGGAAGTTCTTCACACCGGTGACCCCCTGAGGGTGAAGGTCCTTAGCATAGAGAAGGGGCAAAAACGCAATGCCGTCAAGATCTCTCTTTCGGTGAAACAGATGACCGGAGATCCGTGGGATCAAATGGAAGGGCGATATCAGATCGGTGAAAAGGTGAAGGGCAAAGTGGTGCGGTGTGCGGCCTTTGGCGCCTTCGTGGAGATCACGGAAGGGATCGAAGGCCTGGTTCACGTGAGCGAGATGAGCTACACGAAGCGGGTTCTCAAACCCGAAGAGGTCGTCCAAGTCGGGGAGAGCATTGCGGTCGTCGTGAAGGAGATCGACATCCCGAGGAGAAGAATCTCGCTGAGCCTCAAGGATGCGGAGGGAGACCCATGGTTGGACGTGCCTGAGAAATACCGGGTCGGTTTGCCCGTCAACGGGACGATCGAGAGAAAGGAAAAATTCGGATACTTCATCTCCCTCGAACCCGGCGTGACAGGGTTGCTTCCGATCTCGAAAATCAAGAACTCCCTCAAATCCGGCCAGATCGAGAAGCTGAAGACGGGCGACACCATCGCCCTGTTGATCGAGGAGGTCCATGCGAACGAACGAAAGATCACGCTGGGCCCCGGGGATTCCAAGGATGAAGAGGGATGGAAGGAATTCGCCGGAAGCGATCAAAAGAAAACGAGTTCCTTCGGCGAAAAGCTGCAGCAGGCGCTTCAGAAGAAGATAGACAAGCCGTGATCGTGAAACCGGCCTAACCAAGCCTATCTCGCGAGGCGCACGGTGCTCTTGACTCTCAAGTCGGCACCCTGCGCCTCTTGTTTTATAACCTTCCCAATTCCTTGACAGAAAACTAGGAATCCGTTAATAGTTAAATCATCTCGGCGGAAAAGGTTTCGACGGCCATGGCAACGCTCATTTCCAGTCCTCTTTCTTCATGCGGCGGTTGAACTATGATCAAGCTCTACCTTATGGATGGAGTGGATGAGATTCAGTCTTTCGACCTCCCTGGAGACACGGTCCATGTGGGGAGGTCCTCGGAAAACCAGATAAGAATGAAAGACGGATACGTTTCCGGCAGCCATCTCAAGATCATCGAGAAGGGGGACCGGTATTTTGTGCAGGACATGGGCAGCACCAATGGCACCTTTGTGAACGGGCACCCCATTCCTCCGGACGCTGAAGTGGAAGTGGAAGAGGGCGTCCCGATCACCATTGGGATGAGCCTGATCTGTCTGGGCAGGGCTTGTCTCGATCATGTCATGCCCTTCGTGGACGCCATCTTTGAGTCGGAGAACCTGAACGAGGTCGTGGAAAGATATCAGAAGAGAGATCGGCCCATGACGGCAAGGAACACGATGGAACTCGTTTACAGCGTGTCCACCGTGCTCAGGAACTCTGTCACCTTGAATGAAATCATGGAGAAAATTCTTGATTCCATTTTGAACCTTCTCCAGCGAATGGACAGGGGGCTCATTCTTCTGCGGGATACAGAAACCGGCAACATCATTCACATCCTTTCCAAAGCCAAGAGGGGAGGAGAGGGCGTTGCCCGCCTTTACAGCCGCACCATGGTCGACCGGGTCGTTCGGGAAGGGAAAACGTTCAAAATCGTGAACCTTTTGGGGGAGGACGCTGAAAGGCTCTCTGAGAGCATGGAGATTATGAGGATCAAGTCCGCACTGTGCGTTCCTCTGATCAGCCGGTCACAGGTCAGAGGGGTCATCTACCTGGACTCCTTTGATGAGCCCTATGGTTTTCGTAACGAAGATCTCCCTCTGCTGACCGCCCTCGGCTCCTCCGCAGCCGTGGCCATTGAGAACGCGCTGCTGCATTCCGGAAACGCTTCACCGTCCGTGAACTGAGCAGCAGCTTGCCAAGGGCCTAACACTTTCAATCGAACGGGTTTTTCGGTGCTTCTGCGCCAGAAGACCTGTACTGAGCGGACAACCAAAACGAAAGGTTAAAAGAGTACTTTAGCATGCGCGTCCTTTCAGGCATTCAACCTTCCGGGGAACTTCATATTGGAAACTACTTCGGCATGATGAAACCCATGATCGAGTACCAGGAGACTTCCGAGCTCTTCTGCTTTATCGTGAACTACCATGCCATGACCTCTGTCTCCGACGGTCCGAAGCTGGCTTGGGGGACCGTTCAGGTTGCCCTGGATTTTATCGCTCTGGGCATGAACCCCGACAAGGCGATCTTCTGGGTTCAGGGCGATGTGCCCGAAGTGACGGAACTGACCTGGATCCTGAACAATGTGACCCCTGTAGGGCTTCTGCTCAGAAGCCACTCCTACAAGGACAAGACCGCTCAGGGCATCGCTCCCAACCATGGGCTTCTATCCTACCCTGTGCTCATGGCCGCGGACATCCTGCTTTACCAGGGGGAACGGGTCCCGGTGGGAAAGGATCAGCAGCAGCATCTGGAGATCACGCGGGACATCGCCATCCGGTTCAACGCCACCTTTGGGGACACCTTTGTGGTGCCGGAGGCCGAAATAAACCCTAACATCCCCCTGGTGGTCGGAATCGACGGCCGCAAGATGAGCAAGTCCTATGACAACACCATTGAGATCTTTTGCGAAGAAAAAGAGCTCAAGAACAAGATCGCGCGCATTGTCACGGATGCCACTCCCATAGCGGCGCCCAAAGACCCCGCAAAGTGCAATGTCTTCATCAATATTTCCCTGTTTCTGAACGAGGAGGAAAAGTCGGAACTGGCGGCGCGCTACCGCAAGGGCGGGGTCAAGTACAGCGACGTGAAGAAAGCGCTTTTTGCGCGCATGTGGGAGTATTTTCGTCCGGCCCGCGACAAGCGCAAGCAACTCGAAAAAGACATCGACCAGATCCACGGCATTCTCAAGTCAGGCGCAGAAAAGGCCCGCGCCAAAGCCGCTCCCACCCTGGACCGGGTGCGCAAACGGGTCGGCCTCGCCTATTAAGGCCGCGCCTCTTCTGCAACCTCCTGAGAGCGCCTGAAGAGATTGCCGCACTTTCACCCGTGGAAGGCATTATCGAAACGGCGATCCATTTCCAAAAAACCGACGCTCCGGACCTGGCTCAGAAGGCGGAAAAGGAGGGAAGGGAGAGGGGGCTGAACACGGGCTTCCTGGCAGTGCGCTGGATAAAACCAGGATAGCGGCTTCACCTTTCGCTTCACTGCGCTTGTGTGAAAAAGGACTTGGACAGGTATCGGGCAAAAGCGGCTCAGCAGGGGAGAAGATTTTTACCCATGGAAGATAGATCGGGGGGCGGGAAATGAAGACACTGGGGATGATGGCTTTGGTTATGGCAGGGTTTTTGGGCATAGCACAGCAGGGCTGGGCGGCAAAAGCGTATGTTACGGACTCCTTTGAAATCACACTCCGCACGGGCCCAAGCAACGAAAACAAAATCATTGCTATGCTCTTTTCCGGCCGCCCACTTGAGGTGCTGGAGACCCGGGGGGAATGGAGCCAGGTCAAAGCTTTAGACGATGGCAAGGAAGGTTGGGTCATGAGTCGATATCTGGTCACCCGCCTTCCATGGGAAGTTCAAGCCAAAAAGCTGCAAGAAGATTCAGCGAATCTGAATGCGAAGCTCAATCGATTTCAAAAGGATCTCGCGGATGAGTCTCAACAGCGTCAAGGTCTTGCCGCAGAGCTCAAACAAAAGACTCAGGAACTTGAGGCGGTGAAGAAGGAATATCTGGAGCTCAAGAAAGGGGCTGAAGGATATCTGAAACTGAAAACCATCCATGAGGCTACTGAAAAGGAGTTGAAAGCAATCCAGAGCGAGCTAAGCAAGGTAGCTGCGGAAAATGAAGCCCTAAAATCCTCAGAACAGAACAGGTGGTTCTTGAGTGGAGCGCTCGTGCTTTTGTGCGGACTGTTGATCGGCGGGATTGCGGGACGGCAGCAAAAGAAAAAACGATCCCTCTATTCATGAAATGTATTTTCCGTTCAGTCGAACCTCCTCGCCGGCCACAGGACCTCATCCTTTTTTATGTCCACCACGTCCTTGCGGTTGATTCTGACCTCCGGCAAAAGAAGCGGTCTCTCCTCGCTAAATTTCTTTCCCCACTGTCCCAGCATTCGATTCTGAAAACGGCGGGAACGCCCGGCCAATGTGCTTCCAAGAGGGAAAATAACCAAAACCGATTTGAGCTTCCGGCTTTCAAAAACTGCCCTGAAAGCTCTTGTTCTTTCAGCGTCAATTCGTTTTTCAATCTCATGGGGACTTGATGCCCTTATGCAAACCCATTCACGGAAGGATTCAAAAGCATGTCTGAGATTTTTGATCCCTGGCCGGAGAAATACGATCAATGGTTTGAAACACCCGTCGGGCGATTGGTCAAAGGTTATGAGCGCGAGCTTATTCTCCGCATGTTGAAACCCAAACGAGGAGAGTTCATTCTGGATGCGGGTTGCGGAACAGGCGTGTTCACGTCGGATTTCCTTGAAGCGGACACGAAAGGGGTGGGGCTGGAACTGTCGAGCCCCATGCTTATCCGGGCCATGGTCAAGAACAGGGGACGACGCTTTCTTCCCGTGCAGGGAGACATGCGGAACCTGCCTTTTGCAGAAGCCGTATTCGACAAGGCTGTCTCCGTGACCGCCATCGAGTTCATTGAGGAGGCAAAGGTCGCAGTCGAAGAGATGTTCCGTGTCACCAAACCGGGGGGAATCATTGTTATAGCCACCCTGAACAGCCTGAGCCCGTGGGCACATCGAAGAGGGGAAGCGGGCAAAAAGGGGCATCCCATTTTCAGGCATGCTCAATTCAGATCCCCTGAAGAGATGGCCGAACTTTCACCTGTGGAAGGCATCGTCGAAACCGCTGTCCATTTCGAAAAGACCGATGATTTGGATGTTGCTCAGAAGATTGAGAGGGAAGGAAGGGAGAGGGGGATCAAAACAGGGGCATTCCTGGCTGCACGCTGGATGAAACCGGGATAGCGGGGGGCAGCGTACAAATGGGCAAGGGCACAGGACGTTGTGAATGGGAAGATCCCTAAGCAGCTAACAATTCACAATTCAAGATGTGACCGACCAAACCGGGCAGTCTTTTGTTGACAGGGCTCCTCAGATTTCTGACTATAGGCATCAGGAATTCGAAGAGGCGACATAAACTGCGAGCGGAAGCTTAAGGCAGGCTTCATCGCAGAGGCTAATCGGCTGTGAGGGTCCACAAAATGCGACACAGCAGTTGGTTGTGAATCCGGAGTGAGGGGAGAGCGTGGCGGCACAGGGAGATCAGGATGGAAACCTTCGGGATTTTGCCGAGGTAGAACGCATCCTGGAAAGAGTCAGAGACAACGAAGAGATCGCGAAGAAGTTCTTCGAGATCGAGGTCAGCATCCTCTCGATCCTGGACTTCCAAGGGCTCTTCGAGCGTCTCCTGAGCGAAATCAGGGAGAAGTTCGGTATCCCTTGTGTCTGGATCTCCTTGATCGACAAGAGCGAGATCTCCGACCTCGTCCAGACCTTGGCCGTTTCCAAAGATCTCAAGGAAAGATTGAACCTCATCGACAGGAAGACTTTCCTGAGGCTCACAGACAACAGAACGACCCCCCTGCTTTTGAACGGAGATCTCCACCCCTTTCATCCCATGCTTCCCAAGGGACAACTGAACTTCATCCGGTCCCTTGCCATTTCACCGATCAGCCTGCACGGGGAAATCATCGGAAGCCTGAATCAGGCGGATTTCTCACCGTTGCGCTACCGGCCGGGCATGGACACGCAGTTGCTTGAGCAGCTTGCTGTCAAGGTTTCTATCTGTCTTTCAAACGTCATTGCCCACGAACGCCTCAAGTGGCTGGCTGTCCGGGACCCCCTCACGGGCCTGCTGAACCGGCGGATCATGGAGACGGTGCTGAACCGGGAATTCAAAAGAGCCCAGCGATACAAGACTCCTCTGTCCCTGGCTTTTATCGACATGGATGATTTTAAAATCATCAACGACCGCCACGGCCATGATTGCGGGGATGCTTTGCTCAAGTATGTGGCGAGTCAGCTGGTTGAAATCACCCGCGACAGTGATGTGGTCGCCCGATACGGTGGAGACGAATTTGTCATGATCCTGCCGGGAACGCCTGTGCAGGAGGCCAGCAAGCTTCTGCAACGCCTCCAGGTCCATTTCCGGGACAAGCCGATGCGCCGCAATGAGAGGGTCATTGCGGTTTCCATCAGCTTCGGTGTTTCCTCCATGACTGACCGGAAAGTCGCGGACCCGGAATCCCTTCTGAGGGAGGCGGATACCATGCTCTACAACATCAAAAAGAACAAGAAGGCGGCAATCGCTCGAGAGTGAAGAAAGGCCCCTGAAACAGGTCGAGGTGGGGGACTGTCATGTCAACAACATTGAATGAAAGGGAGGAACAAGGCGATGAGTGACAAAATGAAATACAAGATAGTCTATGCCATGAACTATGAGAAGTCCCTCGAAGACCAAGTGACTAAATTGATAAAGCAGGGCTGGGTTCCTCAGGGCGGTGTATTCGTGGTCGGCAGCCCGACGGGTTGGCATTATTGGCAAGCCATGGTCAAAGAATAGGGCTGCTTTGCCGGCACTAAAGAAAAAGGGGGTATGCCGTGAAGCATAACCCCTTGTTCAGTCGTGGTGGGCGGTACAGGATTTGAATGTGCCTGAGGCGCACAAGCCTGCGAAGGCTTGCTTTATCCGCCTTTGGCGGACTGCGACTCGACCTCTAATTCATCCAACCACTTTCTGCCTTGACCGGATTTCAGGAATCTCTCCCTTTCTCGCGCGGTCATGTGATCCGGAAATTCCTCAGCGGAGGGACGTCCGTAAATAAATAAGTCTATAATTCAGTCTATCGCTCCAAAGAGAAGCGGCGCTCTCTCGCCAATGCTTCACCTCTCCTTACTGCGTATCCCACCGCGGGCTGACTTATCCCCAGCGTCCTTCCAATGGACGTGTTAGTCAACCCCAGTTCCCGCACCGTCCAGTAACAAAAAAGACTGCGCGCCTCAACCTGCTCTTTCGTTCGACCTCTGGAGTATAGGACTCTCCTCTGAACCCTCAGCAGTTCCTCCACGCGCTCTTCCAGTCTCCTGAGGTCGTAGCCTTTCCGCTTCAGCTCATACCCGCGCTCCAGCCTCTCTTCGGCCTCCGAGAGAATCGACAGCACAAACTCCGTGTCCCCTAGGATCCGCTCATCTCCCTTCACACGGCTTGAGCCTCCTACCCGACTCCTCTTCACTTTTTCCCATCCCCCCAGGCTCCTGATCAGCCCACCCCCAGTCAACTCAGTCCTGCGACCCTGACCAATCCCTGATTCAACATAACTGCCATAGGCCTCTCTCGCCTTTCTTCCCGTCTGCCCGAAAAAAGAAAGCACGTAATCCGTGTCCTGCCATGGTCTTTTAATCCTTCCCATCAAGGCGCTGTGCCCACTGTAGGGATAACGGCTCAATCCTTGGACTTCTTCTACAAGCTTGGCTCGAAGGGGATTGAGGTGAATGTAGCGCACCAATTCCTGAAGGTAGGCATCCTCCTGGCACAGAATCGATTTGTAACGGTTCTGGAACAGTTGCCCATGTCTTCGGTGCCGGTGGTTGAAGGAGACGGCGTACCCCGTAAGGAGCCTCCTCATGAGCATGGGAATCCCTGCAGGTCCGCTACGAAACAGGAAGTGGGCATGATTAGGCAGCAATGTCCAGGCATAGCAAGCTGTTTGAGTCTCCGGAAGAAGGGTAGAGAGTCTTTCTAGGAGGTCTTCGCGGTCTTGATCAGACTTGAAAATAGGCCGGCGCTCAATACCGCGTATCATGATGTGATGCAGGACTCCGGGGGCATCAAGGCGCGCTAATCTAGGCATGTTCGATACCCTACCGCATGCCGGCAGTCTTGTCAGGCAATTTATTTACTTACGGATGTCCCCCATTACACATTACACGCGAATGTGGGAGTCTTTCCGCCCTGCTTGCGAGAAGCGAAAGCAGCTCGAAAAAGACATCGGTCAGATCCGCGACATTCTCAAAGCCGGTGCTGAAAAAGCCCGCGCCAAGGCTGCGCCTAACCTGGATTTGGTGCGTAAGAGGGTCGGGCTCGTCTATTAAGCTTTTTTCCCTCGGCAGCAGAGGATGGGTGTGTAGGTGAAACGCCGAGGATCATGAAAGAAGGAGTGAAACTCTGAATAAAACCCTTCAAAGCCGTCTTCGAATTCCTTGAAAGGATACCCGGAACGTTTGGCGGCGATTTCCACCTTCTTGGTCCAATTGAACAGGTCGTTGTGTTTGATCGGGCCATAGATGAGATGATGGGCGGATAGGCTCACACGGATTTCGCCAAAACCGAGGTCGTACAAGAAAGAATATAACTTACGCCCAACGTAAGGATCAAAGTCACCCCGTTGCTCAAGGTGATGCATCAGCCCTTTCAACGTCTCCTCCAGTCTGGATGAAAGGCCGAAGTGGCTCAGGCAATTGTAATCCAGATCGATAAGGCAGAGGATCCCTCCCGGCTTGAGGGCGGAAGAGACGTTTTTCACAATCTCAAACCCTGAAGACCGATGATGTTCAAGGACAAAGCGTATCCAGATGAAATCGAACTCTCCATAGGGCTCAAGCGATTGGCGGATATCGCCGACAACAAAATCCAGCCCAGAGGCCTGGTAATGATTCTTTGCGTGGTCAATTCTTAACGGTGAAATGTCGATCCCGAGCGTGGATCCTCCGGGCTGAACCAGTCGGTTCAAGTAATAGCTCGTTTTCCCCGGACCACACCCCAAATCCCCCACCCTCAGTCCAGCCTGGATCCCGGCCCATCGGGCTTGTTTTTGAATGGTTCGGGGATCCGTTTTAAGGTCCAGCCGGATCGACTCTTCTTCGCTTTCCATGAGATACCGGTGTTGCGCCATGTTCTCTGCTCTCCTGCAGAATCCGTCGCGGTGCCTGGTCGATGCCTCAGGGAAGAAGGTCAAATGAGTTTTTTCAGATAACGGTCTTCTCCCATCTGGGTAAAGAAGTTCTCGTCAGGCACATGAAGCGCGGTTTGGGCAAAACGGAAGACCTTGTCAAAATCGAATCGCAGGCCCATCTGTTCATAGTACTGGGCGAAAAGGCGTTTGGGCCGGTATTTTCTGTAATGACACTTGGTGGATAAAAGCGGGATCCCTTCATCAGAAATCACGCGCAGGATCTGCTGGTCGTTGTAGTAGATCAGGGGCTTGAAGATGGAGAACCCATCTTTCAATTTCAACAAGGGATAAAAGCGCTGGGCGGTTTCGTGGAAACGTTCTTCCGTTGATTTGTGGCGGACAACAGGGGAGGAAGCATCGGCGCTTGCATACACAGCCCCCAGGGTGTGCTCGATGGTGGCGCTGACGAGATCCCAGAGAGAGTAGCTCATGACAATGACCAGGGAGTTCATGTCGATGGGAAGCTTTCTCATGTAATCCATGAGATCCTTTTTCTTGGCCGTGTTGCAGATGAGGCAGGGGCTCACCCCTTCGGCCAGGGCTGAGGCAAGTCGGTCATCGGATTCCTGGATTTCGTGCCAGTTGATCTCAACCCCCCGGCTCTTCCAGTAACGATCCAGTGCATCCCGGTCGCAGGAAGAATAGACATGATGAGGATAAATCCCGGCGTGGGTTTCAAAGGAGAATCGAAATTCGTCGCCGGCTTTTTGAATGAAATGCAAAACAATCGATGAATCTTTCCCGCCGGAAAAGAACATCATCAACTCTTTGCCGGAAAGGGATTCGAGAATCTGTCGGTGACGGTTTTTCCATTCCTGGTAGTTCAGACTGCTGCTCATCGATAGTCCTCCCCGTGAATTGTGGATGGATTTAATTGTACCACATTGTGGCTGGATGAAGGCCGGATCATCGTTCGAATTATAGGGAATACTTCCGAGATGTCAACGACAAATGCGTCGCGAACAGAGCCCCGCTCCCTACCAGCAAGATGAACAAAGGGCAACGGGCTGTTGCCCAAATCGTTTTATGGTGTCGTGCAGCTGGACGTAAGGCGCGCCGCCGTGGATGTCGGTTTCCCGCAGAGCAGCAGCACCGTCTCTTTTCAAACAAAATCATGCAAATTCTCCTGAAAAACTGTATTTTCTTGCCTGGGAAAAAGGAGGACAACAGGAAAATGCCGACAGAGAAAGAAATCCCTGAACCCCGTGATTTTGGGGATGTAGAACGCATCCTGGAAAGAGTCAGAGACAACGAAGAGATCGCGAAGAAGTTCTTCGAGATCGAGGTCAGCATCCTCTCGATCCTGGACTTCCAAGGGCTCTTCGAGCGTCTCCTGAGCGAAATCAGGGAGAAGTTCGGTATCCCTTGTGTCTGGATCTCCTTGATCGACAAGAGCGAGATCTCCGACCTCGTCCAGACCTTGGCCGTTTCCAAAGATCTCAAGGAAAGATTGAACCTCATCGACAGGAAGACTTTCCTGAGGCTCACAGACAACAGAACGACCCCCCTGCTTTTGAACGGAGATCTCCACCCCTTTCATCCCATGCTTCCCAAGGGACAACTGAACTTCATCCGGTCCCTTGCCATTTCACCGATCAGCCTGCACGGGGAAATCATCGGAAGCCTGAATCAGGCGGATTTCTCACCGTTGCGCTACCGGCCGGGCATGGACACGCAGTTGCTTGAGCAGCTTGCTGTCAAGGTTTCTATCTGTCTTTCAAACGTCATTGCCCACGAACGCCTCAAGTGGCTGGCTGTCCGGGACCCCCTCACGGGCCTGCTGAACCGGCGGATCATGGAGACGGTGCTGAACCGGGAATTCAAAAGAGCCCAGCGATACAAGACTCCTCTGTCCCTGGCTTTTATCGACATGGATGATTTTAAAATCATCAACGACCGCCACGGCCATGATTGCGGGGATGCTTTGCTCAAGTATGTGGCGAGTCAGCTGGTTGAAATCACCCGCGACAGTGATGTGGTCGCCCGATACGGTGGAGACGAATTTGTCATGATCCTGCCGGGAACGCCTGTGCAGGAGGCCAGCAAGCTTCTGCAACGCCTCCAGGTCCATTTCCGGGACAAGCCGATGCGCCGCAATGAGAGGGTCATTGCGGTTTCCATCAGCTTCGGTGTTTCCTCCATGACTGACCGGAAAGTCGCGGACCCGGAATCCCTTCTGAGGGAGGCGGATACCATGCTCTACAACATCAAAAAGAACAAGAAGGCGGCAATCGCTCGAGAGTGAAGAAAGGCCCCTGAAACAGGTCGAGGTGGGGGACTGTCATGTCAACAACATTGAATGAAAGGGAGGAACAAGGCGATGAGTGACAAAATGAAATACAAGATAGTCTATGCCATGAACTATGAGAAGTCCCTCGAAGACCAAGTGACTAAATTGATAAAGCAGGGCTGGGTTCCTCAGGGCGGTGTATTCGTGGTCGGCAGCCCGACGGGTTGGCATTATTGGCAAGCCATGGTCAAAGAATAGGGCTGCTTTGCCGGCACTAAAGAAAAAGGGGGTATGCCGTGAAGCATAACCCCTTGTTCAGTCGTGGTGGGCGGTACAGGATTTGAACCTGCGACTTCCACCGTGTGAGGATGGCACTCTCCCGCTGAGTTAACCGCCCGTTTAATAAAACCAGTAACAAGTAACGAGTGACGAGTGACGAGTGACAAGTCACCGACAAACAGTGAACAAAACAAATACTACAGCAAAAATGTCTTTGCAAACAAAAAAATCAAGTCTCGAGCGCGGAATCAGGGGAGGCCGGTCAGTTTTTTCAAGGCCTCCACCTCGTCGGGCTCGAGGCGGCGGTAGCGGCCGATCTTGAGGTTGCCCAGTTCGAGAGTCCCGAATCCCGTACGGATCAGGTGAATGACCCTGCAGTCCACGGCTTCGATCATTCGGCGCACCAGGCGCTTTTTCCCGCTCGTCACGGTGATCCTGAGGTCGGTCAGGTCACCGCGCCTGCCGATGAGGTTCGCCTTCGCCGGCCCGCTGAACCCCTCTTCCAGGTACACGCCGCTGCGCAGTCTCTGGAGGGTGGACTCCGACACCTCGCCTTCGATGGTGACCTTGTAGGTCTTGGAAACGTGAAAACGAGGGTGGGTCAGGCGGTGGGCCCACTCGCCGTCATTGGTCAGAAGCATGAGACCCAGGCTGTCAAAATCCAGACGGCCCACCGGGTAGACCCTTTCCGTTATCCCTGTGAGCAGATCGGTCACCACAGGCCTTCCTTCAGGGTCCCGGAGCGAGGAGACGTACCCGAAAGGCTTGTTCAGCATGAGGTAGAGCCTGTCGGAGAGAGCGGGAACAGGTTTTCCATCCACCCGGATGTCGTCGGTTCCCCAGACCGCCTTGGCACCCGGTTCGCGCAACACCTCTCCGTTGACCGTGACTCGACCCGCCTGGATGTACTCGTCCGCCTTGCGTCGTGAGGTGATTCCTGCAAGGGAAAGGATTCGGTTAACCCGCTGACTCAGGGGGAGGTTCGTCCCGGACAGGGGCTTCCTGGGAAGGGGCATCTTGGGACGAGGGTTCTTCGGAGGAGGCTTCTTGGGAAGGGATTTCTTCCTGTCCCGGCTTCTGGTCAAAGAGGTTTTGCTGTTCATCGTTTTCACTTCCAAGAGCCTTGAGCTCTTTTATTTTGGGAAGGGACTCGATGTCTTTCAGATCAAAGACTTCGAGGAATCTCCTGGTCGTTCCATAAACCAGGGGCCTGCCGGGGAGGTTTTTCCTGCCCATGATTTTGACGAGCCCTTTTTCCAGGAGGGTCTTCAGAATCCCGCCCACATCCACCCCTCTGAGCCTCTCGATCTCCTGGCGGAGAACCGGCTGTTTGTAAGCGATGATGGCGAGGGTTTCCATGGTCGCCCTGGAGAGGCGGGCAGGGGAGGCCTGAAGCATTTTGAGAATGTAAGCGCCGTATTCCGGCCGGCTCCTGAACTGGAAGCCGCCGCCCACTTCGTGGAGCGCAAAACTTCTTCCCATGGCTTCGTATTCATATTTCAAGACCCTCAGGGCGCCTGCGATCTCCGCAGATTTCAAGTCGGAGAGGACCGCATGGATTTCTTTGATGGCCAAGGGCTTGTCGGACGCGAAGAGCAGAGCTTCAATGATCAGTTTGAGCGATTTCGCCATGATTGTTGTCCTCGTCTTCTTTGAAATGCGGCTGCAGGAGAATATCGGCATCCAGGTGAGCCTGCACGATTCTCACGAGTCCCATCTGCACCAGTTCCAGGATGGCCAGAAAGGTGATCACGAACTCGGAAATCGCTCTGTCCTGGTCAAAAAGGTCGACAAAAAAGAAAGGGCCCTGTGTCTTGAGCCGGTCCATGATCTGGGTGGTTTTGTCTTTGAGCGACCACTCCTCCCGCTGGAAGTTGATCGTGCTGCCCGGCAGCCTTTCATCGACAATCCTCTTGAAGGCGTCGATGAGCTGAAAGAGGCTGACCTCCAGCATGGGTTCTTCACTCTGGAGCTGCGACTTGAGCTCCGGGGCGAGCTTTCGGGCAAAGACGTCTCTTTCCAGAATTTCCCTGTCCGTGAGATCCTCGGCCGCCTCCTTGAGTTTGAGATATTCGATCAGGGGCCGGGCGATTTCCAATCGAGGATCTTCCGCGTCTTCTTCCTGAGCGCCGGGGAGGAGCATCCTGGATTTGATGTGAACGAGAGTGGAGGCCATGACCAGAAAGTCTCCGGCCAGAGAGATGTTCAGCGACTTCATCAGGTCCAGGTAGGCGAGATACTGATCCGTGATGGTCGAGATGGGAATATCAAAGATGTCCACTTCGTTCTTGCGAATGAGGTGGAGCAGAAGGTCGAGAGGACCTTCGAAGATCTCGAGTTTGACTTCATATTCCATGACAACGTATCCTAATCAAATTCTTGCTCGCCAAAGGGACGCTGAGAACACAGGGGACCAAAAAGAGCGGACACGGATTTACACAGATAAACGCTGATTTTTCCTTTTATGATCCATTGAATCCGTGTTCATCTGTGTCCCAATGTGCTCTGCGTTCTTTGCGCGCTCTGCGGTGAGAGCTTTTCTCCCCTAAGCGGGCAAGGCAGTGCCATATTTTTCCTTCACAAAAAGAAGTTCATCCTCCCTGCTGTTCACCTCGTTGTTGAGCTTTGCCTCCAGCAGAGCATCCATGATCTGCCGGTACAAAGGGCCGGGCTGGAAACCCAGGTGCTTCAGGTCACGACCCGTCAGGGAAACCTTCGCTCCTTTCAGCCGGGTGAAGAAGTTGGAAATCTGTCTCTTGATGACGCGGTTGTTCGCTTTCGCCATCATGAAGAGCAGCGTCTCCGTGTCGTAGGAGGAGAGGAGCTTGTAGAGCTCATAATGGGTGCTTTCTCCCTTAGAGCGAAAGAGTTTGTCAAGAACAGAGTTCATTTCCGCTCGCTGGGACACCATTCTGCGGCCCTCTTCGTCCCCCATTTGAAGCCTTTCCCCAAGGGCCTGAAGCGCCTTGGGGTCCAACGCGGAAGTCAACCCGTGCCAGTAGAGCTTCCAGGGGTCATAGGGTTCCTCCAGATAAAGATGGTTGAACCAGGCGATGACGCCACGGATTTCCTCAAAGAGCATTTTGAGGTCCGGAGAGAGATGGATTTCAGGGGAAATGATCTGAAGCAAGTCGAACTCGTCCATCCTCTCGATCCCCCGGATCGGCTCCGGTTCCATGAGGAGCAGCTTCAGTTCCAGGAAAAGCCGCCGGCCCGAGAGGCCCTTGAAGCAGTTGATGGCCACGGCGTTTTTCATGAGGCCGAGGGTCAGCTTCCCGATCCTGAACCCGAAGCGCTGTTCGAATCGAATGGCCCGCAACACGCGCGTCGGGTCTTCGACGAAGCTGAGATTGTGCAGAACCCGAAGCGCTTTTTCCCGAATATCCTTTAAGGCGCCGAAATAGTCAATGAGCGTTCCATAGTCCCTGCGGTTGAGTTTGATCGCCAGGGTGTTGATGGTGAAATCCCGCCGGTAGAGGTCCATCTTGAGAGAGCTCATCTCCACCGTGGGAGGGGCGGCCGGGAAATCGTAATACTCGATGCGGGCGGTGGCGACGTCCACCTTGAACCCGTCGGGGAAGACCAGGACCACGGTGCCGAATTTCTTGTGGCTTCTCACCTTCACTTCGTGTTGGGCTGCGAATTCCTGGGCGAATTTGATTCCGTCTCCCTCGATCACGATGTCCACGTCCAGGTTCTCCCGTTTGAGGAGAATATCTCTCACCAAGCCGCCCACAAGATAGGCGTTGAACCCCATGAGATCGGCGACGCGGCCGAATTCCTTCAGAAGCTCGATGACCCGCCTGGGCAGGCGCTCTTTGAGCACGGCCGCCATGTTTTTTTCCCTGAAGTAGCGGGCGGTGTCCCGGGACTCGTAAAGAAAACTGGGAATGACCGGCCCCCCGACGAGGATGTTCATGAGATCGGTCCGGGTGATCACTCCGAGCACTTTTCGATCGTCCACCACGGGAAGGATTCGCAGTTTCTCTTCGATGATCTTCTCCTGGATGTCTTTGAGCGAGGCGTCAGGGCCGACCGTGGCGAATTCGATGTTGGTGTATTCCTTGATGGGGAGATCGCCCAGACCGAAGTAGACGGCCTTTTCTACAACCTGCCTCGTGATGGTTCCGGTCAGGGCTTCGCTCTCATCCATGACCAGGAGCACATTGATGTTGAACTGGGTCATGATCCTGGCCGCCTCTTTGACGGTCGTCTGGGGCAGGACGTGGATCACCGGAGAGGACATCACATCCCGTGCCTGTTTTTGAGGAATGATCCTGCTTCTGAGCAGGGCCAGGATGGCTTTTTCAACCTGAATGAGAGTCTTGTTCTTGATGGTGGCGGAAGCGGCCTGGGGATGGCCTCCGCCTCCGAAGGCGAGGGCGATTTCAGCCGCATTCACCTCCTCCGCGCGGCTGCGGGCCACAAGATAGACTTTGTCCTCCATCTGGGCCAGGGCGAGAATCACGCCGAGGTTTTCCATCTCCATGAACTTGTGCACCAGCACGGCAAAATCGCCCACATAGTCCTCGCGGCTGACCTTGCACAGGACCACCTCGACGCCGTTGATGATGTGGGTGGAGGCCGATTTGGTGAGATCGCTGAGGACCCAGATTTGCTCGGCCGTCAGCTCGCGGGTCAACATGTCCGAAATCAAATTGGGGTTGGCGCCCTGCTCCGAGAGCCACGCTGCCGCCTGATAGTCCTCCGGTCGCGTCGAGGTGAAGGTGAACGAGCCTGTGTCCTCGTGGATGCCCAGACACAGGATGGTGGCTTCATCCGGAGAGAGCGAAAGATTCCGTTCCCGGATCAATTCGGTGAGGATCGTGGTCGTGGCGCCCACGCCCTTGATTACCTCGAGGTGTCCCTTGAGGTCCTCTACGGAGTCATGATGGTGGTCGTAAATGTGGATCTCGACCCCCTCGCGGCCAACCAGTTCCGCAAACTTGCCGATGCGGCTTTTCTGACGAGTGTCCACGAGGATCAGCCGTTTGATCCGGTCAAAGTCCACGTGCTTGAGTTTGGTGAAATTGAAGAGGTAGGAGGTGGAATGGAGAAAGAAATTTCTCAGATTTTTTTCCTGGGACCCGGGGAACACCAGTGTGGCGTGAGGGTAGAGTTTCTGGGCTGCGATCATGGAAGCAAGCGCGTCGAAATCAGCGTTCATGTGGGTGGTGATGATTTCTTCATGCACCATCTCACTCGCCGGTTGCTCTAGTTCTTTTTCAACTCCGGGGATTCCCATGGCCGGATCATACCATAAAGCGAGAAGAAGTGCCTAAAGTGAACTAATGTGTCTCAAGTGCCTAAAGTTGAAAAACACCGAAGATGAGGTGTTGGAGTAAAGAGGAGATGGAGTATTGGGTTTAAACCATCACTCCAGCACTCCAATGCTCCATTACTCCAACGTCTCAAGTGCCTAACGTTGGAAAAGAAAAGCATAGAGCTGAGAGCAAAGAGCGTAGAGTTGAGGGCAAACAGCAAGAAAAAAAGTAAAAGACGTTTATTACTCTCTGCTCTTGGCTCTTAGCTCGATGCTTCTTTTTAGGATGATGGAGAGGTTGCTTCGGAGAGAAGCGCATAGGAGCAGAGAAATCTTGAGGACGGGGGGGGTGCAAGGTGCTCCGGATTACTGGCCTCTGACCTTTTCTTCCTGTTCCTGCTTTGTCTTGCACTCGATGCACCGCGTGGTGACCGGTCTTGCCTCGAGCCGCTCTTCGGAGATCTCTTCTCCGCAGGACTCGCAAATTCCGTAGGTGCCTGTCTCGATTCTTTCGAGAGCCTCTTTGATTTTTCCGATCAGCTTTCTCTCCCTGTCCCTGATGCGGAGAGTGAAATTCCGGTCCGATTCCAAACTCGCCCTGTCCGTCGGGTCAGGCAGGTTCCCGTTGTGCGTGGTCATGTCATTCACGGTTTTGTTGGCTTCATCGAGAAGTTCCACCATGGTCCTATCGAGAAGGCTTTTGAAATGCTCCAGTCTTTTTTTCGTCATCATGATGACCCTATTTACCTCACTGCGACCTTGTGATCTTTTGCCAGAATTTCTTCGAGTCCCTCGCTTCCTTGCCCCCTTCGCTTTTGGCAAATTCCTCAAGAAGCTCCTTCTGGCGCGGGGTGAGCTTTTTCGGTATCTTCACAGTGACTCTTATGAAGAGATCCCCCCTCTTGCTCTTCTGGAGGCTCGGCATGCCCAGACCTGGCAGGGTAAGGATATCGCCCGGCTGGGTGCCGGCAGGAACGTGCAAGTCCTCACCCTTTTCGTTGCCCAGCACGGGGATCGTTAGGGTGTTGCCCAAGGTGGCCTGCACAAACGAAACGGGGACTTCGCAGAGGAGGTGCTCGCCTTCTCTTTTGAAGAAGTCGTGATCCTTCACATGAATCACGACAAACAGGTCGCCGGGAGGTCCGCCGTTTTCCCCTGCTTCCCCTTCGCCCTGGAGCCTGAGCTGAGACCCTGTATCGACGCCGGGCGGAATCTTGAGGGTGATCTTCCTATCCGTTCTAATCTTGCCCTTGCCGCCGCACTCCTTACAGGGGTCGACCACGATCCGGCCTTCTCCGTGGCACGCAGGGCAGGGGGTGCTGATCTGGAAGAAACCCTGGGATCGGAAAATCTGTCCCCTCCCTCCGCAGGTAGTGCAAGCCTTGCGTTCAGTTCCGGGTTTCATCCCTGCGCCGTGGCAACTTTCGCAGGAGGCCCATTTTTTGAAGGAAATTTCTTCCTCCCGACCGGCAAAAGCTTCTTCGAGCGTTATCTCCAGGTCATAGCGAAGGCTGCTGCCTTTCCTGGCTCTGCTTCTGCGTCCGGTTCTTGAGCCGAAGCCGAAAAACTCCTCGAAGAGATCTCCGAAGCTGCTGAAGATGTCTTCAAAACCGCTGAATCCTCTAAAACCGGTGCCGACAAGACCCTCGTGGCCGTAGCGATCGTAGACGTCTCTCTTTTCCTGGTCTCTCAGAACCTCGTAAGCCTCAGCCGCTTCCTTAAAGCGTTCCTCCGACTCCCGGTCGCCTGGATTGCGGTCCGGGTGATGCTTCATGGCCAGCTTTCTGTAGGCTTTCTTGATGTCCTCTTCGTTGGCGTCACGGGAGACGCCGAGCACATCATAGTAATCTCTTTTCTCCATCCTGACTAACCTTCGGAACTTTCCTATTCCTCTTCGGAAACGGAAAGGGCATCGCGTCCTTTGCCCTCCGGCAGAAGGGCGTCGACCTCTTCAGAGGGGTTTCCCTGGGTTTTCGAGATCACCACGTTGGCGGCTGCAATTTCTCTCAGGGCGACCACGATGTCTTTGTTCTTGGACACAAGGGTCGGCTCTGATCCTTTCCGCAACTGGCGCACCCTTTTAGCGGCGGCATGAATCAGAGCGAAGCGGTTGTTCACCTGTTGCAGGCAATCTTCAACGGTAATACGAGCCATAACAATCTCCTGTCCCGATTCCCGCATCACCGTAAAGGGAATCGCTGGGTTCAACGGACCAAGAAACACAAACTTTCGTACCGGCCGGCATGCGGCCGGAGAACGGTATATGCAAGTGAACTTTACTTTTTATCATCCCGAATGCCAAAAGTAAACACTTTTTATGGGCCTTGAAATTCGTTTTTTTTTACACTTTCCGTTCCGGCCCAAATAAGAGTATCTTGAACCGGCGACGGGAAGGTGAAACCATCCCGGAAAAACGCCCGAACTTATTGTAAGCTGTTCTTAAGGAAATTCAAGCCACCGGGATTGTTTGAAAAACAAAGCGTCAATCCATAAGTGAACCGAAACCCAGGGGGAGAGGCTATGCTTGCAAAGGTGCTGAGCAGCGCTGTGATGGGAATTGACGCCTACGTGGTTGAGGTGGAAGTAGACATTTCTCAGGGACTTCCCTCCTTCGCGACCGTGGGCCTCCCCGAGGGGGCGGTTCGGGAGAGCAAGGAGAGAGTCAAAGCAGCGGTCAAGAATGCGGGGTACCATTTTCCCTCTGACCGAATCACGGTGAACCTGGCGCCGGCGGATGTGAAAAAAGAAGGGTCCGGGTTTGACCTTCCCATGGCCGTGGGAATTCTGGCGGCAACAGGGATTGTGCCCAGGGATTCCTGCGCCGACCGGCTGATTCTGGGAGAGCTTTCCCTGGACGGGCTCATCCGGCCTATCAAAGGGGCTCTCCCTATGGCCATGGCAGCGAAGGAAAACAGGCTCCTGGGGGTTTTCCTGCCGGTGGAGAACGCAGCTGAAGCCGCAGTCGTTGAAGGTGTTGCTGTTTACCCGGTCCAGTCGCTCAATCAACTGGTGGAAGCACTTTGCGGGCTGGTGCCCATCGCTCCATGCCAGCCGGAAAGCCGCACTCCCTTGCAACCTGAAGAGTTCGAGGCTGATTTCAAGGATGTGCGCGGTCAGGAGAACGTGAAGCGAGCCATGGAAATCGCCGCTGCAGGCGGTCACAACCTCATCATGATCGGGCCTCCCGGGGCAGGTAAGACGATGCTCGCAAGGCGCCTCTACACCATCCTCCCTGAACTCAGCTTTCAGGAAGCCCTGGAAACCTCCAAGGTCTACAGCGTGATGGGGCTCATGCCCAAAGGCCGAGGCCTCATCGAAGTGCGTCCCTTCCGCTGCCCCCACCATACTATTTCCGATGCGGGTCTCATCGGCGGCGGTCAGACGCCCAAGCCCGGCGAGGTCAGCCTGGCGCACAACGGGGTTCTCTTCCTGGATGAGCTGCCTGAATTCAAGAAGAACGTGCTGGAAGTGTTGAGGCAGCCCATGGAAGACGGCAAGGTGACCATTTCAAGGGCCAGCTCGTCCGTCACCTATCCGGCCAATTTCATGCTGGTGGCGGCGATGAACCCGTGTCCCTGCGGATTCCTCGGAGACCCTAAGAGAGAATGCAGCTGCACTTTTCTCCAGGTTCAGCGCTATCGGACAAAAATTTCGGGCCCTTTGATGGACCGGATTGACATTCACATGGAGGTCCCTCCGGTCCAGTTCCGGGATCTTGCAGCCACAGAGGGCGGCGAATCGTCCGCGGAGATTCTCGCGAGGGTCAAGGCGGCAAGGAAAATCCAGGCGGAGCGTTTTCAGAAAATGAAGATCTACACCAACGCGCACATGAACAGCCGCCAGATTCGAAAATTCTGTGCTCTGGATTCCCAGTCCGGAGACCTCCTGGAGCGGGCCATGGAGAAGTTCGGCCTCAGCGCCAGAGCTCATTCCAGAATCCTCAAAATCGCAAGAACCATCGCAGACCTGGGGGCAAGCGAGGAAATCACCTCCGCCCACGTGGCCGAAGCGATCCAGTACAGAAGCCTTGACCGCCGGGTGTACCGTTGAGAAAAATCCTGATATTAGCGGTGGCCCTGTTCATCCTGGCCTGCGTGCTCATGGCCGGTACAGGCGCAACTCTTTGGTATGTGTGGTCCAGCAATCTTCCTTATATCGGTTCCCTCAGAGAGTACCATCCTCCCGTCATCACGGAAGTGTACAGTGAAGAGGGGGAGGTGATCGGAAGGTTCTGGGAAGAAAAGAGGATCGTCGTTTCCCTGGACCGCCTGCCGAAACACCTGATCCAGGCTTTCATCGCCGCTGAGGACGCCCGTTTTTACGAGCACGAAGGGGTGGACGTCCTGAGCATCCTTCGCGCCCTGATCAACAACGCGCTGGCCGGAAGAATCGAACAGGGGGGGAGCACCATCACCCAGCAGGTGGCCAAGTCCCTGCTCCTCAAGGACACTGAAAAGACCTACCGGAGAAAAGCCCGGGAAGCCACGCTGTCGCTTCAGATCGAGAAGGAGTTTTCCAAAGAGCGAATCCTGTACCTCTATCTCAATCAGATTTATCTGGGGCAGGGGGCCTACGGTGTGGAAGCGGCGGCGCGCACCTACTTTGACAAGAACGCCTCGGAGTTGAACCTCGCAGAATCCGCCATGCTGGCAGGTCTCACCCAGGCGCCCAGCCGGTATTCCCTTTTTCTTCATTTCAGCAGGGCCAAAACAAGGCAGAAATACGTTCTCGAGCGCATGCGCGAAGAGAATTTCATCACAGAGCGCGAGGAAAAGGAGGCGTTCGCGTGGCCGATTCATGTCAACAGGACCGCGGAGAGTTCCTTTGACAAGGCGCCATATTTCACGGAACACGTGCGCCGAGCCCTGGAGATCAAGTACGGGCGAGAGGCCCTTTACCGGGAAGGGCTGAAGATTTACACGACCCTGAATTACGGGATGCAACGCTCGGCCCAGTCGGCTGTGGAAAAAGGTCTTCTGGAACTGGACAAGAGGGAAGGGTACCGGGGCCCCTTGCGCTCCGCCAAGCAGGAAGACACGGGCACGACCCAGAAATCCCTTTCCCCGGAACCGAAAGAGGGGGCTCTTCGTGCGGGCTTGACGGTTCAAGCTTTCGTCGAAAAGGTGGACGATCAAAAAAAAGAAACGTGGGTTCGAGTCGGAGGCAGGACAGGGTCCCTTCCGTTTCCGGAGATGAAGTGGGCGAAGAGACCAGGCACGACGACCCTCAAGAGCCCCAGGGAAGTGTTGAAAGAAGGGGACCTGATTCTTGTGAGCCTGAAGGAGGCAGGCCCCCCGCCTTTTGACTGGACGTGTTCGCTCGAGCAGGTGCCTGAAGTTCAGGGTGCCCTCTTTGCGATGGAAGCGCAAACCGGCAGAGTTCGCGCCATGGTGGGAGGGAGGGATTTCGGAACGAGCCAATTCAACCGGGCGAGCCAGGCCAAACGCCAACCGGGGTCCGCGTTCAAACCGATCATTTACGCGGCCGCCCTGGATTGGGGAATGACGCCTTCCACGGTTATCCTGGACGCGCCTTACCTGTCTTCGCTGAATCCGGACGAAGAGATCTGGAGGCCCAAGAACTTCAAAGAGAAGTTTTTAGGGCCCACCCTCTTTCGAACCGCCCTGGTGCAGTCCAGAAACGTGATCACCGTCAAGATCCTGAAGCAGATCGGGGTTCCCTATGCCCTCTCCTATGCAAAGAGAATGGGAATCGAGTCGGACATGAGCCCGGACCTTTCCCTGGCTCTTGGCTCCTCGGGCCTTTCCCTGGCTGAGTTGACCAGGTCCTATGCCGCTTTTGCAAATGGGGGATTCCTGGCGGATCCGATCTTCATTCACAGGGTTGTGGACCGGCACGGAAATATTCTGGAAGAAAACGCCCCTGCGAAAAAGCAGGTGATTTCGAGCGAGACCGCCTACGTCATGACGGATCTGCTCAAGGCCGTGATCAACGAGGGCACGGGGTGGCGGTCCAAAGCGCTGAAAAAGCCGGCAGCAGGAAAAACAGGAACCACCAATGACCTTCGAGATGCCTGGTTCGTAGGCTACACTCCCTTCCTCGTCACCGGAGTGTGGGTGGGGTATGATGACCGGAAACCCATGAATCAAGGGGAAACCGGCTCCAGGGCGGCCAATCCCGTCTGGCTGTATTTCATGGCGGAAGCGGTGGAGAACCGGCCGTCAGAAGACTTCCCTGTGCCGCAAGGGGTGGTGCTGCAAAAGATCGACCCCAAAACCGGTCTTTTGCCCGGGCCTTATTCGGCGAAGCCCCGGACTCAGGCCTTCAAAGCCGGGCAGGAACCCAAAGAGGCCTCTCCTGTGCCCCAGGCGCCCAAAGCAGGTCAGTTCCTGCAGTTCGACATGGAAAGTGAAGACTGAAGAAGAAGATCTCACCACAGAGTCACTGAGGGCACAGAGAGGTACCGAAAAACAAAAATGTTCTGCGCTCCAGACCAAAGTCAAAAAGAATCGACGACCGAAAATACCTCCTCTCCGTGTCCTCTGAGCCTCTGTAGTGAAATCGGCTTTATGGTTTGTGGAGGGGGATTCGGACAGTCACCGCGGTTGAGTTGATCCCGCTTCTCACGTCGATTTGTCCCCTGAGGAGTCGCACGATCCGGTGGGTGATGTAAAGGCCTCTCCCCCGACCCTCTCCTTCCAGAAGGCGCAGTCTTTCCGCTTCAGAGACCATTCCCGTATTGCTGACTTCAACGCAAGCCATGTCGTCACGGGCATAGGTTCGAATGGCCAGGATTCCGCCTTTCAAGGGGATGGCGTTCGTGGCGTTGTTGAGAAGATTGTCGAGAATTCTTTCGAGGTGAAGGGGGTAGCACTGCACGTAGAGCGGGTCGTCGAACGGCCCTTCGTGAAGCGTCACGTTCTGCTTGAGGATCTCCTTGATCACCTCTTTGTTGATCTCGAAACGGTCGCGAAGCACGGCGGTCAAGTTGACGACCTGCTCTTTTCCGGATTGATAGATGCTGAGCGCCATTTCCTGGAGCCGGCTCGTTTCGTCAAGAAGAATGTCCGCATACTTCTTCATGGTGGCGCCATTCTTCAGGGAAACCTCCTGCTCTATGAGCTTCTTCAGGCGCCGCGCGAATCCTGCAGTGGCAATGGCGGGATTCTTGAAATCGTGGAGGATGTCGTCCAGACGCTCCATACGCTGGGCTTTCATGAGTTCCCGGCCCAGGAACACAAAGATCTCGATTTCCCCTTCCGAATACGTCTGCCGCTGGTCCAGTGCGTCAATGGTCATGAAATGGGTAATTTCTTCTCCCTCATTGAGGGGCACGTAGAGAATGGAGTTCATGTTGTGGGCCGCTGCAAAATTCTTCAGGCTCCACGAGATGTACGCGCTTTTCTGCGGATCCATGATGAGCACGTAGGAGGGAGTGACCACCTCGAAGGGGGTTTCCACGTCGTAGGTTTTTCGTTTCAGGATCAGTTCAAAAGCCGGTTCGCTCCGTATCGGGAAGGTCTTTCCGATCCCGTGGTAACCGATGTGCTCCGGATATCCGGCCTCGAGGACCACGTTTTCGTCATCTTCGGTCACGGCAAACAGGGCGCAGCTCTGGAGGCTGATGATGTCGGCAAGCTCCGGGACCACCCGGTTGAACACGTCCTTCATCTTGACGCCTCCCCTGGACCCAAGCTTGAGAAAAATCTTCTGGACAATGGCCTCCTTCTTCTCGTTGATCCTGAACATGGAGAGTATCTTTTTTCTGGCCACCACAAAGCTGAGCCTGCGGGCCATGACCTCCGCCATTTTCGCCTCCAGAGGCGTGAAATCGCGGTCTTTCTCCTCGTAGTAAATCTGGATGACGCCGGCGGTGTCTCTTTCATGGGGGAAAAAGCGAGGGACGGCGAAGGGGACCGCCATAATGGAGCAAATCCCCATCTTTTCCACCCTCTCTTTGTCCTTGTAAAGATCTTCCGCGGAGATGTTCGGCACGAGGTAAGGACGGTTGGTTCTCACAACCCTGCCGGCGATCGTCCCGTCAAGAGGGATGAAGGTTGTCCTTGACTGCTCCTGAAGGGGATAGGATCCATAAGAGAGCATTTTCTCGGTTCCCGGATCGTATATCCTCACCGAAGCGGAGTGAGCGCCCAGGAACTCGACTATGTAGCGGGTGACCATGGAGAAGATTTCAGGTTCGGAGAGGTCCGGGTTGATCTCTATGATCTCGTCGACCTGAGTGGTGACCTCCGTGAGAAAGTCCGGGAGGACCGTATTCTTGACCCACGAGAAAAGATGCTCCCAAAAGGCCTCACCCTCGCACGACTTGGCCCAGGGCTCCTTTTGGGCAGACTCCAAAAGCTGCTTGGCGTTCTTCCACATGGGTCAGGACTCGAGGTCCTTCACTCCCTGCAGGACAATGTCGTAGAGTTCCTGCACATCCTTCTTCTCCACACAGGAAAAGGCCACACGGAGATCCTGCTTGCCTAGAGAGATGAGACCCACCCCGTACTGGTTTAAAAGGTGAACCCTGAGAGGTTCGGCCTCAACGGTTTTGAGCTTCAGGCACATGAAATACCCGGAGTTAAAGGGGTATATGTCCCACGCCTTGCGGTATTTGGGATTGGCCAGGACACGCTTGACCTCCATGGCACGCTCTTTCATGATCCGAAACTTGTCCTCCTTTTCGGCTTTGTAGGAGGACGATTTCAGGGAACGGAGCGTGATGGTCTGGCTCAGGTGCGAGGCGCTCGAAATGGAGCCCCTCACGGCGCCGGCTGTCTTTCTCTCCAGCGCGTTGTAAACCCCGTCGTGGTCGCCGGGGAGACAGGCCCCGTAGGTGATGAATCCGACCCTCAGGCCCCAAACATAATTCTCCTTGGTCGCTCCGTCCAGTTTGATGGCCATGAGCCGGGGATGCTTGTTCACAAGTCCTGCGAAAATGGATTCCTTGAGCACATCATCTTCGAAGAAAAGGCCGAAGTAGGCATCGTCTGTGAGCGCAAGAACATTGGTCCCCTGGTGCGCAAGGTCCATGAGGATTTCCGCCATGGTCTTCGCTTCGTCGGGATGGGGGGTGTACCCTGTCGGGTTGTTGGGGAAGTTGAAAAGAACGATGATTTTCTTGTTCTTTTTGGCTTCGCCGCGGACGCACTCCTCAAAGCTCTTCAGGTTGAACCGGCCTTGGCCATCGATGAGGGCATGCTGGACGATGCGGGCACCTCTTCGAACCGAAAAAATCAGGTTGTAGTTGCCCCACATCTTGTCCGGAAGAATGAGCACATCACCGGGATCCACCCACATATCTCCAACCACGCTGAGGCCGTGGGTGATGGCGTGGCTGACCACGGGAAGGCTGATCTTTGAAGAGGCGAGGGAAGGGTTCTTTTCAAAGAGGGCTTCCTTCCACACCTTTCGAAGGGCAGGGATCCCGAAGGAGGGCGCATAGGTGAGTGTTTCTTCAGGCTCAAGTCCGCTCAGCATGGTCATGACCGATGGAAGATGCATGGTCCGGCCCTTTTCCGTGGCCATGCCGATGGTGGCGTTGAACTTGTGCGCCTTTTCCTTGGCTTCGGCACTCTGGGTGAGGATGCCTTTGGGGAAGAAGAGGTTTTTGCCGACTTCCGAAAGCATCTCAAAGACGTGAACGTTGGCTTTTTGGATCACCTCATTCAATTCTACTGCAAGCGGGTTCATGCGCTTTTCCTTTCCGACACAAAATACGCTGTGAGGCTGGAGAAACTCCAGACAGAAACGTTCTAAATTAGCCAGCCGACGCTCGTTCTGTCAAGAGAAAAGGACAAGGGACGCGAGTCCATGGTGATCCGGAAATCCTTGCGCACGGCACAGTTAGCACGCCTTCCCGTCCGTTTTTAAGTCTTGACTTGAAATCACCTGTATTTGTATAGTTCATTTATTTGACTGCAAAATTCTTCTTCCGGGAGAGGAGTGTTGAATGCGAGACGTTGTGATCGTAAGTGCATGCAGAACCGCCATAGGAGACTTTGGGGGATCTCTCGCCACCGTATCCGCCACTGACCTGGGCGCCCACGTGATCAAAGAGGCGATCCAGCGGGCGGGAATCAAAAAAGAAGAGGTGAACGAAGTCATTATGGGATGCGTTCTCCCCCACGGGCTGGGACAGAACCCGGCGCGGCAGTCCATGGTGCGGTCAGGTCTTCCCTGGGAGGTGGGCGCGATCACGGTGAACAAAGTGTGCGGTTCAGGGCTGAAAGCCGTCATGCTCGCAGCGCAGGCCATCCAGTGCGGGGATGCGGACGTGATCGTTGCCGGAGGCCAGGAGAGCATGAATCTCTGTCCCTACCTTCTGGACAAGGCACGGACCGGGTACCGGATGAACAACGGCCGGGTCATGGACGGGATGGTCCAGGACGGGCTCTGGGATCACGTGAACGACTTTCACATGGGCATGAGTGCGGAACTCGTGGCTGAGAAATGGGGCGTGAGCCGGCAGGACATGGACGAGTTCTCTTTCCGCTCTTATGAGAAGACGTGGAAGGCGATCGAAGAGGGAAAGTTCAAGAAGGAGATTGTCCCCTTCACCGTTCCCACCAAGAAGGGGGAATCCAAGGTCTTTGACACGGATGAAATCCCTCTCAGACCGCCCAAGACCAGCCGAGAGGCTCTGGGAAAACTGGCGCCTGCTTTCAAGAAAGGCGGGGCGGTCACTGCAGGCAATGCCTCCAAGATCAGTGACGGAGCCTCTGCACTGGTGGTCATGTCCAGGGACAAAGCAAAGGAGCTTGGATGTAAACCCTTGGTTCGAGTGGGAGCCCAGGGAGCCTCGGGCATTGACATGAAGTATGTGCTCGCAGCGCCGATCTACTCGATTCCCAAGGTGCTCGCCAAGGCGGGCCTCAAACTCGAAGACGTGGATCTTCATGAGATCAACGAGGCGTTCAGTTCCTCTTCTGTGGCGATCAATAAGGTGTTGAACATTGACCCGAAAAGGGTGAACGTGAACGGCGGGTCCGTGGCCCTGGGGCATCCGATCGGAGCGAGCGGGGCAAGAGTGCTCACGACTTTGATCTATGCCATGAAGGAGCGGGGTGCGAAAGTAGGGGAGGCAAGCCTCTGCCTTGGCGGTGGGGAGGCGGTCACGCTGGTAGTATACAATGAGCAGTAAGCCGTAGGAAGTAAGCAGTAAGGAGCAAATCAAGAAACCGGGCAAATGGAGGATGTTCGTTTTTTTCCATCACTCCAATACTCCATTACTCCAGTACTCCGGTTTCACGATACTATCAAACAATAAAGGAGAAACACATTATGACAGACGTAGTGATTGTGGCGGGCGTCAGGACGCCTGTAGGGTCATTCGGCGGTACTCTGAAATCGACACCCGTTGTGGACCTGGGTGCTCTGGTGTTGAAAGAGACCTTGAAAAGAGCAGGCCTCAAGCCTGTGGCGACAGAAGAACTCACGCGATTCGCCCCGGACCCTTTCAAGGGCAGGGGGATGATCGATCTGGAGAAAAAGGCCTATGACTATGCGGATTCCCTGAAGCCCATAAGAATCGATGAAGTCATCATGGGGAACGTGGTGGGCGCAGGCCAGGGACAGAACGTGGCCAGGCAGGCCATGATCAAGGCCGGCATCCCGAAGGAGACCAATGCGTTTACCATCAATAAAGTCTGCGCCTCAGGCATGAAAGCCGTGGCCCTTGCGGCCCAGTCCATCAAAGCCGGGGATGCGGAGATCGTGCTAGCCGGCGGAATGGAAAACATGAGCCTCATCCCTTATTCTCTGCCTGCGGCCCGGTGGGGTGCCAGGATGAACAACGTGGACCTTGTGGATCTCATGGTGTTCGACGGACTCTATGAGATTTTTTATGGCTATCACATGGGGCTCACAGCGGAAAACATTGCAGAGAATTACGGGATTTCCAGGGAAGAGCAGGATCAGCTGGGAGCGCTGAGCCATCAAAGGGCTCGGAAGGCGATTACGGACGGGATCTGCAAACAGGAGATCGCTCCCGTGGTGATTCCTCAGAGAAAGGGCGACCCTCTGGTCTTTGACACCGATGAGAGGCCCATGGACACGAGTGCGGAGAAAATGGCGAAACTGCCTACCGCGTTCAAAAAGAACGGGACCGTGACAGCGGGCAACGCCTCAGGCATCAACGATGCTGCAGCAGCACTCCTCGTCATGTCCGCGAGCAAGGCCAAAGAGCTCGGGCTCAAACCCCTGGTCAGAATCAGGGCCTATGCCACGGGCGGCGTGGATCCGGCGTATATGGGGCTAGGCCCGATTCCTGCGGTGCGAAAGATCCTCCACAGGGAGAAACTGACCATCAACGACTTCGGTGCCATCGAGCTCAACGAGGCTTTTGCCTCCCAGGCCATCGCCTGCATCCGGGAGCTCAAGTGCGACATGGAGAAAACCAATGTTCTGGGGAGCGGCATCTCCATCGGCCACCCGATCGGATGCTCCGGCGCGCGGCTTATTCTCACCCTGGCCAATGAGATGGTGAGAAAAGGGCATGCTCTCGGATTGGCCACCCTTTGCATCGGCGGCGGTCAAGGCATGGCCACAGTCCTGGAAAGAGTGTAGGAGGAGGCGAGCCATGGCTTACGAAACCATTATTTTTCAAAAACAGGGAAACGTCGGGGTCATCAAGTTCAACAGGCCCAAGGCGCTGAACGCGATCAACCCTCAGCTCGTCTCTGAAGTTCACCAGGCTCTGGATGAGATCGAGAAAGATCTTTCTCTCCGTGTCGTGGTGCTCACGGGCGAAGGGGATAAAGCCTTCATCGCAGGGGCTGACATTTCCTACATGGTGAATCTGCCTCCCCTGGCAGCAAGGAAGTGGTCGGAACAGGGGCATGAACTTGGCTTCCGTCTCGAGAACTTTCCCCTCCCGGTCATTGCGTGCGTCAATGGGTTCGCCCTGGGAGGGGGGGCGGAAATGGCCATGGCCTGCGATTTCATCTATGCCTCCGAGAACGCGAGGTTCGGGCAGCCTGAAATTAACCTGGGCATCATCCCGGGCTTCGGCGGAACCCAGAGGCTGTCCCGGCTTGTGGGCAAAGCCACGGCCAAGGAGCTGTGCATGACCGGCGGGATGATCAGCGCACAGGAGGCCAAGGCGATCGGGATGGTCACCAAGGTCTTCCCCGCAGACAAGCTCTGGGAAGAGACCATGAAGACCGCCGCTCTCATCGCTTCCAAAGGCAAAGTCTCTTTGAGGTCCGTGAAACAGTGCATCGATCGGGGATACGACGCGGACCTTCGGCGCGGATGCCAGATGGAGACCGATCACTTCGGGCTCTGCATGAGCAGTGCGGATGCAAAAGAGGGGATGGGCGCTTTCCTGGAAAAGAGAAAGCCGGTGTTCAAGGGAGAGTTGGAGTAAGAAGAAATTGGAGTATGGGAGAAATGGAGTAAGTAGAAAGGCCTGGAGTAGTGGAGTAATGGAGTGGTGGAGTACTGGTAAAACCTCCTCCGATCTCCGATATGTTCCAGTACTCCATCACTCCAACTCTCCAGTACTCCAACACCTTTGCATTGGGAGATTTAGACCATGGACTTTAGACTGACCAAGGATCAGGAACAGATTCAGAAGGCGGCGCGGGATTTCGCCAAGGGAGAATTCGACAAGGAAATCGCTCTGGAGCATGAGCGGGCGCACAGTTTTCCGAAGGAGATCTGGAAGAAAGCCTGCAACCTGGGATTTCTCGGGATTCACTATCCGGAAAAATACGGCGGACAGGAATACGGCATCATGGAGAACACGCTGGTGACGGAAGAATTCTGCCGCCAGGACTCGAGCCTGGGGATCGCCGTGAGCCTTGCGGATTTCGCCTCGGAGATTCTTCTGCGGCACGGAACTGAGGAGCAGAAGCAGAAGTACCTGGTTCCCATCACCAAGGGAGAGTTTCTGAGCAGCGGCGGGTTCACGGAGCCGGACCACGGAAGCGACATCACCTTGATGAACACCACAGCCTTGAAGTCGGGCGACGAATATGTGATCAACGGGGTAAAGACTTTTATCACCAATGGCACCATCGCCAAGTTCGTGCTGGTCCTGTGCCAGACGGATCCAGAGGCTAAACCGACCTACCGCGGTCAATCGGTCATCCTCGTGGAGCGAGACACACCCGGTTTCACTTCCAACGACGTGGGCGAAAAGATGGGGATCAAGATGACCGCCACAGGGGAACTCTCCTTCAACAATGTGAAGGTCCCTGCGTCGAATCTGGTGGGCAAAGAGGGCAAGGGGTTTTATCAGGTTCTCGAGTTCTTTGACGAAAGCCGGGTAGAAATCGCTGCCCAGGCTCTGGGGATCGCTGAAGGGGCTTTTGATCGAGCCCTGGCTTACACGAAGCAGCGAAGCCAGTTCGGGAAAAAACTCGCCGAGTTTCAGGTCACGCAGCACAAGCTCGCGGACATGGTGACCAAGATAGAGACCGCACGGCTCATTATCTACCGGGCGGCCTGGAATTTTGATCAAGGCATCATTGACCCGAAGCTGACCTCCATTGCGAAGATGTATGCCGGCCGAATCGCCGTGGAAGTGGCGGACGAGGCGATCCAGCTTCATGGCGGATACGGTTACATGCTGGAGTACGAGGTGGAGCGTTTCTACCGGGACGCGAAGATCATGGAGATCTACGAAGGGACCCGGGAGATTCAGAAGAACACCATTGCCAGTGCCGTGCTGGGGAAATTCTAGAGCAACAGGAAGGTTCGAGATTAGAACCTTAGGATAAAACTTCGCCGGCATCAGAAAAGTTGCTGAAAATCCGAAATTCTGAGCACGAAATCCGAAACAATCTCCAATGACCGAAATTCGAATGACAGAAACTCTTAGCCGCGTGGTTTCTGTTTTGATCGTTGGGCATTTGTGTTCTGGATTTCTTTCGAATTTCGGATTTCGAGATTCGAATTTCTTTCTGTCAAAGACCTGCAATGTGTTGCTGATCACCGGAAGCTTTTCGAAGTGAAAAGGGGGGTGTCCCATGACCTTGATGTACAACCAAAAGATCATGGATGAGATCAGGGAAGAGCGCAAGAAGTGGCAAAAGACGCTGGATGAGATTTTCCGCGTGGCGCGTGAGCGGCTGGAGCGATTTTCAACGGTCTCGGACAAGGAGATCAAGGCCCTTTACACGCCCGAGGATGTGGCGCGTGAGGATTTCGGGAAGGACCTCGGATTCCCGGGCGAATACCCCTTCACGCGGGGAGTCCAGCCCTCCATGTATCGGGGCCGGCTGTGGACCATGCGCATGTTTGCCGGTCTGGGTTCTGCCAAGGACACGAACAAGCGATTTCATCACCTGGTCAAGGAAGGGCAGACAGGACTCTCCACCGCCTTTGATATGCCGACCCTGATGGGCTATGACACCGATTCCCCTCGGGCAAGGGGAGAGTGCGGCAAGTGCGGGGTGGCGATTGACACTCTGGTGGACATGGAGGATCTTTTCGAGGGGCTCCCCATTGATCGGATCACCACCTCCATGACGATCAACCCGCCGGCACCGGTGATCTGGGGTATGTACATTGCGGTTGCAGAGAATCGTGGCATTGACCGCAAAATCATCGGCGGCACGATCCAGAACGACATGCTCAAGGAGTTCATCGCCCAGAAGACCTTCATGTGCCCGCCCAAACCTTCGCTGCGGCTGATCACCGACACCGTGGAATTCGGGACCAAAGAGGTGCCCCGTTGGAACACCATCAGCATCAGCGGCTACCACATCCGTGAAGCAGGTTCCACAGCGGTTCAGGAACTGGCCTTCACGCTTGCGGACGGCATTGCCTACACCCAGGCGGCGATGGAGCGGGGTTTGAATGTGAACGACTTTGCGCCCCGGTTTTCCTTCTTTTTCAACTCCCATCTCGATTTCTTCGAAGAAATCGCCAAGTTCAGGGCCGCCCGGCGCATGTGGGCAAAAATCATGAGGGAGAGATTCAAAGCGAAAGACCAGCGTTCCTGGTGGCTGCGCTTTCACACCCAGACAGCCGGTTGTTCGCTCACGGCGCAGCAGCCCTACAACAACATCGTCAGAACCGCGCTCCAGGCTCTGGCAGCGGTCATGGGAGGCACCCAGTCCCTTCACACCAATTCTCTGGACGAAGTGCTGGCCATTCCGACCGAGGAGGCCGCCACCATAGCGCTCAGAACCCAGCAGATCATTGCGGAGGAGTCGGGCGCGGCCAACACCATCGATCCCCTGGGCGGCTCCTATTTCGTGGAAGCGCTCACGAACCAGATGGAAGAGGAGGCTTTTGCCATCATCCAGAAGATCGACGACATGGGTGGCATGCTGGCGGCCATTGAAAAGAGCTTCCCCCAGAGGGAAATTGCGGATTCGGCCTATCACTACCAAAAACAGATCGATGAAAACAAAAAGACCGTGGTGGGGGTGAACAAGTACATCACAGAAGAGAGGCTCCCCGTGGACGTCCTCGAGATCGACGACACACTGGAAAAGATGCAGATCGAGAAGCTTCATCGCGTCAAGAACGCTCGTGACAACAAGAAGGTCCGGGAGTGTCTGGAGAAGCTGGGAGAGGCTTGTGCCGGGAACAGAAATGTGATGGATTTCATCATCGATGCGGTGAAGGCGCATGCGACCCTGCAGGAAGTCTGTGATGTGTTTCGGAAAACCTTTGGGGAGTATCGTGATCCGGGGATTTATTAGGAAGGCGCACGGGACACGATTCGCAGGGCAAGGTGGAATCTTAGAAATGCCCACCAGGCAACCTGCAACAGGCCACTGGCAACAAGCAACGGACCACGGACAACGGACGGCGGATCACGGTCAACGGCGAACGTCAAAAGGATGGTGCGCATGGTGAAGGAACGCAAACTCAGAGTGATGGTGGCTAAACCGGGGCTGGACGGGCATGACCGAGGGGCGCGAATTATTGCGAGGGCCTTCCGCGACGCCGGGTTTGAGGTGGTCTACACCGGGCTTCATCAGACGCCGGAATCCATTGTTCAGGCGGCGATCCAGGAAGACGTGGACATGCTGGGGATGTCCAGCCTGGCCGGAGCGCACATGTACCTGTTCCCCGAGGTGGTCAGGCTCCTTCGAGAGAAAGGAGTCGAAGACATGGTCGTGTGCGGGGGAGGAATCATTCCCGACGAGGACATCCCGAAACTGAAAGAGGCAGGGATTGCCGAGATCTTTACCCCCGGCTCCAAACTGGATGAGATTGTGAAGTGGGTAAGAGAGCACGTGAAGCCGAGGGTGGCGTGATGACAAACGCCGTTGACAAGGTCATTGCAGGCGATGTGCGGACCGTGGCCCGGTTGATCCGGGATATTGATGACAGGGTCCCAGAGGTCCGGGAAATCCTCAAGGCGCTTTACAGCCACACGGGGAACGCCTATGTCGTCGGTGTCACAGGCGCGCCCGGAGTCGGCAAGAGTACGCTTGTGGACCAGATGGTGGCCCATTTGAGAAAAGCGGAAAAGACCGTGGGGGTGCTCGCGGTCGACCCGACCAGCCCATTCACCGGGGGGGCTATTCTGGGCGACCGCATCCGCATGCAGCGCCACAGCCTGGATGAGGGAGTGTATATTCGTTCTCTGGCCACGCGAGGACACTTCGGAGGGCTCACCCAATCCACTCGCAGCGCGATCGATGTTCTGGATGCCATGGGCAAGGACTACATCCTTGTGGAAACGGTGGGCGTGGGACAGGACGAGGTGGATGTGGTCAAGAGCGCCCAGACCACGATTATCGTCGTGATCCCGGGGATGGGCGATGACATCCAGGCCATCAAGGCCGGCATCCTGGAAGTGGGTGACATTTTTGTCATCAACAAAGCGGATCGAGAAGGCGCGGACAAGACGCTGAATGAACTGCGGCAAATGATCGACATGGGCCAGCAGAAGTTCAGGGAAGGGAAGTGGATTCCGCCCATTCTCAAGGTGGAGGCGGTTTTCGACCGGGGCGTAGCCGAGCTTCTGGAGGCGATCGAGAAGCACAGAGCCTACCTGTTGGAGGCCGGAGGGGATCAGCACCTCCTGCGGCGAACACTCAGAATCCGCGAGGAACTGGCTGAGATGATCAAGAACCGGCTCGTTCAGGAGGTGCTCGATCAGCTGATCGAAGGCGGTGAGTTCGAACGTGCCGTGGAGGCGATTCTTGCCGGTGAGACAGACCCCTACACAGCTTCGGATAATCTGGTTCTTTCCAAACTGGGCCGCAAGAATGAGCGACCCTGAGGCTCCTCAAAACGGTCAGCCCGAGCGCTCCCGGGTTCTTCTCGTCTTGGGGCGGATCGCGCTGGGGATCGTGGAGCTTTTTTTCCTGCTCTTTGGTGTCTATCTCCTGGTTTTGGCGTACCATCTCACGGACCCTTTGTCGTTCATCATGACCTTTTTTGCATCGAACCTGGTGATTTTGATCAGTGCAGTCCTCTTGTTGGGGCTGGTTCTCAAGTTCCGAAAAAGAAGGAAGAGTGAAAGGAGGGCATAGGCATGCCGACAAAGCAGGGCCCCTTACCTCTTGGAAAGCGACTGGCGAAACTTCGCAAAGAGCGCAGCATGTCGCTTCAGAGTCTGGCCAATGAAACCGGGCTGACAACCGATTATATTTCTCAGATCGAAAAAGCGGAAGTGATTCCTCCGGTCGCCGTGATCCTTCAACTCTCCAGAGCTCTGGAAATCGATTCGAGCGTTCTCCTCAAGGAGGAGAAGAAGCAGATAGGAAGCAAGGCTTATGACGATTACCAGAAGCGAACCGAGGATTATTCTTACCGGAATCTCACACCGGACGCCCAGCACAAGCATCTCAAAGCCTTCAAGGTGTTCATCGATCCGCGGTCGGACCACAAAGGGGTCAGCTACCAGCACCTGGGAGAAGAATTCATCTATGTTCTCGAGGGTGAGCTTGAAGTTCTGGTGGGAGAGAACCGGAGCGCTCTGAAGCCCGGCGAGTGCATTCACTTTAATTCTTCCGTCGTGCACAAGCTGCGCAATCTGAGCGCAGAGAAAGCAGAACTCCTGGTAGTCCTTTATACGCCGTGACCAGGATCTTGGAGAAATAACTTCTCCGCATGAGGCGTAGGCGTTAGAAGGCGAACCGCAGAATAATGAATAACGAATAACGAATTCCGAATGGAAGAACAGACAGGATTCAACTTCATCATTCGCCAATCCTTGTTCGACATTCGACATTCGAGTTTTGGGGTTCTATTTTCATGGCGGCCATAGGCTGCATGAGGAGAAAAGGATTTATGTCTTTTGAATTGAACGAAGAACAGAAGATGATCCGGGCCATGGTGAGGGAATTTGCCCGCACAGAAATCCTTCCCACGGCGGCGGAGCGCGACAGGACAAAAGAGTTCCCCAGGGAAAACCTGCGAAAAATGGGCGAACTGGGCCTCATGGGCATGAATGTGCCGGCAGAGTACAACGGCGCAGGCGTCGACACCGTGAGCTACTCCGTGGCCCTCCAGGAGATCGCCTATGCCTGTGCGGCCACTGCCGTGATCATGTCTGTCCACAATTCCGTGGCCTGCGGTCCCATCTATCGTTTCGGTTCCGACTATTTGAAGGAAACCTATCTGAAACCTCTTGCCGCCGGGAAGATGATCGGATCTTTTGCAGTGACCGAACCCGGGGCAGGCTCTGACCCTGCGAGCCAGAAGACCCGGGCGGTGAAGGATGGGAACAGCTATGTGCTCAACGGCAACAAGGTCCTCATCAGCACGGGAAAGAATTCGGATATCACCGTGGCCACCGCCTACACCAGCAAGGAGAAGAAGCACCGGGGAATGAGCGCCTTTGTGGTGAAAAAAGGAACTCCCGGATTCTCCGTGGGAAAAGAAGAAGAAAAGATGGGGCTCTGCGCTTCCGACACGGTGGAACTGATTTTTGAAGACTGCCGGGTTCCCAAGGAGAACCTGCTGGGCAAGGAAGGGGAGGGTTTCGTCATTGCCATGGCTTCTCTTGACGGGGGCAGGATCGGAATCGCTTCCCAATCGGTAGGATTGGCGCAGGCCTGCCTGGACGCAGCCGTGGCTTATGCCAAGGCGCGTGTCCAGTTCGGAAAGCCGATTGCCCAGTTCCAGGCCATTCGCTGGATGATCGCGGACATGGCGACGGAGATTGAGGCGTCCAGGCTCCTCACTTTCAACGCCGCTGCCATGAGAGACCGGGGAGAGAATTTTTCAGCCGCCGCCTCCATGGCAAAGGTTTTTGCTTCTGAAATGGCCAATGAGGTCGCCTACAAGGCCCTGCAGATCCACGGCGGCTATGGATACATCAAGGACTTCCCTGTGGAGCGGTATTATCGGGATGCGAGAGTCCTGACCCTGTACGAAGGGACTTCCGAGATCCAGAGAACCGTTATCTCCAACCATCTGCTAGGGAAGTAAAAGGGACAAGAAAAGGGGCAAAGTGACAAAGGCACAGAGGGACAAAGGGATGCAAGGGTTTTTCTGCTTTGTGCCTTTGTGCCTCTGCCACTTTGTGCCTAAGTCAAGTTACAGAGGTGGAAACGGAGGACATCATCACTGTCTTTGATGAGACAACTTTTCTCAGAATACCAAGAGATTATTCCTGACTTTGAAACCTTTCTGGAGAGCCTCAGAAAGCCTCTTCCCAATCACCTTCGCGTGAATCGTCTCAAGACCTCCCCTGCTTCGGTCATCGCGATGCTTCAGGAGAGAGGCATCCCCCTGAGACCTGCCGGTGTCCGAGACGACACCCTCTATGAAGCTCCCAGGGCCCTTCTGCCGGGCAAACTGCTGGAGTATTTCCTCGGCTACATCCATCCCCAGGCGCTCACCTCCTGTATGGCCTCCCTGGTTCTGGCGCCCGGGCCGAATACTTCCGTGCTGGATCTTTGCGCTGCGCCGGGCGGAAAGACCTCTCACCTGGCCCAACTCATGGCCAACACAGGGATCCTTGTCGCCAATGAACTCCACCTGCGGCGGCACGCTCCTCTCATGCACACTCTTTCAAGGCTCGGGGTGTTGAATGCGGTTCTGACCGCTTATCCGGCTCAGGAATTCCCTTTGAGGGAAACCTTTGATTTCGTCATGGCCGACGTCCCATGCTCAGGGGAGGGGAGGTGGCGGCTTTCCAGGGAACCCTGTGCGACAAAGGAGTCCAAGTACAGGGTCGCGATGGCTGAGGCACAAAAGAAAATGATCTTGAGAGGCTTTGATCTCTTGAAAAAACAAGGGATCATGGTTTACTCCACGTGCACCTACAGCCCGGCGGAAAACGAAGGTGTCGTTGACTTCCTCCTCAAGCACAGGGATGCGGAACTCGTTCCTTTTCAAGGTGCTCCCGGCATCGAACCGGGGATTTCCCAGTGGGGACAGGAGAGGTTTGATGGAAGAGTGCATGAAGCAGGGAGGTTCTACCCTCACCGGATCGATTCCGTGGGATTCTTCATGGCCAAAATTCGCAGACGAGGATGAGCGGCGCCTGCTGTTCTCCTACCTGAAAGAGCGCTTCGGAATCCTTGAGCAGACCTTTGCCGAATTTGATTTGTTCAGCAGAAGGAAGAGTTGGTGGCTCCTGCGAAAAGCAACAAGCGTTAAGCTGCCGGTAAGGCTCAAGGTGAGCCAGGTAGGGTTAAAGGCCTTTGATAAAGTCGGGAAATACCTTAAGCCTGCCACTCGCATGGTCCAGCTCTTCGGTCATCATGCGACCAAAGGGGTTCACCTCGTTTCTGACTACGAACTTGAAAAACTGTTGAGAGCCGAACCTGTAGAGGTGGAAAGCGGCATGGAGGACGGGTTTGTCATTCTCCGTTTCCGGGAACAGGTTCTCGGAGTTGGCCTGCTGATGAATGGCAAGATCACTTCCCGCATCAGACAATCCGAAACGAAACGAATGGTTACCGATTGAGTCTCATCCGTTCGTTGAATTCCAACCGCCCTGTCTCACAAAAAGAACCTCCCTTTCCTTTCGCCCGCCATGATGTGCAGGTGTGCACATTTCTCTGTGCAGTGCTGTAAGAAACAGAAATGAAAACAAGAGAATGGAACACAGCTTGGCGAAGGGAACCGCGGATACCCATAAGCGGTAGGAGCTCGCCGGTAAAGGGTCTCCAGCTCGTCCTCGGATGCTCTCGTGAAGGCCCCTGGTTCTGCAAGGTATTCTGGCACAGAAGTTGAAAGGATACGAGCCAGGTTAGGCTAAGGATCTCCAGGAGAGGGTCGTCACAGGGAAGGGCTTATAGCGTGGAGGGTATGATGGAGGCGTACAGACGGCTGGAATTGCTTTCTACTCAATCCGATTCGATCCCGCCCATTGCGGAGCCAGAACCCTGGCTGCCTCCTTGGGTTTTCAAGCACGAAGACCTCATGCGGGCCGTCGAGAGCGCTCAGAAGCTCAGCCTCGATGCGCTTACGAATACCATCAACCATATCCATTTCACTGAAGGGGTCGTCCGCGTTCTTCTGCACCATCCCGACTTCAGGGAATCTCTTCTCTTGAATGCTCACCCGCAGCCTTCGATCGGCACGACCGTGACTTGCACCTGGGAAAACAACGATTTTGCGGGGTTGGACCTGGGTGCGTTGGAGTTCAAGTACCTGATTGTTGATGATGGTCGCTCCCTGATCATGGTACCTGCACTTCTGAAGGAGATCAACAGGGAGTCTTTTGTCCTTGAATTGCCCGAGGAAGGCTATGCGCTGGGTCAGAGGCAGGCAAGGCGATACACATGCCGAGAAGTTCAAGCAGAGCTGATCCAGAATGGATTCCATGCAGAGGGGGAACTCATGGATTTCAGCCCGGTGGGTTTTCGAATACGGGTTCGTCCGGATCCTTCATGCTCTTTTCGTTGGTTCAACACGGAAGATGCGGCAGTCATCCATCTGAGAAGTCAAGACAAAATTCTTTTCTCAGGCGCCTGCCGCATGATCCGGCAACGCGGTCCATCAACGGAAAAGGAAATCGTGTTCGCTCCACTAAACGGTGAAATCAAACGGTTCAAAAAAAAGCACATTCGAAATGTGCGGCAAAAACTTGCACCGGCTCCAAGCCTATCGTTCTTCCACCCTTTTCTGGGCAAGAGGGTTCAGTTTGAAGTCGAGGATATTTCCACCTCCGGGTTTTCGGTTCAGGAGGAGGCGGATGAAAGGGTGCTCTTGCCGGGAATGATCATTCCTGAGGCGACGCTGGGGTTTGCGGGATTTCTTAAAGTCAATTGTTCGGCGCAGGTCATCTACTGCAAGCCCTGTGATGGAAACGAGGTGCGGTGCGGTCTCGCGATCCTAGACATGGATATCCAGGCCTACAGCAACCTGACCCACATCCTGACCAGTGCCATGGATCCCCATGCCTATGTTTCCACAGAGTTGGACATGGATGCGCTTTGGGAGTTCTTCTTTGAAACGGGCTTCCTTTACCCGAAGAAATACCGGCTGATCCAGCCTCAGCGGGCCCAGTTCAAGGAAACGTACAAGAAACTCTACCAGGACAATCCTGGAATTGCGCGGCACTTCACCTACCAGAAAAACGGCCGCATCTTCGGCCACATTTCCATGGTCCGCGCCTATGATCGAGCCTGGATGATTCATCACCATGCCGCCAAATCCATGGAGAGCAAGAGGACCGGATTCATGGTTCTCAAACAGATCATGCATTACCTGAACGACATGCATCGCCTTCCTTCGGCCTGCATGGACTACACGATCTGCTACTTCCGGCCGGAGAATAAATTCCCTGACAGGGTCTTCGGAGGATTTGCAAGAGAGCACAAGAACCCTCGCGGATGTTCGCTCGACCTCTTTGCCTATCTCCCGTACACGCGGCTTTCCTTAGGGACCAAACTCCCAGAGGGTTGGACCCTGAGCCAGAGTTCGGAACGGGATCTCTGGGAATTCGAACACTTCTACATGAGTCAGTCCGGAGGCCTGCTGCTCGATGCCATGGGCATGAGGCACACAGGGGTGAGACAAAACTCGCTCCAGAAGACCTACGCCGAAATGGGTTTGACCAGGAGTTGGCAGATTTACTCGCTTAAGTCGAACGAAAAACTTTGTGCCCTTCTGGTTGTGAACCACTCAGATCTGGGGTTCAACCTTTCGGAACTTCTGAATGGTATCAAAGTTTTGGTAGGCAACTCTAAAGCACTCCCTTGGAGCGTTCTGTCCACGGCGATTTCTCAGCTTGCAGGAGAGTTCGAGATGGAACGGATTCCAGTCCTCTTTTATCCCATGAGTTACGTAGAGGAAAATGAGATTCCCTTTGAAAAACATTACCAAATGTGGGTGTTGAACGTGCAGCACGGAAATGAGTATCTGGAGTACATGCAAAAGCGATTTCGCATCAGCTACAAATAGAACACTCATTTTTCCCTCTTCATTCGCCTTCGCCAGGACAGTCTGCGGCTTGCTGCGGGGAGCTTCATTTTACTGGCCATTGTCAGACTTACGCCCTGCTGCTACTCGACAAGGCCTCAAAGACGCCGCGCACCCTTTTTCCCTTGCTCCAAATCCCTTACGTCACCTCCACCGTGATGGTCATTGACAAAATCTTACAGTGAGAACTATAATATGGAGCTTTTTAGGGTAAGATGACCAACCCAGAGCAAGGCTTTTCGCTGAAAGGAAGCTTCGAATGGTTTCGAAGACAAGGGACCTCAGCCACATTCACGCTCCGCTTTACAACAGCAGGTTGATCAAAAACAACGTGGAATATATCAAGAAATTCCATCCTGATCTCGATCTCCAAGACATTCTCCACTACTCCTGGATCCGAACCTATGAAATGGAAGACCAGGGCCACTGGTTCAGCCAGTGGCAGGTGGACCGGTTCCACGAACGCCTGGCCCAGAAGACAGGGGATTCAAAAATATCGAGAAAAGTCGGGCAATTTGCTGCGACCTCCGAAGCCTCAGGAGCGTTGAAACACTATGCACTCGGGTTCATGACCGCGGGTGGAGCGTACTGGCTCTTCGAGAAAATAGCTCCTCATCTGACCAGGGCCTCCACCTTCAAGAGCAAGAAACTGGGGAGCAACAAGTTCGAAATCATTTCCAAGCCTAACCCGGGGGTATCACTCAAACCCTATCAGTGCGAAAACATGGTCGGACAGATCGAAGCGTTGTCCAAACTATTTACCGGCCGTTTTCCCAAGGTAGATCATCCGGAATGCGTTCACGAAGGCGGCGCCGCGTGCCGGTATGTTGTCACCCTGGACTGGACCCCTTCCTTCATGTGGCGCGGCTGGAGGAGCCATCTCATCCTTGCGGGTCTGCTGATTTGCCTGGGCCTGCATTTCCTGATCTCCTCTTTTACGTGGACCATCGTCACGTTGCTCTTTGGCATCGTTTTTCTCGGTGTGTCGCTTTATTTCGAACAGCTTGAAAAGAAAGACTTGAGCAAAACCGTTGAGACTCAGCAGGACGCCGTCAAGGCGCTGCTGGACCAGATCAACATCCGCTACAACGACGCGCAACTCGTGAAAGAGATAGGCCAGGCCACTTCCATGCTTCTGGACACGGAGAGGTTATTGAAAGCGGTTGTGGATGCCGTGCAAAACCGTCTAGATTTCGACCGGGGAGGCATATGGCTTGCCAACCGGGAGAAGAGCCGGCTCGTCTACCGGGTGGGGTATGGATACAACGCCGCTGTGGAGGAGGTTCTCAAGAAAGCGGATTTCCACCTTGATAAGCCCCATTCCCGCGGGGTGGCGGTGCAGTCCTTCAGAGAGCAGCGTCCCTTTCTCGTCAACGATGTGGGGGAAATCGAGCGGGACATTTCTGAAAGAAGCTATGCTTTTATCAAGCAGCTGAACACCCAATCCTTCATGTGCGTACCTATCGTCTACGAGAGGGAATCGCTGGGTGTGCTTCTTGTGGACAACCTGAAATCCAAAAGGCCTCTCAGCCAGAGCGACATTTCACTTCTCACGGGGATTGCCACTCAGATCGCGATCAGCATCCACAACGCCCTTTCTTATCAGAAACTGGAGGAGAGTAGAGAGCGGGAGAAGAATCTTCGTCGGCTCTTCGAAAAATACGTGCCCTCTCCAGTGATCCGCCGATATGTGAACTCAGGGGAGGTGGAGCTTTTCCATGGGGAGGAATCCACCATCACGGCGTTATTTTTGGACATTCGCGGGTTTACCTCAAGCTCCGAAAGCATGGAAGCGATCGACGTCGTCTCCTTCCTGAACAACTACTTCGAGAAGTGCTCTCTCATCATTACCGAGGAAAACGGCCACATCAACAAGTACACGGGAGACGGCTTTTTCGCCATTTTCGGGGCTCCTGAACCTGTCTCCAATCACGTGAACCTCGGCTTCAACGCGGCCCGCAGAATCCTGGACATGTCCAAGAGCTTCATTCTCGAAGGAAGACCCATGAAGATCGGCATCGGCCTCCACACGGGACGGGCCATTATGGGGAACATCGGGTGTCACACAAAGATCGAATTCACTGCCGTGGGCGACACGGTCAACACGGCGGCAAGGCTTCAGGAGTTCACCAAGATCTTTCACAATATCCCCATTATCCTGAGCCGTTCGGTGTGGGAACAACTGGAGGGGCACCCGGATCATGAATCAATGATCAATCTGGGGGCACAGAGAGTCAGGGGCAAGAAAGAAACGCTGGAAGCCTTCGGTTTCAGCCCCCTCATCAACCGCACTTCAAGCGGCTCTCAAGGCAAGCCGGGCTTCATCCCCTTGCACAGAATCAGGGGGGTGTAAGTAGAGCGCCTGGGGGAAAGAAAAAACGACTTAAAATCCTCAAAAAAACCATCCCGGCCGCCCCGGTAATCCTCGAACAGCTCCTTTGCTTTCAGAGAAACGACTTCCACTTTTTTGACCCAATTGAAGACATCCTCGGTCTTGAGCTCGCCATAGAACAAGTGGTGGGGAAGAAGATGGAGGGCGACGTCGTCGTAGCCCAGATCATAGAGATAGGAATAGAGCTTTCGGCCCGCATAGGCGTCAAAATTGAACCGCGTCTCCAGCAGTTTCATCAGTTCAAAGAGAATCCTCTCCATGTGGGCGGGCAGAGGGAAATGGCTGAGGCAATTGTAGTCAAGGTCAAGAAGGCAGAGGGAACCGCCTGGTTTCAGCACCGCATCGAGGTTCCTGATGATTCCAAAACTCTCGATCCGGTTGTACTCGAGGACGAAACGAACCCAGATCAGGTCAAACGGGCCCACGGGATCAAGGGGATGGCGGAGGTCATGGAACCGGAACTCTATGCCGGATGGGTTTTCGTAGTGCTTCTTCGCGTACTGGATTCTTTCTTCAGAATAATCAACACCCATGATTCTGCCGCCGGGTTTGAGTATCTCCCACAGAACCGACGTGACTTTGCCGGGTCCGCATCCCGCGTCCAGGACATGCATTCCAGGACGCACACCCCACCAAATCGCCTGACTTCGAACGGCCTCCGGATCGGTTTTGAGTTCAAGACGGAGCGCCTCTTCTGAATTCTCCATCAAATAGGACGTGTTCTTTCGGACCATTGAAGGGATCTCCTCGCTACGCGGTGCCCCAATAAGGTTTCTTTCTTTACCATGAATCAAAGAGGATTAGCAAAAGATCATTGAACCTGCGTCGTCTTGATATATCTTGTTGAATATTATATAAAAGTGCCCGATGAGGAAAAGAGAGGATCAAGAGGGATGAGATACATGAGCAGAGAAATCGGTTTTGAGCAGGGGCCCATCCGGCCGCCCAGCGAGGCAGCGAGCCTGCTCTTGCGCCTGACGAGGAATTGCCCTTGGAACCAGTGCCTTTTCTGTCCGGTTTACAAAGGCCAGAAGTTTTCTTTGAGAGAAGTCGAGGAAATCAAGAAAGACATCCAGACCGCCAAGGATATTGCCGATGACATCAAGGCCCTTTCCTGGTCTCTGGGTGTCAGCGGTAAAGTGACGGATCAGGTGGTCAGCCACATTTATACGAGCCCCAACTACAGCGAAGGGTACCGGAGCATCGCCGCATGGCTCTACTATGGAACCGGGGCTTGTTTTCTGCAGGACGCGGACAACCTGATCATGGAGACCGATGGGCTCGTGGAGGTCCTCAAATTCCTGAGAGAAAAGTTTCCCGAGATCAGAAGGGTGACCACTTACTCCCGTTCAAGAACCATCGCGCGCAAGAGCGCCGAAGCCCTGAAGAGAATCAAAGAAGCCGGCCTGGACCGGGTTCACGTGGGGCTGGAGTCAGGATACGATCCTGTTCTGAAGCTGGTGAAGAAGGGAGTCACGGCCGCCCAACAGATAGAAGCCGGTCAAAAGGCCATGGCCGCGGGTCTTGAGCTCTCCGAGTACGTCATGCCGGGGCTGGGAGGGCAAACCTTGTGGAAAGAGAATGCAACGGCAACGGCTGAAGTGCTCAACCAGATCAACCCGCATTTCATCAGAATCCGGAGCTTGAGGATCCCGGACAGGGTGCCCCTCTCCGCCCTTCTGAAAGAGGGAAGCTTCAGGATGCAAACCGACGACATGCTGGCGGAGGAGCTCAAGCTTTTCATCTCGACCCTATCAGGCATCACGAGCGTGGTGACGAGCGACCACATCATGAACCTCCTGGAGGAAGTGAGCGGGACATTTCCCGAGGACAAGGAAAAGATGCTGGCCGTGATCCGGCGGTATCAGGAACTGCCTGACCTGGAGCGCCTCATTTACCGGATCGGCAGAAGGGGCGGAGCCTATCGCTCCACCGACGATCTGGAGCGGGATCCCACCACTTACCGGAAAATCAAGAATCTCATCGTGGAGCTGGACGCAAAGGGCGGCCCCGAGGAGATCGAGCGGTTCATCAGCGACATGGTGGATCAGTATGTCTAGGTTTTACCCTATCCTGGTTGACCTGCAAGGCAAGAGGGCGCTGGTCGTGGGCGGAGGCAAGGTGGCCCAGAGGAAGATCGAGACGCTTCTTGAACACGGGGCTTCCGTTCAAGTCGTCGCAAGGGAATTGACGGCGACGCTCAAGGCCCTGCGAAAGGGCGGAGAGATCGAGTGTCTCGGAGAAGAGTTTTCCGAAGCCTTCCTGGAAGGAGCCTTCCTTGTCTTTGCAGCCACGGACGACGCCGCCCTCAATCGCAGGGTGAGTCAGGCAGCGCAGCAGAGGGGCTTGCTCGTGAATGCTGTGGATCAGCCCGCGGACTGTAACTTCATTGTGCCGTCGGTCCTCGCCAGGGGAGATCTCCTCATCGCCGTGTCGACCTCCGGGAAGAGCCCTGCTTTCGCAAGGAAGGTGAGGGTTGAACTGGAGCGGCATTTCGGTGAGGAGTACGGTCTTTTTCTGAACCTCATGGGAAACCTGCGAAAGGAGATCTTGCGCCTCGGTCTTTCTCAGGAAGAAAACAAGAGCGCTTTCGAGGAGCTGGTGTACTCCGAACTCCTTCAGACCATTCGCCGGAAGGAATGGGTTGCAGCTTCACAGATCATCGAAAAGGTCCTGGGGCGGCCCGTAACGAAAAACCAGATTCTAAACTTTCTCAAGGCAGAGTGACCTATGGCTCTTTTGCTTTATGCCTTCGCCCTGATCCTGATCCTCCTGGCCACGGCGGCCTTCATTGTTTACCTGGTGCGCCAGCAAAAATCGACCTACCACTGGGCCTATCGACTGCTCCTGACAGGGTTTGCTTTCCTCACTCTTTTTGTCGGCTACGAATACTACGCGCTCGGCGTCGCTCCGGTCTTGACCCTGAAGTCCTCGCTTTCCTTTTTTGCTTGGACCATCCTCCTCGTCTATCTCCTTTTTCACCTGAAATTCCGTCTCATGGTGCTGGGATCTTTTGTGGCGCCTGTTGCAGCATGCCTGCTCATCCTTTCCTCGACCCTTCCGACGGCCGAAGTGACGGTCAAGCCCATTTTCAGGAGCCTCTGGCTCCCTGTGCACATTGGCACGGCTTTTGTGGGGAACGGTTTTTTCGCCGTCACCTTTGTGGCGGGGATCATGTACCTGATCCAGGAATCCCAGATCAAGAAAAAGCGCCTGGGCTCCTTATACGCCAGGCTCCCGTCGCTGGAAACGCTGGACTCCATCAATCATTTCGCTCTGATCTGCGGCTTCACGTTCATGACCGCAGGGATGATCACCGGGTCGATCTACGCGCAGTACGCACTGGGAAGCTACTGGCGATGGGACCCCAAGGAGGTGTGCTCCCTGCTGGCGTGGGTCTTCTACGCGGTTCTCTTGCATGAGAGGCTTGCGGTCGGGTGGAGAGGCCGGAGGGCAGCCCTGCTCTCCCTGTTCGGGTTTCTGGTCTTGGTCCTGGCCTTTGCGGGCGCGAACCTCTGGCTCAGCGACTATCACAGTTTCAAAAACATGGGGGGCCGACCCGGGGGATGATGCGCATCGTCAACATCGGCATGAACCACGAGACCGCGCCGGTCGAACTGCGGGAGTGCCTGGCAAAGGACCCGGCCCACGCGGACAAAGCCCTTGCCATGATGCGGGAGTTTTCGTGCATCAAGGAAGGCTTTTTTCTCTCAACCTGCAACCGGGTGGAGGCCCTGTTCACCACCGAGCAGGCGGAGGAGGCCAAGAGTTTTGTCGTGAGCCTTCTTTGCACGCTGGGAGAGATGCCTTCCGAGACGCTTGGTTCGAGCCTTTTCACCTATGAGGACCGGGACGCGGTGCGCCATATCTTCAGGGTGGCTTCGAGTCTCGACTCCATGGTGATCGGGGAGCCCCAGATTCTCGGGCAGATCAAAGAGGCTTATTCCAACGCCACAAAGGAGAAAACAACCGGCGTCATTCTGAACCGCCTCCTGCACCGAGCCTTTCACACGGCCAAGAGAGTCCGAACGGAAACAGGGATCTCGGATGCGGCGGTTTCCGTGAGCTATGCCGCTGTGGAGCTGGCCAAGAAGATCTTCTATGACTTCAAAGGGAAAAAGGTGCTGCTCATCGGCGCGGGCGAAATGGCGGAACTGGCGGCACGTCATCTGCTGAGTCAGGGGGTCAGCGCCATCACGGTGGCCAACAGGACCTTTCAGAAAGCGGTGGAAGTGGCCGGAGAGTTCAAGGGCATTCCCGTGTCGTTCGAAGAGATCGGAGCCCAGCTTCTGGAGGCGGACATCGTCATTTCTTCTACGGCGGCGCCGGGCTATGTGATCACCCACGGCCAGGTCAAAGGCTCCATGAAAAAGAGAAGGAACCGGCCTCTTTTCTTCATCGATATTGCCGTTCCCAGGGATGTGGACCCTGCGGTGAACGACCTGGAGAACGTTTATGTCTATGACATCGACGACCTCAAAGGGATTGTTCAGGTGAACATCGGCCAGAGACAGGAGGAAGCGGTCAAGGCGGAACGGATCGTGGAGGAGGAGGTCATCAGGTTCGAACGGTGGTTGAAGACCCTTGAAGTGGTGCCGACCATCGTCTCCCTCAAGGAAAAGGCCGAAGCCATTCGCCGGGCTGAGCTGAAGAAAAGCCTTTCGAGCCTGGGAGAGCTGAGCGCGCCCCAGCTCAAGAGCCTGGAAACCCTGACCGTGTCGATCACGGAAAAAATTCTAAACGACCCGATTCTTTTTTTGAAGCAAAAGGCGGATCGGCCCCTGGGCAAGACCTACTTGGACACAGCCCGGAGGCTTTTCTGCCTTGACCATGAAAATGGAGATGAGGTGGAGCATGGATCTGAACAAGATGATCGAGAGAGTGAAGAAAAACACTGATCCGTCCAAGGTGGGCATGATCACGAGCCACCTGGGTGTGGTGCGCCGCACCTCACGCGATGGCCGCGGGGTGACCAGCCTTGAGGTCGCCTATGATCAGGAGGCTCTCCAGGCCGTTGTCCGCGATATCAAGCAGATGCCCGGCATTGCTGAAGTGCTGGTGGAGACCCGTGAGGGGAGATTGAACGTGGGGGAAGAGATCCTCGCTGTGGTCGTGGCCGGGGATATAAGGGAAAATGTTTTCCCCGCCCTGGTGAACGCCGTGAACCGGATCAAGAAAGAGGCGAGCAAGAAGAAGGAATATTGAATGGAGTGATGGAGTATAGGAGTACTGGAGTGATGGAATGAAAAACTGGAGTATTGGTTCGATGGAGTAGTGGAGGACTAGGGATTCAGGGTTTGGGTTCTACCAATACTCCAGTACTCCATTACTCCAACACTCCAGTCTCTTGGAGGTTTCTCTTATGGGCATGGTTGATGTTTCAGAAAAACCGGTGGTGGTGAGGAAGGCGCAGGCTGGAGGCAAGATCTTCTTGTCGCCTAAGACGCTCGAAGAGATAAGGGCGGGGAGGATCAAAAAGGGCAACCCGCTTCAGGTGGCGGAGGTCGCCGCCATGAACGCAGCGAAGCAGACCCACCTTCTGATCCCTCACTGCCATCAGATTCCCCTCGACACGGTGCGCGTGGATTTTGACTTGCGAACCGACAGCATCGAGGCGGTTTGCTCCGCCAGCGCGCGGGCGCGAACCGGGGTAGAGATGGAAGCCCTTGTAGGTGTGTCGATGGCCCTGAACACGATTTGGGACATGGTGAAGTACCTGGAAAAGGACGACCAGGGTCAGTACCCCTTCACGCGAATCACGGACATCCGCGTGATCCAGAAAATCAAGCGAGCCGATTAGAATTTTAAGGCGGGAGCGCATGGAGCACCTTGCGACGAGCATTGAATTCCAAATGAGCCTTCTTCTGTTCGTCTCTCTAGCGGGCTACCTCCTGGCTTCCCGGATCGGCCAGCCTGCTGTGGTCGGCATCATTTTGGTGGGGGTGGTGGTCGGACCCAGTGCGCTTGCTTTGATTACCTACACGGACTTTGTCAGGAGCATTGCCCATCTGGGAGCAGTGATACTGCTTTTTGTTATCGGTCTTGAATTCAACCTCAAGGATCTCACCAATCTCAAATACTTCGTCATCGGAACCGCCGGCGTGGTGGTTCCTCTTGCAGGAGGATATTGGGTCTGCAGAGTCTTTGATCTCGAATTGTCCGCTTCGCTTTTCATCGGTGTCGCCATCACGGCAACCAGCATCGCCATCACCGCCGATTCCCTGAGAGAAATGGGGAGGCTTCACACCGATGCCGCCAAGGCGATCATCGGCGCAGCCGTGGCGGATGATGTTCTCGCCCTTCTGGCTCTGTCCGTGGTTCAGCAGTCGGTAAAGGGAGTCCTCTCGCTGGGATCGACATTGATCATTTTCCTGGAGGCCGTTGTTTTTCTGATTGTCGGCGCGCTGCTCGGCAGGTTCATCTTTAATCGCTTCATGGAACGTCTTGACTGTACGTCCATGGCTCAGAAGTATCCTGAGGTGGACTTTATTTTCTCCATGATCGTGGCTTTCTTCTACGCCATGGTGGCTGAGATGATCGGCCTTTCCGCCATTGTGGGGTCTTTTGTGGCCGGTGTGTCGCTGGAAGGCGCTCGCTTGAGGTGCTCAAAGGACTTCAAGGAGGGCGCCGAGTATCTCCGTATCATCTTTGCATCCATTTTCTTTGTGTCCCTGGGCGTCCTTGTCGACTTCAAGGCCATGGAACTGAACATCCTGTGGTTTCTTTTGGCGCTGACCCTCATGGGGATTTTAACAAAAGTGCTGGGGTGCGGCATCCCTGCAAAACTCATGGGTTTGACTTCGAAAGACTCCACGGTCATCGGCTTTGGCATGACTCCGAGAGGGGAAGTGGCCATGATTGTGGCTCTCATCGGCCTGGACCGGGGCATTATCGATCAGCCGCTTTATGCGGCCTTGGTGGCCATGAGCCTGATCACAACGATTATCCCTCCCTTGATCATTTCCAATTGGATCTACGGAAAGGAGAAAGCGCACAGAGCGCAAGGAGGCGTTTCATGAGGGGCAGATCTTTTTTCATGGCCGTGGGTCTGGTGCTTTTTCTGACGGGTGCGTGGGCGAATCGGTGCGCCGCGGAGACGTTGGTTTATCCCATGCAGTATCGGACAGCTGCCGAGGCGGTGCCCATGGTTCAATCCTTGCTCTCTCCCGGAGGGAGGGCTGTGGCGGATGCCCGCACCAATGCGCTCCTTGTGGTGGACGACGAAGAGACGATCCAGCGGGTCCGTGAGTTCCTGCAAGGTTTTGACAAGCTCGGGAAACAGGCGAAGATTCGGGTCCGCTTTGACGAGTCCGGGGCAAGGGAGAGGACTGGCGTCGAGGGAAGAGCCCGCGCCTCAGGGGAAGATTGGACAGTCAGTGCCGGCAAACCCATGAGAAAGGACGGGGTGGAGGTGCGGGTTCAGGACCGAAGCAAAGTCCAGCAGGGAAGTTCGGAGTTCTTTCTCATGGTCGTTTCGGGCAGCGCAGGGTACATCATGGTGGGCCAGGATATTTTCTACACCCAGCGATGGATCGATCTCACGCGGCGCTTTGCCAGGGTCACCGAATCCCTTGCCATTCAGCGGATCGAAACCGGGTTTGAAGTGATGCCCACCCTTCTTAAAGACCAGGCCGATGTGGAGATCATCCCCAGGATTTCCCATGGAGGTCCCGGCTCCCGGGTGGTGCGGTTTACCGAAGCGTCGACGCGGCTCGTTGCGCCCATCGGCCAGTGGGTCACGATCGGAGGGGCGAGCCAGCAGTCCAACGAAGTGATCAGGGCGGTTCTGGAAGCCGGGAGGGGAGAGAGGAGCTCGGTGACTTCGATTTCGTTGCTCGTGGAAGCCTCTAACTAGCATTAGCGGTGTGGAAAGGCTCGCGAGGTAAATGGAGGTTAAAAGCACGAAATTCGAATTTCGAAATCCGAAACAAATCAAGAGAATTCGAATGACCAAAACTCAAAATACAACCTAATCCCCATAACCGAACATTCGAGTTTTGTATTTGTTTCGTGCTTCGGATTTCGTGCTTCGGATTTGGGAAAAGCATTCTCGTGCGACTCCACTCAGGAGCAAGGAAAGAACTGGAGCGAGAGCTGAGTGAGGAGGCTTAATCATGCCGACAGGTGCTTGCGGAATCAACTGTGACGTGTGCCGTCTGAACGTTCTGGGGGTGTGTTCGAGCTGCGGCCCGGGAACCGGCATGGAGGCCCAGCAAAAGATGGCGGTGCAGGTGCGAGTTCTCGGTGCTCCCTGTCCCATCCTCGAGTGCGCTGCAAACAGAGCCATAGACCATTGTTTGAGAGATTGCGAAGAGTTCCCGTGTGAGCGCTTCGGCGCCTATCCTTTCAGTGAAGGGTTTCTAACGATGCAGGAAAGAAGACGAAATGAAGCGGAGCAGAAGCTCGATCCCACAAAAGAGAAAATCCACGTCCCTCCCCATTACTGGGAAGATCTCGAGAAGAAAGACCTGACGGTGCTCTGCCAGAACTCTCTTGCGCAGGCTTTCTCCTCTGAAGACATCGTGGTTCCCGTCCTTGGGCGGGAGATTTTGGTGGACAGAAAGAATCACTCTTTGAGACGCAAGAACCAGGGGGAGTGGCAACCGGTGAGCCATTCCCTCCTGGAGCTTCTTGTGCTCGTCTATCTTCTCAACGCAGGGCCTCAACTCCTGAGCCGGGAACTCGTGAGCGCTCAAGAGCTCAAGACCGCCCATTTTTTCCAGGGCCCCCATGAACTGAATGTGCGCGGGGTGCTCGAACGCTTCGGCCGCGACCTGAAAGGGTTCAGAAAAGCGGCGGAGTCCTTGGGAGGAGAAGCGCAGAACCTGGCGGATGCGGCCTTCAGAATTCCTGCCTTTCCCAAGGTACCACTGTCCTATCTGCTGTGGGAGGGGGATGACGAGTTCGAGCCCAGGATTTCCGTGCTCTTTGACCGATCCATTGAGAGCCACCTCTCGGCGGATGCCATCTGGGGGCTTGTGGCGCTCGTCTCAGAAGCGCTGCTCAAGACCCCCAACCTTTCCTTCTAGCCCTGTTCGCGAGGCCCACGCTCAGCTGTGACCGGACGGCGCATTGGCCCGGACACCCTGTGTTTTTCTTTGTAATCCTCTTTCGATTCCACAGCATTTCCCTATAACTGTCCCGGAGAAATCGTCAAAAAAAGTTAACGACCACTTACTTTTTTGCTTGACACTGCCGTTCCGCCCGGTAAAATGTAAGCAATCGTTAACTAATTATCATGAACCCTTTAGGGTGCGGAGGTCGTCATGAACGAGACAACGGCAAAAGAAAAAAAAGGATTCTGGGGCGCCTTTATAAACTTCCTGGCCATGGGCGGCTTTCTGGTGCTTCTGGTCGTTGGGGTTGTGATCGCGATTGTCATATCCAATTTGAGCAATTAGGTCCTCGACGATGGATTCCTGATCAGAACCTGCAAAAGGGCTCCGAAGATCGAGGAGAGCATGAGCAAAGGGCGCAGAAGCACCACGGTTAGAAAAAAGCAGATCATGGATGCGGCTAGAAAACTGATCATGAGGTCCGGTAGCGAGCATGTGACGATCAAGAATATGGCCAAAGAGGTAGGAATCTCGGACAGTGCTATCTATCGCCACTTCAAGAGCAAAACCGAAATCCTGTCTTTTCTCGCGGACTATGTATCGGCGGGGCTGATTCATGACATTGAAATGGCTCGGGGCGTGGGTTTCAACTCCATGAACATTATCGATGAAATACTTAGAACACACCTTTCAAAGATCAAGCAAAAGCGAGGACTGTCCTTCCTGGTGCTCGCGGAGATCATCAGTTTCGGCAATAAGTCGCTGAACAAAAAAGTTTCCGATAACATCCAAATCTATGTTGACCGCCTGAGAGTCGTTCTCTCCGACGGCGTCCGAGCGGGAGTGGTTAGGAAGGACGTGGACCTTGATGCGGCGGCATTGCTTCTCTTCGGGATGATTCAGGGTCTGGTGAATATGTGGGCGCTGAATGCCTATAAGTTCGATCTTGTGAAAAGGTATTCAGACCTCTGGGGGGTTTGCAGAAGGTCTCTGGCCTATTGATCGTCTAGCACGAGTTTCTTAAAAAGCCTTTGCTGTTCAGGGATCGGCAGCAGGCAGGGTTGAGCAGTTCGCCAGGGCGTTGTCGTTGCGGGCGAGTTGTACGTTGTTTTCCAACTTGAACACACTTTAGGGGAGATAAGTGACAACGGGATCCAGATTTGAGTCTATCGTCTTTGCTTGATTGACAGCCATTTTCCTCATCCTTAACAGAGTGTTTGGGGAACAGAGAGTGCTCCAGCACGGAGCGGAACCCAGATTAGAAGTTCTGGGAAAGGAGATAGAAATGGAGACCACGCCTGAAACCAAAAAGGGCAAAATGGGAATCAAGGACTATGTTCGTTGGTTCTTCGTGTGTGCTTTTGGCCTGCTCATTCTCTTCACCGTGATCATGGCTGTATACAGAAAGTACGGTGGCTAGGGAGATATGTGCGGTTCTGGAATCTCCCTGTTGATCCGATTGGATTTGAATTCGATTTCAATTCACTTCGGCAGGGTATGCTTTTCACTTGAAAGGGATACACGGCAGATCTTGGGTTGTCATGCTAGCCATTTCTCTGCTTGAGTGGTGAACAACTTGCTGCACCCTAGCGCAGGCCTGCTTCTGCGTTTCCTCCCCAGAGAGCTTCACAGCATCTGCTGAGGTCCCCTTCTCGCATCGACCTAAATATAAGGTGATTTTCTAAATAAAATACATGAAACGCCTTATGGTCTTAAAGGCGCAAGGGAGTAGCCTTGATCTAAGGAAGCAAAACGACATGAAGATCGTTGCATTCTCAGACCTGGACGCCACTCTGTTGGATCCCGAAACCTATTCATGGAAACCTGCCGAGAGAGCGATCGAGGCTTTGAGAATACGGGATGCATCTCTCGTCATGGTCACGAGCAAAACACTCGTTGAAGTCAAACCCCTCCATGAAGAACTGGGCTTTGACGACCCTTTCGTCATAGAAAATGGCGGCGGCATCGCTTTTCACAAGGGGGCGCCGTTGGGAGAGTACCTTCTCTCGATTCAATCGGAAATCATGGAGTTCCGCAGGACAGGCTTTGCTGTTCTCGCGTTCGGAGCGAGATACGAGGTGCTTGTGAAATCCCTGGCGCAGATTGCAGCCGAAGTGGGCGCGCCTTTGCTCGGCTTCTCTGCGATGTCCCTTAAGGAAGTGACAAAGGCGACCGGGCTTCCAGTCGAGCAGGCAGCAAAGGCGCGCGTTCGTTTGTTCGATGAACCCTTCCTAATTCCAGAGGGTCCGAAATCCCTGGAAACTGAAATCCGCAGTGCCGCGATTCAGCGAGGCTTGGACGTGGTAAGAGGGGGTAGATTCTGGCATCTGATAGGGCACGCGGGAAAAGGCAAAGCAGTTTCCATCCTGCTGGCGGCTTTTCGGAGACGATATGGTGACCTGGTGACCATTGGATTTGGGGATAGCCCAAATGACTTTTCATTTCTGCAGCTCGTTGATGTCCCTGTCGTCCTGGGAACGGCCTTGATGACGGAGTCTGCGCTGTCTCTGCCGGAAAAAGCGCATCGATACGATGCACCCGGCCCGAAAGGATGGAATCAGGCCGTGCTCGATATCCTTGCCACGCTCTGATAGGTGGCAGAGCGCAGAATTCCTGAAGGAGTGAACCAATGCACTACAATACCGCTATCCGGAGTTATACCAGCAAGCGGATTGAAGAAGTGGAATCAGCCGACATCCTCGTCGGAATTCCAAGCTACAACAACGAGAAGACGATTGCCCACGTGATCCAAATGGTCGCTCACGGACTGGCGATGCATTACAAAGATCGCCGGTGTGTCATCTTTGTGGCGGATGGAGGCTCCACTGACGACACGCGGGAGGTAGCCAAAGAATTTCAGGTCAAACCTTGGCAGGAAAAGATTGTATCCATCTACCGAGGCCCTTCCGGCAAGGGAACCGCTCTAAGATCCGTTTTCGAGGCGGCAACCCGACTTCAAGTGAAGGCGTGCGCCGTCGTGGATTCGGACCTGAGGAGCATCACGCCTGACTGGATTCAGCACCTCCTGGATCCCGTTGTCTCTAGGGGATACCAGTTTGTGGCGCCGGTATATTTGCGGCACAAATACGATGCGACGATCACGAACAACATTGTCTACAACCTCACCCGCGCCCTTTACGGAAAAAGAATTCGGCAGCCGATCGGCGGAGACTTCGCCCTGTCGACGGACGTGGCGAAATTCTATGTGGATCAGGATGTGTGGGAGTCCGACGTGGCCCGTTACGGTATCGACATCTGGATGACGACGAATGCGGTCACGCAGAATTTTAAAATCTGCCAGTCCAACCTTGGAGTGAAGATCCATGATGCCAAGGATCCTGCAGAGCACCTCGGTCCCATGTTCCGCCAGGTGGTATGGACCATCTTTTCGCTGATGGAGCGATTTGAAAGTCACTGGAAGGGGATCCAGGGAAGCGAACCGGTGGATCTCTTCGGCTATGAGGGTTCTGCAGAGCCGGAACCAGTCAAGGTTGATGTGGAGGCAATGATTCAGCACTTCAAGATCGGATTCCAGCAGTTTTCTTCGTTGTGGAGGGAAATCTTTTGCGAGAGCTGTTTTGCAGCAATCCAGGAGGCAGCACAGGCGGAGGCTAAAGCGTTTTTTCTGCCCACCGGCATGTGGGTGCGGATTCTCTATGAGCTGGCAGCCACCTTCCATTCATGGAAGGTGAATCGCAACAAGCTTGTCGATCTTATGACTCCGCTCTACTACGCCAGGGTTGCGTCCTTCGTTCGCGAGAGTTGGGAAATGTCCTCTGAGGAGACGGATGCCCTGGTGGAGAAGCAGGCCTTGGGGTTTGAAGAGGCAAAGAACTACCTCATCAAAGTGTGGGATGAGAAGGCGACATCTCAGGTATCAGGCTGAAGGCTGATCCGCAAAAGGCGATCTAGTTTTGGAGGACGAGCAAAGGAGTCTCCCATGAGTGAATTCCAGCAAGAAGGTTTGATCACGACGATCCACGGGTTTTACGACCTTTTTAACCCTGAGGAGTACAGCCGGAAGCTCGAGGATCGGCTCATGGAGTTCTCCAGGCACGTTCAAATTGGTCTTCTTCTCCCCTCCCTTCAGCAAGAGATCCATGTGCCTGAGGTCTTGGATCACATTATAGACGAGATCAATCAGGTCAACTACCTGGACTCCATTGTAGTCACGCTGGGGGGAACCCCAAAGAAAAGGCAGTTCGAGGACGCAAGAGAGTTCTTTTACAGGCTAAAGAAACAGGGCCGGGATGTGAAAATAATTTGGGTTGACGGTCCAAGAATCCAAAAGATCTTGAAAAGAATCCAGTCGCAGAACATCGATATCGGCAAGCCCGGCAAAGGACAATCCGTCTGGTTGGGCATGGGATACTTTTTCGCCAAGGAACTGTGCGACGTGGTGGCCCTCCACGACTGCGATATTGTGACGTATGATCGGCTCCTTCTTGGCCGTCTCCTGGAGCCGACTGCAAACCCCAACAATGACTTCGAATTCTGCAAGGGATATTACGCCCGGATCTCGCCCACGGAGTTGCAAATGAAGGGGAGGGCGACGAGACTCTTCGTCACTCCTTTCGTGGAAGCGCTTGCGCGAATCATGCATCGGTATGACCATCACGAACTGGAGGAGTTTTTCCGTTATCACCGTGCCTTCCGTTACCCCTTGGCCGGCGAGTTCAGCTTTCTGACCCGACTGGGAAAAGCTCTCAATGTGGCTTACGATTGGGGCCTCGAAGTGAGCACCCTATCGGAGGTCCATGAGAGGCTGATGCCGAAAAAAATCGCGCAGATCGACCTGTGCAGGAACTACGAGCACAAGCATCAGCAGCTCTCCGAAACGGATCCGAACAAGGGGCTCCACAGAATGATCGGGGATATCACCAAGTTCTATCTGAACCACGTCCGTTCCCATGGCATGCCGATTGACGATGCGTTCATCGACATGGTTCAGCGGACCTACTACTCAACGGCTCTGAGCTTCGTCAAAAGCTACAGCGATGACGCGGAATCCAACGGATTGATCTATGACCGGCACCAGGAAGAGCAGACGGTTTCCTATTTCAGGGACTTCATCGGTGCCGCGTGGGAGCAGGCGAGAGGACAGAAAGGCGGCACCCAGATCCCTTCGTGGAACCGAGTGACCTATTCCGTCCCCGATATCTACAAGACGCTGATCGAAGCGGTCGAGGAGGACAACGAGTAAACAGAGGAGGGTGTCCTGCGATCGCTTATGTTCTCCGGATGCGGATGGTCACCAGATTCTGGCGGTCAGGGCACTCCAGAACCGTCTCATCCGCGCTTCCCCATGGGTAGGCGCCGCCGAACTGCATGACGTTCAGGCTGGGGAAGATGTCGTGATAAAAGAAGCCGCAGAGCCCGCCCGTGTCCCAGCAGCTCAGGGAAAAGGTTTCACCCGCCTTGTGCCCTGCACCGCAGTGGCCTTTCACAGACACGATTTGAGCTGAAAGAGGTTTAATCCCTTCAGGGTTTACGGCCATAGTCGCTCTCCTTTCTAAACGGTTGCTGAAAAATTAAGAAAAAATATCCTCCCTGTAAATAAAAAACTTGGTAAATCGGTTTGCTCTCAACACTTTTTTTGTCTATGATGCATTCCTATTTTCTCTGCGTGCACTGCGCTCTCTGCGGTGAGGGTTTGGAGGTTGAGCCCCGAAAAGCATGTATCTTGAACCGAACATGAAGCATGCCGTCATCCGGCGGACGGTTCGCAAGTTCGCCGAGGAAAAGCTCGTCCCTGCAGCCGTGGAAATGGATGAGAAAGCGGAGTTCCCTGCCCGCCTCGCCGAAGAGATGGCCACCCTCCAGTACTTCGGTCTCGAAATCCCCGCAGCGTTTGGAGGGGCAGGTCTTGACAGTGTGAGCTATGCCATTGTGATCGAGGAGATTTCCAAGGCCTCGGGAGCGATGGGCCTGTGTATTTCGGTCCACAACAGTGTCGCCGCGTTTCCGGTCTACGAGTTTGGCAATGAGGACCAGAGACAGAAGTTCCTGGTCCCCATGGCCAAAGGCGAAAAAATCGGAACCTTCTGTCTCACGGAGCCCAATGCCGGTTCAGACGCCTCTTCCATCGAAACCACTGCAGTGAGGGACGGCGACGGGTACATCCTGAACGGGAGCAAGATCTTTGTGACCAATGGAGGAGTGTCCGGCCTGAACCTGATCTTCGCCATTACGAACCCCTCTGAAAGAGGACGGGAATATTCCGTGTTCGTCGTGGAGTCGGAAAGAGAGGGTCTGGAAAAGGGAGCCCAGGAGGACCTCATGGGCATGCGCGGCAACCCTGTGTGCCCGATCGTCCTGAATGATTGCAGAGTTCCCAGCGGAAATCTCCTGGGCGAAGAGGGGCAGGGCATGAGGATCGCTCTCTCCACGCTGGACGGAGGCCGCATCGGTATCGGATCCCAGGCTCTGGGCATCAGCCAGGCTTGTCTGGAGGCTTCCATCAAATATGCAAAAGAGCGTTATCAGTTCGGCAAGCCCATCGCTGATTTCGGAGCGATCCAGGGGTTTTTGGCGGACATGGCCACTCGCATCGAAGCCGCGCGCCTGCTGATCCTTCGCGCCTCTTCCCTGAGAGACAAGAAAAGGCCTCATTCCAGGGAATCGGCCATGGCGAAACTCTTTGCGAGCGAAACCGCCGTGGACGCCGCCCGGATCGGATTGCAGATCCACGGAGGATACGGCTACTCCAAAGCGTATCCCATTGAACGCTATTATCGGGATGCCAAGGTCTGTGAGATTTACGAGGGGACTTCGGAGGTTCAGCGCATCGTCATCGCGCGAAGTCTGATGAAGAAATAACCGGTGCACGGGGCTCGGCTCACGGTGCAAGGAAGAGCCAATAGCGCCTACCGTTGGCTGTTCACCGTCGGACGTGGACCTAGCACGGACAAACTCGCCAAAGGCGAGCAAGCTCGTTTGTCCGTGCCACCCGTGCACTGTGTACCTTGCACCGTGAACCGCTGTTTCTGGTTTTTGCTTTTCACCTTGAACCGCGCGCCCTGCGCCGTGTACCGTTTCTTATGAACATCGTCGTGTGCATAAAACAGGTTCCTGATGCTCCCAACATCCGCATGGACCGGGAGCGCATGACCATTATCAGGGACGGGGTGGAGAGCATCATCAATCCTCTGGACCGAGTTGCTCTTGAGGCTGCGTTGGATCTGAAGCAGAAAGAGGGAGGGACGGTCTCTGTTTTGACCATGGGACCTTCTCAGAGCGAAGAAGCCTTGCGGGAGGCCATGGCCGCAGGCGCCGACCAAGCCATCCTCCTGACGGATCCTCACTTTGCCGGTGCAGACACCCTGGCTACCTCCAAGGTGATTGGGAGCGCGATTTCCGGGATGGATCCCTTTCCGGACCTGATCCTCTGCGGAAGGCAAACCATTGACAGCGACACAGGGCATGTGGGTCCTCAGCTTGCGGAAGAACTCAACTTGCCGCAGGTTTGTGGAGTCACGGAAATCCACGTAGAAATGAACGCTCTTGTGGTCAAGCAGTTGAGCGACGGTTTCCAAAACACTTACAGAGTGAGCCTTCCCGCGCTCCTTACGGTTTCGCAGGGACTCAACGTGCCGCGGCACCTTCCCCTGGGGGATTTGGAGGAGGCGTTTTCAAATGCCCGGGTCATTCGATGGGGATTGGAGCACCTCAAGCTCCAGCCCGAGGAAGTGGGGTTCAGCGGATCAGCGACAACGGTTTTAAGACTTTACAAGCCGCCCCAAAAACGAAAAGGGGAGATCGTGAGCGGTTCCTCGCAAACGCTGGCAGAACATCTGATCGACAAGTTGGTATCATTGAGCATTCTCGATGAAGACGAAGCAGAATAAGGGTTGGCAGGGAGTCTGGGTCTTTGGTGATTACCGGAACTATTTTCAGAACCGGGTGACCTTGCAGCTCATTGCCAAGGGCAGGCAACTGGCCAGGGATCTGAGGACAGACCTGACCGTGCTGGTGCTGGGATCGCAGATCCATCAGTATGCGATGGAATACACCGCGCATGGGGCCGATGTCATTATGGTCGTCGATCACCCGAGCCTCAAGAACTATCAGGTGGAAACCTATGTGTGGGTTGTCTCCCAGTTGGTGCAGAACTTCAGACCTGAAATCTTCCTTGCCGGGGCTACGGCTTTCGGCAGGGAGTTCTTTCCCCGCCTGGCGAAGCGAATGAACACGGGGTTGAGCGCGGATTGCGTCGCCCTTGAGATCGATCCGGAAAACCGGCTTTTGATCCAGACCACCCCGGCCTTTGGCGGAGAACTGCTTGCCGACATCATCACGCCTGAACACCGGCCCCAGATGGCCACGGTACACCCGGGCGTTTTCGAGGAGCGAATCCACGATCACGAGGCGAGGGCGCGCATTCTCTATCCCGAAGTGGACATCCAGGCGGAAGAGAGAGTTCAATTGATCCGCTCCAAGCCCGATCAGAGCCGAAAAGGGGGTCTTGAAGAGTCGGAGCTTGTTGTTGTGGGCGGGAAAGGCCTGGGTTCAAAGGAGAACTTCCAGATGCTCTTCGAACTGGCACGATTGCTGGGCGGTGAAGTAGGGGCAACCCGGCCCGTGATCCTGTCCGGCTGGGCGGAGGAGAGCCGGCTCCTGGGGCAGACCGGAAAAAGCGTCAAGCCGAAACTCCTCATCACTGCAGGGACATCCGGCGCGGTTCAGTACACCACGGGGATACAGGGAGCAGAGACCATCATTGCCATTAACCGTGACCCTCATGCGCCCATCTTCAAAATGGCGGACCTGGGTCTTGTGGGGGATGCGAAAACAGTACTCTCGCTCCTCTTGGAAAAATTGCGGAAGAGATTGTGAAGGGATAGGAGTAATGGAGTAGTGGAGTAATGGAGTAATGGGTCTGCTCTTTGTTTTGCTTTTACCATCACTCCATTACTCCATTGCTCCAACACTCCATGTCGTTTCTTATGCTAAAATTTCATGAAAGCCTGGTCAGTGCCCATCACAACTACTTGGTGAATCAGATTCTTTCTCCCGGTTTCCTCCTCGGGAATCCTGATTCAAAAGACGATTTCTATTTTCTTGCGGATGTCGTGCCACCCGGCGAAAGCGAGCCGAGGATCTATTGTCGGTTCTACGACGCTGAGGGGAAATTTGTTTTGGGGGCAGAACCTAAGAGGATTCTGGATAATCCGCTCGGGTGCCTTCGGCAGTCTTTCCCCGGCGGATATCGAATTGTTATGCCTTCCGGGGAGACCCTTCTGAACGTACAGACCGAGAGTTTTGCCAACGGATTCCTCACCCGCATCCAGGGCAAATTGTACGATCAGGGAGGAAAACTCCGGATAGAGTCGTACTACGATGCCATCCAAGTCCATGGCGAGGTGGGGCGTTTGCTGAAAGAGCCTTTCAGCAAGAGGTGATCCTGATTTTTCCCTTGACACGAAAGAAGCCCTTGAACTATAGCAACGAGGTCTAACTAATGGTTTGTTTTCGCTGAGAAAGTGCGACACCGTTGCGACGCCGTGAAAGCTGAAAAGGAGTCTTGAACATGGGAAATGATAAACTGCAAGACTTGATCGAAACCCTGAAAAAACAGGGAGTGGAGACCGGGGAGAAAGCCGGCAAGGACATTGTCGAATCTGCTCGCAAACAGGCGGAGGAGGTTTTGGCAAAGGCAAGGGCTGAAGCAGCCTCTATTGTCGGGCAGGCCAAAGAGGAAAGCGAAAAGCAGATGAAACGCCTTCAGTCGTCCATGGAGATCGCCGCCTCTCAGTTCGTAAACAGCCTCAAGGGCGTCATTGAGGAAAATCTCCTGACCCTTCCGCTCCAGAAAGAGCTCAGCGGCGCGCTGGGGGACCCCGGGTTTCTGAAAGCCCTTATTACGCGGTTTGTGGAGACTTACGCCGGAAGCGGCCAAGCCGAGGATATCCAACTCCTCTTGCCCAAAGGCACGCAGGATGAATTGAAGGATTTTGCCATGCAGCTGATGGCACGTCACTATGGCCAGGCCAAAGGGGGCGATCCCCTGGTTCTCGAACTCGAAGCTCAGGACGTCAAGTTCGGTTTCCAGGTCAACAAGAAGCAGGGGAACGTGCGCCTCGATTTCAGCGACGAAGCCTTTCTTTCCCTGTTCCTGAGTTTTCTTGCTCCGAAGTTCAGAGAGCTCTTCAAGAGCATCAAGATCGGGGATCTCGCCAAGAAATGAAATACTATTTCCTCGCTTCCTACGTGCCCGACGTCCAGAGGGACGACCTCAAGGTCCGCTTCTCTCTGGGGGAGCTTCTGGGTGAAAAATTCCACATCCCTGAGCCGGACTGGAAAGAGATCGAACTGGTGCTCATGGGACGGGACATGCTGATTCTGGAAAAGCTCCTGTCGGGAAAATCCGTTTTCATCGAGCACAGCCTCTTCCCCCTGGAATTCTGGCAGGACCAGATCAAGTCGCCGAAGGAGGGGCCGGAGTTTGTGCTGGATTTCCTGAGAAGCACGGACCTTCAGAGCGCCGGGTACAAGGAGATCGACAGGCTCTATGCCGCATACTTCGAGTACGTGCTGGGGGCGACGGCGAATGAGTTTGTGCGGGACTACTTCACCTTTCAGCAAAACCTTCGAAATCTCGTGGCTGCCCTGAGGGCTCGCCAAAAGGGGCTCGACCCCTCGGAGTATCTCATCGGCGAAGGAGAGACGGTTCAGATTCTGAGTTCGTCCACAGCTGAGGATTTCGGCCTCTCCCTTGAGTTTCCCTGGGTCGAGAGCCTGATCAAGGCGCAAACTCCCCATGAGCGGCAGGCCATGGTGGAAGACATACAGTGGGATTATTTGGAGGAACATGCGGGACCCGATCCCTTTGATTTTCGCGTGATCCTGGCCTACCTGCTGAAACTGGAGATCCTGGAGCGGCAACTGGCCCTGAGCGAAGACAAGGGGATGGAAAAAGTCCGACGGTTAGGGGGATTGTGATATGTCCTTTATGGGTAAAGTGGTGGCGGCGTACGGGAACATGTTGACCGCTTCATTTGACGGGAGCGTGCGTCAGAATGAACTGGCGTACATCCACACGGCGGATGGAGGAAAACTCAAGAGCGAGGTGATTCGAGTCCGAGGCAACCTCTGCTATGTCCAGGTCTTTGAGATCACCCAGGGCATCAAGGTCGGAGATGCTGTGGAGTTCACGGGCGATCTTCTGGTCGTGGAGCTCGGGCCGGGCTTGCTCCAGCAAATCTACGACGGACTGCAGAATCCTCTTCCCAAACTGGCTCAAACCGCGGGGCTCTTTCTGAAAAGAGGGATCTACATCGAGCCCTTGGACCGTTCGACCCGGTGGGAGTTCACTCCTGTGGCCAAGGTGGGCGACCGGATTGAGGCAGGGGATACGCTCGGGTGGGTGCCTGAAGGAAAGTTCGAACACCTCATCTTCGTTCCCTTCAATTTCATCGGCAGAGCCAAGATCAAGACCATAGCGGCCAAAGGCTCCTACACTGTAAGCGACACTGTAGCCGAGGTGGAGGACGAGGCGGGAAAAACTCATGCCCTGACCATGGTTCAGCAGTGGCCCATCAAAATCCCCTTGAAGAAATACGAGGAGAGGCTCCTGCCTGTGGAACCCCTGGTGTCGGGGTGCCGCATTATCGATTCCTTTTATCCTGTCGCACGGGGCGGAACCGCCTGCATCCCCGGGCCTTTCGGATCGGGAAAAACGGTTCTTCAGCAGTTGATCTCGCGGTACGCGAATGCGGACATCATCATCATTGCGGCATGCGGAGAGCGGGCAGGAGAGGTGGTGGAGACGCTGCGCGAGTTCCCCACCCTTGAAGACCCTTACACGGGAAAAACCCTTATCGAAAGAACGATCATCATCTGCAACACCTCGTCCATGCCTGTTGCCGCTCGTGAAGCTTCGATCTACACAGCGATTACCCTCGGTGAGTACTACCGGCAGATGGGCCTGGACGTGCTTCTCCTTGCCGACTCCACCTCCCGTTGGGCTCAGGCCCTCAGGGAAATGAGCGGCCGGCTCGAGGAAATTCCCGGCGAAGAAGCGTTTCCTGCGTATCTGCAGTCCCGCATCGCAGAGTTTTACGAACGGGCGGGCTATGTGCGCCTCAAAAATGGAAAAACCGGCGCTGTCACCGTCATCGGCACGGTTTCCCCTGCAGGCGGCAACTTCGAGGAGCCCGTGACTCAGGGAACGCTCGCAGTGGTGGGTGCGTTCCTGGGTCTGACATGGGCCCGGTCCAATGCACGGCGTTTTCCGGCCATTGACCCGCTGATCTCGTGGTCGAAGTACCTGGACCAGATGAAGGAGAAACTGGACGAGATCGACCCTGTGTGGGTCGGCTTGATCAAGCGGTCCCAGAAACTGGTGTTCAGCGGGGATGAAGTGAAGAAAAGAATGGACGTGGTCGGGGAAGAAGGGACCTCCCTCACGGACTTCCTCACCTATTTGAAGGCGGAGTTCCTGGATGCCGTGTACCTGCAGCAAAACGCTTTCGACAAGGTGGATGCCTCCAACACCATCGAGCGCCAGGTCTACACCTTCAAGAAAGTGGCCCAGATTCTGGACAAAGACATTGTGGCCAAGGACAAAGACGACGCGCGGAACATTTTCTTCCGCTTGTCTTCGCTGGTTAGGAACTGGAACTCCTCGGTTTGGCAGAGCGAGGAGTGGAAACGGTTTGAGTCACAAATCAATGATTTCGTAGGGTGTTGATCCATGAGACAAATCATTACGAAAATTGACGAAATTACAGGAAACATCGCCACACTCAAGGCTGTGGGGATTGCTCTTGGGGAACTTGCGACGATCGAGTCGCCGGGCAAGACCACCCTGGGACAAGTCATCCGCCTCAATCAGGACAACGTGACGGTCCAGGTCTTCGGCGGCACCAAGGGGATCTCCACGAGCGATCGGGTCCGGTTTCTGGGGCACCCCATGATGGCCAAATACGGTCCTTCGCTGCTGGGCAGGATCTTCAATGGGTCCGGAGTGCCCATTGACGGCGGCCCGGAACCGCAGGAAGAGGATATCCCCATCGGAGGACCCTCCTTCAACCCCGCCAACCGGATCATTCCCAAACAGATGATCCGAACCAACATCCCCATGATCGATGTCTTTAACTCCCTGGTGGTGAGCCAAAAGTTGCCCATTTTCTCCATCCCCGGAGAGCCCTACAATCAGCTCCTTGCGCGCGTGGGCATGCAGGCGGAAGCGGACATCATCATCCTGGGGGGCATGGGTCTCAAGTTCGACGACTTCACCTTTTTCAGGCGCACTTTCGAGGATAGCGGGGTCATGAACAGGGTCATCATGTTTATCCACCTCGCCTCAGACCCGGTGGTGGAGTGCCTGCTCGTGCCTGACATGTCTCTTGCCGTTGCGGAGCGGTTTGCGGAAGCAGGGAAGCGGGTGCTGGTGCTGTTGACCGACATGACCAACTTTGCCGACTCCCTCAAGGAAATCTCGATTTCCATGGAGCAAATCCCGTCTAACCGCGGCTATCCTGGAGACCTTTACTCTCAGCTTGCCGCGCGATACGAGAAGGCTGTGGACATGCAGGGGCTCGGTTCCATTACGTTTCTCGCCGTGACTACCATGCCCGGCGATGACGTCACGCACCCGATCCCGGACAACACAGGGTACATCACCGAAGGACAATTCTACCTTCGCCACGGCGTGGTGGATCCTTTCGGATCTCTCTCGCGGCTTAAACAGAATGTCGTTTCCAAGGTGACCCGGAGAGACCATAACGACATTATGAACACCATGATCCGGCTCTATGCGGACTGCCGGGAGTCCAGGAACAAGATCGCCATGGGGTTCAAGGTTTCCAAGTGGGATGAGACGCTTCTCGCCTATGGCGAGGATTTTGAGCGGGATATGATGGACCTGAACGTGAACATGCCCATCGAGCAGGCCCTCGACAAATGCTGGGAGATCCTGGCCAAACATCTGGAGCCGGTGCAGACCGGTCTCAAGGATGAACTGATCAAGGAGTTCTGGC
>CAVPDE010000023.1:0-249240 GCA_963702565.1 uncultured delta proteobacterium | reverse complement strand
TGGTCGGCGACGTGCGATGCGCGACCACGGGAGCAGAATGATCTTGATAGTTATCCGGCGGCAGCAAATCGTATTCCGGGCCGACGAAAGTCTCGAAGAAGCCCAGGTCTTTCGCGAAAGCTTCCGAAAATAGCCTCTGGTCCGCCGTCAGGCTTGTTCGCCGGCAAGCAAGAGGCCGGCTGTCCACCAGGCGATGGCCGGAGAGGCGAACCAGAGCGCCAGGATGGGTCCGGCCACGCTGAGCGCGGCCGGTCTCGAAAGGCTCAGATCAATCGCCGCGGCAATGGCTAGGGCGGGGGCGATCCACATTGTTCCCCAGGAGGCGGCAAGGTCCGTGCGGCTTTGGCGACCGAGCCGCTCGACAGGTTCCGCTCCAGAAGTCGTCTGTGGGTGGCACACGTTCGCCAGGCCGTGCGCACGATCGCGTCCAGACTGAAGAAGGCCTCATAGGGGAGACAGGTGAGGGTAAAGGCCGCCTGAGCGACGTGCTGGCCAGCCGAGCGCACCGTGACCGCAAGATGCTGACGCAGCCGCACATCGCCCGGTTTCTGAAACAGATCCAGAAAAGAGGCCATCGCAGGTGGGATAAGGAGGGTTCCGATCACGGCGAGGGTCCTAGCCAAGGCAGGGACAAGACGGTCCACCGAGCGGCAACACAAAGTCAACGCCGCCGGTACAAGGCTACGCCGAAGATTGTCGAAATCTTCCATCGGGACACCCCGGAGATTGATTTTTCCGGCGGCTTCCATCGAAGCCGGGAACGCCCGGCAGCAGCCAGCGGGCAATTTGCCAATCCCCGCGAATCCAGCGGTGCCGGCGGCTCATCCGCACTGTAGCGGGATGGATTTTCCTCGTACAACAGCACATCGCTGAGCAACCCCGCCCGCGCGTAGCACCCCTCCACAAGGTCATGGCTAAGGATCCGGTTCTCGGGAAAGCTCCCTTGAGGGCCCGCTCGAACACATCCACATCATAGATCCCCTTGCCATAAATGAACCTTCACCGAACAGATCCTGGTAGATATTGGAGACAACGCGGGTATAAGGATCAATTCCGGGATCACTCCCCATAATCGCACTATCTTGACCGTTCATCCCGGAACGCTTTCGGCAACGCGTGGCTGAAGAATACCATACCCTCACGATCCGTTGTCGGTCTTCATTATACCTCGCACGATTCAGGGGGTGAGCCATGGCTCCCACAAATTGACGTGCGGAATCGCGGGGAAGCTGTGTATCGGTATCCAGGGTAATCACATACTTCACATTGGATAATACGGAATATGCCCAAATGAGGGAGAAACAATCCCTTGGGCCCCGCGCAGGAACGAATTCAAATCCGCAAGACTTTCCCCGCTGTTCATAACCCATCCAAACCTGCTCCTCCGGATTAAAGCGGCGCGGACGATGGAAGAGAAAGAACGTGTCAGCTTTTGGACCTCGGTATTTTTCGTTCAACTCTTGAATTCTCTTTTGCGCCAGCCGCAACAACGGTTCGTCCTCCGGAAGCGTTTCCTCAGGTGCATCCCGGAAATCCGTGAGCAGGACGAAGTGCAGGTGCTCGTCTCGATTGGCCAGAAATCGAACTTCCAGCGCCTCGACCAGATCCTCGGGTGTAGCGCGCTCGTGAGCATCGTCGGGATCATGGCCAGGACACGCGATTCCGGAGGAATTCCGCTGGAAAAATCCATTCTCGGCACAACGTGGTCTCGCCAGCAGTGTCGCCAGCCAGTTCACCAGCGCCACGGCCAGATGACTTGCGCCCAGCACCAAGGGGAGACCAATCAGCGCCATGAGCCAATCCTGTGTCCCCATGGCATGCGCCTTGGCCAACAAACTGCCGGTAAAAATAGCCGTAATCAGTGTGATGGTGCCCAGATAGAAGAGGAGAGGGGACTGACGGCTTACTCGCCGAAGAGCTTCAAGGGGGGATCGGCGCACCTGCGCCGTTCCTTCGAGTTGCCGCAACCCCTCTCGATTAGGTAAAACCCGACATGGGCTGCTCGATCGTCACGGTTATCCCTGGTTGCGGCCTCCCGGGCCAATCGGATCGCTTCGCGGGCCACCTCGCTTTCGGACAGCGGGCTGCTCTTTGCGACCTTTTCCACGACGTGACGGTAGCGATCCCGGGTGGCAAAATCCTTCCTGCCGTAGACGCCGCCAGGATCCGAGCGCAGGGCCTCTTCGACAGCGCTCATCGTCTCGACGAACTCACGCCAGTCCATGGCTCCCAGAAATCGGAGGCTGCCGATGCTGTTGCTTAGGGAGACCTGATCGGCGGCCTGCTGTTGGTTCTCCGCTTGCACCAGATGCTCAATCGTCAGGCCGGATTCGGAGAGCCGCTGCTCGATCCAGGTGAGCGGCAAGGCCAAGGCGGGGCTTTGTCCCTGCAACCGCCGCGAAAATTCCGCAACAAATGAACTCACCAGCGACGGGTTCGATCGGCCATATCCGCAATCACGAGAATCAGGCTCTTCGGGTCTTTCTCCGCGATCTCCGTCATCTGGTCCGCCCAGGAGTCGGCACGGTTGCGGTCCGCCCGGTCCGCGCAATCCGGGCTCCAACGCGACGCAGATTCTCGATCAGCGCAAGGCGCAACATGATCGGGACGGCCCACAATTCGCCAAGCTTCAGGATGGTCACTGTTTGGTAGGCGGCCACGAAACTGCGAGACTTTCCAATCCGCCCGCCCATCGCCGTGAGAGATGATCTCCAGCGCAATGTCGTATACCCGTGGAAGCCCTGCCATGGGCCGTTCAGCAAACGCGGCAGTTCCCCATGTACCCTTGGGCGGTCGCCTTCCATGCGAATCTGTTCTTCAATCAGTAGAAGTTGTCTGCAGCCATTCCCCGGCCGGCACGATCCGGCGCTTGGCCTTAACCGCCTCGGTCAGCAGGTTGCGGACTCGAATCAGAACCCCTTCATTCTCAGCCAGCCGCGTCAGAAGTGGGTCCGAAGCGCGACCCGAACTCAGTTTGTGCGAGTCTGCCAGCGCCTTGGCATGCCGCTTCATCTGATCGCTGCTGAACAGTTCCGCTCGCAACGGTGGCTCGTCGCCGGCGACCTCTCGTGCCAGGCCGTTTTTTCGGAAAAGCACCATAAAATAGGTCCAGATTTTCTGAAAGGTCTCGTTGCTCACCTTCAAGCTTATTGTCTCCTCCTTAGGTTCGGGGACAACGAATGACGTTAACGAAACAAGCTTCGGGGAATTCAACCCTGAGAGTTTGAATTCCGTCCATTCATGCCGGGTGGAAAACGGTGTGGAATATCATCCAGAGGGCGTATGCAAAGGCGGAGATCCTTGCGCACTATAAGACGATGCCTTCAATGATTCAGGCGTGGCCCCATAATGTCATCATATTGAACAGGTGATATCCTATCATCAAAGGAGTCTCTATTTTCCTGGCGAAGTGCTTTCTGTAACAAATCATAATCTTCCTGGTTTATCATCTTGATCGTCCATAATAATGGGGTGGAGACGGCTTCCCGTAAATGCCCTCCAGTCTCTTGAAAAGATGGCGAAGGATTGGCGTGTCAATGACCCCATTTAACCTTGGCGTTAGCAACTCCGCCTTCGCAGGACTCAGCATTTTGCAGTAGTAACGTAGATCTTTAAAGCGAGATCGAGTACCTTTGGAGCATGACCGTATGATGAAGGCTCCTCGGTCTTCGCCAACTTGATGGCTTTGACAAACCATCGGCAGAAGGCTTTGTGCATCTTATTGAACTCTTCATCCGAACCGATTCGCTCAAGACCTTCAAAGGTTTCTGCCAGTTTCTCTTGATGAGATCGGCTGAACGTTCCTGAAACAATGGCATCATGCCGGCAAAGCCAACGGCCATGTCGATTATGTTTCGCCTCTTTGCTTGTTCAGCAAGTTCCAGAACATTCATTTGATCCCCTGTTCTCTTGAGCATTTGTATTTTCCTGAATCAATGCACTAATGATGTCCTCTGGCGACATAGCGGGCGCCGAGGGTTTCTCTTTTTTGGGTTTTTCAGCAACCATCGCCTCTGTGGTCATAAGAAGGCCGGCCACAGATGCAGCATTTTGCAGCGCAAAACGCGTGACCTTAGTCGGATCCACAATACCGGACTTCATAAGATCTTCATAAGTCCCTGTTTCGGCATTGAATCCAAAGCTCCCTTCACCTTCCATAACGTGCTGAACCACCACAGATCCCTCAAAACCGGCATTGTTGGCAATCTGCCTCATAGGCTCTTCAAGGGCACGTTTAATGAGGTTAGCCCCAAGTTGCTCTTCGCCCGGGAACTGCGCCTTCTTAAGGACCTTCAGGGCACGCATATAGGCAACTCCGCCACCGGCGACAATGCCCTCCTCTACGGCTGCGCGAGTCGCATTGAGGGCGTCTTCAACCCTGTCCTTTTTCTCCTTCATTTCAGTTTCAGTGGCAGCTCCAACACTGATAACGGCCACGCCCCCAATCAGTTTTGCCAGGCGTTCCTGAAGTTTTTCCCGGTCATAGTCGCTGGTCGTCTCTTCGATTTGAGCCCTGATCTGTTTCACACGTCCCTCCAGCGTCTTGCGGTTGCCACCCCCGTCAATGATCGTTGTGTTATCCTTGTCCACAGTAATGCGTTTGGCAGTACCCAGGTCTTTCAGGGTTATCGTTTCCAGTTTGACACCAAGGTCCTCACTGATTACCCGGCCCCCTGTCAGGATGGCGATGTCTTCCAGCATTTCCTTTCGCCTATCCCCAAAGCCTGGGGCCTTAACAGCCGCACATTGCAAGGTCCCCCTGAGCTTATTGACCACCAGAGTAGCGAGGGCCTCCCCTTCCACGTCCTCTGCAATCATCAGCAGGGGTTTGCCGTTTTTTGCAATCTGCTCCAAAATGGGAAGGAGGTCTTTCATCATACTGATCTTTTTTTCATTCAATAGGATATAGGGCTCCTCCAGGTGAACCTCCATCTTCTCGGGCACAGTGACAAAGTACGGGCTCAGGTAACCGCGGTCAAATTGCATCCCTTCAACGACCTTAAGAGTTGTTTCCATGACTTTGGCTTCCTCTACGGTAATCACACCCTCCTTGCCCACCTTTTCCATGGCCTCGGCGATAATGTCACCGATGGTGCTGTCGTTGTTTGCCGAAATGGTGCCCACTTGGGCGATCTCCTTTCTCTCCTTCGTGGGTTTGGAGATCTTTTTCAGCTCTTCAACCACCAGGTCAACAGCCTTTTCAATGCCCCGTTTGATCGACATAGGGTTGCCCCCCGCCGCCACCAGCTTGGCCCCCTCACGATAGATGGCCTGTGCCAGGATGGTCGCCGTCGTGGTTCCATCTCCGGCAACATCGGATGTTTTGGAAGCCACCTCCTTGACCATTTGGGCGCCCATGTTTTCAAACTTGTCTTCCAGTTCAATCTCCTTGGCAACAGTCACCCCATCCTTGCTGATCTTGGGGGATCCCCAGGATTTCTCAATAAGGACATTCCGCCCTTTTTGGTCCAAGAGTTATCTTCACCGCGTCGGCCAGGATGTCCACACCTCTCATCATCTTCTCTCTGGCCTTTGCACCATATTTAATGTCTTTTGCTGCCATTGCTTGAGACCTCCTTCAATCACTTTCCTATGATACCCAGGATATCGTCCTCTCTCATAATGAGATGTTCTACCCCTTCGATCGTTATTTCATTGCCGGTATATTTGCCGAAAATTACGCGATCATCCTTTTTGACATCCAGGGGGATCCGTTTCCCGTTTTCATCCCATTTCCCGGGACCAACGGCCACCACTTTCCCCTCTTGTGGTTTTTCCTTTGCCGTGTCTGGGATGATAATCCCACCACTGGTCTTCTCCTTCTCCTCAATTCTTACAACAAGCACCCTGTCGTTCAATGGTCTGATTTTCATTTAGTCAAACCCCTTTCGAAATGATTTTAAGAAAAAACCTATGCTCTTTGACATTGCTTACTGTTGTGTTTTTTCCTTGTCCACTTTAGCTGCTTCTTCTTCTCGTATCTTTTTTTCCATTTTCGCCAGAAGCTCGGCTGTGCTTTTTCTCAGATCTTTAGTCCCACCAGTCCGTTGGAAGGCCAAAACTGCAATGACCAACGCCACAATAGCGATGATAAAATTCAAAATCTCCATGGTAAACCCACCTTTCTTTTCTAATCAGATAAGCTTGACCTCCTGTTATAGACCAAGCAGGATGTACCCAAACTCCAAAACCAGTTATCTGCCCGATTGGTAACGGACTATTCAATCTTTTCGGGAACGCGACGGGCTCTCGGTTGAGAGAGGACGATACTTAGCCAGTGGCCGGCCTCCGCCCGTCAGTTCTTGGTTTGGAGCCGTCCCTACATTTTGAGTTCCACGAGACGTCTGGCACACTCGTCGGCAAGTCCGCTGTCAGCTGCCTTTTCCCCGGGCATTGTCGCCCAGCCCTGGTTTTGAACGAACTCCCCCCTCTTCCAGTAGTCCAGTTTCTTCAGATCAATAAGCTTTGTTTCCTTATTTGGATCTTCCATAAACTGTGCGATGGAAATCGGCGCCAGGCGCTCCATGACGGCACTGGTGACCATTGCTTTCGCCGTAATCTGAGCAGAGCCGCTGGTCACTACCCATCCGGCAGAGAAAATGACGATAAGGAGCACAATCGCGCCGACCGCGCTGCCCCACAGAAACGGTCTGATGTATTCTTTCTTCATCGTAGTGTTCTCCCTTAAACCTAAGAAGGTTAATCCTGTGAGACCCCAACCTACCAATAACAGAAGCTAATTCCGAAAATGAAAACCTGTTCTTTTTAAAGGGTTACTCGTGGAAACACTGCTACATCGGTTAAATCACGTTTTGTATAGATTTTAGATTGACGTCAAAAGACGAGGATATAATGAGAGGGTAAGCGATCCCAAGAAACTGAAAAGAAAAAAGCGAAGGAATAGCCGCTTGCTGCACCCCTGGTCTGCTGTGAAAAAATCTCTTTTTCGACGGAAGGTCTCAAACTCCCGATAGAACGTCCGTGTCCAGTCGGGAGCTTGGTTAAGGAATTTCAATTAGTAGTTTCCCTCTGCGAAGGGCCTCTCGTGGGATTCAAGTATATGGAGAAGCGAGAACCTGTCCCTTCGATGTTAAGCCCGTGGTGATTGTTAAATTAATATCTGGCAGTTATAGGGTGAGGCTGATGATTGACAAGACAACGGGACCTTTTGGTTCCCGGCTTCCGAGGATGCCGTTATTCTCTCCGGTGCAACTCTTTTTTCAGTTCTATTTGAGGATGACCGGCAGAAAAGATGCACGCGCACCTTTAGAAACCTGTTAAGCGCCAGGCCTCAAACTCCCTTTTTCTTGATTATGACTTTCGGACACTACAAGGCATAACAAGGTCATTTCGTGGGTGATGAAGTTGGATGGCACTCAATCCGTTTCTAATTTAAGCAGGAATCATAAAAAAGCAATGGGGTAAGGTTGATTATCTCAAGGCCTGACAGGTATAACACGTCGCCCGGCGCAATCAAATGCGAACTGCGATTTGATTCCTCAGACGTTTTGCTAGCAAGTGTTCAACGATACCCATGGTATCTCAAAGCAACCCGGGGGGATTTTGAAGTCCAGAATAGATACCCTATGCTGCTCTCCGGATGGATCGCCGGAATCCACCAATCCTTGGAACCTCACTCATTGAAGTATTGGATCGGTAATCGATCGTTTTTTGGGCGAGCCAAATTCAAGTATACCAAATGTTAATTGACAGCATCATACAGGTTGTCTGAGAGGCAGGAGGAGGCGAGGTGCTGCGTTTCGTTGAGCATTCTTAAAGCTAGATGAGCAAAAGGATAAAAAGCACTGCCGCGAGCACGATGCGGTACCAGCCGAAGACAATGAAGGTGTGGGTCTGGATGTAGCGCAGCAGCCATCTCACAGCGACAAAGGAAACCACTGCGGAGACGATGAAGCCGAGAAGCACCATGTCCCACTGCTCAGGGGCACCCCCGGCGGCCGGATGGCGGAGCGCTTGAAAAATCTTGAGCCCGCCTGCAGCGAGCATCGTGGGAATCCCGACGAGAAAGGAAAACTCCGTCGCTGCCGGCCTGCTCAGGCCGAGCATCAGCATGAGGAGGATTGTCGCGCCCGAACGCGAGGTGCCTGGAAACACCGCGGCAATCAACTGACCGATACCGACAACCACTGCGATAGACCAGGTCACCGGACCCTGGGGGTTGCGGCCGCTTAACCATCGCTCGATCACCAGAAACCCGATCCCGCCTATGAGCATTGCCCAGGCAACCGGCCACAGCCTTTCGGGCAGTTTGAACCCAGCCTTGTCCAGGAGCAAACCGCCGATGCCTGTGATGACTACGGCCAAAAGGATTTTCAACCCATAGTCCTGGGTAGCCTTCTCGCGCCACTGGAAGACGAACTGATGCAGGCGCTCAGGGAAAAGCGGTAGCACCGCAAGGACCGCTCCACTCTGGATGACAATGTTGAACAGATCCGTCTGCCGCGGCAGCCAGTTCTCAAAGATGAGCAGGTGGGCGGTGGAGGAGATGGGCAGGAACTCGGTGATCCCCTCTATGATCCCGAGGATGACTATTGCAATCCAATCCGACATCAGCACAGTATAGACTCAACAAAGCGCATTGACAAGCTGCACCTTTCAGGACTGACATCCGGAAGCTCCCACCAATCTTACGACTCTTTGAACGAACTCGATGCAGGTGCGGTTCCTCACTTGCGCTTGCCTTTTCTTGAGATTTCCCCGAAAACATTCTCAGGGGTCATGGGGGTGCTGCGCATCCTCACCCCTACCGCATCACAAATCGCATTCGCAATGACCGCGGCAGGCGGAGCCATGGTCGGTTCTCCCACACCTTTCGCTCCGTAAGGACCTGCGCCGGCCGGAATCTCCACAATAATGGCCTCTGTCTCAGGGACATCCAGCGAGGTGGGCAATTTGTAATCGCGGAAATCAGGGTTCAGGACCTGCCCTTCTTTCCCGATCATCACCCTTTCCAGAAGGGCAAACCCGACTCCCATGCCCACGCCTCCCTCGATCTGGCTTTTCACGGCCTTGGGGTTGATGGCCCGTCCAACATCGTGGGCCGCCACATATTTCTTGATCTCCACATGCCCTGTTTCCGGAACCACCTGCACGACGGCCGCATGGCATCCGATCGTGTTCCCTCTAAAGGCTGAGAAGGTCAGCCCCTTAACGCGGGTTTCATCAATGTCGTCCATTTCCGGCAGGAGATAAGCCGTGCCCACAACCGGGCCCCCTCTCTTGATGTGGCGATCATAAGAGATCTCGGCAAAACTCACTCTCCTCTGGGGATGGTTTTTCATGAAAATCCATCCATCTCTTGTTTCAAGGGCATCGGTGTCTTCGCCCAACCGCTCCGCCGCCTCTCGGAGAAGCTCTTCCCTGGCTCTCTGCGCAGCCACCTGAGCCACCCTGCCGACCGTGAATGCACCGCGGCTTCCTCCCGTTCCATGATCATAGGTTGTTTCGTCCGTATCCCCTTGAACAAGATGAATCTCTTCCGCCCGAAGCCCGAGTTCCTCTGCAACGATCTGCGGAACGCTCGTGTAAAGATACCCCGTCCCCATATCCACCGCGCCCGTGATCAGGCTGACCGTGCCGTCCTCATTGATCTTAACTGTTGCAGAAGTCGACCATCCCCCGCTCAACCAGAAGACGCACGCCATCCCTTTGCCGACGTTTTTGTCTGTTGTGATCTTTCTCCATCCGATGGCGTCTGCCGCCTCCCTCACGACTTTCTTGTAATCCACATCGACAAGAGTCTGGCCGACACCTGTCTTCTCTCCTTGTTCAAGAAGGTTTTTCAGCCGAAAGTCCAAAGGATCCATCCCTATGACCCTCGCCAGGTCATCCATGTGGGACTCAAGGGCAAAGGTGGTCTGCGGTGCTGAAGGGCCTCTCATGCTCCCGCAATTCATCTTGTTGGTATATACACAGTAGCCTTCGACCCATTGGTTGGGAATACGGTACAACCCGACCACAAGGTTGCAGGAGAGCGTTACCGCTGTCGGGCCGTTTCCCGAGTAAGCGCCTGTATCGTAAACCAGCTTCACCTTTCGCGCCACCAGGGTTCCGTCTTTCTTCACTCCGGATTTCACCCAGAAACGGGTCCCGTGTCGAGGGGTTGTGGACAGGAACTCTTCGGCCCGGGAGTAGACTATCCTGACGGGCCTCCCGCACTTCCTCGCAAGGACAACGCAGTAAGGCTCCACGATCAACTCCAGCTTCCCTCCAAACCCCCCTCCTATCCTGGTGGCTATGACCCGGATCGAGCTGATGGGAATTCTGAGGCCTTGAGACAGGTAGCGTCTCATGGCAAAAGGTTTCTGCGTCGTCGACCAGACCGTGATTCGGCCGTGCGCATCGACCTCAGCCACGGCCGCATGCGTTTCGATGCTCGCCTGATGCTGTATCTCTGTGGTGAAGTGATCTTCCAGAATGAAATCTGATTCGGCGAAACCCTTTTCTATGTCTCCCACTTTGACGGTGGCCACCGTGCAGATGTTTCCCTTTTGCTCCGTGTCGAAATTCCTCTCATAGGCGTCAAGGCCTTCATGGATCACTGGGGCATCCGGGGCCATGGCTTCCACGACGTCAAAAACCGGCTGAAGCGGTTCATATTCGACCTTGATAAGATCGAGGGCTCGGCTGGCAATTTCCTCTTTCAGGGCAGCCACCGCTGCCACGGCGTCTCCTCTGTAGAGCACCTTATCCGTCCCAAAGACCACTCGATCCTTGATATCCACGCCAAAATGTCCCTGGTCAAGCTCGCGGCCTGTGACCACAGTAAGGACCCCTTCAAGGTTCTCCGCCTCCGCGGTATCGATTTTCCTGATTCGCGCATGGGCATACTTGCTCCTGAGAATCTTGCCGAAGACCATGTTGGGTCTCGAGATGTCTGCGCCGAACAACGACACCCCTCGGACATGGTCAATTGCATCCGATCGAACGACGCTCTTCCCGATATTGGACTGGGCTTCAACTGGCGGGAACGGACTGTGCCGCGCGACAGCTTCAATCGCATCCACGATCCTCTTGTACCCGGTGCACCGGCACAAGTTCCCTGAGATGGCCTCCCTGATCTCCTGGCGCGTGGGGTTGGGGTTGCCATCCAGCAAGGCCTTGGCCGCGATCAGCATGCCCGGCGAGCAATAGCCGCATTGAACAGCGCCTCGTCGAACAAAGGATTCCTGGAGCGGATGCAGATGCTGATGATCGGGAGCCAGGCCTTCGACGGTCGTGATGGTTGAGCCGTCACAGTCTGCAGCCAAAATCAAACAGGCATTGACAGCGCGGCCGTCGAGGAGAACCATGCAGGCACCGCATTCACCGGACCCGCATCCTTCCTTGGTGCCGTTCAGGCCTAACCTCTCCCTGAGAACGCGCAGCAGAGTTTCGTGGGCAGGAACATCCAGCGAGTATTTCCGATCATTGATGAAAAGGGACAGTTTCATCGTGTTGAAGCAGGCATCTCCAAAAGGTTAATGGACTCCCGCGAGTTCGGAAAGGAGCTTTTTCACCAGGAAACGGACCATCTCTTTCCTGTAGGTTGCAGAGGCGCGGAGGTCTGAAATCGGCCGCGCTTCTTCAGCCGCAGCTTCGGCTGCCTCGCCGATGAGCTTTGCGGTGATCTTTTCCCCTTTTAGGCGTCTTTCCGCCTTTTCGGCTCTCCTGGGGGTCGGAGCAACTGCTCCCAGGGCAATCCGCAGATCAGAACAGAAGCCGTTTCCATATTTTTGGATGGCAACGCAGACATTGACCAGGGCTATCTCCATGGCTTTTCGAGCACCCAGTTTTTCATAATCCGCCACCCAGCCACGCGGGGGCATCAGGATAAATCCCTTGAGGATCTCCCCAGGATTGAGAGCAGTGGTGGAGGGGCCGGTAAAGAAATCTTCAATAGGGACCACTCGCTCTCCGGTTGCTCCTGTGATCACGATTTTCGCGTTATAGCCCAGCAAAGGAGGAGCCGTATCTGCGGAGGGCGAAGCATTGCAGATGTTTCCTCCGATGGTTGCCCTGTTTCGGATGGCCGGAGAACCGACACAGCGTGAAGCCTTAGCTATCGCCGGGAAGGATTCCTTTACAAGGGGAGACAGCGCAACCTCTGCGTGGGTGGCCATGGATCCGATGAACACTTGTCCCTCCTGCCCCATTTCCACTCGCCTCAATTCCTCAATCCCGCGCAGAGAGACAAGGGTGGCTTCAGGGGTTTTCTCTGAGAAAAACTTCTGAAGAAGGTCTGTACCACCCGCAAGAATTCTTGACGCCCTCGGCTGGGAGGCAACGAGCCTGACTGCTTCCTCAAGGGTTGCGGGGCGTGCATACGCCATGGCAAGGGATTTGAGCGCTTCACTCTTACGGATGCCGGCCATTTCCTCGCCCTCTCGTCGGGTTCATCTAATACCCCATCAGCAGCCTTGGCAAGACCAGGGAGAACCACGGCACGTACGTCACGACAAACAAAAACCCGATCATGGTGAGAATATAGGGAAGAAGAGGTTTAATAATAGATGTCATCGGGATCTTTGCGATCCCGGATGCGATGAACAGGGAGAGCCCATAGGGGGGGGTTGTAAAGCCTATCCCCAGATTCATGACGACAAAAGTCCCGAAATGAACCGGATCCACGCCGAGTTTCAGGGCCACAGGAAAGAGGATCGGCACCAGGATGACCACCGAAAGAGAGGCGTCGAAGAACATGCCCATCACCAACAGAAGCAGGTTGACGGCAAACAGGAACACGATTTTTCCGCCAGGCAGCTGAGTCATGAACTCAGCCAGCTTCATGGGGATCTGTTCTTTGGCCATTACCCATCCGAAAGCGTAAGAGATGCCCACGACCAGCATCACCACTCCGGATATGACGGCGGAGTCCCACAAAATCTTGGGAACCTGGGATAGCCCTATTTCTCGGTAAATGACGGTTGAAAGGACAAAGCCATAGATGACGGCCACGGCGGCTGCTTCAGTCGCGGTAAAGACGCCGAGCAGGATGCCTCCCAGAATAATCACCCCCATGAAGAGAGAAAGAAAGGCTCTTTTGACGGCGAACAATAATTCCCAGAGGGTCGCCCGTTTTTCTCTGGGGAAGTTCTTCTTTCGCGCGATAATGTAGGTTACGAGCATGAGCATGAGCCCCAAGCTGATCCCAGGCACAAAGCCTGCCAGGAAAAGGGCTCCTATGGACGTATTGGTCAGGCTTCCGAAGACCACCATGGTCAGGCAAGGAGGGATCAAGACTCCCATGCCTCCGGCGGCAGTTACCAGCGCCGCTGCGAAATTCGGGGCATAGCCCCTCTTCTTCATGGCAGGGATCATGATGCTTCCGATGGCCGCCGTGTCCGCAGCGGATGACCCTGAAATGTCGGAAAAGAAGATGGTCGCCACCATGACGACCATGCCCATCCCGCCGCGAATGTGACCCACCAGGGCATTGGACAGTTCCACAATCCGTCTCGAGATCCCGCCGGTTTCCATCAGCATGCCTGCCAGTACGAAAAGCGGCACCGCCAGGTAGGGAAAGTGGGCCAGCCCGGAAAATATCTTCTGGGGCAAGAGTTCAAGGGGAATCCCGCCCACCAAGAGCGCCGCGGTGGTGCCGACTCCAATGGCAAATACGATCGGTGCCCCAAAGAGGAGAAGGATGAGAAAACTTCCGAATAGGGTAAAAGCCATCATTCGTTGCGATTCCCCTCTCTCCGTCTAAGCAGCACGATGGTTTCTACACCCAGATGGATGATCATGATGGTCGCTGATACGGGCAGAACGGCATAGACAAAGGACACGGAATACTGCAACGCAGCCGTCAACTGGAGCCGCATGGAAACGGTCAGTTTCAGGCTGTAGTAAGCAAGAAGGGCCAGCATCGACAAGATCGCCAGGTTGAACAGAATGCGAATCAGCCTCTGCGTCTTCTGCGGCAAACGGCTGATGATGAGGTCAAGGCGGGGATGTTCATCCTTTTTCAGCCCGACGCAGGCGCCCAGCAGGGCCATCCAGACGAAGGCGAAACTGGCGAGTTCTTCGGACCAGTCCAGCGGTGAATCGAGAAGGTATCGGAAGAGGACTTGCAGAAAGACAAGGATCGTCATGGCGGCCATGAGCAGTGCAGCCACATACTGAGTCACACGAGAAATGGCCTCGTTGGCGCTTTCAAGACTGCCCATTTAGCGCCTTCTTCTCAGGAAATCAAACAAGGGATGATCGTTCATGGGTTTCTCTGGAGTCATCCGCCGCAGGAAAGAAGAAAGAGAGGGGGGTTCATTCGAGCCTCCCTCTCTCTATCACAGGGATTTTATGCTACTTCACCGCTTTTATCTTTTCTATGATGTCCATGCCGACATCCTGCGAGTGCGTGTCGGCGACCTCCTTCGAAGCCTTCTTGAAAGCTTCGATATCGGCGGTATTGAATTGGACCTTATGCTCCCGGGCCAGTTTCCCGATAATGTTGTAGTCAATATCCCTTGTGATCTGGACGGCGGTGGGGATCAGTTCCTGAGCCGTGCTGACGATGGCATCCTGCAACTCCTTTGGAAGGGCATCGAACTTCTTCTTGGACATGCTCAGCACAAAGGATTGATACTTATGATTGGTGAAAGAGAAATAGGGAGCCACTTCATAGTGTTTCATGATGAAGTAGGAGTATGGCTCAAGCCCTGCGGCATCAATCACCCCCTGCTGCATCGCGGTGTACACTTCCCCGAAATTCATGGGCACCGCTTTCGCTCCCCACGAGTTTTTCAGATCCACGTAAAGAGGATTCTGAATCACCCGATACTTCATCCCAGCCAAATCCGCGGGGGTAAAAACGGGTTTCTTCCGGTTGTAGACACATCGAAATCCGAGGTCATAACACGCAAGGACTTTTATCCCATGTTTTTCCATTTTCTGGTTGATCGATTGCCCGATAGGCCCGTTCATCGTCTTGATGGCATGATCCGTGTCTCTGTAAAGAAAAGGGATGTCAATGTAGCTCATCTGCTTCTCCCACAGGGCCATGAGGGAGCTCTGAGTGATGGCCATGTCCAGACTGCCGATGATCTCATTTTCGAGAAAATCCTTTTCGCCTCCCAACTGGCCCGCAGGGAATATCTTCACGGTCACCTTGTCGCCGACCTTCTTCTCGAGCATCTCCTTATACTTCTCCGAGATAATCTGGTAGACAAAGGTGGGGGGAGCTTGATGGGCCAGAGAAAGTTCAACCTTTTGTGCGCTGACGCTGGGTGTTGAGACGAGAATGCCAAGGCCTATAAGGAACACTGCAACCAGAAAACCTCGCCCGATGATCCCTGTGATCTTCATTGGTAGCCCTCCATCGAAATAAATTGGTTGTCGCCTTTCGCCTGCCGCAACGCCTTTTATTCAACCACGTTTCTTGGCAAGAAAAACGTCTCAAGCTTCCGGAATCTCGGCGAAGTATAGATGGGCAGGATTCCCCTTGTCAACCACCGTCCTTTGTTCATTCTTTGAAGGTCCTCACAGAAGCTCCGGACAGCTTGACGGTTCAATCCAAATGGATTATTCTGCCCTTGAAAGACGGCAGGAGTCCTGAGACATGGAACGGCTCAATCGGAATCAAGTCCGACTCATAAAGCAAACCGAAGATCAAGATAATGGCTATGTGGAAGGGACACCGGCCTATCGGCTTTCTCTGGTTTGGGAGATAACAAAGGACGTCTACTCGTTTTTGGGTTCCAGCGATGCTGAACGAAGACTACAAAGAGATGCTGCAGCTCTTGTTAGAAGAGAGCGCTAGCTTTATGGTGGTCGGTGCATACGCCATGGCCGCCCATGGCTTTCCAAGAGCTACCGGGGATCTGGATCTTTGGGTCGATCCATCCCCAAGAAATTCCAAGCGCGTGTTTCGATCCCTCGCTCGCTTCGGGGCACCCCTTACCGGAGTTCACGAAGACGATTTCACTCGCCCCGGTACCGTTTATCAGATTGGCGTCGCCCCCAGGCGGATCGACATGATCACCTCTATAGACGGCGTCGATTATGAGGAAGCTCGACCCAAAGCTGTCGTCATAGAGATTGAAGGCCTGCCCGTTCCCGTCCTCTCTTTAGACCTGCTCATCAAGAACAAAGAATCTACAGGCCGCGAAAAAGACGCCGTAGACGCAAAGACCCTCAGACAGCAATCGAAGCGTGGCGAGTCCCCAAAACAGGGTTAGGCCGCATTTGGGACTGTTCCCTTCTCATCCTCCCGCGCGAAGTTTTTCAGCACCCGGATCTTCCGTTCGGTCTGCTCCTTGATAAAGGCAATCTGCTTCTCGTCAAGGTGCTTGTATTTGCCGATGAGGGAAAGATAGGCCTGAACAGGGAGGGGATTGTCTACGGGATGGGTAAAACGGATTCGCCCTTCCTTCAACTCGAACTCCCACAGAGGAACCATGTTTGTTTCCACGGCCTTGCGAGCCACCTCGATGAGCTTGCCGGGAGGGAATCGCCAGCCTGTAGGGCACGGAGAAAACACGTGGATGTAGGCCATCCCCTTCTTGGCGGCCTCGATGGCCTTTTCAACCTTCGCGTAGTAGTCTTCCATGAAGGCGGTCGAAGCGGTCGCCACATACTCGCAGTTGTGCATGACCATGAGAAGAGGCATGGGTTTGGCCTCGCGGGTCTTCCCTCGCAGGACAGAGCCTACAGGGGTCGTTGAGGTCCACGCGCCGTAAGGGGTGGTGCTGGAGCGCTGCACCCCAGTATTCATGTACCCTTCATTGTCCACGCAGATATAGATCATCTGCTCGCCCCGCTCGGCGGCCCCTGACAGGGATTGGAATCCCACATCGGCCGTGCCCCCATCTCCCCCGAAAGCGAGCATGGTCACATCGCGGCCGATGCGCTTATAGTAGCGCCTGGCGCCTGCCAGCATGGAAGCGGTGTTGGTGAGCAACGGGTGGAACACAGGGGTCTTCAGCCCCGTCTTTGCATTGACCCCCACGGAGCCCACACCCGCAATGCATCCCGGCGGTGTGGCCACAACCACGTTGGATCCTATTCGGCGAAGGGTGTGCCTCAGGAGCATTTCAGAGTTGCACCCCAGGCAAGCGGAGAGGCCGGGTACAACCAGATCTTCCAGGTCGCCCCAGGCATTGAAGATCGATGCGACCTTCTTCAGCTCAAGGGCACCTCTTGGGCAAGCCTTGATGCAGGCAGGATCGCCGTCGCAGAAGTTGCACTTCATCACCTGATCAGTCAGGGTGTTGTAAGTGATTCCACCGTATGGGCAGGCCAATGTGCAGAGCTGGCAGTTCACACACTTGTCCTTGTCCCAATTCACAACCCCGGTGCTCGGGTCCTTGGTCAGGGCTCCGGAGGGGCAGTTCATCGCGCACTGAGGCTGTCCGCATTGACGGCACAGGGCGACCCCGAAGGAATTCTCTTCCCCATCTTTTGCCACCTTGATGCGAGAGTGACCCGGATCTGTCGTTCCGGTGTGATGCTTCGAGCATGCCGGCACGCAATCCCCGCACCCGTCGCACTTGTCCTGGTAAAAAGCAATAGTCTTATAACTGTTGCCCACCTCTATGGCCCTCCAAAGGATGGAAAAATCCTAAATTCGAAGCAAGAAATTCTGATTTCGTGCTTTGATCATTAGTTTTTATCTCCAGATGCTCGTCATCATGACCCGGCTGGTTTCCACAGGCGAGGCGCAGAATCTTGCTTTCACATCGCCCAGATACGCTTTTCGCCGGATGAGCTGAACCATGATGCCAGGGTCCAGGTCGGAGTTGATTCCCGAGGCTCCCACCAGTTGATCCTCTTTGAGGACGAGCTTTTGATATTTGAAGCTCTCGGGAACAACAACCTTTTCAACCTCACACCCCGCTTCCGCTTTGATCATTCCGACAGAGAAGGCCCTGTGGCCGAAGAACCTGTACGTGTTCAGGCTAACAGCTCCCTGGTAGCCTTTCAGCGCCGGATCCTCCACCATATCCATGCCCGCGATCCGTCCCTGCTCCACCGCATTGGGCAGGGTGGCGTTCAGGATCTTTGATGACTCAAAGAACCCTCTTGCCTGGGCCACGTCACCGGCCGCCCAGATCCCGCTCACGTTGGTTCTCATCCTCTCATCCACGAGGATCCCCTGGTCCACCTCCACCCCTGAACCTGCCAGGACCTCCACTCTCGGCTGAACGCCGGTGGCAACCACGATCAGCCCGGCGGAAATACTTCCTCCGGACACGACGCTCAAAGCAGTTTCGCCGTCGCCTCCTTCAACCCTTGACACCTTTTCATTCAGCCGGATCTTGATCCCGTTATCGGAAAAAGCCTTGCAGATTATTTGCGAAGCTTCTTCATCAAAGTAACCGGGCAGCACCTGGGACAGGGCTTCCACCACGACGACTTTCATGCCTCCCTTTGCAAGGTTCTCGGCTGCGTGCAGGCCGATGAGCCCGGCTCCCATCACCAGAGCGGTTCCACCCTTTCGGATTTTCGACCGCAAGCCCAAGGCATCCTCGAGGGTGCGAAGGACATGGTGAGGCACGGCTTCCAGCCCTTGGACAGGAGGGAGCTTGGGTGCTGCGCCCGTGGCCAATAGAAGCTTCTCATATTTGATCTTTTCCCCTGATTGAAGGGTTACCTGCCGGCTGCTTCCGTCCACGGCCACCACCTTTGCTCCTGGCTTGAAGACAACGGACAGGCTGTCGAGGCTTTGTTGATCTCTGAGGAAAACCTTCTCCGGCTGGGCCTGGCCCGAGAGCACATAAGGAAGAATAGTCGGAGAGTAGGGAAGGCATGACTCTTGAGTCACCAGGATCAGAGAACCTTCCTTGTCCTGCAGCCGGATGGCATCCAGAGCCGACAGTCCGGCATGACTGGAACCGATGATGAGATACTTGGTGTGAAGCATACAAATCCTTTCAGACTGCCCTTCTCAGGGTATGGGAAGAACCCTCGCCTCTAGGTTTGTTCTCGCACCCTAATGAAGACACTAAGTTGCAAAGGCACACAGGCACAAAGCAGAGAAAAACGCAGAGAGACAATGAAGTGACTTTGTCCCTTTGCCACTTTGTCCCTTTGTCCCTCAAACTGTCGGCTTCAGCCGACAGCTGTTCATTCATTCAGCCATATCGGCCCTTCAGCCGCTTCCCCTTTGAGCGCCTTGGCGGTCGTTTCGATAACCCTGGTGAAGTGCTCGATCGTGATGTCCGCTCCGGCAAGCCCTCCGATAAAGCTGATGGCCGGTATCCGTTGATTCAACCCGTACAGGGCAGACAGCAGCTCCTGGTACACCGGCCCGGAATTCCACCCGAAGCTCACGGAACGGTCCACCACGCCCACGGCTTTGACTTTTGAAAGGGACTTGCGCAAAGCCTCCAAGGGAAAGGGCCGGAAGGTCTTGACCTTGATGAGCCCCACCTTTTCTCCCGCTTCTCTGGCCAGGTCCACCGCATCTTTCCCAGCGCCAGTCATGCTGCCGATGGTGACAAGCGCGTACTCCGCACCTTCGAGACGGTACTCTTCCACGAGAGGTGCGTAGGATCTGCCAAAACGATTTGCCCACTCTTCATGCACCTGCGGGATCACCTTCAAGGCATTCTGCATTCCCTTGCACAATCCTTTGCGGTAACGAACGAACAGGGCCGGCCCCGCGCCTCCTGCCCCGCCGGTCAGCGGATCTACGGCCATGGGCCGCTCGGGGTCGAGCGCCACGTGCCAATTCGTATCCTTTCTGCCCAAAAACGCGTCCACCTCGTCCTGGTCCGGCAGCTCCACCTTCTCCACTCCGTAGGAGAGATAGTTGCCGTCGTGGTTCACATTCACGGGAAGCATGATATCGCGGTGCTCCGCGATCTTGTAGGCCATGACCACAGTGTCCAGCACTTCCTGCACGTTCTCGCAGTACATGTGAATCCATCCTGCCTCGCGCACGGTCATCGCATCCTGCTGGCCCCCCCAAACCGACTGGGGGGTGATCCCGTCCCTGGTGACTATGGACATGACAATGGGCAGCCGCAAAGCAGGCGTCCGGTAGTAGGGCTCAAACATGAACGCCAGGCCCTGGCCGCAGCTTGCCGTAAAGGTCCTGGCGCCGGCCAGGCAAGCCCCCTGGAGCACGGACAGAACGCTGTGCTCCCCTTCCACGTCCATCAAATCCGCCTTGATGATCCCGTCCGCCACAAACTGTGAAATGTACTCGGCCAGCGAAGACTGGGGCGTGATGGGATACACCGCCACCATGTCGGGCCGGGACAGGGCGACTCCCCACGCAGCCGCTTCGTTGCCGTCGCAAACAAGTGTCTTGGACATAGTTACTCCTCTACTTCCTCGATCATGGTGATCGCGTGGTGCGGGCACTCCTGAGCGCAGACGCCGCACCCCTTGCAGATCTCCAACCCTGCTTCAAACCAGGTTTCTTTCTCCACAATGCACTGGGTCGGGCAGTAGGTCCAGCAGGTGGCGCACTTCACGCACTTATCCCGATCCACAACCGGCCGCTCCGCTCTCCAGTCCCCGGTTCGCAGCACGTTGAGCTCCGTCGCGATGGGGCAGAGATCATCGGGAATGCGGGATTGGTCAAAAGCCTTCCGGGCCTGTTGTTTCATAGGATCTCCTTTCCCGAGCCGTCGAACACCTTGGTGTTCTCATAGCCCTGCTCTACGGCAAGCACGTTCTTGTCGAGCGCCGCATCGCGAAACTCGGCAAACTGCATGGCCTTCTGCAAGGACCTGAGCGACACCAGGCCGGTGCTCTTTGCGAAAGCACCGAGCATAATGGAGTTGGTAATGGGCCTGCCGAAAATCCGCAAAGCGATTCCAAAGGCATCGCAAAGCCCTATTCTCGTCAGGGTTTCAGGCTTCATGAGCTGATCGAAGCTCTTCTTTGTCGCCTGCACCCAGGCCCCTTCCTTCTGCATGTCCTGAAAAATATTGACGGACCTGGGCAGCGTCGGATCAAGGCAGATCACGCAGTGGGGATGGTAGATGTTGGTGTTTTGACGTATGGTTTTGCTGTCGAATCTCAGGTACGCCTCCACCGGCGCACCCCGCCGTTCAAAACCAAAGGAAGGAATGGCTTTGACAAACTTCCCCTCCTCCACCAGTGCCTTGGCAAGGATCTTCGAGGCCAACACAGCCCCCTGACCCCCTCGGCCATGAAACCGAATCTCATACATGATGGACACCTCAAAGCCCGAGCAACCGGATCAATCCGGGCAATATACAGTGACAAATGAAACTTATCTATTTTTTAACCTCCTTCAATAATATTTTTCAAGGACTATCTCGCCACCCTTTGGGCTTGACAGGGGTCAGCCCTTTGATATGGTTGATGGGACCTCAACGCCAATCCATCGAGTTTGCGTATGACAGACACTTCCCTTGCAGCCGAACTCGGATTCCCGATTCCTGACTACCGCTTTGACCAGAAGAACGAGATGTTCAAACGTTCTCTTTGGGATCCGGCTTTTGAAACCATCATTACGAGGCGGTTTTACGGAGATGTTGTTTACCAGGACAAGCCCGGGTGGCGAAAACTTGACTTCACGGCGCGGAATGCCGCCTGGAACCTGGAGTGGGCTTTTGGGATGGGCAATTCCAGGAGCAACTCAGGCCTTTTTGCGTGGGACGGTGTTCACCCGAAAGCCGAGCGCTTTATGGAGGCCGGAGGGAAAGTCGAGGACTCCCCTCAGAATATGAGCCGCCTTGTAAAAGCCGCGGCCCTCCGCCTCGGAGCGGACCTCGCCGGTGTCTGCAAGGTACACCCGAACTGGGTCTACTCCCATGAATACAACACCATCAGCCGGGAGCACTACCCGCTCGAATTGCCGGAAGGCTGCACCAGCGCCATTGTTATGGCCATTGAAATGGACTACCGGACTCTCCGCTCATCGAGCATGGTGCTGCAGGGTGTTGCTACGGGTGTTGGCTATTCCAAAATGGCCTTTCTCGCCAACACGGTGGCAGCATTTATTCGCGGTCTGGGTTATAGGGCCGTCCCCTGCGGCAACGATACGGCTTTGAGCATTCCCTTGGCCATGGCCGCCGGTCTCGGGGAGTGGAGCAGGATGGGCCTTCTTGTCACTGAGCGATTCGGACCTCGAGTGCGACTGTGCAAAGTGTTTACGGATCTTCCACTGGAGCCTGATACGTATCGCCCCTTCGGGGTGGTGGAATTCTGCAAGACCTGCAAAACGTGTGCGGTTCACTGTCCTTCACAAGCTATTCCCCATGGCGATATGACGACAAGCGGCCGGAACCAGTCTAATCATTCCGGTGTGCTCAAATGGTACGTGGATGCAGAGAAATGTTACGGTTACTGGGGCCTGCGGCGTGTGGATTGCACCCAGTGCCTGCGCATATGCCCATTCAACAAACCGCCTGGGAGAATTCACGACCTCACCCGTCTCCTGATCCGGAGAGCGCCCGTCTTCAACAGGTGGCTCGTCCGGCTTGACGAGGTCTTTGGATATCAGAAGCTTCTCCCTATTGAAGAGTTCTGGAAGAAATAGCGGGACCCGCTCTGCAGGCGTTTTCCCTATGGCAGGTCAACAAACCTCAGGACGTTCACTTCTTGTACCCTACCGGCATCAGGAGAAGCGGTTCATGGCCTTGACCCAGCTTCGCCACCCAGATGACCTCCCGATCATTAAAGGCGCCCACAATGCCCGCGCCGAGGCCCAGAGCTTCCGCCTGAAGAAAGACGTTCTGGCCCACGTGGCCGGCCTCGATCATGGAATACCTCACGCCTCTTTCTCCGTACTTGGAGGAGCTCCGGCTGTACTCTGCAGTGATGATCAGGTCGACGGGCGCGCCTGCCATCCACATTTGCCCCAGGCTGGCTTTTGCCAGTTCCCGCCTTAGGTCTCCCTCTTTCACCAGGGTGATTTCGTGAGTCCCGGCCTCGTAGAGGTAAACGCCGGATTCGATTTCATCGACCCCGCTCTCTCCCACCAGCGCATAGACATCGATAGGGTACAGAGCCCCGCCCGACGGAACCGACCTCCTGAAGCCCCCTTGTTCAATGATCCCCTGCGCGGCCCAGAGGATCTGCGAGAAGGCGTTGAGCGTGATGCCACGAGAGGCAAAGGACCGGATGGTCCTGCGGCTCTTGATGGTTTTCTCAAGAGGGACGCGCCCGAGCACATCAGGTGGTGGAAGTCTCATCACAGCCTCCTTTATCTTATGGCCAGTCTCCACTTACCCCTCCCCCTCGACAGGGAGGCTAGGGTGAGGGTGGGAAACGGATTCGGCGATCGTTTCGACAAGGTACACGAATATAAACCCATTGACAAGGCTTGGCTCTTAGGATTACAAGAAATGGGCTTTTTGTCTGTAGCAAGGCGTCCCTTTTCAGGCTTCCTGGGGATTTCCCTGCTGAAATAAAGATTTCGGAGAGATTCGATGGCGAACGTAGCGGTCGTAGGCACCCAGTGGGGCGATGAAGGCAAGGGGAAAGTCGTTGACTACCTGAGCGCAAAAGCAGACCTGGTAGTCCGATTTCAGGGCGGAAACAATGCAGGTCACACTCTGGTCGTTTGTGGCGAGAAGACGATCTGCCACCTCATTCCTTCAGGCATCCTTCACAAAGGCAGCAAGTGTTTTATCGGCAACGGCGTGGTGCTCGATCCGGAGGTTCTTCTGGAAGAGATGGCCTCCCTGCGAGGGAAGGGGGTGGATGTGAGCCCGGAATGTCTTGCCCTGAGCGAAAAGGCTCACATCATCATGCCTTACCACAGAGCCGTCGACGTGGCCAGAGAAGCGGCCAAAGGCAAAGACAAGATAGGGACCACGGGCCGCGGCATAGGCCCATGCTACGAAGACAAGGCGGGGAGAACTGGAATCAGGGCCGCCGACCTCCTTGAACCGGACACGCTCGAAGAGAAGATCAGGACCAACCTCAAGGAAAAGAATTTCTACCTCACGAGATTTCTCAACGCCGAGCCTCTGGAGTTTCAACCCATTTATGATCGGTATCTGGCCATAGGGGAGATTCTGAAACCGTACCTGACGAATGTGTCGCTCGAAATCGATCAGGCCATCCGGCAGGGCAAGCAAGTCCTTTTCGAAGGCGCCCAAGGGACCCACCTGGATATCGATCATGGCACCTATCCCTATGTCACCTCCTCCAACCCCTTATCCGGAACCGCATGCAGCGGTGCGGGTGTGGGCCCCGACAAGCTCCATCACATTCTGGGCATTGTGAAAGCCTACACCACGCGAGTCGGCGCCGGGCCCTTCCCCACGGAGTTGACGGACGAGATCGGCAATTACATGCAGGAGAGAGGCTGCGAATTCGGGGCGACCACGGGCCGGAGGCGCCGCTGCGGCTGGCTGGACCTCGTTGCGGTGAGGGATGCTGCACGGCTCAACGGGCTCACCAGCCTGAGCGTCACGAAGCTCGACGTGCTCACCGGCCTGAAGACGCTGAAAATAGGCATGGCCTATGAGCTGGATGGAAAAAGAGTGGAGTCCATGCCTGCCAGCCTGAAGAGGCTTTCCCGATGCGTTCCTGCCTACGAAGAGATGCCAGGGTGGCAGGAAGACATTACCTCTGCAAGAAACTGGAATGACCTCCCCGCTGCTGCCAGGAACTATCTCAAGCGGATCGAAGAAGTGATCGAGGTTCCTTTCTCCATCATTTCCGTAGGCCCGGGGCGGGAGGAATCGATTATACTGAAGGATCCGTTCGTAAAAACCGCTTGAGGGTCGAGGCAAATTCTTTTTCCTGGCACCTTTTGCCTTTCACCTTGTACCTTTCTTTTATCTATGCCCACCTACGATAAAACATATGACGTGATCGTTGTGGGTGCCGGCCACGCAGGTTGCGAAGCAGCCCTTGCTGCGGCGCGCATGGGCCACCCCACCCTTCTCCTGACCATCAATCTGGACCACATCGCGGCCATGAGCTGCAACCCTGCCATCGGCGGGCTTGCCAAAGGGCACCTGGTAAAGGAAATCGACGCCCTGGGCGGTGAAATGGCCAAGAATGCGGATGAAACGGGCATCCAGTTCAGGCGCCTCAATACCCGCAAGGGTCTGGCCGTCCAAGGGTCCAGGTCCCAGAATGACATGGACCGCTACAGGAAAAGGATGAAGGGGGTCGTGGAGAGCCACCCCAACCTCGACATTCGCCAGGCCATGGTGGACCGCCTTCTCGTCAAGGACGGCAGAATCGAAGGCATCGAAACTCACATTCATGAGAGGTTCCTGTCCAAAACCGTCATCCTCACTACAGGGACTTTCATGAGGGGCCTCATCCACATCGGCCTCGATCATTTCCCCGCAGGCCGAATGGGAGACCCTCCTTCCAATCACCTCTCGGTGCAGCTCAAAGACCTGGGCTTTGATGTGGGAAGACTCAAGACCGGAACCACTCCCCGTCTTAACGGCCGCACCATCGACTATGGCGGTCTGGAGGTTCAGCCCGGAGATGCAAAACCCAGACCCTTTTCCTTCACGACCACTCGAATCTCTCTGCCACAGGTTCCCTGTCACATCACCTACACGAATTCAAAGACCCACGCCTTGATCCGAGAAGGCCTCGATCGGTCGCCCCTCTACAGCGGCATCATCAAGGCCACCGGAGCGAGGTACTGCCCCTCCATCGAAGACAAGGTCGTGCGCTTTGCAGAGAAAGAAAGACACCAGATCTTTCTGGAGCCTGAGGGACTGGACACGGTGGAGGTTTACCCCAACGGCATTCCGACGAGCCTCCCGATCGACGTCCAGATAAGAATGGTGAGATCCGTTGCGGGCCTCGAGCGAGCGGAGATCCTCAGACCCGGCTATGCCATAGAATACGACTTTGTGAACCCTTTGCAGCTCAAGCCCACGCTGGAAACTAAGTTGGTCGAGGGTCTTTTTCACGCAGGCCAGATCAACGGCACCTCCGGCTACGAAGAGGCGGCGGCTCAAGGCCTCATGGCCGGGATCAACGCCGTTTTGAAGGTTCGCGGACAGGAGCCCCTGGTTCTGGACCGATCCCAAGCCTACATCGGCGTACTGCTGGATGACCTGGTCACCAAGGGGACCAACGAACCTTATCGGATGTTCACTTCCAGGGCCGAGTACCGCCTTCTCCTGCGAGAAGACAACGCAGACTTCAGGCTGAGGGACACAGGCCATCGCCTCGGTCTTGTCTCGGTGGATGTGTACAGGCAGTTTTGCAGGAAAAGAGAGGCTGTCGAAAACCTTTTTGACCGCTTGAACGACACGAAGGTCAGGCCCGAGCCCTCTGCGGTGGATCAACTGAAAAGCCTGGGATCCACCCCCATCAAGAACATCACCTCCCTTGCTCAGTTGTTGCGAAGGACCGAGATCCTCTTCGAGCACCTGTTCCGTTTTGCCCCTGAGCTTCAGGAAATAGGCGAGAGCGTCTTTGAAGAGGTGGAGACAAGAGTCAAATACGAAGGCTACATCGCACACCAGCAGAAACAGGTGGAAAAGCTCAAGAACATGGAAAACGTGCGTTTGTCCGAAGACGTGGACTACGCCTCCGTTTACGGGCTCACCAGGGAAGCCAGGGAAAAGCTCAGCAAAGTGAGGCCTGTTTCTTTAGGGCAAGCCTCCCGGATTTCCGGCATTACACCGGCCGCCCTGATGGCCATTCAAGTTCACTTGAAGAAGAATAGGCTCGCCAGCCCCGCACAGAAAAAGGACACTCCTCCGTCATGATGGAAGACACAGGGAAAGAATGGAGTTAGCATTTTTCATCAAAGGCCTCATCCTGGGCTTTATCATCTGCGTTCCCTTCGGCCCTATCGGCCTTTTGTGCGTCATGAGGACATTGACGGATGGGAAAGGGGCCGGTGTTGCTGCTGTGCTCGGAGCCTCTTTGGTGGATGCCTTCTACTGTGCCATCGCAGGGTTTGGGGTAAGCTATATTTCAAACTTCCTGACCAACGAGCGCACAGTTCTTCGATTAGCCGGCGGTCTCATACTGATCGTCATGGGGATCAAGATATTCCTCACTCACCCCACTGAAAAGACCCCTGAGGCAAGGGGCCATGGATTTGTCGCCTCTTTCGGTTCCTCCTTCTTCCTCATGCTGACAAACCCGCTGGCCGTACTGGTCTTTACGGCGACCTTCTCCGCTTTGGGGATCGGCGGGTGGCAGGACGCCTACATTTCCACAGCAATGCTGGTGATCGGTGTTTTTCTAGGGTCGGCCCTCTGGGCGCCTATTTTCGTGGCCGGCGTCAGTCTCTTCAACCTCCAGCTCACCGTCAGTCAACTTCAGCTTGCCAACAGGATTGCCGGGGTCATCCTCTTCGGCTTCGGCGTTGTTGCCTGCCTTCTCGCGCTCTTGAGATGAGGGGTGTGGTCTGCTAACGGGCGTGCAACTCCGACCTTGAAATACCCCCTGTGTTTCGCACAGGGATCGAGGGCTTCTTGTTCCCTTGATAGATTCCGTACTTCGTAAAGAAGAAGGTGACGATGATTGCAAAGAACGGCACGAGGAACAGGGCGAGGGTAAAAAGGATCATCACTTCATTCTGGAAGACTCTCACCTTGGTCATGGGCATGGCGAGTCGAATGATTTTTCCCCTTTCTTTTAGGAACAAGGCTGTGTAAAGCATATCCATCCTCAAGGTCTTGCTGAAACGGATGCTGCTTCCCTCTCCCTTTTGGAGGGCTTCTTGCACTTCGGGTCTGTCCATTTTTGTTGCTCTTCCTGCGATGTCCGTGTCCGATTCCCCGATCACTTTTGCGTCTTTATCGAGCAACGTGATACGGACGCCTGCAACGTTTTTAAAAGAATCGCAGAACTTGTCAAGGACGGAGGAGTCTTCTGACTCCGGCAGCGAATGGGCCATCACCTTCGCCAGCGTCAGGGCGTCGTCTTCAAGATGTTCGATGAGGCTTTTTTTCACCTGGGCCTCCAACACAAAACCGGCAAGGGCCACTCCGGCCACCAGCAGGATTGTGTAGATGAAATAGAGCTTCCATATACGGCTCAAAGCGATCATGGTGGCCTCCTATGCCATGAGTCTGATAAAGAAATAAGCCAGCACCCCTCCGGATACCGGCGTCATGATCCAGCCGATGCCGATTCTCGCAAGCATCTTGACACTCACGGTTTGCACATCACCCACGAGTCCTACCCCCACAACCGCGCCGACAATGGCCTGGGACGAGGAGACGGGCACGCCGATCTGAGTGAACAGGTGCAGGCTGAGGGCTTCCGCAAGCACAGCCACCAGGGCCGAGAAAGGATCCAGAGGGACGATTCCTTTTCCAACGGTCTCCATAACCCTTCTGCTGTAGGTCAGCGTGCCGAGAGCGATGCTCAACCCTCCGAGGACCGCAGCTGTTTCGGGGGACAAAAGGCCCGCGCCCACATAAACGCCCGTGACATTCGCCACATTGTTGGATCCCAGCGCGTAGGCGCCGTAGCAACCGAAAAGAATAATGCCTCCTGAATACAAAAGGCTTCGCTTTGTGAGGCTGATGATGGTTTTGTTAACGACAAATCCCAGGATACGATGGAGAAGGTACGCGGTGACCAAGGCACAGATGGGAGTGAAAACCCAGCAAGCCACGATCTTGTAAAGCCTCGAAAAGTCCGCCGTGCCGGAGAGTATTCCCGCGCCGATGACGGCTCCGATGATGGCCTGGGAACACGAAGCAGGTATCGCAAGGACGGTCAAGGCGGTCATGGTGATGGCGCCCGCCAAAGCGCAGTAGAAGGCATCGGTCGACGTCAAGCGGGAGAGGTCGCCGACGGCATCCATGCACTTGGGACCTTCCAGCACCGCCCCGAGTGTGACAAAAACGGCGGTCAGCCCGATCGCTGTGCGGTACTTGACAATGCCGGTGGCATACCCCGTCCCAAAGATGTTCGCAGAGTCATTGGCTCCAAGGCTCCAACCCAAAAAGACGCCGCTCAGAACTTTCCACATGTCTCAGACCGTTCACCGTCTATAATATGGAAAGTTGGGGAGCGCCGCGCCCCATCCCTCCAACACTCCGTTACTCCATTACTCCATTTCATCGTGTGCTGACATTGATGATTTGAAGATGATCGCTGGCATCTTCTATGAAATCGCTGATCATCGTGAGTCCAGTGAGCAGATCCGCGAGTTTCTTCCCTTCCCAGAAGGTGGCCACCGGCACCTGCTCCACATCTTTGAACAGAATGAGCTTGATGTCATCGATCTTCTTCTCGTAGATGCGGATGCCGAGGATCTTGTCCCGAAGATCCGCTCCCTTGATCATGGCTTCAAAGGAAATCAGGAGCATCTCGCACATCCTGAAATTGAGAAGAGCGACCCGGATGCTCTCTTCTCTCAGCGCTTCGGGGAGTTCACAATCAAGGCTGAAAAATGCGGTGTCCTTGAGGTGATCGAACACTTCGTCCACGATTTCGACGAACTTGCAGAGATCAGGGCGAATATAGGGCAGGAACGCCCCTTCGTAGATGTGAGCAATCACATCTCTTCTTACAGCATCAGCATCTCTCTCGAGCTCAATCACTTCCCACATGAGATTGCGATCATTTCGTTCCAGGGCATCTTTGAAGATCTGGCAGGCCTTGCAAAGAAGCTGGATGTGCCTTTCGATGTCTTCAGTGACCTGGCGCTCTTTCTTACCGTGAGAGAAGATCTTTTCAAGAATCATGATTTCCCCTTGCCCTTGTCACGAGCTCAGCGGCCATGACATCCAAAAGCGAAATGAGACCGATGATCTTGCCTTCATCGCACACAAAGAGCCTGGCAATATTCGAGCGCTCCATGGTTGTGGCCGCATCGTCAAAATCCATATCCTTATCAATGCAGGCGACAGGCTTTGAGGCGATTTCCGAGACTTTGACTTTCTTCGGGTTTGTTCCCTTGGCGAGCACTTTGAAAACGATGTCCCGTGTGGTGAGAACACCGTAGTCTGCCTCCTTGCCGGGAAATCGAACCACCACGGAGCGGATGCGCCGATCCACCATTCGCTCGACCGCATCATACACGCTCTTGTTCCCATCGATGAACTCTATCTTGGTTGTCATAAACTCATGGACTTTCATTCTTCAACCCCCTGGTACCTGATCTCTAATGATCAAAAGAAGACGCCCTCGCCTCATCCAATACGGTTTAACATTTCAAGAATTCTAGCAGACTTGCCGAGTCAACGTCAAATCCCTGGGGAAAAAGCCTTTCTGTTTCATCTTGACCCCATTCTTCGCCTTCCCTTATAGTAGCGTTTCCTCAAAAGATGTTCGTCGCACTGTATTTCCGAGGAGATTGACGGCATGATTAAGAGCCATTTGGATGAAAAGAAGGAGGTCGTTGTTCAATCCCTTCGAGCCTTCGGGACTTCCGTCTTCACGGAGATGACCAACCTTGCCAACGCAAACGGCGCGGTGAACCTCTCCCAGGGGTTCCCGGATTTCGAGGGGCCGGAAGAGGTTCGCGCCAGAGCTGCCGAGGCCATCATGCGTGGGCCCAACCAGTACTGCCCATCCGTTGGGATTCCGCAGCTTCGCCAGGCCATCGCGCGAAAGATGAAACGATTCCATGGACTGGAGGTTGACCCCGACACAGAGGTCACCGTGACCGCAGGGTCCACCGAAGGAATCTGCGCCACCCTGCTTGGCATCGTCGAACCGGGAGATGAGGTGATCCTGCTGGAACCCTGCTACGACAGCTACCCGCCTCTGGCCTCTTTAGCCCAGGCCAGAATCCGCTACGTGCCTTTGAACATCCCTGATTTCAGTCTCCCGAAGGAAATCCTGGCTCGAGCCTTCAGCTCGAAGACCAAAGCGATTGTCATCAACACGCCTCACAACCCCTGCGGAAAAGTGTTCACGCTGGAAGAGCTCAGTTTTATTGGGTCCCTATGCGAGAAATACGACGCTTATGCTGTCGGGGATGAAGTCTACGAACACCTGGTTTATGACGGCCGCAAGCACGTGACCCTTCTTGCCGTGCCGGGGCTCAGGCACCGAGCGTTTTCCATCTCCTCCACGGCAAAGACTCTGTCCCTCACCGGTTGGAAGCAGGGCTTCGTGGTAGCGGCGCCTGAATTATCAAGAGCCGTTCGAACAAGCCACCAGTTCATCGTCTTCTGCGGTCAGTCTGCATTGCAGGAAGGGGTAGCCCTGGGCATTGATTCCCCTCAAAGCTACTATGAGAAATTCTTGGCGGATTACACCAGGAAGAGAGACTATCTCTGTGATGGGCTGCGGCACCTCGGCTTTCAGGTTTTTGTGCCGGAGGGAACTTATTACGCCCTCGTGGACATCCGGTCTCTTGGTTTCGAGGACGATGTTGCTTTCTGCAGAATGCTCCCTGAGAAAGCGGGGGTGGCTGCCATTCCGTGCTCAGCGTTTTATTTCAGCAACAGTCCTGCCAGACATCTGGTCCGGTTTGCCTTCTGCAAGAAAGACGAAACGCTCCGGGAAGCCATACGCCGGCTCAAGAAATGGAAACCCAGTTTGACAGGAAAACAGGGTGGAGAGGTTTTACGATGAAGATAGCGGCAGTGCAGATGGATATCACATGGCACGATCGTGAAGCGAATCACGCGAAAGCCAGGCAATTTGCAGAACAGGCAAAGGCAGCCGGCGCAGACCTCTTCATTCTGCCGGAAATGTTCTCCACCGGTTTCTCCATGGATGTTTCCGTGACAGCCGAAACCCTTGACGGCCCCACACCCAGCCTCTTTCGCTCCATTGCCCGAGCAATGAACATGGCTGTGGTCGGAGGGTTTGCGCTAAAAAACAGGAGCGCCCGACCCCAGAACGTGTCGCTGGCTGTCGGGCCTGATGGGAAAGATCTGGCTTTGTATGCCAAAATCCACCAGATCGGCATTCTCGGTGAAGACGGACCCTATGACCCGGGGGATCACCCGGTTTCCTTTGACCTTCAGGGGATTCGTGCAGCGGCCTTTGTGTGTTATGATTTGCGGTTTCCAGAGATCTTTCGCGCTGTGGTGGATGAGTGCGGGCTCATCCTGGTCATCGCGTCCTGGCCCTCGACCCGGCAGGCCCACTGGGACATTTTGCTCCGTGCCAGGGCGATCGAGAGTCAGTGCTTCGTCGTCGGGGTCAACCGCGTCGGCGAAGGGGGTGGGCTTCTTTTCACAGGCGGCTCAGCTATCTTGGATCCCCTCGGCCAGGTCCTTGCACACGGCGGGGACAAAGAAACCCTCGTCATGGCCGACGCGGATCCTGCCCAGGTCAAGGAGGTCCGCTCCGCGCTGCCTTTTCTCAAAGACCGCAAACCCCATCTGCTTTAGAGTTCCGTCTCTGAGGAGGTGAACGCCATGCTGAAAACAGTTCTCTTTGTTGCCGCAACCGCAGGTATTGTTTACATCTCGCGGGCTTCTCTTCGCGCCCCTCGTTCCCACGGCTTTTACCGGTTCTTCGCGTGGGAGGCTATTCTGGCCTTGATCCTGCTGAACGTGGAATACTGGTTTTGGAATCCCTTCTCCCTGCAGCAGATCATTTCGTGGATCTTTCTGATTGCCTCCGCATTCCTCGTCGTGCACGCGGTGCACCTCCTGCGCATGATCGGGAAGCCAACGGAACAAAGAAGTGACGATGGGGCGACCATAGCCTTCGAGAAGACGACTCAGCTGGTGAGGATTGGTGCCTATCAGTACATTCGGCACCCCATGTACAGCTCACTGCTCTTCCTAACCTGGGGAGTGTTTCTTAAGGACCTCTCATGGTTGAGCGCAATCCTCGCCCTGGCAGCCACCGTCTTCCTGGTGGCGACCGCCAAGGCAGAGGAAGCGGAGAACATCCGTTTCTTCGGCACCGCCTATCAAACCTACATCCAGCAGACCAAGATGTTCATTCCCTTCTTATTCTGAAAAAAGCGGAACTGTCTTCATGCCGGGACAGGCTTTGAAGAAGACTGCACACCGGTTTCGTCCCTCTAGCTGGATGCTGAAAGACACCCGATTTGCAGGTTGCTCAAAAAGGTCCAGATACGAGGCGCCCATCTTAGTAACGAGTCACGAGTGGCCAGTAACGAGATCAAGACCTTAACTTGTCACTCGTTACTCGTCCCTTGTCACTTTCTTTCGACACCCCGCTACACCTCCCGAAACCTGTTGAGTTTGTAGTACACCCCTTTGAGGGCCATAAGTTCTTCGTGGGTCCCCTGTTCCCTGATCTTGCCGTGGTGCATGACAAGGATCCGGTCCGCCCTGCGAATCGTAGAAAGGCGATGAGCGATCACCAGGGTCGTCCTCTTTCGCGTCATGGTGAGAATTGCTTCCTGGATCAGACGTTCCGTCTCCGGATCGACACTCGATGTGGCCTCGTCGAGAATCAGCACCTTCGGGTCGTGGGCCAGGGCTCTTGCGAAGGAGAGCAACTGCCGTTCTCCTGCGGATAGGTTCGAGCCCTCCTCTCCAATGTCCTGCTCCATGCCTTTCGGCAATTTCTGAATGAACGAGCGGGCATTCGCCTGGGCGATCGCACGATCCAAAACCTCCGTGCCCTCGTGATGGTCTCCAAGCAGGATATTGTCCGCAAGGCTTCCTGAAAAGATAAACACATCCTGCATCACCAGACCGATGTGCCGCTGCAGATCCTTCTTGGGCCACTGCCGCAGGTCCACGCCGTCGAGCAGAACACGCCCCTCAAGCGGGTCGTAAAACCGTTCGATGAGATTGACCACCGTGCTTTTTCCGGCTCCCGTGGCCCCGACAATCGCCACCATCTCTCCGGGCTTCACCTCAAAACCGACCTCCTTCAGAACAGGCACCTCTTTCCGGTAGCCGAAATTGACCTGCTCGAACCGGAGGTGTCCCAGGACCGGTTCCGGGATCACGGGATGCTCAGGTTCAGGGATCTCCTCTTGATGGTCAAGGAACTCCACAATGCGCTCCGTGGAAGCCATGGCCGACTGCATGATGTTGTATTTCTCGGCAATATCCCGAATGGGTCGGAAGAACATCTGAATGTAACTGAGAAAAGCCACAAGAGACCCGAGGGACAGCTGCTCGTTGATGACCTTTCCTCCCCCGTGCCAAATGAGGAGAGCCACGGCAAAAGACAAGAAGAGATCCATCACGGGCATGAAAACGGCAAAGACCCTGATCTGCTTCATGCCTGCCACACAGTTCTCATGGTTTATTTCGGCAAAGGTCTTCTTCTGAAATCCCTCAGTGGCAAAAAGCTGAACGATCCTCATCCCCGTAATCCTCTCCTGGAGAAAGGCATTGAGCTTGGCCACCTTGGCGCGAAGCTCTCTGAAGGCCTGACGCGCAAGAGAGCTGAAAAGGAGCGTTAAGCCGAAGATGAAGGGGAGCAGGGCAAAGCAGACCACGGCAAGCTTCCAGTTCAAATAGAGAAGCACGGCCAGAATGCCGGTCAGGATGAAGATGTCTTTGAACACGGTGATCGTCACCGATTTGAACATTTCGTTCAGGTTCTCCACATCGTTGGTCACCCGCGTGACCAGTCGCCCCACAGGATGCCGGTCAAAGAAGCTGAGCGCCTGGGACTGCATCCTTTCGAAAAGATCAAGGCGGATATCCTGCATGATCTTCTGGCCGATGAGCTCGAGGATGTAGATCTCCCCATAGCTGAGTCCGAAGGAGATGATCAGAAAGACCAGGAGGACGAGCCCTATCAGGCCGAGACCTTCCATGTCCTTGGCTCTGACCTTCAGGATTTCATCCGGTTTCATGGCGTTCACTTTCTCAAAGGGGACCATCCGGCTTCCATCGTGGAGGGACACGGCATCCCTCTCCTCTTCAAGAGGACTGTCTTCAGGCAATGGCGGAACTCTGCAATAGCCTCTGTCTGAAAGGATGCCGGTGCTTTTGAGTGTATTCACAAGAACCGGGTCCAGTTTCTTCAGCTCTTCATGGGAGATGAAAGCGTACAGCCCGCCTTCGCTTTGCTCTAAAGCGTGACTGAGGGTTTTCCTGATTTCCTCTTTTGCCGATGGCTCCAGTGAGCCCAGGGTCACCCGGTACCACGTGGCGAGAATGTAGCGGTCGATCGCTACTTTAGAAAGGTAGGGAAGAGAGAGATCCATGAGCGTGATCAGCATGGTGAGGGCAAGGGCCAGGAGGATGACCTTCCTGTAGGGGTAGGCATAGCGGGACAAGCGCCTCAACAACCGCAGGTCATAAGGCTTGCCCAGCTTGCCCTCTTCCATGTATCCGTATTCGCCGATCATGGCTCGCTCACCACTCGATGGAGTATTGGAGTATTGGAGTGCTGGAGTATTGGTTGTTCTTTGTAACCCATTACTCCATTACTCCGGTACTCCATCACCCCTTTTCCTTTTCACCCATTATTCCTCGGTTCTATCTCCAGCTCTTGCTCCAGACGCTGTCTCTCGTAGAGCCTTGCGTACTCTTTCCCTTTCTCGATAAGCGTTTGGTGATCACCCGTTTCAACGAGTTCTCCGTCAACGAAAACTCCTATGACGTCCGCCCTGCTGATCGTCGAGATTCTGTGAGAGACGATCAGATTGGTCTTCCCTTTCCTCGACTCGAGGATGTGATTCAGAATGCGCTCTTCCGTGCGGGTGTCCACCATGGACAGGGCATCATCCAAAATCAGGACAGGGGGATCTGTGAGAATCGCCCTGGCAATGCTCAGTCTCTGCCTCTGTCCGCCCGACAGGGTGATGCCCCGCTCACCGAGCAACGAATCGAGGCCTTGGTCGAGCGCCATGATCTCTTCATAGATCTCGGCGGTCTTTAGCGCCTTCACGAGGGTTTCCTCGGAAACGCCTTCCCTGCCGAATAGAACATTGTTCCGGATCGTGTCCGAGAAGATGAACACCTCCTGGGTTACAAATCCTATGCTCTGTCTCAGGCTCTTGAGAGGGACGTCCTGAATGTCAATTCCATCGATGAAGACCGTTCCCCTCGGCACATTGAAAAGCCGGGGAATCACTTGAAGAAGGGTGCTCTTTCCGCAACCGACCTTGCCGACCAGGGCAACCGTCTGGCCGACCTCTACGGTGAAGCGAACTTCTCTGATCGCCGGTCTTCCCGCCCCCGGATAGGTGATGCCCGCACCCCGGAACTCTATTCCGCCTTGGAGGAGCCCCACGTCCTGTTGAGTCGCGACATCCTGGATTTCAGGAACTTCATTGAAGACCCTGTTGAGCCTCCGCATGGAGGCAGCCCCCCTCTGGATCATATTGGCGACCCATCCGATAGCCATCATGGGCCACATGAGAAGGTTCAGATAGCTGATGAAAGCCACGAAATCCCCGGTCGTGATGTGGCCCAGGATCGTAAGACGGCCTCCGAACCATATGACAATGGCAAGCCCCAGATTGGTGAAGATCACCATCATGGCCGAAAAAAAGCCTATGGTTTTGGTCAGATGGATGTTTTCACGGATGTAGGTTTCTCCCTCTTTTTTCAGCTTCCCGTAGGTCCAGCTCTCCCTCGCATACGCTTTGATCACCCTGATCCCGGCAAAGGCCTCACGGGCTCGCTCGGTCAGGTCTGAAAAGGTGGCTTGAACTCTTTCGTAACCGCTCGACATGCGTCGCGTGAGGATCCTCGTGAAGAAAATCAGAATGGGAGCCGGAAGGATCGAGATCAGGGTGAGAGAGGGGTCGATGTAGAGCATGAAACCTATGGCCGAAACGCCCAGAATCAAGCCATCCGTCAGCGCGACCAGGCCCATGCCCGTCGCCATGCGGACCGCATTGATATCGTTGATCGCCCTTGCCATGAGGTCCCCGGTCTTGGTCCGATGGTAAAAGGAAACGGACAGGGTTTGAAGGTGTTCGTAAAGCCTGTTGCGAATCCCTTCTTCGATTTTTCTCGACAGGCCGAACAGACAGTGCCGCCACACATACCGGAGGGATGCCATGGCAAATGCGATGGCCATGATCATGGCCCCGAACCGAAGGAGCACCGTCGATGTGGCCTCTCCGAGAGTCAAGGCATCGATCGCTCTCTTGATGACCATGGGGATCAGGAGCTGGAGAAAGTCGACGGCCAAAAGGCTGAGAAGACCGGCGATCAGAACCCTGCGGTTTCGGACAAAATACTCTTTCAGAGGAAGAAAATTCTTGAGAGATTCTTTCATCAAAAATACACACTCTTCAGGCCAAAGAGATACTGGAAGAGGGGACGAGGTGTCAACTCCCTAAACGTCAAGGAGCGATGGGATGCCTTGACAGAGGGGAGAGGGTATATAGTTTTAATGACAAGAATCCGACTCAGGGGGTGGGTCCCATGGAAGACAAAGAAGATAAGGAAGTGGAAGAAAAAAGCAAAAAGAAACAGGCCGAGCCTTTACCCTTTTGCACGAATGCTCCCAGCCCGGAGCACTCAAGAGGGACGAGTGACGACGAACCGTGTGACGATTCCAGAGAAGGGCAGTAGGCTTTTCATATCGGCGCAGGTTAGGGCATTCTGCCGGCAACCTCTGGGCTGAGCCGGCTTCGCAGGTAATAAACGCAACCAAACTCCTGCGGTAACATTTCGTGTCCCATCTTCAAAAACCACCTCAACCTGCCTTTTGATCGTCTGAAGTTTCACTCGTCTTCTCCCATATCGCCCTCAGCCTGGGACTCGTCCAGTCGCCGGTATCCTTCAATGAGCAAGGACATGAGCGGGCTTTGTATGCTGCGGGGGGGAAAATCCATACAAGAGACAATCTCGAAGCTCCCGTCACTCCAGGCCATGAGCGCAAAGAAAGCCTCCTCACCGCTCAGGCTGCCCGTGTTCGCATGAACGACCTCCCCCTTTTGCATGAAGATGGCGCCTTTTTCCTTGGCCCGCTCCAGGCGAACCTCCACGTCCTTTTCTGCTGCCGACAGAGTCTGGAGAAAGTCGGAGGGTTTCATTTCACTCAGGGACCCGTGAACGCCCCTCGCCTTTGTCTCGGCTTGTTTAGTGCTGAGGAGGCGTTTAATCTTGAGGGACAGGACATCGAGGTCGGCAGGCTTGAGGAAGAACTCCTCCGCCCCCGCCTCCAGGCATTCCGCCTGAAGCCCTTCGCCTCTGTCCGATGTGAGGAACAGGAAGGGGATTGAGGCTGTAGCCTCCTTTCCCTTGATCGCACGGCATAGCTGAAGCCCCTTGGCGTCTTCCAGATTGAGCTCGGAAATGATCAAATCGGCCTTTCCCTGGGCCGCCTTGTTGAGCGCCTCTTTTGCCTTTCGGACGACGTCGACCTGGTAGCCCTCGTTGTTCAACCGAAGGGCGCAGGGAGAAACCGGGGACTCCGTCGGATCGACGATCAGAATACGCCCTGCAGCGCCCTCGCCGACACGGCCCAGGAGTTCCTCCTCCTTGATCACCTTGAGGAAGGCCTCAATCATCGCGTCTGTTTCAGAGTTGGATCGGGTTCCCTGCAGCTCCTTTCGCAATCGCTGCACATCCTTGGTCCCCTCAGGATCGTTTTTCTGAAGGGTCAGGTACCGGCTCACGAGACTGAGGATGCCCGCCTCCATCCTTGCCTCGGCTCGCTCTTTACTCTCGGAGGAAAAGATCGCCTGTAGGCCATAAGGCAGCGGAACCTGCTTCAAGAAATCCTCTCCCAGACCGCCTCCGGAATACCAGGCAGCGAGCTCGACGCCGTCGACCTGCCGGTGATCCAATCCCAGGCGCGAGGCGAGCAGCTTCCCGTAGCGGGCCCGGGTCACGATCTCCTGAAGCAGGCCCGGCTCATGGGCAAATCGGGTTTTGACGAGGTACGAAACAGCGTGGATGAGGGCGCTGCTCATTTCATGGTAGGGATACTCCTGCCCAAGCAGCATGGGCACTAGGTGATAGTAGGAAATTCTGGGGAGGACGGTTCCGCTTTCGATTTGGTCGAGCCACGGACCTTTAGGCCGAAAAAGCCGGCCGTTCACCAATAGGAGTTGAAAAGGGTCCTTGGCCAGCGCGGGCCCGAGTTCTTGGGCTGACACGAGCCAGATGACTTCGCTGTAGCCCTCTGCGCGGAGCAAAGACCTTATGGCCCCGCCTCGCGCGCGATCCGGTTCAAGGAGGAGGATTCTCTCCTTGGCCTGGACATGCTCCGGGCGGAGAAGATCCTCTTTCTCCTTTTCCTGTTCAGCAATGATCATGAAGTCTTTGGGGAGATGGATCTCCTGGCTCATCGAATAGCTCATTCCCCTGTAGTACACGTCAATGGCTTTTTCGATCTCCGCTGCCGAAGCAACGCAAAACGCCAAGCGTGTAGTCCCGTGAAACAACGTTTTGAGTTTTTCGCTAAGGGACGAGTCTTTAGGATTCGAGACGGCAAGAGCCAGCACGTTTTTCTCAGAATCGTACTTCACAGGGAAGATCCTGAGTTTGGCCGCCATCTTGAGCGACACTCTGGCTTTGGCGGTCTTCGGAGGTTCCTTGTCAAGGAGTGCGACATAGGGTTTCCCATGGATGGCGGCGAGGCGCTTGCCAAGGACGCTGTAGTCAATCAATTCCAGGAATACGAGGGCCTCCTCCAGAGAGATATTGCGTGTCAGGGCATAGTCTTCGGCCTGGGCGATCTGCTCGGCCTGGAGTCCGCTCTTTTCGATCAAATAAGACTTGAGCGCCGCGGGTTCCGTCATCGTGGTTCCTCGCCGACTGGCCGTCTTTTTTCATCAAGGTGGGAGGCCGCTTCCTCCCGATCCACAATGCCTTGTTGGGCCAGGGCCCTGATGTGGTCCTCCATGGTTTGCATGCCTGCGTTCTTTCCGGTCTGGAGCACGGAGGGGATCTGGTGGGTTTTTCCTTCCCGGATCTGATTTGTAATGGCCTGGTTGGTGATCATCACCTCTACGGCTGCGATCCTGCCGGTGCCATCCGCCCTTCTCAGCAGCCTCTGAGACACGACTCCCCGCAGGGCCTCGCTCAGCACGGTCCTGATCTGGGCCTGCTGGAACGTGGGAAAAACGTCGATGATTCGGTCCACGGTCTTGTGAGCGCTGGAGGTGTGGAGGGTTCCCAAGACCAGTAACCCTGTTTCAGAAGCAGTGAGGGCAAGTTGCACCGTCTCCAGGTCCCTCATTTCGCCTACCAGGATCACGTCCGGGTCCTCCCGTAGCGCGGCCCGCAGGCCGGAAGCGAAGCTCTCCGCATGAAAACCGATCTGCCTTTGGTGGATGAGGCACTTACCCTTGGGGTGGATGAACTCAATGGGATCTTCCAGGGTGATGATGTGGTAGGTTTGTTCTTTGTTGATCAAGTCGATCATGGCGGCCAGGGTTGTGGATTTCCCTGATCCGGTAGGCCCGGTGACGAGAACCAGGCCGGCCCTTTGCCGGCTCAAGATCTGCACCGACTCGGGCAGCATCAGCTCCCGCAACGTCTTGATTGCGTTCGGAATGAGCCGGAAGGACCCTCCGTAGCCTTTCCTCTCCATGAAGACGTTCGAACGAAACCGGGCTTGGTCCACCATCTCGTAAGCAAAGTCAATATCTTTTCTCGTTTGCAGGAGAGCGACCTGGTCTTCTTCGAGAAGCTCGAACAACAGGACTTCCACTTCCTGAGGCGTAAGATCGTGATATTTCAGACGTTGAAGGCGGCCATTGATGCGCAGCATGGGAGGATCGCCTGAAGAGATGTGAAGATCCGAGGCTTGGTGGTTGATCATCATGTTGAGGAGGACATCGATTTTTGCCAAGAAAACCCTCCAAGTGTCCATAAGTATAAGCGATTCTGACCTGTGAGTCAACCCTCATGGCTGCACGGGTGATGTATTAGATCTTGTGTCAGTCAAAGGAAAGGGGTACCTCAAAAAAGTTAGCCCATAACTTATAAGGAGGTACCCCATGCCGCAACGAGTTGCAGCGATTCGTAGTGTATCGAAAGCGTATAGAGTGATCAAGGAAATCAGCTCGCAGGGTGTCCCGTGGAGTGAAGACTACCGATTTTACTCTAGGATTGCCCTGAAGCAGTTCCTGGAAGGCAGGATGAAAGCCAACCTCGACTCGTATCTGGAAGAGATGGCCGTTCGCGGAGAGGAGGACTGACGAAACGGCCGGTACAGCCGGCACCTTTTGACGGAGATCGGAGATGTGGAGTTGGAAGTACCCCGGACCCGCCGCTACAGTGCGCTGAAGGTGGTAAGGGCCTATTGTCGAAGGGCACAGCGCATTGACCGGATGATCCTGTCCTGTTTCGTGTTGGGGATCTCTACCCGGAAGGTGGCCGAGGCGCTCTTTCCGGTGTTGGGGGAGAGGGTGAGTGCCTCCACGGTGAGCCGGGTGGGCAAACAGCTGGACCAGGTGGTGAAAGCGTTTCACCGTCGAGCTCTGAGGGATCAGTATAGAGTGCTGATCTTTGATGGGGTTGTGCTGTCCAGAAAGAGTGGCGCCGGAGCGATTCGCAGGCCGGTGTTGGTGGTGTTAGGGATCCGGCCGGATGGGAAGAAGGAGATCATCGACTTTCGCTTGGCTCCAGGGGAGAATGCTTCGGCCTGGGAAGCGTTCTTTAATGATCTGTACCGCAGGGGATTGAAGGGCGAGGGGGTGGAATTGATCGTGACCGATGGGGGCGCTGGATTATTGGCTGCCCTGCCTCTGGTTTATTCTCAAGTCCCTCTTCAGCGGTGCTGGGCCCACAAGATCCGAAACATCCTGGATAAAGTCAGAAAGACCGATCAGCCTAGCGTGAAAGACTCCCTTCACAGGGTCATGGACGCCAAACACCTCGTAGGGGCTCGGCAAGCGGCGAAGCGTTTTGTGGAGCAATGGGATCAGCTCTATCCCAAGGCTGTGCGCTGTCTCAGAGAGGATCTAGAGGAGTTGTTGACTTTCTTTTCCTTTAGGGATTCCTCCTGGAGGAAAGCCATTAGAACCACAAACGCGATAGAGAGAAGGTTTCGGGAGGTGCGCAGGAGAACAAGACCAATGGGGGTCTTCTCAGACAGAACCAGTGTGGACAGGATCCTCTACGCGGTGTTCTCCTATGAAAACAAACAACAGGGAATTGCTACCCCTTTCCTTGTGACACAAAACTCTTGACGTTACCGGCTGCACGGCCCCTCCCCTACACCCTTCGTCGTTCCAGTGGGCCTTTTCATACGGCATTTTAATTCAGGGTGAGCACCATGGAAAAGATTCTTCTTGACTTCTTCGACCTGTTCAGGAAAACTCGTCTCACTTTGTTTAGGCGCTCCGTTGGAGCTTAAAAGGGAACCCCGTTAAAACCGGGGACGGGCCCGCCGCTGTAACCTTGCTCCTCTCGCTTGTTGGGGAGGAGAACTCTGTCAGCCGCTGTGTGCCACTGTTCTGATGTTCCGGGATGGGAAGGCCGCTGTAAGAGCGAGGGAGTCAGAAGACCTGCCTAGACGTTTCGCGACAGCCTTCGAGGTCATAGGCTGCATCTTGTAGATCTAGAGGATAAAAAAGGGAAATCCCCGGATCGAGACAATCGATTCGGGGATTTTTTTGTTTCAGGAATAACGACAAAGGAGAGGATCGACCGATGCATCTGTACTGGCGAATCAAAGAAGAGCTTTTGTACCTGGGGGAAGTGCTCGTATTTCTCGACCCGCGCTTTGTTAGGGAATACAGTCGCTGGGTCAAGAGGAGATTGGAGAATGACAAATGAAAAGAAGTTCTTGGGTTCTGCCGCTGTTCTTGTTGTTGCTGCCGTCACAAGCTCTCGCTCAGGAGGATAAGAGACCGCCCGGATCGCCGGTCACCATGGACGAAGTGGTGGTGACCGGGACCAGGTCCGAGGAGAAAGTGGAGCGAATTCCTGCCAATGTCACGGTGATCGACCAGGAAGACATCAAGAACTCCAGCGCCAAGAACGTGCCGGACCTTCTGCGGGCCCAGGAGGGGATTGTCGTGCGCGACCTTTTGGCCAATGGGAAATCGGCGCAAGTAGACCTGCGGGGCTTTGGAGAGGCCGCCCCTTACAATAATCTCGTTCTGGTGGACGGCCGGCGGGTGAATGAAATCGACCTGAGCGGAGTGGATTGGACACAGATCCCCTTGGATCAGATCGAGCGGATTGAGATCGTACGGGGAACCGGAACCGTGCTCTACGGCGACAATGCGGTCGGCGGGGTGATCAACATTATCACGAAAACCCCTTCCGATCGGTTTGCTTTTTCTGCAGGGGCCACCGCAGGCAGTTACGGCCGCAACAAGGAGCATGTCTCGGTCAGCGGAGGACAGGGGCCTCTTGCCGCCTCCTTTTACGGCAGCTACGATTCCACTCATGGGTATCGGGAAAACAACGACTACCGCGCGAAAGACGCGGGCGGGAAACTCGTCTACGATGCCGCTTCGTTCCTGAGCCTGAATGTGTCAGGGTCCTATCACACGGATGACTATGGCCTACCGGGCCCTCTCACAAAGGACCAGCTTTCCGTAAACCGCCGAGCGAGTCTGGATCCCCTGGACAAGGCTGAGACAGAGGATGGGTATCTGAAACTCGGGTCGGATGTATTTTTCGGAAACTGGGGGAATCTGGTGACGGATCTTTCCTACCGGAACCGTGACAGCAAAAGCGACTTCCCTGATTCCCTCTTCCCTTATGTGATTGACAGCCAGATCGAAACCTATGGATTCACCCCTAGATATGTTCACAAGTCGGACGTGATGGGTCACAAGAACACGCTCATCACCGGAGTTGACTTTTACTGGATTGACCAGGATCTCAAAACCTATTCCGGGTTCCTTTCTTCATCGACCACACTCACCGGTCTGGCCGACATCAGCCGGGATTCCTACGGTCTCTATGTGAATGATGACTTCTCCGTTTTGGAGAATCTGATTCTCACCCTCGGCGCGAGGCACGAAAAAGTCGAATATGATCTCCACCAGAGGGATCTGAGCGCCTTTCCGCTGGCTCCCTTGGACGAAACGGTCGAGGAAAGCGAGAATGCCTACACCGCGGGGCTCACCTGGCTTTACAGCGGAAAGTCCGCGCTTTTTGGAAGATACAACCGGAGTTTTCGGTTCCCCTTGACCGATGAACTGGTGCTCTTCGACTACGTGGCCGGAAGGATCAGGGTCAACCCGGACCTGAAGCCCCAAACAGGCGATCATTATGAAGTGGGCGCAAGGCACTTCTTCACCCCGTATCTCCAGGCCAACATCACCTTGTACCGGGCGGAGATTAAAGACGAGATTTTCTTCAACAAGGCCACCTTCACCAATGAGAACTATGACCAAACTCTGCACCAGGGCATAGAGGTCGGTGCCAAGGCAGACTTCTTCGAATGGTTGACCCTTTACGGAAATTATGCTTACGAAAAAGCCACGTTCCGCGATGGGCCTTTTGACGGAAAAGATATCCCTGCCGTACCCAGAACCAAATTCAATCTGGGCTTTCGCATTCATGATGTGATCCCCAACCTGGTTTTCTCGGCCGACTACTTCTACGTGGCAGAAAGCTTTCTGATCAGCGACCAGGCCAATCGCTTCGAGAAGCTTGAGAGCTACTACACGATCAATCTCAGACTCTCCTGCGCCTGGAAATGGCTGAACCTTTTTGCGGGAGTCAATAACGTGACACAACAGAAGTACTCCGAGTACGGATTGATCGGCGGTTTCACCTCCACGCCTTATTATTACCCGGCGCCCGAGAGGAACTGGATGGGAGGAATCGAGATTCGCTACTAAAGGGGTGAAAAATCATTATGATGAAAAACCTCAAAAACCGGTTCCCCTTTCGCTTGGGAACCACCTCTTACATCATCCCGGCCGACCTGATGACCAATGTCAGGTTCCTGGCGCCTTATGTGGATGACATTGAACTCGTTCTTTTTGAAGCGGACGATGAATCCAATCTCCCTGACAAAGAAACGATCACCGCGCTTCGTGAAATAGCCTGCTCCAACGATCTGTCCTACACGGTGCACTTGCCCCTTGGGCTCTCGCTCGGAGCTGTGGACGAGGCAGAGCGGCGCAGGTCGATGAAAAAAGCGCTTCACATTGCGGAGTTGACCGCCCCTCTGAATCCGGCAGCCTATGTGGTGCACTTTGAGGGGGACCGGAGAGGTCTCATTCCGTCGGAGAACATGACGGGATGGACAAGCAGTCTCAGGGCATCCGTGGCAGAACTGCTCGGCATCGGAATTCCGTCCCATCTCTTCTGTGTCGAGACTCTGGACTATCCCTTTGCTTTGGTCGACCCGATTGTCTGCGAGTTTGAACTCTCCGTCTGTTTGGATATCGGGCATGTCCTGCTCCAGGGCTATCCTCTTGACGCTTATCTGGCGAAGTATCACGATCGGGTCCGCGTCTTCCATGCCCACGGCATTCGAGAAAACAAGGACCACCGAGACCTGGGAGCGCTGAGCGACTCAGACCTTGCCCTTCTCTTCGGCAGCCTCCGGTCGTGGCAGTCTTCCGCCCCGATCCTCACCCTTGAGGTTTTCGATGAAAACGATTTTCGTCTGTCCCTCGACGTTGTGGAAAGATTGGGTCATCAAGGAGCGTTGAAAACATGGGCAAAATCACTCTGATCACCGGAGGAGCCAGAAGCGGGAAGAGTGCGTTCGCGCTCTCTCTCGGCCTCCAAAACTATTCAAAGCGAGCTTTCGTCGCCACGGCCGTTCCCCTTGACCAGGAAATGAAGGATAGGATCTCCCGGCACCGTGAAGAACGGGGCGATCGATTTCACACGATCGAGGAGCCCATTGACCTTCCCCGTGTGCTCGCCGATTTGCCGGGCGGCATTGAAGTGGTTGTCGTCGATTGCCTCACGGTGTGGCTGGGGAATCTCTATCATCATTTCCAAGACACCGAAGAAAAAGTCCGGATGCAGGTCGAGGTCTTTCTCGATCATCTGGATCAACCGGCCTGCGATCTCCTCCTGGTGACCAATGAGGTCGGATGGGGTATTGTCCCTGAAAACCCTCTGGCTCGCTCCTTCAGGGACATGGCCGGGTATCTCAACCGACGTGTGGCCACGAAGGCAGCTACCGTCTATCTGCTTTGCTGCGGGCTGCCTCTCCCTCTGAAAGGAGAACCTCCCCGTGGATAAACCGTGCTTTGCCATTCACCCGGCAGCGAACAAGGATCTTGAGAAAGAGGTTGTGGACCGTCTCAACAACCTGACAAAACCGATCGGCAGTCTTGGAAGGCTGGAAGAGTTTGTCCTCCGTTACTGTCTTTGCAGAGGCACCACGTCCGCCAAAGTCTCGCGGATGAAGATATTCACCTTTGCAGGAGATCATGGCATAACAGAAGAAAACATCACCCCCTATCCGAGTGAGGTCACCTGCCAGATGGCGCTCAACATGGCCGCTGGAGGGGCCGCCATCAGCGTGATGTGCAGAAAAGCGGGAATCGACTGTGCCGTGGTCGACATGGGCGTGAAAAGCAGTTTCCAGGAGTCCCCGGGACTCCTGATAAGAAAAATTGCCGAAGGGACCAAGAACTTCAAGAAAGAGCCGGCCATGAGCCCAGAGGAATGCCTGAAAGCTCTCGATGTCGGTCAAAACCTTGCTGAAGGATCCGCCTGTGATCTCCTGGGTGTGGGAGAAATGGGAATCGGCAACACCTCCTCGGCCTCCGCGCTCTTCAGTCTATTGCTCGATTTGGATCCTGAGAAAACCGTCGGTGCAGGCACAGGGTCTGTCGGCGCCCTTCTTGAAAAGAAGAAGCAAGTGGTCCGTGACGCAGTCCTGTTCCACAGAAGAGAGTGGGATGGCACTCCCTTTGAGGCCTTGAGGCGGGTCGGGGGCTTCGAGATTGCCGGCATGGCAGGCATGATCCTAGGCGGAGCCCAGAGCCGTATCCCGGTGGTTATAGACGGGTTCGTTGCAACGGCTGCCGCTCTGGTCGCCATCAAGATGGAGTCTGAGGTAACGGACTACCTTTTTTTCGCTCACGCTTCTGCCGAGCAATTTCACAAACCCTTTCTTGCTTCCCAAGGCATCGAGCCGATTCTCTCCCTGAACATGCGCCTTGGCGAAGGAACGGGATCAGTGCTGGCCATGCAGATTATTGTCCAGGCCATGGAGTGCTATCACCGAATGGCCACTTTTGATTCTGCAGGGGTGTCGGGAAAAGCAGAGTGAAACCTTTGGGGAACCATGATTAAGGATATACTAACAGCCTTTCGCACCCTGACCATTATTCCCATCCCCGGGAAAGACACGGAGAATTTCTCTCGATCCCTGTGTTTTTTCCCGCTCGCGGGCGCGCTTCTCGGATTCGTCGTCCTCCTCATGTACTATGGTGCCGCAGCCGTCGGGTTCAAATATGCCTTTATTTTGGCCCTCCTGTCCATGGCCATCGTCACCTGGCTCACAGGAGGGTTGCATATCGATGGCCTGGGCGATGTTGCGGACGCTTTCGGAGCAGGAAAGAACAAGGACCATATCCTTCAGTTGCTGAAGGACCCGGCCATGGGATCTTTCGGGGTCTGTGCCATTGTGTTCGACATTCTGATCAAAGCAGGGTGCTGGCAGTTCTTTTTTGAAAGGGGAAACCCCCGCTTCATCTTCTGGAGCTTTGTGTTTTCCCGGGCCATGCAGGGTCTGGCCATCGCTTTCATCCCCAATGCCCGTGCTGAAAGCATTGCAGCCCCTTTCGGACAAGGCGGGAAATCTGCCAGGATATCCGTCATCCTCGCTTTCTTGTTTACCGGACTTGGAGCAGCCTGGCTGTTCTCCCCTCACGCTGCTCTGGCTTGTGCTCTGTGCTCCCTGGGAACCACCTTGATCTTCGGGTATTACTGCCGGAGAAAGCTTCAAGGGATTACAGGCGACTGCGTGGGAGCGACCAATGAGCTCGCAGAGATCAGTGTTTTGGTGGGGGGGATGGTTTTTATTGATGGAGGGATGGGGTAATGGAGTGATGGACTCCGGAGAAATGGAGTATTGGAGTAGCGGAGTGCAGTAAGATTGGAGTAGTGGAGTAATGGAGTAATGGAGCCAGAAGAAATGGAGTGGTGGAGTAGTGGAGTGATGGAGTTTTGAAATGAAGATCAAAGTCATTTCGACCTTTATGCTCATTCTCTTATCCCTATGGGCTTTACCGTCCCACTCTGCGGTGTTTAAGGACGCTCTCGGTAGAGAAATCAATGTGCCGGCTCCGCCCAAGCGACTGATTGCCCTTGCCCCAAACCTGACCGAAATACTCTATGCTCTGGGCTTGGGAGACCGGGTCGTGGGGGTCACAAACCACTGTAACTATCCGCCTGAGGCGAGCCTCAAACCCAAGGTGGGAAGCTACATCCATCTCAATGTGGAGCGGATCATCAGCCTTTCTCCGGACCTGGTGATCGGAACAGTGGATGGAAACGAACGCTATATTCTCGACTTGCTCGAACAGGCGCACATTAAAGTCTTCTTCGTGAACCCCAGGGACGTGAGGCAGGCCATCGAGACCATTTCCAATCTCGGGCTTGTCTGCGGTCTGCCAGAGAAGGCCCGTCAGATCTCCGGCGCGCTTACCCTGCGGGTGAATCGTATGGTGGAGGCCACAAGGGAAAGGAAGCGGCCCCTGGTTTTTCTCCAGATCCACATTCAGCCGATTATGAGCGTGAACAGAAACACGGTTCACCACGACCTCCTCCATCTGGCGGGCGGCGACAACACGACGGCTGACGAGCCCGTGACCTACCCCAGAATCAGCCTGGAGGAGGTGATTCGCAGAAAACCAGAGGTCCTTCTCGTTTCCTCGATGGAGAGGGAGGGAAGATTTGAAAAAGCGAGGCAGGACTGGCTGCAGTGGACCTCTATCCCTGCAGTGCAAAAGGGCAGGGTCCACCTCATAGACTCCGATCTCATCGACCGCGCTTCTCCCCGGGTTGTGGACGGTCTTGAAATCATGGCAAAGCTTCTTCACCCCGAAGCGTTCAGGTAACCGTGGGTGGCACGGACAAACGTCGTGGGTTTGTCCGTGAGTTACGGAGTTCAGACGTTGGGATCAACACGGACAAGCAGAGCTTGCCCGTGGCACCCATCGTATATACAAGCGCTTTGAGTGACCAATGAATACTGATCCCATCCATAAGCCTCCTTTGACACCCGGCAGGGTCTTTCGCCTTTCCCTGATCATGGCCTTTTTTCTGCTTCTTGTCGGAGCGGCTTCCCTGCTTATCGGAACAGCAGAAGTGTCCTTGCACAAGATCGCGGCCCTCGTTTCCGGCTCCCTCGGTGCGGATGACCCGGCCAGGCTCATTATCCTCAGGATCAGGCTACCCAGGATCATCCTCGCAGGGCTTGCCGGTTTTTCCCTTGCCCTGGGCGGCGTGGTTTTTCAAGCGCTGCTGCGCAACCCCTTGGCCGATCCGTTTATCCTTGGGGTCTCCAGCGGCTCTGCTTTTGGAGCCATCATGGGGATTCTGCTCGGTTTCACCTTTTCCGTCGGCATTCCTCTTATGTCTTTTGCCGGCGCACTTCTTGCCATCTCTCTCGTTCTGGCTTTGGGAACAAAAAAAATGGGCATGGAATCGTCGACCATTCTGCTCACAGGCGTGATTCTGAACGCCTTTTTCACTGCAGTGATCATGTTTTTCATCTCCATCGTCGCGGACAGCCGCCTTCACACCATGCTGTTCTGGCTTTACGGAGATCTTTCACAAAGCCGTTACGCTCCCTTGGTCTTTCTAATTCCTGCCCTGATCGCTGCTTCCCTGATTCTCTTCAGATTTGCCAAAGAACTGAACCTCATCACCACCGGAGAAGAGATTGCTTTTCAGCTAGGCGTGGACGTTGAAAAAGCGAAGAAAACGTGCCTGGTGCTTGTTTCCTTGCTGATCGGCGTCGTCGTTTCCTTTTCCGGGCTTATCGGGTTTGTCGGGCTCATTGTTCCTCACCTTGCAAGGATGGCCTTTGGATCGGATCACCGTCTCCTCATTCCCGTGGCCTCCCTGGGTGGCGCCACCTTCCTGATCGCAGCAGATACCCTGGCGAGGGTTTTGATCTCGCCCAGTGAACTGCCCGTGGGCGTGATCACCGCCTTCCTTGGAGCCCCCTTTTTCATTTACCTTCTCAGAGCGAGAGGCAGCCAATGGAGCCGATCCTGACTTTAAGAAAAGCGGGGTTTCGCTACAGCGCCTCTTGGGCGGTGAAGGGCGTGGACCTCGATGTGTTTCCAGGCGAGATGCTCGGCATCCTCGGCCCCAACGGCTCTGGGAAAACCACTCTGCTCAAGCTCCTGGACGGGATGCTGGTTCCTCATGAAGGAGAGGCCCTTGTTCGTGGGAAAAGCATGGCGACCCTCAAACGGGGAGAGGTTGCAAAAGTCGTCGCCATGGTGGCTCAGGAAAACTTCTTCAGATTTGCGTTTTCCGTGCTCGAGGTGGTGCTCATGGGCCGCTTCCCCCACCTCGGAAGGCTGCAGTTCGAAAGGAACAAGGACATGGAGATAGCGACGAACGCCCTGAGAGCGACCCATGGCCTGGAACTCTCTGAGCGGTCCATCCACGAGCTCTCGGGAGGAGAGAAACAGCGAGTCCTTCTGGCAAGAGCCCTTGCCCAGGAACCCGGAGTGATTCTTCTCGACGAACCCACCTCCTTCCTTGATCTCAAGTACAAGAAGGAGATCTTTGATTTGATCGCAGGCCTGACCAGAGAAAAGGGGCTGGCCGTGGTCGTCGTTTCTCATGACATCGACCTCGTGTCTCAGTACTGTCATCGGATCGTGATGCTCAAGCAGGGGGCTGTGCACCTGGCCGGGACCCCGGATCAGGTCATTGACGCCGCAAGCATACAAGAGGTGTACGAGTGCGCCGTTGTGGTGGACAAGAATCCTATGACTGGGAAACCGAGAATCAGCTTAAAACCATAAATACGAAACACGAAACTCGAAATCCGAAACAAGCTCAAAACACCAATGACCGAAGCGCAAAACAAAACCATGATTGATGACCCTCAGCGGCTTCACTTCTCGATTTTGTTTAAAATCTTTTGATTTGGCATTTGTTTCGGATTTCGTGCTTCGAATTTCGTGCTTTCTTTAAAAAGGAGGATCTATGCTTGAGTTTTTTGTCAAGGGCGGTCCGGTCATGTACCCTCTGCTGGCTTGCTCCGTCATCGCCCTCACGGTAGTGATCGAACGAATGCTTTTCTGGATTCGTGAAGACATGCGGCGCAATCAGCCTCTTGTGGACGATGTGCTTGAGCTCTGTCAAAGAGGCGACTGGGGCGCCGTTCGTGAAAAGGTGAAGGGATCCAGAGACTATGTGATTCGCATTCTCGTCAACGGCATTCTTCACCGTGAGTTTTCCATGACCAAGGCTATGGAGACCGCTGCTGCTGATGAAATGAAGAGGATGCGCCGGTTTCTCGGCGTTCTGGACACAATGATTACCGTGGCGCCGCTGTTAGGGATTTTGGGGACCGTCACAGGAATCATCACGGCCTTTAATCTGTTGGGAACAGCCGGCATCGAGCAGCCCCAGCTGGCTACCGCTGGAATCGCCGAAGCCCTGATCACCACGGCAGCCGGGCTCTTCATCGCCATCCCCTCGATCCTTCCTTTCAACTATTTCAATTCCCGCGCAGAGGACGCAGCGCTCAACATCGAAAAGTATGCCACGAGCCTCGAGATCGTCTATGAAAAGCTCAATCAGGCGCAGAAACAAGGGTGAGGTGCATTCCTATGAAAGTCAGCCTTCAAGCCAAAAGAAAACCGCGCATTGAAATGATCCCTCTCATTGATCTCATGTTTTTGCTTCTTGTCTCCTTTGTGTACGGCGTCTTCTTCATGTCCGTGCACCGGGGGGTCCCGGTGGCTCTGCCCCTTTCATCGACGGCAAAAATTGAAAAACAGCTCACCCTGAGTCTCAGCATTCAAGCCGACGGAGCCTTGTTTCTGGACAAAGAGCCGGTCCCTTTTGAAACTCTTGGGGAGGCCCTGAAACTCAGGGCCGCGGCAAACAGGGATACAGGGGTCCTGCTCTTTGCCGACAAGAACCTTCCCTATCAGAAGCTCTACACGGTGCTCGATCTTATTCGCATGGCCGGTCTCAGTCAGGTGTCGCTTCAGGCGGAGGTGAGGTGAAACGACTCCTTTTGGCGGCAGCCTTGGCGCTTGCTTTCCACAGCCTGCTCTTTACCGTAAGGTTTGAGGGGCCTAAAGCAAAACTAACCCTTCCGCCGAAGCCCCTCACCCTTTCGCTTGCTCACGGACCGACCGAACCCCCTCCGTCGGTTGCGGTGTCTAGAATCCCCGAGGTGCCGGAGCTGCCGCCCTATCGTCCTGAAGGGAGAGAGGAGAAATCGCAAACGCAAAAAATCAGGAAGCCTGAGAAGCCCTCCAAAAGGATCGATCCTTCTGTTCTCCCCGGGCAGGAACCGGCAAACTCTTCCGCCGAAGCTCTCGGGGCCGTTTCAGAGGAAAACTCTGCGTCAGGAACCTCCCGGGAATCTCCTTTCCCTGCCCTGGCTTCGACAGCTCCTCCCCTGCATGAAGCCACCCCTCTCTATCGTCGGAATCCTGTCCCCGAATACCCCGTGATCGCGCGCAAGCGAGGCTACCAGGGGACCGTGGTCCTTGAAGTGCTCGTGGATCGGCAAGGCGGAGTCGCCGACTTGCGCCTTTCCGACTCCTGCGGGTACGCTGTGCTGGATCAGGCTGCTCTGACGAGTGTGAGGACCTGGCTTTTCGATCCCGGAACCCGGGGGGGAGAGAGGGTAGATATGTGGGTTAAAGTCCCTGTGCGCTTTAAGCTGGAATGACGCCGCGTTGTAGGCTTTCAAGGGGCTTTCTGAAATCGCCCGGGCAAGAACTTACTTGTTTCTTCGGAACAAAGATCTCAGGCCCTTCCCTTTTCCCCTGTCTTTCAGAGAGGGAAGGACCATGTCCACGTGAAGCCTCAGCATGGCGCCGGAAGCGAAGAGACCCAGCAGGATCATGAGGTAACCCATGTCCGTTCTTCTCACATAGATCCTGCACTTCTCAAAGATCAGATCCGCCTCCCGGACAGTCCCCAACGCCCTAATGAATAAGGGCAAAGATCTGTCGATTTCCAGAGAGGGCTCCGTGAAGAGGATCTCCCCTTCAAGAGAGCTGACCACCACACCCCGGACATCCTCCAAGGCCAAAATGTCTTTAAAGAGTTCTTTCATGGCTCAACATATCTATTCGCTCAAGGCCTCCATGATTCGGTCTCTGGCGCACTTCGGGTTCACCGCAACGACCGTCACGCTTTCGCCGGGGATAAGGATGAAGTCCCTTGACTCTCCCCTGTCTACGTAAGCCGCTTTGAACTCTCCGGCTTCAAAAGCGGCCCCAAGTCTCCTTATCCCTTTCACGAAGCTCTCCCAGGAATTGTCCTCATAGACATCTTCGACTCCGTATCCTTCACCCACTTCTTTTTTGAGAAACTGCTTCACCCTTTCCACCGGGCCTAGCCTCTCGATCTTCTCCTTGGCAGGGGTGGCCGGCTTCTTCCTGGGGGGAGTCGGCTTAACGATGCGCTTGAGTTCGTCCTTCAGGCGCATCGCATCGAGCAGAATCGCCTGAAGATCACGATGGATGCGCCTCTCCCTTTGGGGGCAGGAGTTTTGGATGCTGAGGCTCACATCGTCCCACGAAAAGATCTCATACGCTGCAGCCTCCCCCCTCAGGCTGTCGCATCGTGCATCCAGCAGCTGCCCATCAAGAAAGAAAAGGATTCCCTGCTTGCCCGAGGGTTTTTCAACAAGGCGGACCGTGCACGTTTTTTCCTCCATCTCCATGAGCTGGAGAAAAATGCCCGAAGACACGCTGTGGAGCGTGCCACCATCCGCTTCCTTTCGGAGGGTGGTGATGATTCTCTTGGCCAAGTCGTCGATCATAAAGGGCTTGGCAATGTACCCAATCGCTCCTCCTTCCCGGGCCAGCCTTTCCATCTCTGAGGTACTGTACCCGGTAATGATGATGACCGGGATCTCCGGATAGTGCTCCATGATGTGGGAAAGGAGAGAGAACCCGTCCATTTTCGGCATCTTGAGATCCGTCACCACCAGGGAGATGGTGCTGTTCTTGAGCTCATCAACGGCGCCAAGACCGTCTTCAGCCGTAGCGATGGAAAACGTTTCGTCGTATTTCGAAAGCCCTTCCTCCAGGGAGAGCAACATCTCCTGATCATCGTCTACAATCAGTACTTTCTTGACCACCTTCTGTTCTCCGCTGTGCTTTCGCTATGAGGTCTTGTCGATATCCACAATCTTGATTCCTGCAACGTAATCCATGGGTTCATACTTTTTGATGTTTCCGATCTTCTTTGCAATTTCGCTGATTCTTTCCACCTGCTGGTGTATCTTCAGGACCCTTTCATAGTTCGGGTCTTTGGAGGACATGCCGGAGAGCACTTCGTTCACCGCATTTCTCATGATCATGAGCGGTTGGTTAAGCTTGTGCGCCACGCCTCCCGCCATTTCCAGAACTCCGATGAATTTTTCCTTCGACAGCTGCTCTTTGTGATACTTGATTCTGTCCGTCACGTTGCGGGCCACCAGATGGATGTGCCCGGGTGCGGGTGCTCCCAGCCTTTCATCCACGAAAGCGTGGAACTCCAGGTGCCTTTCATCTCCGTTCCTATCCATGATCGTAAGGATTCCCTCCTCTCTCCCTGTCTTGATGACAATCGAAAGAAAAGTGGAGAAAAGGTCTCTCAACCTGGGGATCACAAAATCGGCAATGCTTCGCCCGATAAGATCTTTCCCCTGGAATCCGAGCAGTTCGCTCCCTGCTTTATTGATGTCAGCAATCTCCCCGTCGCAGTTCAAGAGAACGACAAAATCACTTAACACATTGGCCATGTTCTCAAGGGTGGGTCGGGTTCCCCGCTTCTCAATTTCCTTGGTGGCATCTCTCAGGACGCCGTCCAAATGCACCAGAACGCCTTCCTCGTTCACAAGGGCTTTGGCCGTCAAACGGCACCAAATGGGCCGGCCGTCCCCCCGTTTCAGGGAAAGTGGAGCATCCACCACACGGCCGCTTTTCATCACCGCCGTCAGCACCAAGTCCCGGTCTTCAGCGTTGTGGTAGAAAAGGGTCATGGGATGATTGATCAGTTCCGCACAAGACTCAAACCCCAACATCTCGGCCAACGCCTTGTTGCAATACACGATTCTCCCGTCAAGCGTTTCGCGAAACACGGCCACGGGAAGGGCGTGTATAAACTCCGCAAAGCCCCTGACAGAGGAATCGGAAAAAACTTCAGATCGCCCCAACTCCATGCCCCGTCAGATCTCCTTTACTCACAGACTCTCTTAGAGTCTTAGACTGAAACTTCTGTGCATGATGCGTAGATGTCAAGCCGACTTTGGCTGCTGCCTAAGTCTTGCATTAGGGATTTACTGGACGGCCAAAAGGCTGTCCACGCTGATCCCGAGGCTCAAGAGTCTCTTCCGATGTTTCTGAAGCCAGCCCTGCAGCCGACTCTTGAATGGAACCTTAAGGCCCTGGTCTCGCACAAGGCCTGCGACCGCTGCCAGCAACCCTTTGGCGAGATCCGCGTCGGACACCTCGCTCGCCAAACGTATCTTCCCTCCTGAGTACTGAAACTCTCCGGCAAAAGGATCAAGGAAAGCGTACTCATCCGCCAGGTCCAGGAACCTCTTTTTCAGCAGGGTGTTGAAATCCGCCCTGACAGTTTGGCTGGAGGTGCAAAGGCTTTCGAGCAGAGCCAGCAGTTCTTCGAGAGCGGCAAGGACTTCAGGCGCCAACGGCTTCTTGGAGACCTCCTTCACCGCATTGGATTCCACCGAGATTCTGCTTACATGAAAAATGCCTCCGCTTCGTTTGGCTTTCCGCAGGAGCAGATCCTGATCTTCCCTGGAGGTACTGAACTTTTTCTCCCAGAAGTAATAGCCGCCCGCCACCTGGCCGTTTCTGAAGAAAAGGTATCCTCCGTCCAGTTCGCTGTTTAAGGAAATTTCAATGTATCCCGAAAGCTTTTCGGAGCTCATCTTTTTGATGAGTCCCTCCAGGTCGGTGAATTCCGTGCTGAGATCCTCGTAGATTCTTTTTGCACTGGGGATACTGGACCAGTAATAGGCCTCATCAGGCGCCACTTCGTAAATGCTGACTTGGTAATTCTCGGCGGAGGAGGGGGTCAGAAGACGCTCGATCGCAGGCTTGCCGGCGAGCTTTTCACCCCGGTTCTCATAATTGCCACCCAGGAGTTCGTGGGCTTCAAAGAAAATAGCCCCTTCTGCAGAGGGAGACTTCAAATAGATGGCCCCGGACCCCATCTCCCCTTGGCAATGCTCCAGCAGCCGGCGAAGATCCAAATAGTAGCTGTTGAGATTCTCGAAAACAGGGTTTCCCCTGGGTACAATCACCATGCCCCGCCCCTATGGATGCACACCCAATGCAGGCCTTCAGCCATAACTCCATGAGTAAGCAGTAGTCTGTATGCAGTAAGGACTATGCACACAGGGGTACTGCCTACTCCTTACTAAACCTATGCAGTCCTGAAAAGTCCGCGCGCAAATACTTATCCGCACATTTCAAACAAGTCTTTCTCTGTGATCCTACCGTCGCCGCCGCAATCGTTCGATGGAGAGCCTGATGCTTTCCTGCATTCGCCCTATGGCTTCCGCCAGATCTCCGATTTCATCTTTTGAGGTCACAGGGATTTCCGCATCCATCTCGCCCACGCTGATTTGTTCCGCCACCGAGGTCAGCTTCTTGATCCTGCTGGTCAGCCGGGTTCCGTAGAGAGCAACAATGATACCGATCAGCAGCAGGGTCCCGCCCAGAATTCCGAGGACGATGCTGCGGGTGTCTGTGCTGATTTGGACGGCTTTCGCCTCCATCTGTTTTACCGGCTGCGTGAATTCGTCGAGATAGGTTGTGGCTGCCACGTAATAGGGTGTCCCCTGCACGGGCGCACACACCATGTACTTGTCTCGAAAACTTCCGTCCGCCTCTTGCCACCTGTAGTATCCTCGAGACTCCTTCCCCTCTTTTCCATTGCTGAACACCTTCCAGAACCCTGGGAAGTTGCCGCCCATGGGCTTGCTTAGCGTGCTCATGTCCAGGCCTACAATTTTGGGATTGGTGTGGGCCCAGTTGCGCCAGATGCCCTGGTTGTCCGGGACCGCATGAAGGGCGGTATACCCCGTGGTCCCCACCTTTTGAACCGCCAGTTTCTTGAATTCCGGATCTGCGTCAAACGCTTCCTTCTTTAGATCGGGCCGACTCATAAGATAGAGCCTGACTTCGGAAGCCACGGATCTCGCTTTTTCGGCGATGATCTGCTCGCCCAACTGGGTCACTGCTTTTGTGCTCTCTTGAGTGATCAGACTTGAAAGGTTTTCCAATTGGACCAGATAGAGGTACCCGGCTCCGACAAAGAGGATGATGGGGACGAGGAAAAAGAGAACGAAAATCTTGAACCTCAAGCCCACGCCCTTTTTCTTGGCTTTGGGCATTTCCTCCTTCACCTCTGGTTTTTCCTCTCTGGACGGAGGAGGAGGTTCTTCTTTTGGCCGAGGAGGTTGCTCTCCTTTGGCCGGAATCTCCCGTGTCGGCCGCAACGCGGGTGGCGGCTCCAGGGGTTTGGCTTCCGGTTTGGCCTCCGGCTTGGGGATGGTCATCATATTGCCGCAGCCGGTGCATTTGGCTTTTGCACCCGTGGCTTTAATACGCGATGGATCAATCTGGTACTTTTTCCCGCACTCCTCACATATAATGATCATGTTTCACTCCCCCTTTTCAATATCCTTTCTCCTTGATCTTGCGAACCATGGTCTGCTTGAAAGCCGCTCTCTTCTCCTCACGCTGGATCTCACGCGACAGACTCTCCACAAGTTCCGGTGCCCGTCGAATGGGAAACTGTGTCACGCTCTGGCCCAGATCATTCGCAGCATCCTCAATCAGGATTTGGGCCAGGGGACCAATGGCCAGGGACAGTTCTCTCTTCAGGGTGTCCATGAAGTCAGCATCCAGAGCGGCAATCGCCTCGGCCACCTGCTCGATGAGTTTGAGCTTCGATAGCTTGCTTGCCGCTTCTCTCAGGGTACTCATCTTTAGCCCGGTCTTCTTTGAAATCACAGCCAGGCTTTTCTTCCCGTCGAGTTCCATGAAGAGCGTCAACATTTGCGCATCAAAGGAGTACTCTGCCGTATCTTCCCTGACGACCCGCTTGAAGACCAGGGCCGAGATATCACCGGATGAAATGTCCATGCCTTCGCCTCCCGCTGTTTTCCGGGCCTTCCCACCCTATGAGAGTGGGGCGCCCCCGCGGCCCTCCTTCATTTGGATTCACGCCACAGCTTGATTTCTGCCCGCAGGGCCCTGAACTCCGCTCGGATCATATCCGTGATCTCTTCGAGCGCATAAGCAAACGCCTCATGAGGAGACATCCCAGCAAAACGGGCCTCGGCCCTGGGCTCCGGTTCCGGTTCTTCCCGGGCAGGGATCTCCGTCACCGGAATCCTCTCTCGCTCCGGTGCAGACGCCGGTGAAGGTGTTGTAGGAGCCGGCGACACTTCAACAACCTCGGGCTCGTTCTTTTCAACCCTCCTGAGCACCACCTGCTCCTTGAGTTTCTTGAACTTTGCAACCTCCTCAAGGAGCATTTTTTCCTTCTCCGGCCGGGACATCCCCTCGGTCAGGGCCACCTTCTCAAGAGCTTCATAAAGGGAATTGATCACCCGGGTGGCCTCGGGGTGAGCCCTGCCTTTATTCGCTTTTACATATCTCCCTATGGACCCGAGAAGCTGAAGGAAGGTCAGGAGGATCTTGTCTTCACTGTAAACGTACTCGACGTTTTTTATTTCGTTGAGGAGGCTGTCCATGGTGCTGTCGGTGATTTCCCAGTCAATGGACAACAGGACGGCTTTAAGATTCTTCAGGGGGTGTTCGACCAGCCCGACCTGTTCTTCTGCTGCATCCGGGGCATCCTCCTGGAAGAGATGATCCAACCGATCTTCCACTTGAGACCTGAAATTGTCCTCGTCTCTTTGTTGTGCCAAGCCAGCACCTCCTAGGTGAGATCTTTCCTGAGAGAATCGATGGTCAAGATGATGATCTTTTTCATCGTCTGGACCACATTCGGTCCTTTGAGGGCACTCGCTTCGAAAGAAGGGGCCTTGAGTTTCGAGTTCAAATCTTTTTCGAGCCACTCCACGGGCAGAAGGGGAATCCCCTCTTCCAGGAGGTCCCTTTTGTTGTATTGAAACACGAGCGGGATCTCCAGAATGCTTTTCTTGTAGGAAGCCAAATTGTCCGCCAGGCTCTTAAGGGAAAGCACGTTCTCCTTCCGGCGGACCGCCAGAGAATCTGCAACGAACACGATCCCGTCCACCCCCCTCAGGACCAGCCTCCTCGTGGATTCATACTTCACCTGGCCCGGAACCGTGTAAAGCTGGATCCGGATGTCGTATCCTTTGATTTTGCCGATCTCAATGGGAAGAAAATCGAAGAACAGGGTCCTGTCCCCGTGGGTTTTGATGGTGACCATTTCCGTTTGGATGCGGCTTCGGAACTTCTTGTAGATGTATTCAAGGTTGGTCGTTTTCCCTCCCCTGCCAGGGCCATAGTAGACGATCTTCGCTTGAACCTCTTTCTTTTTCAGATTGATGATGGCCATGGAACGCAACCTCACCCTGAGAAGGATTCCCAACCCTTATGAGCCGGGCTTCAAAATCTCCACCAGCTTATCCGTGGCTTCAGCCACCTTCAGCCTCAGGAACCCCAGGGAAACCTCCTTTCCGAATATGGTGATCAGCAGGAATTCATCGGTGACTTTGCTGAAGTGAATGTTCTCCTTCTTGCCCTTGTGAAAGAGCAACGAGAACTCCTCTTCGCCAATGAGGCCTGCCATGGCGCTCACGGCCCCGAAATTCCCCGCGGCCAGCGCAGCCAGGGAATAGAGGTCGCGCTTGTTTTCTCCGTCGTCCATGGTCGAAATGATGTTCCCCGCCATGTCAATCAGGGTCACCGAATGAACCCCCACATCCAGCAGGTCCTCCGCGAGCACGGCTTCGATCTTCGAGAGCTGTGCCGGTGTGAAGATATAGGTCCTCTGCCCGTCCGTGTCACTGATGTATTGATTGCCCATGATTCTCACCGCCGACCCGTTGCAGCCATATGGTTGCCACCGTGCCCCCTTCTGCATGAGGCGCAATCTCCAGTCGCCCTCCCATCTGGGCCATGAGCTTGAGGGCGATCGACAACCCCAATCCCTTTCTCTTCGGTTTGGTCGAGAAAAGAGGAACAAAGACCTTGCTCATGTCCTTCTGCTTGATACCGCATCCATTGTCCTTTACGTCGATACGGATGCGCTCGCCTTCACCTGTCACGCTCAATTCTATCTTCGGGTTCTCCACGCCTTCCACGGCGTCTAGGGCATTTTCCACAAGCTGGATCAGAACCGTTTGAATCGCCATCGGGCTTCCCATGACATCGCACGGCCCTGCCTGAGGGTTTTGGGTCGAGGTGGCCTTTTCCGTTCGCTGGCGCAACGTGACAAGGAACTGTTCCCAGAAGGACAGGAAGTCCATGGGCTTCTGGTCATTCACGTTCACGCTGGAGTACGACCTCATGGCATCGACCATAGCCTGTTGCCTGCCCAAGACTTCTTTCGCCCTCTCGAGGTATTCCCTCTTTTTTTCATCATTGAAGAGATCGAAGTTCTCGTGAAGGACATCCAAAGTCACCTTCAGGGCATTCACGGAGTTTCCAAGCTGGTGCCGCAAGGTCGAGAGGAGATCATCTAGAAACGGAACCGAGGTGCCCGTGGTCACGGAGTTATCTATGGAGCTATCCTTCATCATTTGTTTAGAGGTAAGCACAAGTTGATCCTGCAAGATAGCGGGCAGCAAGTTCGATGCCATCAGGCATCTGCCTTGCCAACTCCTTGATTCCAGGTGAATAGCTCTTCTTGAGAGAGATCGAGGAAAGGACGGATGGCTCTTTCTGGGCCGTTCAAAATGACCCGGGCCACGCACAGTTTGGAGGGGCTAGTGGCCGGCGACGTTGATCTCGGCAAGTGTTCTCTTGAGGGTGGAGAGAGAAATGCCCAGGGTTCTGGCGGTCCGGCTTTTGTTTCCGGCGCATGCCTTCAGGGCCGTGAGGATCTGCTGCCTTTTCAACTCCTGGAGGGGAACGATTTCCGTGGCTTCAGAATACCTTCGCTCAACCCATGAATTGTCAGGATCATTGCTGACCAGCAGACTGGCAGGTCTCAGGATGTCTCCCTTGAGCAGAAGGGACGCCCGTTCCATGACGTTCCGGAGTTCCCGCACATTGCCAGGCCATGGGTAATCGATCAATCTCTTCATGTCCGGGTCAAGGATGCGCACCGGCTTCCTGCAGAAAATCCTGGCAAAATACTCGGCGATTTCCGGGATGTCTTCCGGGTGTTCGCGAAGGGACGGCACCTGGATCGTGACCACGGCCAGGCGGTAATAGAGATCCTGCCTGAAGCGCTTTTCTCTTATGGCCTGAGCAAGGTCCTGGTTGGTTGTGGCCACGATTCTGACATCGACAGGGATGTTGCGGCCTCCTCCTATTCTCCTGACACACTTGTCTTCCAGAATCGTCAGCAACTTGCTCTGGAGGCGGATAGGAATCTCGCCGATCTCGTCGAGGACCAGGGTTCCTCCATCCGCGAGCTCAAAAATCCCCTCGCGCCGGGTATCCGCACCGGTGAAAACCCCCTTTTCATGGCCAAAGTACTCGGCCTCCATCAGGTTTTCCGGGATCGCCGAGCAATTGACCATAAGGAAGTTCTCTCTTCCTGCCTGAAGATCGTGAATGGCCCTTGCCACAACGTTCTTACCTACGCCGGTCTCCCCAGTGATCAGCACATTCGAGTCCGTGGTCGCTGCAAGGCGGATCTGCTCTCTGACCCTGCGCGTCTCATCTGAAGAACCGATGAGCTGCTTCTCCTCGCTTTCCCTGGTTCTTTCGTAGTCTTGAACCCTGATCTTTCCTTCCATCTGGACGTTCTTGACGGCCAGGTCCATGATGATCAGAAGTTCATCCAGTTCAAAAGGCTTGGACAGGTAATTGAACGCTCCGGCCTTTATCGCATCAACGGCACATCGCACCGTTGCGTAGGCTGTCACAAGAATCACCTTTGTTCGCGGATCCATTTCCAGGATCTTTCGGCACACTTCGATCCCTTCCATGTCCGGAAGTTTTTGGTCAAGAAGAACCAGGGCCGGCTGCTCGCGCTCAAAAATGGCCATCCCTTGTTTGCCGGTCCTGGCAGAACTCACTTTATAGCTTTTGGCGGAAAGATAATCGGACAAAGAAGCTGCAAAGAGCTCATCATCGTCAATGATTAGTACCTGAATAGCCTTTTTTCCCAAGACTCAGAAGCTCCTGAAGGCAAAAAGTGGTCAAAAACCCGAGTTTTATGGCCTTTCATAGGAAAGGCCAGTCAGGATATTGCCTTAATCCAAATTTTGTAAAACTATACCATTATCTTATCGTTTGTGTCAAGTTTGCTCTATTTCTTAAATCCTAGTAACGTATTCATCAAAGCATTAAACAGGGCTATATTAATAAAGGATGGGTTTTCATAAAACAATTTATAAGCAACTAAAGGAGGTTATACTGTTTTGTATAACTCTGCTTGGGGCGTATTATAAATTGGATGCTCTTTTGAGGGTTTCATGGGGTGTCACGGACAAGCCCGCCAGGCGGGCTTGTCCGTGACACCGTGGAAAGAGAAGTACAAGGGTTAGTTGCAGGAAGGACCTACCGGCGCGTCCAGAGCGATCTCAAGGACCTCGTCCATCTTCTTGACCAGGTGAAATTCCAAATGGTCCTTGATTTTTTCGGGAATCTCCTCGAGATCATTCCTGTTTCTCTCCGGCAGGATAATGTGCTTTATCCCGTTTCTGCTGGCAGCCAGCACCTTCTCCTTGATTCCGCCCACCGGCAGTACCGCTCCTCTCAGCGTCACTTCGCCGGTCATGGCGAAGTCTGATTTGATAGGTCGACAGGTCAGGAGCGATGCCAGAGCCGTCAGGATGGTCACCCCTGCGGACGGGCCGTCCTTGGGGATCGCCCCTGCGGGCACATGGATGTGGAGATCGCGGTCCCTGAAAAAATCCTCCGAGATTCCCAGGTTCTTGGCTTTGGACCTGACGTAGCTCAGAGCAGCCTGAGCAGATTCCTTCATTACGTCCCCCAGCTGCCCTGTGAGAACCAAGGACTTCTGACCGGGCATCATCGTAGCCTCTACGAACAGGATGTCCCCCCCCGCAGGAGTCCATGCCATGCCCGTGGCAACACCGGGCACCCCGGTACGTTCCAGGATGTCCGAAGAGAATTTCGGCAATCCGATGTGTCCGGGCAACTTGTTGGCTCTCACCGAGACATTCCCTTTTTTACCTTCCGCGATGCTTCGGGCAAGGCTCCTGCAGATCCCGCCGATTTCTCTTTCCAGGTTCCTGACTCCTGCCTCGCGCGTGTATTCCCTGATGATTCTTTGGATCGCAGACCGAGTGATGTGAATACGCTCCGGGTCAAGCCCGTGCTCCTTGATCTGCCTTGGGATAAGAAATTTCCGTGCGATCTCCACCTTCTCCTCTTCGGTGTAGCCCGGAAGTTCGAGAACTTCCATGCGGTCAAGGAGCGGACGGGGTATCGTGTCCAGCTGATTGGCTGTGGTGATGAACATGACTTTGGACAGATCAAACTCCACTTCCAGGTAATGGTCGGAAAAAGAGAAGTTCTGCTCCGGATCAAGAACCTCCAGCAAGGCCGAGGCCGGATCTCCCCTAAAATCATTGCCGATCTTGTCCACTTCGTCGAGCATGAAAATGGGGTTGTTCGAGCCGGCTTTTTTTAACCCATGGATGATCCTCCCGGGCAAAGCGCCTACATAGGTGCGTCGGTGGCCTCTGATTTCCGCCTCGTCTCTCACCCCGCCCAGAGAGAGCCGCACGAACTTCCTGCCGATCGCCTCGGCAACGGACCGGCCGAGGCTGGTTTTGCCTGTGCCCGGAGGGCCGACAAGGCAAAGAATGGGGCCCTTGTGATTGGGATTCAGTTTTCGAACCGCAAGGTATTCGAGGATTCGTTTTTTGACTTTCTGAAGATCATAGTGGTGCTGGTTCAGAATCCTCTCCGCTTTTTTGATGTCCAGCTTGTCCACCGTGCTTTCAGACCAGGGAAGCGTCAGAAGCCAGTCCAGGTAATTGGTCACGACTGTGTACTCCGAAGAAGACGAATTCATCTTGGAGAGCTTCTCGATCTCTTTGTTTGCCACTTTTTGGGCTGCTTCCGGAAGCTTCTTCTTTTCGAGCTTTTCCTTGAGTTCCTGGATCTCTGAAGGCTCCTGGTCGCTTACACCCAGCTCCTTCTGGATCGCCTTCAGCTGCTCACGCAGATAGTACTCTCGCTGGTGCTTGTCGATTCCCTTCTGCACCTGGTTCTGGATCTGCTGGCCCATCTTGTTCACTTCCAATTCGTCGTTCAGATAGACCGTGAGTTTTTCCAAACGCTCTTCCACATCCAGGGCTTCCAGAATGCTCTGCCTCTTCTGGCCTTCAATGTTGAGATAAGACCCGATGATGTCGGCCAGCGTGCCCGGATCCGAAATGTGGCGAACCACATTGAGGATTTCGTCCGGAAGATAGGGAGACAGAGGGACCAACTCCTTGAACACATTGATCAGGTTCGACTTGAGGGCCTCCACCCTCTTGCCTGTCTTCTCCTCCTCATGGATCTTTTGAATGTGGACCAGGTAATTCGGCTCCTTGGAGGCGATGCCTGTAATCACCGCTCGGTACAGCCCCTGCACCACCACGACGCTCCCCTCGCTCCCCTTGGACATTTTGACGAGTGAAGCCACAGTCCCGACGCGGCTGAAATTGCCGGCTTCCAGAGCCGCCTTCTCTTCGTCACCCATCATGGCCACCACAACCATTTTGTCTTTTTCCATCACTTCTTCGAGCATGGGAAAATAATTCTGGGTATTAACGAGAATGGGAATCACCATGTTTGGGAAGAGAACCGCTTCTTTAACCGGCAGTAATGGAAGGATATCAGGGATATTTGCCTGTTTTACGAACATAACGCACTCCTCTCGTTTATGTTTTCGTTTTCCCTGCTCCAGCTTTTTCCGCTACAAACTATTGCCCGGCGCGCCTGCACTGAGGGGAAAACGGTTGGATTTAATCTAATCATTCCGGAGGGCAGGTAAAGGAGAGAGATTCCAGGAGACCAAAATAAAGGTCTTACGACGTGGTACAAAGGGAAAGCAATGAGTGTTGAGGGCTGAGTTCTTGGTGGCACGGACAAGCAGGGCTTGTCCGTGCCACTTCATGCTCTTTTTACGTTTCCCACGGCCACTAGATAAAGGAGCCTTGAATTTTGGTTCAGCCCGAGCATCTCCATGGCCTCGCCGTCATAGAGAGCTCCGATCCCGCAGCACCCCATGCCCATGGCTTCAGCAGCGACGTAAAGTCGTTGTCCTAGCCTCCCGGCTGTCAGCATGGCATAGCGATACCCTCTGGGACCCCACGTTTTTTCGAGCACCTCCAGGTTCGCCAGGAACAGAAAATGAACTCCCGCATTCACGAGCCACGCCTGATCCAGGCAGATCGATGTGCTTCTGGCCATGAACTGACCCGAGGAGACCGAGGCCCACGACTCTTTCTTGCCGTCCAGCAGATAAAATCCGGGTTCCATTTCTTCCGCCTGGCCCACCAGGAACCCTACTGCGACGCTCTGATCATAGGGTGATCCATCGCTTCGGCACATGCTGCGAAGCAAGGCATTCACGCCTTGCTTGCTCAATGCTTTCTTGACAAAGTTGCGCCTTGAACGGCGGCGGAACATAGCATCCGGGTAGTCTAGGATTTCAGGCCAAGATCCGGTGGTATCTAAAGGGACCCAGGTTTTGGGAGCGATCCCCAACTCGTTGATCATCTCCTTTTCACCACAAACTCTCTGCTCCATGCTCTCCGCTCTACGCATGCCCGCCTTGTGTATTTCCCGTATGGCCGGATAATCGGTTTCTTTTGCTGACACGCGGCTGGCTTCCCGCAGAGGTTCGGGAAAGGGAGCAATGGGCTCTGCGTTCCGTAAGGGAATCCCCTTCCCTCCCGGCACATCGATCATCGCCAGAGCCACTTCCTTCTGATCATCCAGTCCAAGGAGCCGGTTCACCTCCCCATCGTCGAAATCGCAGGTCACACTAAAAGGTAGGTTTGAGGCTTTAAGAGCCAGAATCAGGTTCTCCGCCACGTGGCCGGTGTCGAGGAGGTGATAGCGGTAAGCACGGGCTCTGTACTTCCACGCGCTTCGGAAGAAAATCGCGGTCAGAAAGAAAGTTAAATGACTCCCTTTTCCTTGGGCTAACCCAAGAACATCTCCTTTCCTGAGGGGATCAAGCGAATGCTTCTGAATGGCGAAGTGATAGAGCCCGTCGTCTATGCCCTTGATCCCACGAGTAGCTACGTAGATCTCTGTGGGATAAAGAGCCCCTGCAGAAGCAGCGCTCCTGAAAAAGAAGTCACCCTCCGGGGAGCTAGCTCTGGCCGTGTGGGTGTTTGAGAGGAGAAGGAGAAGCGAGGGCATCTCCAGGTCCAATGGCTTGGAAAGACCCGCAGCCGCAGGCTCACTGAGAATGGCGGAGAGTTTTCCTTTTGGTAACTGAAGGTCTCTGGGGAGAGGCAAAGAGGTGATCCCCGGATACTCTTTTAAAACTTTCGGCTGATTTGCCCAGTCCAGGGCATGGCCGGACATGTCAAACCGGTCATAGCTTGTCTCTTGATGGTATTCCAAGCAGGTCTTGATCACGGATCATCTCTCCTCTTGCTCTAACCCGATCTTTGCCCAGGTTTATGCCCAACTTAAGAACGAAGAGCATCAAAGACAAGGCATTCTCGGATTCATCCCCCCCTCGCCAGACGATCGATTTCTTGAAGCTATAGATGGAAATCCTCTGGACATTCTATTACTATAGCGGCGTCGAGCACCTGCGTCTCCCTCTCCCTTTTGTAAAGGGAGGTCGGGAGGGATTTCTTGATTAAGGAGACCCTCATGCCCTACGAAACTATCGAATACCAAGTCAATGAACCAGGCATTGGCCTTCTTTCACTGAACAGGCCGCGGATTTACAACTCTGTGAACCACAAGATGATGGAGGAACTGGAGGGTTTCTGGCAGGCGAGGCTCCACGACTTGGACACCCATGTGATCATCCTGCGCGGCAACGGAGATAAGGGATTCTGCGCCGGCCTCGACATGAGAGATTTCATGAAAAGCGCACCCCAGATGACCGTGGATCAGCATTACGCCTTCCAGGTCCGGCTGGCCCGGCTCCCTCTGGCCATGCGGCGTGCGCCGCAACCCATCATCTGCGCCGTGCATGGTGCAGGCGCCGGCCTTGGATTCAGTTTTGCCATGGCCTCGGACGTGAGAGTGATCAGCCCGGATGCCCGTTTTTCCGCCGCCTACATCAACATCGGCCTTGGCGGCGCGGACATGGCTTGCAGTTATTTTCTCCCCCGGCTCATCGGTGCAGGCAGAGCCTATGAGTTCATGCTCACGGGCAACTTCATGTCCGCCCAGGAAGCCCTGCAGCTTGGCTTTGCAAGCCGGCTCGTTGAACGCGACAAACTGCTTGAGACTGCTCTGGAGCTTGCCAGAACCATGAACTCCAAGAACCCCATGGGGCTTCGCCTCACCAAAGAGGCGATCAACGTCAATCTCGATGCCAACGGCCTGGAGCAGGCTTTGCAGCTGGAAGACCGCAACCAGGTCCTCCTGGTTACAAGAGCGTTGCTCGACAAAGGAGAGAAGAAGGGGAAGTACTTCTGAGGTGCAAGGTGCACGGTACACGGTTAACAAACAAGCGCGGCAAGAGGTGGCACGGACAAACGATGTATGTTTGTCCGTGATTGCCGAATTCGGAACTGGGATTCGCACGGACAAGCAAAGCTTGTCCGTGCCACCAATCCAAAACGAGTGATTATTTGTCGATGGGCAGTATTTCCCCGATGTCCATGATGAGGAACCGGGAGGCATCGAGCTTACGCTCGGCAATGGTCTGTTTGAGTTCCAGGATCGAATAGCCCGGCGGCTCGTCTCCGAGGTGAAAGGTCCCCCACTGCTGCGGGATCATGTATCGAGCCTTCAGATCGTTGAATGCCTCGATCGCCTCGTCTACGTTCATGTGGTTGTAGTGCATGAACCAGCGCGGGTGGTAGGCGGTGGTGGGGAGAAGGGCATAGTCGATCTTGGGATAGCGTTTCGCGAATTCCTTGTACCCGACGAAGTAACCCGTGTCCCCTCCCAGATAAATGGTGACCTTCGGAGTGATCAGCATGTAGCTCGCCCAGAGGGTCTCACGGGGTCCCTGCCCGAAACGCCTTGACCAGTGCTGCATGGGTAGGCAGACCAACCTGACGCCATTGCCGCAGTCGATTTCCTGCCACCAGTCCATCTCCGTTATGTCCTTCTTGTTCATATCCTGGACATATTCCTTTAGACCCAGGGGGACGAACATTTTCGCGTTTTCAGGAAGATCTTCAATGCTGCTCGCGTCCAGATGGTCATAGTGATTGTGGGTGATGATCACCCTGAGGTTCGGCGCAACTTCTTTCAGCGCTTCTGCGGTGATCGCCGTAGGCGTCTTTCGCTTCACCACGACAGCTCTCTCGGAAAAAATGGGGTCTACAAGCCAGTACTCCCCCTTGAGGCGAATGAGAAAGGTCGCGTGTCCGACCCACATAATGAAATCGCCCTGGGGCATAGCGAGGATCCGTTCTTTCGCTTTGTCGATCACACGGGGAAGATACGTTTTCTCCTCTTCCGTGTACTCCTGTGGGGCCATGAGCCGCCATTTGAGCACGCTGAACAAGCTCTTGTCTTCGGCAGTCATCCAGGGGTTGAAAAAGAGATCGTCCTTGAAGTGAGGGGCGTACAGCAACGCAGGATCGGCGGACAACACCTTCGCTCTCCATGTCGCTTCGTCAAAGGGCGGCGGAGTCAGGGAGCAGGAGGAGCCGAGCGTGCTCAAGACAATCAAAGCTGCCAGGATCGGGAGCATAGGAGAGATTTTCGAAGCGGACATGTCACCTCTGGAACACTCTAAATTTTTTGCGCTTTAAGGTATTCATTGCCTGCCGGCTTTTCAAACGAAAAAGCACAGGGACAAAACTGCAGCCCGCTCAAAGCTTGACCCGGGAGTCGTGCATCATTAGCTTAGGAGCCAAATAAGATGGAAAAATCATGTCCCATTCCAGAACCCTTTAGCGCCAAAGCCGGACCGGTTTTCTTCCTTGCCGGTCTTTTTCTTCTGAATTTCATGGCTCGTTTCATCCTTGCGCCTCTGATGCCTTTCCTGGAGCAGGAGATTCACATCACCCACGCTCAGGCAGGGTCGCTCTTTCTTGTCACCTCCGCCGGGTTCGCCGTCACACAGTTCGCCTCAGGCTTTGTTTCTTCGCGCCTCACGCACAGAAAGGTTCTCATTCTGTCCATTTTAACTGTGGGGATTGCCCTGCTGGGTCTCGGATTCATGAGGTCCCTCGCAGGGATTCGTCTTGCCCTCGCCGTTCTAGGCCTGGCTGCAGGGCTTCACATCCCTTCAGCGCTCGCTGCGATTACCGCCATGGTCAGGCGCCAGGACTGGGGAAAAGCCATGGGGCTCCATTCCTCTGCACCCACCCTCGGACTGGTTCTCGGTCCCTTGATGGTTGCCGCACTCATGGGATTCCTGTCCTGGAGGATGCTGATTATCCTCTTGGGTGTGTTTACTCTTATCCTAGGCAGCGCATTCCTGGCCTTCGGAAAGTGCGGAGATTTCCCGGGCGACGCCCCAAAGCCTGCGGCGCTGAAGCAGATTATCCGGCTCCCCTCCTTTTGGCTCGTCATCCTGTTGCTCATTATGGCGGTCGGGGGGAGCGTGGGCCTCTTTACCGTGATGCCTCTCTATCTCATCGCAGAACGAGGCATGGACAGCACCTCGGCAAACACCTTCCTCGGGTTTGCTCAGATCTCAGGATTTGTTGCAGCTCTTGGGGGAGGATGGTTTGCGGACAGGGTCGGCCCAAAGCGTGCCATGGCCGTCCTTATTGGGGCGGGAGGTGTCGCGAATATTTTCCTCGGCATCTCAAGCGATCGGTGGCTCCTCATTTTTCTCTTCATCCAACCTGTCCTCACAGGAGCTTTGTTCCCTGGCCTTTTTGCTGCTCTATCCAGGATCGTCGCTCCTAATCTGAGAAGCGTGGTCGCTTCTGTGGCCGTACCCATTGCCTTCTTCGTGGGAGCAGGGCTTTTCCCTGCCCTCTTAGGCTATCTCGGGCAGAACTATTCCTTCAGTCTGGGGCTTGTCCTGGCCGGGGGGTTCATGCTTCTGGGTCCCCTTTTTGCTTCTGCGCTTAGGTTTGTCGAAACGGATCAGGAGGGGTGTTAGCCGTGCCCCGTGCGCCTTATACCCCCACGTACTCTCTCATCATCTCTCGGTTCTGTTTCAGCTGATCCATGCGGCTTTCAGAGTTCAAGCACCGCTTTACTTCCATGATCAAAGGCTTTGAGGTTGTCCGAAAGCTTGTGCAACGGAAGCAGTTCCTTGATCGTTTCTTCGAACCCTTGCCGGTCTACGGGCAGGGTGTTGGTGGCAGAGAGCGCTCCGAGCATGGCCATGTTGGAAAAGATTGGGTCTCCCATGTCGAGAGCGATCTCCGTGGCATTGATGGACCAGGTTTTCCTGCTGAGCGCTTTTATTTTCCCGATCACTTTGGAGATCTCGGGGTAGGCCGCGTTCCCGGAAATGACATCCATGGGAAAAATCGGCCGCGTGTTGACCAGGGTCATGACCCCGGGATATCCGTAGGGTTCAAGAATCCTGAGAGCCTCCACAGGTTCGAGGGACACGAGAAGGTCACACCGGCCTTCGGGGATAAGAGGAGAGAACTGGTCTTTTTCGGACAGGCGCAGGTGGCTCATCACGGCCCCTCCCCGTTGCGAGGCTCCGTACGTTTCGCCGATGGTGATGACGTACCCTCTGGTCACGAGCATCTGACCCAGAATCTGGGAGGCAAGGACATTGCCCTGGCCGCCGACTCCGCCGATGATCACGTTGAAGGGATCTTTCGCGAGAGCCATCTAAGCCACCTCCTTCCGGATTGCGGAGGCTGGGCAGATTTCAGCGCAGACCCCGCACCCTGTGCAGATCGCCTCATCAATGCCGGCCTTCCCTGTCGCCCTGTCCCAGTAAAGACCCGGGCACTTGAAGACCCTTGTGCACAGGCGGTTGCACCCGCAGGCTTCCCCAAGGCAGCGCTCCTGATTCACCTCCACCTGGAAGAGCTTCTTTTGCTTCTTGCTCCGCACCAGAGCGCACTCCCTCTTGAGGATCAGCACCTTGACCCCTTCCCTATCCTGAAGGAATTTGAGCATGGCATCCGTTGTTGCTGCCAGATCAAATGGATCCGTGACCTGCACTTTTGCTCCCAGGGATTCACAGATAACCTTGAGATCAAGCACGGGCGCCTCTTTTCCGGTGGCCGTGCGACCCGTGCCGGGATGGGGCTGGAACCCGGTCATAGCGGTCGCGCTGTTGTCCAGGAGAAGAAGCACGAAATTGGCTCCGTTGTAGCGTGCATTGACCAGAGCCGGCATGGCGGCATGATAGAAGGTGGAGTCCCCGCAGACCGCCAGCACCGGCTGGGAAAGGCCGAATCGTTCAAGCTGGCCGAACCCGGCTGCAAGGCCTGCTCCTGAACCCATGGCGTGGATCGTCTTAATTTGAAAGAACCCTGAGGGGCCCATGCCGAGGCCGTAGCACCCGATGTCTCCGAGCACAAAACCCTCCCGGCCGTCCAGGGCGAGGGCACTCTTCACGGCCCAGTAGGTCGCCCGGTGAGGACACCCTGCGCAGAACCCGAGCGCTCTGGCAGGCACAAGTTCAGCCGCCGCCTCATGGGCCCTGCTTGTGTAATCCTCCGGTCTCGGTTGGTACGCGACTTTAAGTAGACTCTGTAGCGCGGAGGAGACGATTTCAGGGCTGATTTCCCCGGCGCTCGGCATCGTCCCCGAGGCCTTTCCGTAAAAGCGCTTGAGGCCAAGATCCATGCAGTGCTGAGCAAAGAGCTCCTTTACGTTGCTTTCCAGGAAAGGATCCACTTCTTCGACGAACAGAACCTTCTCAGCCTGCTTCAGATGCTTCATGACCAGGTTTGCCGGAAGAGGCCAGGTCGTGCCGAGCTTCAGAAGCCCCACGCGATCCTGCACCCCCAGGTTGATGACCGCTTCCAGGGAATACATCCAGCCGCTCCCGCTGGTGACGAGGAGGAGTTCCGGTTTCTCCGGTCCCCTGTAGAAATTGTAGGCCGAGGTCTCCACCATAGGCCTGGCCCGGTCCATCTTCTGAAGAAGGGCCTTGTGGCTGGGAAACGGGGGAAACGCGAGCCGGGGCCGCGAGATATCAAAGCGAGCCTTCGCTGTTGGCCGGGGCAGTACGTCGAGGCGAACATTTCCTCGTGCATGGGACACGCGGGTCACGCTGCGGACCATGACCGGAAGGCCCAGGTCTTCGGAAAGACTGAAAGCCCATCGGGTCATGTCCTTGGCCTCCTGAAAGGTAGCCGGTTCAAGAAGCGGGAGGTTCCCTATCTTGGCAAAAATGCGCGAGTCCTCCTCGTTGGTGGAGGAAATCCCACCCGGGTCATCCGCCACAACCACCACAAGGCCTCCCTGAGTGCCGGTCAGATTCAGGTTGAGCAAGAAATCGGCAGCCACATTGAGGCCGTTCTGCTTCATGGAGCAAAGGCCTCTCAGCCCCGCAAAAGATGCGGCAGCAACCACTTCCATAGCGACCTTCTCGTTGACAGACCACTCCACATGCAGATCCAAGGCATCGGCCGCAGAGGACAGGGATCCTATGATTTCGGAAGAGGGATTTCCGGGATAGGCTGCGCACACCTTGACGCCGGCTTCCAGCGCGCCTCGGGCAATCGCTTCATTCCCCATGAGGAGAACCGTTTTTCCAGGAGCGTCTTGAGCAATCAGGCTCACGGGGCCACCTCCTTCAAAATGGCATCGATCGCTTTTTGGGGGAGGGTCAAGTACTTTTCCTGCACATCCTTGAGAGCATTCAAGCCCCGTTGTTTCTTGAGAATGGAGGCCTGTTTGAGATGGGCCCATTTGTCTTCAGGATAGACCCTCGTTTCCAGAGCGCCCTTGGATTCGGCGCAGCGCAGGACATTCTCACCCCTTGCGGTGCGGACGATCACCGTGTTCCAGCCCTCTTCCCCCTCGACCGTGCCCACAGAGAGATCGGAAAACTCGGAGGTCATGTCCAGGCACACCTGGCAGCTCGGCCGGATAAAAGCGCGGATGTCATCCAGGGGAATCTGATGGAATTCATTGCCCACCGTGACATTGAGAAGCCGCTCCGGCGGAGGGGTGATGTCGAGCTTGCGAATGGGCTTGTCTCCGAATCGCTTTTTCAGGAATTCCGCGAAAGGCCGGTAATCCAGAGCCCAGGTGCAGAAGAGACCGACCACCAGATCCACGCGGTCAACGGAGGTTCTTTTTTCAAGAGGTGACGCTTTCATGCGGGCAAGGGCGAGAACCTGGCATGGAACCCCGACCACGCCGATGCGCTCCTGGCCCTGCCACGGTCCGCGATTGAGCGCTTCAAGGGTGTATCCTGTTACGTAGCTGGAGCCGGCACAGGTCAGCACTTCCTCTTTTGTTTTTGCGATTCGACCCTGAGGGAGAAGCTCGGAATCACGCTCCGTGAGGATGGCGGCCTGTATCCTGCCCTCCTCGAGAGCCACGGCCATCAGAGCGGAAACAACGCCTCCATTCTGAGCCCTCTTCGTGAATTCCGGAGTCAAGGCTCTTGCCATCACCACTCGGCGTACAGGGCCTGTTTCAATGTCTTCATATCCCTTGCCGAAGACAGCGCGATGAAGAGCATCCAGGTCTACCTCGGTTCTAGGGCAAAAGGAAAAGCAACGCCCCTCGGAAAGATCGCAGTCATGCAATTTGACCGCTCTTCCTTTGAAAGAGCGCAGATAAGGACACAGAGACAGGCAGGCGCCGCAGGCCGCACACTGGCCTTGATCGAGAACTTTGCTCTCCAGTCCCTTAAGACCGTTGTTCATAGCTTATTCCTCCGCATAGGAATGATGGGAATCTTGCGCTGGCAATAAAAAGGCTGGCTCGCAGGGAAGTGCCATGGGAGGATACGCTCATATCGCATGGAAAAGACTCGCGCCATAGAAGGTTGACGACAGGTGCTGCAAAGGACAAGGTCCTGTGCGGTGGTCATAATGGAGCTATGGTTCCGAAATGTAAAGGGAAAAGTGTTATGACGGTTTCCTTCTCCTTGGGATCGAGAGCATGAGCTGCCCTGCCAGAATCAACCCGGCCCCGAGAATTGCGGACCCTGTCAGCCGCTCCGCACGAGAAATCCCAAGCCGCCTGCGAAAAGAGGGGCGCTGGAAGTTCGCCCTGTCGGATCGTTGCGGTTTGGGTTTGGCATGTGAATCCCTGGAAACCTCATCATTCCTTCCCTGCGGATTTGACCTTTTCGCGATTCAAGGCTAGGTTATAGTTTTGTTGAAGAGGTAGTTCTTGTAACGCTTGGGGGAGCGTTTTTCAAGGCAAGATTTCACAGGCAAGATTTCACAGGGCAACAAAAGAGGATGCCTGTAACGATGAAATTTACCATTTTTAAGAGAATGGCTTTCGGATACGCGCTGATCATGCTGATGGTCGTGTTCATGGGCATATACGTAACCCTGAAGGTCAATCAACTCACCGAAATCAACTACAGAGTTGCCAGGGTATACGGAGCCACCATCAACATGGGGGAGCAACTTCTCGAATCCCTCTTTTCCCAGGCCGGCTTTGAGATGAAGTATTTGATCTCCAGTGATCGGGACTTCCATAAGGAATTCTACAGCAAGAAGGCTCTTTTCACAGAGACCATGGAGAAGATCGCAACCCTTGCAGATTCAGCTGCGGAAAAGCAGCGGGTCGCCGATATCACTGCCCGGTACAATACCTATGTCGGGTTGTTTGAAAAGGAGTCCACTCTGCTCACCCCAAACAACCCCCCTCCGCGTAAAGAATATATCGAGGAAAGAGAGGCGCTCCTTGGCCGAATCGATATGGACTTGAGGAGCCTTATTCAGAATGTGAGACTGAAGAGAGACGAACAGGTTGATCTCTCAGGCAGGATCAGCCATCGGACCATCAGGGTCACCATTGTCACCGCCGCTTTGACGATCGGCTTAGGCATCCTTATTTCGTTCTACATCACAAGGAGCATCGGCAAACCCATCGCCCTTTTAGGGCATAAAACAAAGGAGATTGCCACCGGTAAATTCCAGAAGATCTCAGATGTACAGTCACCTCCCGAGATCAAGCAACTTGCAGAGGATTTCAACTTCATGAGTGAAAGGCTCGAGCATCTGGACAACATGAAGTTGGATTTTATCAGCCACGTCTCTCACGAGCTTCGAACTCCTCTGACCTCCATTAAGGCGGCGTCGAGCATGCTGTTGGAAGGAGCCTTTCACGGCTCGCCTGAACGTCAAAACGAACTGCTGGGGATTATCCATGACGAGTGTGATAGGCTCATCGGTGCGGTCAATCGAATCCTGGATATTTCCCGGATGGAAGCGGGGATGATGGATTATCGTTTTTCGGAGGGCGAGCTGCCCCCGATCGTTCAGAAGACTGTTTTGAAACTGGCTCATCTGGCCCAGCGGAAGAAGATAGAGTTGGAGTTGCTGCCTTTTCCTGAGATGCCGTTGGTGAGGATGGACGGGGACAGGGTCATGCAAGTCGTTGAAAATCTGCTTGGGAATGCCTTGAAGTTTACTCCCCCTGGCGGGAAGGTCGTCGTGTCTCTCTCTCCAAGAAAGGACGAGGGGGACTTCGTTCAGGTCTCCATTGCAGACACAGGCTCAGGGATTCCTAAAGAGCATCTTGCCGAGATTTTCGAGAGATTCAAGAGAATAGAAATGGGCAGAGAAACGACCATCGGGACCGGACTTGGTCTTTCAATCGTCAAGCATATCATAGCCGATCATGGAGGGAAGATATGGGTCAGGAGCACTCTGGGAAAGGGAAGCAAATTCTCCTTCGCATTACCGGTTGCTTGAGCATCGTTTTGGGGCTTTGCGGATGTGTCCACTTGTTGAACCAGTGGCAAGGCGAGCAGGATCTGAGAGAGGCGAAGCAGTTGATGCGCACCGGTCAGTATTCCGAATCTGAGGCAAAAACCATGAGAGTGCTGGAATCGTTTCCCAAGACGCTGGGGGATGAAGCATTGTTCCAAATGGGGTTTTTCTACAGTCTCCCCAAAAACCCAACCGCTGACTATGAAAAGTCTAGAGTTTTTTTTGAGAGGCTTGTAACCCAGTACCCTGACAGTAGCAGAAAACAGGAGGCGGAAGCCTGGCTACTCGCGCTTACCAGTATAATCGACAATGAAAAGGAGAGCCTTGAACTTCAAAAAAAGGTGAAGTTACTGGAGCAGACATCCGAATCGCGGGGAAAAATGGTAAGACAACTGCAGGAAGAATCTAAAGACAGGAAAAGAGAGACCACGCAAGACCCGGATAAAAAACTGAGACAACTCCAGGAGGAACTTGAAGATAGAAAAAAGGAGATTATTGAATACCTGGAAACGGTCAACCAACTGCAGAACCGTGTGATTGAGTTGGAATCGCAACTGGCTAAATTCAAGAATATTGACCTGACCATCGAGCAAAAGAAACGGGGCAATGTGCCTTAGTACAGTAGGACAGGCAGGAGCTGCAGCTGATGTTAAACGTGTTGGTTGTCGATGACGATGAAAACATCCTCAAGCTCATCAAGATGAGGCTGGAGGTGGAGGGGTACAGTGTAAAAACAGCGTCGAGCGCCGAGGCTGCCTTAGCACTCGCGCGATCTGAGACGTTTGACATCGCTCTTCTGGACTACAAGCTCGCAGACAAGAACGGCATTGCCCTGATGACGGACCTCTTTCAGCTCAATTCGGAAATGCCTGTGATCATCCTCACAGCCTATGGCACCATCAAGGGCGCTGTGGAGGCAATGAAAAAGGGCGCCTACGGATACATCGCCAAGCCCTTTGACTATGACGAACTTCTTCTGCAAATCAGGAATTGCTCGGAAAAGAGCGGCCTGTCCAAGGAAGTCAGGCGGCTTAGGACCCTGGTTGAGGAACGCTACGGCTTCGAGAACATCATCGGGAAGAGCGAGGCGATCAGTAGACTGCTAGAACAAGTCACACAGGCGGCCCAGGTCGACTCTTTTGTGTACATCAGCGGCGAGAGCGGGACCGGGAAGGAATTGGTGGCCAAGTCCTTGCACCTGGCGAGTTCTCGAAAAAACGGGCCTTTTGTGGCGATCAACTGCTCTGCAATTCCCGAAACTCTCCTGGAAAGCGAGTTGTTCGGCTACGAAAAAGGTGCTTTCACCGGCGCCACGCAATCGCGCAGAGGTCTGCTGGCACAAGCGGATGGGGGCACTTTCTTCCTGGATGAGATATCGGAAATGCCGCCCACCATGCAGGCCAAGCTGCTTCGGGTTCTCAGTGAACTGGTATTCTACCCGCTAGGCAGCAACCGAACAGCAAAAGTAGATACCCGCATTATCGCAGCCTCCAACAAGGACCTGGAAGAAGAGGTGAAGCAGGGCCGTTTTCGTGAAGATCTTTTCTACCGAATCCATGTCATACACATCAAGGTGCCTCCATTGAGAGAAAGAAAGGAAGACATCCCGCTGCTCGCCAGGCACTTCTTCAAAAAATATGCGGATAAGATGAAAAAGAAAGCCATCGGTTTCTCACAAGGGGCCTTCCAGAAACTGATGGCCTACGATTGGCCCGGCAATGTCCGTGAACTGGAGAACTGCGTGGAAAGTTCCGTGGCCATGACGGACAAGAAAGTCATCTCTGAAGACCTTGTGCTTCAAGGTAAGACAACGAACCCGACCGGTCCTATGGCATTCAAAGACGCGAAGACGGGGTTCGAAAAACAATACCTGATTCACCTGTTAGAAATCACGGAGGGAAACGTCTCCCAGGCGGCAAAGCTGGCAGGAAAATACAGAGCTGACCTCTATGAACTCCTGAAAAAGCACGACTTAGACCCTGAAAAATTCAGAGGTCCATCTAAGTAAGAGCATTCTTCTCTATCAGCCGGAATCCCCTACGAACTCTCGCAGGAAAAAACCTTCATCAGAAAAATATTGAATCCTAGGGCAGTTGAAAGACCTATTCCCTCGATCGCTGCATTTTAATGCAGGAATAAACCTACACCATCCTATACTCCTCTTTGCCATCGGCATTTTAAGTTCAACAATATCAGCGAGCTAACAAGACGACGTTTCTGGCACTCTCCTTGCTTTACCAAGGGGTGATCTTTTGGTTCGAGAATTAGGCCCATTGCTCAAATGGAGTCTATCTGAAACAGGGAGCCAGGACATGACGATTCCTCGATCTGAGTATCAGAACTTCAGGGGACACGGACGTATAGAGACCGTCTCTACCGCAACTCCTTCAGAACGACCGGTTTTTGAAATACTTCTTGTGGATGATGACCCGAATATCCTCAGCGCTCTATCTGTTGTGCTGGAGGATTCGAGTCATCACGTAACCACGGCTCTTGGGGGACAGAACGCTCTCGATGCGCTTCATCAAAAGCCTTTTGATCTCGTCATCACTGATCTCAATATGCCCGTGGTTGATGGAATCACCGTGCTCAGAAGGACAAAGGGAATAGGCTCGAACACAAAGGTCATCATTATGACCGGTTCCGTGCTTCCCCCGTCCACCCTGCGACTCGTCTTTGGAGAAGCAAACGGATTTTTGCCCAAACCTTTCAGCTTGACCGAACTCTACCGGACAGTCGACTCATGCCTCGGCAGGGAGGTCTTGTCGCCTAACCCCTGCAAAGGCAATTAAAACTGAATCTCCATATCGACACCATGAAAGAGAGGAACAATGAACTTCAACACCCTTGGTAAAGGAAATGACTTTTGTGTTTCGGATAAGAAAGCGCCAAAAGACGAATGGACCAAAATCACTGACAGGGTCGAAGCGGCAATTCTCATGTCACTGGCCAACAAGGTTCTGGCAGAGGCCATCGACAGACAAGACCGGATCGACGAGCATCGCAGGGAATTGAAGTTGGTGGCGTTAAGAAGCTTCTCTCGCAAGGATTCCGTCCGATAGCCAAGGAGGGGTTCGAGGACATCCGCTTTCCTTGAACTTCCCCAACAGGTTTCTGCCCTCCTTTACATAATCATAGTTTCATATTGACTTTCATTAAAACTTACAGTATATTTCATTAAAACTGTAAGTTTTCCTGATCGCCATGGAGGGAGAAAATGAAGCTGACGGAAAAACAGAAAGAATTTCTGGGATTTGTATCCGAATACATCCGCGACTGGAGCAGACCTCCGAGTTTCGAAGAAATCTGCTCCCACTTCGGTTTTAATTCTTACAACACGGTCACCACCTACCTCAAGACCTTGGAACGGAAAGGCTATGTCCGTCTTCCTGACAGAAAAAACCTGAAGCGATCCATCGAAGTGATCAGCCCTGTGGAAACCAGGCGTTTCGAGTTTCCCCTCCTTGGACGAGTGGCTGCTGGAAAACCCATCGAGGCTGTGGAAACCGTGGACGCGATCGAAGTCCCTCCCTCCATGGTCGGGCAGGGAGATCACTTTGTTCTCCTGGTCAAGGGGGATTCCATGCAAGAGGACGGGATCCTGGACGGTGATTTCATCATCGTGCGCAAGCAACCTTCCGCTGAAAACGGAGAGACAGTGGTGGCCCTCATCAACAACGAAGCCACGGTCAAAAAGTATTATCAGAGGGATGACAGTGTGGAACTCCGTCCTGCCCACGCCGGCATGGCGCCCATCCTCGTTCACCGGGGCGATCTCCAGATCCAGGGCAAAGTCGTCGGAGTGATGAGGCAATATAAATAACGGTGCACGGCGCACGGCACACGAGACACGGAAAAGCATCAAACCAAAGACAACAGTTGGCTTAAAACATCACTGGTAGAAACTGCAGGGAACAATGGAAGGAGGAAAACCATGGGGAAGTTTCAGGAGCTCAAAGTTTGGCAACGGGCTAAAGATCTCGCGGTGTCTATGCACAAACTCACAGGAGAGTGACCGTTTGGGAAAGATTGGGCCTTACGGGACCAGATCCGACGGGCTACAGTTTCCATTCCGAGCAACATTGCAGAAGGTGATGAACTGGGCACAGACCGACAAGCGATCAAGTTTTTTTACACGGCAAAAGGTTCCGCTGCAGAAGTTCTTACCCAGACCATCATTGCTCAAGAGGTCGGATATTTGACCCGAGAGCAATTTTATCGCATCACCGAAGAATGTCTCGGTATTTCGGCGATGCTGACAAAACTGATTTCTGCAAGAGCAACAAGAACGGCGCGCGGTCCACAGCACACGGCGCAAGGTAATGAAAAAAACCGCGGTAACAAATGAGGTGCACGAAGCACAGTAACGGCACACGGGCCACGGGACAAGGTGCACGGTCAAAAAACATAAAAACAATGGCAAAAAAAGTCTTTTCCGTGTCCCGTGCGCCGTGTCCCGTGCGCCGTGTCCCGTGCACCGCGCACAGCGTGCCTTTCGCTGGGAGCTATGCCTTGGATCGTCACATCATCCATCTTCACATTCCTTCGTTCCCGATCGCCGTGGCGAGGGTCGTCCGGCCGGAGCTCAGGGACCGGCCTGTGGCCGTGGCCCCCCCTCATTCCGAGCGGGCCCTCCTTGTCTCCGTTTCAGCCGAGGCACGGCAGCAAGGCATCTTCAAAGGCATGCCCCTCGCTAAGGCCATAAAATTCTGTCCCGGCCTGACCATCCTTCCTCCGGACTATGATCTCACTGCAAAGGCTTGCCAGGTCCTCGCCGGTGTCGTGGCCCGCTATACGCCGCTCTGGGAGCCTTCCCGGCCGGGTCACATCTATCTGGATGTGACAGGGACCGATCGTCTCTGGGGGAGAGCCAAAGATGCGGCAAACCGCCTCCGGCGGGAGATCAAGGAACAGGCCCGGCTTTCAGGAACCGTGGGAGTGGCAAGCAACAAAATGGTCTCCAGCATTGCCTCCCGTGTCATCCAGCGAGACGGTGTTCTTGACGTGGACCACGGCCGCGAGCCCTCCTTCATGGCCCCTCTCAAGGTGAACGTCCTTCCCGGCATCGGTCCTGTGCGAAGAAGAATCCTCCTCGAAGAACTGAACATCACTCTGGTGCGCCAGATTGTGGCCCTCGACATGGGTAGCCTGAAACTTGTTTTCGGCCAGCAGGCCTATGTGATCCACCAGAGGGCTCTCGGCATTGATCCCACACCCGTCTTTCCTCCCTCCACAGAGCCCACGGTGGCTGAAGAAGTGAGCCTTCCCCAGGATGAGAACGATGACGAGAAACTGCTCGGGGTTCTCTATGGGCTGGTTGAAAAGGGCTCCTACCAGCTTCGAACCCGGAGCCTGCTCCCTCGAAAAGCAGGAATCACTTTCCGATACACGGATCAGGAAGAGGTCACTCGCCAGGTGCAAATTCCTAAACCCAGTTTCTGGGAGTTTGAGCTGTACGCGCCTCTTGAAGCGGCGTTCCTCAAGGCCTGCCGGCGACGCGTGAGAGTGAGATTCATGAAAATATGGTTCAAGGATTTTTCAGCGCCCAGCGCCCAGCTCTCTCTTTTCGCCTTCGCCCCCCAGAGCGAGAAGAAGAAAACTCAGGTCATCGGCGCGCTGGATCGCATCCGGGAAAAACACGGTGAGGCACTGATCCAGTCCGGCAGAACGATATGAAGAAGGTGCACGGGTCACGGGACACGGCACACGGGAAGGGTGCAAGGTGCACGGGACACGGTGCACGGAAGAGAATCTTCTTTTGTCATTGTTTTTATATTTTTTGACCGTACGCCGTGACCCGTGTACCGTTACTTATCTTCGCTTTTCCGTGTCCCGTGCGCCGTGACCCGTGTACCGTATTAAACTATGAGCGTCTTTGTTCATCTCAACGTCCACTCCCACTACTCCCCAGGATGGGGCATGGCCACCCTTGAAGAGCTCTGCCACTCCGCCAAAGAGCAGGGCATGGACCGCCTTGCTCTCACCGACACCAACGGCCTCTACGGTCTGATCTATTTCATCGAGGCAACCAAGGAACAAGGGCTTCACCCCATTGTAGGAAGCGAGATCGTCACGGATGAACACCGGGCTGTGCTCCTTGTTCAAAACCACGACGGATATGCCAACCTCTGCCGCATCATCTCAGCCCGGCAGTGTCACCGGGACTTTGACCTCATCAAGTCTCTGAAGGAGATGCGTCATGGCCTCATCATTCTCTCGGATGACTTCACCCTGTTGAAGGCTCTCAGGAAAGACGGTGTGGAAGCCCTCTTCGTGGAAATGTCGCCGGGCTACAACATGGCCTCCTGCTATGCTTTCTCGCGCCAGAGCGAGATCCCGCCTCTTGCAACCAACCGGGTTTATCTCCTCCACAAAGACCAATTTGCGCTTCACCGGGTTCTTCGCGCCGTCGCTTTGAACACCAAGCTCTCCCGACTCAAGTACGGGGACACCTGTCGGGAACACAATTTCCTGAACTCCCCCCGGTCCATGATAGACCAGTTCCCCCATGCTCCCGGAGCGATCCGCAACGCCGTCGCAGTTTCCGAACAATGCCTTACCGACTGGGATTTCAGCCGCATCATCTTTCCCTGTTTCAACGATATGACCGACAAAGAAGCGTATGCCACTCTGTACCAGGCCACCCTTGAAGGGTGCCGATGGCGCTACGACGAGATCACCAAGGAGATATCGGATCGCATCGAGCACGAAATGAACATCATCCGTGCGAAAAACTTCGCCCACTACTTCCTCGTCGTGGCGGACATCACCAGGAAGGCGGGCCGCTCCTGCGGGAGAGGAAGTGCGGCAGCCTCCATTGTCTCCTATGCTCTGGGAATCACCCACGTGGATCCTATCAGGCACCGCCTCTTCTTTGAACGGTTCCTGAATCCCGGCCGGCTCGATCCTCCGGACATTGACGTCGACTTCGCCTGGGATGAGCGGGAACAGATCGTGGACTATGTCTTTGCACGGTATGGGAACCGAAGAGCCGCCATGGTGTCCAATCACAACACCTACGGCGCCAGGTCCAGCCTCCGGGAGGTGGCCAAGGTCTTCGGTCTCACCGATGCAGAGATCAGCCGGGTGACCGGCAAAATCGGTTATGGCTGGCACCTGAAGCACGTCTGGAAGGAGCTGGCCGACCATCCCAAGATGAGGGGTGTTGAGTTCAAGAAACCCTGGGATGAGATCCTGAGCGCTGCCGTTCAGCTCGAGGACCACCTCAATCACCTCTCGGTCCACTGTGGAGGCATGGTCATTGTACCTGACGAGATCCGCCGCTACTGCCCGGTGGAAATTTCCGCAAGCGGCCTCCAGGTGCTTCAGTGGGAGAAGGATGCTGTGGAGGAAGCAGGGCTTGTCAAAATCGACCTTCTGGGGAACCGAAGCCTTGCGGTCATCCGGGATGCCCTTGCCCTGGTGGAGAAGAATTGCGGCCGGAAGATCGATTATGCAAGCTGGGATCCGACGGATGATCCGGAGGCTGTGAAAATCTTTTATGACGGAAACACTTTCGGTGTCTTTTATTTTGAAAGCCCAGCCACCAGGCAGACCCTCAAGAAGGTGAGCTCGGGATTTACCTTTGAGGAGTATTCTCGTCTCGATCACTTCCTTCTCAACGTGATCGTGACATCCATCATCCGGCCCGCATCGAACCAGAGCATCAGGGAGTGGGTGGCCAGGCTCCACGGCGAACCCTGGGAACCTCCTCACCCTTTCTTGCGGCCGGTGCTGGAAGAGACCCTCGGGATCATGGTTTTTCAGGAGCAGCTCAGCCAGTCGGCCATGGCCATGGCCGGGTTTGACGCGGCAGAGGCCGACACCCTCCGCAAGGTGGTGAGCAAGAAGCACAGGGAGAAAAAGCTCCGGGACTTCTATTCCCGCTTTGTGAAAGGAGCAAGCGAACGAGGGGTGAACCAGGAAAAGATCGAGGAGGTGTGGCAGATGATGATGGGGTTTGAAGGCTACAGCTTCTGCAAGCCCCACTCCGCCAGCTACACTCTGGTGGCTTACAAGTCCGCTTATCTCAGGGCCCACTACCCTGCCGAGTTCATGGCAGCGGTCATCTCCAACGGCGGAGGCTACTACTCCACCTTCGGCTACCTCTCGGAAGCACGGCGCATGGGGCTCAAGGTTCTGCCCCCGGACATCAATGAAAGCGAAATCAAGTACACGGGAAAGGAAAAAGAAATCAGAGTGGGCCTGATGCAGATCAAGGAACTCTCGAAGGAGGGAGTCGAGTTTATTGTCCGCGAACGATCGAAACACGGGCCCTTTACCAGCCTCGACCAGTTTCTCCTTCGCACATCAGGACGCGTCCATCTCCAGGATGTGCGTGTTCTCATCAAGGCAGGCTGCTTTGATTCGATCGCCCAAGGGGAAACCAGGCCCGCCCTTTTGTGGAAGGCCCTCCGCTTCTTCGACACCCCCGCGTCACATTCCTCCCTCGACCTCTTTGAGCCTCAGCCACAGTTATCATCCTTGAGCCCTCTCCCCAAATCCCTCCTTTCTCCCCCCTACTCTCGCTCTCTCATGCTCAAGCACGAACTCGACACCCTCGGCTTCTATCTTTCCATCCACCCCCTGGACCGTTACAGGGACGTCTTAAGAAAATTGCATTACGTGAACGCATGCGATCTTCATCTCCACATAGGTGAGCATGTCACCATGGTGGGCTGGTTGGTCACAGGCAAGACGGTTCAAACAAAGGACGGCGACCCCATGAAGTTCGTCTCCTTCGAGGACACCACAGGCATCTATGAAACGGTTTTGTTTCCGAAAGTGTACGACCGGTTCTGCCACATGCTGAACGAGATGCGACCCTATCTTCTGAAGGGCAAGGTGGAACAGGATTTCACGGCCATTACGCTGACAGTTCACTGGATCGAGTTCTTAGGCCAATCGATACAGGGGCGTGCCCACAAGCATACAGATAAAGCTTCTCCCCTCTGCACCCCTTGTCCCTGCTGACTGCAAAAGAAGCCCCTCCTGTTACAACTCCTTGCCGCCAATCGATTTCTTTTCAATCAGTTCCACGATACACAAAGATCAACCGCTGGCACCAATAATGCATATGCACAGCAACAGCTGCTTCTCCTAGAGGGAGGATAGTCCATGCATAGCAAGAAGTCCGTACTTGTCCTCTTTTCAGTCGCGCTGCTCCTGGGTTTGTCGTTCAGCATTGCTTCATTCAGACCGGACACGTGCAGCGCCGCAGGAGCGATTATTTCTCCCGATGATCCGGGCCCGGCTGATGTGCGGGTCACCCTGGATTCAACGGTGAGCCATCCCATCTCACGCCTCATTTATGGAGTCAATGCGAAGTACTCGGATGCTGCCGGTTGGGGTCCGGAGTTGCCGCCCCAGATCACGCTGACCCGCCTCGGGGGCAACCGCTGGACAGCCTGGAACTGGGAAAACGGTTGGTCCAACGCGGGGTCCGACTGGTATTATTCCAACGATCAGTATCTCACGACGAACACGACACCCGGTGCAGCCGTGAGGCCGGAGGCCGACGCGGCTTTCGCGGCAAACACAGGTCTCATCGTCACCCTGCCCATTATCGGCTGGGTGTCCAAATCGGTTTCGGGCATCAACCTGCCGGCGCCGACCGCTCCGAACCAAACTACGCCTGCCACACCGAGTGCGACCTACTTTCAGCCAATGCAGCCAAAGAATCCTGCCGGTGCTGGAAGCGGCGTCCCCCATGGCAATCAGGGCACCATTTACGCAGATGATTTCGTCAAATGGCTTGACACCCGTTATCCGGGCCGGCCGACCCACCCGACGTCACCGGTGCTCCTGAGCCTTGACAACGAGCCTGACCTCTGGGGCTCGACCCATCAGGAGATCCGCGGCCGCGCCCCAGGCAACAAGGAAGTGTACATCGCGCTCAACCTCAGCGGGAAGGACGAACTCGTCAGCAAGAGCATCGCCGGCGCAGCGGCTGCAAAGGACGTCAATCCGGGAATCCAGACCATGGGTTTTGTCAGCTATGGCTGGTGGGGCCTCTGCACCCTCCAGAACAATCCCCCGCCCCCTTACACCCGTCCCGGCGGAGGAACCTACAATTGGTACGTGGACGTCTACCTCGACAAGATGAAGCAGGCCTCCGACGCGCAGTCCCGCAGGCTCCTCGATATTTTCGACTTCCACTGGTACCCGGAAACGGAGGGATCGGGGTATCGCAGGATCATCGGGATCTGGGACCCCAGCTCCGGAGAGTACGCCCCTCAGGATGCGCAGACCCAGGACGCACGCATGCAGGCGCCGCGATCGCTCTGGGATCCTCAGTATTCCGAGTCGAGCTGGATCACGAGGGACACCGGAAGCGGCCCGATCCGCGTCCTGGGCCGGATCAAGGATTCCATTAACACTTGGAATCCCGGGACCCGGATCGCCGTCACCGAGTGGTGGTACGGCCGCGGCGGCGACATGTCAGGTGGAATTGCCGTAGCCGATGTTTTAGGCATCTTCGCTCGCGAGGGCGTTTACGCGGCGACGATGTGGAACCTCTCCGACCCGAACGCGCCCTCCTACAGCGGCAGCCGCACCGCCGCCATGAAGGCCGTCATGGCGGCCTTCCGAGCCTATTTGAACTACGACGGCGCTGGTCAAGGCTTTGGCGACACCTACCTCAAGACGGACGTGTCAGACTCAGCCGTCACGAATCGTGCAACCCAGAATGAGCGCATCACGGCCTATGCTTCGATCGACCAGAGCGACCCGAGGCGACTGATCGTCGTCGTCATCAACAAAAGCCAGACCACGGCCATCAACACCGGGTTCCAGGTGGCTCACACGGTCCGCTTCGATAAGGCCGAGGTTTACCAGATCACAGGCGGCGTGGGAAGCTGCACCGGCCCGACGCGCCAAGCCGATATTCCCATCACACTCAAGAATGCCTTCACGATCGCCCTGCCCCCCTTGAGCATCTCGACCATCGTGCTGAAAGCTTCTCAGGAGAGGCTGGTTCCACCGATTAACTTGCGCATTGAGCCATGAGGGCGGGCGGATTGCCCTAAGCTCCCGCGCAGTTGAATCCAGTTGTTGTCACCTCAATCCTCCATGCCTTTTCCGACGATTTCGTGACGCATTTTATCCAAAAAAGCACAATCCAATGAGTTCACAACTACCGCCGGCATGGGAATAAATGCTATCGGAACAAGCAGGTAATCACTTGTAATTCTTTGCTATTTTCCAATATTTTTCCATAGGCGGTGCAGGAGCGTACCTCGTGGGCACATCCCTTGCATCAATTATGAGATAAATCCCCAGACTGGAGAGGCCCGTGCGTCATGAAACGAGTTAGATTCCTGCTCATCGCCGCTTTACTCCCGCTCCTCCTCACAGGGTGCGTGGAACTCCTGGGCGCCGCCGGGTCAGGGGCCGTTGTCACGGCTGAGTATATCCTTTCCGGGTCTGTGGAGAAAACCATGTGTTTTGGGTACGGTCGAACCAAGAAGGCCCTCCTGGTTGCCCTCAGCAGGATGGAAATTGTAGCGGACAAGGCAATAGAGGTTGAAGGCGGAGAAGAGATTCTCGCCAGGGCGAATCAGATGGAGATCAAGGTCGAGCTCAGGGAAATCACTCCATGCGTGACCAGGATATCCGTGAGAGCGGGAGATGGTTTTCTGCGCTGGGATAAAGCGACGGCCCAGGAAATCCTCGCCCAGACCAACAAAATAGCCGAGGACCTCACCGGGAAAGCCGGTTAACACCCTGTTTTTTGCCGTCACTTCTCAGCTTTTCGAACCAAGCTTTTTCCGAAGATCCAACCCGCTCTGTTCTGTTCAGGCAACCAGACCCGGCACCATCCCTCCCTTTCACCCAGAAGAAAGAATACATCCCCCTTGCCTGCAACCAGCATAACCTCGGAATTTGCGGCGGGGACGCTGCGGACCCTGATTTTTTCCGAAACGGCGATCACGGTGGTGAGCTCGCTTACAGGAACGGGCGGCTGGTTCGCATTCGTATCCTGGATCTCCACGACGCCGCCCTGAAAGACCCATCCGGAGATGCGCAGCCTGGGAATCCATACACGAATCCAGTTGTCCCGGGCCTCGAGCCACTTGACCACCTCTCCTCTGATCAAGGGGCCAAAAGCGGGGGATTTTTTCTTTGGTTCAACAGAGACAAGACAGGGATCAACAACCACTTCCAGGCTGGTGAGCATGCCGGCAGGCGAAAGGTTCTCAGTCAAAGGCTCTTGCAGATCCGGCTTGGTCTTATTCGGTTGGGCGTTGAAGGCCGAACAGCCCAAGATGAAAAGGGACGTTGAAATGAGCAGGACAAATCCAATAAAGAGCACTCTTAAAGGCCGCGTCAAACTTCAACCTCGAGCAAGGATGCGGTGCGGTTACTGAACACGGATTTTATCACTTTGATGCTTTCTTTCTGCTTCTCTCTTCCAATTCGTATTTCAGGTTCTTTACCTCACTGTGGATGCCCGCAAGGATAGCCTGCCTGGTCTTATCGAGAACCTTCTTCGTCATTTTGCCTTGGGCTTCCTTGAGAAGGTCCAAGCCCTTTTCTATCTCCTTGTTTCTGAATCGTTCCCGAGCTCGGTCGATCAGCGCCTGCACCCCTCCGATTCTTTCCTCTTCAATGTGCTGGATGGCCTTCTCCATCTCCTCGGCTGTTGCCCGAACCACCTTGCGGGTATACTGAACCTCTCCGCGGAGTTCTTCCAGAACTTCCCGTGCCTGGTTGATCTTCACCCCCGGATTGATTTTCTTTTTCTTGGCCAGCTTGAGGGCCAGCTTGACAGCTTTGCGAGCCTCTTTCATTTTTTCTCTCGTAATTCTCCCCTTTTCAAAATACGCGATCATCTCCTCCACCAGAGACTCATGGATCCTTATCAGCCTGTGGGGTAATTCCTTCCTCTTGTATCGAGACAGCAAAAGCATGCGCAAGACTCCTTTGCCTGAAACAAAAACGCCCTGGGATTCCTCACCCAAAGGCGTCACCACCAAAACGTGCGGCAGCTCGGCGATCATAGCCTCTCAGCTGTAGACCCGTGGCTTTGCGCCACCGCCTTTCGACGGGTTTGCCCTTTTTCGCATATGTTTCAATGCATTATAGGCCAGTCTCTGCCCAAAGTCAACAACGCCCCTTCGCCGCCAATTGCACCGATCGGTGTTGACACAAAACCCTAAATAGCCTATCCTCCGTCCCGCAATAAACGAGTCTTTGCGCCTCGTCCACTCCTCGCCGAGTTCCGGGCGAACGCTGCCCCGGAGCATCACCGAAGGGGGTCTCTGCGCTGAGGGGGTGTTCTTTTTGGAAGCGCTGATGATGATCGTGAGGCGCTGGAGAGTGAATCCCATGACCGGTAAAGAACGTATCCTCGCGGCCCTCAACGTCCAGCAACCTGACCGCGTCCCCCTTTACATCCACGGCATCAACGAAGGCCCCATCATCGGCATCGGCCGGCATCTCACCGATGGGCTTCCCGAGCCCAAGCAGTTCCACGACATGACGGATATGGAGAAGCTTAAACTGTTGGACACCCTTTTCCTGATCCATGAGCATTTCGGCGTGGACGGCTTCACTTCCTTCGAAATCGGCCACGAGGTCGAGTTGGACAAAGCACGGGTCCTGGACGACTGGGGGATCATGTACCTTCGGAGTCCCCACGGACTTCCGGTGCCCAAGGGACATCCGGTGCAAGAGGCTGCCGATTTGGAGGGATACCGACCCCCTACGCCTAAGCGAAAGGATCTGCTGCTCTTGGATCTCGCCCGGGAGCGGTTCAAGGGCCAAGTCGCCCTGTTCTGGCTTATGCGGGGAACCTTTGTTCGCAGCTGGCGACTCGCAGGCATGCAGAATCTCATGGTCAAGATGATCCAGTCCCCCGAATTCGTACACCGGATTGCCTCCATGGTAATGGAGTATAACCTCCTGCAGCTTGACATGCTCGCTGACGCCGGACTGGACGTTCTGGTGGTGGAGGATGACATCGCCACCACCGGAGCGACCCTGATCTCTCCCCGCCATTTCCAGGAGTTCGTCAATCCGTACAATCGCAAAATCGTCGAACACGCGCACACCCTGGGCCTCAAGGTGGTGCGCCACAGCGACGGGAACCTCTGGAGCATACTGGATCTCCTGTTGGAAACCGGATACGATGGATTGAACCCCCTGGAGCCGCATGCGGGCATGGACCTGGAGAAAGTGAAACGCTATTGCGGGGATCGAATATGCCTCATCGGAAATATCGACTGCATGGATCTGCTGTGCAACGGAACAAAAGAACAGGTGGAGAGTGCGGTACTTCAAGCCATCGAAGTCGCAGCCCCGGGCGGGGGATACATCCTGAGCGAGTCTAACTCGCTCCACCCGGGAGTCAATCCCGAGAACTGCATCGCTATGTTCGAAGCGACAAAGAAATATGGACGCTACCAAGATCCTTCTGGCCAGCCATAGCCTGAAGGGAGCGCGTGCGATCCGGTCCGCCGGAAGGATACCACCGTGAACTCCCTCAATGCCAATGCCTATGCGCTTTCCCGGTCTTCAGCCCGTGTGACCTTCATCCTGCTTTTTCTGCTCTACATGTTCGACTACATCGACCGCATGGTGGTCGTCTCCCTCTTCCCGTTTCTCAAGAAAGACTGGGGCCTCACCGACGCCCACTGCGGTCTGCTCGTCTCCGCCGTGTACTGGTCTATCCTAGTATTCACTCTTCCCGTTTCCGTGCTCATCGACCGGTGGAGCCGAAAAAAGTGCATTGCATGGATGTCCCTCTTTTGGGGAGCAGCGACCTTGGCCTGCGCCTTTGTAAGGAATTTTCCTCAGCTCCTGGTCGCCAGAACCGCCATCGGAGTCGGCGAAGCCGGCTACGCACCGGGCGGAACGGCCATGATCTCGGCCATTTTCCCAGAGCAGAAGCGGGCCCGTATGCTGGGCATCTGGAATGCCTCGATCCCGCTCGGAAGCGCGATCGGGATCGCGCTGGGCGGCTTCATCGCCCAGCACTATGGTTGGCGGCATGCCTTCGGGGTGGTGGCTGCACCCGGAATCTTCATAGCGCTGCTTTTCTTCTTCGTGCGAGACTATGAAACCGTCGCCCTGACTCAAACCGTCGCTGATCCTCAAGGCGCCCCGCGTCAGGTGACCCTGGGCCTGCGGGACGTGGTTCGCCAGTTTGCCGGAAATAAAACGCTCATCTTCAACAACTTCGGATTTGCCGCCAACGTGTTCGTCACCACGGCGCTTCTCGCGTGGCTGCCGACCTACTTTCACCGGTTGGATGCGCTGCCGGTGGACAAGGCGAGCACCAAGGCCGCCGCGATCATGCTGCTGGCCATCGTGGGAGCGCCTTTGGGTGGGTTCTTGGCTGACCGCTGGTTCAGGACGCGAAAAACCGCGCGGATGCTCTTCCCGTGTCTATCCTCGTTATCCACCACGCTGCTTCTGCTGGCGGCCTTTTCGTTTGTCCATGGACCTTTGCAGTATGCCGTGTTGCTCCTGAGCGGCGTGACAGCGGTCGCGTTCGTGCCGCCCGCTGTGTCTGTCACCCAGGATGTTGTCCACCCGGGGCTGAGGGCGGTTTCCCTGAGCACCAATGTCGTCATACAGCATGTGCTGGGCAGCGCTCTGGGTCCACCTGTTGTCGGTGGGTTGTCCGATGCCTTCGGCATCGAGACGGCGCTGATGTTCCTTCCGGCTTTTACCCTCGCCGCCGCGCTGTTGTTCCTGGGAGGATCCTTCTATTACGTGCGGGATGCAGCCCTCGTAGAGAGAATCGAACTCAAGATGGAAGAATCGAAATGAACGTGGACGCACCTCCTGAGCCATGAAGAACGGCACCTATGCATAGCAAAAAGGGAGGTTCTGAATGAACGGGAGAACAGTGAACCGAACCCTGACGATGGCGTTGGCGGGTTTGTGCCTGACTTTGGGTATTGCCACCTCATCTCCGGCACAGACCCCTGCTGCGAAAGGAGCGGACATGAAACCCTTGATCATCGGCCACCGGGGAGCTGCGGGTCTTGCGCCGGAAAACACCCTGGCCGCCTTTGCCAGAGCCTGCGAGCTCGGCATTGACGGGATCGAGCTCGACGTTTTGGTTTCAGCCGACGGAGAGCTCGTCGTGCACCACGATTTCAGGTTGAAACCCGAGATCGCCCGCACGGCGGACGGGACATGGATCTCCTCCGCTTTGCCGCCTGCCGTGAAGGATCTCACCGTGGCCCAGCTCAAGGCCTATGACGTCGGCCGCCTGCAGCCGAAAACCTCTTACGCCGGCCGCTTCCCCGAGCAAGCCCCGGCGGACGGAGAGCGGATACCCACCTTCAAGCAGGTCATTGAGTTGTTCAAAAAGTCGTGCAACCCCTCCACCCGGCTTCTCGTGGAGATCAAGACCTCGCCGGAGGAACCGGCCCTGACCCCGCCGCCCGAAGCCACCTCCGACATGGTGGTGAAAATGCTTAAAGAGGAAGGAATCACGGAACGCACGTGGGTCCTTTCCTTTGACTGGCGCAACCTGGTGCACATCCAGAAGATCGCCCCGGAACTGGTGACCGTTTACCTCACGATTTCCACACCGGGGTCGAACACCCTGAAGCCGAACCAGCCAGGACCCTCGCCCTGGATGGCAGGGTTCGACATCGATGACTTCAATGGATCGGCGCCCCGGGCCGTGAAGGCTGCCGGCGCCCGCATCTGGTCGCCCTTTTTCAAAAACCTGACCCCTGAATCCCTGGAAGAAGCAAGGCGGCTCGGGGTGGGAGTTTCCGTTTGGACCCCGGACAGACCTGAAGATCTCAAGGAAATGATCGACATGAAGGTGGACGCGATTACCACCAACCGACCCGATGTGCTGAAGAAACTGCTGAAGGAATAGACGTCTATTGAGCGAGGTCCTTCTTAGGGATGATTAAACCATGATCAGTCAGAGTCTTAGCGATTGTTTTGAGAATACCTTTCTGAACAGGGGGGAAAAGACCGCTGTCACGTTTCTTAGGAAAGGTCGAAGGGAGACAGAGATCTCTTACTACGAATTGGATCAGGGCTCCAAGCGTTTGGCCAACGTCTTCCTTGAAATGGGTTTGAGAAAAGGCGACAGGGTCGTTTTCTTTCTCGACAAATGTCTCTTTTTCGTTGCGGCTCATCTTGCCGTCCAGAAACTCGGTGCCGTGAGTGTTCCCTTAAACCCCGGGTTTAAAAGATCGGAGATGGCCTATTTGCTCGAAGATGCAAAGGCGGCGCTTGTTTTGTGCGGCTCTAGCCAGGAGCCTATGATCAGGGAGATTGCCCCTGAACTGAAAACCCTGGTGATCGATACCCAAAAGCCTTATCAGGACCTCGGCTTCTTCAAGAAGAACCCCTCTGAGATCCCCTCTCCGATCGAGATCCATCCCGACGATCCCGGGCTCATCATCTACACCTCAGGCACCACGGGCAAACCCAAAGGAGCGGTTCTGACCCAGCGCAATCTCCTGCACGACGCGAGAAACGTGGCTCAAATATGGGAGATCACCTCTTCGGATGTCTTGTGTCATGCCCTACCGTTATTCCACGTTCACGGTCTGTGTTTCGCTCTTCACAGCTCGCTCATCACGGGCGCTCACGTTGTTATGCTGGATGCCTTTTCCCCGGAAACCGTACTCCCTGTCCTGCTGGATAGGAAAAACCTCGCATGCACGGTCTTCATGGCTGTCCCCTCCATGTATGCCAAGCTGTTGGAAGCCGTGGCAGACAAGGCTCTCGACTTCGGCCACATCCGGTTGTGGACCTCCGGCTCCGCACCCTTGCTGGTCAAGGACTTTGAGAGAATCAAAAGAGCTTTCGGCAAAGAGCCTGTGGAGCGAGAGGGCATGTCTGAGACAGGAATGAACTTCTCCAACCCACTGAGAGGCACGAAGAAGCCGGGCTCCATCGGCCTTCCACTGCCGGGGCTGCAAGCTCGCATCGTGAACCCTGAGACTTTTCAGGATGTGAAGGCCGGGAAAACCGGAGAGATCTGGCTCAAAGGGCCGGCGGTCAGCCCGGGGTACTGGCAAAAGCCTGAAGAAACGGCCAAGGCTTTTGTCGACGGCTGGTTCAGAACCGGGGATCTCGGCAGAGTGGACGATGAGGGCTACTACTACCTCACGGATCGGCTCAAGCACATCATCATTTCGGGCGGGGAAAATATTTCGCCCAAGGAAGTAGAATCCGTGATCAACCGCTTTGAAGGAGTCGTGGAGTCTTCCGTGATCGGGCTCCCTGACGATCAGTGGGGCGAAAAGGTTGCTGCAGCCGTGGTGCCAAGACCTGAAGCGAGGGTGAAGCCCGAAGATATCCACCAATTCTGCAAGCAGCATCTTCACAATTGGAAATGCCCCAAAGAGATTCGCCTGCTGGAAACGCTGCCGAGAAACACCATGGGCAAGGTGCTCAAGGAAGAGCTGAAAAGACTCTTCACCGAAAAGCCTGCGTAATCCCGCCAGGCCCCAAAACGCCCCCTCACTCTCACCTTTAACCCGAGCTGCAGCTCGAGCATCGTCATGGCCCGCTCTAGCCAGAGCTGTTTTCCTCTGTCCCAGTCAAGGAATACGAGGAGAGCGGGGTATGGGGTCACATCATCCTCTCCTTCACCCCAAACTCGATCAGGCCAGGCCGTGAATATTCTTGACCCTATTGATCATCAACGAAAGGTCGTCGAACAGAACCCGCAGAAAGATAGACGTATTCGGTGTGCGTTTGGCGTCGAAATTGGCCACTGAACCCGCCACCTGAACGGTAACCGGAACGCCATGGATGCCAAAAGGCCTCATGTTGATAAACCGGAGATGCCTCTTGAAGGCCAGTCTTGCCTCGTCGGGCGTGGTCATGGGAAAGATCCCGACAATCCTGTTTTTTCCGGCCGTTGCCACGATATCCGAACCTCGTATATTTGAGGCGAAGCGTTTCATGACAGCCTCTACGATAGCGGCCTGAGTAATAAATCCCTTCGGAATCATTCTCTTCGCTTTGGCCGATACAACGGCAAAAGAGATCGCGGCAAAGGGAAGGTCGTAACGTGAAGCCCGGGAAATCTCCTTGTCCAGGAAAAAGGCCAGACCCTTCGAGTCTAAGGTCTCCTGGAAGGTCAATGTCTCGTCCTTTGACTTCTGCCAGCTTTCATATTTTTTGGTAATCGCCTCCAGTATCGATTTGACGTCATTTTCACCGATGCCTTTGGAATGGACCTCGTCGCGAACCGTTCTCAGGATTTTTGCGAACTCATCGTTCTCACCGACACTCTGCTCCAGGATTTTAAGAACACTGGTTTCAGCCGCACTCTCTTTTCCATCGGCCTGAGAAGCCAAGGATCCGTTCCACTTGCTTTTGATGCTGTCAAACAGCGTCTCATAGCGGCTGTTGAGCCTGTCTTCAATCCTCTTGAGGATCTCTTCCCTCACGTCCATCTTTCTGAGGCGAGCGAGGATTTCCGATTCAACCCTGTCCATGACCTGCCGCAGGTGCTGTTCCCCCTCCACCTTGCTTTCTCTGGCCGTATCGAGTGTCAGCTTTGAGCCGATCTTTTCGACATAGTCCACCAGCAGATCGGTGAGCATGCTGTCGTCGCCTCCGGCCTTTCGAATCTCCGCAGCCAGAAAGATAAGCTCCGCAGCCTGCACGGGGTTGTTTTTGACTTCCATGATCAGGTCTTGGCCGTAAAGGCCCACCGTCTCTGCGCTTTGTTGAAGGATTTTTGACAGCTCTTCATCCTGGAGTTCACTGGAAAGCTCATCCACCATCTTGAGATAGTCGGCCAGCTGCATCCCTTCTTCAAGAAGGGCCTTCTTGATTTTGGGCAAAAGCCGCTTGAGCTCTCCCGGTTCGGGAACCAGGCGTTTCAGGATCTGAGCAAGGCGGGAGGTGGAGATCTTTCCGGCCTTGTATTCATCTTGGATGAGCTTCAGAACCACCCGGTCGGCGATTTCATTCGCCTTATCCAGAAGGGCCTCTTCATTGGTATAGGTGGTCCCTGCGGATTTCTGAAGTTCAATCCCTTTAATCAGCTGCCTCTTCATGTCAAAGACGGCCTGGGCCAGAGAGGACAAATCGGCGTCTCCCAGGCCCGAAAGGTTCTTGTCAACCTCCGCTTCGATCATATTCAACTGATGCCCGAGGACAGGGCCATGGCTTCGATCCGCGGCGTCGCTTTGCTGATAGCTTCTCAGATCCGCATCGATCATCTGGTTGGAGATGTCGACAGGGTGATCAATGAGATTCTTGACGGTCAGGGATTTGCCGAATTCCTCGGCAATGATGCTTTCAAGCACCATGTCCATAAACATCTTTCTTGAGGGTGCGGAGCCTTCTTCTTTGCCGTCTAACTTCATCTTTTCAAGGTCTTCACGTGAAACCACCTCTTCATCACGGGACACCTTCTTGAAAAAGACATGGTTGATCCTGACATGTCTGACTCTCCTGGCCTCCATCTCCTTTTTCATGGCATGGGCGTTCGGATATCGGTTCAGCGTAGTGAGGATATCCGTGAAGGAGGCAAGTTCCTCTCTGTCTATGCCCTCATAGAAGGAGATGGACTGGATTTCGGTCTTCTTAAAAAAGGCAATCATCTTGCTGGTGTTGACCCGCTGATCAACAGGCTCTTCCTCGGCAAACATCTGCTCCTTGTTCATCGTAAAGACCAGCGGCGAACGGATGGAGAGAATCGGGACAAGGGTGGGCAGGAATTGATCGATCGCCTGCTGGCAGTGAGGATGGTTTGCGTCATACATGAGCGAACGGTTGAACAACATGACGAAAAAACGCCCGGCGAGAAAGAGCTTCTGCTTATTGATTCTAGTCTCCGGCATCTTGCCTCTCCCTATATCTGTTTTCCCGGATGGCGGTCCTGATAGTCTAGCAGGGCCATACGGAATTCCGCACAGGACGCGAACCGGTCCCCGGGATCAAAGGCGATGGCTTTAAAAACGATTCGGTCCATATCCGGATGAGCCCTGGGATTCATTTCAGAGGGCGTCGTCTTAAAGAGACGATCCCCTTGTTTCAGTTTTAGGAGCAGCAAATCGACGGGATGGACCCTCGGCAACGGAAGATCCGATACGAGCATCTCAAAGAGCATCATGCCGCTCGCGTAGATATCCGTCCTTCTATCCGCCGCTTCATTGCGAATCTGTTCCGGGGGCATATAAAACGGAGTCCCCTGGATTACGGAGGATTCATGCTCCAGCCCTCGCGAGACCTTGGCTATCCCGAAATCTAGGATGATAGGCCGTTTCGACAGGGACTCTATCAAAATGTTGCCGGGCTTGATATCCCTGTGAATAACATCCTGGTGATGGGCATAGTCCAGGCCGTCGAGGACCTGTGCCATGATCGTGACGGTCGTCTCGACAGGAATATACCGCCTGGAAGGCAATACATGTTTTTTTGCGGCTTTGATGTGCTGCGACAGGGAATGACCATGGATCAGTTGCATGGCGATAAACAGGAAATCACCGCTTTCGCCCACCTCATAGATCGGGATAATATTCGGGTGTGACAATATGGCGGCAGACTCCGCCTCAATCTGGAAGCGCTCAGCGATCTCAGGGGTGAGGAGCGTTTTCGGCAAGATCTTTATGGCGATCTGACGCTTTAACGTTCGCTGAAAGGCGATGAATACCGCCGCCGAGCCGCCGCGTGCGAGTTCCTTTAATATGGTAGAGGTGCCCACCTCCATGCCAATCAGATGATCGAGCGGTACGTCTTCTATGGTCTTCATTTCATTCAATAACCCTGGGAGATGCGAAGCTCTCGTTTTTAGGTGCCTCTCCCCCGTGAACCATAAGGAACGATCTGTTAAGAACACAGCAGCAATCGACGTTATCCATCTCCAAAAGCCTTGATGCGGTAAAGCGGTTTGCAGTTAATCGTTTCCAAGATGCCCACAAGGGCGCACAGACGCTCGGGATTCGTTAGCAGTATAGCACGTTCTCGCAGAAGGTGTAAGAGGGCGCACCGATTGGTAACGCCTTGACTCTGATGCGAAAGTGAGGGAGAATTCTAGATACGAATGCACCCACCCTATAAGGAAGTACATGATCAAACTGCTTATCAAAACAGGGAAGAAAAAAGGGCAATCATACTCTATTACGGATCAAGCCGTCTTTATCGGTCGCGATCCCTCCAACACCATTCAGCTGCCTGACAAACAGGTCTCCAGAAAACACGCCTCCATCACCCCTCACGGCACTGAATATCTCATTGAAGACCTCGGATCGAGAAACGGGACCCTCGTGAATGATCATCCTGTGCAGCGGCAGGTCCTGAAGCCTGCGGATGAAATAAAGGTAGGCAGTACGGTTTTGGAGTTAACCCCTCTCCTGGACAAAGAGGAGGTTTCTGAACACTCGAAGGACTCTGCACCCCAGAGACAGCCGACCTCCGATCTTGACCCAATCAATGGATTAACCGTGGAAATCGCCCTACCTCCGCAGGGACTGGACTCGGCTATCGCTTCTCCGCATGAGGCTGAGTTTTCAAGCCTGCAAAAAGCCTATCTCAGGTTGTCCCTTATGTACCGGTTGATCAACGATCTGGTAACCGTTACCGATCTCAGAGAGCTCATGGATCGAACGGCGGAAAGGGTGCTTGAAATCATAGAGGCGGACCGGGCTCTGATCATGCTGGTCGATGATCAAGGCGGAGAGCTTCTCCCGCAGGCAACTCGTCAACGCAAAGGGCTGAAATACGCCGATTCAATCAGCTTCTCAAAAACGATTACCAGAAGGGTGTTTGAAACAGGGGTGTCTATTCTCACTTCGGACGCCATGAAGGATGGGCGTTTTCGGAGTTCGGACAGCATTGTTCTCAACCGGATTCGATCCACCCTTTGTGTTCCCATCAAGACGAAAGACCGCATTCTGGGGATCATTCACATGGATACCCTGGGAAAGGTGATGGGTTTCACTCGAGAAGACCTGGAGTTGCTCGCTGCAATGGGTCACCAGATAGGTATCGCGGTTGAGAACGCAAAGCTTGTGACTGACTTAAGAAAAGCTAATGTGGAACTCAAAGAAAAACAGGCCCAGCTGATCGAGGCGGAAAAGCTCTCCCTCCTCGGAAAAATCGCGGGAGGGGTGGCGCATGAAATCAATAACCCGATCATGTCCGTCCTCGGGTTCACGGAAATGGCTTCCAGGAGATTAAAGGAAGGGATTCCTGGACCGGACAACAAGCAGGAGTGTCTCCACTATTTGAATGTGGTGCAAGAAGAAGCCCAACGCTGTATTCAGATTGTGGAAAGCATCTCGCAATTCTACCGTCGCAAGCAGACCGTTATGGCTCCAGTGGATCTCAATGCCGTGGTCGAAGCTGCTCTGAGTGTTGCCAGTTTTTATATGAACCAGGGCCACATCGAAATCGTCAGGGACTTGAAACCCGGCCTACCGCAAATTCCGGCCAGCCGGGGGCTTATTCAACAGGTTATTGTGAACCTTATTATGAATGCAAGAGATGCCATGGAACACCAGGGGACATTGACCATTTCAACAGAGCATGAAAATGATTCCTGGGTAACACTCAGAATTTCAGACACCGGCTGCGGGATCAAGCCCGATGATATTCAGAAAATATTCTTACCCCTTTTCACCACAAAAGCAGAGGGAAGAGGCACGGGCCTGGGGCTTTCGATAAGTCAGGACATCATCGTAAGCCACAAAGGCACCATTGAGGTCGATAGCGTCCCCGGGAAAGGGACGACCTTTACCATTAGGCTCCCGTCAGTGAGTGAATCCTCATCGCCGTCCCACAGATAACCTGGGTATCCATTTATGGACTTGCTCGACAAGGTATACAGGAGAACAAGATCGCGTTGAGGTAAGCTGAAGGATCCGTTCCTCAACCCTCTTGAACAGAATCTTCCGGACACAATGACCCTCTGCATCAAGATCAAGAGTTCTTCTTATCCCCCTCTTTTCGAAAAGGACTGGGGAAAAGGATCCCTGGACTGTGGGGAAGGCGTGTTTGCGACCTATGTCAGGATTGCAAAAAGCATCGTGGCCTACGAACGATCGAAGGAAGCGAATCCGTTCACCTCAAAGTTCGACTATTGGCTCAGGAAAAAGGAGGATTTTTCGGAAGAGGAAAAGCGCAGCCTCAATCTCTACGAAGGCAAAGCCAAACGCTCAGCGTGCCACCCGAGTTCGCGGGGCCCGAAGGGCGCTCCTCCCCTCTTCACCGATTTTAACTGTGACAATGTCGGCATACCGAAAAACCCCAAGAATCCATTTTATGCCATGCCTGCTGCATGGAACCAGGCAGGGGCCGCCTTTGTGGATGAGGGATTGGACGGGTATCGTATCGAGAAATATAAGGAGACAGCTTTGTCAGGTTTTGTCTGCTGCCCTAAGAGGATGCAAAAGAGGTTGAGAATTCAATGAACAGGGTGCTATGATTTATGCGGTATGCAGGACTATTGCGAAAGGATCACAGTTCAAGACGGACCCCGCCTTCCGCTTGAAGGAAGCATCGACCTCACTTACCGCTGCAACAACGCCTGCCGCCACTGCTGGGTAAGCCTTCCTGCCGACTCGCCTGAGGAGAAGAAGGAACTGACCTTTGATGAGATCACCCGAATTGTGAACGAGGCCAGAACCATGGGCTGTCGCAAGTGGGCCGTCTCCGGTGGTGAGCCTATGCTCAGGCCTGATTTCCCTGAGATATTTGATTACATGACCGGCAAATCCGTCTCCTATTCTCTTAACACCAACGGGACGCTGATCAATCCTGAAGTTGCCCGCCTGATGAAAAGAAAAGGGACCAAGATGGTCGCCCTCTACGGAGCCACAGCCGAGGTCCATGACCACATCACCAGGACCCCGGGGTCCTTCGAGGCAACGATGCAAGGGTTTGCATACCTGAAGGAGGCTGGAGCCGGCTTTATGGTACAGATCGTTCCCATGAAGGATAACTATCACCATCTCAAGAGCATGATCCATCTTGCCGAATCCTTGAGCCCTCTTTGGCGGATTGGAGCTTCATGGCTTCACCTCTCTGCCTCAGGAGACGCCGAAAGAAACAGGGAAATCGCCTGGCAGAGGCTTGATCCAAGAGATGTCGTAGACTTGGACAAGCCCGATCTATCCCCGAAAAGCACTGAGCCGTGCCGCCATGCGAAAGGCGACGATCGGCTGTTCGCTTCATGCCTTGCCGGTAGACGGGGCTTTCACGTGGACCCTTACGGCCAGATGAGTTTTTGCTCCTTCGTCGAGGACGCTGCTCTTCGCTGCGACGTCAGGACGGGAACCTTTCAGGAAGCCTGGGACATGTTCTTCCCCTCCCTTGCTGGGCAATTGAGAGGAGGAAGGGAGTATGATGAGAACTGTGGTTCCTGCGGACTCAGGGAGGATTGTCTGTGGTGTCCGGTTTTTGGCTACCTTGAGCATCGCCGTTTTTCTGCAAAGGTGGAATATCTTTGTTCCGTGGCCAAGGAAAGCAAAAAGTTCAAGGAAACGTGGGAGAAGGATCACTGCCGCTACTACCAAATCGCCGGCATCACCATCAGGGTGGAATCAGAGCTTCCGATAATTCGCACCACTTTCGGTCCCAGGTTCAAGCCCTTTGAGACGGTCAAATCCGCAGAGGACGTCATCACCCTGAGACACCACTTCTTTTTGCCTGAGCTGTGGGGTCAGGATTTTGGAGAGGAAGTCTACCGGAAGCCGCCCTGGGCGATCTACAGGAAGGGGAATTCCTGGATCTATGTGGGCATTTCGCCCGACCCTCAAGACAAGGATGTGGACATGGTCGCTGTTTTCAATCGCGACCATTCGCACGGGATGATTTACCATGGGGAGAGGCTCAAAGACCTCTTCAAAGAGGGTAAACTCAGCGCTCTAACTCTCTTTCCCTCGGACCAAATTCTGCTTGCCCGGGTTCTAGCCGACAGGGGCGGGGGCTACTTCCATGCTGCCGGCGCGATCCTTGACGGCAGAGGACTCCTCTTTGTCGGCCATTCCGATGCAGGGAAATCAACTGTTGCAGCCATGCTTAAGGGAAAAGCTGAGATCCTCTGCGACGACCGGATCATTGTCAGGGAGAGGCCTGAGGGATTTAGAATCTACGGAACCTGGAGCCACGGCGACGTTGCGGATGTGTCAGCAAACTCCGCACCTCTCAAGGCCATGTTGTTCCTTGAGCAGGCTAAGCAGAACCGCCTCATTCCCATCGAAGATAAACGGCAGAGGTTCAACAAGCTGCTGCCTTACCTGATCAAGCCCCTTGAGACCAGGGATTGGTGGGAGAAGATGCTGGACCTAACACAAAGAATCGCCGGTTCAGTACCTTGCTATTTCCTTGAATTCGATAAGAACGGAGGCGTCATCGACCTTCTTAGAGAAGTTTAAAGGTGGAGCAAATCGGAGTTGACAACAGATGAGTGATCGTGAAACTCCATACGTCCTTAAGGTGAGTTCGCAAAAGGCCTCTTTATGGAAGAAGGAGAAGCCTCTGGTGAGCCACCTTGATGTGGAACTCACGGAGCGCTGCAACAACAACTGCCTTCACTGCTGCATCAACCTTCCAGCCGATGATTTGGTCGCCAAGAAAAGGGAGCTTTCCACAGGAACAGTAAGAGATATTCTAACAGAGGCCGTGTCCCTCGGGTGCCTTTCGGTGCGCTTCACCGGCGGTGAACCGCTTCTGAGAGAGGATTTTGAGGAGCTTTACCTTCATGCGAGAAAAACAGGCCTCAAGGTGATTCTTTTCACCAATGCCACCCTGGTCACCCCCGCCTTTGCCGCTTTGTTATCCCGTATCCCGCCTCTCGAAGAAATAGAGATCTCTGTCTATGGGATGCACAAGAACTCCTATGAGGCCGTCACCAGGACTCCCGGCTCCTTTGAAGCCTCCTGGCGTGGAATCCATTTGCTCCTTGAGAGAAAAGTCCCCTTTGTTGTCAAAAGCGCTCTTCTGCCGCAGAACAGAGAAGACGTGGAAGAGTTTGAAGCCTGGGCAGCCACAGTCCCATGGATGGATGATTTCCCTTCCTATTCCGTATTTCTTGACCTTCATTGCAGAAGAAATGAGATGAAAAATCAGACGATTCGGAATCTCCGGCCTGCGCCTGAGGAAGGCGTTGAATTTCTCGCCCGCAGAAAAGAGAAATACCTCAAGCAGGTGGGGACCTTCTGCTCCAAGTTCATCGGCCCACCGGGAGACAGCCTTTTTGCTTGCGGTGCAGGGCTGGGTGGAGCCTGCGTGGACGCCTACGGCGTGGTCCAGCCCTGCATGGATCTCAGACACTCCCAGACTCTTTATGATCTCAGGAAGGGGTCTCTAAAAGAAGCGGTGACTCACTTTTTCCCGGAGGTGCGCAAGATCAAAGCCAGGAACCGCGACTATCTTTCCCGCTGCGCTCGGTGCTTCTTGAAAGGGCTCTGTGAGCAGTGTCCGGCCAGATCCTGGGCTGAACACGGAACCCTGGACACTCCTGTTGACTATTATTGTGAGATTGCTCACACTGAGGCAAGGGTTCTGGGGTTGCTTCAGAAAGATGAAAAGGCCTGGGAAGTCATGGACTGGAAGGAAAGGATAAGAGACCTTTCGCAAATAGACCATGGGCAAATGCAAAGGAGAGCTTCATGGACGTAGAAGCCAGGTTGGATGCCGTGTACGCTCCGTCTGAGGATATCGTGGCGAGGAGCATTGAGGGTGAGCTGATCATCGTGCCGCTGGTCGCGGGGATCGGGGATCTTGAGGATGAGCTGTACTCTCTCAATGAGACCGGAAAGGCTGTATGGGACCGGCTGGACGGGAAAAAGAAGCTGAAGGAAGTCCTGGCGGAGCTCTCCGCCGAATTTGATGCACCAGCCGGGGAAATCGAGAAAGACCTGATCGGATTGGTGGAGGAGTTGCTCCGACGAAGGATTCTGGTGGCCGTTGGATGAATGTCTTTGTTGAAGGGACAACGTAGATGGCCTCGTCACAAATTGGGAAAGACGCTCCCGTTCATGGTTCGATACCTCACCACGAACGGGAATCCACTCGCTTGCGGTTGGTTCTGAGCGTTCGCCCTGAGGTTTACCCGCCTTCGGCGGCGCCAGAGGCGACCAGGGTATCGAAGGGTGAACGCAAGTATTCAAAAGATAGTTAGATTTGTGTGGGTATGCGATGAGTACTGAAAACAAGGCGTTTGGCATGACCCCCTTCATGAGTGAATGGCTGGCCGGGGGGCAACCCTCCAACCAGATGCCTATCAGTGCGGTCTGCAACAGCCGCTGTCTTTTCTGCTCCAACCACTTGAATCCCTTTCCTGTTGCAGGCGGTTTCTTCAGAGACGTGGAAGACATCAAGCTTCAACTGTGCGCCATGAGCGCTAACGACGATCCCATCAGAATGAGCGACAGCCTGCCGGGACGCATCAGCGAAGGAGAGGCCCTGCTCCACCCGCGGCTTTTCGAAATTCTTGAAATGGTGCGGCGCAAGTTCTTCTACAACACCCTCTGCTTCACGACCAATGCCTCCATGCTCGATTCCGTGTTCTTGAAAAAGCTCTCCGCCTACAGGCCGATCGAGATCAATGTCTCTTTGCATTCCATGGAGCCCGCCCTTTGGGCGCGCATCTTCGGCCAGGACATCAGAAGGGCTGAAATCGCCATCTCCTCGCTCCCTCTCATCCGTAGCCACAAGATCGATCTCATCGGTACCATTGTCCCTCTTCCCAAGATTTGCGGCTGGGACGGCCTTGAGCGGACTTATGCTCACTTTGTTGCTCTGGGAGCAAGCTCCATGATTTTATATTGGCCTGGGCACACCAAGCGCACTCGGCCTGAGATCGTTGCGGATCTGGAGTGTTCCCTGGCAGAGTTTACGGATTTTGCGGAGCGAATGAAGGCCGCCCATGGCGTGCCTTTGATCCCGCATCCGGATATGATTAGTCCCCTCCAGGTTCGCGTGGAGACCATCGTCGCCAAGACCCTGAAGGGCAATCCCAAGAACGGCGGCTCCGCTTACAGAAAGGTCATGTGGCTCTCTTCCGCAGCAGCCTTTTGCCGTCTGGAATCCCTGGTGAAGGAGAAAACCCGCTCAGCGCCCAACATCCATCAGGTAGAGCCCGTTGAAAATGGCACCTACGGCGGCAACATCATGGCTGCAGGTCTGCTGATGGTTGACGACTTCATCCGTGCTGGAAAGAAGGCCCTAGAGCAGTGGCCTAAGGTCGAGCTTTTCCTGGTTCCCAGAGAGCCTTTTGATTCCCTCTTGCGCGACCTGCAGGGAACGCCGGCCTACACGATTGCCGAAGAGCTTGATCGGCCGGTCTGGCTCGCGGATCCTCACGGAGGGATTGATCCTCTGCTGAGCACGCGTCTTGTAGCCAGGCGAAGTTCGGTCAATGATTCCCTTCGGGAAGTCATGAAGCGCTTCAACCTTGCGCGATTGGAAGAGGCACAGCTTGAAGCCGGCCTTGACCTGATTGCCTCTTTCCCGATCGAGACCTCTGAGGGCCCTTTGGATCGCGCGGCTTTGAGACAAGCTATTTGTGCCGGACGCAAGCTTACGACGAGCGTTTTTCCTTCAACGCAGCAATTTGAAATGCTGGATTCCGAGCACGCAATGTGCATTGAGACTTGGCCGGTCAAGGATTCGGCCCACCAGCTCAACCGGTGGACGCGGCTGGTCCAGCGCGAATCTGGATGGCTGATCGAATCCATCTTCGAAGGGTTTACTGAGGGCTGACCACGATGGTCACCAGGGCCTAAGTTTCAGAAGTGCGCGTACTGTCATTTCGACCGAAGGGAGAAATCCAATGCGCAGCATTGTCCCGAACAGAGAGAGGGATCTGGCGTTCAGCAGCAGATCCTTCGCTTTGCTCAGGATGGATGACTCGCCGAGGCGAGTCAGATCTCTCAGTCGCTTGGCTTCTTCGAAATGACATGGGAGTTAATACAACTTAGCAGTAGACTTAAAAAAAATATAAAGATTGAAACCTGAGCCCACCAGACCTGAATTTTCCGTCATCAAGGGAAGTGATCTCTCTCTTTCTGGCCAAGCCTTGGTTGAACTCTTACGGGCCGTGCTGCGCAAAGGGATGCCCGTCAGGTTTCAGGCTAAAGGGTTCAGCATGTCTCCTTTCATTAAGAACAAGGATGTGGTGACCATCTCCCCCTTAGGGGGCAAGCGGCCCGGGTTGGGAAACATCATCGCGTTTGTCCACCCGGAGACAGGGGGGCTCTGTATCCACAGGATTGTCCGCCAGAAAGACGGTATCTATGTCGCCAAAGGAGACAACATTTCTGAAACCGATGAGTGTGTCCCAACAGAAAGCATTCTTGGCTTTGCCACAAGAGTGGAAAGGAACGGAAAACAGGTCTTCCTCTTCCTCGGACCTGAGCGTTACCTGATCGCCTTTCTCAATCGCAGGGGCCTGCTTTTTCCTCTGCTTCTTCCTTTATGGAGGGTTATCCGTCCTTTTTTGAAGAGGTCAGCCCTGTGAAAACCGGCTTTCAACGCTCTATGCCTCTGGCCGAGTTTCCTCTGTGGGAAACGCCGAAGAGGATCCCCTTTTCCTTTGAGCTTGAGGTCACGGCACGGTGCAACAACAACTGCCGGCACTGCTGCATTAATTTGCCGGCGGGCGACATGAAGGCCCGGGAACATGAGATCTCCTTCGAGGAGATAAAGCAAATCATAGACCAAGGGATATCCATGGGCGCTATCTGGTGCCTCATTACTGGAGGCGAGCCTCTTCTGAGAGACGATTTTTTCTCCATCTACCTATACATGAAGAAAAAAGGGCTTTTGGTTTCGGTCTTTACCAATGCCACTCTGATCGGAGAAGAGCATGTTAAGTTGTTTCAGAAATACCCCCCCAGAGATATAGAAGCGACTGTTTATGGAGCGAACCGGGAGACCTACGAGCGGGTGACCAGAACGGAAGGCTCACACGCAGCGTTTATGAAAGGCCTCTCTCTCCTGCTGCAAAAAGGGATCAAGGTTCGGCTGAAGGCCATGGCCCTGCGGTCCAACCTGAAAGAGATGCCTGAGATCGCCCGTTTCTGTAGGGAAAGGACCAAAGACTACTTCCGTCTTGATCCTTTTCTGCATTTGCGGTATGATGGAAACACTATAAGGAACAAGGAAATAAGGGCAGAGAGGCTTTCCCCTGCAGAGATTTCAGCCCTTGAACGCGCTGATCCCGAGCGCTTTGAAGCGTTGCAGAAAACCTGCGGCGTTTACGTTGCGACGGATCCATCGCGCACCGGCTGCAATCACCTGTTTCATTGCGGGGCGGGCTATGACAGCTTCAACCTCAGTTACAAGGGGCTTTTTCGGCTCTGCCCCTCACTCTGGCATCCGGATTGTGTCTATGATCTGAAGAGAGGAAATCTCCGGGAGGCGTGGCAAACTTTTGTCCCGGCAGTAAGGGAGATGACCTCGGAAAATAAGGAATTTCAGGACAAGTGTCCAGTTTGTCCGATCATCAATCTTTGCATGATGTGCCCTGGCCACGCCCATCTGGAGACCGGGGCGATGGATACGCCGGTTGAGTATTTTTGCCGAGTGGCCCACGCCAGAGCCGAGTTGTTCCGGCAAAAATAGCTAGGGTGAGGCGTTTGGCAAAATCCTTCATTTGGGCTGGTGTTGCGGCTCAAAAGCACGTTGATTATAATGTCATTTCGATTCCGCTCGGCGAGGGGGAGAGAAATCTTGACGTTCAGCACACTTAAAAGATCTCTCCGGAGTTTACCCTGAGGCACTCGAAGGGGTCGAGATCACAACTCATTTGCGAGACGCGACACTAGCTGACGAAACCCTGCAAGTAAATCCCAGGAGTAACGGCGCATATGTCATCAACGAAGAAGATCTGGCAGAAGCCCAAGCTTATCATTCTGGAAAGAGGCAGACCTGAGGAGATGGTTCTTGCCGGGTGCAAGATGGCAGGCAGCAAGGCGAAAACGTCGAACAAGAAAAGCGGCTGCATGAGAAGTGCCAGTTGTAAGCTCTGCTCCGCGTTCTCAACCTCTTAGGCATTCTCCAGATTTTCGGCTGAGCTCTTGGTTTTTGTGCGGATTACCCCACAAACCCTCTGAATTCGAGATCTCATTTGCCCTTTGACTCAAAGGACAAGTTCTTCTATCCTCAAGCCCAAGAAAAGCGATTTTCGCCTTTTCCCTTTGTTTGACTGCACGGAAAAGAGTTTCCGGACCTCTTCTGTGCATGCTCGCTAATGTCCTTTTGCTTCCCCCTCTCCTGTCCCCTCCCACCAGGGGAGGGGAATTCTGAACGATGACGTATCCTTTCCTCCCCCCTGATGAGGTAGGCCATGGGGAATAGGCGCCGAGCAGGTGCCAGGAGATGGTGACGCATGGAAAAGCATCTGGTTATGGTCGGTGGCGGGCACGCGCACCTGACCGTTCTAGTGAATCTTGCCAAGTATATTGAGCGCGGCCACAGAGTCACTCTCATCGGCCCTTCGCCTTACCATTACTATTCCGGCATGGGGCCGGGCCTGCTCTCCCGAATCTATCGTCCTCAGGAGGTTCGTTTCCATGTGAAGAAGACGGCTGAGGACCGCGGGGCCACGTTTATTGAGGACAGGGTCGTCAGGATCAACCCTGCTGAAAGGACTCTGCATCTCCATTCCGGAAACCAAGTGTCCTATGACATCGTCTCCCTCAATACAGGCAGCGACGTGCCTTTGAACGGTGTGGTTTCCGAAGATCGGGAAAATATTGTTCCCGTGAAACCGGTCTTCAATCTTCTCAAGGTCCAGCGCTTCATTGTCCCGGCCTTGAAAGAGCGGCCCATGAATTTGGTTGTGGTTGGAGGCGGGCCTGCCGGATTGGAGGTGACTGCGAATCTGTGGAGGTTGGTCAATCAGAACGGCGGAAATGCTACGATCAATCTCATCGCCGGCCGGAAGCTCTTGGGTGATCTTCCGGAAAAGGTTCGTACCCTCGCCCTCGCCTCTTTAACCGGCCGGGGAATCACGGTTATCAAGGGAAAGCGCATAAAAGAGGTGACTGGAAAGGAAATCCGAATGGCCGATGGAGCATCCCTTCCCTTTGATGCTGCCTTCATGGCCCTTGGAGTTCAACCTTCCCGGATCTTCCGGGATTCAGGAATCGCCACGGGGCCGGATGGGGGTCTACTGGTCAACTCTTTCCTTCAGTCCGTTGCCCATCCGGAAATGTTCGGGGGAGGAGATTGCGTGAGCTTTGCTGATCGGCCCCTGGCCAAAGTGGGAGTCTATGCGGTCAGGCAGAACCCGATTCTTTATCACAACCTCCTGGCTGCTTTGGAAGGGCGGGAAATGAAGATCTTCATGCCCCAGAAGGACTACATGCTCATCTTCAACATGGGGAACGGCCGCGGGATCCTGTGGAAAAAGAATTTCGTCTGGGAAGGCCGCCTTGCCTTTCTTCTCAAGGACACCATTGACCGCAAGTTCATGAAGAGGTTCCAGGTTGCCGGCGAGATGAATGAAGACGAAAACCAGTTCGCATCACCCCAGAAAGCCAAGTAAAACCTTATCCCGCATGGGGTTGGGCTGAAACAGGATGGAGTAATGATTGCTTCCTTCTACATCCACCTTTTTGGCGTTAGGGATCTCGCGAACCATCCGTTCTGCCACGTCTGCAGGCAGCACGAGGTCATCCTCGGACAGCATCCCCTTCGTAGCCCGCAAGATCAGAGTGGGAGTCGTCGCCTTTTTGTAGAATTGACTCGAGTCCATTTTCTTTAAGTTCCCGGCCTCCTCCTCAATATGTTTTGGATGAACCCGAGAGCGCACACCTCCCTCCACATCTTCCACTTCGTATCGGAAGTAGGTCTCAAAAAACGAATTCCACGGCTGCAAGAATGGAGCCTGCTTGAGAAGAGCCAAGTAGGATTCGAAGTCAGGAAAAATCTTTCCCAGACGATCCAGCGATGGTTTGATGCCTGCAAAGACCTTGGTCATTTGGGCCTCGGACAGCTTCCCCCCACCGTCTACCAGGATCAACCGGTCCAAGCGGCGAGGATACTTCGCCGCAAAGACAAGGGAGATGAACGCTCCCAGAGAGTGACCCGTGAGCACCGGACGTTCGAGGCCCTGGTCATCCATCAGGGCCAGAATGTCCTTGCAATGGGTCTCCACCGAGTATCCTGAGGAAGGACTGTCTGAAAGGCCTCTCCCTCTGAGATCCATGGCAAGGACTTTGTGCCGGGGAGACAGGGAAGAAGCAAGAAGGTCCCAGCATCTGCAGTTTGCTGTGAGACCATGGACACAGAGAATGGGTTTCCCCTTCCCTTCCCAGACAGCCACCTGGATTTTAACCCCATCCCCTTTGGCTTTGATCATCTTGGGTTCGGACATGACGCGTTCTCCTTTTTCTGCAACTTCATTCTACTCCTCTTTTCTTCTGGAGATCATCTCCTGGGCGGTCCCCACGATTCCCTTCGGGAAAAAATAGACGATCAGGATGAAAAGAAGTCCGAAATAAAGTAACCAGCGTTCGGATAACCTCGCTGCAAAAGGCACGCCAGGCAACAGGGAAACGATCAGGGTTTGCAATTTTGGAAGAAAGGCCCGGGTGATCACCAAGAAAGCGGCCCCGAAAATTCCTCCATAAAGCGTTCCCATCCCTCCCACAATGACCATCAGGAGAACATCGAGCATGATGGAAACGCTGACGCTCGAATCCGGGCTCACGTAGCGCACCCAGATCGCAAAGCAGGCCCCGGTGACTGCCGCAACGCAACTCGCGAAAGAGGAAGCGATGACCTGGAAGAGATAGGTCTTGTATCCCAGGGCAATGGAGCGTTGCTCGTTGTCCCGAATGGACTGAAGGACCCGGCCGACCGGTGACTGGACAAAACGGAGCATCAGGAGAAACAGGATGAGACAAACAAGAAGAATGAGGTAGTAACTCACGATCCTCCCTGTGACCTCAATCCCGAGGAATCGGCCAAAGCTGTAATCGATCGCCAGGATGTGCGGAAGTTTGAAGCTGATGCCGTCCTCTCCGCCCGTGATCGACCTCAACTGACTGGACAGAATAGAGATGAACTCCAGGAAGGCCAGGGTGATCATGGCGAAAAAAATGGCCCTGATCCGCAGGGAGAAGAAACCGATCAACACGGAGAGAATCCCTGAGATCACCACGGCGATCAGAACCGCCAGAGCCAGATATCCATAGGAAACCAATCCGAGTTTCCCGACAAATATTCCGACAAGATAAGCCCCAATCCCGAAGTACATGACGTGGCCCAAAGACACGATCCCGGTGTACCCGAGAATAATGTCATAGCTGGCCACCAGGGCGGAGAAGATGATGATCTTCAGGACCACGTCCAGGATCTCGAAAGAACGGAACAGAAACGGAGTGGCCAGGAAGAAGGCCAGCAGGAGGATCTTTAAGAAAAAGTACGGATTCCTGTAACGCTCTTCTGTCTCCCTTAGACGGAATCGCTGAACTGGATTGAAGGTCTCTTTGTTCAAATCATGTTCCCTCTCGAAACAGCCCTGTGGGTTTAATCGAAAGAATGACAACCAGGAGGAGCATGGTGATCCCCAAGGCCGCCTTGGGGATCAGGTAGGCCACATAGTTGTAGGACAGCCCCACCATCAGGGCCCCCACCACAGAACCGGTCATGCTCCCAAGGCCGCCGATGATCGCCACGATCAGGGCGAAAACAATGACCTCTCCTCCCATGGCCGGGTGAATGGACTTGACGAATGTGGCCCACATGCCCCCGCCAATGGCCGCCAGAGCAGAACCTGCAGCAAAGACCCCGGTGAAATAACGATACACATTGTGCCCCATGACCTGAACCATCTCCGGATTCTCCACGCCTGCCCGGACGATCATTCCCAGTCGCGTTCTTCTCAGGATCATGAAGACAATGAGATAAAGCGCCGATCCGACCGCAATAGCGATGAGCGGGTATTTGGACACGACGACGTCAAAGAGATCATAGGAGCCGATGAAGTTCATGGGAACGGGCATCACTTCATCATCCGGTCCCCAGACCATTCGAATCAACTCCTCCAGCACAATCATGGCCCCCACGGTGATGAAGATCTGAAACAAATGACTCCCATACACAGGCCGTATGACCAGCCTTTCAACGACCACACCCAGCAGGGCAACGCCGATCCCCGCCACCATGAGGACCAGAAGAAAGATCAGCATGTTCAAGAAGATCGAATCCGATCCTCCCCACCCGGTCCATTTGTTGATCACGGTGAAGGCCGAGAACCCGATGTAGGCGCCCCAGGCGAAAAGCGCGCCGTGGGCCATGTTGAGCACACTCATGAACCCGAAAATGAGCGAGAATCCGGAGGAAACTAGAAAGAGGAGCATGCCCATGGCCACGCCGGAAATGGTCAGCGTGATGTACGTCTTAGGGCTGATGAAAAGAACGGGCAGAAGAAAGATGGCGATAACGGCCAACGCTGGAAGCCATGCTTTTTGTTTTGTGCTCATAGGGTTTCTCTTTATTCCTGTCTGAATCGACCTTCAAGCTTATCCGGCACCTGAAATCCCCAGATATTTCTTCTTCAGTTCCTCGTTCTGAACCAAATCCACCATTTGCCCCCTGTGGACGGTTCGCCCATCATCAAAAAGGTGGAAAACGCTCCCCAACTTGCTGGCCATGTAGAAATTCTGCTCAACCAAAATGATCATCATGTGTTCTTTCAGCCTGTGAATGGCTTCGATCAAATGATCGATGATGATGGGGGCCAGCCCTTTGGATGGTTCGTCGATGAGCAAAAGGGCATTGTCATTCACAAGGGGACGGCCGATGGCCAGCATTTGCTTCTGCCCGCCGCTCAGGACACCCGCCTTCGCTTTCCAGAATTTCTTGAGATCAGGAAAAACGTCCAGGATGAACTCCAGCCTCTCCTGGGATTTCTTGGCTTCTTGAAGCATGGCCACACGGAAGTTTTCTTCGACGGTCAGTAAATTGAAAAGCCCACGATCCTCCGGAACAAAGCCTATGCCCAGGCGGGCGATGTCAAAAGGCTTCATGTGGTGAATGGCTCGATTCTTAAAAAGGATCCTGCCCTGAGACGGAGGGAGAAGCCCCATGATGGATCGCAGGGTGGTGGTTTTCCCCGCCCCATTTCTTCCCAGAAGAACCGTCACTTCGCCTGCGTAGACCTCAAAGGATACGCCCTGCAAGATGTGGTGCTTCCCGATATGGGTGTGTATTCCTTCGACCTGAAGGAGAGGCTCAGCCATGAGAGCTTCCTCCGCCGAAATAGGCTGTTTGAACCTCCTGATTCTTGCTGATCGCTTCAGGAGGCCCGTCGGCAATCAGTTTTCCTTCATGAAGGACAGCAATGGAATCGGAGAGGGCCATCAAGACGTCCATTTTATGTTCTACCAGAAGGATCGTTTTGTCCCTCCTGTTCTTTATTTGCTTCAGAATTTCGAGGATAGAAGGAACCTCCTCAAGCGACATCCCGGCAGTGGGTTCGTCCAGGAGGAGCACTTCTGTCTCCAGGGCAAGGAGAATGCCGATTTCCAGCTTGCGCTGTTCCCCATGGGTGAGGCTGCTCGCCGCGACATTCCATTTGGTGTTCAGCAGGACCATTTCCAGAAGGGCATAAGCGCGCCCTTCGAATTCGGGAAAGGCCAGATAGTTTTTCCAAAAATTGAACCCTGTGTTCCTCTGAGATTGGACAGCGAGTCGCACATTTTCGAGAACCGTAAGCGTGGGGAATACGTTGGTCAATTGGAAAGACCTGCCGATGCCGAGCCTGGTTCGAACGGCCGGGGAAAGGGGCGTGATATCCCGGCCCTTGAAGAAGACCTTTCCTTCCGTAGGGGAGTATTGTCCTGAAAGCATGTTGAAGAACGTGGTCTTGCCCGCGCCGTTCGGTCCGATAATGGACTTAAAGGTGTTTGGAAGAATCTGAAGGCTCACATGATCAACGGCGACATGCCCGCCGAATCGAATGGTGAGATCTTTTGTTTCGATGATGGGACTTTGACTCGTGGGGGTCACAGAATAGCCCTCCAGAATCATGTCGTTGCTAAAGGAAAGAAACCTCTTACCCCCTTTGAGAGACTGCGTCGCAATGTCATTTCGAGGCGCCAACCGAGAAATCTTGATTCTTCACGCCGGACGATTTTAAGATTTCTCCCTTCGGTCGAAATGACAGAAAACGGACTCCCCCAAAATCGCGACACAGAATCTGAGTAAGGGGGTAAGGCAAATAAGCGGTGATCATTTCACCAAGATAGGAGGTGCTCCTTCTTCGGGCGAAATCTCTCGAACAAGGACCGGCACAGCCCATTCCTTGTCCGGCTGTGCTTCCAGCCGGAAGATGTACATGGACTGCATGGCCTGGTGGTCCTCTTTGCGGAAGAACATCCTTCCTTTTGGAGTCATGAACTCCATCCCTTCCATGGCGGCCATTAACTTGTCGGTGTCGGTTGACTTGGCTTTCTCGACAGCGGTGACAACGGCCATCGCCGCTGCAAATCCGCCGCAGGTGAAGAAGTCAGGAGGTTCTTTGAACCTGGCCTGATGTTCTTTGACAAACCAATCGTTGACCGGGTTTTTCGGAAGTTCATAATAATAATAAGCTCCTCCCATCATGCCCTTGAGGCTGTCAAAGGCTTTCACTATAGGAAGAAGCCCTTTCATCACAGGAAGAATGTTTCCTCCGCTGGTGATTTTGATTCCATATTTTTCAATTTTCATCGCGGCCATCTGCTCAAAGGGAGGGTTCTTTCCTGCCCAGACCACAAACACATATTTCTCCCCTGGCTTGTCTTTCAAGGCATCGATGATTCTCTGGACCGAAGAGGTGTGCTCTGTCTGTGCCATGGGGCAGTATTCCTCGTGAATCATTTTGGCTCCCAGTTTCTCGGCAGCCTCCTTGTAGGCTGCGACGCCGTCTCTTCCAAACGCATAGTCCTGCGCAATGGCAGCAAGCAAGACCCCCGGCTTGGCAACGGCCTTTGCATTGGAGATGGCATCCTGGCCTGAATTCCTTCCGGTTCTGAAAACATATCGGTTCCACGCGCTCCCTGTGATGGAGTCGGCCACTGCAGGCTCAACCAGCAGAATCTTCTTGAACTCCAGCGCCACGGGGAGCATGGCCAGGGCAGCAGCGCTGCTCGTGGTTCCTACAACCAGATCGACCTTGTCATCGGCGTATAACTTTGTGATCAGCCTTTTGGCCACATCAGGTTTAACTTGGTCATCTTCGACGATCAAATCTATTTTTCTTCCCAAGACTTCATTCTTGCCTTTGGTCCCATACTCCAGTCCCATTTTGAATCCCGTGAGCATCTGTTTGGCATAGGCTTCCAGCGCGCCGGAAAAACCCTGAACAACACCGATTTTGATGGGTTCTGCTCCCCAGACCGGAGCAGCGAAGAACACCAATCCAAGAGTGACCCATGTGAAAACCGCCAATCGTCTTTTCCACATCATCGTGCCCTCCTTTCATCCCATGTTCCATGAAAAAAGTTCAGTCCACTGCCGGTCTCTTGATACTTGTCATGCCCTTGCATGCTCAACCGTTTAAGCATAGAAAGCTTTTACTCCGGGACCTACGAAATGTCAACTACGAGCATTCGAGCCTACTCATGGCCCTGAGGGCTTTGAAGGCCAACTTCGAAGGACTCACAGCCCCGCGGCCGGATTGACACGCAACCGCAATTCCCCCTATACTTCTTTCTTATAGAAGCAGAGAGAAAACCAGCTAGGGATAAAGCATGCGCCTGCTGCTCGTTGAAGACGACCGCAAGATTGCCTCGTTCATCGTCAAAGGGATGAAAGCGGAGGGGTATGCTGTGGACCACGCATCGGACGGGCAGGAAGGACTTCACATGGCAGTGACAGAGCCTTACGACGCGGCGATCATCGATGTGATGCTTCCGAAGCTCGACGGTCTTTCCTTGATCGAAAGGATGCGCAAGAAGAAGGTGGACACGCCGGTCATCATCCTAAGTGCCAGAGGTTCTGTCGATGACAGGGTCAAGGGGCTTCAAACGGGCGGCGACGATTATCTCCCCAAACCCTTTGCCTTCTCCGAGCTTCTCGCAAGGGTCCAGGCCCTGATTCGGAGAGCCGGCGGGATCTCAGAACCGACACGTCTGACTTACGGCGACTTGACCATGAACCTCCTCACACGGGAAGTGACAAGAGGCGGCCGGAAGATCGAGCTGCAGCGACTGGAATTCGCGCTCCTGGAATACCTCATGCGCAATGCAGGAAGGGTTGTTTCAAAAACCATGATCATGGAGCATGTCTGGGATTACAGTTTCGACCCTCAGACCAATGTGGTCGAGTCGCGGATTTGCAGACTCAGAGACAAAATCGACCGCGGATTCGAGACAAAGCTCATTCACACCGTCCGGGGAGTGGGCTATGCCCTTAAGCCGGCTTCTTAGTTACCGCAAGACCATGGCTTTTCGCCTCACCCTCTGGTACGCCGGCGTTTTCGCCGCCTCCTCGTGCATTGCCTTCCTCATGCTCTATGCCTTGATGACTTCGGTTTTTCGCGACAGAACCGACCAGGACCTGTTGGGACAGGCAAGGGAGTTCTCCGCAACCCTGGCCAGCCGGGGCCTTGAAGCCGCTAAAAGCCTGGCCATGATCGAAGCCCAGGCCGCAGGGGTGAAGAAGGTTTTCTTTCGGCTTCTCTCTTCAAGGGGAGAGGTTTTTTCCTCATCCAACATGTCCTACTGGCAGGACATCGACATCCGTCAGGAAGCGATCAGGGAACTGCTTCGCGAGCGCAAGACCGTGTTCGAGACCGTCACCATACCCAACCGCAAAGACAAAGTCCGCGTTCTTCATAGCCTGGTGGGGACCGGGGTGATTCTTCAGATCGGCCAATCCATGGAAGCGGACTCCCGCTTCATCGATGCCTTCAAGAACATCTTCCTTGTCACCATGGCGCTTCTGCTTGCGCTTGCAGCAGGGGTGGGCTGGTTTATGGCAAGACGAGCAGTCTCGGGTCTCGCAGCGGTCACGCGAACAGCGCAGGAAATCTCAGGAGGCACACTGGACAAACGGGTACCTGTCGGAACCAGGGGCGATGAGATCGATCAACTCGCCGCCACCTTCAATCAAATGCTCGGTCGCATTCAGGCTCTCATCACCGAGATCAAAGAGATGAGCGACAACATCGCCCATGACTTGAAAAGCCCCATCACGCGAATCCGAGGACTGGCCGAGGTGACGCTGACCACGGGCAGGGGGATCGGGGAATACGAAACCATGGCAGCCGGCACAGTGGAGGAGTGCGATCGTCTCCTCGACATGATCAATACCATGCTCATGATCACGAAAGCCGAGTCGGGCGTGGAAAAGCTGAACCACGAGGACATCGACCTGGCCCGCCTGGTGCGCGATGCGTGCGAATTGCTTGAGCCCGTGGCTGAAGACAAGGGATTGAGTTTGACTTGCGACACGCCGCAGACATGCGCTCTTGTTGGAGACCGGCGGATGATTCAGCGAATCCTCTCTAACCTTCTCGACAATGCTCTCAAATACACTCCCGCCGGAGGAGCTGTAAAAATCTCTTTTTTGGAAAAGCGCGGGCAAGAGGTCGTCGTGGCTGTTCAAGACACGGGAATCGGCATTCCGCCCAACGACCTGCCCCACATCTTCGAGCGGTTCTACCGCTGCGATCAAAGCCGGTCCGAACCTGGGACAGGTCTCGGCCTGAGCCTGGCAAGGGCTTTGGCCCGCGCTCATCAAGGAGACATCACCGTGACCAGCACTCTCGGTCAAGGAAGCACCTTCACCCTCATTCTGCCCAGGGACATAGGGACAAAGGAAGAAAGGCACAAAGCAGAAAAACCATTCCCCTATATCCCTTTGTCCCTCTGTGCCTTTGTCACTTTGTCCCTCTCTTTATGCCTTTGTCCCTTTGTCCCTTTTCTTTCCAAGATGACCAACTTGTAATCTTCCAACCATGTTCTCGTCATGTTCCTGTTGTACGTTGAAAGGCAAATCAACGCCACCCGTGGCTCAAGCCTTTCAAAAAGGAGGACAAGAACATGGAAATCAAGAAGCATATCAAGAAAACACTGCTCGCCCTCGTCATGGCGGTTGCCCTGGTGGGAGCCGGTTACGGCATGTCGTCTGCTGTCAAAACTGCTGACCACCCGGCGGCAGCCGTCACGAAGACCTCGGACATTCCCATGGTTCCGGCCAATTTCAGCGAACTCGCAGAAAAAGTCCGGCCGGGTGTAGTCAACATCCAGGTGGTTAAAAGGGTGAAGAATGCAGGCTTCGAATTTCCTTTTCCCTTTAGAATCCCTGAAAACCCTCATGGCGGCCCTGAGCAGCAGGGCGTGGGATCCGGGTTCGTGATCAGTTCCGACGGCTACATCCTCACCAACAACCACGTGGTCCATGAGGCAAACCTGATCAAGATCAAGCTGGCAGAAGGCAAAGAGTATGATGCCAAGGTGGTAGGCCGTGATCCCAAGACCGATCTGGCGCTTTTGAAAGCCGAGGGCGCCTCGGGCCTTCATGCTCTTCAACTGGGGGATTCCGATTCCTTGAAGGTCGGAAACTGGGTCGTGGCCGTCGGAAGTCCTTTCGGCCTCGAGCAGACCGTGACGGCAGGAATCGTGAGTGCCAAGGGGAGAGTCATCGGGTCCGGGCCTTACGACAGCTTCATCCAGACCGATGCCTCCATCAATCCGGGAAACAGCGGCGGGCCTTTGCTGAACATGGAAGGGGAAGTCGTCGGCATTAACACAGCTATCTTCTCTCAGAGTGGTGGAAACGTGGGCATCGGCTTTGCCATTCCCGTGAACATGGCCAAGGAGATTGCGCCCCAGCTCAAGGAGAAAGGCCATGTCACACGCGGCTGGCTCGGAGTTGGAATTCAGAAAATCACCCCTGAACTTGCCAAGTCCTTTGGGCTGAAAGAGGAGAAAGGCGCGCTTGTTTCACAAGTCGTTAAGGGCGGGCCTGCCGACAACGGTGGCATCGAGACAGGAGATGTGATCGTTGAGTTTGACGGGAAGAAGGTTTCTGATTCCAATGAACTGCCCCGAATGGTTGCATCCATCCCTATCGGCAAGGCCGTCTCGGTCAAGGTTCTTAGAGCCGGCAGTCTCGTCGATCGAGAGGTGAAGATAGGCGAGATGGAAGAACAGAAAGAGGAAGTGGCAAGTGTTTCAACTCGCAAGCCCCTGGGCATGAGCGTTCAGAACATCACTCCTGAAATCGCAAAGGGTCTGGGTTTGAAGAGCGAAACAGGGATCTTGGTCGCAAGAGTTGTTCCCGGAAGCCCGGCTGCAAAGGCAGACATCCGCTCCGGGGATGTGATTCAGCAAGTCAACAAAAAGCCGGTAAAAGATGTCGAGGATTTCAAGCAACAGATTGAAAACGCAAAGGATCAGGAGACCATTCTCCTGCTCATTCAAAGAGGGGAGAGCACCCTCTTTGCCGCCCTAACACCGGGCAAGGTTTAGGGTTGCGTTGGGCGCTTTCCCTATCTGAGCCGGTATTCCCTTGAATAAATCGGCATGGATTTTCTCATGCACTCCTGCTCCCACTCGGTCAGGAGCGTGGCCTCTGCGGACAGATCTTTTGAAGCAGGGGCCGGGTCCAGGCGGGATGAAAGCAGGACATCCATGTCCTCAAAAAGGAATTGGTCGTCCGTTTTCACGGACACAGTGCCGCCTGCCGTGAGAATTTCGCAGAGGCCCTGTATAAAAGCTTCGTTCACCATTCTCCTTTTTTTATAGCGGTCTTTTCGGCTGTAGGGGTCCGGAAAGTGGATAAACACTCTCTGCACCTTGTGGCCGTCCATCATAGAAGGGATGGACAGGTTCACGTTTCCGTGGAGGAGGACAAGATTGGTCAGATGCTCGTACTTTGGAAAGTACTTTTCTGCGACTCTTTTCCGCACCTCCACGCCAATGAAAAAAACGTCGGGATAGATCCCAGCCAAGTCAGCAAGGAACTCCCCCTTTCCGCATCCCAGATCCACCCATATCTCGCCCTGCCCGTGGGCCTCATAAGCCTTCATCCAGGACTCGGGGTTAAGAGCGATTCTGCACTGAAAGGGATCCACATGTCTTCGGATGCGGTTGCTCATAACCAGCTAAATTAGAATATCTTAACCTTAATCCTCAACCTCTTTTTTACCAAGAACAATTGATGATCCGAGGGGGCCAATTGTTGTTGACACACAAGAGCGGCCTCCCTATATTCCGCTGCAGCAATCTGCACTCCTTTCAGGCCATTGGGCAAGCAGGGAGGAGGCAGGTCGTACGGTTTTTTAGCAGCCGGGTTCGGGGGAAAAGATGGCAAAAGACGAAACGATCACCGATGGAAAAGAAATCGCTTTCTGCGATGGGGACATAGGCTACAGCGGCATCGTCGAACACATCAATGACGGTGTGGTCATCATCAAGGACGGTAAGATCGTTTTCGCAAACAAGGCCTTCTCTGAGATCAGCGGAAAACCCCTTGGAGATCTCTTGAAATCCGAATTCTCCGAGCTCATCGCCCCGCCGGACAGGGACGCGGTGACAACCTTTTGTGAGGAAAAAACCACGACCGACGGTCTTAAGGACAGGATCGAATTCACCATGATGCGGCCAGGGGACGAGGCGCTCGTGGAAATGAAGGTGAACACCGTCCAATGCTCCGGGACTCCGGCCATCCTCGCGGCGCTTACGAACATCACCGATAGAAGGAAGACCCGGCTTGAGCTCCAGAGAATGAAGGACCGTCTGGAGAGCATTATTCATTCCATGAACGATGTGGTCGTGTCCGTTTCACCTCAGGATCATTCCATTCTGGCCATCAACCCCTCGGCAGAAGCTCTCTTCGGCGTCCCCGTGAAGGACTTTCTCTCTGGAAAAAGACATGTCATGGAGTTTGTTCATCCCCTTGATAAGGAGAAAGTGAAGGAGTTTCATACATCCCTTCCCGAGACGGAGTTCGAGGAACTCGAATACAGGATCATCAGCAGCAATAAGGTCCTCAAGTGGGTACTTGATGAAGGCAGGGCGGTGTTTGCTGAAAGGGGGCGCCTGCGCCGGATCGATCACGTCGTCAGGGATGTGACCATAGAGAAAACGATCAAAGACCGCCTGGCGAGCATTCTGGACTCCATGAACGATGTGGTCGTCAGCATTTCGCCTAAAGACCAATCCGTCCTCGGCATCAACCCCTCGGCAGAGGCCCTATATGGCATCCCGGTAAGGGCCTTCGGCCGCGGGAAGAAGCATGTCATGGACTTTGTTCACCCCAGGGATCTGGAGAGGGTGAAGGAGTATTACGCCTCGCTCCCGGAGCTGGAATTCGCTGAGCTCGAATACAGGATCATCAGCGACAACAAGACCGTCAAGTGGGTCCTTGACCAAGGAAGGGTTGTGTATGGCGAGAACGGCCGGTTGCGCAGGCTTGATCACGTGGTCCGGGATATCACCGAACAGAAACGGGCTTTGGATGCCTTGAAGCAAAGCGAAGAAAAGTACCGGAACTTTTTTGAAACCACAAACGACATGGCCTATGCCGTAACGCCTGAAGGCACCTTCATGGACATCAACGAAGCCGGGCTCAAGCTTCTCGGTTTCGAAAGCAAGGAGGAGGCTCTTCGCACCAATATTAAAAAAACCTATGTCGACCCCTCTGAGAGAATGGAACTCCTTGCTGAGATGAGAGAGAAAGGCTATGTCGCGGACAAGCGGGTCAGACTCAAGAACAAGGCCGGGGAAGCTTTCGAAATCGCGATCACAGCGCGGGCGAAATTGAATGAGGCTGGAGATATTCTTTATTACGAAGGCCTTGCCCACAACATCACCAAGGCCCTGGAGGACCAGAGGAACCGGGTGCTCCGGAACGCTGCGGGAGGCATGTGCCACTACCTGAACACCCATCTGGCCGCCTTGCTGGTCTCGAGGGAGTGCATGAAGGAGGACCTCAAGTCTCTCGAAGCGCTCGCCCAGCGCCTGGCCGAGGGAGGTGCGGCAGGAGAGATCTCGCAGCAACTGAGAGAAGCCCTGATTTCATTGAAGGAATCCTATGACGGGGTGGGCGATGCCTATGGAAAGATTGCCCAGGTGACCAAGGCTTTCAACTCCGCCTTTCTCACCTACAAGGAGGAAGCGTATCTCGACAAGACCATCCTCGACATCTTCCAGGCTTACATGGGAGAAGAGGCTACGGGGCAAAAGAAAGAATAGTTCTCTTCTTTGACAAATGCCCTTGTTTTCTCTATGATTCCGGCCCAAAAAGAAGAGTTTCTCGCAGTGAACACGGGGAGAATCGGAAGAAACCAGAAAGCACAAAAGCCGAGTTTGAAACGGTATACAAGGAGGAAAGATCAATGGCTGAATGTCCGGTGTGCGGTGCGCAAATAAACCTGGCTCCGAATGCGGAAAAGGGAGAGATCATGAGCTGCCCGGATTGCGGTTCCGAGCTCGAGGTAACGGGCAAGGACAGCGTGCAGGAAGCTCCCCAGGAAGAGGAAGACTGGGGCGAATGAGCGTGGTGCGAACCCTTTTGCTTTGCGGAGCGTAGAACATGAAAGTTGGTTTTTTACATTCCATCCTGAGGGTGGAAGAGAAGTTGCTGATTGACGAGTTCAGAACCCGGCCAGGGGTCGAGTTGGAAAAGATTGACGACAGGGAGCGTTTCTTCGACCTCCACAAGAATAACTTCGACTTTGACGTGGTCATCGAACGCTGCATCAACCACTCCCGTGCTGTGCACGCCCTCAAGATCTTCAATGACTTCGGGATCCCCACGGTGAACACCTTTGAGGTGGCGGAGGTCTGCGGAAGCAAGTTCCTGACCACCCAGGCCCTGATCAAAACCCGCGTACCCACCCCGAAATGCTACATGGCCTTTACGCCGGAGTCGGCCCTTGCGGCCATGGACGAACTGGGCTTTCCGTGCGTGATCAAGCCCAACACCGGCTCCTGGGGAAGGCTCATATCCAAGATCAATGACAGGGACGCGGCCGAAGCCATTTTGGAGCACAAGCAGATCCTGGGAAGCTACCACCACTCCATTTTTTACATCCAGGAGTACGTGGAAAAACATGGAAGGGACATCCGGAGCTTTGTGGTGGGAGATCGCTGCATCGCCGCGGTTTACCGCTACTCCCCCCACTGGATCACCAACACGGCCCGTGGCGGGAAAACGGACAACTGCCCCATCACCGACGAGGTTCACGACCTTTCCGTGCGGGCAGCCAAGGCCGTGGGCGGAGGCGTTGTGGCCATCGACCTTTTTGAGACCCCCGCAGGCCTCTCGGTCAATGAAGTCAACTACACCATGGAATTCAGAAACAGCATCACGGTCACCGGCGTCAACATCCCGGCCAAGGTGGTGGACTATGTTCTGGAGGTGGGCCGAAGATGAAAGCGAGCATTGTCGGGGCTTCAGGCTACACAGGAGGCGAACTGCTGAGGCTCCTTCTTCAGCATCCCCAGGTTCAAGTGCACCAGGTGACCTCTGAAAGAAACGCAGGAAAACCCGTCACTCGCCTCCACCCCAATCTGCGGAAGCAGACCCAGCTCAATTTCTGCACCATGAAGGAACTGGAAAAGGTGGACCTTCTCTTCGTGGGCCTTCCTCACACGGAATTCATGCAGCGTTTCGACCTTCTGGCTCCTCTGGCTGGAAAAATCATTGACCTGAGCGCAGACTTCAGGCTCAAGGATCTCTCCGCCTACCGGAAGTGGTACGGCGTCGAACACGCTCAGCCGGCGAAACTCGCCGAATTCGTTTACGGCAACGTGGAACTTCACCGCCAGGAAATGAAACAGGCCAGGTACATCAGCGGCGCAGGCTGCAATGCCACAGCCACCATCCTGGGCCTGTGGCCCCTATTCAAGCTCGGCGTGGTTGATACCTCGCTCCCGGTTGTGGCCGAAGCCAAGTGCGGGTCTTCAGAGGGTGGCGCCTCGGTCAGCGAAGGGTCGCACCACCCGGAGCGGAGCGGGTGCGTCCGGTCCTACAAGCCCACCGGCCATCGGCACATTGCCGAGATGGAGCAGGAACTCGGGCACACGGTCCATTTCTCCGCTACCTCCATCGAGATGGTCCGGGGAATCCTGGTGACCGCGCACCTCTTCGTCAAAGAGGGAATCACGGAAAAAGACATCTGGAAGACCTACCGGGAAGTTTACGGCAAGGAGCCCTTCATCCGCATCGTGAAGGAGAAGCAGGGCATCTACCGTTTCCCCGAGCCTAAGCTCCTGGCAGGGACCAACTATTGCGACATCGGTTTTGAGCTCGAAGGCAAAAGACTCGTGGTGGTCTCTGCCATCGACAACCTGATGAAAGGAGCGGCAGGACAGGCTGTGCACGCCATGAACGTCATGAACGGCTTTGAAGAAACAGCAGGCCTTTCTTTTGCCGGGCTCCACCCGATTTGATATGTGCAGGCTCCTTGCCGTAAGGTCCCAAGACGCCTTTTCTCCAGCCCCCTACCTGGAAAAATTCGCTTTCATCGCCAAGAACAGCAAGGAATTCCAGGGACACGGCTGGGGGTGCGCCTGGCTGGACCCGGCCGGTCTGTGGCAGATCTACCGGAACATCCGGCCCGTGTGGGAGGATGATTTCTCCCCCTTCCCTGCCACCACGCTCCTGGTAGCCCACGCCCGGAGCGCTTTTGAGGACAAGGATATCGTGGTGGAGAATAACATGCCCTTCTCCGACGGGAAGGCGGTCTTCATTTTCAACGGTGAGCTCCGGGGCGTCAAGATCAAGGAAGAAGGCAGGATCGGGGCGGAAAAGATCTTCAATTTCATCCGGCGCTTTGACAGCGGAGATACCCTGGCAGCGCTGAAAAAGGCGACAGGCATCATCAGGAACCGGACCAGGCAGATCCGGGGCATGAACATCATCATGGTGAAGGACCGGAGGATCTATCTCTCCACTTATTTCCAGGGGGATCCCGATTACTTCACCATGCACAGCAAAGAAGACGGGAGACTCATCCTCTGTTCGGATCCTTTCCCCTCTGAACAGGGATGGAAAGACATACCCAATGATACGGCGAGGCTTTGGTAGATGATTATCGTTAAGATCGGCGGCGGAGAAGGAATCAACCTGGAAGGGATCATCGCGGACCTTTCCAAGGTTCAGGAGAAGTTCATCATCGTCCATGGCGCTAATGCGCTACGCGACAGCCTGGCAAAGGCCCTCGGGCAAACCAAACAGGTCATCACCTCGGTCAAGGGCTACTCGAGCGTTTACTCGGATGACAAGATGATCGATCTCATGATGATGTCTTACGCAGGGATCAGGAACAAGCGGATCGTGGAGCTCTGCCACAGGCACGGCATCAATGCCGTAGGGCTTTCCGGACTCGACGGCAAAGCCGTCCAGGGTGTCCGCAACAAGGGCATCCGGGTCTATCAGGACGGCAAGCAGAAGATCGTGCGGGACTTCTCAGGCAAGCCCGAGTCGGTCAACAAGGCCCTCCTCGATCTGCTCCTGGAGAACGACTATGTGCCTGTGCTGACCGTCCCGATCGTTGACGAGGAGAACAACGCCATCAACACGGAAAACGACGACGTGGTCCGGGTTCTTCAGCAGTCGGTCCGGGCCGGCACGGTGATCAACCTCATCGAAGCCCCTGGCTTTCTTGTAGACAAAGACGACGAGAGCACCCTGATTCAAAAGATGTCTCCCCTGGAACTGGAAGCCCGGGAGCAGCAGGTGGACGGCCGGATGAAGAGAAAGATGCTCGCGGTTCGAAAACTCGTTGAGGCAGGGGCCACGCGGGTCGTCATTGCAGACGGCCGCACCGAACACCCTGTGGCCGACGCCCTTGCAGGAAAGGGGACGGTGATCGCATGAACGTGAAGGATCTGGAAGAACGATACGTCCTGCCGGTTTATCAGAGAAGAAACATCGTCCTTGTCAGGGGTAAGGCGGCAAAGCTCTACGACGAGCAGGGTCGGGAGTACATCGACTGCGCCTCCAACGTGGGCGTCTCCAACATCGGCCATGGCAATGAAAGCGTAGCCAAAGCCATCTACGAGCAGTATCTCACCCTCGGGAACTGCTATGCCATGTTTTACAACCCGGTCCGGGCGCGCTTGGCGGAGAAGCTCGTCTCTCTTGCACCCGGCCGCCTAAAGAAGGTCTTCTTCTGCAACTCAGGCGCCGAAGCCGTGGAAGGGGCCATCAAGTTCGCCCGGGCGAGCACGGGCAAGACCGGCATCATCGCCGCCATGCGAGGGTTTCACGGAAAAACCTTCGGCGCCCTTGCGGCCACGTGGGGCACTGAGTACCAGAAGCCTTTTGAGCCCATGCTCGTAGGAATGACCCATGTCCCCTACAACAACTTCGCGAAGCTGAAGGAGTCGGTAAACAAAGATACGGCCGCCGTGATCCTGGAACCGGTGCAGGGAGAAGGCGGGGTCCGCGTGGGAGACAAGGAGTTCTTCAGGGCCGTGCGGGAGCTCTGCGATTCTCAAGGCATTCTTTTCATCATGGATGAAGTCCAGACCGGATTCGGGAGGACCGGCACCCTCTTCGCCTGCGAGCAGTTCGTGGAGCCGGATCTTCTCTGCGTGGCCAAGTCCTTGGCCGGCGGCATCCCCATGGGTGCCGTGCTCTGCTCCGACAAGGTGAACGTGCCGGTGAAGAGCCACACGTCCACTTTCGGCGGCAACCCCATTGCCTGCGCTGCGGCTCTCGCCACCCTCGAGGTGATTGAGAAAGAAGGGCTCCCTGAAAAAGCAGGGTCTCTCGGCAAGTATTTTATGGAAGGGCTCAAGGCCCTGAAGACCGACAAGATCCGCGAGGTAAGAGGACTGGGCCTGATGATCGGTATCGAGCTCAAGGAAAAGGCCGGTCCTTATGTGCAGGCCCTCATGGAAAAAGGCGTGATCGTTCTCCTGGCCGGCGCCAACGTGATCCGGCTTCTCCCGCCCCTCGTGATCACCAAAGAGGAAATCGACCAAACCCTGAAAGCTCTGCAGGAAGTACTTTCCTGAAAACAGAGCATTGAGCCGCAAACCCTTACAGACACCGATCCCATAAGCTCGTGCGCAGCCTCCCCCGCCCTCCAGAGCAGCACATGCCATTGACACGCTGTGAACCCGTGGTTAGTATAGCGCAAATGTAGGATTAAACGTTAGCAATCCCCTCACCTCAACCCGGTCAACAATGAATCCAACTGAAGTGTGTGACAAGTTGGGCAGTGTTACCAACCCAGGGAGACGGGCGTTTCTCAAAACCTCCGTCCTGACAGGAGTGGCGGCAGCTCTGACCGGTGTTCCTCTCCTCTCCTACGTCATCGCTCCGGCCCTCACCAAAGGAACCGGCAAATGGGTTGATTTCGGACCTGCCGATCGTCTCAAGTCCGGTGAGATCGAGATGCTCTCCTACGAATTCATGGTCAAAGACGGGTGGCTCGTTCTTCCCCAGCGCGGTTTTGTTTGGGCAAAAATCAGCGGCCCTGAAAAAATCACTGTTTTTTCGTCCACCTGCACCCATCTCGCCTGCAATGTCATCTGGCGCAAAGAAAAGGAAAGGTTTGAATGCCCTTGCCACAGCGGGTATTTCGACATCAACGGACAGCCTGTCTCGGGGCCCCCGTCCAAGCCCTTGGTCGTTCTGGATCACAAAATGGAAGAAGGCATTCTTAAGGTCTTTATGCGGACCTGATCCCACCTTAACCCATCATCGAAAGAGGAGATGAACATGAAAACAAAAGCTCTGATCGTATCCACCCTGTTTCTGGTTTTGATGATCGGGGGCGCGGCGCTCACGGTCAATCAGACTATCGGCGCTGAAGTCAAAACCCTCACGGCCGCAAAGGTAGCCAAGGCGCCGGCTGCGCTGGATGACCCGGCATGGAAGAAAGCAAAACCGCTTGATGTCCCCTTTGACGGCAAGGAGAAATTCGCCGGCAAGAAGGCGAGCGTCACCACCCAGGCCGTTTATACGGACGATGAGATCGTTTTTCTCTTCAAGTGGAAAGATGCCGCCAAAAGCGTGACCAAGGCGGCGTGGCAGTTTGACGGTGAGAAATGGACTCATCTCAAGGGCGATGAGGACCGGATTTCCCTGCTCTTCGAAATCAACCGGATAAACAACTTTGCCACAAAGGGTTGTGCCGTGACGTGCCACGGCCCTGCGGGTGCGGCTGCGAAGGACTTGAAGTTCGCAACGGCGACGGCGGCGGAAAAAGGTGATCTGTGGCACTGGAAAGCGGCGCGCTCCGAGCCCTATCGCTATGCCGACGACGGCTGGCTGACAAAGGCTGAGGATAAGACCGGACGCAAAGACGACACAGGCGGCGGCGGGGACACTAGAAATGAAACGGCGGATAAATCCAAGCCGAAATTAATGCAGGACCCGGCCAAGAAAGCCTCTGTTCCCGGTGTGCTCCTGGCCGAAGAATCCGTCGAGATCACCGATTATTCGAAATTCAAGGCGAACGATGTCATCACCTACCGGCTGCCCAAGAAACCTTCCGGATCCCGTGGCGATATCAAGGCGGAGAGCCGCTATGCGGACGGGGGTTGGACGGTCATGCTTTCCCGAAAGCTCGAAACTGGAAATGACGATGATGTAGCGTTCAACACCAAGAAGAAGTACAGCTTTGCCATGGCGCTTTTTGATGATTCGTCGGATGCAGATTCCTACGACTCGGAAGCCTTGTCCCTCGAATTCGGGCGTTAGACTTTCATGCTTAACGTCTCCGCAACTCGCGGAGACGTTTTCAAGTACACCCTTTCCTCCCCCTCGATGGGGTAGGATTAAGGTGGGGGTGTCATATACCCGTTCTTCACCCTCCCCTAACCCCTCCCATCAAGGGAGGGGGATTTGAGAGGAGAGTCCATGAAAACCGGAATAGTGACCGGCCTGACTTTGATTCTGGGTGCTGCCCTTTGCATGATGCTCCTGGGACCGGGGCACCTGGAGTCGGCCGAGCAACTGGTCGTTACCGCCAAACATCTTCACAAGATTCCAGCCCTGTTGGATGACCCTGTCTGGCAGCAGGTGCCGCCGGTCGATGTCTCTGTAAGAGGCAGAGGAAGCTTTGCCGAGGAGGAAGTGATGGTGACCATGAAGGCCGCCTACACAGACGACAGCCTGTACTTTCTCTTCAAATGGAAAGACGCGACCAAAAGCGTGACCAAGGGAGCGTGGCAGTTTGACGGAGAGAAATGGACCCACTCAAAAGGCGACGAAGACAGGATTGCCCTTCTCTTTGAAATTACCCGGATCAAAGGTTTTGCCACCAAAGGGTGTACCGTAGTCTGCCACAGTCCCCCGGACGTACCCAGCAAGGAATGGAAATTCGCCACCCAGACCGCTGCGGAGAAAGGGGACTTATGGCATTGGAAAGCGGCCCGCTCCAATCCTTACCATTCCGCTGACGACGGATGGCTCACTGTAGCAGGCAATCCCTCGGGTTCGTACAGGACCACGGGACGAAGGGCTGATGCCGGCGACGGCGGCGACGTGTCGAATGAAACCGAAGACAAGTCCCGGCCCCTCTACATGCAGAACCCCTCCATCACCCCTTCCACGCCGGGCTTTCTGCTCTATGAAGAGGCTGTCAAGATCCCACAGGACGCCCTCTTCAAGACCGGCGACAGGATCACCTATCGAATGCCAAAGAAGCCTTCCGGCTCACGCTCTGACGTCAAGGCCTTGGGCCAATACGCTGAAGGCGGATGGACCGTCATGCTTTACCGAAAGTTGGACACGGGACATGAAGATGATGTCTTGTTCGATCCCAGAAAGGAATACAGCTTTGCCATGGCCTTGTTCGACGATTCAGGCGACGATCACTCTAAGGCAACCAAACCCATGACTCTCCGATTTGGTCGGTAGCGGCTCAGTTTAGAGGAGCATGAATGAAGGGCAGCCAGAATCCGCCTGAAAAACTAATGGACTACCTGGGCGTGGACCGATATGCGGCCAAACTTTGCAGCCTGCAGGTCTCCAGAGCCGCCTTAACCTGGACACGCTTCTGCGGATCGCTGAGCCTGGTGCTGGTCATCCTGCTCTTCCTGAGCGGCGCTTTCATGATGTTTTACTATTCGCCCTCTCCGGGCGCCGCCTACGACAGCGTGGACTTTGCTCAGTTCTCTCTGCCTTTCGGCGATGTGGTAAGGGGCGTGCACTATTATTCGTGGAACCTTCTGCTCATCGTCCTGGGGCTTCACCTGGCAGGCACTTTTCTCACAGCCGCGCACAAGGCTCCTAGAGAGATGGTCTGGGTCTCGGGAGTGCTCATCTTCCTGGTCGTGCCGGCCTTCATCGTCACGGGCGATTTGTTGCCCTGGGACCAGAAGGGCTACTGGACGACCCAGGTGCGCAACAGCATCATCTCATCGGTGCCCGTGTTGGGTGATTTCGCCCTGCGCCTGCTGCAGGGAGGACCTCGCACGGGAATCGTGGCGCTTACCCGATTCTACGTTCTTCACTCGCTGTTCCTGCCCGGTCTGCTGATCTTGCTGATCGCTGTCCATTTTCATTTTCTGGCCCATCGAGGGCTGTCCGAACCGCTTCGCCAGACCAAGGCGGAGACGGGTTCCATGCCCTTCATCCCGGACATGATCAGCCGCTGGCTTATCCTATTCGTCGTCGTTGCTGTTGCCCTGGGTCTCACGGCATGGACCTGGCCTGCCCCGTTGGAAAGCCCGGCGGATCCCACGGACTCCGCCTACGTCCCCAAGCCGGAGTGGTGGGTTCTTTTTCTGAATCATCTCGTCAGTATTTTCAGGGGTCCTTTGATGGTCATCGGGACCGTTGTTGTTCCCGGGGGATTAGCCCTTTTGCTCTTGGCCTTGCCCTTCATCGATCGCTCTCCTGAGCGCGATCCATTCCTCCGCAAGAAATCAATGGCTGTCGCGATCGCGATCGTGCTCTTGCTGGCGGTACTTTCCCTCATGGCCTATGTCCAGCACTTCATGAAACCCCACCAATAAAAAGGGGCTTCCTTTGAGGAAAGCCCCTAGTTGCTGAGCCACCGCCCCAGACGGAACTCTATGCTATAAACTCCGTAGGAACGTCCTTGAGGCGAGCCACGTCCCTGATCTTGGCCGGCACATTGAAGCCCACCGAACACTTGACTGCACACTGCGAGCAATCCTGGCACGCCCTGCTTGAGAGGTTCAGCGAGAGCACAAGATCCTGGGCAAGGGCGAGGTTTCGGTAATCGTAGGTGTACATGTAGGCCCGCATCAGGGCAGGAACAGGAAGATGGTCCCGGCACTGTTTCAGGCACTGGCCGCATCCCTGGCAGTAGAGGGTTTTTAGGGATGCTTCCCTATGGATCGTCTTCTTTTCCTCTTCCGAGAGCGTTGGATTCTCCAGAACAGCCAGATCCATTTCCATTTCTTCGAAGGCCGTGAAGCCCGGCACGATGGTGTGCACGTTCGGATCCTGCAAAACCCATTTGAGGGCTGCTGAGGCGCTCTGGACCGTAGGAGTCTGCCGGTTCCCTCCCCGGATGGCTTTCATTCCAACAACGCCGATGCCCGCCTGAGCGGCTCTTGCTATTGCGCTCCGAACTTCAGGCATGTGCTTCTGCTGAAAATTGTAGGCCACCAGGACCACGTCGTAGAATTTCGAATCCACGGTGGCATGAAGGACTTCGGGTTCGTTCATGTGGGTGGAGATGCCTGCGAATCGGATCTTCCCTTCCTTCTTGGCCTTTTCCATGGCCTTGAGCACAGGCTCGTAAACGACCGACTCCTTGTTCGAGACACCGTGATGGTAGAGGATCTCCACGTGATCCACGCCTAATCGCTTGAGGCTGATGTCGAGCTTCTTCAGAAACTCCTCCGTGGTGGCCCCTTCCAGATAAAGGCCCGTTGTTCGGTCTTTCGGGAGGCTCACCTTGGAGCCGATCATAAAAGAATCTCTCGGGCGTCCCTTGATCACACTTCCGATGGTTTCTTCGTTCCGGCCGCCCATGTAGCCATGGGCCGTGTCCAGGAGCACCATGCCCGAATCCAGCGCAGCCCTGATCAGGTTGGGATTGTCCGAGTTCATGACCCCCATGTTGATCACCGGCAGTTTCAAACCGGTCTTGCCCAGGGTGCGGTAGACGAACTTTCTCTCTTTTCCCCTTGAATCGACGCTCTTCGTCTCCTGCCCCTTGGCCTCTGATGACAGCAGGAAGAGCCCTCCGCAGCCGGCCAAAGTCGTTTTCACGAAATCCCTTCTTCCGATCAAATGCGTCTTCATCTTGTTTTCTGCATCTCCTCTTCGAAAAGTTGAAAGTATTTTGCCCGAAGCCCGGGCTCGCCAAGGTCCAGGATGCCCCATAGGCTCACCCCTTTCCAGCGAAGCTCGATTTCTCCGTGATAGGCGTCCGAAAGGGCATACAGCCCCTCTGCGACGCTCTTGTCCTTCATCCCCACCTGCTCCAGGTATTTCTCCAGCATGCCCCTGCAGTCCGCTTGATCTTTCCCTTCAATGATGAAGAGCCTGAAGTTCTTTCCCGAAAGGTCGTAATCCGCAGTGAAAGCCGAGTGCAAGAAGGGATAGCCAAGGAATTTTCTCGCAATGAACTTTTCCGAATTCTTCACTTTCCCTTCCCCTGGGAACGCCGCCAGCATAGCGGGAAACGCGCCTCTTTCTCCCAGGTTCGCCGCAACCGCTTTTGCAAAGGCGAGGAGAATGGCCTGGTCTTCAGGCCCTGTGTCAAAGCTGGTTATTTTCACATAGGTGTTTCCTGAGAGAAAATTCAGCGAATGCTTTTCCACGTAGCCCTGAACTCCAACATCGATGAAGTTTGCTCCGGGAACCCGTTCCTGACCGTAGACCCCAAAGGCGTGGGTGGGGGTTCTGTGGCGATAAACATCCACGGTGACAGAAGCCTTTTTGTCGTTTTGGTACTCCGCAACCTTCAGTTCCTGAAAATCGTATGCCAGGTAAAGATCTGCGCCCCCGTTGATATACTCGTAGAGCGTGTTGGGGTCAAAAGATTGAATCTCACCCACCTGCTTCCAGCCGTTCACGGAAGGAAACCTGAAATCCGCCGCCTGCGCAGTCGGGCTCCACAAAAGACCAACGATCCCCAGGATTAGAGCGATTGTTTTTATCATTTTTTCTTACCTTTAGCTGGAGGCTTTGGCACCTCCTCATCCTCTTCGTCGTCGGAACCAGCCGCCTCCCATGGGCATCTTCCCTCCTCCCATCCCCGGCATGGCCATCTTCTGATACCCGACAGGAACCTGGAAGAGCTTGTCATCCACCCCGCCTTCCTTGATGTTCTTGTACTCCGTGATCATGGACATGTCTTTGGACTGATAGTACATCTTGATCGGATAGTTGAGCTTCTTGGAGATCCAGTGCGTCATCTCCCCCATGGATTTGTCCTTGTAAACGAAAATCTTTTTCTCGCACTCGTAGCCGTTCACGGTTTCCGTGCCTGCGCTTTTCCACTCTCCCAGCTTCTTGAGTTCGTCTTCGGATTGCGTCTGCGTCTGGCCGGCTCCCATCCCCATGGCCGACAAATCCATGTAGGTCTTGTCTTTGGGATTGAGCATGTAGGATTTCTTGTTGGCCGTATCCGTGATGATGATGCTAGACTGCCCGGCCTCCGTGATTTCCATCCGGTGTTTGTCGCCTTTGAGATAGAATTTCCCCTGGCTCGTTTGTCCGCCCCTGGTCTGGATCTGGTCGGCAGAGAACTCCGCAGCCACCGCGTGCCCGCAAAAAAAACCCATGAAAAGCAACCAACCGAAGACCAGTAGAATCCTGTGCGTCATTGCCTTTTTCATTTTCCTCTCCTCCGCGTCTGTAAGCAATCCCGCAGCTACCTCAGATAGGATCAGCACTGAATGACGGGCATTATAGCTCTATCCTGAGCTCTTTGACAACCATTGAGAGAGGGGGGTGTTCTCACGGTATTTCAGTATTTTCGGGATTGACGGCCCCAGGGTTTTTCCCTATGATCCCTTTTCGTATCAATGCCTGCGCAATGACCATTTCACTCCTCTCGTTTGACTGAATCAGATTTTCTCTGTGCCGATAAGAACGTCTTTCAAAAACCACAAAGTGAAGGGGGAACAAACATGATCAGCAGAGGATGGAAAATGGGAATCGTTGTGTGCTTTCTTTCGATCGTTCTGATCTGCGGCCCTGCCCTGGCCGCGGAGAAACCGGCCAAGCCCATTAAGCTGGGCGTTCTTTTCATCATGTCCGGGCCCATGGGCGGCTATGGCAAGCATGGGTCTCAGGCAGTCCAGCTCGCCCTCGATGAAATCAACGCCAAAGGGGGAATCCTGGGGAGAAAGGTGGAGGCCATTTTTGAAGATGACAAGATGAAGCCCGAGGTGGGCGTTGAGATCGCCAACAAGTTCATCAAAAAGGATAAAGTGGACTTCATCATGGGACCTACATCGAGCGCCATTGCCGTGGCCTTAGCTGACTTGGCCCTGAAAGAAAAGAAAATCCTCATCCTCACCCAGGCAGCGGCCAACTCTCTGACAGACGCCAAATTCAACCCCTACGTGTTCAGCACTCTCAGCAATGCCATGATGCACTCCCGGGCAGGCGCCTACTTCATGGCTCCCAAGGGATATAAAAAGTGGATGAACATCGGGCCGGATTACGCTTACGGCCGCGAGTCCTGGGCTTCCTTTGCGTCCAAGCTCAAGGAGCTTCAGCCTGACGCGGAGGTCGTGGGCGAGCTGTGGCCCAAGCTGATGGAGAAGGACTTCACGCCTTTCATTCAAAAGATCGTGGAAACCAAGCCCGACGCGGTCTGGTCCTCTCTCTGGGGCATGGATGCGGTCAATTTCGTTAAGCAGGCCCTGCCCACCGGCGTGTTCAACAACGTGAAGTTCGCCTTCACGGACGGCGCTGCCCTGGAGACACTGGTCCCTCTTGGGAAAGACCTGCCCAACGGCGTCTTTGTGGCCGCTCGCTACTTCTTCCTCTCTCCGGACACGGCCATGAACCGCAATTTCGTCAAAGGCTACATGGACCGTTTCAAGGAGTATCCGGACTACATGGCTCAGGAAACCTATGCAGGCGTCTATTTCCTCAAAGCCGCCATAGAAAGAGCCAAGAGCACGGACGCGCAGAAAGTGATCAGGGCCATAGAAAGCGAACCTCTGGCCTGGGAGACGCCCGAGGGCTGGAAGATCATGCGCAAAGAGGATCACGCGGTTGTGGAGGATGTGGTCTGGGGTGAAACCCTGTTCAGCGACAAGTATGGTTTTGCCGTGCTGAAGAACCTGCAGGCCATCCAGGCAGAGCAGGTCTGCAGGACCCCGGAAGAACTGAAGGCGGTCCGGGACGGCTATGAAAAAAGGATGAAAGAGGCGAAGAAGTAATCTCTCCCTGCTCCTACTGAAGCGGCGGTCTATGCCGCCGCTTCAAGCTTGAAAAGGAAACCCCATGAAAAGAGCCTGGCTCTGCGCAACCGTCGCCTTTGTCTTCGCTTTGTCCGTTCCTGCGCTTGCGATGAGGCGCCCGAGGAAGTGCTCAAAGCGGTTGTGAAGATCCGGGCTATTGTTCCAAAGGAAGCTCACACTGCGGCCTCCCTCGGAACAGAGCGTGTAGGTTGCGGCGTGCTCATTGATTCCAAAGGTCTTATTCTCACCACCGGGTATCTCATCGTCGAATCCGAAGCCATCGAAGTGACAGGGCCTGAAGGGAGAGTGGTTCAGGCCGCCTTTGTTGGCTATGATCATACGACGGGCTTCGGTGTCCTGCGGACCCACACCCCTTTGAACGTGAAACCCATGAAATTGGGGCAATCTTCCAAAATCACGGAAGGCGATCCAGTCATGGTGGCCGGCTATGGGGGTGTGGATGAGGCTATCGGGGCCAGGGTCATTATGCGCCAGGATTTTGTTGGTTCCTGGGAATATATCCTCGAGAATGCCATTTACGCTTCCCCGCCTATTGCAGAATTCGGCGGCGCCGCGCTTATAGGGCCTGACGGTCAACTTCTGGGGATTGGCTCCCTTTTCGCTCAGCTGCCTATTCCAGGGGTCGGCTCACTCCCCTGTAATGTCTTCATCCCCATCGATCTCCTTCCTCCAATCCTGGATGACCTCGTTACCGCCGGCCGCCCCAAAAAGCCGGCAAGGCCCTGGTTGGGGATCAGCGCAGAAGCGGCCCACCGCCGTGTTTTTGTGACGCGCGTCACGCCCGAAGGGCCTGCAGAACAGGCAGGGATCCAGACCGATGACCTCATTCTCAAGGTGAATGGAAGAGCTGTGGAAGGGCTCGCCGACTTTTACCGGAAGGTGTGGGGTCTGGGCAACGCGGGCGTTGAAGTCACACTGAGCATTCTCAAAGGCACCGAGATCCACGACATTACTCTTCGATCCGCTGACCGCTACAAGTTCCTCCAGCAGCCACCCCAGAAAAAAACCGGAGGGTCTGTGGATGCTACCGGGAAATTCCGTTCTAGATCATCTCAAGTCAATCCGCTAACCCTCTGCGGCTTCAAGCATCTACTGCAGGAGCCTGCGCAGCCGCTCCGCTTCCGTCAGGGTGCAGCCTGGCCGATTTCGAAATTCGCCATCATCTCAAGGGCACGCACCATTGCGGAATGATCCCAGGCGCTGCCGTCATGGGCGGCACACGCATTGAACAGCTCTTGGCAGGTTGCCGTGTTCGGCAGGCTGACACCGATAGCACGTGCCGCGGATAGTGCCAGGTTGAGATCTTTCTGGTGAAGGTTGATGCGGAAACCAGGGTTGAAGGTGCGCTTGATCATTCTCTCGCCATGGACTTCGAGGATGCGAGAGGAGGCAAAGCCTCCCATCAAGGCTTGGCGGACCTTGGCAGGGTCAGCGCCGGCCTTGGAGGCGAACAGCAGCGCTTCACCGACAGCCTCGATGGTCAGGGCGACGATGATCTGGTTGGCGACCTTGCAGGTCTGACCGTCTCCGATGCCGCCCACCAGGGTGATATTCTTGCCCATGAGTTCGAACAGCGGCTTCACCCGCTCGAAAACCTCCGGCTTCCCTCCGACCATAATGGTCAGCGACGCCGCCTTGGCGCCAACCTCACCGCCCGACACCGGAGCATCCAGGTAGTCGCACCCCAGCGCCTCTATTTTTTTCGCAAACTCCTTGGTCTCGATCGGTGAAATCGAGCTCATGTCCACCACGATTTTTCCAGGGGATAGGCCGGCAGCCACACCGTCCTCCGCAAAGAGCGCATTCGCCACGTTTGGTGTATCCGGCACCATGAGGATGACGATGTCCGCCCTCAGGGCCACCTCTTTGCCCGACAGGCAAGGGATGCCCCCCTGGGTGATAAGACTCTTGGCAAGCGGTTTGATGTCATAGAGGTATACTTCGTGCTTGGCGGTCAGAAAATGCCCGGCCATGGGCGCACCCATGATTCCCAGTCCGATGAATCCTATTTTGCTCATGATTGACGCTCCTTCCCAAGTTTCTCTATCAGCAATTTAACAATACCATTCACCGACCTTTCGATGCAAACAGGGAATTCCGTCAAGCATTCATCCTCTCCCGTCATCCGCCTCAAGAAGATTCCAGATTGTTTTAGGCGCAGGGTCCCCCGTTGGCAACGAGATGTATATCTATATATGCACTTGACATACATACTTTTTGAGCCTATGATCAAACCGATTTCATCTGCCGGGGTCAGGGATATGGAAAGAGTCAATGCGTTGAAACTAAGGAACAATCTCGGGGAGATCCTCGACCGGTTGACCGCTAAAGGCGATCCTATCCTCATTAGCAAGGGGAGGAAGGTAAGGGCCGTTCTGGTCACGCCGGAGGATTTCGAAAGGCGCTTCTTGGACGTAAAGGCACAAGAGGAAAAGGTTCAACTCCTAGAACTCTTCAAATCGCTCAGGAAGAGGAAGAAAGAATCCGTTCAGAGCCTCGAAGTATTGCGGCAACTGAGGGGATACTCGGAATGATTTGGGTTGTGGATGCTTCTGTAGCTGTTCGCTGGTTTATTGAGGAAGAGGCACACGCCAACGCTGATGAAGTGCTGAAGCGAATGGTGGATGAACCTCGACGGTTCGCTGTGCCTGAACTCTTTTCCTTTGAAGTGTTTTCCGTGCTGCACCGTCTTCACCCGGACGCCGTCCAAGTCTTCACGAAGGCGATTATCCCACTTCTTCAAGGCGGCATATTCCGACAGCCCATGACGGAAGACCTAGCCCTCAAAGCAAGTCGCTTTGTCAGGTTGGGCCTAACGGGCTATGATGCTTGCTACGCGGCGCTTGCCAAGGACTTGAAGGGCCTTTGGCTCACTTTTGATCACAAAGCCCATCGAATCCTTGAGAGAGAGAACGTCTCCTGCCTGCTGGCCGACAGCTTGCCAAAGAATTGGTGAGCATGGGTCAGATCTTCAAAAGGCAAGACCACGGCATCGTGCCGGCCACGATTTCGTTGGTTCGGGTGGTGGCAGCCGCAACGCGGGGCTTCTCGGTCCGTCGCGGCTCGGCATGACGGTGTCCGAGCGCGATGGCCCTCACAGAGGGTCTGAAATTGAAGATTACGCACTCTAAGCTTGATTCTCCCTTAACGATACAATGCGTATCGTAGTCTTCACCCACCCATTTTCAAGTATTGGAATCCTAATCAAAAGCGGATGATGGCCATTGACCACGATTCAATTTGCCGTGATACCTGACCTGCAATCAGGTGCTCTTTTGGAGCGATTTGTGCCTGACTCTTGATGGGCAGTCTCTGGCAGGCGTTGAATCCTTTTCAACTGCACCCCCTTTCCTATTGTTGGTGCTCAACAGAGCGTCTAGAAAGCCTTACTCCAATGGTGGGCCCACATCCACCCGAAGTATCGAAAGAGGATGCTGTATGGGAAAGTGAAGAAGCACGTGGGAGAGGTTGATAAGGGAAGTATGCCAGCAGCGGGGAATCGAGCAGTTGGAAGGCCACACTAATGCCGGACCATATCCACATGTGCGTAAGCATAATGCCTAAGCACAGTGTGGCGATTGCGATAGGGTTTATCGAAGGCAAGAGTGCGGTGCCAATCGACCGGCAGATTCTGGGGAACAAGAGGGTGACGGGGCTGCACTTCTGGAGCCGGGGGTATTGCGTCAGCAGAGTTGGATTGGATGAAAAAAACATAAAGAAATACATCCGAGAAATGATATGTAAAAAAGACAAAGCGGGACTTTCACAAGCTTGAGCCCCCCTTGCGGGGGCCACCTGAGGCCAACCGCTACGCGGGTGGAGTCTCACAGGGTCGCAAAAACCCCGGTCCTCCGGGCCTGATAAGAAGTAATACCACTCTGCCGCTTTACTGCCGTATTGAAAACGTGGCACTCTATGAGATATATATTACGTGAATCCTGCACGAAACGGACTTAAACAGGCAACTTCACTTCTGGAGCTAGATGGGTAAAGGCTTCCATCCGGTCCAAGAAAATACATGCGTTACCCAAGTGGGGGAAAAGAGCCCCCGTGGTTCGCCTGAGAGCTCCTCTTTACAAGGCTTTTGGAAACCCTTGCAAAGCCCAGTAATAGCGAGGCTCTCCGAAGACGGTGTTTTGGGCTCCTCTCTTACCCATTGATCATATATGAGAAGCCGGTCGTGCAAGAAATATCTTGCACGGCATTTGGTCAAAATAGTGTAAGATCCAGGTATTAGGTTTTATACTATGTTTCAGAAAAAAGTTGGAAATTGCCGTGGCGAAGCAAAGAAACCGGGAAAAATAGAGCCCCTGGCCCCAAAAAGTCCATTTCGAACAACGTCTTTGTTGCATTGTTTATGGTTCGCTTCTTTGGCCTTTTTCGACTTCGAATGCTATTTTTGCGAGCCCCTTTGCTGCTTGACTGAATTGAGTTCTCTCTCATTAAAAACAACCATGCGCTACCCGGTAAACTAATTACTGGCGAGAGGCTTTGTGTGAAACCCTCCTTACGTTCTGATAACGAAATGGCAGACCTCTTGCTCAGAGGGGAACTATTGTCAACGTCTATTCCGGCGAGTTCCTTGATGCCAACGTTACAATAAAAAATGAGAAGATTGTCTATGTCGGCCCATTCGAACATGGGCTTGGAAAGAGCACGAGAGTTCTTGAGTTAAAAACCAAAATCATCGCGCCGGGTTACATCGAACCGCATTTTCACCCATGGGACATATGCAATCCATTGTCAATTGGTGAAGAGGCTTGTAAGCGGGGAACGACGACTCTCTTTTGCGACAACTTGATCTTCTATATGGCGATGGGCTCAAAGATTTTCAAAGCATTCATGGATGCTTTCTCCGATATGCCGATCAAATATTATTGGTCCTGCAGAGCGACACCTCAAACTCCTATGGAAGGGGAAAACGATCTATTTTCGACGAGGAACTTGCGGAGAGTCCTCATGGACCCTCACGTCCAGTCACTCGGCGAAATTACACGATGGCCGGCACTAATCAACGAGAACGGCGAAATGGGAGAATTGATTGCTCTGACCAAACGACTGAAGAAGAAGAGTGGATGGTCATACTGCGGGCGCTAAGTACGATAAACTTAATCGGCTTGCGTTGGCAGGGATAGAGTCCTGCCATGAAAGCATCAATGGCCAGGATGTTCTTGACAGGCTGAGACTGGGTTTCTACGTCATGTTGCGGGAAAGCTCACTGAGACCGGACTTGGGCCCACTTCTCAAGATGGTTGCTGAAAACCGTGTCTTGACCGATCGTCTTATGTTGACAACTGATGGTTCAATGCCGGAGTTCTATGAGACTCATGGGATCACCGATCACTTGATTCGGATCGCTCTTAAAGAAGGCATCGATCCAATATCTGCCTACAGAATGGTTACCATTAACCCGGCCGTCTATTTTGGCCTTGACCATAAGATTGGGGGGATTGCTCCAGGAAGGGATGCGGATATGGTGATCTTGGAAGACATCCACAACCCTACCCCAGAAACTGTCATATCAAGAGGCAAAATTGTTTCAGAGAAGGGAGACCTTTTAGAAGCATTCCCCAAAGTGGAATGGGAAAGGTACTTTCCCAAGGCTTCCTTTTGTAAACGCAGTTGGGTCGCTAAACAAAATCTTTTTACAATCCCCAGTACTGAGGCATCCATCCGTTTTCCTGTTATTGAACTCATAAGCCCTGCGATCACACGAATTAAATGGGCTGATTTCACTTCTCGAAATGGGTTTCTGAGTTTTGACTCATCTCAGTTCTCTCTAGTCGCGCTTATATGCAGAGAGGGAACTTGGATAACACTCGGAATTCTTGAGGGTTTTGGAAACCAAATTGAAGGCCTTGCTTCTTCCTTTAATACAGCGGCACAAATACTGGTCATTGGAAATGACAGGGAAGCGATGAGCGCTGCAGTAAACAGAGTTCTTGAAATGAAAGGAGGTATCGTTGTTTATGAAAAGGGAAAACTCTGTTATGAATTGCCTTTGCCCATAGGTGGGATCATGTCCGAGGCTAGCCTGCAGGAACTCGCTGACAAAGAGAAGGAATTCAAAGTGCTACTTACAGCAAGGGGATATCCTTATCATGATCCGCTCTATACCCTTGTGTTCCTTCCCAATGATTTTCTACCTGACGTCAGGGTCAATTATCTAGGCATCTTCGATATAAAACACAATAGGGTTCTCTGGCCTAGAGGAGATCTGGTTTAAATGATGCTCTATATCAAGTCCGAGTGGCTATAACACAAGCTCTTGAGACTGCGTCGATGGCTTTTAGCTCGAAGTAGAAACCCACCCCCTTTGGGGGTATGTCCATTGGCTATGCCCTCATGGTTTTTTACTGAAATCGCGGTTGCGTAGCAATGAATCGGGCGAAAAGCCCCCCCTATGGGTGGGGATAGTCCGATTCAAGCGATTTCTTTACTGGTTTGACGCAGTCTCCGAAGATGTAAATCCTTTGGGGCGCTCCTCTCAAAAGCGTTTAGACTTGATTCTAAAGCCTGTACTGCAGATCCAACATCAAGGTATTCCAAGGAATACACCTCGTTGCTCCTTTAAATCCTGACTCGAACCATTGTTCTTCACCCGGAAGAATCCTTGTCTCGCTGTGGATTGTCATATTATATGTGATTATGATTGGGTCCGAAGATTCTTCCTGCGTCGCTACTCAGTTGTTCTTAAAGTCTGCACTCCCGGAACAGTATCATTTGTACTGACCTCACGTTCCTTGCCCGATTTTCAATTCTCTAAAGTTCTCCTTCTGTCACCCAACTAGCAGTTAACGTTTCGTACTGGTTACCCTCCTTCATTATTGCTGTGATCACAGGGCTCTCAGCACGAAGATGGATTCGGCTTGATAGCTTTTCCCGCCGCAGCGCGCTCCTGATCAAGAGGGGGCAGGAGCCTTTTCACGACCCTGCTCGCGGACAAGTCGAACTCAGGCCTGCACGGGTCTGAAGAAGCGGAGTAATTCTTCTTTTCGGTACGCCGACAGGCCGCTTAATCCCGAGCTTTTTCATTCTAAAAGCCAGTGTAGATGGATGGATTTTGAGTAGTTCAGCTGCACCTCCTGATCCGCGTATCTTCCAGCCTGTCTTTTCGAGCGCAAGGATAATGTGTTTACGCTCGCTTTCGGCCAGAGAATGTACCTGTTCAGTCGAGACGGGAGGGGAATATCCTAAACATGCGTCATTCGACAATTCAGGCACCTCGAATCGGCTGTTCGCGGAGAGAATGATCCCTCTCTCAATGATATTCTGCAGTTCCCTGATATTTCCAGGCCAGTCATACCTTATGAGTCTCTCCAGTTCGCTATCTTCAATTTTCTGAACCTTCTTACGCAGTTTGGTTGAGTAAATACTGAGGAAATAATCAACTAGGAGTGGGATATCATCTTTCCTTTCCCGAAGCGGCGGCACCCGGACCGGAAAAACGTTTAAGCGGTAATAGAGGTCAGGTCTGAAGCTATTCGCCTGGACCTTCTTTTCCAAATCACGGTTGGTTGCGGCTATCAAGCGAAAATCAGAATGCAAGGTTTCAGTTCCCCCTACTCTTTCGAACTCCTTTGTCTGCAAAACCCGCAGCAGACGCACCTGTATCTCCTCGGGAAGATCTCCAACTTCGTCGAGAAAAAGGGTTCCTCCATTGGCGAGTTCAAACCGTCCGGCTCGACGGCTGATAGCGCCGGTGAAAGCTCCTTTTTCGTGCCCGAAGAGCTCACTTGGTATGAGGGAATCAGGAAGTGCACTGCAATGCACGCGAATGAAGGGTTTATCACGCCTTGAACTAGCTTTATGGATTGCACGGGCGACCAACTCCTTTCCCACACCTGTTTCTCCCAGAATAAGCACAGTTGTATCCGTATCGGCCACCCTGCCGACCTGAGAAAGCACATTCTTAATTGCTGAACTCTCTCCCACAATGTCTTCGAAAAGAATGCTTTCCAGATGCTGTTCTTCATAGTAGAGCTTTTCCTGCTTAAGCGTTTCATTCAGCTTATTGATCTTTTCATATGCCTCAATATTGTCCATGGCGAATGCCGCCATGGCAGCAAAATAAGCCAGCAGCTCAAGGTCCGTTTTCTGAAAAGCACTGCTTAGAAGACGATTATCATGGTACAAAACACCGACGGTCTTATCACGGAGGATCATTGGAACTGAGATTTTGGACCGAATAAAGCTACCGGATAATGAACCACCATGGTCAGCATTTCCCGAGTCCAGGATTTGCCCCTTACCCGAGGAGGCCACCTCGCGGACCATTTTCATCGAGGATTCGAAGCTCGGTGCCTTGATCTCATCAGAGGTCAGATTCTTAGATGCCCTCAGGGTGAATTTCGGGGTTCGGGATGTGCCATCGATAAGGAAAATAGCCCCCCGTTCGGCGCCGGTGACCCGATTGACAGCAGAAAAAATATGCTGCATCAATTCTTTGTTATCTCGTATAGTTACAGCTTCCTGCCCAAGTTTTAAAATCTCTTTCAGCAGATTTTGGCCCTGCCTTTCCTGCGCCATGATCGATTTGATGTCCTCCGGTAGCATTTGGTCACCCAAGGCGGAAATAGCTTTGGAAGTCTTGATAAGCTTCTTTGCCTTCTCAACGTTCGTCGGTAAATATAGGCGGGCCAACTCCATCTCCGTTTCAGCGGTCTGGATTTGATGCCCGGACTCGTGAAGAAACCTTAGCGATGATTTGAGGGACCGCACGCACTCTCCCAGCTGCAGAGAGGCGCGTCTCTCAATGTATGCCTTGTGCCTATAAGCCACCCCCTTCATGAAAATACTACCGTCCTTTATCATTCGGCGTGTTTCATCCTCAAGGGAGCAGCCAGGAATCTTTGGAAGCTTTCCCTCTTCGATTGCTCGACACAGTTCCAACAAGTATGGGTAAGGTTGGACGGTCACATTGACTTGATTAGACAGGCGCTTAAATTCTCTCAGATATGCCTCAGCACGGCCAAAATCATGATTTAGGTAATGCGCAAATGCCAGCATCAACTTTCCTTCGATGCTGATGAATTCGTTGCGCGCCTGATGTGCCTCATCAATAGACAGCTCAAGATATCTCATCGCCTCTTCCAGGCGACCCGTGTCAAGCATGATGGCACCCATATTGAATCCTCCCCACGCTGCCAGGTAACGATCCCCCCTTTCAAGACAATGCTTCCGGATGGTGTCAAGCATGCCCAATCCCTGGCTAACCTGACCGATGAGCCCATAGCAATAGCCCACCAACAATGATGCTAATAGAGGGTATCTCCCGTTGGGATATCGCTCCACATCAGGCACTGATTTCTCGTAGCTGCGAACAGCTTCCTGAAAGCGTCCCTGCCAGTAAAGAAAGAAGGTGCTGAATGTCCGAGCTGAACGTAACAATCTGTTATCATTTAGTTTTTTTGCTGATTCCCATCCTTGTTCAAAATGTTTGAGGGCCTTCCGGAACCTGGAACGAAGCCATTCGTTTTTCGCCACATGCATTTCCAGCAGCGCCACAGCAGTCTCATCCCCATATCGTTTGGCCCTCCTCATTCCCTCATTAAGGAGAGAGAGTACCTTTTTGGTATCATGCCTAGCAGTAGAGATTTTCGAGTACTTCAAGACGGTTTCGACAAATAACCGATCCGCATCCTCCTTAGTTTTATCATGGAGATCATAGAGCACTTTTGTGAAGAGCTGAATTGAATCTTCGAGCAAGAAAGATTTCAGCTTTATATCACCCGCTTTGACCAGCCAGCGACAGTTCTCACACATCATTAGGGATTTGCAAAAGATGGCTGGACAATTCCAAGACTTCCGCGTCGTCTTCTGGAATGTTTTTGAGTATGGTTTTGGAAATTTTGTAGTGCAGTTGCTCAGCTTCAGATTTTTCCAGCTGACCTGAGCAGATATCCCTCTTCTTGGGACTCTTGAAACAGTAGACCCCTGGGCCCTTTTTCGATGATCAATCCCTCCTTCACCTTTGATTCCAGAAAAGAAAGAAGCTCTGAGGCCCTTATTTGGGTAATATCGATCAACCAGTCAATATAAAAATTAGCAGCAAAAAGCCCCAATAACGAGAGCAAATGGGATTCGCGGTCCCGCTGGAAACGGCCTATAAAATCACTCTCCATGAGATTGTCTCCCGTCTTTTCGTTTGTCCCCGGTTGATTAACTTCACGTCTATCTAAGAAAATTGCTACTTACATAAAGCGCAATATATTGAGTGTTATGTATAACATTTTGCGCAAAGTTCTGCTAAGTGAATTTTTTGTCGAATAACATGTTGAAAACACATGGTATAAATTTCGCAAAAGATGGCACATCTTTTGCTCTAAAATAATTGCAGTTTTGGTTCCCTAAAGGTTATTTGTAGATTCCTTTGTGGCGTATGAGCAATCGAACAGCAACTTGATCAGCAGGCCCAACATGTTCTCATTTAAAGGGGGAACACTTTGTCCTCTCTCCTTGAAATAGACAATCTCGAGTGTACTTACCAGAGGTTCATACTCGCGATCAGCGGCGTGTCCATTAGCCTGAAGGAGCACCAAATCCTTGCGCTCTTAGGAACGAATGGCGCGGGAAAGACGACCACTCTCCGGTGCGTCATGGGTAAGGGGGTGTTAAAACCTCTCGAGGGGAGGGTTACAAAAGGATCCATACGCCTGAGGGGCGAAAATATTGTGTCCAGACCTACCCCTGAGGTGGTGAAGCGGGGGATCATGATGGTTCCGGAGGGAAGAGGGATTTTCGAGGATATGACCGTAGAGGAGAACATACGGGTCGGGGCACATGTTGCAAGAGCAGGAACAACTTTTGCCGCTGACTACGAAAAAGTCTGCTCTTACTTCCCCATTCTGAAGAAAAGAAAACGGGAGACAGCAGGGTATCTGTCGGGAGGCGAGCAGCAGATGTTGGCTATCGCTCGCGCACTGATGGGCAAGCCGACGATTCTCATCCTTGATGAGCCTTCGCTGGGGTTGGCTCCCCTGATGGTCGAAACTATCTTTGATATTGTCAAGAGCATCAGAAATGGCGAGGGAGTATCCATTTTGGTGGTGGAGCAAAACGCCTCCATTGCATTCGCCACTGCCGACTATGTGTATATCATGGAGAATGGGGGTATCGTGATGGATGGCAGCCCCGCTGTCGTTAAGGAAGCTCCGGAAGTAAAGGAATTCTACCTGGGCATTTCATCCAGCGGGCGCCGGAAAAGCTATTTAAGCGTCAAGACGTACAAGAAGCGTAGACACTGGTTCTCGTAAGGGCATTCAATGGAATTAAAGATCGACAGACTCACCTTGAGTTTCTCAGGTCTGAGAGTCATCAATCAATTTGATTTTCATATCAAGGATGCCGGCATCTATGCCTTGATCGGACCCAATGGAGCAGGGAAGACTAGCGTCATAAACAGTATCTTTGGATTTTATAAGCCTCAGGTAGGCGATATTACTATCGATGGACTGAGGGTCAATGATTTCAAGCCCCACCAGATTGCCAAATTAGGTATAGCAAGGTTTTTCCAGAATATTGAATTGTTCAGAAACCTGACTGCCCTGGAAAATATCCTTTTGGGTAGGCACGTCCACTTCCGATACGGCCCCTTGGCTGCAACCTGGTACTATCGCAAGGCAAAACGAGAGGAGGTGGCCCACAGGAGGAAAGTCGAGGAGATCATAGATTTTCTCGAGATGGAAGACATCAGGAAGGAACTCGTGGGCAGCATGCCATATGGGCAGAAGAAGAAAGTTGAACTTGGGCGGGCACTAGCCATGGAGCCGAAAATCCTCTTTCTCGATGAACCCACAAGCGGAATGAACCTCGAGGAGAAAGAGGACATCGTGAGGTTTATTCTCGGGATAAAGCGGATTTGGAACATACCCATCGTCCTGGTCGAGCACGATATGAACGTGGTCATGGATATCTCTGACCGAGTCACGGTCATGAGTTATGGCGAGAAAATCGCTGAGGGATCACCAGATACCGTTCAAAATGATCATCGCGTGATCGAAGCTTACTTGGGCAGCAAGAGGATGCAGGGATGACAGAAGAGTACTTGGACGAAATAGCCACCCTCCCAGGGATTTTTATATCTACCGTGAAAGATTGTGGACTGAAGGTTGCCCTTAGGTACAAGAATTTCGGGATCTGGGAGGAAACTACTTGGGCCGGGTACCGGAATCACGTAGAGACAGTTTTCCATGGCCTTAAATCTATGGGTCTTCAAAAGGGAGATGTGGTGCTCATTCTGTCCTCGAACAGGCCTGAGTGGGTGTATGTCGATGTGGCATGCCAATGCGCCGGAGCATTTCCCCTCGGTATTTACGCAGATTGCCTTGAACCAGAATTAGAATATGCCCTCAATCACAACTCTGGCAAGTTTATCGTGGTGGAAGATCAGGAACAGGCAGATAAGATTTTAAACATCGCAGACAAGGTTCCAACTCTGCAGAAATGCATCTTCATAGAACCTGATGGAATGGAAGACTACGATCACCCTATCCTCATTAGTTACTCGGAACTGGAAGAGACCGGGAGACGACGTCTGTCAGGGCGCCCCACCGAACTGGAGGAAAGCATTTCACAGGTTAAGCCTGAGGATACTGCGTTCCTGTGTACTACCTCGGGGACCACAAAAAATCCGAAGACGGTCATGCTCAGCCATAAATGTGTTTTGAAGTTGGCCGAAGCACTCATGAAATTAGATAGCTATGGTCCCGACGACGAGGAAGTATCTTACCTCCCTCTACCATGGATCGTGGAAAGATTCTTCTCTGTGATCTTCCACATGAAGGCACGCTACAAGGTTAATTTCCCTGAAACGATGGAACTAAGTGTTGTTTTTCAAAATATGCGAGAAATCTGTCCTTCAATTCTTATTTGCGCGCCTAGAGTGTGGGAAGGCTTCTGCACCACGGTCTATCTCAAGCGCGACAACGCGAGCTGGCTGAAAAGAGCGGTTTTTGACCTCCTAATGCCTATCGGAGAAAGTGTCGCCAACAGCCTGCTTTCAGGAAAGCCCGTCCCGTTTTGGATGAAAATCAAATATCTCCTGGGAGACCTTTTTCTCTTTCGTAAGATCCGCGAACGGCTGGGACTGAGGTTGGTCCGTTTTGCGTATACTGGCGGCGCGGCCCTTGGGCCGGAGGTCTACAGTTTCTTTCACGGAATTGGATTAGACCTGAGGCAAATCTACGGGCAAACAGAAGTCGGCGGGGTTTGCTGTATCCAACCACCCGGGGAAGCCGATCCTGAGACGACGGGAAAACCTTTGCCGGATATTGAAATAAAACTATCGGAGACCGACGAAGTCCTCGTGCGTAGCCCTCACTTCCTGGGGTATTTCAATGACGATACAGCCACAAAGGAAGCCATCTCAGATGGGTGGTTGAAGACCGGTGATCAGGGATATTTTAACGCAAACGGCCATCTGGTGGTTATTGATCGTCAGAAGGATATCATCCAACTGGAAAACGGTTATCGGTTTTCGCCGCAACTCGTCGAGAACCGCCTCAAATTCTCCCCTTACATCAAAGAAGCCGTGGTCGTTGGGCAGAGTAAGCCTTATGTGGCGGCGCTAATCCAGATCGACATGGAAAACGTGGGCAATTGGGCCCAGCGAAAACGAATCCCCTATACGACCTTTCAGGACTTGGCCTCAAAGCCCCAAGTCATAGAAATGATCGGCCAGAGTGTGGAGCGGGTAAACCAGAAGCTTCCTGAGACCGGCCGTATTCAGAGATACGAGCTTTTGAAAAAGGAACTCGATGCCGACAGCTCCGAGGTCACCCGGACTCGCAAGCTTAGACGGTCCTTTGTGACGGATAAATACAGTGCGATCATTGAATCCCTTTACCTGTAGATGGAGAGATCGATGACCCAAATTGAGTTTTTAAGCCAGCTTATCGTCAGCGGGATGTCTATGGGCTGTGTGTATTCTCTGGTAGGTTTGGGGTTCGTCATCATTTTCAAATCCACCAAGGTCCTCAACCTTGCGCAGGGTGAAATGATGATGCTCGGTGCGTACTTCACTCTGACGCTGAACATGATCCTGGGAATCCCATTTCTCCTGATCGTTCCGATATCCCTTTTCCTGGCCTTCCTTCTGGGTGCTATCCTAGAGCGACTTTTTGTCCGCCAGATGATTGGCGAGCCTATTTTCTCTGTGGTGATGCTCACGGTCGGATTGAGTGTCGCTATACGAGGACTGGTGGGCCTTATCTGGACGCAGGAAGAACAGATACTGACCGTGCCCATGTTTAAGCAATCTGTGAGACTTTTTAACGTCTCTCTGAGTTTCGGCGATATTGCCGTCATCTGTCTGTCACTGATTCTGGTCATCGCCTTTAGCCTTTTTTACAAGTTCTCCCGTTTCGGAATTGCAATGCGGGCCACCGCTACCAACCAGACCTCGGCAATGATCATGGGCATAGATGTCCCGAAGGTTTTTTCCTATTCCTGGTCCATCTCCGGGGTCATTTCCGTGTTCGGAGGCATTGTTCTGGCAGGGCTTACCATCACCACACCCAACATGGCTAACTTCGGGCTCAAGGCGCTTCCAGCCGTGGTTCTGGGAGGCATTGAAAGCATTAAAGGCGTGATTCTTGGTGGCATCATCGTAGGCATAGCGGAAAATATCGTAGGAGGATATATCGGCGGAACCTGGCAACAGATCACGCCATACCTGATCCTATTGCTCGTTCTTGTAGTCAAGCCCTATGGGTTGTTCGGCATCAAGGAAATAGAAAGGGTGTGAAGCCAAGTTGAAAAGCAGAATCCTTTTACCCCGCGTGAGAACGCGATACTTTAGCCGTGAATACAGTGAGGAGCTCATTGTGTTCAGAACCCTCTTCAAACGGTTCTGGCTCTTCGCCCTCCTCTGTTTTGTAGTGCTATACCCTGCCATCTCGGATCGATACTCCGTCTATATCGCGAATCTTGTGATGATTTCCATCATAGCAAGCCTGGGACTGAATATCCTGACGGGGTACACGGGGCAAATTTCTCTCGGGCATGGAGCCTTCGTAGCGATCGGGGCGTACGCGTACGCGCTGATGTACGGGAAGCTCCAGTTGCCCATCCTAATGGCCGTTCTCGGCGCTGGGTTCGTGAGCGGTGTCATGGGCGTGATCATCGGGATGCCCGCGTTGAGGATGAAGGGACTTTATCTGGCGATGGCCACCCTGGCTTTCCATTTCATTGTCGAGCAGACGATCATGAACTGGGAGGGACTTACAGGGGGCTACCAAGGTCTGACGATTCCGAAGCCTTCCTTACTGGGTTACAGCTTGAGGATGGAGTGGAAATTCTATTACTTCGAGCTTGCTTTCTGTCTCTCCATGGTCTTTGTGGCTGCAAACCTTGGCCGGTCCAAGATCGGTAGGGCCCTTTGCGCAATCAGGGATCGGGATCTGGCTGCGGAGGCCATAGGCATATCCCTGACCAAGTATAAGCTACTATCCTTTTTCATTAGCTCCGTTTATGCAGGCATCGCGGGGGCCTTAATGGCAGGATGCCTGGGCAGGGTTGCGCCTTATGATTTCACACTTCTTCTGTCGATATCCTATATCTCCATGGTCATCGTTGGCGGCTTGGGAAGCGTGGTAGGCAGCATTCTAGGTTCCATCGCGATCACATTGCTTCCTTTCCTCTTGAATGCAGTGACGGACATGTTGAGCGTCTATTATCCCCTCATTTCGACGCGATTCGGTGACATGAAAACTTTCGTGTACGGCATCATCATCGTGGTGTTCCTGATATGGGAACCTGATGGTTTGGCTGGAAGGTGGCGGAGGGTCAAGGTCTATTTCACAAACTGGCCCTTCACTTATTAGGTCTTGGGGTTCAAGACATTTTGTTCTTTTAACCTTTTTGTGGAACAGGAGGCGCAACCATGACACTGATTCAAGCAATGAAGGGAAGAATGGAATGATTCGGATTCTTGCACTGGCGGTTATTCTGGGTTTGCCGGGTATGGCTATGGCGGATTCGACACAGGGGATAAGCGATACTACAGTCAAGATTGGAATCGTAGCGCCCCTGAGCCGTTTACTTGCTCACGCCGGAAAGGCATCTGTGGACGCTCTTCAGGCCTATTTCAAATACATTAACGAGACGAAGGGTGGTGTTCACGGGAGAAAAATCGAGCTTGTGGTGGCCGATCATCAATATGAACCGAGTAGGTCCCTTGCGGAATTTAAGAAGCTTGCCACCAGAGATAAAGTCATGGCGGTCATCGCCTGGGGGACCCCGCCGGTCACGATTTTGAAAGAACCTGCCAACGAGGAAAAGATTCCTATGCTTTGTGTGAGCGGCGGCACATCGTTGTTCAACCCTCCGAGCAGGTATGTTACTGCAATGATTACACCCTATGAACTGCAGGCTGCCGCAGTGGTGACGTACCTTGTGGAAAAGCTAGGTAAAAAACAAGCGAAGATCGGCCTCTTTTTCAACAATGATGACTTTGGAAGGTCTGGGAAAAAAGGCGTGGAAATGGCCATGGAGCACTATGGTCTGAAACTGGCGGCAGAAGCGCCGAACATCACCGGATCACCCATCGACAAGTCCGCGGTGACGAAATTCAAACGCGAAGGAGTCGAATACCTTCTGGTGGGTGCCCATTCCGGGGATGTATCCAGTCTTTTGCTGGAAATGAAGAGCCAGGGTTTACAGTGTGACACATACGGGGTGTTGTCTCCTGCCTCTGACCGAAAAATTGTGGAGCAGGCCAAAGACGCGGCAACAAGGTACTACTCAGTGGACTCGCAGGGGAGGTGGAGTGACGCAAAGAGCCCCGGGATTCAGAAGATGATTGAGATCTCGAAAAAGTATGCGCAGCCCGAGGACCTCGAGGCAAAGAGCTATTACTACATCCTGGGTTGGTATCCGGCTCTTTTCATTGTGGAAGCACTTGAGCGGGCGGGCAAGAATCTTACCGTGGAAAAGTTCGTGGACGCGTGGGATACATTCAAGAACTGGGACACACAAGGAGTCGTCCCGCCGATTACGCTGAGCCCTCAAAGAAGAGTGATGTCACTGGGGGGCATAATCTGCAAGTCAGATTTGGGGCTGGAAGATCTCGTGTCGGCCTCAGACTGGATTGAATCGCCCCAGCCGATAGCGAAAAAGGTCTTGGGTCAGTAAACCATTTAAGAATCCCACCCATAGGAGCCGCGCCTTCACAGGTGCCCTATGGGGGGATCAATATAAACGTAATAAATCCTTTTACGCTGGACGCCACCTCCTCACCCCGCCCTCCTCCCAAGCTGAGGGATAGGGGAAGGGTGAGGGGGCTGAATGGCAAATGAATAAATGCGTTTGCATTAGTACTTACAAGACACGCGAGGAAGAGAGATGGCAACCGAGAAAATCATGCCTCCTGAAGCGGAATTCTGGGACCTGAAGTGGGAGAGTCTCTCTATCGAAGAACAAAGAGAAATCCAGCTGTCCCGGCTGAAGAGCATCCTAAAATACGTGAGCAGGGAGAATCTTTTTTATCGCAAGCGGTTCAAAGACGCAGGATTTGAGCCCGAGGGGATCAGAACGCCTGAGGATTTCCTGAAAAAGGCTCCATTCATCAGCAAGACGATACTAATGGATGAGCAGGCAAGAAAGCCGCCTTATGGAGACCTCCTGTCGGTCCCGGCCCATGAGATCGTAAGGTTGTATCACTCTCCAGGCCCCTTGTTGATCATCCTAAGCCGATCCGACCTGAAGTCATATATTGAAAGAGCTGCCATGGGGCTGTATCTCGCGGGGGCGAGAAGCGGGGACGTTGTCGATGTATCGTTCAATTACAACTGGGTGGGAGCCGGCACTCAGCATGATGACGCATATAGAAGGATCGGTTGCGCGGTGCTACCCGGGGGCGCCGGGATGAGTGAGACTCATGTTGAACTGATGAAACTGACTAGGGCAACCGTTCTCTCCGCCTTTCCTACCTACGCAATCCACCTGTGTGAAACCGCAATAAAAATGGGTGTGGACCCGGTCAGAGACATGTGTCTGCGCTTGATCATCATCGTCGGGGAAATCAGGACAGATGACGACAAGAAGCGAATTGGGGAGCTTTTCGGCGCAGAGGTCCGGGAAATGTACGTCGGAAACGAGATGGGCTTTGTCGGTGCGGAATGCCCATACGGCGGGGGGGTGCATCTCTATAGCGATACCCTGGTCAGCGTAATAGATCCCAATACTGGCCTTCAGGTTAAAGACGGAGAGTCGGGAGAAATCGTCACGAGCGACCTCCATCGCAAGGCGATGCCGATATTGAATTATCGAACGGGTGACATAACGGAAGGTATCAGCTATGCGGAATGTCCCTGCGGCAGGAAAAGCCCCAAGATGAAGCGAATCCTTGGGAGAGTGGGCGATATTCCTCGGGTCAAAGGCATGTTCATCCCCCCGCGAAGAGTGGAGCTAGTTCTGAACTCCTACAAGGACTTTGGCCGATACCAGCTTGTCATCGACAGACCGAATAAGGCGGATCGTTTGACAATAAGAATTGAATGCCCGGAGATAGAGCAAAATGACGAGTTTAGGAAGAACCTGGTAGGTCGGTTTAAGATCGCCCTGGGCATATTGCCGGAAATTGCCTGGTCAAAGCCGGGAGAGATCGCCGCCGACGCACCGAAGATACTAGACCACAGAAAAGTGGAATAGGCGCGAGGGGGCAAGAGAATGGAACATTTGAACCTTGTGCGGAAAAACTTAGAGGATTGGTCCTTGGTGAGGAAGGATCCTCCTGCCTTAATCGGGCACAAATGTCTTGATTGCGGGAAGCTCATTTTTCCCCCCACACCCACCTGCACAAGCTGCCTTAGCACTCGATTGCGGGAAGTCTTTTTTGGCAAAAAGGGCAGGCTGTATTCTCATACCATTGTCCGAGTGCCTATGCCCGATTTCGAGGCCCCCTATGTTATAGGGTACATCGATGTGGAGGAAGGGTTCCGCCTCTTCGCTTACATCACTGAGTGGCAGAGCAGTAGCCTCAAGAACGGGATGGAGATGGAACTGGTGGTGACCAGTTCGAAAGTGGACAAGCAGGGTAACAGTGCCCTAGGTTTTGCTTACCGGCCACTAGGAGAGTGAGGGGAGAGTTGTGGGGATTCTTTGTTTATAGAGATGCATATTGAACCGAACTCTCCTGCAAACCTTAGAAGAACAGGGTGGTGAAGTCATGAGGCAAGTTGCGATTTGTGGTGTAGGGATGACCAGCTTCGGTAAGTTCCCCGATGTGAGCATTCGACAGTTAGGCGCTGATGCGATCTGGCAGGCATTGAGGGATTGCAGTGCAAAGCCCGAAAGGATCCAGAAGGCCTATTGTGGAAATGCCCTTTCCGGTGCCTTCACGGGCCAGGAGATGATTCTGGGACATGTCATCATGAGAACTGCCGGTATATCCGGTATTCCGATCGTTACAATGGAAAACGCTTGTTCCAGCGGGTCTTCCGCCTTTACGGAGGCCTGTATTAATGTGGCAAGCGGCTACTATGATCTCGTGCTCGTCGTGGGGGCGGAAAAACTAACTGGTCTTCCAACCGCCCAGGCAGTCCGAGCCATGGCTAGCGCCTCTGATGTGGAAATGGAATCGGGAAATGGAATGAATTTTCCTGCAGCTTTTGCCCTTCTGGCTCAAAAACACATTGAGGCCTATGGCACCAAGGTTGAAGACTTAGCAGCCATATCCGTAAAAAACCATGACAACGGACTTCTGAACCCGAACGCCCAATACAAAGAGAAATATTCGGTAGAAGATGTTCTCAACTCCAAGATGATCGCGGATCCCCTGCACCTGCTAGACTGCTGTCCTTTCAGTGACGGCGCGGCTGCAGTAGTCCTCTGTCCGGCCTCCGAAGCGTCCAAATATACGTCCAAGCCTGTCTTGGTTGCCGCGAGCGTCCTGACTTCTGCAGAGTACCGGCAAACCAATGACCTCAGCACTTTGCCGGTGAATGTCAGAGCCGGGAGAGAGGCATATGAAAAAGCGGGCATCGGGCCGGAAGATATAGATCTGGCTGAAGTGCATGACTGCTTCTCCATTGCAGAACTGCTCCATTACGAGGATCTTGGATTTTGCAAGAAAGGGGAAGGCCCCAAACTTATCAGGGAGGGCGCCACGCGGATCGGAGGCCATATTCCCATCAATGTCAGTGGCGGTCTCCTAGCTAAAGGTCATCCCGTAGGGGCCACTGGCGTTGCCCAGTTAGTGGAGATCACTAGGCACCTGCGTGGGCAGGCGGGCACCCGGCAGGTGTTGAATGCGAAAGTGGGCTTAACCCACTGTAATGGCGGTTTCATGCAGGGAGAGCCGTGCGTAGCCACGGTGAACATACTGAAGACTTGAGTGAGGTGTCCGGCAGAACCCTTAAGCGTGTGAAGGAAGAAGCAAGAGTCATGTCTAGAAGGGTTCGGGAGTTGAAAGCAATCGTCCATACAAAAGCCGTGAAAGGCAAATTCATATTTTCAAAGAGGAGGGTGCGATGATCAATGGCGAAATTGTTCGAGAACTAGAGTCCATTGTCGGCGGCAGGCATGTAACCACGTCGGAGACTGACTTGAAGGCCTATGCGTTTGTGCAAGGAACCGGCGCGGATATCATCGGGATGAAGCCGGCTGATGCGGTCGTGATGCCCGGCAGCGCCTTAGAGGTATCGGAAGTCGTCAAGCTGGCGAACAGGTATAAGATTCCGATCGTTCCCCAGGGCGCGAGGACCAACAGCTGTGGCATGAACGTAGCCCATAAAGGGGGTATCGTAGTGGAGATGTCTCGCATGAACAAGAGCATCGAGATCGATGAGGACAATATGGTGGTCGTTGCTGACGCCGGATGCTCTGTGTACTGGATCATGCGTGAACTGGACAAGCGGGGACTGCGCTTTCCCTTCATGCCCTTGTATACGCCGGGACCCCAGATCGGATCGGGCGTTTCTTGCAATATTACAGGCAACTATATGACCCGATACGGCTCCATGGGCGATAACATCGTGGGTCTTGAAGTGGTCATGCCCACCGGTGAACTAATCACCTTTGGGCCAGGGGCCATGGAAAAGGGATGGGGCCACTATCAGAGGTACGTGGGAGGGCCTGACCTTATGGGCCTTTTCGTCAATGCTGGCGGAGCTTTGGGGATCATCACCAAGGTGGCGGTTCGGGTAAAGCCCGCGCCGGAAAAGGAGGCCATACTCTGTTACGGTTGGAAGAGGGAGCACGCTTCAGAACTGACTGAGGCGATGTACTGGATGCAAAGAAAATTCGTCTATGACTTCTTCCTCATCAATCGCTGGAATTACCATGCAGCGGAGGTGCAGGGAACCGTGGCGCTGCCCGAAGACATCCATTTCATCGCCATGGTGAGTGTGGACGGGCAAAGCGATATCGAACTGGATTTGGAAAGAAAGCGTATGGTGGAAATCGCGGAACGGAACAAGGCGGTAGACCTGGGAAACCTTGGAACCCTTACCATGGGACCGCCCCATTACCGTATCTGGCTGAGTGTTTCCAAGTGGATGCAGCGTATTGAAGCAACCTATTTCTGGTGTGCTGTAAAGAAATTTCCGGAAGTTTATGACATTTGGGAAAACGTGACGCGAAAGCACGACTTCTGGGACGCCCAGCACTGCCCGGCCTGGTTCTCCTTTCATGGGCGCAACACTTGCAATCCCTATCCCCTACTGGCGGGCGGCAATCCCACAGACGAGGAGGAAGTGAAAAGATTAAAGGTGTGGTGGGATGAACTCAACATAGAGTTGTGCGCCATCGGTTGCGTACAATACGACCTCGGCGATTCCTTTCCGAACCAGAATTTTGAAGTGCTCGGAAGTCAGTGGGATCTGACGCGAAAAATTAAGAAATTCTTGGATCCGAATATGATTATGAACCCATCGCGGACATATGGAGGGTTGTCATGAAATTGGTGGATATAAAAGACTCCGTTTATCGATGTGTAGGTGATTCACAGTGTTTCGGTCGAGGACCCTATGTGCCGTTCAAAGACGGCCATGAAACAGTTGACATATGGACCTGCCCGACCGTGGACTATTACAATTTTTTCTCCAATTCGGCTAGGGCCAAGGCTTTCTATGCTCGAGAGGTAATCCATGGAAAAATGAAGCTGAACAAGGAACTCGCAGACATTTTCTACGCGTGCCCGGACTGTGGGTGCTGCGATACGATCTGTCCTCCCATTCCGCACATGTACATCAGTCGGGCTATGAAGGCGGAACTGTTCAGGGAAGGATTCGCCCCGAAAAAGTGCATTGAATTGAACACTAAGATGCGTGACCAGCAGAACCTTTTTGGGGCTTCGAATGAAAATAGGGCGAAATGGTCAAAGGACATGAACCTACCAAAAGAAGGGGAGGTCCTCTATTTCGCTGGCTGCTACGCATCTTTCAGACAGCCTAACACAGCGGTCGGACTGGTGGAACTGATGCGCAAAGGAGGTGTCAATCCGGCCTACCTGGGCAGAGAAGAGTGGTGCTGCGGGTTGCACGCGGGATTTTCGGGAGATATCGAATTGGAGAAAACCCTGGCCGCCCGCAACGTGAAGGCAATTGAGCAGTCAGGGGCCAAAACTCTGGTAGTTTCATGCGCCAACTGCTATCGAACCTTTTATACCGACTATCCGGCAATCTTAGGAGGGGAACTGCCTTTCAAAGTGGTTCATGCTGTGGAATTGCTTTCAGACCTCATGGATTCGGGTAAGATTCATATGAAAGATCTAGGTAAGACCCGCGTCACGCTGCATGACCCATGTCATTTCGGTAAACAGCATATCGGGCGGCACCATGATTTATACGGAGAAACGCGCAGGGTGATAAATGCTATACCTGGGGCTGAGTTTAGGGAAATGACCTATGTCCGGCGGTGGTCCGCCTGCTGTGGTGGTGGGAATAGCGTGACCTCGACGCTTACTCCGGAATTCACCGAGTATCACTCAAGAAAGCGATGCGAGGAGGCCAAGGGGGTAGCGGATATCATGCTCACACCATGCGTTCGCTGTGTCGAGAATCTTTCTGCGGCTAATAGAAAGAGCAAGGTCGGGATCGAGGTAAGGAGCCTGATTGAGTTTGTCGCCGAAAGGTCCGAATAAATCACTCGGTGCGGGGTCAAGAATAATGCCTGAATTCGTCAACCTGATCAAGACCGATGCCGTCGCCAGGGTGGTTATGAATTCACCGCCCGTCAACTCTCTAAGTTTGGAGCTGCTCGAAGGGCTAGAGAGAGCGGTGCTTGAACTGATGGAAGACACAAGCACCAGGGCAGTGATTTTGGAGAGTAGGCTAAGAAATGTGTTTATGGCCGGTGCGGATCTGAAAATGATTCTGTCCTTGTCAAAGGCCGCACTTCGCGAATACATGAGGAAAATCCAGACGGTATTCACGGGATTCGAGTCTCTTCAGCAACCTACCATCGCGGTTATCGGGGGTCACGCCATGGGTGGAGGCTGTGAACTGGCCCTTTGCTGTGACTTGCGTTTCATGGCAACGGGCGGAGTCAAAATTGGTTTGCCTGAAATAAACCTCGGCTTGATGCCAGCTGGCGGGGGCATTCAGCGACTGCGCCGGCTGGTGGGACCCAGCAAGGCAGTGGATTTATTGCTCTTCGGGAAAGCGCTGACCGCGCCGGAGGCATTGAGGATTGGATTGATCCATGAGATGTTCGACGGCAAAGCGCTCGCCAACGAAAGCAGAAGACTTGCCTCGGAACTGGCAGCAAAGCCGACCAAAGCGATTGCCGAAATCAAGCGATGCCTGAGGAAGTGCGATGGTGAATCCATATCCAACGGTCTGGACGAGGCCCTGAAGGGGATCGTGTTTCTGGTAAAAGAGACAGAGGATGCCAAGGAAGGGATCGCTGCATTTAACGAAAGAAGGGACAGCCATTTTCACGGTCGGTAGTCTATCTTTATGATCGGCTGACACTAAATCCTTGCTCGAAAGAGAAATCCGTGCCGTCATATTTTGAGAGGACGCATGGACTTAAGTCTATTTGAAAGGATGGATAAGAAGGAGATATTAGAATATTTGGATTTTCTGCTCTGGCACTATAGATTGGTGGATTCCTTTTGGTTCATAAAGGTTAACGAAAAATGCGGTGAAGAAATCGCGGAGCAGATTAACGAGGCCGTTTGGGCGAAAGTCTCGGCTATGGCCGCAAACGGCCTCTCAAAGCGGTTCCATATTCAGGGGGGCGGTCTTGATAGTCTCTTCAGAGCCCTAAGCCTTTTTCCCTGGTGTCCAATCCTTAGCCTGCGAATTAGCAGGAACTCCCATGAGGTTATGATCGCAGGCGAATCCTGCCCGACGCAGAAGGCACGTCTGAGGCAAGGTTTGGAAGAGTTTCATTGCAAAGGTATGCGAAGGACGGAATTTGAAAACTTCTCGTGGGCAATAGACGCTAAGATAAAGGTGGAATGTCTCTTTGCTCCTCCTGATCCGCACCCGGAAGGAGTCTTCTGTAATTGGCGGTTTACAGTGGGGTAGCCGGATTGAATAGGAATAGACAGCGGAGCCACAGTCCCCATTTACACTACCCACAAGTACCCGAAGAAACCAATAGGGCAAAGAATGAAAGATAAACTGCCTCAGAATGCAATCCAAGCGCAAGGCATGCTCGTTAAAGCGTTTTACGAACGATATGGAGATGAGGTTCTGCCAACCGTTGATCGTGTCATGGGCCTTCAGGGACATGCTTTGGGTTTGAAGGTCAAAAGAAAGTTGATTGATAGCAATCTATCGACGCTTGGAGCTGCATTCGCAGAGAATTTCGACCCGGCCACAATCACTGTGATTACCTTAACGGATCATAAATTCCATATGCGGGGGAACAAGTGCCCTTTTGGGCTGGAAGACACATCAAGACAGCTATGTGAGGCGGTCATGGCAATCGACCGTGAGTATTTCCTGGCAGCAAGTGATGGAAAGGCTCGGCTGGAAATTGTTAAGACCAAGGCGGGAGGCGACAGAATCTGCGAAATCATTTGCACCATTTCTTAGGATAGCAGCTGAAAAGGGTAAGAGAAGGGGTCTAAACTCGAAAAAGCGTGTTCATATTTCTTACAGTCAGGAGCATTCAGATTCCCATGATGACAGCAGAACAATATGAGGAAAGCCTCAGACGTTTGAACTTGGTTGTGTACATGTTTGGAAAGCGGGTGGAAAACGTCGTGGATGACCCAATCATCCGCCCATCGATGAGAGCAGTTGCCAAGACGTACGAGTTGGCTCATTCCCCAGACCACGATGATATAATGAGCGCAACCTCTCATATTACGGGAAAGAGGATTAATCGGTTTACTCATATTCATCAAAACGTGGCAGATTTGGTAAGCAAGAGTAAAATGGGTAGGTTGCTAGGCAGGGAGACAGGATGCTGTTTCCAGAGATGCGTGGGCATGGATGCTCTCAATGCACTCTCCATTGTCACTTACAATATAGATCGGAAATATTGCAGCCATTACAATGAGCGCTTTTTGAGATATCTTGAATATGTTCAGGAAAACGATCTCACATGCGACGGAGCCATGACCGATCCAAAAGGGGACAGAAAGTTACCCCCTCACAGACAATCGGATCCCGACCAGTACATGCACGTAGTTGGCGAAAACAAAGATGGCATAGTGGTCAGGGGTGCCAAGGCTCACCAGACTGGAGCTGTCAACTCACACGAAATTATCGTGATGCCCACTATCGCGATGGCGGAGGAGGATAAAGACTATGCAATTTCCTTTGCGCTTCCCAGTGATGCAAAAGGTATAGTCTACATCATGGGAAGGCAGTCATGCGACACAAGAAAACTAGAAGGGAAAACAATCGATACAGGAAATATGGTTTTCGGTGGGCACGAAGCGCTTGTGGTCTTTGACAATGTTTTTGTACCATGGGAAAGAGTTTTCATGTTCAAGGAATATGAATTCGCTGCTCAATTAGTAGAGACTTTTGCCGCGTATCACAGACAGAGCTATGCATGTAAGGTCGGAGTAGGAGATGTCTTGATAGGGGCAGCGCAGACTGCTGCTGAGTATAATGGTGTAGCGGATGCTTCACATATCCGAGATAAGATTGTCGAGATGAATCATCTGAATGAAACGCTTTACTGTGGATGTATCGCTTGTGCCTCTGAAGGGCACAAAGAACCCAGCGGCACTTATAACGTCAACACATTGCTTGCTAATGTCCACAAGCAAAACGTGACTCGGTTTCCCTACGAGATCGCACGCATTGCGCAGGATATTGCCGGTGGGCTGATGGTAACGATGCCATCGGATGCTGACCTCAGGGCATCAGAGACGGAAAAATGGCTGACGAAATACCTGAAAGGGAATTCCGATGTGCCAACAATAAATAGGATGCGAATCCTCAGGTTAATTGAAAATATCACTCTAGGGGCAGCTGCTGTAGGTTATCTTACCGAATCGATGCATGGTGCCGGATCTCCCCAGGCACAAAGGATAATGATAGCCCGCCGGATCAATATGGCGGAGAAGCAGACAGCAGCAAAGAGGCTTTGTGGAATCAATACTTGATGTAAAGGATGAAACAAGTCAAAGAGTGCACACCTGCGGCAGTCGTAAAGGATGATTTTTCGTTGGCTAAGCGTCTATCTAGGTCGCGGTTTATGATTCGGATTTGCTCTCCTTAATAATTCGGTTGTTCGCTCTTCATGAGAGATTCTTCAAACTGCTTAAAGAATCTGTCCCTCTCCCTCCAGTCCGGACCAAATCGTTTGTTGAAATAGGATCCCAGTTTATCGAAGAACTTCTTCCATAGAGAGTTTCTAGCACCAAGCACCACATCCTCGAGAAATTCTTTCAAGTGGTCCATCTTCTCTTTGGGCAGAAATGAAAGGGCGCCAAGCCTGATGGATTTCTTTAGCGCATCTGGAGTCAAAGCATGCGCAGTCAGCATGACAGAAGGGAATCCCATCTCCACAGACCTCTTGAGGAGTGCGAATCCGTTCACCCCCATAATATCCAGGATGACAGCATCATACGTGTAGCTGAGGAGGTATTGCAGGGCAGTGTCATAGTCCTTTGCCGTGTGGACGGTACACAGGTCTAGCTCGGCGGCAACCGTTTCAAGAACATCAGGCTCGTCGTCAACAACGAGCACAATCTTATCTTTCAGCGGGCTCTCTTTAGCCATCAGCCTCCTCCTTCCCCCTAATCGGTCGTGAAAGTTGATGTTCTACCAACAAACTATCTTTCCCTTAAAAATCAGGGCAAGTAAATGAAGAATTCCCCAAGTGAACAATTTTGCGTATCTGGTGCCGTGTCGAATTATAAACGGGATACCGAACTGTAGTTTCTCACATAACTGTCATTCGTCTAGCAGAATTCATCACAATGGGTCAAGGCAAATTTGGATAGCGGTAAAAGAGAAGACGGACTTGGCCATTGATTCATGGTGGATGATATGGATGGCTCTCGAAAACTCACGCTATATCCATATTTCGCCTACCCGGTCCGACAAAGTACGCATTCTAAAGATGGTATTTCCTAACCGACCAACCACAGGTACTTTTTCACCGGTTAGGACCGGGAACTTCTCTCGGGTAGCGATAAAGGCATTTGTCTAAAACCAGAAATCGTGACGGTTTGCCGCTTCTTGAGATTTATTGCGCGTTGCGTCGGTTCTTTAACGTCGATTCTGTCCCTTGAGGCCCTTAAAAAGTCATATCTCGCCACATCCAAAAGATAACTAGCTCTCTTCGTTGGGTAAATTTCGGCGTCACCTGATGCACAATCAGGTTCCTGCATGAAATGGGTTTCAGTGGTTGTCAGTTTGGCTCTTGGGCCCCAAGACTTCTGTGAGTGAGGAGTGACTCAACCGTGGCGGATTGGAGTGAAAGTCGGTTGACAAGAAAAACCTTGGCCTATAAATGCTCGAATATTGATGTCATCAATGAGCCTTCTGGCAGGCTTGCAGACTGCGGTATAGATACCTTATGTTGCATTCTGGATGGACTGGACTCTCCTAACAGTTCTTTGGATCTCACCTGATTTAGCATTGTGTCCGTAATCGATCGTTTTTTGTGTGAGCCAAATTCAAGCATACCAAATGCATGGTGAAAATCCACAGAGCTTGAAACTCTTTTGTTTACAAAACGAAGTCTACATGACTGGACAGCTTCACCATCAAGAGTGAAATTGAAGAATTCAGTCAAAAGACTGTGATGCGGAGCGAGGAATGAGCGAGCGGCTGGGTAGACTTGGAATAGGTTATCTCATAAAACGAAGCGGCTCGTTACAGGGAACTGTGCTAGGCAGAACACACTTCCGACGTTCTACCAACACTTCATGGAGTTCAGGAAAAGCTGTTTAAGGGCCCCGCCGTCCACCGGCCGAGGCGACAGCTTGGTGACGCGGTGCTGCGGCAGCGTGCCTGCCACCAGTTTGTCCACGTCCTCCGGCTTGAATCCTATTGCAGCCAGTCCGTTCGGCATGCCCACCCTGCGCAACAGGTCGGCGATGGTACCGGCCAAGAGTTCCCCCGCGCTCTCTGGGGGCACGCCCGAGGTGTTCGCACCCATGAGTCCGGCGGCGTACAAGTGGAGTTCCGGGTTTGCCGGCCCCGTGAAACGGAACACCGCCGGTGCGTGCAGGGCCACGGCCATGCCGTGAGGCACGATCGGGTGGCCCGCTGGATACCCTTCAGGCGCATAATTCGCGGACCATGCCGGATACCGGATAGGACATACCGTGCGGCAAGTGAACGCCTGCATTGCCGAAACCGATCCCGGCAAAGCTCGCTGCCAGCAGCATTTGGCCTCTCGCCTCCTCGTCCGACGGATTTTCGACAGCTCGCACGAGACTCCGGGCGATCATTTCAATCGATCGCGAGGCCCAGATGGAACTGATGGGGTTGGCACCCTGGTAAGCCGGACGCATCTTGGGGCTTTCAGGGGCAGGCCGCTGGTGGTACGGCAGGGCCGTAAGGGACTCGAGCGCGTGGCTCAACACATCTAAGCCGGTGCACGCGGCCACCATCTTGGGGAGGGTGCGCGTGTTCTCGGGGTCCACGATGCCCATCACCGGCCGCAGAGCGCGATGGGCAATGCCGGTCTTGGCATGCATTTCCAGGAGATCGAAAATGGCGACACCGGTGGTTTCGCTGCCTGTGCCTGCCGTGGTCGGGATCGCGATCAGCGGCTTCAACCGCCCGGGCACCGGTTTCCCCTGCCCTATGGGTGCGTTCACGTAGGTTAGGAGATCTGCAGGATAGGTAGCATAGAGATTGGCTGCCTTGGCCGTGTCCATACTGGAGCCGCCTCCGACGGCGACGTAACCGTCAAACTTTCCCTCCTTCGCAAATCGGATGGCTTCCATGAAGGAGAGGTCCGTAGGCTCCACGCTCACGCGGTCGAAGAGAACAGCTTCGATGCCCTCTTTGCGGAGAGCCTCAAGCGTTACGGAGACCGATTGACTCTTTGTCAGGCTGGGATCGGTCACAACCATCACACGCCGGGTACCCTGTTCTTTCATGTCGTGCCCCACCTCGCGGGTCACACCTGGGCCGTACTTGATGCTGGACGTATCCATGGTAAAGGCGGTCTCGAAAGCCATTCTTCTCCCTCCCTAGAGTTTTCTGCCCCCTAAATAGCAAATCCAGAAAGAAAAGTCCATGTGTCATTGAGGTCGGGGCTGGCGGATGATCTTGCTTTCAAAACACGAAAAGGACTAAGGCAGGCGTATCAATTCCTGCTTTAGCTTGTCGGCCATGATCTTCTCATACAGTCCCGGAGCCAGGCGACTCAGCCAGTAAGTCATTTTCCCTGTGGGTGTCAGAATCAGCATACACTTCCTTTTGATGACTCCCTGGAACACAGCCTCGGCAACGTGTTCCGGTGTATCTTCTGCCCCGACTTTAGACCGCGGATGACGGGTGATGCTGCCGTCACCATCCAGAGCCCTGTCCTGCAAGTTCGTTCGAGTAAATCCTGGACAGAGCATCATGACGTGGACGCCCATATCTTTGACTTCCGTCCGCAGACTTTCAAAAAGACCATGGAGGGCGTGCTTGCTGGCGCTGTAGGCCGTCCGTCCCAGCAGCGGGGCATAGCCGGCGTGGCTGGAGGTCACGATAATGAATCCCTGCCGCTCAATCAGGCTCTTGATCGCCGCCTTGGTGCAATAGAGCGCTCCGAAGAAGTTCACGGCCATGATCTTTTTATAAACAGCGGTTTGCGTATCGACAAAGGCGCTGCGCTGAGTAAGGCCGGCATTGTTGACAAGGATGTCAATTCCTCCGTAGACGTCAATTACAGCCTGAATGGTCTGTAAGCATTCCTCTTCCCGGCTCACGTCACAGGTGAAGGCTTTAGCTTCGATACCCGATCCCTGTAAGGCCTTGACTTGGCGCGATGCCTCTTCCCCGTTCATGTCAATGACGGCCACCCGGCAGCCTTCGCGGCCGAAACGCCGGCAGATGGCCAGTCCGATTCCGCTGGCCCCTCCTGTCACCGCGATCACTTTACCTTCCAGCAAAGGATTTATCCTCCATAACCGTTTGGCTTCTTCAAATAGTTACAGAAAAAGGCCATTCATTTCAAAAAACTAAACCATTTGTATCGTTCAAAAGTGTTTACATGGGCGCACAAAGGATCTCACATCACTCGCCACACCTCGGACAGGGCTGGGAGCTTTTCCGGAGTGACTGGCGGGAGGGCGCTGTCTTTTCATGGTTTATCTATGGGGGAAGCCCCTGGCCCCGAGCGAATGCGCGGGGAACAGTGGGAGGGGGCAAGACTCCCCCGTAGATAAACCGTAGAAAAGACCAGCCCGGGAGACTTGGCCGCCCCGGGCGGCCTTGGAACGCAGGAAAAGCTCCCAGCCCTGTCCGGATAGATTCGGTCCCATGCTAACACTTTTGAACGTTACCAAACCCTTACCATCCTTTAGTCTTCACACTCCAGAGCGACTTTTTCTACTTTGTCCAGATCCTTCTTGTAAGAAAAAGAGCCGGCAAAGAACAGGACCGCCGAAGCAAGCAGGAACACGGGCAGAATGGACATGGCCACTTTGATGCCGTAAGCATCGGAGAGCGCCCCTATGACGATCGGCGCCATGGACGCCCCGAACAGATTCTGAAAAACCACGCAGACGGAGTAGGAGATGGCCCGAAGGCCGGGGTGGATAACCTCCTGGGTGACGATGATGGCCGCCGGAGCGAACATGCTGGCCAAGACCCCCATGAGCAGGAGCATCAGGTACTGTGCCTTTCCGTCAAGGAAGAAAAACGCGGCAAAGATGACGACGGTATTCAGGGCTATGGTCAGGCTTGGAAAGAGCATTCGCGAGCTCACATTTTTCTTAAACCACACATCGGTCAACCATCCTCCCACGGGAAGACCGATGATGGCCAATAACATGATCGCCCCCACCTTCGTTCCCGCTTCGCTCATGGAGATGCCTTCCACGCGGTGAAGATAAGTGGGAAGCCAGACAATAATGGCGTTGTTGACGAAGATGCAGCCGATAAACCCCAGATTGGTCAACATCAGGGATGGGGTATGGATAAATTCCCGAAAGATATCCATCTTGCTCATCCTGGCCTTTTGTGCTCCCCGGCACCTGAGGATCCCACGGTCTTGACCAGATCCACTGTTTTGTAATCTTTGACAAAGAAGAAGAGAATAGCAGCAAACGCGCCGGGAAGAGCCACCAGACCAAAGGCATGCCGCCATCCCCAGTGCTGGGCAACAAATCCGCCGACGGCGATCCCAACGGCAATCCCGAGGGGGATAGACATGTTCCAGAGACCCATCATGCGGGAGCGTTTTTCCGGAGGAAAGAGGCCGGAGAGCATTGCCGTGCCTGCGGGCGCATACCCGGCTTCCCCGATACCGATGCCGGAGCGGGCCATGAGCAACTGGGGAAAGCTCTTGGTGAAAGCGCATAGCGCAGTGGCCAAGCTCCACATCGAGCGCCATGATGGCAATGGTTTTTTTCCGGCTCCAGCGGTCCACGAGGATCGAAACAGGAAAGACGAAGGCGACGATGGACCAGTAGACGACCGAGACGAGAAGGCCGGATTGGGTATCCGTGAGCCCCCATTCTTTCTGAATGTAGGGGAAAAGAGAGGTGACGATCATCCGGTCCACATAATCGAAGAAATACAGCAGAAACAGCAGGGCGAAAATGTAGTAGGTGCTGAATTTGGACAGCTTATACTCTTTGGGCGCAGCCACGGTATTCATTTCCATCTCTCCTCACTGCAGACTGGTCCGGCAAACGAACGAAGTTATGTCACCCGTTTCCGCTAAGGCCTTAATTCAGCCACCGCTCTTTCTGCACTCCAGGAAGAACTGGAACACTTCGCGTGTGGTTTTTTGCGGACAGAACCCGAACACCTCTTTGAGCCGCCTGTTGGAGAGGACGGGCCTGTATCGCAGGAAATTGACCTGCTCCGGGCCATACTGGGTTACCCTCAATTTTTTCATGACCCAGAGGGCCCCTTTGATCAGCCCCGGCGGCACAGCCACATAGGGTTTACCCAAGAGGCTGGCCATCTCCTTCATGGTGAGAATCCCGTCCCCAGCCACGTTGTAGATGCCGGTGGAATCCTCCTCAAGGATGCCCTTGAGAATGGCCCCGACCACATCCATGTCCCAGATGAGGACGAAAGGGATCTCGCAGCCGGTGAGCCCAAGCACGCGTTTTCCGTCGAAGAGGTCGGTGATCTGGTTTTTCGCCGTGGCCCCCAGAATCGTGCAGCACCGGAAGATCAATTGCTTCAGCTCCGGATGCGCTTGCCGGTGGTCCGCCAGCATCTCCTCCACCTGGCGCTTGTGGTCCGAGTAGGGAAACTCGGGGTTGCCCCGGATGAGGTCGTCCTCATGTCAGCCATTCAGGATTGTCGCTGTAGTATCCGTAGGCCGCCCCTGACGAGGTGTAGATGAACTTCTTGACGCCGGCGGAAACGCAGGCCTTCAGGACATTGCGCGTACCCTCCACCTCCACGGCATGAAGAAAATCCCGGTCCGGGTTTTTGCCTGGATTGACGACCGCAGCCAGGTGGACCACGATGTCCACCTGATGCTCCAGGAACAATGTCCCGAGCCCGGGATCTCGGATATCTGCTGTAACGTACTCCACTCCGGCAACCCGACGGTCCTCGGCTACCGGCCGGATGTCTGCCGCGATGATCCTGTTCACGCTGCCTCGGCTCTTGGCAAGAGCAGCAACCGTCAGGCTGCCGATGTATCCACCGGCACCGGTGATGAACACATTCTTATCCATGGCATGGGCTCGACTCACTTCCCCTTTGGGTTCCTGGTGCATGTTTTTGAAGTGGATCAGTCCAGGCGCCATCATGTGCTTGACCGGATCCACGTCCACGTGGATCACGGCGCATTTGTCGGATTTCAGGCAGCGCTCCAGGGCGGGCCTCAGTTGTGCAGGGTCAGACACCCGTTCGCCATAGGCGCCCATAGATCGGGCCAGCATATCCCACTCGATTTCACACAATTCGGTGTTGATGGTTTCCTCCGGTTCCAGGGCTTTCCCTTTCACCTTGAAGTTCCACAGGGCCTTGTAGAACTTGAGGGCAAAACTCTGGTTGATCTTGACCATGCCCCACTGCTTGTCGGTGACCACCAGGAATACGGGTTTGAATCGGTTGCGCACGGCGGTTTCGATTTCCTGGGGATGGAACCCCATGGCTCCGTCGCCGATGATGCAGTAGACCTTCTTGTCCGGACGCGCAGCGCAGGCGCCGAGGGTTTGGCCCACACCGGCCCCCAGGTGGCCCATGTGATTGGTGGTCAACAGGGTGTTGGGCACCCGCACCTGGTGATAGAAATTGGCCCAAACCGCCGCATTTCCTCCGTCAAATACGGCCACGGCAGTCATCCGGAAACACTTCCCTGCATATGTGACCCACATGGCCGGTAAGCATGGGCGAGCCTGTATCCTGGAGCTTCTTGTCCAGCTCGGCCCGATCCGCCGCCGCCTCCCCCGCCAAGCGGGAGACCTTTTCCTTTCTTGGGGCAGGTGAAACCTTGCGGTCCTTCAGCGCCCCGATCAGCTTCTGCAGGAAGACCTTCACATCCCCGACCACACCCAAATCCACAGGCCTGGTGCGACCGATCGCCTCCTCATCCACATCCACCTGGATGAGCTTCTGGACATCGGGTGTCGCCCAGTAAGGCGCCTTGCCCCACCAGTCGGTTTCCCCAATGCGCGACCCCAGGCACAGAACCACGTCGGCCTCGTTGCGGACCTGGTTGACGGCCTTGATGTGGATCATGCACATGGAGAGCGGATTTCTCTCGTCAAGCACCCCTCGGGCCGCCCAGGAAGTGGTGACCGGCGCCTGCAGCATCTCAGCAAGTTCCGCAAGCTCCGCGTAGGCGCCGGCATGAATGATTCCGCTGCCCGCGTGAATGACGGGGAGTGCTGCCGAGGCGAGCATGTCCGCGGCCCGTCCCACTTCTGCCGGGGAAGGCTCAAAAGGCTCTATCCGGCGGTATTGATGCGGCTTCAGAATGACCTTCTCGGGACCCTCGCCGTTCATGAGATTCTCTGCCACATCGATGTGCACGATCCCGGGACGTCCCTCATAGCACACCCTCAACGCGCGGCGCATGAGTTCCGGGATCCGGTCAAAGGAAGGGACCGCACAAGACCATTTGGACATGGCCTTGATGACCCCTACCTGATCAAAGAACTGGTAAGCCCCACCCCGATCAGGGTAGGTAACCGGTGTTCGCCGGCAACTGGTGATCAGCAGCACGCGGTTGCCTTCCGCGTTTTCAACGCAGGCTCCGCTGAGCACGTTGGCAACCCCTGGGCCGCTCGAGGCCAAACACACGCCGAGCTTCCCGGTCAGCCTGGCGTAGGCGCCCGCCATGTGCGCCGCAATGGACTCGTGGCGCGGGGTGATCATCTGCATCCCCATGTCCACACAGTTCTTGAAGAGCTGGGTGTAGGTTCCGTCGATGATTCCGAAGAACTTCTCGACTCCTTCCTGTTTGAGCATTCGCGCTATGATTGCGCCGCCTGTGGTTTTATCCGCCATGAACTCCCTCCTTTGCAAATGGGTGACTGCAGGTTGAGCGTTGAGGACAACCCGCAACCCTGAAATAAGCATGCATGATAATATAAATGCCGTGTTTCAACCAGTCTCTAGTTGTGCTGCGGTGAAATTCCTAGTCCGTCGTGAACCAGTCGGAGAACACGCTCCGGCTCAGGAAGTTGTCCCCGTACACGGCAACGAGGGCTCGCGTCTTCACTCTTCTGGGCGCTTGAAGGTTCACCTTGGCGGACACCCATTCGCCGGGCTTGATCGACATGGGGTTGCTCTGCACTTGGGAATACACCATTCCCTGCTTTTCCGCCCCAAGGGCATTGTAGATTTTCACGTTTTTTGCTTCCAGGGAGCCCTCGTTCTTGACCGACACTTCTATCTCGTAGACCTTGTAGCCGCCTGCCTCCTGGATCACCCTGCAGGAGAGCTCCGCATCGATGATAGGCTGAGGGATCAGGGGGAAGAGTCTTGGATGCTCGTCTTCATACTGGCTGGGCAAGGCTCCCACCTTCCACCCCTCCCCGGTGGTTTCCAGGTAGTAGTACTTCCTGCCCGACGCCTCATAGGAGTTGCCGTCACATTCGTTGCAGGCCACCCCGAGGCCCATGTGCCTTTTGAAGGCAATCAGCACCACATCATATCCCATTTCTTTGAGAATCGTGGCTGACAGGATGGCCGTGTCTTCGCAGTCTCCGCCCTTCTCGTAGAGAGTTTCGAGCGGAAAGCGGGGATACTCATCATAAGGCGTCGTCACCCTGTCTGAAGTGTACGGAAGCTGCTGCACGAAGGAACCCACGAAATCGATCGTCTCCCGCCTGCTCATGTTGTACTGCTGCGCGTATTTCCTGAACAGGCCCGTGAGTTCTTTCATGTACTGATCGTCCACGCGATCCGAGGCGTAGATGGAGTAGTCGATCGTTCGGGGCCTGGTCCTGCTGCGGTAGTCCTGAAGGTCCTTGGATTTGAACTCGGTGGTCCAGGTGAACTCCACCTCTTTGAATTTCCATGAAAGGCTGACCGAATTGCCTTGATCAGCCGCTTGACCGGAACCCCACACCAGGGCAGAGATAACCAAAACCGTGACAGAGACAATGGTTCGCATCATCTCCTCCTTTCTCTTTTTCACCGTTTTGTTTCTGACCCGGAACATATTCTACTCCCCGTCGGCTTTTTTGTCATGTCCCCACCCCTCTTTCGCACTGTTGACAAGGTCTTTGACCTACAATACCCTAGGGCAGGCCTGTGAACGCAGTCAAGAACAGATTCCGAAACCCGAACGTCGAATGTCGAAAAGGTCATTTCGAACGACAGAGTTAAGCCCCTTCTGTTGTTTCCTTCGGCCTTCGATATTCGTTCTCCGACCTGCCCGCTGTGCCCGCAAAATGATTCTTTGTGGATCCAGCGTGCCTGTTGCTGCTGCGGCTTCCATTGCGCTGCGAAGTGTTTCGCAGGGCAGGCGGGTATTCTGCGGTTTACTTACCTCGGGGAGAGAACCTGTGAAGTACTACCCGTCCGTACTGGGCTATTTTGTTCATGGCGAAAGCACCAAGCGCAATCTCCGCCTGCTTTTCAAATTCCTCCTCGTTCTCGTCATCCTCGTGACCGCTTACAGCATCGCTTTCCATTTTCTCATGGCCTATGAAGGGCGGGACTATTCCTGGATCACCGGCATCTACTGGACTCTCACGGTGATGACCACCTTGGGTTTCGGCGATATCACCTTCCATTCGGATTTGGGCCGCGCGTTTTCCATCGTCGTGCTTCTGTCCGGGGTGGTTTTCCTCCTCACCCTCCTTCCTTTCACCTTCATCAAGTTCTTCTACGCGCCCTGGATCGAAGCCGAATCGAGAAAACGCGCGCCCAAGGAACTCCCGCCGGAAACAAAAGACCACGTGATCCTCACCGCCTATGACCCGGTGACCACAGCCCTCATCGAAAAGCTGAAAAGTCACCGCCACGACTATGTTCTGATTGTGGACGACCTCCGGCGGGCATTGGAACTCTACGATGCGGGCATTCGCGTTGCCGTAGGGATCATCGACGATCCCGAAACCTACCGCAAAATGCGGGTCGACCGGGCCTCTCTTGTCGTGGCCACCCATCGGGACGAAATCAACACCAACATTGCCTTTACGGTTCGTGAACTCAATGAGCAGGTCCCGATCGTCACCACCGCCGATTCACCCTACTCCGAAGACATCCTTCAAATGGCCGGGAGCACACGAGTCCTTCACCTTTATGAGATGTTGGGCCGCTCCCTGGCGGCATGGACCGTGGGCGGAGACTGCCGCTCGAACGTCATCAGCGAGTTTGATGAATTGATCCTCGCAGAGTTCCCCGCCTTCGGAACCCCTCTGGTCGGAAGATCGCTCGCAGAAATCCGGGTGAGGGAAGACTTCGGAGTGAGTGTGGTGGGAATCTGGGAACGGGGGCAGTTCAGAATCCCCAATGCCTCGAGCAGAATCGACCGCAACAGCGTCCTCGTGCTGGCAGGCACCAGAAAGAACCTTTCGGCCTATGACGATGTCTATTCCTTTTACCACATCTGCCGTCTGACGACGAATCCTGTCCTCATCGTCGGGGGTGGGCGTGTCGGCCAGACCATCGCGGATCGGTTCAAGGAAAGGGACATGCCCTTCCTGATTATCGAGAAAAACCCCCGAAGGGCACAGGAGGAGGCAAACTACGTGGTAGGGGACGCCGCAGATATCCGCACGCTGCAAAAGGCCTGGATCGAAAAAGCCCCCGCGGCCCTGGTCACCACCCACGATGATGACACGAACATCTACCTGACGAAATACCTGCGAAGTTTGAGGCCGGATATGCAAATCCTAAGCCGGGCGAACCTGGAGCGCAATGTGTCCACCCTTCACCGGGCCGGCACCGATTTCGTGATGTCTTATTCCTCCCTGGGGGCCAACGCGATTTTCAATTTTCTGAGAAACGAAGACACCCTGATGTTGGCCGAGGGTCTGAACGTGTTCCGCCTGAAGGCTCCGAAGGCGCTCGTGGGCAAGAATCTCGCCCAATCCAAGATCCGACAGATGACAGGGTGCTCCGTCGCCGCCATCAAGGTCGACGGCGTCATGGCGATCAATCCTGATCCGCAGGCGCCGATCCAGGAGGACGCGGAGCTGATACTGATCGGGACCTACGAGGGAGAGAAGAAGTTTCTTCAGTGGACTGAAGGATGATTCCCGTATTTGGGGCCGGCTCTTTCTCCGTCAGGATGTCGCCTGACCGAATTGGAGGTTGGCCCTCCTTTCTGTTGCGCGCCCCTGATTCCCAATCCCATGGGGTGGAGGGGTCACATCTTGAATTGTGAATTATTATGCAGTATAGAGGTGATGGCAATTCAGGAGGCAATAACGTTGGCTAGACCGTGGCGGATACAGTATGGAGGGGCTTACTATCATGTCCTGTCCAGGGGCAATGAAGGAAGGAATATCTTTTTCGACGATGGAGATCGGAAGCTGTTCCTACGCACGCTTGGGGAGACATCGGATCGCTTCAAGATAGATGTCTTTGCCTTTGTTCTGATGAGCAACCACTACCATCTGATTCTACGTACAAACCTACCCAATCTATCCAGGGCCATGCAGTGGCTCGGGCTGACCTATGCGCGCAGGCTCAATAACCGGCTGGGGAGACACGGACACCTCTTCCAGGGGCGATTCAAAGCCATGGTGGTGGAAAACGATGCTTACGTCGTGGAACTGTCCTGTTATGTCCATAGGAACCCGTTGAGAGCGGGGATGGTGAAGCGCCTGATCGACTACCGCTGGAGCAGTTATCCTGCGTACGCCTATGGGAAGAAGGGAGCCGATTGGCTGAAGACGGATCTTATTCTGTCTTATTTTGGAGGCAGAAGGGGGCACAAGGCTTACAGGAAGAAGGTACAGGAGTATGCCGGAGAGGAGGGTCGGCTCTGGGAGGACTTCCGGCACGGAGTGATACTAGGAAGTGAGGGATTTGTGGAAGATATCCGGTCTTCGAGAGGAGGTATTGTGGCTCACAAGGAAATCCCTCAACTGAAGAAGGTGCTTGGAAGCATCGACTTGAAGGGGGCAGCCAAGCATGCCGCGGCCTTGCTGGGGAGAGAGATGAATGGATATACTCCGGGACAGAGGGTTCGAGGAGGGATGAAAGAGGATCGGGATCTTGTGGTTTATGCCCTTTGGGAGATGGGAGCGTTCCGGAATGAGGAAATTGGGCAAGTTTTCGGAGTTTCCTATTCGGCAGTCAGCCATATTGTCAGGGATGTGAAGGAACACATCAAGAAAGACCCACGGGTGGGGCGAAAAGTGAAGAAACTTAATTCACAATTCAAGATGTGACCCCAGCTACGCTGGCAGCAAAAGAGTCATACTCCTTACGATCACAAGTTTCTTAGACGGGATGAGCACGACACCCTGCCCCTGGCAGCAAAAGAGTCAAACCTTGACTTGACCCGGCCTCCGCCAATGGGCTTTAATGAAAGCTATGAAGCGGGTCCTGGAGGGGAAATCCTACCCCATCGACGAAATCCTTCCTACGGTAAAGGAAACGGTGCTGGCCGGCCATTCAGCGGTTCTGCAGGCCCCGCCCGGTTCTGGGAAAACGACGCGCACCCCCCTGGCGCTGCTCGAAGGGATACCCCCTGAAAAGGGACGGATCCTGATGCTCGAACCGCGCCGGATCGCGGCGGTCTCCGCAGCCCGGTGGATGGCCAAAACCCTCGGCGAGGAGATCGGGGGGACCATGGGCTATAGCATCCGGTTCGAAAGCCGGGTTTCTGAGAAGACCCGGATCGAAGTGGTCACAGAGGGAATCCTCACCCGCCGCATCCAGACCGATCCCGGTCTGAAAGGTGTGGCCATGGTCATCTTCGACGAGTTCCATGAGCGGAGCCTTCAGGCCGACCTCAGCCTGGCGCTCTGTCTCGATATCCGCCGCGCCCTCAGGAAAGACCTCAAAATTTTAGTCATGTCGGCGACCCTGGACTGCGGGCCGGTAGCATCCCTGCTGGGCGGGGCGCCGGTGATCTCCTCTGCGGGCGAAGCCTTTCCGGTGGAAGAGCGCTACCGGCCGGACGAGCAGGATAGGCCCCTTCAGGCGAAAATCACGGCAACGGTCCTCACCGCCCTGCGAGAGACCTCCGGCGACATTCTCGTGTTCCTACCCGGCGGGGGCGAGATCCGCGCTTGCTGCGAATCCTTGCGGGCCGCTCTGGAAGGCAAAGCGGCCGGCATCTCCATTCATCCTCTTTACGGAGACCTCCCCTTTGAAGAGCAGGAGAGGGCGATTCTCCCTTCGGCAAAACGAAAAATCGTTCTGGCGACGAACATTGCCGAAACGAGCCTGACCATCGAAGGGGTGAAGGTGGTGATCGACAGCGGCCTCACCCGAAGGCTTCAGCATGACCCGGCCACCGGCATGAACCGTCTGGTCACGGTCGCGGTTTCCAGGGCGGCGGCAGAGCAGAGGAAAGGCAGGGCCGGCCGCCTCGGTCCGGGCGTCTGCTACCGCCTTTACAGCCGCCATACTTTTCAAGGAATGATCCCTTTTACCCCGCCGGAAATGCTCTTAGCCGACCTCTCCCCCCTGATCCTCGAACTGGCGGTGCGGGGGGTGAAGGACCCGACCGAACTCTCCTGGCTGGACCCACCGCCCAAGGCCGCATGGGAATCGGGCCGGCGTCTTCTCATGGAATTGGGCGCTCTTGACCCTAAGGGCTCCGCGACTCCGGTCGGCCGGTGGATGGCCCGGCTGCCGCTCCATCCCCGGCTCGGGCGTCTGTCGCAGAGGGCTGCCGAACTCGGATGCCCTCGCCTCGGTGCGGACCTTGCGGCTGTCCTTTCGGAGCGGGACATCCTCCGCCGTGAGGCAGCCTGCTTCATGGCGTACGGCGAAGGCTCCGATCTCGGCGGAAGACTCGACCTTCTGCGGCGGTGGCGAAAGCAAAAAGAAGCCCCGGGAGGAACCGATCCCTGGGCCCTGCGGGCCGTGGACCGGGCGTCGCAGCAGCTCCTGCGCCTTATGGCCGGGGCGGATTCCAGAGCATGCAGGGAAGAGGAGGGCGCGACCATCCCCCGTCTCCTCCTCCGCGCCTTTCCCGACCGGATCGCGAAGAGGCGCGAGGAAGGAAACGGGCGTTTCATCCTCTGCCAGGGAAGGGGCGTGCGGCTTCCTTCCACGAGCCGCCTTGCGAAGAGCCCTTTTATCCTCGCGGCGCAAGTGGATGCGGGGGAGAAAGCCGAAGGCATGGTGCACCTGGCCGAGCCGGTTGCCGAAGATCTCCTCCGGGAGGAACTGAGCCAGAGCATCGAGAGCATAAGGCGAGTGGAATGGGACAAAAGGGAAGGGAGGATCATCGCTACCGTCGAGGAGAAGCTGGGGGCACTGCAATTATCAGCCAAGCCTTTTGCACCCAAAGAGGAGGAAGTGGCCCCCCTCCTCTGCGAAGCGATCCGGTCGGGCTCGGCCAGGATCGTCTTCGGCGAGGAGGCCCGGCAACTCCAGGGCCGGGCGAGCCTGATGAAAAGGACCTTCCCTGCGGAAAACTGGCCGGACCTTTCGGAAACACGTCTCCTCTCCATCCCCGAGGAATGGCTCATGCCCTGGCTAAAGGGAATCCGTACCAGGGAACAATTGGCAAACCTGCACCTCCTGCCTCCCTTGCGTGCCCGACTGTCAAGAGAGCAGCAGCGGGTGCTGAACGAGCGAGCACCCGAATCCCTCCTCGTGCCGAGCGGCCACCGGGTAACTCTCGATTACGTCTCCGGAGACATCCCGATTCTGGCGGTAAAGCTCCAGGAGATGTTCGGCCTGGCGGACACTCCGAAAATCAGCGGCGGGCGGGTGAAGGTGCTCCTCCACCTCCTGTCTCCGGCCCGCAAGCCGGTTCAGGTGACCCAAGACTTGAAGGGCTTCTGGAACAGCGGGTACCAGCAGGTGAAGAAGGAGCTGAAAGGCCGCTACCCGAAACACCCCTGGCCGGATGACCCGTGGAAAGCTCTCCCCACAAGGCAGGCCAAGCCCCGCAAGCGCTGAGCAGGAATGGAAACCGAAGGCCTTATGGACGACCAGATTTTCGTTGACTTAGGCCGTCCACATGCGAAAATCCCACCTTCTCCGATTCAACTATTGTCAAAAGGATCTTCAGGGACAGGCAGGAGGAAAGGCACATGAAAAAGAAACTCACACGATTTGATCTTCAAAACATGAAAGAGAAAGGCCAGCGAGCGGTTTGGGTCACCTCTTATGATTTCATCACCGCCCAGTTGGCTGAGGAAGCGGGCATGGACATGATCCTGGTCGGCGACAGCCTCGGGATGGCGGTTTACGGATACCCGGGGACCGTGCCGGTCACCATGGACCAGTGCATCTATCATACAGAGGCCGTTCGCCGGGGTGCACCCAACACCTTTGTTATCGGCGACATGCCCTTCGGCTCTTACCAGGTCGGAGTTGAAGAGGCCTGCCGAAGCGCCATCCGCTTCTACAAGGAAGCCGGGGTGGATTGTGTCAAGCTGGAAGGGGGCGTGCGCGTGGCTCAAATCATCCGGGCCATTAGCGACGGCGGCATGCTGGTCATGGGACATGTGGGCCTGACTCCCCAGAGCTCCAGCGCTCTTGGAGGATTCAAGGCGCAGGGCCGCACTGCAGAAAGCGCGAGGGCCGTCATTGAAGACGCCAAGGCCGTTTACGAGGCAGGAGCTTTCTCCGTGCTGGTGGAAGGCGTGCCGCCCGAGGTCACCCGGATCATCTGCAGGGAAATTCCCATTCCGGTTTACGGCATCGGGGCCGGGGACTGCGACGGCCAAGTCATGATCTGCTCGGACATCCTCGGCCTGTTCCAGGCCTTCACCCCCAAGTTCGTGAAGAAGTATGGCAACGTGGCCGACGAGTACCGAAAGGTGTTTGCCGCGTATGTCAAAGAAGTGCGCAGCGGAGTCTTCCCGGGCGAAGAGCACGTGTATCGCATGGCAGAGGGAGAGGCCGGGAAGCTGGCGGCGGAGTGGGAAAAGTGAAAGAGAAACGCTTTACCCTGAAGTACGGGAAAGGGGAGGTCTCCTTCTCTATCCCCAAAGCCCATCTTCTCAATGAGCTGCTGGGCCGCGACCGCAAACCCCAGGCGGATCTGGCTGCGGCCTATCGTCACGCCCTGGACCATCCCATTGACAGCCCGCCTCTCAGGGAATTGATCCGGCCTGGTGACAAAATTGCCATCACGGTGAGCGATGTGACCCGTGGGTGGCAGAGAAACGCGGACACCCTGCCTCTTCTTCTCAATTACTTGAACGAGGCCGGCGTCTCCGACGACAACATGACCGTCATCATAGCCGTCGGGGCTCACCGCCAGAACACGGTCGACGAGTTCATGGAGCTTTGCAGCGAGGGAGTGTGCCGGAGAGTCCGTGTGGTCAATCACAATGCCTGGGACACAGAGAACATGGTTTACCTGGGCAGGACCAGCCGGGGCACGGAGGTTTCCCTGAACCGCCTTGTGGTCGAAGCCGACAAAGTGATCCTCACCGGCGGCGTGATCTACCACTACATGGTGGGTTACGGCGGAGGCCGGAAAAGCATCATGCCCGGCGTCTCGTCTTTGAAGACCATCCAGCAGAGCCACCTGTGGGCCATGGAAAGGGAAGTGGGCGCCGGCTCCAGCGCTCTTGCCGCCAACAAGATGACCAAGGGAAACCCGGCCCATGAAGACATGATGGAGGTGGCGGCTTTTGCAAAACCGGATTTCATCGTCAACGTGGTCCCCAATCTAGACGGCGAGATCACGGGGATCTTTGCGGGCAACTGGATTTCAGCTTGGCTTGAAGCCACGCGGATGGTAGATGATATTTTCGGGGTGGAAATCGAGGAGCAGGCCGACATCGTGATCGCCACGGCAGGCGGATACCCCAAGGACATCAATCTGTACCAGAGCCAGAAAACAATCGACAATGCCGTCTGTGCCATGAAGCAGGGCGGAGCGGTCGTGGCCTTGGCCGAATGCCCTGACATCGCAGACCCCAAGGAGTTTTTTGACTGGTTCAGCTATCCCACCTTCCTGGAAATGGAAAAAGCCGTGAGAGCCAATTTCCTGATCTCGGGCTGGGTGGCAGTGCGACAGATCGAATATGGTCGCAAAGGCAGCATGATACTCCTCACGCGCCGGGAAAACCTTGAACTGGCTGCGAAAGCCGGCGTTCTCCCGGTGAGCACCATGGATGAAGCCTTGCGACTGGCCTATGAGAAGTGCGGCACCAAGAACCCGAGAATCACGATCATGCCCCAGGGGGCCAATACCTTTCCCATGCTGGTGCAAAAGGGGGAAAGGTAGCCGCCGGTGGAAAGGGCCGAGGCAGGAGAAATGCACTGTCGACGCTGATACAAACACAGCAAATGAATTATCATTTTGCTCAGTCATTCAAAATCCCCCCATCCCCTCTTGAGTAAAGGGGGGCGAGGTTTATCCGCCTCTGGCGGGGTGGATTTGTTCGGTTATTGCGTTTGTATCGGTTCAAGACGATTAATGATCCGCATTGATGAAAAAGGAGGAACGAACATGAAGAAAGCGTTGGTGTTGTGTCTTGCAGTGGTAATGGTTGTCCTTTGGATCGGGCCGGCGTCGGCCCAGTACAAGGCCACCATGAGGCTGGCCTCCACCCAGCCCATGGACCACCCCTACATGGTGGGAGCCCAGAAGTTCGCGGATCTGATCAACGAAAGGACCCAGGGCCGCATTGTCATCAAACTCTACCCGAGCAACCAGTTGGGCAAAGGCGAGCGCGAGATGACCGAAGGCATTCAGCAGGGCGCCATTGACCTGCTCGTCACGTCGACCGGACCTCTGGGAGGGTTCAGCCCCTCCATCAACATCCTGGACTTTCCTTTTCTCTTCCGGGACTTCAATCACGTGGACTCTGTGCTGGACGGCGCTATTGGCCGCAAACTCCTGGACGACTTTGAGAAGGCCCAAATCAAGGCCCTTTCCTTCTGGGAAAACGGTTTCCGCCACCTGACCAATTCCAAGATCGCGGTCAAGAAGGTAGAGGACGCCAAGGGCCTGAAGATCAGGACCATGGAAAACAAGATTCATCTCTCCGCGTGGAAGGATGCAGGCCTGAACCCCACGCCCATGTCCTGGGGCGAAGTCTTCACCGCCTTGCAGCAGAAGGTTATTGACGGCCAGGAAAACCCGATTGCCGTGATTTACAGCAACAAGCTGTGGGATGCGGGCCAGAAATTCTTCTCTTTTTCGGCGCACGTCTACTCACCATCGCCCTTTCTCATGAGCAAGAAGACTTTTGACGCCATGCCCAAGGCGGACCAGGAGCTATTCCTCAAGACCTCCTATGAGGTGGGCAAATTCCAGAGGAAGATCAACCGCGACGCTGAAGAGGCGAAGCTCAAAGAGATGACCGAGAAGGGAGTCACCGTCATCCGCGACGTGGACCGGGAGAGCTTCCGGAAGGCGATGGGACCCACTTATGATGCCTTCAGCAAAGAGTTCCCCAAGGCGGAGATTGAAACCATCATGAATGCGAAGTAGAAGGGGGGTTGCGGGCGCCTTCTCTTCTCACAGGAACAGGCGCCCATGCACCCTCGTTGTTCAGGCGGGCGGGAGTTGTTCAATGCGCGCACTCACGCGTTTCAACGAATGGCTCGTGAAACTGGGAAGCTGGGGCACGATCCTTTTCATGGCCGTCATCGCCATGGTCATCCCCTATGAGGTGATCGGCCGCTACGTGTTTCAAAAGATGAATATCTGGACAGGGGAAGTTTCCACCTACTCCCTGGTTTGGGCTTCCATGCTGGGAGGAGCGGTGGGGCTCAAGAAAGGGTACATGGTCAGCATGACCTCGGTTCTGGACTCTGTTCCGCCTGCGACCGCAAGAATGCTGAAGTTCTCGATGTACGTCTTAACTCTGGGTTTCTTCGGCGCCATGTTCGGCTATGGGCTTTTCCAGACCATTTACAACTGGAAACAGACTTCCCCTGCCATCGGCCTGATCATGACCTTCCCTTATGCAGCTCTTCCCTTGGGCTTTCTGATCATGTTCTTTCTCACATTGGAGGAGTTTCTTGGCTTTCTCGGTCTGAGGGCGGAAGGAGAGGCGCGATGATCGTATTTGCCGGATCCTTCATTGCGCTCCTCTGCATGTCGGCCCCCATCATCGTGGCCTTGGGCGGCTGTTCCCTGGCCTATGCCCTGATCATCGGCAACATGCCCATCACGACACTGATTCAAACCACTTTCGGCGGCCTGGCGACCTTTCCCCTGCTCGCGATCCCGCTCTTCATGCTGGCCGGCAACCTGATGAATGCGGGCGGCATCACGCCGGTGCTGGTGAGCTTCGCCCGCATGCTGCTGGGACACATTCGCGGCGGGCTTGGCCATGCCACGATTTTCGCCTGCGCCATCTTCGCCGCGATCTCGGGCGCTGCCGTGGCCACGGCGGTGGCTATCGGCGTGGTCATGATCCCGGCCATGAAAAAGGCCGGCTACGACGAGGACGTGGCCGCTGCCCTGACCTCCACCGCCTCATGCATGGGACCGATCATCCCTCCCAGCATTCCCTTCATCATTTACGGCGTATCGGCCAATGTTTCCATCGGCGCCCTTTTTCTGGGCGGAGTTCTTCCGGGCATCCTGCTGGGCCTGGCTTTAATGATCTACATGTACTGGGAGGCATCGGTTCGCAAGTATCCCCGCGATCAGAGAGTGCCGATCAAAGACATCCTTGTCGCTGCATGGAAGGCGCTTCCGGCGATTTTCATGCCGGTCCTGATCATGGGCGGCATCCTGAGCGGCATGTTCACCCCCACAGAAGCCGCCGGCATCACGGTGGTGTATGCTGCCCTCGTGGGAGGGTTTATCTACCGCAAGTTGACCTTGAAAAACCTTCCTGATGTCCTGCTCAAAGCAGGGCTGGAATCCGGCATGGTCATGCTGCTCATTGCCATGTCCGAGCCTTTTGCCTGGATCGTTGCCGTGGACCAGATCCCCCAGCTCGTGATCGAGTGGCTGACCAAGCTGACCACGTCCCCTTACATCATCCTCATGCTCATCAACGTCTTTCTCCTGATCCTCGGGATTCCCATAGAAACAGCGCCGGCCCTGGTGATCGTGACCCCCGTGCTCGCGCCGGTTGCCGCCAGCCTTGGGATCGACCCGGTTCACATCGGGATCGTCATCTGCCTGAATCTTGTTCTGGGTCTGATCACCCCCCCGGTGGGGGCGGTCCTCTTCGCCGTATGCGGAATATCCAGCATATCCATCGATCGCCTGGGCAGAGCCATCTGGAAGCCTTTCATCGTCGCCCTCATCGTGCTGGCCATCGTGACCTACCTCCCATGGCTCAGCACGTTCCTGCCCAGGACATTCATGTAAAGGACGCAGGGAGAGCTCCATGGCTGAGGTCACCATCCCGTTTGACGGAAAGCCCTACCGGTTTCAAGTGCCGGACCGAAATCTCGCCGAGGTCCTGAGCCCGAAGCCCTACCCCACGATTGCGGCCGTGGAAACCGAAATCGAGCACAGCCTTGACCATCCGATTCATCAAGCTCCCCTGGAAACCGCGGTGAAGCCTACGGATCGGGTCCTTCTGGTCAGCGACGACAACACCCGTTCCACCCCTGTCGACCACATGATTCCGGCTCTCCTCCGTCGCCTCAACCGGGCAGGCGTGCCTGATCATAGGATCGCCTGCCTCATCGCCCTGGGGACCCACCGCTACATGACAGAACAGGAGATCGTCGCCAAGGTGGGGCCTGCGGTCTTCAAACGCATCAGGGTGTTGAACCATGAGTGGCGCAATCCAGACGTGCTTGTGGACCTGGGGACCTCCAGCCGCGGAACACCGCTCCTGGTCAACCGCTTGGTCGCGGAAGCCGATGTGGTGATCGGGTTGGGGGCCATTGTGCCTCATCACATCCCGGGTTTCTCCGGTTCGTCCAAGATCATTCAGCCCGGCGTTTGCGGGGCCATAACCACTGCCGAGACCCACATGCTCTCCTGTGAAAGCGGGGGCGATTCCTTTCTGGGATATGAAGACAATCCGGTTCGGCAGGACATGGACGACATGGCCGACAAGGTGGGCATGAACACGATCTTCAATGTGGTCATGGACACGACCGGCCGGGTGGCCGGGTTCTTCTTCGGAGAGATGAGAGCGGTTTTTCGTGAAGGCGTGAGGCTGGCGCGAAAAATCTACGGGGTCCCGTACCACGAGACACCGGACATCGTTTTGGCCAACTCCTGTCCCTGCGACCTAGACTTCTGGCAGTCCCACAAGTCCCAGTACCCGGCCCAGCGTATGGTGAAGCCGGGCGGCACCATCATCATCTGCACGCCCGCTCCCGAAGGAGTGAGCCCTGTCCACACCGAGCTCCTGAACTTCACCTCCTGGCCTTCGGACAGGATCAAAGCCGCCTATCGCCGCGGGGAACTCAAGAACGGAGTCGCCTGTGCCCTGGCCGTGGCTTGGGCCATGGTACGAGAGAAAGCCTCGGTCATTACCTTTTCGCCCGGAATTCCGGCGGAGCACAAGGCAAAACTCGGACACACCCATGCTCCCAGCATCGAATGGGCCATTGAGGAAGCCCTGAGAAGGCAAGGGACTTCTGCCCGTCTCACTGTGCTCACCCACTCGCCCGATCTGCTTCCCCTGGGTCCGGAAACTGCCAAGGGATCTTCATGCTGAGGGCTGCCGTCATTGCCGATGATCTCACGGGCGCTGCAGACACAGGCATCCAGTTCTGTAGAGCAGAGGCGCCCACCTATCTTCTCGCTCAGGATCACCTCCGCTCCTTCCCCTTTCCGGCAGCGCCTCACTCTCTTGCCCTTTCTACCAACACCAGGAATGTGCCGCCGGATCAAGCGGCTGAAGCGCTTGGGCCCGCGGCTGCTGCAATAAAAGACCTGAGGCCCAGTCGCATCTACAAGAAAATCGACTCCTGCCTCAGAGGCAACATCGGCGCTGAACTGGATGCCCTTGCAGAGACCCTGGAATTTGACGCGAGCTTTGTCGCACCTGCGTTGCCTGCCCAAGGCCGCTCGGTTCTACACGACGTGCATTATCTCCGAGGGGTTCCTCTTGCCGAAACAGAGATGGCTCGTGATCCTGTATCACCGGTGACGGAATCGCGCGTCTCGCTTGTTCTCGGTCGTCAGAGCCGCCATGCGATAGCCCACGTTGACCTGGAAATCCTGGAGGGACCTCCCGAGGGACTCGGCGACCACGTCCGGCGACTGATCCGGCAGGGCGCCAGACACATCGTCTTCGATGCAGCGAGCCAGGCCCACCTCGATGCCCTGGCGAACCTCGCGGTCGGGCAATTCCCAAAGACCCTTCTGGTCGGATCCGCGGGCTTGGCCTCCAGCCTCTCTCCCCTTCTTTTTTCCGGCCCCGCCGGAACCCGAACTCTGCTCAACCCGGTGGGGAGACGGATCCTCTTTGTTTGTGGATCGGCTTCCGGAATTCTCGATGTCCAGGTCCTGGAACTCGTGCGATCCTTCTCCTGCTCATCCTACTTTCTCGATCCCCGGGACCTGGGTTCTGCGGCGAGGAGGGCGTGGATTTCGAACGCGGCCCAAGCGGCCGCCGGCAGCCTGGTTTCAGGGGCTGTCGTGTTTAAAATCAAGGCTCCGAGTGTTTCGCCCTCTCCGGCTTACGGGGAGGACCTCCTCGATGGGCTTGTGGAGCTCGTGTCATCGATCGTGCGCGATGTGCGGCCTGACGGGATCTTTGTTTCAGGCGGTGACACTGCCTCTGCACTCTTGAAAGCCCTTGAGGCAAAAGCTGTCCTCCTTGAGCAGGAACTTCTTCCGGGTATTGTTCTTGGGTACTTCTGCATGGGCCCTCTTCACGGTCTGCCGGTGGTCGTCAAGCCCGGCGCCTTCGGCGCTTCAGACGCACTGGTCCGAATCTATGAAATGCTCGTTTCAGGAAAGGATCCAAGCCATGGCTCAACACGCTAGGCCTATTCTCGGCATTTCTATGGGCGACCCGGGCGGAATCGGTCCGGAAATCTGCACCAAATCCTTGAACCTCCCTGAGCTCTATGAATTGTGCAGACCTCTGGTAGTGGGTGATGCCGCTGTCATGGCGGATGCGGTTCGTTTTACAAAGCTCAACCTTGCCATTCACCGGTTCACTGCACCGGAAGAGGGACTCTACTCCCATGGCACGGTGGATGTGCTGGATCTTGCCAACCTCCCCCTGGAAAAGCTTCGCCACAAGCAGGTCACGCCTGAGCAGGGCAAGGCCTCCTTTGAGTATGTGGCCAAGGTCATCGAGTTGGCCCTCTCAGGCCGCATCCACGGAACCGTCACATGCCCTATCAACAAGGCGGCTCTGAATGCCGGGGGGTATCCCTTTGCAGGCCACACGGAGATCTATGCAGAGCTGACCAAGACGAAGGATTACGCCATGATGCTCGCTGAGGAGAATTTTCGCGTGGTCCACGTTTCCACCCATGTGTCGCTCAGGGAAGCGTGCGATCGGGTCGTAAAGGCGAGAGTCAAGCGGGTGATCGAGCTCACAGCCGACGCACTGAAGCGTCTGGGCATTGGCTCCCCCCGCATCGGCGTGGCCGGATTAAACCCCCACTGCGGGGAAGGCGGGCTTTTCGGATATGAAGACGAGCAGGAAATCCTGCCTGCCGTGAACGAGGCCCGTGCTTTGGGGTTGCAGGTCGAAGGGCCTATCCCAGCGGACACGATTTTCTCCAAGATGAAGGGCGGCATGTATGATGCCGTGGTGGTCATGTATCACGACCAGGGTCACATCCCCACCAAGCTCGTGGGCTTCCAGTACGACGACAAGACGGCAACGTGGGGCCAGCTCTCCGGCGTCAATGTAACGCTCGGGCTTCCCATTATCCGCACATCCGTGGATCACGGCACGGCTTTTGGGAAAGCAGGTGAAGGCCGTGCCAACCCCCAGTCCCTGATCCAGGCGATCCGCATGGCCGCCCACCTCGCAAAAGCGGACCCTGCTTGAAGCCGAAAGTTGGGCGGCACGTGGAGTTCTGTATATGAAACCAATCAGCATTCTAAATGATGTGCTCGGTCCGGTCATGCGCGGGCCTTCCAGTTCGCACACGGCTGCGCCGTTTTTCATCGGCACGATTGCCCGCGCCCTTCTGGGGGAGGAACCCTCATCCGCGACCTTCGCTTTTGACCCGAAGGGATCTTTTTCGCAGGTCTATCGCCGCCAGGGAAGCGATCTCGGGTTTGCGGCCGGACTCCTGGGCCTGCCGATCACGGACGAACGGTTTCCCCAGGCTTTGGACCTTGCCGCTGAAAGAGGGCTCAAAATAGAATTCACCACTGAGCCTTTGCCTGAAGCCGATCACCCCAACACCGTGGAGATTCGGATGGTCTCCCGAAGCGGCAAGCCGCTCTCCACCACAGCCCAATCGATCGGAGGCGGGACATTCCAGTTCATCCGCTTGGATCGCTGGCCTATCCTGCTCACGGGGAATGCGCACGAGTTGTTTATTGAGACAATGGCAGACACCGAATCTGCCGTTCTTGAACTGATCAACAGGAGCGGAAACCCGCTCGGCCCTCCTGAGCGTCAGGCTCGCGGGGATCTTGCCCTTATTCATCTCAAGCTTCATTCGGCGCTCGACCCTCAAACAGAGTCTAGGTTAGGAGCGCTGAAAGGCGTCCGTCACATCTGGACCGCTCCTCCGGTTTTCTTCCCTCTTCAGGGGGAACCCCTGTTTGCGACCGCCGATGAAATTATTGCCCTTGCGATTTCACGGTCTTTATCCCTTGGACGGATAGCCTTAGACTACGAAGCGACCCTCCTTGGCCTTCCCGAGCAGGAAATCATGGAGGAAATCATAAGGCGCTTTGGGATCATGAGGGCATCGGTACATCAGGGTCTCAAGGAGAAGCTTCCGCCCATGCAATTGCTTCATCCCTCTGCAAGGAGCATTTTGCAGGCGGAGGCGGAGGGAAGATTGGCCGTGGGAGGAATTCACGCCCGCGCCGGAGCCAGAGCTATGGCGGTCATGCACATCAACTCCGGAGGAGGCGTGGTGTGTGCCGCGCCGACTGCAGGCTCGGCTGGCGTGATACCCGGGGTTGTGGTGAGCCTCGTTGAAGACAAAGGGTTGAGCGTTCAGGATGCGGCTTTGGCCCTTTGCGCCGCATCAGCGATTGGATTGATTGTAGCCAACCGTGCGACCTTTGCTGCCGAAGTGGCAGGGTGCCAGGTCGAGATCGCGGCAGCCGGAGCTATGGCTGCGGCTGCGGTCGTTGAAGCGGCAAGCGGAACCGCAGCCCAGGCGGCCAACGCAGCGGCGATCTCCTTTCAGAACACCATGGGGCTTGTGTGCGATCCTGTTCAGGCCGCGGTCGAGATTCCCTGCCACACCAGGAATGCAGTAGCAGCCTCCTCGGCATTTCTATGCGCTGATCTTATTCTCGGCGGTTACGCCAACCCCATTCCCCTGGATGAAACCATTGATGCGGTCTATGCGGTTGGAAAGATGCTCCCGGCCGAGCTCAAATGCACCGCCCTTGGCGGCTTGTCTCTTGCCCCTTCGGCCCTGAAGATGTCTGTTATGCGGAAGGCATGATTTGACTCACCACAGCAAAGAGAAAAATAATCTCCCTCCGCATGCTCTGTGCCTCTGTGGTGAATAGGTGGACCTAAAGGTCATCGGAGGTTTCGATCGTGATCTCGTAGTATGGCATGGAGTCATTCGATCTGTTCATGATCTCCGTTTTGGGATCACGGCTGGCCTTGAATTCGCATTCTGAGCAATCCCAAAAAAGCCATGATTTCCCGATGGCCTCGTCCAGGCAAAGGGCATAGCTGGAACAGAAAGGATTCCTCCCTCCCTTCCTGTAAATCGGATTTCTTCCCTGTTTCATGATAGACCCCGACCTTTCTCAGCGCCGGGACTTCGGTAAGATCAGAAGAACTTAGATGTCACATGTAGGTGGGATGAGTCGGCGCACTGGCTTCATAGTCCGCTATAATGATCTGCATGGTGTTCTCATCCAGATCGAAATCGTTCCATCCGATATAGTGAAGCTTTTCGCTCACTTCTTCATGAGTAATGTCAGGCCTGTCCTTTAGGGTGGCCAGAATATTCTTGAGCAGACCAGGAATCAGCACCGGTTCAATACCCTTCTTTTCGAATCTATCGAGCAATATCTTCTTGAGATCCATTTGTTTTTCACCCTTGCAGGTTTCCCACCGATACCCGGCTGTTGCCTATTCTCCCTTTTAAATTCTAATTCTAATTTAATCCTCATCCGCGCCAAGTCAATGCATGCCCGCCATTTATCACGGATGCCTCGCGCGATCATGCGCGCAACAATTTGATCCTATTTACAGAGCTCTTCATATCCTTTATATAGATATAAACGGAGGAGTTCCGATGAAAATAAAATTCGCTGTTTTTCTGATCCTACCCTTATTAATAGGACTTGTTGCTTCCGCTTCGAGCTATGCTGAAGTGGAAATGACTGTCGCCAGGACTCTGACGCTGGAAGAGACGCCTGTGGACAGCGCGCTTTCAGCGGGCGGGAAATATATCTTTGTTCTCACGGACAAGGGGAAAGTGCTGGTTTACGGACCGGACGGTAAACTGAGTGACACCATACCGGTCGACAAATCCGTTGACTCTATCAAGGCCGGCCCAAGAGAAGAAATCCTTCTCCTCGTGAGCAGCAAAAAGAAAACCGTTCAGCTTGCGGTCCTTGAGTTTGTGCAGGAGTTCAATGTGGCAGGCTCGCCTTCCAAGGGGGCGGCGGACGCTCCGGTGGCCATCGTGCTGTTCACCGACTTCCAGTGTCCCTACTGCGCGAAGATTGTGCCGCTCCTCGATCAGGTGCTCGAAAAAAATAAGGGCAAGGTCAAACTCGTGTTCAAGAATTTCCCCCTGAACACCCATCAGTTCGCCCGGAAGGCCGCAGCGGCAGCACTCGCAGCAGGGAAGCAGGGGAAATTCTGGGAATACCATGACCGCCTCTTTCAGAACCACAATCGTCTGAACGATCAGGTTGTGCAGGAACAGGCCCAGCAGCTCGGGCTCGACATGCAAAAGTTCAATAAAGACATGAATGATCCCCAAATCATGCAGGCCATCAACCAGGATTATCAGGACGGCGCAAAGGCTGGGGTGAGAGGAACCCCGACCATCTATGTCAACGGGACTCTATTGCGCAATACCAACCTGGAAGGATTTCAGGCGGCCATAGACAAAGAACTAGAGAAGCAAGGAAAGAAGTAAGCAGGACCGGTATTATGAAAATCCTGCTCATTCAGCCTCCAGTTCAGGATTTCTACGACACAGACATCCGGCTTCAGCCCCTGGGGCTCTGCATGCTCAAGGCGGCAGCCAAGAAGTTCCTGCCCAACATGCAGGTGACTGTCAGGGACTATCACCAGGGACACGGACGCAAAACCATTCCTCTGCCCGCCGAGCTTTCCTACCTCCGCCAGCACTTCAAATATCCTGACTCAAGCCCCTTCTCCACCTTTTTTCACTACTACCATTTCGGTGCTTCCTTTGAAGAGATCGCGAAGGATGTGACTTATGAAAAGCCCGATCTGGTGGGCATCTCGTCCCTCTTCTCCCCCTATCACCGGGAAGCCCTTGCCTGTGCCCGCGAAATAAAGAAGCGCTTGAACATCCCCATCCTCATGGGCGGTTCTCACGTTTCCGCCGCTCCCCTTTCCGTGCTCAATGATTCGAGCGTGGACTTCATCATCCGCGGAGAAGGGGAAAGGCCTTTCGTAGAATTCCTGAAAGCATGGAAGGCGGGGCTGCCTCTGGAGAGCGTGCCGAACCTCGGATTCAAACGAAACGGAGAACCAGTTCTCAACCCCATGGCCGAGAACTTCGCTTTGGATGAACTCCCTCTCGCCGATTTCTCTGATCTCCGCCCGAACGGTTATTTGTTCGAGAAGAAACCCCTTTGCTTCATCACAACATCAAGAGGTTGCCCTCATCAATGCACGTTCTGCTCTGTCCATCTCACCTTCGGCGACAAATTCCGGAGACGTTCCTCAGCCAATGTTCTCTCCGAGATCAGGCAGCGCTACTCCGAAGGATATCGTGTCTTTGATTTCGAAGACGACAACCTGAGCTTTTCCAAGGAAGACCTAAAGACGATATTGAATGCTCTCATCGCGGAGTTTCCTGAAGACGACCTGCGTCTCGTGGCTATGAACGGGATATCCTATTTGAGCCTTGACCGGGAAATCCTGGAGCTTATGAAAAAAGCGGGCTTTCGAAGCTTGAACATCTCCCTGGTGAGCGCCAACGCCGATGTTCTGACCAGGCTCAAGCGGCCGCATACGCTTAACAAATATCTCGATGTGGTGAATCAGGCTCACAGCCTTGGATTCGATATTGTCTCCTACCAGATTCTGGGGATCCCTTACGAGACTCCGGATGACATGGTGGATACCATGGCTCTGATGGCCTCTCTACCCGTGCTCATCGGAGCATCCATCTTCTACCTGACTCCCGGCTGCCCGATCGCCGGGGAGTTCCCTGAGATGACCGAATCGGACATCTTCAAGTCCAGATCTACCGCTATGGCGATTGAAACGGATCAGTTCCGGCGTGACGACCTTTACACTCTCTTCATCACAGCGCGGATCATCAATTTCCTGAAAGGCCTGCGACTGACAGGAGAGAAGGTGTCGCTTCAGGACGCTCTGAAGCAGGCGGAAAGCGCAGGACACAGAGAAAAACTCGGGGCGCAACTTCTTCGAAAGCTGTTGGACGAGAGACGGCTTTACGCGGCCACGAAAGGGGGTTTTGAGGCCTTGCCCGGATTCAAGGCTGATATCTTTCTGGAAGTTTGGACGAAATACAGGTCGGTGCGCACTCTGGACGGCACCTGGATCGACGTGTAAGACTGCTATTAGAAATCTTCTGGATCCCGGCTCGCCTCCCGCTCTGCGGAACTTGGGCGGGATGACAGGATGCTGCGCGCCCATATGCACGGGAATGAAGTCCGGAGTGGTTTCTAGATTCCCCTTCCCAAAAACAAGCCTCTGTGCTATCCCATTTTCGAACTCAGAGGAGGTTTGTAGACCTTATGGCTCCTGAACCGAACAAAATCATCTACTCCATGATCCGGGTGAGCAAGTACTACGACAAGAAGCCTGTGCTCAAGGACATCTCCATCTCCTATTTCTACGGGGCAAAGATCGGTGTGCTGGGCCTCAACGGCTCGGGCAAGAGTTCATTGCTCCGGATCTTTGCAGGGGTGGACAAGGAATTCAACGGGGAGACCATTCTTTCTCCGGGATACACGGTGGGCCTTCTCGAACAGGAACCGCAACTCGACAACACCAAAACCGTCAAACAAATCGTCGAAGAAGGCGTGCGGCCGGTAGTGGATCTGCTCAACGAGTTCAATCGAATCAGCGAGAAATTCGCAGAACCCATGTCGGACGATGAGATGAACAAGCTCATCGAGCGCCAGGGCGAGGTCCAGGAAAAGATCGATGCCATGAACGCCTGGGACTTGGACTCCCGGCTCGAAATGGCCATGGACGCTCTTCGGTGCCCGCCCGGGGAAACACCGGTCAAGATCCTCTCCGGAGGGGAAAGACGCCGCGTTGCCCTGTGCCGGCTCCTGCTTCAACAGCCGGACATCCTGCTCCTGGACGAGCCGACCAACCACCTGGATGCCGAGTCCGTCGCCTGGATGGAGCACCATCTCCAGAACTATCCCGGCACGGTGATCGCCGTCACCCATGACCGCTACTTCCTGGACAATGTGGCCGAGTGGATCCTGGAGCTGGATCGGGGGGAGGGCATCCCCTGGAAGGGCAATTATTCCTCCTGGCTGGAACAGAAGCGCACCCGGCTCCAGCGGGAAGAAAAAAGCGAGAGCAAAAGGCAGAGGACCCTGCAGCGTGAACTGGAGTGGATTCGAATGAGCCCCAAGGGCCGACACGCAAAATCCAAGGCCAGGATCAGTGCTTATGAAGCCCTCGTGAGTCAGGAGACCGACAAACAGGACAGGGATCTCGAGATCTTCATCCCGCCCGGTCCCCGACTGGGCGATCTGGTCATTGAGGCAAAGAATCTCTCAAAGGCTTACAGCGACCGACTCCTCATGGAAAACCTCTCCTTCTCTGTTCCACCCGGAGCCATCGCAGGCATCATCGGCCCCAACGGAGCCGGAAAAACCACGCTTTTCAGAATCATCACGGGTCAGGATGAGCCTTCTTCAGGCGCGATCCGGCTCGGCCCGACCGTGAAGCTCGCCTATGTGGACCAGAGCCGAGACGTGCTCGATCCCAAAAAGAACATCTGGGAGATGATTTCAGAAGGGCTGGACACCATCAAGCTGGGTGAGCGTGAGGTGAACTCCCGCGCCTACGTGGCGCGGTTCAATTTCTCGGGCACGGACCAGCAGAAGAAGGTCGGCCTTCTCTCGGGCGGGGAACGAAACCGCGTTCATCTGGCCAGGATGCTCAAGTCAGGCGCCAATGTTCTTCTCCTGGACGAGCCGACCAATGACCTGGATGTGAATACCATGCGAGCCCTGGAAGAAGCCCTGGAGAGTTTCGGAGGGTGCGCCCTGGTGATCAGCCACGACCGGTGGTTCCTGGACAGGATCTGCACGCACATTCTCGCTTTTGAGGGGGAAAGCAAGGCGATCTGGTTTGACGGGAATTACACGGAGTACGAAGCGGACAAGAGGGCGCGCCTAGGGGATGCCGCAGCTCAACCGCATAGGATCAAGTATCGGCAACTCACGAGAGCGTAGTGAGCAGGTCCTTTAAGGCGCTTCGGAGATCCGGGAAAGAGAAGCGGAACCCTGCATCCAGAAGTTTTTTCGGCACGACCCTCTGGCCCTTCAAAAGCACGGAACCGAATTCCCCAAGCATGAGGCTCATCACAAACCCCGGCACCGCGGGCATGAAGGTGGGTTTGCCCAGAACCTCACCAATCTTTTGCGTCAACTCGCGGTTTGTCACTGGGTTAGGAGCAGTGCAGTTTACTGCGCCTGAGATTTTCTTTTCTTTGATGAGATAGAGGAAGATGTCGACAAGATCCTGCTCATGAATCCATGAAAACCACTGGTTCCCGCCACCCAGAGGGCTCCCCATCCACCATTTGAATGGAGTGATCATCTGCTGCAACGCCCCTCCCCGCCTGCCCAGCACAATTCCGAATCGCATGAGGCTCACATGCACGCCGTAATCTTTTGCCTCCATGGCGGCCGATTCCCACTCCTTTGACAGGTCGGCCAGGAAACCTTCTCCAGAAGGGCTGCTTTCATCGAACACCTCATCCTCGTGAAAACCATAAAACCCTACAGCGGAGGTGCTTAAGAGATCGGTCTTCTTACCCTTCCTTGCCGAGAGAGCTTCAACGAGATTCTGTGTTGTCTGAATCCGGCTGTCCCAGATCAGTTTCTTGGCCGTATCGCTCCATCGCCTGAAGATGGAGGCGCCTGCGAGATTGATCACCACATCCTGGTCCGCAACCCTTTCCTGCCAGACTCCTTTCTGAGTGGGATCTCCTTCGACATAGGAGACGCCCTGGAGCGCAGTCGGATGGCTCTTGACGCTGCGCGTCAGAAGGGTGACTTCGTTTCCCTCTTGAGCGAGTTTCTGGGTGAGGGTGGTTCCTACAAAACCCGTTCCGCCGGTGATAAAGACTTTCATGGCAGTCTCCTTGTCATTGCCTGTAAGTTAGCAATGATCTACCCCGCGGCAAGTTGAACGAAATTGGTTCCACAGCACGATGCTGAAACAGATCGTTTTTGCGGGTTGCTCAAAAACGCCCAGATACAAGGCGCCCGAAAACCCGAGGAGTGAGTCGTACACTCCAGTACGCCCCAACGACGAGGGGTGAGGGCAACGCCGTAGATGGGCGTTTTTCAGCAACACGATAAAGATCAGTTGCAGAAAAGCGCTGCTGGGTCCAGATCTTTTCGGATCCCAAAGCGGGTCAGGACAAAATCGTATCGCACTGGGTCGCTGGGGCACAGTTTCCTGAATGCCTCTGTGATTTCTATGGCTGTACGCAAGTCTGCCTGTTTTCGCTTTGTGAGCCCCAGCGTCATGGCGATGCGATGCATGTGGGTGTCGAGCGGAACAAGCAGTTTGGAGGGAGGCACCCCATCCCATCCGCCGGGATCAACGTCGTCGCGTCTCACCATCCAGCGCAGGAAAAGGTTGAGCCTTTTGCAGGCGCTCCCTTTGCATGGAGCTGGCATCAGGAAATCACATCCCTCGGGAAATACACTCTCCACAAAGGCTGAAAGGGCCGGGATCACGGTGGGGTCATCACGGTGAAAACGGGACATGAAGCACTTCTGAAGGGAACCGTGCTCCTCAATGACCCGCCGCACGCCCCAGAGCAGGCGGGCAAGGTCTTGTCCGGTCGTGAACCGGTGTTTGAATTCTGAAAAGGTGCCGGCAATCCGATTGAACGGCGAGTTGAGAAGAAAAGCTGATGGGCATGGCCCCATTTTGGTCAGGACCAGGGAGACGCTTCTCAGGATCTGCTTGACGTTCCCATAGGCCAAGGATGAAGCAATGAATCCCACGACCTCGACATCCAACGGGTCGTGGAAACCGTAGAGGAACTCGAGAGGGTCGGGGTGGACGTAACATCGGCGATTGTATGCGAGATAGAGAGCCTCAAGCTTCTCTTTGGAACGACGTGAAGCAATTGAGGAGCGGGGCATATTACTCCCTCTTGTCTTCCAGGTAAAACCGCCACTTGCAGAACATGTCTGCTGGATGGGGATCAGGGGGCGCAAAGACACACTGCGTCTGGATGCGAGGATCAATCTCCTTGGCGAAAAAGTCGAACTCGCGCCGGTGCATTTCCTTGCAGTCATACTCTCCCAGGTTTCGTTTGATCCGAGCCTCCTGGGTGGCGCAGGACGGCACTGTGATGATGACCTCCACGGGCGATTCTTCAATCCGGTATCCGATGTGGATGCACCAGGGCCAGAAGCGTAGGGCCTTGACGAATCCTCCGAGCCCCTTCTCCTTGATCTCAAACCGGCTGACAAGGTCCTTGCCCGCCATTCCCGCAATCTTGCCCCAGACGTCTTCGTTGACCCGCTCGGCCGTTGTCTGCCCGAACCGCTCGCCGACCTTGATGAACCAGAAAGCGTCCATCACACGGTAGTGCCAGAGAAGGAACTCGATATACTTCCGCAGTTCCGGTTCCTTCATGTTTTCAAAAACGGAAAGATCCATGTCCCTGTTCCCTTGCCTCAACAAGATTTCTCAGTCGCTTCGCTTCTTCGAAATGACATAAGAAAGAACTCCACCCATGGCTAGCCCCTGTCCTCGATGGGCACATAGCGCCTCGTGTTGTGGCCGGTGAAGATCTGGCGCGGCCGGTGGAGCTTACCCTCGGGATCATCAATGCTTTCTTTCCATTGGCTGATCCATCCAGGCAGACGACCGATGGCAAACATGACCGTAAACATGTTCACTGGGATCCCCATGGCCCGCAGCACGATCCCGCTGTAAAAGTCCACATTCGGGTAGAGGTGGTGGTCGATGAAATAAGGATCTTTTAGGGCGACCTCCTCCAGTTTCATGGCAATGTCAAGCAGCGGATCCTGGACCTTCAGCTTGGCCAGCACCTTGTCACAGACTTTCTTGATGATTTTGGCCCTCGGGTCATAGGTCTTGTAAACCCTGTGCCCGAAGCCCGAGAGCCTGAAAGAGTCATTCTTGTCCTTTGCCCTGGCAATGAAGGGGGCCACGTCCCCTCCGCTCGCTTGAATCGCAGTCAGCATCTCCACCACCGCCTGGTTGGCCCCGCCGTGGAGCGGCCCCCACAGGGCATTGACTCCAGCAGAGATGGCGGCATAAAGATTTACCCTCGAACTCCCCACCAGCCGAACGGCAGCGGTCGAGCTGTTCTGCTCATGGTCTGCGTGAAGGATCCAGAACACGTTCAGGGCATGCACCACGTCCCGGTCCAGCTGATACGGCATCACGGGCGAGTCGAACATCATGTTCAGGAAATTCGCCGCATACAAAAGGTCCGGCCTGGGATAGACCACCCTGTGCCCTCTGGAGATCTTGTACGATATGGCTGCCATGGTCCGCACCTTGGAGAGCAGCCTGGTGGTGGTCATGTTGATTTCTTCGTCGTGGTCGGAGATTTCCGGGTAAAAGAAACGCAGCGCGTTCACCATGGAGGACAGGATGCCCATGGGATGGGCTCTTCTGGGAAAGTTCTGGAAAAACTCCCGCATGTCTTCGTGAACCAGGGAATGGTCGTTGAGCATCACGGAAAACCGGGTCAGTTCTTTGCGGCTCGGCAGCTCGCCGTTGATGAGCAGATAGGCTGTCTCCACAAAGGTCGAATGCTCCGCAAGCTCCTCCACCGGGTAGCCCCGGTAACGGAGAATCCCTTTTTCACCGTCCATAAAGGTGATGCTGCTCTTGCACGTGCCCGAGTTGGCGAGTCCCGGGTCATACGTGATGAAGCCCGTCTGCTGGCGCAGCGTGGAGATATCGATGGCCCGCTCTCCCTCTGTGCCGATGATCACCGGGAACTCGTAGGTTTTCCCGTCAACAATTATCTTGGCTGTTGCACTCATCTCCCTCTCCTCCATTTTTGCTGGAGAATCCCTTTAGCATAGATCTGAGGCAATCAAAAGAGCAAAAAAAGACCCGACTCCCTGTTCTTCGCAGAAAGCCGGGTCCTCTGAAAAGAACAGAGCGACGCTATTCTTTTACGACTTCCTTGAGCTTAAGGCGCTGGATTTTTCCTGAAGGCCCCTTGGGAAGATCCTCCAGGAACTTGATGACCTTCGGAGTTTTGAACTTGCCCAGGTGCACTTCACAGTGGATGCGCAGTTCATCCTCAGTCAGCGACTGGCCGGGCTTCAGCGTGCAACAGAGCATGATTTCCTCACCGTATTTCTCGTCCGGGATGCCCACGGCTGCAGCCTGAAGAACCGCAGGGTGCTTGTAGCAGACTTCATCGATTTCCTTGGGAGCGATGTTCTCCCCGCCTTTGATGATGAGCTCCTTGAGTCTCCCTGTCACAAAGACAAATCCGTCCTTGTCCATGAGGCCCAGGTCTCCAGTGTGAAACCATCCGTCCGGGTCCATCGCTTTGGCCGTCTGCTCAGGGGCTTTGTAGTAACCCTTCATGACATTGTCTCCGTGGATCATGATCTCGCCCTGCGTACCGCGAGGCACTTCTTTCCCATCGCGATCCACGATTTTCGCCTGGTTGCCCACAGGCTGTCCCGGTGAGCCGCATTTCCTCTTCGAAGGGTCCAATGGGTTGGAGAAGACCGGCGCCGCCGTCTCCGTCAGCCCCATGGTTTCCACAATGCCGATCTTGAACTTTTCTTCAAAAGCTTTCTGGAGCGCAGGGGGCAGTGGCGCAGAGGCTGACCGGCCGAAGCGCAATTGTTCTAGATGAAAACCTTTGCCCTCTATCTCGGTCGCGTTGGTCAAATAAGAAATGATCGTGGGAACCACGCTGAACCAGGTGCATCGGTGCTTTGAAATGAACTCCCAGAAGTCCGATGTGCTGAACTTGTGGGGCATGACCACACTCCCCCCGCTCACGAGGGGTGCGACCGCGGTGACCACCTCTCCGTTGATGTGATAGAGGGGCAAGGAACACAGCGCCCTGTCCTCGGGTTTGAGGTCATGGGCCATGGCGGTGTAAAGCCCGCCGGACACCATGTTTTTGTGGGAAAGGATCGCCCCTTTCGGAAGCCCGGTCGTGCCTGAGGTGTACAGAAGCAGCGCATCATCCTCTTCCTCAACTGCAGGGAGCTTCAAAGCAGCGAGGTCTCCATCCTTCGGGAATATCCACGGACTGTCATTGTCGATTTCCATGAGTTCGATTTCCCGGGAAAGAGCCCCTGAGGCCTTTTCGAGCCTCTCCCGCTGGTCTTCCGTAAAGAAAACCAGCTTCGTGTCCGAGTGGTCCAGCACGTATTCAAGCTGAGAAGGCTGGGCCAGCAGGTTGAGGGGAGCGATGACAAAGCCCGAGTACATGGCGCCCAGGAAGATCTTGGTCGTCTGGTAACCGTTGCTCAGCATGTAGGAGATCTTGTCACCCTTGTTCAGCCCCTTTTTCAGCAACTGCTTCCCGAGCTCAATGGAATCTTCCCTCAGTTGTGCGTAGGTGAGGCTTAGCCCGGGTTCAGGGGCAATCATGAACACCTTGTCAGGCTGCTCTTTGGCCCTCATGTCGATGTAATGTCGGATGGTTCTCATTGATTCATTTCCCTTATCTTTTCCTTGCCACGGTCTGGAATGACTTGAGCATCGGCAGAATAAGGGCAACGATCGTCAGCACCATGATCACGCCGCTGATCGGTCGGCGGAAAAAGATGGTCCAGTCATTCTGAAAACTGATCATGGTTGTGTAAAACGAGGTCTCTGCAAGAGGCCCGAGAATAGTCCCCAGCACCAGCGGTGCAATAGGGAACTTGATCCTGTCGAAAAAGTACCCTACCACGCCGAAGGCTACCATAAGCCACAGGTCCGAAATACTGTTCCGGATGGAGAGGGCTCCGATAAAGCAGAGAAGCATGATGAAAACGGAAACCACTGCTTCCGGAAAATCGAGAATCTTGACCAGGGGTTTGATGGCGAAATAGCCCAGAATGCACATCAAAATAATCCCCAGAAAAAGGGATGCAAACACCGTGTAGACCATGTTCGCCGATGTGATGAACACCTGGGGACCCGGCTGGATCCCGTGGAGCAGGAAGGCTCCGAGGATCACCGCCGTGGCGCCGCTGCCCGGGACACCCATGGTCAGCAAAGGAATCATGGCGCCACCGACGGATGCCGTCGCCGCGGCTTGGGGAGCCACAATTCCTTCAGGGATACCTGTGCCCAGTTCCTTTCTTCTCCTGCCGTACTGCCCTTCAACCCCGTAAGTCACAAAGGAGGCGATGGTCGCTCCTGCTCCGGGAACAATTCCGACGATGTGGCCCAGGATGGAACTTCTGAGAAACATCGCCTTCAGGCCCCGCAATTCCTTCCACCCGGGCAGGCTGGTCTTCATAGAGGCCACCTTTTCCACTGGAACCGTGGTGAAGCCTTGTCCAAGCCGGGTCAACACTTCGCCGACGCCGTAGGCGCCCACCATCACCGTCAGGAACTCGATGCCGTCCATTAGGATGGGATAGCCGAAAGCGAATCTCGGTGTTCCGTAGGTGGAGTCGACGCCTACGGTCGAAATCAGAAGGCCCAGGAACAGGCTGATAAAGGCATTGGTCATGGATCCGCTTCCCAGGGACACAACGCTTGTGAGGCCGAAAAGCACGATGGCGAAATATTCCGGAGTGGAGAAGGTCAAAGCGAACTTGGCCACAGGTTGCGACAGGGTCACCATGATGGCCGCAGACAGGAGACCCCCGAAAAGCGCCGCATACAGGGTCCACCCAAGGGCTTTGGCCGGCTGTCCCTTCCGAGCCATGGCGTACCCGTCCCAGAGAAGAGGAACGTGAATCGGTTCGCCCGGGATCCGGAACAGGATAGACGTGAACGCTCCGCCATAGGTCCCAGTGACATACATGGCCGTGAGGAGAACGATCGCCGGCGTGACCTCCATGGGATAGGTGAAGGGCAAGGCCAGGACCACGCCCATCACCAAGGTGAGGCCTGGCAGGACGCCCACCACTAATCCGATGATGGTTCCTGCCACAAGAAGAATTAGATTCATAGGCTGGAAGCAGCCCACAAAACCGAGCATCAGGTTATAGAGAATATCGCCCATAGGAACTCCTCAATGGCTCCAGACTATTTGATCCCCAACATTCTCAGAACAAAGAAGGTCACTCCTGAGAAAGGCTCTTGTCCCAGGGGCAGGGAAACGTAGACGATCTTCATAAAAATAACCACAAGGACAAGGGTCCCGACCACACTGTTTGCCATGATGGCCCAAAGTTTCCGATACCGGCCCACGATCATGAAGAGCGCAAAGTAAAGAAACGTGCAGATGATGAATCCCAGCGTGGTCACGAAGTAGGCATAAGCAACTGTCATCACGATGCCGATGACCAGGAGCCCGGGGTAGGCTTTCTTTTTGCTTTCGGCCTTTGCAGCCGGTTCCTCTGCCGCCTCTGTTGGAGGCGCTATTTTCATGAAGACCGCCGTCTTAATGATTTCGTAAAGGCATGCGACCATGGTGAGGCCCAGCAGGAGTTTGGGCCAGAAGTCCGGCCCCAGATTACCCGGCTTGGCAGAAAACCGAAATTGTCCTGCGAGGTAATAGAAGTAGAGACTGACCAGCAAGATGATGACATAGGGAATGATTCGCTTGGCTTTTTCCGCTGCCATAAGTAATCGTCACCTCCCCCGGGGAAAAAGAGCACTCGTTCTTTTGGAACGGGCGTAGTCCTCCCTTCGCTTAGGGGAGGACCAGGAAAAAAAGTCTCAACTACACCTTATTTCGGTTTTGCAGCCCACGTGGCTTTCATGGTTGCCAGTTCGGCTTCGATGAATTTGGCTGTGGCTGCAGCATCCATGTGGCTATCCTCAGTGGAGAATTGCTCTTTGAGGAAGGCCTTGTACTCCGGGGTAGCCGCGGCTTTCCCAAAGGCATCGGAGAGGGCCTTCACTTTCGCCGGATCTGTGCCTCCTTTGACCACAATGGAACGGAACTGGGGAAGCCCTATGTCATAGCCGAGTTCCTTGGAGCAGGGCACCTCCTTGAAGGGTTCAAACCTCTGAGACCCAAACATGATGATGGGCCGAATCTGCTTGCCCGTGAGGTACTGCTGGACATCTCCGGCCTGCTCATAGAGCGCATCCACATGGCCTCCTAGGACAGACACGTACCGCTCGCTGGGTTTGGAGTAGGGAACCTGGACCACCTTGATCCCTTTGCCCTCAAGATAGGTGAGGGTGATGTCGTCCACGCTTCCAAATCCGAGGGTGGCCACTTTAAGCTTGCCGGGATTGGCTTTTGCCTCTATTTCAAAGTCGGCCCAGGTCTTGAAGCGGCTGTCCGATGCAACAAAAAGGAAAGAGGGTGCCAGAATCATTCTGGCGACCGGCACGATGTCGCTCATCTTCCAGGTGGCCTCGCCAGTGGCCAGCACGGCATGGGAGTCCGCGATGTAGATGGCGATGGACTGCCCGTCTGCAGGTGCAGCGAGCATCTTGGTGATCCCTGTTCCGCCCGTGGCGCCGGGCACGTTGATCACAGGAAGCGGGACATTGAGGATTTTTTCCAAAAGCACGGCGGACTTGCGGGCGAGCTGGTCAGCGCCTCCACCGGGTCCCCATGGAACAATGTACTCAATCGCCCGGGAAGGATACTTGTCCTGAGCTGCGGCGCCGGCCGCAAAAAACAGTCCTGCAGTGAACATCACGGCTGCAAAAAGAACGATCGCTTTTCTGAACACGGTCCCCATAAGTAACCTCCTTTTCTAAAAGGTGAACGGAATTCTTTGTAACAGTTTTCTTTTTGAAATAATCCCAGAAAAAGGCCATGGGGGTCTCTCTAAAAACAGAACAACGAAGAAGCCACACCACCGTGTCTAGCTTCAGGCCATGGGTGAGGCGGGCGGAGGGCCATAGGGGAACTCGCCATGTATCCCCCTCCGGGCAGGTACCGGTGAAACCTCGCCGCCCGCCTTCGCTGCCCCTTATCTGCGAAGTCATTCCCGCATACTCTTCGTTTTCTGTTTTTAGAGAGACCCCCATGGCCTCAGCCATCCATTTCAAAAAGCTACCTGTTACAATGGTCAGAAATAACTGTACCCTATTTCAAAAGCCTCTTTGTTCTTGTCCTGGAACTTCGGAATGATATCAAGGATGCTTTCGAGAACAATGCCCTTTTCAAGTCCCTCCACGAGTTTCGCCATGACACCGAGCACCAGGGTGTTGGAAAAAAGGGCACTGTTGAAGTGTTTCATCGAAAGGTCCTTGGCCGGGAACGACTTCTGGCTGCACTTGAGCGCTTCGTCAATCTCGCCGACAAAGGCAGGGTCATAAACGATCGTGCCATAATCCGGCACCGTGTCCTTGAAGCGCTTGTAGGCCGCTCCTGACAAAGCGACAAAGTAGTCGGGCGACTCGCACATGGGGCTGTCGATGAGATCTTTGGACAGCACCACCTGGCTTCTCACGTAGCCGCCGCGCATCTCCGTGCCGTGGCTCTTGAGCATGGTCACATGAAGTCCCTGCTTGACCGCCGCTTCGCCGACAATCTGTCCGAGCCTGACCACGCCCTGGCCGCCGAAACCGCTCGCAACGATCTCGATTCTGTCTTTCATATCTTGCCTGTCCTCCTGATCTTGTCGACGGTCTCCCAAACCAGTTGGGAAAACTCGGTCCTCGAATTGCTCGCATCGTGCCACACGCCGGTGGCCCAGATGGTGTCCGCCTTTTCCTTTCCCAGGGGTGCGGCATGGGATTTGATCCACCGGTAGATATTGACCTGGTTTCTGGATCCCAGTTCGCGGGAGGCGAAGTTGGTCGGACAGGGATAGGGCATGTGAACCAGGGAAAAGCCCCTGTTGAGGATAGCCTTCTTCACGGTCTCCACGGCTTTCGCTCCGTCCATGGAGACGTGGCGGGCAAGGAACGTCGCCCCGGCCCCCTTGAGGATGTGCATCACGTCCAATCCCTCGCTCATGAGGTTGTGCTCGAACATCCCATAGGGGCTGCTGTCTGTCTTGCTTCCCTGGGGCGTGGTCCAGCCGTACTGACCGCCTGTCGACTGGTACCCAAGGTTATCGTTGACGATCACCGTCATGTTCGCATTGGAACGGGCCGCGTGGATCAGGTGCGTCAAACCGATTCCGAAGGCATCCCCATCGCCCACAGTAAGGACGATATGCTTTTCCGGAGGAAGGGCGATCCGGAGCCCTCTGGCAATGGCGTAAACGCGACCGTGGGTGCCTGCGAATCCATCCCCTTTCCAGGTGGCAAAGGTTTGCCGTCCTGCGCAGCCGATCGAGGTTCCCCACACGATGTCTTCCACCTTCAGCCCCAACTCCTGAATGGCCTGGACCACGATCTTGTGGTTCATGCCCAAACCGCACCCTGAGCAGGCCGTGCTCGGGATCTTCCTGGAGCGAAGGTACTTTGTCGTCAGTTCCGATGATGCGTACTTCATTTACCAAGCCTCCAATTCCCAACCCCTGCGAGCAAGGGGTTCGTTCTTGAGGATTTTGTCGAAGGTCCCCAGGAGGTCCGCCTGAGTGGGCAAATCGCCGCAGATTCCCAGGAAGTGAACTTTCGAATCCTTGGGCACGGCCCGCTGCACCTCCCGAACCAGCTGGCCGTCCCAGTTGAGTTCCACCACCAGATACTTGGTTTTCGCCTTGAAGAGTTCGTCCGGAAAAGGCCACAGGTTGATGAGCCTGAGAGCGCCCACTTTCATGCCCTGGCTGCGAGCCCCCGCCACAGCCGTGTTCACGACCCTCGCCGGGGTTCCGAAAGAAACCACGATCAGATCAGGGTCGTCGTCCATGAATTTCTTGTCATAGTGGTGCTTGAAAAGATCCCTGTGATTGCGGACCTTGTAGATGAGCCGATAGGCGTGCTTGTGATGGGCCTCCACCTCCTCGATGTCATAGCCTTGCTCTGTGGGCGTCCAGTCCGAGCAGAGAGCACCCGTGTTGTGACCCAGCACAACAGGCGGAATGTCGATCTCGTCCGTTGCAGGATAGAAGTCAGGACCCTGATGAATTTTCCTCGGCCACACCCTGAACCCCAGCTCCTTCATCTCCGCATCGTTTTCAGGAACCGTGATGTCCTCGAAGCCGTCGGTGATGAGCTGGTCTGCGAGCACGGTGACCGGCATGCGGAACCGCTCGGCCAGGTAAAAGGCCTCTACGGTCATGGCCATGCATTCCTGGGCCGAGTTGGGGGCAAGCACGATGCTCTCGAAGTTCCCACCCTGGGTGGGGTAGCGAGTCAGGTAGAACTCTCCCTGGCCCGGCGCTCCCGTGATCCCGCTCACAGGCCCGACTCGCCCTGAATTGAGAACCACCAGAGGGGTCTCGCAGCCGAGGGCCCAACCGTATGGGTCGGCATAGAGAATGAACCCGGGGCCGGAGGTGGCGGTCATGGCCTTAAAACCGCCCAGGGCCGCGCCGATGCACATGTGCATGGCCGCGCACTCGTCCTCTGCCTGGAGGTACACACCGCCCTCTTGCGGAAGGCGAAGGCTCATGGCCTCGGCCAGTTCCGTGGCCGGGGTAATCGGGTAGCCTGCAAAGAATCTGCACCCGGCAAGAATGGCTCCCTCGGTGATCGCAAAATTCCCGGTCTCCAAATACCTCTTCATCAGAACTTCCTCCCCTCTCTCATGCTCTGACTTCTTTGACATCGATCGCAAAGTCAGGGCAGGCAAAGTAACACTTGAAACACCCTACGCACCACTTGGAAGACTTGACCTCCTGGGGCCTGTACCCTTTGGCATTGAAGAACTCCGCAGGAGCGAAGGTGTTCACGCCACACACCTCCGCGCAGTAGCCGCACTCCTTGCAGTACTCGATGTTGAGCACCACCTCGAACCGTCTGGCATCGCAGTTCAGGCAGCGGCTGGTCTCAGCGGCAATCTGTTCGTCCGTAAAACCGCGCTCAACCTGGCCGAACCCGGCACTTCTCTCCTTCATCTTCAAGAGCGGCATGAGACTCCGCGGCCTGCCGTCCCCGGAAAATTCGGGGAGGCGCACTTCCTTTTCAGGCCTGGCCAGGATCTCCTCGATGCTTCCGTCTCCTCCGAGATATTGATCTATGGCTGCTGCCGCTTTCCTGCCCTGGGCTATGGCCTGGATAATGGAGGCAGGACCGCTGACCACGTCTCCGCCTGCAAACATGCCCTTTTCGCCGGTGGAAAGGTCCTTTTGATCCGCATGGATACGGCCGGACTCGACAGTGATCCCTTTCCGCTCACTCAAATAGCCCAGTTCCGCCGTCTGGCCCACAGCCAGGATAAGGGTTTTCCCCTCTATCTTCTTTGTGGTTTTTTCATCATAGGCGGGGTTGAACTTGCCCTCGCTGTCAAACACAGAGGTGCATTTCATCAGCTGTAGCCCTGCGACAGATGCTTCTCCAAGCGCTTTTTTCGGCGCCCATGAATTGTTGATAAAAACGCCCTCTTCTTCTGCAAGTGCAATTTCCCATTCATGGGCCGGCATCTCTTCCCTCTTCTCAAGACAGAAGAGGTGCACACTCTTTGCGCCCAGGCGCTTGGCCGTGAGCGCCACATCGATAGCCACATTCCCGCCCCCTACAACGATGACATCCCCCTTCATCTTCGGAGCTTTTCCGAGTTTTACATCTCTCAAAAAATCCCAGCCCCAGAGAACGCCTTTCTTATCCGCCCCTTTCAAGGGAATCCGGGCGCTCGCGTTAGCGCCTCCCGCCAGGAATACCGCGCCATAGTCCTTCTTCAGTTGGTCCAGTGAGATGTCTTTGCCGACGGTGGTGTTTCCTTGAAACTTCACGCCCCATTCGAGAATGGCTTTGATGTCCCGGTCCAGCCTTTTCTCCGGCAGACGGTAGTTCGGAATTCCGTAGCGCAGCATGCCGCCCGGCTTGGGAAAGGAGTCAAAGAGCGTCACCTCGTGCCCTTTGGTGGCGAGATAATAGGCAGCGGTCAACCCGGCAGGCCCGGCACCCACGATCGCCGCTTTCTTGCCGGTCTTCTTCGCCACCTTCTTTCTTTTCTTCCACGTGTCTTTCCCCTTGTCCACGGCGGCTCGCTTGATCGCCCGGATGGCAATCGGATCTCCGAACTGCTTGTAGGCACAGACCTCTTCGCAGGGAGCGAAACAGGCGTCCGCGCACACGGTAGGGAGAGGCAGTTTTTCTCTCAGCACCGCCACCGCTTCATCATATTTGCCGTCTTTTACCGCCCGGATGTACCTGGGCACGTCCACCCCAGCAGGGCAGGCATCGGTACACCTTGGAACGATGAAATCTTTTCTCTGAACACGCAAAGTCCCCATTACAAAATGGTCCTCCTTTGTGGATGGAAGCTTCGGAATAGCAGAGTGACGTTACCTACAAAGTCAGGAAAGTGTCAACTCAAAACGGGAGACTTGCTAGAGGGCTCGGATCAGGAAAAAGATGACTGCCACGGTGCCCATGACGCTGAGGGCGGGGAGAAAATAATCAGTTGCCGGTGATCAGTAGAAGAACAGGGGAGATGGTAGAAAATGCCTGGAGTTAAATCAAACGAAATATGGTAAAGAGAACAAAAGGTGATGAATAAATGGTTCAGAGATACCATACGCCGTTTTTTGCCTTCATGCTTTTGTTCCTGCTCTTCCCCACTCCCTCTACCCTTGCCTCCGACATTCTCCTGGATGACTACAAGCAGGGTATCGGCAAGAGCTGGAAGGAGAAGTCCTTCAAGGGATCGACCCGTTATGAAGTCGTTCAGGAAGACGGGCAACGGTGCATTAAAGCTACGAGCGAAGCCTCGGCCTCTGCCCTTTATTACGAGATCGAGTTCGACCCCAGGGACTATCCCTTTCTGGCGTGGCGCTGGAAAGTCAGCAACATCCTGGCAAAGGGAGATGAACTCAAGAAGGAGGGCGATGATTACGCTGCCCGCGTCTATGTCGTTTTCCCCTCTGCTTTGTTCTGGAGAACAAAGGCGATCAACTACATCTGGGCCAACAAGCTCCCCGCAGACCAGGCCGTGCCCAACCCTTTCACGTCCAATGCATGCATGATCGCTGTTCAGAGTGGCCCCTCTTTAGTGGGCCGGTGGCTGGAGGAAAAAAGAAACCTTCTTGAAGACTACCGGAAGTGTTTTGGCGAAGAGCCTCCAAAAGCGGGCGCTGTTGCCATCATGACCGACACGGACAACACCGGAGAACAGGCCGTTGCGTGGTATGGGCCAATACGCCTTCTCCGCAAGTAAACTTCCTAAAGGAGCTGGGAGTATTTTTCGATGAGCCGCTTCCTCGGAAGGTGGCAAAGGATCAGGTGCTCCCACGGACTTCAGGGGTCAAAGGACTTTTTCATGTCTATCTCTTCCTCTTTGTAGCCTACGGCATACCCCTTCCTGTGAATGACGAGAAAAACCGTGCCCTCTTGTTTCCACGCTGCGTCACAGAGGGCTTCTCTCCCGTTCTTGAAATACACGGTGCCAGGGCGGGACGTTGAACGCGTGCGCAAAGGGCTGCCGCCCTCCCCATCCTGTTTTTGATCGCGGGTGACCAGGATTTCAGTGACCGCGGCATCGGCCACGGAAGCCTGGAACCGGACGGCTTTCTCCCGAAGGGATTTCCAGTTTGTCCGAGCAGGCTTGAGCGTCCTCAGATAGTGGATGGGGACCGCGAAGTTAAGCTCCCTGAAAAGATCGGCAAAAGCCGCGGCCACACCGATGACCTCGCCCTTCTTGTTCAAGACAGGCGCACCGCTGCACCCGGCTAACAGGGGGGCTGAGATTTGCAGAAGCTCCAGGTTCGCTGCTCTCCTGGAACCAAGGATGTGACCGGCAGAGAGGATTCTTTCCCACCCCGGGGAGTGGCCGATGATCAGCACCTCCTCCCCCTCTGCTACCTTGTTGGAGTCCCCAAAGGGAATAGGGGATGTGTTCTGCAGCGACGTCTTGGCCATGAGCAAATCGCAGCCAGGGTCGTCGCTCAGGATATCCAGCACTTCCCCCTCCTGCCTGTCGCCTAACCGGACCATCGCCCTGGCCGAACCTTCAAGAACGTGATGGGTGGTGGCAATGACACCCCGGCGGTCCACAAAGAACCCGCTCCCCGTCCGAATCGTTCTGTTCTCTTGATCCAGAGCGATCACAGCGACCACCGATGTTTTGTATTTCTCGGCAAGGTGAGAGATGGAGTCCTGGGAAAAGGAAATCCCTTTCAAGAGGAACAGGAAGCCGAGGATGCAGATGAGAAACAGTGAAAGGCGATGAGTTTTCATGATTCGAGAACGGGACCTGGTAGAATGGGATGCGTGAGCCCCAAGGATTCTCACTCATTTCCCAGAAGCCGGCAACCCAGCATCAACCTTTGGCCGCAGGCAAAGACAATTTCCCAAGGCTCTTCCCATCCGGCTTCTCTTCCTAGGAGCACATGACCAGGCGCGGATAGACATCGAAACCAGGCTTCTTCTCGATACCCGTCCCCTAATGTGCGCCGACGTCTTGAACGGCGAAGTCCAACCCCAGTTCGATCAGTTTTTCTTTGGTGGGATTTCCCGTCTTCAGATCCCATCCGCGATAGGAATAGTAGTCGTTTTTCAGCCGCTCCAGGGTCTCTTTTGGGATGTAGCTTCCTTTCATCGGGCCCTCGGGAATCGGCTCCTCCTGGAACCGGATGGGTAACTGATCATCCTCCCGTGTGAACCCCTCTCGAGCGGAGAAACAGCGGATCATGTTCCATTGCCTTTCCGCGATCTTCCGAGCCTGGTCATAGTTGAGGTCCCAGCCGGTCACTGCGTTCAGGGCCTCGATGGTATTGGCGCTGATCTGCATGGGGCCCCAGATAGGCTCTCCAAGATGACAGAGAAGCATGGAATCGCTCAGAATCAGCCAGTGATTGACTTCAGCGGCAAGAGCCCCCTTCCCCTCCAGGGTTTTCCGATCGACCAGTCCGCTCTTCTCGGCCGTCGGCCGTATATCGTGGTGACTTCCGCCCCTTGGCCCTGTCGCGTAGCCGACGGCTGCCGCAGGGAAAGGCCGGCAGGTATGCCCGGGCCACTCCAGGCCCTTATTCTGGATAGCAAAGCGCTCGGTCCCTTTCCCGATGATCTTGGAGGCCGCCCTCGTCCCTTTTGCAAGCAGGACTCCAAGGCCTTCCCTTCTGCCGATCTTGTCGATCATCTGGAGCATCCCATCCGCGTTCCCGAACCTCAGATCGATTCCATCCGTATCTTTCTTGGTGAAGATCCCCTTTTCATAGCATTCCATTGCCCAGGCGATGCTCAACGCCGTGGAGATGAGGTCGATCCCATAGGTGTCGCAGAGTTCGTCCGCCTTGCACAGCACCTCGATATTGTCGACGGCACAAATGCTGCCGAACCCGTAAATCGTCTCATAGTCGGCCCCATTGACAATCGACTTGTAGGGACCCGATGGGACAACGCTGTACTTGGTGCAGTTGATGGAGCAGGCAAAGCAGGCCCGATGCGCTTTTACCACCTTCTCTTTCATCACCTCTCCGGTGATATCCTGCATCCCCCGGAAGACCTCGGTCTGCCAGTTTCTGGTCGGCAGGATCCCGGCCTCGTTCATGCCTGCAACATTCCTTGGCGTTCCATAATCCGACAGCCCCTTCACAGCCGGATTACTATCCAGCAATTCGGTGAGCCTGTGCGCCGTGTTGAATACCCTCAGCATGTTGGGGACGGGCACTCCCCCGGTTCCCCTCACGGCAATGGCCTTCAAATTCTTGGATCCCATCACTGCGCCCATGCCGCCACGGCCCGCGGCCCGGATGTCGCAAAGAATCATTGCGTAGGGCAATCCCGCTTCCCCGGCTGTGCCGATCGTAGCGATATGGATCTCCTCGTCGCCGATCTCCTTTCGCATCATCTCCTGGGTCTCAAAGGGATCTTTGCCCCAGAGATGCTCCGCCTTCCTGATCTCCACTTTGTCATCATCGACCCAGAGGTAGACCGGCCGTTCAGCCTTTCCCTCGATAATGACTCCGTCATACCCTGCGAACTTTATCTCCGGTCCGAGGTTCCCGCCAACAATGCTGTGGAAAAAAGACCCCGTATAGGGCGATTTGGCGCACACGGAAGTCCGGGAAGCGGCCGGAATCATCGTCCCGTTCACCGGTCCGGTCATGAAAACCAACTTGTTCTCTGGCCCAAGAGGATCGATCTTGGGCTTTACCTCTTCGTAAAAGAGACGTGCCGTCAGTCCTACTCCCCCTACAAAATCCCTGGCCCAATCCTCCCGGAGAGGCTCTTTGGAGACCGCCCTTCTTGATAGATTCACTCTCAGCAATTGCCCGACGTAGCCGCCGTACTTGAATCCCCCCACCATAATCAACCTCCTCCGACTGGAAAGATGATCGCGATCTCATCCCCGTCTCGTACCTGCCTGTCCATGTCTGAAGTTGAACGAATGATCTCCTCGTTCAATCGCATCAAAAAGGGCGTCATCCTTCCGGTCTCCGGGTCCCAAAGGACATCCCGAAAGGGCTTCCCATATTTCTCCAAGAGAACATCAAACACCCGCCCCACGGCAGCAGGTTCGTCGACCGCGACTTCGACGACCTCTTTCCCTAGAACATCCCGGATTACCGAAAACCCCTTGACCCTGACCGTGGCCATGTTCGATTCCTCACCGGCTCAGCTTACCGATGCCAGCCATTCCTCGGCCATGCGTTTGGCATCGGAGACCTTTGGCCTGGAAGGCTTCACCTCCATTTCCACCCATTCGATCGCACGGGGAAGGCAGAAGGGTACGCAGACAGGGTTACCGAAGCAGTAGTCACAATTGTCCAGAATAAAAGGAACGGGGATCTCCGGAATGTTGACCAGCCGCACCTTGATCCTGGAATCCCTCGGGTTGAACTTCCCGGTCTTCACTGCCGAGCAGGCCAATTCACATAGCCTGCATCCCGTGCACCTTTCCATCTTGACCTGAATGTGCTTTTCCACCGTCGAACCTCCTTCGCCATATTCTTTCCTAGGGGAGCCCCTAGGACAGTCCCCTTGGCTTGATGGAGATGCTCATGCACCCTCCGTCCGCACGGGCCGGGGTCTTTCGTCGTCCGTGCAAACCAGCATTATTCTGCTTCTCAATGCCTTGCTCGCGAAGCAGGGCACAGTCTTTTTGCCACCGAGAACCAGACCGCCGGTCAGGCAGTATTGTATCCAATACTGCCTTGTTTTAAGATTTCGATGCGATTTTACAGTGTGCTTTTTGATGTGTCAAGAGGATTTATTTAATTAAATTTATCTATTATTTTAATATGTTGTTTGAGATAAGACAACAGGTGCACAATTGCGACTTCCTCTGCTCACGCCTTTCAGATACGGAGATTCCTGATTTTTTGGATACAGTTTTACTCCTTGTTTGAATCCAGGGCTTGTGTTAGAAAGTGCCGACGGAGTTGACGGCCTGAAAGGGCAAGAAACTTCCGTGCACTCGTTTACATGAAGGGGGACCTTATAATGCGCTCGGACCAAATGAAGAAGGGACTTGAAAGGGCACCCCACCGTTCTTTGTTTAGGGCACTGGGGTTGACTGATAAAGAAATTGAGCAGCCAATGATCGGAATTGCCAATTCCGCCAATGAGGTCATTCCCGGTCACATGCATCTTCATCAGATCTCGGCGGCTGTGAAGGCCGGGGTCCGCCTCGCCGGAGGAACGCCCCTCGAGTTCTTCACCATCGGGGTCTGCGACGGTATTGTGATGGGCCATGAAGGGATGAAATACTCCCTCAGTTCCAGAGAGTTGATAGCCGACTCCGTCGAATCCATGGCGAGGGCCTATCCCTTCGACGGCCTTGTCCTGATCCCCAACTGCGACAAGATCGTTCCCGGAATGATGATGGCCATGGCCCGTCTCGACATCCCCTCCATCCTGATCAGCGGCGGTCCCATGCTCACCGGAGATTTCCGCGGCAAAGGAGTCGACGTCATCACCGTTTTCGAGTGTGTCGGGAGGGTGAAGGCAGGCACAATGACCCTGGACGAACTCAAGGAGATGGAATCCTGCGCCTGTCCCGGCGCAGGCTCCTGTGCGGGCATGTTCACGGCCAATTCGATGAACTGTCTCTCCGAGGTCCTTGGCCTCGCCCTTCCCTACAATGGAACGATCCCGGCCGTTTTTGCGGACAGAATCCTGCTCTCCAAGGAAACAGGCATGCAGATCATGGACCTTGTCAAGCAGGATCTCAGGCCTTCCAGGATTCTCACCCAGGAAGCTTTTGAGAATGCCGTGACCGTGGACATGGCCTTCGGAGGTTCGACCAATACCAGCCTCCACCTCCCGGCCATCGCGCGGGAGGCAGGGATTCACCTCTCCCTCCGCATGTTCGATGCGGTCAGCGAGAGAACGCCGCACCTTTGCTCCATGTCTCCTGGAGGTCTTCATCATCTCCAGGATCTTCATTCGGCCGGAGGAATCCCTGCCTTGATGCAGGAATTGAGCCGAGGCGGCCATATTCACCTGGATGCCTGGACCGTAACAGGCAAGACCGTGAGAGAGAACCTGAAAGGGAAGAAGGTGGTTCATCCGGAAATCATCCGCCCCCTGGAGAAATTCTACCATGCAACGGGCGGACTGGCCGTGCTCTTTGGGAACATCGCTCCGCAAGGAGCTGTCGTCAAAAGGTCAGCCGTAGATGAAGCGATGCTGAAGCACAAAGGCCCTGCCCGGGTCTTCGATGCCGAGGAAGATGCGCTCCGGGCGATCCTCAATGGAGGGATTCATAAAGGTGATGTGGTGGTCATACGCTACGAAGGCCCAAAGGGAGGGCCGGGGATGCGCGAAATGCTTGCTCCCACCTCGGCTATAGTCGGTGTGGGAAGGGACAGAGATGTGGCGCTGTTGACGGATGGACGCTTTTCCGGGGGAAGCCGAGGGGCGGCGATCGGCCACATTTCCCCGGAAGCCGCTGAAGGAGGCCCTATCGCTGCAGTGAGAGAGGGAGACCTCATCGAGATCGACATCCCCGGGAAGAAATTAAATGTCCTGCTTTCCGACGATGAATTGAAAAACCGTATGCGTGACTGGAAACCGCCCCAGAAGGAGTTGAAGGGCTATTTGAAGCGATACGCTAAATGGGTCCAATCAGCTCATACAGGGGCGACGTTAGAAGAATAAAGGTTCATTCCCGGCATCGGGGGTGCTCCTTGGCGATGACGGGTTTTATGCATGTTCACAGCGATCGCCTCTCGATCGGCTGAAGAACTCTGAATGGGATACGAGTTCAAGCAAGTCTTGGCGCCTTCAATCGAAGATCTTGGTTGAGATGCCAGCGCAGAACAGGAAAACAGCATTGTATCCAAGAACAGAATAATCATTGCCGGAGAGCGACCACTCAACCTGGAGCGACTACAACGGCTTTCTCCGTCCTTTTGTTTAAAATACCTTAAGATTATTAGATAAAGTATGTTGCAGGAATTTGCTTGACATTGTTTGGCCTTTACCGTACGAATTCGCTTAGAGAAGTCGCGCGCTGCTTTTCTGGATACAATCGTGACCATCGATGCCTCATCGGGAACCCCACAAAGAAAAAAGGTCTCCGTCCGAGATCGCACATACGATTATCTGAAAGAGAGGGTCCTCTCGGGGCACTTCAGGCCGGGGGCGAGGCTCACCGAGGAGCACCTGGCGGCTGAATTCGGCGTCAGCCGGACCCCGGTCAGGGAGGCGCTCCACAAGCTGGAGCAGGAAGGGTTCATCAAAGCCCTGGAGACGAGAGGGTTCATCATTCCCCGGGACTCTTCCGAGGAAATTGAGGAGCTCTTCGATATGAGGGCTCTTTTGGAGGGATTCACCCTCCGTCTCATCTCCCAAAGCATTTCGGAGGAGGCCCTGAAAGACCTCGAAGGAACGGTCCGGAGTGCCGAGGATGCCCTTCGGATGAAGAAGATCGACGAAGTTTTCAAGTGGAACACCCTGTTCCACGATACCCTCCACGCGCTGGTACAGCACAAGCCCCGCCTTCACCAGATCATGGTGAACATCCGAAAATACGTATTGCGCTACCGAAAGGACACCCTGCTCTACCCGGATGGAGGGAAACGGACCGTCGAAGGACATTGGAGGGTCCTCTTGGCCCTTCGGCTGAGGGACCCGGATTTGTGTGAAAGGGTCATGCGGGAGCACATCCGCGAGGCCAAGGAAGACGCCCTGAAAACGAGCTTCGAATGAACATATGATTCCACGGCCGTCAAAAGTGCGGAAGGGTATGGAAATCGATGTCGGCGGTCGGATGTCGAGGACATCCTGGGAATAGGAGCGAACTTCAAACATGATCAAGGAGGGTGAAAAATGGGAACGAGACGAAAGGATCAAAGGTGGGTTCTAGCGGTAGGGGCGCTGTTCTTCTGCAGCTTGGTTTGCCTGAGCATTGCATATCCCTTCCCGGCCGCGGCGCAGTGGAAGCCGGACAAAGCCATTCAGATGGTGGTTCCCTATGCGCCCGGGGGCGGGAGCGATGTCTTCGCCCGGACTATGGTGAACATCCTCAAGGAAGAGAATCTGTGTCCGGTGCCCTTGGTTGTCAATAACCAGCCCGGGGGTAGCAGCACCATCGGCACGACCAGCGTGGCCCATTCCAAAGGGAACGTGCTGATGCTTCTCACCTTCATCTCCGGTCAGGTCGCGGCTCCATTGACGGCAGGCAAGGCCGCGGCCACCTACCGCGATCTCACCACGATCTGCAACCTGGCCAATGACGAGCAATTCATTGTGGTCAAGACGGACTCTCCCATCAAGGGCGTCGAGGACCTGCTGGCCAAGGCAAAGGAGAAGGCCGGGGCCATGACCATCGCCGGGACGGCCACGGGTCAGGAGGACCAGATGTGCAACCGCCTGGTTGAGCGGGCGGCGGGCATCAAGCTCCGTTACGTGCCCTTTAACAGCGGCGGAGAGTGCATCACGGCGCTGTTGGGCGGACACGTGGACATGATCTGGGCAAACCCAAGCGAGTTCGTTCCTCAATATGAAGCCAAGATGGTGCGGCCGGTGGTCGTGGCCAAGGAGGTCCGCGTGGAGGGGTTTAAAGACGTCCCCACCTTCAAGGAAAAGGGGTACAACGTAACCTTCAAGTTCTTCCGCGGAATCGCCGCCCCACCGGACATACCTGCCGAGACCGTGGCATTTTACGAGTCCATGTTCAAAAAGATGTTTGATTCCCCCCGCTTCAAGAAGGAATACCTCGAAAAATACATGCTGTCTCCCGCCTGGCTCGGCAGCAAGGACGCCACCAAGATGGTGGCGGAGAGCGAGGGATTGTTCCAAGGAATTCTCAAGGAGCTGGAACTGATCAAGTAGCCCGGACGATCGCCGCGGTCTCCACCCCCCGCGGGGCGGGGCATGGAGACCGCCCTTCAGGACATGGAGGGATGGATATGTGGCTGGGGCAACTCATTGCTGCGCTGTGTGTGATCGGTCTGGGTGCGGGCGTCATCGTGTTTTCATGGGACCTGCAGTACTTTTCCGAATTCGGGCCGGGTCCGGGATTCCTGCCCCAGTTGCTGGGCTATGGGATCACGCTCTGCGGCGCAGTCATTCTGATCAAGGTATTGCGGGCCAAGGAGCGGGGCGGGGGTTTTGTCAAGCCTCGGACCCTCTTGGGAGCCAAGTTCCTTGCCCTCATCATCCCCGCATTCCTGCTATTTCCTGTCCTGGGTTTCTCCGTGGGCCTCGCCCTGCTCACCGGGGTCACCATGCGCATCATGGGAAGGCACGACTGGCTCCAGTGTCTGATCACCACCGTCGCCGTGGCCGTCGGGATTCGTTATGTTTTTGCGGATTGGCTGACCATTCCTATCCCCTCGGGACTGCTGGGATGGTGAAAGAGGTACGATGATGGAGATCCTGCAGAATTTGATGACCGGGTTCGGCATCGCCTTGAGCCTCCAGAACATCGGTTACTGTCTGGCCGGGGTTTTCTTCGGTCAGATGATCGGGGTCTTGCCGGGAATCGGAGCGCCTACGGCCATCGCCATCCTGCTTCCCTTGACGTTCCATGTCAGCCCCACCTCGGCCATCATTATGTTCGCGGGCATCTACTACGGGGTAGCCTATGGGGGCACCATCACCTCGGTGCTCATCAATGTGCCAGGGGAATCCTCTTCTGTGATGACGTGCGTTGACGGGTATGCCATGGCCCAGAAAGGGAGGGCCGGAGCGGCCCTCTCCGTGGCGGCCATCGGCTCTTGGATTGCGGGGACGTTTGCCGTGGTCCTCCTGATGTGTTTTGCGCCCGCCCTGGCCAAGTTCGCCCTCCGATTCGGGCCGGGCGAGTACTTCGGCCTGGCGCTCATGTCCTTCGGGCTCCTCACCGTATTCGGTGGGGGAGATCCCATAAAGGTGATCTTCTCCACACTGGTGGGCCTCCTCATCGCGACCATCGGCCTGGATGTGGTGAGCGGGGTCCCGCGGTTCGCTTTCGGCGTTCCCCAATTGCTTGGGGGAATCGATTTCGTGGTGGTCATCTGCGGCATCTTCGGCCTGGCCGAGGTGTTCAACAGCATCGAGGAACCCGAAGAAGGGGAGTTGTTGAAACAGAAGATCCGCCTGAAAGACGTCTTTCTCACCAAGGCGGATTGGATCGCTTCACGGTGGGCTATCGTTCGAGGCGGGATCATCGGCTTCTTCGTCGGGATCATTCCCGCCGGGGGCATAACCACGGCCTCGTTTCTGGCCTATCTCGCCGAAAAGCGGGTCTCCAAGAGCCCGGAGCGGTTCGGAAAAGGCGCCATCGAAGGGGTCGCGGCCCCGGAGTCGGCCAACAACGCGGCCTCCATCAGCGGCTTTGCGCCCCTGCTGGCCCTGGGCATTCCAGGCTCTCCCACCACGGCCGTCATGCTGGCCGGCTTCATGATGTGGGGGATCCGGCCCGGCCCGCTCCTATTCCAAAACAACGCGGACCTGGTGTGGGGCCTCATCGCCAGCAAATTCATGGGCAACCTCATCCTGCTGATCATGAACCTGTTCCTCATCCCTCTGTTTGTGTTGGTGCTGCGGGTTCCCTATACCATTCTCATGAACTTCATCGTGATTTTCGCGGCCGTAGGGGCCTACACGGTCAACAACAACCTCTTCGATGTCTGGGTCATGGTCGGCTTTGGCATTCTGGGCTACCTGATGAAGAAGCTGAACTACCCCATCGTGCCGCTGGTCCTTGGACTGGTCCTGGGCAGGCTGGCCGAAAACTCCCTACGCCAGGCCCTCACCATCTCCGGCGGCAGCATCTCCATCTTCATTGAGCGGCCGATCACCGTGATCTTCTTGATTTTGGCCCTCTTGGGCTATCTGACGCCACTGATCCGATGGGGCATGCGCAGATTCGGTTTGAGAGGCGTGGGGCTGAACGTGGAGAAGCTCTGACTTGTGCTGGGTAGATTGGCCCTTTGCAAGGGGGAAGGCCCGCAGCCTCGTCGGCCCCCTGAGGGAATTCTTCCGGGGCCGCTCTTGGCGAGGATGGGGAGACATAGGACGACATGGAAATCGACAAGGAAAAATGCGTGGGGTGCGGCAACTGCCATCCGGTCTGCACCATGGGGGTGATCTACCTGGACGCGGACGGAAAATCCGTGGTGAACCAGGAGGAGTGTGTGGAATGCTCAACCTGCTATCGGGTGCTGCGAAACGAGGGTTCCCTCCCCTCTTTTCTCAGGGCGATTCGCAAGGTCCTCGCCGCCTTTCGGCTTGGATATGTGGCCGAGGTGGACGTCTGTCCCACCGGGGCACTGACTCCGCCCAGGCTGCAGTGGCCTCGCAGCCTCCGAGCCATGTTTAGCGATCCCTCCACCGTCCACCCGGGAACGGGTGTGCTGGGCCGGGGCACTGATGAGATCAAAAGCAATGATGTGACAGGAAGGCTGCGCGAAGGAGAGGCTGGCTTCGTTGTGGAACTGGGTCGACCGGGAATCGGGGCGCGCTTTCGTGATATCGAGAAGGTCGCCATGGCCCTGGCTCGACTCCAGCCGCACTTCGAGCGGGAAAACCCGGTGACGCAGCTCATGGAGGATGTGGGGACGGGCAAGGTCCGGAAGGACGTGCTGGACGAGAAGGTGCTGTCTGCCATCATTGAGCTCAAGACCACTCTGGATCGGATCCCGGAGTTCCTTCGGGCGCTGGAAAAGATCCAGGCGGAGGTGGACACCGTCATCAGCGTGGGCGTCGCCTCGCGCTGCCTGGCGGACGGAACAGCCCCTCATGAGGAATGGGTAACAAAGGCGGGCTGCAAGCTTTCACCCAACGGGAAGACCAACCTGGGGCTGGGCAGGCCCCTGTTTAAGGAGCCATGACCCATGACCAATACGCTCCATCGTCAGGGTGCACCCGGAACCCTGAAAAACGACTTCGTGATCTTCGCACACACGGCAAGAGGCATCAATCGGGAGGGTTCAGCCTCCAAGCTCAGGGAGTTCATGCGGATCTGCCTCTGGCACAAGCCCGTGAACATCGGGGACGGGAAGCAGGGAAATATCTACCAGGATGACATCGACATCGAGGACCTTATCCGCAACCAGGGTGACGCGTCCGGAGCCACCGCGGTCTTCACCGACCTGGACACCCTTCAAAAGGTCATCGAGGATCTGATTCGGGCCGATCTGGGCCTCTCCATCAATGTGAGCGGCCTGCTGGAAGAAGTGAAGACGTGCTGCCGGAGAGCGGGAATCCAGCGGCACAGCGCCGAGCACTCCCTGGGCTTCTGGGGTGCCAAGGACCGGCTGCCCGAACGACACATCCTGGAGATCAACACCATGTGCGGGCACGGCATGGTATCGTTCAACTTCATTCGCAAGCTGATCGAGCTGGTGAAGCTGCGCCGACTGACCCCCGGGAAGGCCGCCCGGATCATGGCCAAGTGCTGCGAGTGCGGGGCGTTCAATCCTGCGAGGGCGCAGGTCCTCATGGAGAAGGTGCGGCAAGGAGGTTAACGACGGATATCCTAAGGTAGTCAAAATCGACGAAATTGCAGAGAGTCCTTTCGCAAGCCCCATCTTCACGGGGCGGTCCGCGAGTCGGGCATGCGCACCGTTGAACGATCAAGACGCCTGCAAATCTCACACCTCACGGCAAGTCCATTAGCAAAGCGAGGCGAAGGGGGGGTAGCACAAAGGAAGCTCCTAGGCCCCGGATAAACCATATCCATAAATCAATCCCCCTCCCTGTTGCCCCAGAAGAAGCTCAGGATCTTATTCGTTGACGGCTCGTTTCCGGAAAAATATATTCCCTTTATGAGTACGGACGCCTCGGCGGAAGCCATCGACAAAATTCTGGGACCTCAAGGCTCGCTTAGCAAAGCCATTGTGGGCTTTGAGTTTCGGCCCTCCCAGCTCAAGCTGGCCAAGCTGGTCCAAAAGGCCCTGAGGCAGGAATCCAAGGCGGTCATCGAGGCAGGAACAGGCACGGGCAAGACCATGGGCTATCTTGTTCCCATTGTCCTCTCTGAGAAGAAAACCGTCATTTCCACCGGAACCAAGAACCTCCAGGAACAGATTTTTCAAAAGGACATTCCTCTTCTCTCCGGGGCGCTCGGCCGCGAGATCCATGCCGTGATGATGAAAGGCAGGAAGAATTACCTGTGCCGCTATCGCTTTGACCAGCACTTCCTTCAGCCTTTCCTGCTGAAAACCGAGTTCGATCACGTGAGACGCATTCTTCAGAAGTGGATTGAGCAGTCTGAGTTCGGCGACCGCGCAGAGCTGGACTGGCTCAAGGACGAGGACCCTCTGTGGGATTCCATGTCCTCCACCTCCGATCAATGCGTTGGAACCGACTGCATGTTCTATGAGGATTGCTTCCTCAACCGTCTCCGCCAGAGCGCCGCGCAGGCTGAGCTCATTATCGTGAACCACCACCTCTTCTTTGCCGACCTCATGGTGAAAAAACAAGGTTTTGGAGAGATCATCCCCCGGTTCGAGGCGGTTGTCTTTGACGAAGCCCACGCCTTGGAAGACATTGCCACGACCTATTTCGGCAGAAGTCTGAGCACCAGCCAGCTCCTGGATCTTGTGAGCGACGCGGAAAAGGAGATCACCGAGCTGCCGAATCAGGAGAAAAAGAAGGTCCGGAAGCACCTGGATTGGATCAGGGCAGGAGCCGAGCATCTGTGGGACCTTCTGAGGGAAGGAGAAGAGAAAAGCCGGCTGGCCGATGAGAGCCTGGAAGAGCTGGAAAAAGGAGCCTGCCTGGAAATCAAGAAGGGCCTGGATTTCATTCACGGTAAATCCGGCTTCTCGGACGAGGACAGCCCGGTCCTTCACTCCCTTGCGAACAGGGCTCATGAGCTGAGGGATTCCATGGACAGGATCCTCGCCTCATCCGACGCCGATTGGCTGAGGTGGTATGAGAAACGGAAAAAGACGGTGGTGCTTCATGCCTCACCTCTCGACATCTCCCAGAGCATGAAGGAGCACCTCTACGAAAAGGGAGGACCCCTGGTCTTCACTTCTGCAACGCTCTCCACCCACGGCCATTTCGAGTACTTCCGCTCCAGGATGGGGCTGCTGGAGGATGTCCTGCAGGGCATTTATCCATCTCATTTCGACTTCGAATCCAATGCTCTCTTCTATGTCCCCACGGATCTGCCTCCGCCCACGGATCCGCTTTTCGCCGCCACCGTGTCCCGGAGAGTGCTGGAGATTCTGGATATCACGGCAGGCCGCGCCCTGGTGCTCTTCACCAGCCACAACAATCTCAATGCCGTGCACCGGCTTCTCCAGGGCCGGATCCCCTACACCCTTTTCAAACAGGGAGACGCCCCGAAATCCCTGCTGCTCGAAAAGTTCCGCACCGATACCCATTCGGTGCTCCTGGCCACCGGCTCTTTCTGGCAGGGCGTCGATGTGCCCGGAGAAGCGCTCAGCTGCCTCATCGTGGACAAGCTTCCCTTTGAATCGCCCGGGGATCCACTGGTGGCGGCGCGGATCGACAGGATTCGCGGCCAGAGCGGGAATCCCTTCATGGACTATCAGCTCCCTGCTGCGATCATCGCGCTCAAGCAGGGGCTGGGGAGGCTCATCCGTAAGAGCACGGACCGAGGCGTGCTTTCGGTTCTCGACGTGAGGATGATGACCAGCCGCTACGGCCGCTTTTTCATCGAGAGCCTTCCAAGAATGCCTCTGGTCCATGATCTTCAAGCCATCCGCCGTTTCTTCCATCCCTCTCCGAACTCCGATCCGCTGCTCCCTCCTGAAGAGCGCTCGCTCTGAAAAGAAAAAAATCGCATCGAAACGCCATCTTTGTGCGATTTTTCTTTTACGTTTCTCAATGTCTTTGTTATACTGTCTTCACTGGTACGGGATAATGCCGATAAAGCCATGGAGACTCCTTTCGAGTCAGCGAAGCGAATCGTTCAAGATATTCAATGTGCGTACGGACCGTGCCTGTTCGCCGCGAACCAGTGAAGCGTATGACTTTTATGTTCTTGAATCGGCGGACTGGGTGAATGTGATTCCCCTCACGCCTCGCAATGAGGTGGTGCTGATCCGGCAGTATCGACACGGCATTCGGGAAGGCACCCTCGAAATTCCCGGGGGGATCGTGGAAGAAAGCGACACGCCTGAACACGCGGCGAGTCGAGAGTTGATTGAGGAGACGGGCTACAAAGAATCAGAGATGCAGTTGCTGGGCAGTGTTCATCCGAACCCGGCGTTCCTGACGAACCGATGTTACACCTTTGTGGCCAAAGGCGTCTCCCGATGGAAGGCGCAGGAGCAGGACGAAAAGGAAGACATTGAGGTGGTGGTGAAGCCTCTCGGACAAATCCCCGAGCTGATTCGGGGAGGAGAAATCACCCACGCCCTGGTGCTCGCAGCCTTCTACCGGTTTTACATGGAATATCTTCCAGGCCTTTAGGGACGAATGCTTCGCTCGATGACAGAAAAGAATCCATGGCCCTTACAAGTACGCAGTTAGCAGCCCTTGAAGTAGAGCTGGAAAAAGAAAGCCCCCTGCCCAAGAGCAACCGGCGGACAGACCTGCCTGTGTTGCTGCTCCACAATCTCGACGATTCCTGGGACCCCGCAGACCTGGAAAAGGCGCTCGATGAAGTCGATGACATCGAAAAAGCCTTGCGCCGACAAGGGCACCCTGTCACGAACATTCCCGTCTATGACGCGGATCTGGCGAGCCGCCTGAAGAACTTCGATCCCAACGAGGTCATCGTTTTCAACGGCTGTGAAGGCCTTCCGGGAATCCCCTTGAGCGAAGCCCTGGTGGCGGAGACTCTGGAGTCCATGGGATTCACCTACACCGGCTCTCCACCGGAGGCGCTGGCCACCGGCTGGGACAAAGCCAAGGTCAAGAAACGGCTCGGAAGCTCCGGTGTCCCCATCCCCGCATGGAAAATCTTCAGCTCCTCGCGCACGAACGGGTGGCGCAAGTTCCCGGCCATCGTGAAACCGGCCCGGGAGCACTCCAGTTGCGGCCTTTCAAGAGACGCCGTGGTTCTGACCCATGACACTATGCTCCCCCGAATTGCCTATGTTCTAAAAGAATTTCAGCAGCCGGCCATTGTCGAGGATTTCATTGACGGCCGGGAATTCCACGTGTCTCTATGGGGCAACAAAACCGTGGAGATGCTCCCTCCGGCTGAAATGGATTTTTCCGCCTTTAATGATGTCCAGGATCGCCTGTGCACCTTTGACGCCAAGTACCGGCCTGACTCCCAGGCTTATGAGAAGATCTGCGTAAGGGTACCGGCCTCTCTGTCTGAAACGGAATACAAGGAATTGGAGCAGGTCGCGCAGAGGGCCTATCGGGTGATCGGGTGCCGCGACTACGCCCGGTTCGATATCCGCATGCGCGACGGCGTGTTTTACATCCTCGATGTCAACCCAAACCCGGACATCAGTTCCGATACCAGCATGGCCTTTGCCGCCGAGTTGGCAGGCTACTCCTACGGCGCTATGCTCAGTCAGATGGTCAATTTCGCCGCCCGCCGGCACCCCGTTTTCTGCCACTGACGCCTCTTTGCAACGCAAAGACGAGAAGCAAAAAAATATTCACAACAGAAGGTTATGGCTTCTTCGCAATGAAGGTTGAAGATTGCCTTTGGAAGGACTATGTTTTACGCGACGCAAAGAGAGAGAGTTCCGGGACTGTCAAGCATCCTTCCCGGAGTTCTTCAGGAGTTTGGAAATGAAACCTTACGAACAGGGCGCACTGGACGGATTGTGCGCCGTCTACAGCATTGTGAACGCGACCCGCATTGTTTCGGGAGTCGGGGAAGAAGAAGCCAAGGATCTCTTCAAAGAGATCATTCGCTATTTAGAGACCAGAAAGGACCTTGGAAAACTCCTCATCGGAGGCATTGACCTGCTGACGATCGGGGGCATCCTGGGCGAAGTGGTCGGCGACAGGATCAAGAACCGCTACATGCCCTTCAAGCAAAACCCTGACACCCCGTTGGACGAGTTTTGGAATGAAATGGTGAATTTTCTGAGCGGAGGGGACCGGAGAGCTATCCTCATCGGGGTCGGCGGTCCCATGTGGGATCATTGGTCGATTGTCGAATCCATAACGGACAAACAGATTCGTTTCTTTGACTCTTACCGGTTGAAGAGGCTGAACCGGAGCCGGTGTGCCACCATGAGGAGCACCTCCTCGAGGCCTCATGTGCTTAGCCCTACGCACACCTATTTCCTTTCTTAACCGGCTGATGAAAAACATCCATCGTCGTGGGGAAGTGATAAGTGACGAATAACGAGTGACAAGTTCATGTTTTGATCTCGTTACTTGCCCTTCGACTTTGCTCAGGGCCGTGAGCCGGTCGAACGGTTACTCGTCACTAAGAGCGAGGATGGGAGCGCCGGGGAAAAGGCATATCCAATTACTAAATATCACTCACCCTTGTTGGAGAAGGATAAATGAGCATTCGTCACGGTTTTGAAAGCCTGTGGGTTCGCGAGATCCCTGAACTGAAAGCCAGGGCAGAGATGTTCCGGCATGTGGGAACAGGAACGGACCTGCTCTCCCTTACGAATGAAGATGAAAACAAGGTCTTCGGCATCACCTTCCGAACCCCTCCCGCGGATTCAACAGGGATCGCCCATATCCTCGAGCACTCCGTGTTGTGCGGTTCCAGGAAATATCCCGTGAAGGAACCTTTCGTAGAGCTCTTGAAGAGTTCGCTGAAGACCTTCCTGAACGCCATGACCTACCCGGACAAAACCTGCTATCCCGTGGCCAGCCAAAACGTGAAGGACTTTTACAACCTTGTCGATGTTTATCTGGATGCGGTGTTTTATCCCCGCCTCACACCCTTTGTCTTTCAGCAGGAAGGCTGGCATTACGAATTGGACAGCCCGGCCGACCCGCTCAACTACAAAGGGGTTGTCTTCAATGAGATGAAGGGCGCCTATTCTTCTCCTGACAGCCTTCTTGCAGAGTACTCCCAGCAATCCCTCTTTCCCGCCAACCCTTACGGCTTTGACTCAGGCGGAGACCCGAGGGAAATCCCCAATCTGACTTTTGAGCAGTTCAAAGCGTTCCACGAGAAATACTATCACCCGTCCAACGCCCGGGTTTTCTTCTACGGCAATGACGACCCCGAAGAACGCCTGCGTCTTGTGAACGATTACCTCAAGGAGTTCCATCGCCTTCCTGTGGATTCCGCGATTTCTCTTCAGCCCCGATTTCAGGAACCCCGGCGCTTTAACCGGTCCTTCCCGTCCGGGGAGGAATCCTTGAAAGCCATGTTCACCCTGAACTGGCTGCTGGACGAGACTCACCGCATCGAGCAAAACCTGGGTTTTCACATGCTGGAGTACATGCTGCTGGGGATGCCCGGATCTCCGCTCCGAAAGGCCCTGATGGACTCCAGCCTGGGGGAAGACCTTGCCGGGGTCGGCCTCGGCAGTGAACTGCGCCAGATGTATTTCTCTACGGGCCTCAAAGGCATTGCGCCTGAACGCGCCGACGATGTGGAAGCCCTGATCCTCTCCACCCTCTCCCGCCTTGTCCAAGAGGGCATCCATCCCCACACGGTCGAGGCCGCACAGAATACGATCGAGTTTATCCTGAGGGAAAACAACACAGGGAGATATCCCCGCGGGCTGGTGCTGATGCTCCGCAGCCTGACCACATGGCTCTACGATGAGGATCCCCTTGCCCTCGTCGCCTTTGAGGCCCCCTTGGAAGCGCTCAAAAGAACGATGAGTGCCTCTCCTTCTTATTTTGAGAGCCTCATTGACCGATACTTCCTCCACAATGTGCACCGCACCTCCCTGCTCTTGAGACCCGACCCGGACCTGGCCGAAAAACTCGATCGGACCGAAAAGGAATGGCTCCTCCAGGCGCATTCCTCCATGACTCCTTCCGCTCTTCAGAAGGTTGCGACCGATTCTGCGGCGCTCAAAGCAATTCAGGAAACCCCTGACCCTCCGCAAGCTTTAGCCCTGATCCCCAGCCTCAAGCTTTCGGATCTCGAGCGCAAGAACAAAAGCATCCCGCTGACCCTGATCCAGGAAAAGGGATCTGATCTGCTCTACCATGATCTATTCACAAGCGGCATTGTCTACCTGGATATCGGGTTCAACCTCTATGCCCTTCCCCAGAAGGCCCTTGCTTACGTGCCTCTTTTCAGCAGGGCCCTGCTGGAGATGGGCACGGAGGACGAGGATTTTGTGAGCCTCACCCAGAGGATCAGCAGGAAAACAGGAGGGATCCGGCCCTCCCTTTTTGCCTCTTCGGTCAGGGACTCCCGGCAGGGAAGCGCATGGCTTTTCCTGCGCGGCAAGGCCATGTTCAAACAGACGCGCGACCTTCTCGATATTTTTCGCGATGTTCTTCTGAAAGTCCGGCTGGACAACAGGCAACGTTTTCAGCAGATGGTCCTCGAGGCAAAGGCAAGGCTGGAGGAAAATCTTGTTCCCAGCGGCCACCAGGTAGTCGGCACGAGGCTCCGCGCTCTTTTCAGTGAAGCGGATTGGGCAGAGGAGCAGATGAAAGGCATCAGTCAGCTCTTTTTTCTGCGAACCCTGTCAAAGGGTGTCGAAGAAAACTGGGCCGAGGTGCTTTATGCTCTTGAGGAGATCCGCACCCTTCTGATCAATCGGAACGCTCTCCTTGTGAATGCAACGGCAGGAGCCGGCCACTGGGACTCTATCCAGCCCACGGTCAAGGAATTCCTGGGTGCCTTGCCTTCCTTGCCCTTCCAGCGGAAACTCTGGAGCCCGGAGCCGATAGCGGATGCCGAGGGCATGACCCTTCCCGCCCAGGTGAATTACGTGGGCAAAGGCGTCAACCTCTATGCTCAGGGATACCGCTATCACGGTTCGACCCATGTCATCACCCGCTATCTGCGGAACGCCTGGCTGTGGGAAAAGATTCGTCTTCAGGGAGGCGCCTACGGCGCCTTTTGCTCCTTTGACAAGCACTCGGGGGCTTTGACCTTTGTCTCTTATCGCGACCCGAACCTGCTCAAAACTCTCGAGGCTTTTGACGGCTCCGCGCAGTTTCTCAAGGATCTCAAGATCGGAGACGATGAACTCGTCAAAGGCATCATCGGCACCATTGGAGACATTGATCAGTATCAACTGCCCGATGCCAAGGGGTACACCTCCATGGTGCGCCACTTGACGGGCGAAAACGAGGAGCGCCGCCAGAAAATGAGAGACGAGATTCTTGGCGCCACGAAAAAGGACTTCCAATCCTTCGGAGAGACTCTGGAATCCGCCATGCCCCGGGGGGTCGTCAAGGTGCTCGGCTCGGAGACTGCGATCCGGGAGGCTGAGGCAAAAAAACCGGGCTGGCTGAAGCTGGTGAAGGTCTTATAGCCTTATGCGTTTTTTCCCATCTCCTTTTTGCGGGCTTCCTTGATGTCGTCGAGATGGGCCTTGATAATGGGACTCATCTCGGGAGGCTGCCAGTCCGTTTTCTTGGGCTCCTCAGGCCAGGTAAAGGGAAGATGCCAAATCTCTCCGGGCTTCCGGGCCTTCTCAAGAACCTCCAGAACGGCCAGCAGTACCTGCTTCTGGCCCTCCCGATCCCCGGCCTGCCCCACAGGCCTTCCATAGGGATATTCGATGGCTGCCTGCCGTGGAATTCCGACGGCCCTGTGGAATTCGTGGGTCGGCGTGAGGATGACCGTGGAAAACCGAGCCTCCTCCAGGAATCTTGCAGCCTGTCCAACGGACCGGCAGCAGAAGGGTCAGGCCGGCGTCAGAAGCACGGCGTCAACGCCCTCCTGCCTCATCTTTTTTGAGATGGGTTCTATCGCCCGGCTCAAGAACTCCCTGCTCTCCCATTGGAATCCATAAAAGGAATAGGCCGTGGGAGCCAGGCGACCAACGATCCCCTCTTTTTCAAACTCCGCCATGCGGCTGAGAGGCAGGATCACGTTAAGGTCCTGAAGGATGGGCTTGGGGTTGATGTGCAGGTGGTGGACCTGGATATCTCTTTCCGTGGTTCCCCTGGGGATCTCCCTGGATGTCGGATCCCCCCAGGACGGTTCTTGTTTCTCTCGTTCCATGTCAAAAGGTGTATCACGCTTGAGGCTGATCCCGGCACTGGTGATGAGGGCAATGGTGGCCTCTTTCAGGGGCTTGGCCAGAGGCGTCCAAGGAATAGGTCCCGTGAACTCCTCGTTGGGAATGAACGTTCGAATCCAGGCTGCAAGGCCCGGCGGAAGAAAGTGAAAACCGTCAACCCTATTTTCGGCCTTGTCCATACGCTCTTCCTCCTCTGCTTCGTTTCTCCGCGCTCTTGGCGCTCTCTGCGGTGAGTCTTCAAGCCACTGGTTTGCGGAGCTGCTTGGTTTCGCTTCGCTGGTGTTTGCCTTCCAGTCGCCGCTCTCTCGATCGCAGGGTCGGCTTGGTCTTGATCCTCTTTTTCGGCTTTTCCACAGCTCTGCGGATCCATTGAACGAGCCTGTCCACGGCGTCCTGGCGGTTTCTCTCTTGAGTTCTGAAACGCTTCGCATCAATGAGCAAAACGCCTTCTTTGCTCACTCTCTTTCCTGCGATTAGGACGAGCCGTTGCCGGACATCCCCGGGCAGAGACGGGGACCTGAGCGCATCAAACCGCAATTGGACCGCGGTAGCCACTTTGTTCACATTCTGGCCTCCCGGGCCTGATGAGCGAATGAAGTCCAGCTTCAGTTCCTCCTCGCGGATGGCAATGTCCTGTGTGATTCGAATCATGGCTTTTCCCAATGCATACGTTTGGCCGCAACCAAAGCCCAGCTGTCAAGACAGCTACGTTTTACACCAAACAAGATCTATTTAGCTGTCGCAAGCCTCAGGCAATGCGGGTTTTACCATGAGGATGCTCTCCTTGCTGATCTGCACCGTCCCCGGTTTCGATCCCGGACGCTTCGCAACGTACCGTGCCCGCGTAACCGACACGGCGACCGTGCCTCCGCTCCTCGCCTTACTGTGAAAAGCGGCAACGGCGGCAGCTCCTTTCAGGGTTTTGCGGTCCGGTTCCTGATCAGGTTTAGCTCTCAAAATCACGTGGCTGCCCGCCGAACCTCGCACATGGAACCACCAGTCCTTTGGCTTAGCCGCTACAACGCTGAGATAGTCGTTGTCTGCATCGGTCCTTCCGGCGAGCACGACCCAGTCTCCCGGCAGCAGGTATTCGTAAAAACGAGGCGTTCGGCCCCTATCCTTCTCTTGTTTTTCCGACATCGGCGGTTTATCCACAGCTTCCCGGGCAGAGCCATCCGCTGCCCGCCCGAGGCTCGATATCTTCATGGCTTTTTCTGATCGCTGAGCGCCCCTCGACCATGCTCAGGGCCTTGAGGTTCTCGAAAGGCTCAATGCTGATGGCGCGAATCCGAAAAAGCCCTTTCCGGATGAGTCTTACTCTACCAGCCCGTGAAAGCAATGGGGGAGAAAATATCATCATGGGATAAGGGGTGAAACGCGATGGGAATGGAAAGGCGCTCGTCTTCGCCTAAACCCCGGGGTTATCCTGCAGGGGTCTGCGCTTTGGAGGCCTGTAAGGAATGCGATACATCACATGGATGTCATCCGTGTTGAAATCATAGATCTCGTAACGCTCGACTTGCTTTCCCTCCAAGGATTTGAACTCCCCCACAGCCCTGTCTTTAACAACCGTGAAGACCTCGGTCTCCTCTGAATCATAGTCTTCAAAATCCTCGGCCGGCAGGCTGTAAACGACCATGAAGTAGCTGATCTCCTCCCTGCCCTGAACTTCCGGAATGCTTTCTATCAGAGTCTGATAGAAAACTCCCTCCTCCAGGTTTTCTTCGATCAGCTTCGCTTCTCTCCGTGCCTTAAGAGAAACCACCTTGTCGGTTTTGGCCATGCATCATCCCCCTTGGGTTTGTTCTAGCCTTTGATGGGGGGATATTAAGTCAATTGATAGTGTGTGTCAACAGAAAGAACACCCTACATCTTGTAGCCCATTTTAAGCTACCGCTAGACTGAGCGACGCTCGTTCCCGGGAAAACCGTCTCCGGAATTCTCTTGACTTGAGAGACGATTTGCCGTTCCTTTGTTAAAGGGGCTTTCTCCAGTAGGGGTGTGTCTTCTTATTCATCATCTCCCACAAGGAGGCTGGCCATGGCAGAAGAAAAGCTGGAAAAGCGTTTTGAGGAAGTGGAAGTGAGATGCGATATCTGCCGGAAAACTTTTCCCCTATCCCAGGAGGGGAAAAAGTGCCCAGAGTGCCAGATCGGGCGACTCTGGTTGATGGACAAAGCCGCCTAGGACTCTCTTCAGCATCGATCCCTTGAACTGGCCTAAACCCGAATACTCCTCCTCCAGAGCTTGCCTGCTAGTGATTCCGCCAGCTCGGATCTTTCCTCCTCTGCCGGGGATCGATGGATGAAGCTCGCTTCTCCGTGCCGAGCAACGGGCGCTTGCCAAAGCGCAGGGAAAGGTCTGTGCCAATTCCTTCCCGCAGTCACCCATTTTCTATTTGCCAAACTGCACAAGTTTCGGTAAGTAAGCTGCAAGCAACTTTACGGACAGGGGCTTGTGGCCATGGGATTAAGTTCCATGTGGGGAAGATTTTCCTACGACCTTGCAATCGACCTCGGGACGTCGAACACCCTCATCTATGTCAAAGGCAAGGGGATCGTGCTCAACGAGCCTTCGGTGGTCGCTCTGAAAAGAGATGAAACCGGGTTCGACAAAGTCCTGGCTGTGGGCAAAGAAGCGAAGATGATGCTCGGGAGAACTCCTGAGCGCATCGACGCTGTGCGTCCCATGAAGGACGGCGTGATCGCCGACTTTGAGGTGACGCAGGAAATGCTCCGGCATTTCATCCGCAAGGTCCATCGTCGCCGAACCCTGATCCGACCCCGCATTATCATCTCTATCCCCATCGGCATCACTCCTGTGGAAAAAAAGGCCATCTACGAATGCGCCAAGTCCGCAGGAGCAAGCGAAGTTTTCCTCATTGAAGAACCCATGGCTGCAGCCATCGGCGCGGGATTGCCGATCACGGAGCCGACAGGCAACATGGTGGTGGACATCGGGGGCGGCACGACAGAAGTCGCGGTGATCTCCCTGGGAGGGATTGTCTACAGCAAATCGGTTCGAGTGGCGGGAGACAAGATCGATGAGGCCATAGTCCAGTACATCAACCGCAACTACAATTTTCTGATCGGGCTGAGCACGGCAGAGGTCATCAAGATGACCATCGGAAACGCCTATCCCGGGGAAAAAGTGGAAACCATGGACGTGAAGGGAAGGGATTTGGTGACCGGGACTCCCAGGATTTTGACGATCGACTCCGATGAAGCGCGGGAAATGATTTCCGAGGAGTTGAACACCATCCTTCAGGCGGTCCGGAGTGCTCTGGAACAAATGCCGCCCGAATTGTCGGCGGACATTCTCGACAAAGGAATCGTGCTCACTGGAGGAGGCTCCCTGCTCAAGAATCTCGACGTGCTCTTGAAGGAGGAAACAAAGGTCCCCATCACGGTTTCGGAAAATCCGCTTTTTACTGTGGCTATGGGTGCCGGAAAAGCACTGGACAACCTCTCCATCCTTAAAGAAGTCCTTGTCCGCTGACTTCAACAAACCCTATGGCTTTTTCGCGTGACCCCCATAGGCCTTTCCCCACTTTCCCCTTGACAGTAACCCATTTCTTTTGAAATATTGGTTATTTGGCTGCCTCTGATTGTCGGGTTCGCAGAACTCGATGCGGGTTTGTTTTCAACGTGAAGAGTGGATTTCATCCTATGGCTCATTCGACTCATCTTCGTCGCGTGCAGAGGAACCTGCGCACCCTTCCGGTACTGACGCTGCTCGCCTGCCATCTCCTTCTCCTTCCGGGACTCCTGCAGGCGGCAGAGTCCAAAGAAGCTTTCAGCCTGCAAAACGTGATCAACAAGGCTCAGGACTTGGCGAAGAAGCCCTTCCAGGAACGCCAGGCGCTCGTCCCCGACTTCTTGGTGAAATTGAAGTATGATGAGTGGCGGGACATCCGCTTCGATCCTGACCAGGCGGTCTGGCTCAAGGAAAAGCTGCCCTTCACTCTTCAGTTCTTCCATCCCGGGTTGTATTACGTAAGAACCGTCAACATCTACACGGTTGACGCTGCAGCGGTCCAGCCTGTGCCGTTCTCTGCAGATCTCTTCAAGTACGGAAAGAACGATATCAAAGACCGGGTTCCCCCCAACCTGGGATTTGCCGGCTTTCGCATCCACTTTCCCATCAATGTGGACGCTTACAGGGATGAAGTGGCTGTCTTTCTCGGCGCGAGCTACTTCCGGGCTGTGGCCAAGAAGCAGAGCTACGGCCTTTCTGCAAGAGGTCTCGCGATTGACACGGGCTTACCCTCAGGGGAGGAATTCCCCTCATTCACGGATTTCTGGATTGTGAAACCCGAGGCCGGCGCCAAGAAGATCACGGTCTACGCTCTCCTCGATTCCGCCAGCATCACCGGCGCTTACCGTTTCGTGATCACGCCGGGAAAGGAAACCGTGATCGATGTCACAAGCCGGCTTTTCCCAAGAAAAAAGGTGGACAAAATCGGGATCGCGCCTCTGACGAGCATGTTCTTTTACGGGGAAAACGTGAGCCAGCGCCCCATTGATGACTTCAGACCGGAAATCCACGACTCGGACGGGCTCTCCATCGCAACCAGTTCCGGCGAATGGATCTGGAGACCCTTGTACAATCCCCGTACCCTTCTCATGACCTCCTTTTATACACCCGATCCTGTCGGTTTCGGCCTTATCCAGCGGGATTTGGATTTTGATCATTACCAGGATCTGGAGGCGCGCTACGAAACCCGGCCCAGCATTTGGATCAGCCCGGTTGGAAAATGGGGCGACGGCCGGGTCGAGCTCATCCAGATTCCTACAGACAAGGAGATCAATGACAACATCATCGCTTTCTGGGTACCCGATCGCCTTCCGGAAAAAGGGAAGCCTGTCTGGTTTTCCTACCGGATGCTCTGGCATTACCCCGGCCCCAGCCGGCCGCCTGCGGGCCGTGTGACGGCCACCCGAATTGCCAAGGGAAGAAATGACAAGACAAAGGTGTTCGTGATCGATTTCGCGGGAGAACGGCTGGATGCGCTCCCGGCGGACAAACCTCTCACCGCGGTCCTCAGTGTGGAGCCACGGGGAAAGCTCATCGAGCAACAGCTCTACAAGAACAGTGTGACCGGCGGCTGGAGGCTCGTCTTTCAGATCAGCTTTGAGGATCCCAGCTCTTTGGAAAAAGTCCTGCCCGCTATCCGAAGGCCTGTCGTGGAACTCCGGGCCTATCTCAAGCTGGGAGACAATGCTCTGACCGAAACCTGGAGCTACGCTTATCAACCGTGAGGAATCCCGATGAGCCGTAGCCAACCGCTTCATGATAAGAATTGGAGGAGGGCCCAGCAGCGAGTCCTCGCGTATCTTCAATTCCTGAACCTGTCTTCGGTGGAAACCCTTGAGCTGGCCCTGCAAGCGCTGAATCAAGCCAAATCCCGTCTGGAAGATTCTCCCGAATCCCACCCCATCACGGAATCGTGGCGAGCCCTGCAGGCGATCCTCGCGGAGAGAGCCTCCCCTGCCACGCAAGACCTTGTTTCTCCGGAAGGCAAGATCCCTCCATTGACCGGAATCCGCGGCCTTTGCGGGCAAATCCAGTCCATGCCCGCGTTGAACCGGGGATCCATGGTGCCCGGCAAATTCAGATGATCCGGATCGTTCGGGACAGGATCCCGCTGCTGACTCTTGTGGAAGGCAAACCTCAATCGATGACCTCGGACCAAGGATCATGAATCTGACCTCTCTCGACAAACCATGGGAGAACACCGCACGGCTCAGGAGGCTTCTGCTCCTGGCCCTCATTCTCACCACCTCGGTGATTGCGAGCGGCCACATGGCCGACATCCTCCCCCATCGGGGCTCTACCCGTCTGGAGTTTGTCATTGTCGTCGTCTTCGCCACCCTCTTTGCCTGGATCTCCATCGGCTTCTGGGAAGCCATGGCAGGACTCCTTACGCTCGCCCGGCGCGTGGATCGTTTCTCCATCACCCTCGGCATTGAAGGGGATCTGACGCTGGAAGAGACCGGGGCTCGAACGGCGATTCTCATTCCCGTGGCCAATGAGGAACCGGACCGGGTGTTTGCCGGCATTAAGGCGACCTACCAGTCCTTGGAGGGCACCGGCCAGATCCGGTATTTCGACTTCTTTGTCCTCAGTGACTCGAGCGACCCTGACCGGTGGGTCGAAGAAGAGATCGCGTGGGCGGAGACCTGTCGCTCTCTTGGGGCTTTCAACCGGATCTTCTATCGAAGAAGGCGGGTGAACCTCAAGCGCAAGAGCGGCAACATCGCCGACTTCTGCAGGCGGTGGGGCAAGAACTACCGCTACATGATCGTGTTCGATGCAGACAGCGTGATGGCCGGGGAAAGCCTGGTTCGGATGGTTCAGGCCATGGAGCGGCATCCGAAAGTGGGCATCCTCCAGACCGCCCCTCTTGCCGTGAACCGGGAGACCTTGATGGCCCGCACCCAGCAGTTTGCCAACCACGTGTACAGCTCCATGTTTGCAGCCGGGCTTCACTTTATTCAGCTTGGCGATTCGCACTTCTGGGGGCATAATGCGATTATTCGAGTGGAGCCCTTCATGCAGCACTGCGGGCTCCCGGAGCTGCCGGGCAAGCCTCCGCGGGGCGGGTTCATCATGAGCCATGACTTTGTCGAGGCGGCCTTCATGCGAAGGGGTGGATGGGAAGTGTGGCTCGCCTATGACCTGGGCGGCAGCTATGAAGAGGTGCCCCCTACCCTGCTCGAAGAGTTGAAGCGGGATCGACGGTGGTGCCAGGGAAATCTCCAGCACATCCGCATCGCCTTTGCCAAGGGATTGCTTTCCGCCCACCGCGCCCTGTTCCTGCACGGCGCCATGTCTTACGGGTCGTCCCTGCTGTGGTTTCTGTTCATCACCCTCAGCACAACGGCGGCGATTACCGAGGCGTTTCGCACTCCGGTCTATTTCCCTCAGGGCCGCGCCCTGTTTCCGGACTGGCCTGTGTGGCATCCCCAGTGGGCTCTCACGCTTCTCGGGACCACGGCCATCATTCTCTTCATGCCCAAGCTGTTCAGCATTCTCCTGATCATGTTCAAGGGAGATCAGGTGCGCAAGTATGGCGGCAGGCTGAAACTCCTCGCGAGCCTGATTCTAGAGGTTTTCCTCTCCGCTCTTTTCGCGCCCGTGAGGATGCTCTTCCACAGCAAGTTCGTCTTCATCACCCTTCTAGGCCGGCAGGTTGGCTGGGGTCCTCAGCAGAGGAGTGACCTCGGAACCGGGTGGATGGAAGCCATCAGGTTTCACGGGATGGGAACCCTGCTCGCCCTGATCTGGGCCATGGCTCTTTTTTTCATCAACCGCTCCTTTTTCTGGTGGAACGCCCCCATTTTCATCCCTCTCCTTCTATCGATCCCCCTGTCCGTGTGGTCGAGCCGTGCAAGTGTCGGCCGGAGCTTCCGAATGCTGGGACTGCTGCTCATACCGGAAGAGACGGAACATCCCATGGTACTGAAATCGATCGAGGCGAGCCTGGCATCGGAACATAAGACCTTTGCCTCATTCCCCGAGGCAGGGGGGTTTGTGAAGGCCGTCATCAATCCCGTCGTGAATGCAATTCACCTGGGGCTTTTGCGGGGCAAAGAAGGAAAAGTCACACAGGCCATCGCCGCAGGCAGGGCCGGTCTTCTTGAAAAAGCAATGTCTCAAGGACCGCTTGCTTTGAGCCCAAGAGAGAAGAGAATCATCCTTTATGATCCCTTGCTCCTTAAGGAACTCCATCGCCGGGTTTGGGAAACGCCTGATGACCGGGTCGTGAGTTTGTGGGGGGGAATTTCGCGGCATTAACCGCGCTTTAGGATCCATCTCCCTCTGAGGTTCTATCGCTCAACGATCTCGCTCTTGATTCCTTTGGCGCTGAGCTCCGCCTGGTTCTTTTCGGCATCCTCTTTGTTGACAAAGGCACCGCTGCAGAGCCGCACTTGACCGTCTCCAAGCTGAACCCAGTAGGCGTTCAATCCCATACCGACCACAGCGCGGGCTTTTTCTTCCCCTCCCTGTCTGCTTTCAAAGGTCCCGATCAGGTTGGTGTACCTCATCGCCCTGACCTCGCCGTCTTTGATTTTCTTCTGCTGTATGAACGCCTCAGCCTCTTGAGCGCTTTTGAAATGTCCTGTGAAGACGCGGTACCATGTTCCCTTTGTTCCAAGCTCTACTTTGGTCCAGTAAGAAGAGAGACCTTGATTCTCATAAACGGACAGGGCTCTCTTGAGGTATTCCAGGTTCTGGAAAGATCCCAGATAAACGGAGTAGGGATAAGAGACCCCGCTCGCAGGGGGGGTGGTTTTGGCAACAGCAACCTCCTTAGGCTGCGTGCCCGATTGGGGGGTCTCAGCCTTCTTGGGAACCGCCGGCTGTTGAACAGGCGCAGGAGGAGTTTTGGGCTCGCTCTTCACGGCGGGTTGCACAGGCGGCGGAGGGGCTTGGGGCTGACTCACTACGGGAGGCTGCACCGGTGCCGGCGGAGGTGCAACTTTGACTGGCGGTTGTACCGGCGGTGGTGGTGTTTCCACCTTTGCGACTGCAGGGGGTGCGGGGGGTACCGGTTTAACCTGGGCTTCCGGCGGCTTGGGAGGCGCTGCCGCAGGAGGTGCAGGGGGTGGTGCAGGAGGGCTTACCGCTTTAACTGGTTCAATCGGAGTTTCAGCCTTTGCTGCGGGTGGTTGCACTTCGTTGGGCTTGGGCGGCGTCACAGTCTCTGCCGGTTTGGGAGGTGCCTGCTGTGGCTGAACCGGTGGCGCCTGAGGCGGCTGCTTCGGGGGCTCTGCCGGTTTCGCTTGCGGCGGTGCCGGCTGCGGCGGCGCTTTTTCAGCGGGTTGGGCCGGAGAAGGTCTTGTTGCAGCGACCTTGGGAGACGCTTTTTTTGCCGGTTCCAGCCCGCCCATATAGTCGCTCAGATCGATGATTCCGAAATAAACGCTTGCGCCCCCAACCCCTACGGCCAGCAGGACAAGCAGAAGAACGATTCTGAGGACAGGGGAGCCCTTGCCTTTCTTCCTGGGAAGCTTGGGTTTCTTGAATTCCCCGTCTGCTTCGTCTTTCGATCTTTGTTCCTGGACTCGGCTTCTCATTGCAGGATTAGTGGACAGCAGATCTTGCCCTGCGTCCTCTCCGTCGGTGCCGGAGGCTCTTTTGACGGGTCTGCGAACGGGGTCCTGCCTTGGCCTGAACACTGGGGGCTGGGGCTTCGGCTTTTGTTTGGACCGAGGTTTATCCTGCAGCGGCGCCGCTTTGGATTCCTCTTCTTCTCTTGGCTCAAGCTCAAGTTTTGTCGGTGCCTTTGGCCTGGCTCCGAGCTTTGGTTTGGCTTCAGGTTTGGGTTTCGGCTTTAAACCCGGTCTTGCAAAGACCTTTCCTGTCTCCTTCTGGATTTCGCTGGTGGCTTCCTTGAAAATTCTTTCGAAGATCTCCGAACTGTCTGAAAACGGATCTTTTCCTTTTTTTTCTTCTGGTTTTTTGTCAACCATCCCTAAAAACCTCACCCCAATACACGCCCTTCGCCGGAAACAACGCGGGCTTTTTCCTTACTTTCTTATAGACTCAAGTCAAGAAAGCTTGTTTTTCCTTACTATTCTTAACATATATCACGGCAAATAGCAAGTGGAATGAGGGTCTTGAACGCGACCAAAAGCTACAAACCCCGGGCTGAGGCTCCCCTCAACCAAATATTCTTGACAGCTCATCCTGGTGAAAAACCGGCAGATCCATCTTTTTGGAACCCTTCATCAATTTCACTCCATTCTTTTTCGAGACCATCCTGCCGATTCGAGTCGCCGGCACTCCTGCTCTTAACAGCTTCTTGATAGCCATTTCCGATGTGGTGGGCGACGCGGCAACCAGAAGAGAACCCGAAGCAAAGGCGCCAAGGGGGTCGATGTGACAGTATTCGCAAAGCAAGCGCGTTTCTTCGGTCAACGGAATCCTCTCGCCATACACTTCCACGCCAAGACCGCTTGCCCTAGCCATCTCGAATATCCCCGTCCCCAGACCTCCTTCCGTCGGGTCGTGAAAGGCGTGAACCCCTGGCATGCCTCTCAACAGGATCGCTTCCTTAACAACGCTTATTCCAGGCGCGTGGAGGTACTTCTGCGCTTTGCGAATGAACTTCTTTGGAAATGAAGCTCCCAGCTCTTTTGCTTTTTCAAGGGCAATGATCGCCGTGGCTTCTATGGCTGCGGACTTCGTCATTACCAGATCATCCCCCTCCCGAGCGCCCGAAGTAGGCTTCAGGTGTTCCTTGTTCACCTCTCCCAGCATGTGCCCGACCACGAGCGGGATGTTGACGCTGCTCGTCACTTCCGTGTGCCCGCCACAGTAAGCGATGCCTAGTTCCTTGCACGTCTTGGAGATCTGCGAGAAGATCTTCTTTAACTCCCGGTCACTGCTTCCAGAAGGCATGAGAAGGGTGGCGAGAAACCATAAAGGTCGGCCGCCCATGGAGGCAATGTCGTTTGCATTGATGTGGACCGCATAGTGGCCTATTTCACCGGTCACGTGAGTGATGGGGTCTGTTTTGGCCACCAGATAAATAGGACCCATGTCGATGATCGCTGCATCTTCTCCGATCCCAGCGCCGATGAGGACCCGCTTGCCTGTGCTCGTGTATTGCGACAGAAGCCCGGCAAGGATATTGGGATCGATTTTCCCTAAGGGTAGCTTTGATTTCATTTTTTTCTCCGCCGTTGGAATCCTAAGAGAAACTGTTCCAAATCACGCTGTAAGTCAAGATTGATGAACTCATAAAAGGGGGACAGGTGCCTGTCCGATAACCTCAGATTTCTCTCCCCCTCGATAGACTGTGTCGCAATCAGGGGGGAGTTTGTTTTCTGTCATTTCGACCGGAGGGAGAAATCTTACACTCCCGCTACTTACGCAATCAAGATTTCTCGGCTCTCGCCTCGAAATGACATTGTGACACAGCCTCCGATGGGGGAGGGCGAGGGTGGGGGTGGAAGAAAGGATGGCGTAGCATTGCCATCAACACGCCCTTGTGTCATACTGCCGCTCAACGCCGACCGAAGGAGAAAAGTCATGGATCCGATTGAAACAGCAGCGACCCTTTTTGATCAGGGCTACACGTGAACACAGGCCATGCTCGCCGGATTCGGCGAGCTCTACGGATTGGATCGCCCAACAGCCTTCAAGCTGGGCCGCGCTTTCGGCGCCGGAATGGGCATGGGCCGTGAATGCGGAGCAGTGACGGGAGCCATGATGGTCCTGGGCTTCAAGGTCAAGGAGGGGTCAACGGAAAAGGAAACAAGATTCAAGGTCTACGACCTGAACAGGAAATTCATCCGGCTCTTCGAGCAGAAGCACGGGACGATCATCTGCAACGACCTGCTGGGAGTGGACTTGAACACCCCGGAGGGAAGGGACAAGGCGGTCAAGGACGGCCTCTTTCGCACCCTGTGCCCCGGTTTTGTCCGGGACGCAGCCCAGATCCTGGCTGAGCTGAACGCCTGACCTTAAGCCGCATTCCCTTGAGAAGAGGTGCGTCAGGAAGCCCACTCGCTGAAGAAGGTCTTTGATGCGATCGGGTTCTCCTACACTGCGGCATCGGCGTTCACTATTGGCCCTCTTCACGCTTTTGCCTGCCATATAGGCCACGGTGGATCTGCGCCCCTGTTCCCGAGATAAGGCCCTCTACATCCTCAAGGACAAAATCCGAAAGCCGTTCCAGGATCATTTGTCCTTCCTCAACGCTGGCGGATGCCGGATCGCCGCAGTAGGCCGCAGGCATTCCGAACTCTTTAAACTTGCTGAGACCCTGTTCAAAAAGCTTTTCTACCAGGTTGACGGGAAGGCGAGGCAACGTTCTCCGCCTCTCCTCGTCGATAAGGCTGGGGTCGATCGCCATCACAAGGGAGGTTTCATAACGATCCGCGTGACTCTCTCCCATCTGAAACACGTCAACCAATCTTGAGGAATACTTCTTTCTCGTGATGTCCGTGAAGGCGATGTCCACCCCTGACGCCTCCTTCACTCTGTCGATGGCCTCGTAGATGCATTGCACGTGCACAGGCTCAAAGTGGCTGTTAAAGATGCATATCTTCTTGAAGCCTCCGCCGACGAGCGAAAGACATATATCGGAAATGAGACGCGTATCGACCTCGGGAGAGATGGAGATCGTACCGGGGAATTGACTGGCACATTCCGTCACCGCATAGGCAAGGGGAGGAAGCACAAAGGCCCTATAGCCCCTCCCTGTCAGCTTCTCAGCGGACATCAAACAGACTTCCATTGAAATCGTGGTATCTGTCGAAAGAGGAGCATGCGGACCATGAGCCTCGGTAGAGCCGAGGGGCAAAAGCAGCACCACCTTCTGCCTGTCCTCGGCTTCAGACACGTCTTCCCATCTGAGATTACCGAACATGTATGGAAAAGACTTCAGAATCGTCATGCCGGATTTTTCGACCTTCCTTCCGAATCGGGGTTTCCCGGCAGCCGCCTACAGCCGCACGCCCTTGGGAATTGGAGTGTCTCCGTAATAAAGAAGCCCTTTCTCGTCGCAGCGGTAGGCGCCTTCGGCAATGTCTTTCACCACTCGGGGAAATAGCTTTCGCGTCTTGTCATTGAGCGGCTTGAGGTAGAATCGAGAAGCCTCTTCCAGCGACATACCCGAGTTCTTGTCCACAGGGACCGGTTCGGAAATGAGCAGGATCGGTCCTCCGTCCACCTGGGTGGTGACAAGATGCAGGCTGGACCTCACCTCGCTTTCGCCCCCCAGAAGCGCGTCCCTGACCCCGTTCGCACCGGCATAGGCGCGGCGGCCGTCCTTTTCAATAGAGAGGTCCGCCGGGTGCGCATTGACTCCGATGTAGGCATTCACGATGGGCGCGGTCGTAGCCCACACATATCCGGCATAGGCCAGGAAATCGGGTTTCACGGGCCCGAAAAGTTTTATGGTCTCTTTGTCGTATTCCTCTCTGACCTGTTTGTCCGTGATCTTCTTCCCACGCTTTTCATAAAAGGCACGAATGCCGTTCACGAACACGGAAACATTGAATTCCTTTCCCATGTCCAGGCCTTTGCATTTCGGATTGTCGCTGAAAATCCCAACGACCTCGTAGGGGCACCCGCCCTTGTCCTGCATTTGGATCTGCTGTTCAATGATGGTCCTGAAACTGGATCCTGATCCTGAAACAAGGCCGGCGACGCGCATCTTGCCTTTGCTCGAATCGTAAATGGGTTTCAGCATGTTCAGTCTCCTGTCTGGTCTCACCGCAGAGGCGCGGAGAACGCAGAGAAAATCATTATGAGATACTCTCTTTCAAAACCCGCTTTCTGATTTTGCCTCGATCGTCTTTGGGCAACTCGTCCAGGAATTTCACCCACCGAGGGAACTTGTAAGGAGCCAGCGTGCTCTTCACGTAATCCTGAATGGCTCGGCTCAGGTCTTCTGAAGGCTTGACCCCTTCCTTGGTCACAATGAACGCCATGGGCTTGATCAAGCCTTGAGGATCGGCCGCTCCAATGACTGCACACTCCTTCACGCTAGGATGAGCCAGGAGGCAGTTTTCGATCTCGAGAGGTGCGACGAAAATGCCCCCCACTTTGAGCAGATCTCCTCCACGACCCATGAACCAGTAGTATCCGTCCTTGTCCCGTCTGAAAAGATCACCGGTGTGCACCCAGTCGCCCTTGAAGGTCTTGCGGGTTTTCTCGTACTCGTTCCAATAGAGCAACCCCGCGCTCTGTCCCCTGACGCAGAGCTCTCCGACCTCGCCGTCCGGCAGTTCCTTTCCCTCTTGATCAATGATCTTACCTTCATAGCCGGGGACCAGTCTGCCCAGGCTCCCGGGTCTCACTTCGCCCAGCCGGTTCGAAACATAGCCGTGGTAGAGCTCGGCCGAGCCGATGAAATCGAGGACCTCCACCCCGAAGGTTTCTTTCCACCGATGGTAGAGCTCTGCGGGAAGCGCTTCTCCTGCGGAAGTGGAGAAACGAAGAGAGCTGAGGTCGCGGCTTTTCGCTCCTGGGAATTCGATCATGGAATTGATCATGGTCGGCACATTGATGAGGACCGTAGGCCTGCACGTTTCGATCATGTCGAAAATCTTTTCAGGGGTGGATCGTTCCGAGAAAATGGCCGCAGCCGCTCCTGAGCCGAAGGCATAGACCACCCCTGCGTCCCTCGCATAGCCGAAGAAAAGCTTGGGCACGGACAACGTGATGTCCTCTTCCCGGTACTGCAACACCTGGCGGCCGTAGGTCAGGAAATTGTAGATGGAGTTGCGGTGAGTCAAGGCCACGCCTTTGGGCTGCCCCGTGCTGCCTGACGTGAATTTCCAGAGGGCAATGTCGTCAGCATGGGTGTCTTCGGGGTCGAGCCGGTCAGAGGCTTTGCCCACCAACTCCTCGAAGGAGAGGAGCTTGCCGCGGGCCTTCTGACCGACCACCATGAGATGCTTGAGGTGTTTGCACTTGGGCGCAACAGATTCGATCTTGTCCACCGTCGAAGGGTCCACGATGGCCACTTTCGCTCTCGTGTAGTTGAGAAAATACTCGTAATCCTTGGGCTGGAGATAGGAGTACACGTCCGTCGCCACGGCACCGATCTTGATAATGCCGAACCACGTGGCAATGAACTCCGGTGTGTCGTTGAGCGCGATGAGCACCCGGTCTTCCGCCTCCACACCGAGATCCCGCAACACATGGCCCGCCTTGTTTGCGAGGGCGGCCATGTTCTGGTAGGAGAAGGTTTTGCCTTCAAAATAGACGGCCGTCTTGTTTGCCCGCCCAGCCTCGAGATGACTGTCCAGATAGTAGGACGCCAGGTTGATGCGTTCAGGTATATCGATCATCAAACTCACCTCGTTCCCAGATAGGAATCCTTGATTTTCTGATTGTTAATCATTTCAGAGGAAGATCCTGACATGGCGATCAGGCCGTTTTCGAGAAGGTACGATCGGTCGGATGTGAGCAGGGCTTTCCTTGCGTTTTGCTCCACCAGGAGAATGGTTTTCTTCTTCTCTCGAAGCACCGTGATGATTTTGAAAATCTCATTGATCAGGATGGGAGCCAGTCCCAGAGACGGCTCATCCATCATGAGGAGTTTGGGTTCCCCCATGAGAGCCCTTCCGATGGCGAGCATCTGCTGCTCGCCTCCTGAAAGGGTTCCGCCGGGCTGATGGACCCTCTGTTTTAATACGGGAAAGGTTTCGAAAACCTCCTCAAACTTCTTGCCCAGCTCCGAACGGTTCCTCAGAGGAATGCTTCCGAGCTCCAGGTTGTCGTAGACCGTCAGAGTTGCCAAAATCTGCCTGCCCTCGGGAATGTGGACGAGCCCCATGCGGGTGATTCTTTCCGGAGCGATCCCGACAATCGATGCGTTCTCGAACTGAATGCTCCCCATCCTGGGTTTGATCAGACCTGAAATGGTTTTGAGCAGGGTCGACTTTCCCGCGCCGTTGGCCCCGATGATGCTCACGATCTCCCCGGCCTGAATGTCCATGGAAACACCCTTTACGGCCTTGATGTGGCCGTAGGACACGTGGAGATCTTCGACCTGCAGCGCGTTGTTATTCGCTTCCAAGGTAAGCCTCGATGACTTTCGGGTCGTTCTGGATTTCTTCAGGCGTTCCTTCCGCGATTTTTTCGCCGAAATTGAGAACCGTGATCCGGCGGGCAATCCCCATGACCAGCTTCATGTCATGTTCGATGAGCAGGATGGAAATTCCCTGGCTTTCGATCTTCTTTATCAGTTCCAGAACCCCCTCTGTCTCATAGGGGTTCATGCCTGCGGCCGGCTCGTCGAGCAGGAGAAGCTTGGGTTCCGTCGCAAGGGCTCGGGCGATCTCTAGTCGCCTCTGATCTCCGTAGGGGAGGCTGGACGCGAGCTGGTCCCGCTCCTCGTGAAGACCCACGAAAGCCAGCATCTCTCCAGCCCGCTTGCGGATGTTGGCCTCGCTCGCGGATTTCGCGAAAGGACGTCGCAGGAACACCTTGAAGAGGTTGGTGCCGTGATACGCGTGCCGTCCCACCATCACGTTTTCACAGACCGTCATCTGAGGGAAAAGACAAATGTTCTGGAAGGTCCTTGCCATGCCCATGATGGAGATCTGATAGGGTTTCAGGTGGGTGATCTCCTTGTCGAGAAACACGATCTCGCCGTCGGAGCATCGATACACGCCGCTCAAGAGGTTGAAGAGGGTGGTCTTTCCTGCTCCGTTCGGCCCGATCACCGCGTGGATGTCCCCGGACCTGATGGAGAGATCAATCCCCCTCAAAGCGCTGAAGCCGTTGAACCGCTTTGAAATCAGCCTTGTTTCAAGCAGGATCCCCAACCTCTTGTCTCCCTCTTCGTGACAAAACGTCTTTGAACATGTGCTTGGTCACCAGCCCCTGGGGACGGAAGGTCATCATAAGGATCATGAGCAGGCCGAAAAATACCATTCTCCACTCCTGGATGAATCGGAGCACTTCCGGAAAAACCGTGAGGATGGCTGCACCAATGGGTGGGCCCCAGATGGAGGTGACGCCGCCAAAGATGGCGAAGATGACCATCTCAATGGAGCGGTGAAAACCGAAATTGTTGGAGTCAATGAAAAGCGCATAGTGCGCATAAAGCGCTCCGCCGAGCCCCGCGACCATGGCGCCGAACCCGAACATGAGCACTTTGAGTTTGGTGATGTTGACCCCTAGCGTTTCCGCGGCAAGGTCGTTTTCTTTGATGGCTTCCAAGGCTCTTCCCAGGTAGGAGCGCTCCAGCCTGTAGACCACAAAGATGATCAGGCCCAGGACGACGGCCACGTTCGTCATGGTGGTGAGCTCCTGGATTTTGCTGAATCCGTAGGCCGCTCCGAAATACTCGCTCGTGAGGAAAAAGACCCGGACCACCTCCGCAAAACCCAGCGTCATGATCACAAGGTAAAGGCCTCTGATTCGGAGGGCCGGAAATCCCACAAGTACGCCCACGCCTCCCGCCATGAGCCCGCTGACGACCAGGGCCACAGGAAAGGGGATGTGATAGTTGACGGTCATGGCTGCGGAAAAATAGGCGCCGATTCCCATGAACGCCCCCTGCCCTCCGGAGATCTGGTTCGTGGTCATGGGAATGTAGAAACTGTAAGCGAGAATCGTGTTGATCCCGATGAAGATGAGAATGGATTCCGTGTAGGGGCTGATCATGCTATCTCTTTTCCGTGACAGAGCCAAAAAGCCCTTCAGGCTTCCAGATGAGAATGAGGACCATGAGACCGAAAGTGAACGCATCCTTGTAGGAAGAGCTGATGTAGGCCACGCTGAAGACCTCCATGAGCCCCACGAGGAGACCGCTGAACATGGCGCCCACCACATTGCCCATTCCACCGATGATGATGATCGCCAGACCTTTTAAGCCGATTTCAATTCCCATGAGGGGATAGATGCTGTGATAGGCAATGCCCACCAGGACTCCCGCGATCCCGGCCAGGACAGAGGCCAGCGCAAAGGTAACGACCACGATCCAGGACACGCGGATTCCGAGAAGCCTCGCGGTCTCCGTGTTTTCCGACACGGCCCGGATGGATTTACCGATCATGGTCCCCTTCAAAATCCGGTAAAGGACGAACATCACGGCAAAGGAGAGAACGATGATGAAGATCTGGACGGTGTTGAAGGACAGGCCCCCGACCTGAATGTTTTTGAAAACCAGCGTCTGTGGAAAGGCGATTTTTTCCCCGGTGAAGAGCTTAGTGAAGATCTCCTGAAGCACAATGGCGATCCCGATCGTGCTCACGAGCGGGGACAGATGCCCTCCCTTTTCCACGTAACGGATCGAAGCCGCGTAGATGGTAATCCCAAGAAGCGCCGTGACGGCGATGGCCCCGAGCATGGCCAGGAAGAGGTTGCCGTGAAGATAGGCGATAATGACGAGGGCCACGTAGCCCCCGATCATCAGAACCTCGCCGTGGGCCATGTGGATCATGCGAAGAAGACCGAAGATGAGGGTGTACCCGAGCGCCACGAGGACGTAGGTACACCCCAGCATCAGACCGTTAATGACTTGCTGAAAAAAAATCATTTCCCGTTACGGTTTAACCCACTTACCGTCTTTGGCCATGAGCACATAGCCGGACTTGTCCACGGTTCCTTCCTTGGTGACGGAGAACGTGCCAGTGACGCCCTCGAAGTTCTTCAGGGTCTCAAGCCCTTTCTGGATCTTCTGGCGGTCCGTGTCCAGATCGGAAGGTTTGTTGGTCACGCCCGTGGCCTCGATGAGCTGTTTGATGATGTAGACGTTTTCATGCATGTTGGCGGCAAAGGGATTGGGCTCCCTGCCGCCATATCTTTTCATGAATTCCTGCACAAAGGCTTTGCTTTTGGCTGCAGGGTTCTCCACCCAGAAGCTGGAGCCCGTGATTGTGCCGTTCGCATCTGCACCAGCCAGTTCCAGGAACTTGGGAGCCTGAATCGCCACCCCGCCGATAAAGGGCTTTCCCAGGCCTTGCTTCTTGGCTTCCTTGATGAAGCCTGCCGCATCTGCAAGGGTACAGGAAATAACGATCCCATCCGGGCTCATGCCTTTGAATTTGGAAACATGGGCACTGAAATCCATCTCACCCGTGACAAATTCGGAAGTGCCCAGGATCTTGACGCCCTTGGTTTCCAGGAGCTTGGGGAACACGATCTGCCCCGTACTTTTGTTCAGCGCGTCCTTGATGTCGGTGACGATACAGACCGTTTTGATGTTGTGTGTCTTGACCCAGTAGTCTACCGCAGGGGGCAGGGTGTTCATGTCGGAGGTGGCATTGATGAACCCGTAAGGCCTGTGAGCCTCTGCCAGCCCGGGTTTTGCCGCTGATGCGGAGATGGAAACAATCTGATACTTGTTAGCCAGAGGGAAGCAGACTTCCGCCTCGGTGCTCAAGAAAGGCCCGAGGATGGCGAGCACGTTGTCCTGCGTCGCCTGTTTCCTGAATCCTAGAATGGCTTTCTCGCCCTTGCTCTCCGTGTCATAGGTGATCATCTTCAGCGTGTTTCCCTTGATGCCTCCTGCCTTGTTGATCTCGTCCACGGCTATGTCGAGCCCGACCTTCTGATTTTCACCGAAACCCGTAGCAAACCCTGTGAGCGGGATGAGGGCCCCTAGGGTGATCTCCGCGGCGTTGGCGAATCCGGAACTCCCCACGATCAAAAGGAAAGCGAAAAGTAGAACCAACTTAATGCCCTTTGTTCTCATTTCTTGACCCCTTTTAGTGTTGAATGTCCAACTATGTTTAATGTCGATCATCCGTGTCCCTTACCGGCAGACGAATACCTCGCAAAATCAAAATTTATCTGTTTCACCCCCCTTCTAGAAGTACCTTAATAAAGCTCTCAAGATCTCTCGCCAATAAATAATCATATATTTACTAAAATGTCCTACATTCATTTGCTGGGCTTGTCAAGAAAAAAGAGAGGATTAACTGAATCGACCATTATCGCACCCCAAAGAGAAGTTGCCTTATCGCTTCTTGATCATCATTCTTAAGGTTTTTGTTTTTTTTATAATAGCTTAATTTACCTGTCATAATTACACATGAAAATGGCAAACAATCAAGGTTTGCCGCAAGATTGCTTAGCGCCTTGAAACTGGCAGAACGTTTGATGTTGGCGAATATTAGAATTGAAATACTTGACAGCCATCTAAAAAGGCGATAATAATGTCATACCAAAAGCAACAATTCTCGAAGAAATGCCTTAAATAGTCGTACCGATAATAAGAGGAGCGTCTGGATGCTGATGGTTGGGGAAATTGTGAAATCCATACGAGCGGACATTGCAGCGGGAAGAATAAAACCGCGTGAAAAGCTGGCTTCCGAAAGGAGCCTTCAGGAGTCTTACGGCGCCAGCAGAGGGACTATCCGGGAAGCCATCAGAACCCTGGAGGGGATGGGCCTCGTGGAAATGAGAAAAGGTCGTGGGGGCGGCGCGTTCATCACAAAAAGTGCTCGTCAGGTTCTCCCCGAAGACTTAACTAAGTTAGCAGGTTCTGAAGAATCTAACCTCATGGCTTTTCTTGAATTCAGGCGGATCATTGAACCTAAGCTGGTTTATAGCGCGGCAATTCACAGAACGGATGAAAACGTCTCTAAGTTGAAAGAGGCCATCGATCTCCTTGGGAAAGAAGTTCCCAGCAAAGAACTCTATGTGACCTCAATCAAGAATTTCTTTCAGGCCATAGCGGAGTCTACACAGAATGACTATATGGTTGCATTTTGCCGGACCATTCTTCCCTCCCTTGCTGAAAGCGCAAAGTTCGTCTACGACATCCCCAAGTGCCTTGAGTTGTCCCTGCACTTCTTCTCCCAAGTCTACGAGGCGGTCCATAACAAAGACCCCGTGAAAGGAGAAATCAGTGCAGACGCCTACCTGCTGCAGATCGAGGACTCAGTCAAGAACGCAAGAAACTCGGGACTTCCCTTTGTCAAACGAAAGGGAGTCATCAAGTGGGGAATCATGCTGGATTTGACCAGCGCCACACTGGATTGGGGAAAGCAGTGTGCGATGGGCATGATTGACGCGTCGCGTTATCTGAACGAGGCCGGTGGAATCAACGGGAAGAGGCTCGAATTGATCATTTATGATGACAAATACAAACTCTCTGAAAGCCAGTTTGCCTACAAAAAGTTCAGAGATGAGGACAAAGTCCTAGGGATGTACATGCAGTCCACTGGCGCTAACCTGGCTATAGCGCCCGTTGCGATGAAAGACCGGATGTTCATGTTCTCAGGAGGAACAACGGCCAAGCTCTCCAATCCCAAGAAGTATCCCTATTACTTTAGCCTCGGGCCCACCTACTTGGACATTGCAAGGGCCGGCATCAAGTACATCAGAGATTCGTGGACCGACAAAGCAAGGGACCCCAGATTGGTTTTCATGTTCCCTGACAACATATACGGACGAGAACCCCTTGAAGCTGCCAAGATGTACGCCAGCGAAATCTGCGTAGACGTCGGCCCGGATCAGATTGTGAATTGGCCCACTTTGGACGCAACCCCGCAGCTCCTGTCCATGCAAGCTTTTGAGCCAGACTATGCACTCATAGTATCCACTTCAATGAATGCAGCGACCATCCTTCGGGACAGCAGAAAGTTGGCAATGAAAACAAGGTTTATCTGCAACAATAGAGTCTTTACAGAGGATCTCTCAAAGCTGGCCATGGGAACTGCCGAAGGGGTTTTGGGTATCCAGTCGGTTGCGCCCTACGGAGCCAATGTCCCCGGTATGGAGAAAATAGTGAAACTTCATGACATGCGGCACCCCTATCATGAACCCACTGTCGCGTACGTGGACGGATGGGTTAACATCCTGGTCCCGATGGAGGCCGCTAGAATCGCCGATGAAGGCGGCAAATTAACCTCCGATGGAATAAAAGAGGTTTTGGAAAGTTTTCGTCATTTTAGCACAGGAGGGCTGCTCCCCACCTTAAGCTTCTATGAAGACGACCACCGCGCCACAACTCAAGCAAGAATTTATGCTATCGAAAGGGAAAGCTTGGTTGCGATCACTGGCTTCATTGATGTCGGGAGGGACAAGAAGTACTTCGACATATGAATTAAGGTCTCTTATCCTGCGGAGTGAACCGGCGAAGCCATAATGCCATTGAGGACTTAGCCGGCTCCTCCCTTCTCATCGCCCCTTTCTCACTTCTCTATGGATGGCGCGTAACTCCTCGTCATTAGGAACGCCGCTCCCCTTAAGAGCGACTCCTATTACGGCAGGGAGAAAAGAAGGGCTTTTCATGGGGCCATAATCATTTTCTCACATTCCAAGGCCTCCGAGCGACTTCCCTCCATCAACATAAAGCACCTGCCCTGTGACAAACTGAGTTGAGGGGGATGCAAAAAATGCTACCGCGTTCGCCATGACCTTCGGATTTGCGGCTTTTCCTGATGGCTCGAGGGCCTCCGCGGCCGCGTACTGGTCTTGGGGCATGGATCTGGTCATTGGGGTGTCTTTGAAGCCGGGAGCCTCTGCTGCTCATAGTCTTGAAGGCCTCCTTTGCATTCGTTTATAGAATGTGATAGCTTCCGCTGGTATTTTGCGATATCTGAAACGGAGAATCGAA